>SVHN01000016.1 GCA_015055805.1 Clostridiales bacterium
CAGTATGACAATTTTCACACGTTGCTTTTTCCGTACACGTTGCCGTACCACCGCTATGGTCACCTAATTCGCCATACTCTTGTTCACAAGTTGCACATATCGCTTTTGCCAAGCACGTTGCCGTGCCACCTGAACAGTTTTCAGTTATAACGTGACTACTGTCGTTTGCACAAGTTTTTATGTGCTGATTATTGCCATTTGATTCCCACTCGCCATAATTATGTCCTAACGCACTGCCGTACTCAGTATGACAATTTTCACACGTTGCTTTTTCTTCGCAAGTTGCAGCACCACCGCTATGGTCACCTAATTCGCCATACTCTTGTTCACAAGTTACACATATCGCTTTTGCCAAGCACGTTGCCGTGCCACCTGAACAGTTTTCAGTTATAACGTGACTAACGCACTGCCATACTCAGTATGACAATTTTCACACGTTGCTTTTTCCGTACACGTTGCCGTGCCACCTGAACAATTTTCAGTTATAACGTGACTACTGTCGTTTGCACAAGTTTTTATGTGCTGATTATTGCCATTTGATATCCACTCGCCATAATTATGTCCTAACGCACTGCCATACTCAGTATGACAATTTTCACACGTTGCTTTTTCCGTACACGTTGCCGTACCACCGCTATGGTCACCTAATTCGCCATACTCTTGTTCACAAGTTGCACATATCGCTTTTGCCAAGCACGTTGCCGTGCCCCCTGAACAGTTTTCAGTTATAACGTGACTACTGTCGTTTGCACAAGTTTTTATGTGCTGATTATTACCATTTGATATCCACTCGCCATAATTATGTCCTAACGCACTGCCATACTCAGTATGACAATCTTTACATATTGCTTTTTCTTCACAAGTAGCCGTGCCACCGCTATGTACAGCAGAATTTTTCTTATCACCACACGAGCATTCTTCCCAGTGATTATTGCTGTCGTACTTCAAAACATAAGAATGAGTATGTTCTGGTGTTTCGTCCCCATCATTATCTTCGCCATCATCTTCTTTACCACCATTCTCTTCGTTGCCGTTTTCTTTACTGTCGTCAATCTCTTGATTTTGCTCTCCGTTTCCGCTACCGCCGTTCAAGTCGCCATTATCAGGCGTGCATGCGAACGCGAAACATGCTATCGTCAAAATTGATAGCAACAACGTTAAAAGTTTTAATAATTTGTTTTTCATACGTTTTCTCCTTGTGTAACAAATCCAATACACTTGCTACAAATATTTTTCTAATTTAAATTATATTCTAATTATAATTAGAAGTCAAGTAAACCACTCTAATTATTGTTAGAATATTTGTATGAAAAATTTTGATATAAAAGAATTCGGGGAAAAACTTAGATATCTTAGAAAAGAAGCTGGGATTGGACAAAATCAACTTGCTGAACTTTTAAAAATAAGCAATGCATCTGTGAGTTATTGGGAAACAGGAAAACAACAACCGTCTGCCGAAGCTATTTTTAAGATTGCAATATTTTTCAACGTTTCTGCTGATTTCCTTTTGGGAATAGACGATTAGCCACAAAACAATGAAAAACCCTTGGGACTTCCCAAGGGTTTAACTTTTTATATTTATCTAGCGTGTACTTCTGTACACAATCGAATAAAACTGATACTTGACACAGTATTGCGCAGTAGATAATCACTCATTGTAAATAAGGGATTAGATACAAGTGTGGCTAGGCTCGAAAAAGGGTTTGGACTGAGTTGACCTTGTTGGTCACGAAGGTCAAATCCATTTTTCAGTAAACGACGCCACACGCCGTATATAATCACTTATTTTACTGAGCGGCGATACTTCTCTGCCTCCCAATTGTTAATGAAGTATACTTCTTTCTCGTTCATTGTGGAAACGGTGAGACCTGCCTTTTTAACGGTGGTTACAACGAAGAGATATGCAGCGAGAGTTTCTTCTAAGGTAGTTGCCTGCTTGATATCGGTATTATAGTATACCGTGCCATCAGCAACAACCATAGTGTTGGGCGAGTGCGCTAAGATATTGTTAAGGTAAACGAGTTGGTCGGGATATAAGGGCGTTTCGTCCAAAACTGCTTTGTCGAGTTTATTGTCCTTAACGAAATCGGTAACGATTTTGGTTTGGCTCTTAAAGCCTGTATCGGTAGCAACGAGAGTTACCGTTCTAAAATCGTCGGCTAAGCCGAAGTAGTTTCTAATGGTTTCGTTTACGTCGGTATTTACAGCCTTTACCCTATCGATATAATCGCCAGTTACAACCAAGCCGTGGTTTTTCATAAAGATAACTTCGGGATATTTACCAGTAGCCTTAACGTACTCGTCGATTTTGTTTTTCATAGCGAGAGTAAGTTCAAAACCGGGGTTGATATAGGGCAAGAAGATAAATCCAAAGTCTTTTTCGCCGAAAAGTTTTGCAGCGAGAGATTCGCCTTCCTGACTGCAAGTCAAAAGGTTAGCATATACCGAGTGGGTATGGATAACGTATTTTTTAAGTATAGCGTGGAAACCAACTTCAACGCTAGGACGAAGAGTTGCCATACCGTCGATAGCTATGACAGACGTTTTGGAAACTTCTGCGCTTTCCTTTTCGTAGTCTTTTTCTACCGATAAATCTACGCTGTTGTAGTAGGTTTCGATTTTGTTTTTGTCAACTGCAACGAACGCGGTGTTCTCGTTGATATCAACGAGCCTATAACCCGATGCCTTGATAAGCATTGCGCCGTTTTCAAAGTTCTTAACGGAAGTATTTCCACCGCCGCCCTGAGTATAGTCAGCACGACTACCTGCATACTGAGAAATGTCGATTAAATCTTTAATAGTGTTTTTCATAATTAAATTTTCCTTTTTTGTTTTTTATTCTAAATGAAAAGCTATATTAATGTCTTCAACTTCCTTGTCGGAAATCATGACTATATCGCCTATCATCTTTGCGTGAATAATAGTGTTTGCGGTAAACTCGGCAACTTCAAGACGGTCAAACGCATTGATGAGCGAGTTACCAGTACTTATAACGCTGTCGTTTTCAACCAAGACGACGGGGGACGACGGCGATATTTCGTCGGATATCTTTTTGGGATTGACGATATTAGTACCAAACGGAACGCGTTTAATATCACGCATTGCAATGTACGATTCGGGAATAGTCCTTGAATCAATCGGGGTATGCGTAACGCCGAACGCCATCAAATGTTTTGGGTGAGCAACGGTTATAGCATTAATTTCGGGGTGTTCGTCATAGATGAGTTTATGAAGACCTACCGAACGGCTAGGACTCTTGCCCGCCTCTCTCCAGTTATGTTCAATCCTAACGATATCTTGGGGTTCAATATACTTTCTGTCAACACCGTACGGCGTGATAAGGAAAGAATTGTCGTTCAAGCGTACCGAGAACGTTCCCTGCGTACTAGTAAATAGTCCTTGGTCGTACGAGCGGTGAATAAGCGCGCACATTTCTTTACGAAGTTTTCTTTCTTCCGAACTAAAAGTTGTGGGAATAAATTCACCGAGCGACGTTAAGCCCTTTCTACTGTTAAGTTCTATCTGCTCGTCGGATAGACTTTCGGGTTTTCCAAGGATAGATGCGGTTATACCGATTGATGCGGCAAAGTTAAGGGTTTCAAAACGCTTAAACGCCTCGAATAAACTATCCGCACAAGTTATAACACCGTGGTTTTCCATAATGACGGCGTTGTATCCTTTTTTGATTTCGTTAACGATTCTCTGCGCCAAAGCGTCACTACCTGGGACTTCGTAAGGCGCAATACCAACTTGACCGCAAACTTGGTGTGGTGTAGGTATAATGTTTATGCTGGGAATTTGACGGATAAGACTGTAACTGACAAGTGCCGGCGGATGCGCGTGTAAAACTGCCGATACGTCCGCACGAGTTTCGTATACAAGTTTATGGAAAGGAAGTTCAACCGACGGTTTATACTTACCTATAACCGTACCGTCAGGTAAAACCTTACAGATATCGGACGGAGTAAGAGAGCCTTTATCGATACCCGACGGAGTTATCCAAATATTACCTTCGCTATCAAGAATAGAAAGGTTACCACCAGAAGTGGTCGTAAGTCCTTTTTGATATACTCTGTTTATGAGCAAAACGATCTGTTCCGCAGGGTGCATTAAGTTAAAGTTCATACAGTTACCTCCTTGATGAGTTTTATAATTTGTTTTAACGGGCGAACGCCGTTCGCCCGTTAAGAAAGTTTTTTAATTTTGAGTTTATATAATAAGGGATTAAATAAAAGCAAGACAAGGTGTGTGAGTATTGCGTAGTATATAATCACTTATGCAATAAGGGGTTAGATACAAGCAAGACAAGGCGTGTGAGTATTGCGACGGGGCGCGTACTTCTTGTACGCAACCCTAGCAACACGGAACACAACGCAGTATTGCGTAGTATATAATCACTTATGTAATAAGGGGTTAGATACAAGCAAGACAAGGAAAGTGAAGTTTTACGAAGTGCGTGTACTTTTACGTACACAATCGAGTAAAACTGATACTTGACACAGTATTGCGCAGTATATAAGCCCTTATGTAATAAGGGGTTAGATACAAGTGTGGCTAGGCTCGAAAAAGGGTTTGGACTGAGTTGACCTTGTTGGTCACGAAGGTCAAATCCCTTTTTCAGTAAACGACGCCACACGCCGTAGATAAACCCTTATTTACATTTGCTGTCCGCCAGTAACGTTTATAGCCTGTCCGGTCATGTAACCTGAATAATCAGATGCAAGGAATACCATAACGTCTTCGATATCCTTGTATTCGCAAGAACGTTTCATAGGAACTTGGTTGATGTATTTGGTTCTTACTTCTTCTTCGGTTATGCCCTGGTTAGCAGCATACTGTTTGAAAAGACTGTTTACCCAAAGCGGAGAGTTCAAAAGATTGCCGGGGCAAATGCAGTTTACTCTTACGCCGCTTTCAGCAAATTCAAGAGCCAAGGACTGAGTAAGACCTACGCCACCGAACTTACTTGCAGCATACGCGCCGTTTTTGAAACTACCCTTTCTGCCAGACTTAGAGTTGATTTGAATAATGCTACCGCTCTTAGCCTCTAACATGTAAGGTGCGAACGCTTTAACGGTGTTGAAGTATCCGTTAAGATTGATGTTGGTAACCAAGCCGAACGCTTCGGGTGAAAGATTGAAGATATCTCCACTCTTAACGATTGCAGCGTTGCAGATAAGGATATCAACTTTGCCCCACTTTTCGATAACTGCTTTTGCAGCAGCCTCTAACTGATCGTACTTAGTAACGTCAACAGCGAGTGCCATTGCGTCTTTAAGTTTAGATGCAACAGCCTGTGCGCCGTCAAAGTTAATGTCGCAAACAGCAACCTTGCAGCCTTCGCTGTCAAGACGCTGAGCAAGTGCTTCGCCAAGACCTTGGCTTGCACCGGTTACTACTGCTACTTTTCCGTTTAAATTGATTGAACTCATAATTTTATCTCCTATATTATTGTTTATTATTTTTTTGTTTACTTTTTTATTTTACGGTTTTATGACCGATTGCTGCGAACTTTTTAATTCTTTCGTAAAGGTCAGGGGTTTCTTCAATGCTCTTTTTAGAGAACATACCGTACTCAACACCCTTTTCGGAAGAAATTGCTTCGTGCCCGATAAGTGCCCAAGTTGAATCTATTAAATGCGCGTACTCAGGTAGTGCAAGTGCAGCGCATGCGAACTTTTGACGGGGTGAGTTTACGTCTTCACCGCTAATTTCAAACAAGCAGTTTTCTTTGAGCATTTTACCAAGTCTTTGAAGTTGACTAGGCGTGTTTCTCGTCGGCATATACGCGCAAGCAAGGAATCCTGATTTTTTGATTTCTTTTATAAGTTCAGGCAAGAAATCGTCTTCAAACTTCTGCGCCTTTTTGTCGCCCGTAACCGAGTCGCCAACGTCGCCAAGATAAGCGTAGGCAGGGATTGCGCCAAACTCTTTGGCTTTTTTAACGAATTCTTCTGCATCGGGCATTTCTTCGTCCGCGCCGATATAGAAGAAAGCGGTGTCAGCCTTTAACACACCCAAAAGGTCGTAAAGGAAATGTTCGTTTTCTTTATCGAGCAAGAACGCTTTGATTTTATCGGAAACTTTAAGTCCTAAATCGTTTTCTAAAAAAGCGATAAGTTCGGGCGTTCTGCCGAATTTTTTGTCGAGCTTTACAGCCAGAGCGTAAAGAAGATGTCTTTCGGTAACGCTACCACCGTCGTGCGATTCGGATAAAGGTAGAACGTCCTTTTCAAAGTCTAATTCAATACCAAACTTACCGAACTTACCTGTAATGAGCTTACACATCTCGGCGTCGCGTTCGTTTCTCTTTTTACGGTAAGGCGCAAGATAAGCGTTGAACGCTTTAACGTTCTGCGCAGGAATACCGTGCGCTGCCATATAAATACACTCCGCTTGGTCGGGGTGGTTCATCTTGCCAAACCCCTTGTTGTACTTACATCTAACTTCTACACCGCAAGTCGAACCAAGCCCAACAATTTCGCAAGCTTTCTTAAATTCTTCAACACCCGAAAGGCTGTCGTGATCCATAATACCTGCGCTGGTAAGTCCTGCTCTATACGCCATATAAGCCGCTTTCGTCGGCGAATAGGGTGAGAAAGAATATATGGTATGTATATGATTGTTTGCATCATTGTCACGGCGAACGGGCTTGTCTTCAAGCTTAATAAGATTAGCAAGCGCAGAAAGCCTTTCTTCCGCCGTGCCGCCGTTTAATTTCTTGTAATACTGTTCTCGCATTAAAGCACCCCACTACTAATTTTCTTCATTATGATTATACTTAAAATAAACTTTATCGTCAAGCAGTTTTTAACCGCTTAACTGTTTTTAAAAAATTTATTACTTATAATATAAACAATACATTTTTACCCCTTGATTTACGCACAAATGAACACAAATGAACTCTATAACTATTATATGAATAACCTAATAAACCCGATTGAGCAAAAATGCACAAGCAATTTTTTAAGGAAAAAAGCCGTTTAAAAAGAAAAAAGCCCCCTAACCACCGTTGGTTAGAAGTACCTGAAAAGAAAGTTTTTCCCTTTCTTTTTTCGCGGGATTAAAGGTTGTTGATTCTTGCCATCATCATAAGCTGATTAACGTCCATATCAATAAACAACTTTCCGCAGTTCTTGAAGAATTTTTTCATTGTTACCTCCTTTGCGCCACTAGTCCTTTACGCCTTGGGCGCGACCTGACTTAACTTCATTGTTAAAAGCAACAATAAAATATTAAGTTGTATTTGAAAATCTCTTCAATTTTCAATCATATTATATAACCGCTATACTTTAAAGTCAATCGTTTATGCCTAGTAAAAACAAAATTTTTGAAAATTTTTAACACAAAATCTAAAAAAGGACACTAAACGTGTCCTTTTTTATCAGTATTTGTTATTTTCTAACAGAGCCGTTGCCGATTACGTAATACTTAGAAGTTACTAAGGCATCTAATCCCATAGGACCACGGGCGTGAAGTTTTTGGGTGCTTATGCCTATCTCTGCGCCAAGACCGAACACAAAACCGTCGGTAAAGCGAGTTGATGCATTTAGATAAACTGACGAAGAATCTATGGCGTTCAAGAATTTTTCCGCCGCCTCGTTATCCGCAGTTATAATAGATTCCGAGTGGTGGGTACTGTGTTCGTTGACGTGGGCTATTGCCTCGTCTTCCGAGTCAACGGTTTTAACCGAGATTATTGCTCCGCCATACTCGGTATAAAAATCTTCTTCTGCTGCCGTCGATATAAACGGATAATCTTTCAATACTCTATAAGCGCGTTCGTCCGCTCTTATCTCCACTTCTTTTTCTTTTAATCTTGCGGCGATAAGTGGCAAAGCTTTTTCCAAGACCGCCGAGTGAACGACCAAAGATTCACAAGCGTTACAAACGCTATAACGTTGGGTTTTGGCGTTAAAAATTACTTCCGCCGCCATATTTAAATCCGCGCTTTTATCGACGTAAACGTGGCAATTACCCGTGCCTGTTTCTATAATAGGAATGGTCGAATTTTCTACCGCTGCTTTAATAAGCGATGCGCCGCCCCTTGGGATAAGTAGGTCAACGTATTTATTAAGGCGCATAAACTCTGCGGTAGTTTCCCTTGAAGTATCTTCAATAATCGATATAGCGTTCTTATCTACACCGCACTCGCCAAGGGCTTTTTTCAAAACGTTTACTATTGCGACGTTTGACCTTAGCGAGTCGCTGCCGCCCTTTAAGATAACGGCGTTAGACGTCTTAAAGCACAGCGCGAAAGCATCAGCGGTGACGTTGGGACGCGATTCGTAAATTATGCCGACAACCCCGAACGGTACAGCCTTTTTCACGACGCTTATTCCCTGTTCGTCGTTTTCGTGGTTATATAAGACTTTGCCGACTGGGGATTTTAGACCTGCGACCTGTTCTAAGCCGACCGCCATGCCGTCTATGACTTTTTCGTTTAGTGTAAGTCTATCAATAAAGGCGTCGGTCATGCCTTTACTACGAGCAGCATCAATATCCGCCGTATTTTCTTCGATCAAAAACTTGGCGTTTTCCCTTAAAAATTTTGCCGCTGTCATTAGCGTTTTATTTATAGTATTCTCGCTTAATCTAGCGATACTTGCCGCCGCCTGCTTTGCGTTTTTACCAAGGCATTGTAAATCAGTCATTATCAGTTTCCTTTTTTAGAAAAAATTCGTTTTAGTTTATTTTTAACCCTTTGAGTAAAATAAAAGGCTTTAAGTTTAATCTTTCTTCTGCGCTTTCTTGCGTGCCATCTCTCTACCTTTTTAAGGTATTTTGGCGAAGTAGTCTCGACGTATTTTTTGCCGTGGTAAAAACCTTGCATAACGCCAAAGACCTGTTCTTCCTTGACGCGTTCTTTCTCAAACTGGCTATCGCCGAGCATTATATAACCGCCGTCCACTACTTCCATAACCCTATGAAGTACGAACGTGCCGTTTTTTCGCTCGTAAAAGGCTACGTCGAAAACTTTTAGACGTTCGGTCTTAACCTTTACGATTACCGATTGACCGCGATTTTTTAAAATCGGCCACATACTATTACCGCCCGGCACGAACGCTATCACGCCGTTTCTATTAAGTTCTGTTCTGTAATCGCTTTTTAACGTTTCCATGGTTAGATACTTTCCAGTTGTCTTATTCCTATAACACCGTCAACGGGTAACGAAAAAATTATGCCGTGCGCGTCGGTCTTACCGCCTGCTTTTTCCATTATTGCGCGCATAATATTGTCCCTACCCTTTCTAGATGCAACGATATAGACCATTTCTTTTTCTTCACTTATGGACACGCCGAAAAATTTAGCGATCTCCGAGCCCGTGCCTTTGGCTCTAACCACCGTTCCGCCGCCTGCGCCTGCGCCGCGCGCCGCTTCCATTACCACGTCGGTATATCCTTTATCCACTACGCTTATTATAAGAACGGATTTGCTCTCAGCCATTTCTGTTTTCTCCTTTCTTTCTACCTTATTATCCCCCACGAAAAATCTTAACGAAGAATTTCCGCCTATTGCGTCTATCGGCACGAACAACGCTATTCCGTTGCCTGCTGCGCCGATATTCATTTCGTTCAGTAGCCCCTTTGCTATGTCGCCGACCTTATCTTCGGTTATCATAGTCTTAAACATTACCTTTTCGGTATCTTCTAGACTTAGCGTGCTTAATATCGCGTCGTTTGCCGTACCGTTACACAGCGTTCCTACCACGCCGTTTACTCCGTGGCGGTGGAAAAAGTCTAGATACTGTTCTGCGTATTCACGCTTGGTTATTACCATTAAATGTTTTAAGCCTAACATAATTCCACCCCCTTACTCGATAATCTCGTCGTCGGCAAAATCCAACGCTGGTTGTTCTTTTGCTTTGAGTTTTTGTGTTTTTAGTTTATACACAAGCCCTAATATCTGAATAGTTATAAGCGGTGTCATTGCAACCATAGCAACTACGCCGAACCCTTCGGTCGCAACGTTTCCGCCAACTGCCGAACACACGCCTAATGCAAGCGGCAGAAGAAAACTTGCCGTCATTGCGCCTGACGCAACGCCGCCCGAGTCGAACGCTATTGCCGTAAATATATCGGGTACGACGAAAGTTAAAACTATTGCTATCAAGTACCCCGGCACTAAAAAGTACAAGATCGGGATATGTAATAATATTCTTAACATAGCAAGCCCTACCGATACCGCAACGCCTATCATAAGGCTGAACCGTAACGCCTTTTTGGGGATTGCGCCCGAAGTGATTTCGTAAACCTGCTTAGTCAAGACGTGAACGGCTGGTTCTGCCGCTACTACGAAGTAGCCGATAACCATACCGATAGGAACGATTATCCAGTTAAAGTCTAACCCACCTATTGACGAGCCTAAATAACTTCCGACAGGCAAGAACCCTACGTTTACGCCAAGTAAGAAAAGCACTAAGCCAAGGTAGGTATAAAGCACGCCTATTATAATCCTTACAAGTTCCGCCGAAGAGATTTTTTGCCCGAACAGTTTGAATATAAAGAAAAACGCCACTATCGGAAGAAGTGCTATACCGACTTCCATAAGGTAGTGCGGCAACTGTTTTGCGAACGCGTAAACAAGTTCTCTCGAATCCCCTACGTTTGCAAAGACGTTTGCGCTTACTTCAAAGTTTTCGGGTTTATAGATTATTCCTAAAATCATTACCGAAAGGATAGGTCCTATCGAACATAACGCGGTAAGACCGAACCCGTCGGTTTCTGCCGACTTATCACTACGCATAGACGCAACACCCGTACCGATTGCGATTATGAAGGGCACGCTCATAGGTCCTGTGGTTACTCCGCCCGAGTCAAACGCTAGCGGAATAAAGGTTTGGGGTACGAAAAACGCCAAGACGAATACCGCCGTATAAAAAATTATGAGTAAATACGACAGTTTTATTTTCAAAACTATCCTTAAAAACGCTATGACAAGGAACACGCCTACGCCAACTCCGATTGCAATAATGAGCGTCCAGTTATTTATGGTGTTGGCAAGCTGGGTTGCTAAAACTTGCAAGTCGGGTTCGGATATAGTTATAAGCACACCCACTAAAAAGCAAATGGGAATTATTATCCATAGTTTTTTGGTGCGCATAACCGTTGTGCCGACGTACTCTCCGATAGGCGTCATTGCCGTATCTGCGCCAAGGGTAAATAGTCCCATGCCCACTATTACGAAAACCGCGCCTAAAATAAATGATAAAAACACTCCGCTCTCAATAGGAATTATAGTAAAGCACAAAACTAAAACGATAAGTGTTATGGGCAAAACCGAAGAAAACGCTTCTTTTACTTTCTCAGAAATGATAGTTCTATCTTGTTTAATAAAACTTACGCGCTTTTTCATTTTTACCCCCCCTCTATTTATAGTTATAGATTAGTATAACAAAAAGGTGGGCGTTTGTCAACGCCCACCGCAATCAAAAAAGTTATTTTTACGCGACCATAAACAGCTTAGTGTTTTTTAACGCAACGAAAAGTACTGCCGACACGGCTATACCTACTGCGCCCTGAATAAGATTTCCTGGTATACTTGCAGCCGCTGCTATCCCTTCGCCCATAATAAGCGCGCTGTAACCGAAATATCCTGCGACCATTATTAGTTCGGCTATAACCCCTGCAATAATCACACCGACGACGGCATGTTTAGTACGCTTATTAAAGGACTTAAAAATCAGTCCCGCTACGACAGCCATTGTCGCTTTTATTAGAAAACTTGCCGGCGCATAAATTGCGTAACCCGTCGCAAAATCCGCGATCATTGAACCTAGCCCTGCCGACACCGCGCCCAACAAAGGCCCTAAAAAGAACGCGCCGAACAACACGAAAACGTCGCCAAGATTGACGTAACCACTCATTGGCGATGGAATTTGAATAACCATCGTTGAAACAGTAACTAAAGCGGTAAAAAGCGCGCAAAGCACTATTTTCTTGGTGTCGATTTTCATAACAAACTCCTTTCTCAAAATTTCTTTTATAAAATCGTGTAAAGCCCTTGTAAATTCATTATACACGGGGTACTATCATAATGTCAAGTTGGCAAATATTAAAAATTTTTATCGACTATATAAAAAATAGTTGTAAAATAAGAAAAAATATGGTAACATAAATAAGGCTTTTGGAGACGTAGCTCAGCTGGTTAGAGCGCTTGCTTGACATGCAAGAGGTCATAGGTTCAAGTCCTACCGCCTCCACCAGTAATTCCGTACACAAGAGTGTGCGGAATTTTTAATAATAACTCTATTAAAGGGGGGATAATCTCATGCATATTTGCGGTTTAGAAAAGATGTCGCTTGTCGATTACGACGGACTTGTTTGCGCCACCATGTTTACGGGTGGGTGTAATTTTTTATGCGGTTTTTGCCACAATTCCCCGCTGGTTATGGACGCGGATAAACTCCCCGCTATCCCCGAAGAAGATATACTCTCTTACCTTGAAAAAAGAAAGGGCGTTTTGGACGGCGTTTGCGTGTCGGGCGGTGAACCGACGTTGCAAAAAGACTTGCCCGAATTTATCGAAAAGATTAAAAAAATCGGATACAAGGTTAAACTTGACACCAACGGTACGCGTCCCGACCTTATTAAGTCGCTAAATGAAAACGGCTTGGTCGATTACTTTGCTATGGATATTAAAAACGATAGAAAATCTTACGGCGATATTATCGGGATTGACGAATACGACACTAAGAAAATAGAAAGGTCGGTGGATTATTTTTTAAGCGGTGCGGCCGACTATGAATTTAGAACGACTTTAATAGCCGAATATCACAAGCAAGAAAATATTCGCGAGATCGGGAACTGGATAAAGGGCGCAAATAAATACTTTTTGCAAAAGTTTAAAGACGGCGAAAGCTGCATTAAATCGGGTCTTTCCGCGGTAGACAATCAAACCGTGCTTAAATTTAAGGATATTCTTTCAAAAACTATACCTAATACTTATCTTCGCGGATACGATTTATAAAAACACAAATTTTTTTGTTTTGTTACGGTTGACTTTAAATAAGTATAATGCTATAATACGTTTGTTAATATAAAAACACGGAGGATATTAAAATGACTCATATTGAAACTATCGAAACTCGCAACCTCTGCGAAAGCGCAAAAAATGGCGGTTGTGGCGAATGCCAGACTTCTTGCCAGTCTGCTTGCAAGACCAGCTGTGGTATTGCTAATCAGCAGTGCGAAAAGACCGAGGAAAACAAGTAATTTCAAACGCTGAATAGATACCGCCTGAACAAGGCGGTATTTTTCTTCTGCTAATAAATAAGGAGATAGATATGATTCATCAGTATAAATCCAACGGATACAATATCGTGCTGGATATCTGTTCAGGGTCGGTCCACGTTGTTGACGACGTGGCTTACGACGTTATCGCGGCGTATGAAAGTGGCGACAAAGAACAAGTTTTAAATTCTATCAAGGACAAGTATAAGGACCGTGAAGATATCACGGCTGACGACGTAAACGAGTGTTACGAGCAAGTCACCGCGCTTAAAGAAAAAGGCAAACTCTTCTCCCCCGATACTTTCGCGCCTATGGCAGGTAAACTAAAAGAAAAGACCGCAGGCGTAGTTAAGGCACTCTGTCTTCACGTTGCCCACACCTGCAATCTTAACTGCGCGTATTGCTTTGCAAGTCAAGGCAAATATCACGGGGATCGCGCGGTTATGAGTTTTGAAGTTGGAAAGCGCGCGCTTGACTTCTTAGTGGAAAACTCTGGGACTAGGCGTAACCTTGAAGTTGACTTTTTCGGCGGCGAACCGCTAATGAATTTCGACGTGGTTAAAAAACTCGTGTCTTACGCGCGTAGCATTGAAAAAGAAAAGGGCAAAAACTTCCGCTTTACCCTAACCACTAACGGCGTTCTTATAGACGACGACGTTATAGAGTTTGCAAATAAAGAAATGAGCAACGTGGTTTTAAGCTTGGACGGCAGAGAGGAAGTTCACGACCGTTACCGCGTCGACTATAACGGCAAGGGAAGTTGGGAAAAAATCGTTCCTAAATTCCAAAAACTAGTTAAAGCAAGGAACGGCAAAGGCTACTATATGCGCGGCACGTTTACCCACCAAAACCCCGACTTCTTAGAAGATATTAAGGTCATGCTCGATCTAGGTTTTAACGAACTAAGTATGGAACCCGTAGTCTGCCAAAAAGGCGACGTAAACGAACTTACCGAAGACGACCTTCCCGTAGTTTTAGAGCAGTACGAAAAACTCGCAGAACTTATGATTGAAAAGGACAATGAAGGCAAGCCTTTCACCTTTTATCATTATATGATAGACCTAACGGGCGGTCCGTGCATTTATAAGCGTATATCTGGCTGCGGCTCAGGAACGGAATATATGGCGGTAACGCCTTGGGGCGACTTATACCCCTGTCACCAGTTCGTCGGAGAAGAAAAGTTTAAGCTGGGCGACGTATTTAACGGCATCAATAACACCGCTATCCAAAAAGAATTTATGGACTGCAACGTTTACGCGCGTAAAGATTGCAAGGACTGTTGGGCGAAGCTTTACTGTTCGGGCGGTTGCGCGGCAAACGCTTACCACTCGACGGGTAGCGTTACAGGCGTTTACGAATACGGCTGTAAACTTTTCAGAAAGAGAATGGAGTGCGCTATTGCCGTAGCCGTTTCAAGGACGTTAAAGGGTAAAAAATAATGCAAACGCCTATCTGCGATTTTGTTAAAAAGTATAATAAAAGTCGCACTTGCCGATTACATATGCCCGGTCATAAAGGTTCTCACCGTTTAGGCTTTGAGCATCTTGACATTACCGAGATCGACGGCGCAGACTGTTTATATAACGCTAGCGGCATTATTAAAGAGAGCACGTTAAACGCTAGCCAACTTTTCGGCGCGAACACCTTTTATTCGACCGAAGGGTCTTCTCATGCAATAAGGGCTATGCTCTTTCTTGCGCTAAAACACGCTGCGGCACACGGTCTTTCAAAAACCATTGCCGTCGGTAGAAACGCTCACAAATCTTTGGTATCCGCTTGCGCTATCTTGGACGCTAAAGTGGACTGGATTTATCCCGAAAAAAACGACTCTTATCTTTCTTGCAATATCACGGCAGAACACCTTGAACGGTTTTTAGACTCTAAACCTACCCTGCCGTTTGCCGTCTATATAACCACACCCGATTATTTAGGGAACACGGTGGATATAAAATCATTATCGTTGGTGTGCAAAAAAAGAAATGTACTTTTACTAGTTGATAACGCGCACGGCGCGTATCTTAAATTCTTAGAAAGTTCTCTGCACCCGATTGACTGCGGCGCGGATATGTGCTGTGATTCGGCGCATAAAACCCTTTCTTGCTTAACAGGCGGCGCGTATTTACACCTATCAAAGTCGTGCGATAAAGAATTAGTAAATCAAGCACAAACCGCCCTATCCCTTTTTGGAACGACAAGTCCATCTTATTTAATACTTCAATCGCTAGACGGCTTAAACGCATATCTAGCAGACGGGTATAGAGAAAAACTCAAAAATACTATAACCGCTGTCGAACTTGTAAAAAATAATTTAATTAATCACGGCTATACTTTAGTTGGAAAAGAACCGCTCAAAATCACACTATCAACAAAGCAGTACGGATACACGGGATATGAAGTCAACGAGTATCTTAAAAAGTATAATATCTTCTCTGAATTTTACGACCAAGATTACATAGTCTTTATGATATCCGTTGAACTTAAAAAGAAAAATCTTTTTGTGCTTGAAAAAGCGTTAAAAACTCTTCCAAAAAAAGATAGCGTATATATAGAGCCACCTATTTTAACACCCAAAGAAGTAGGACTATCTTTTAAAGACGCCCTATTTAGTCCGTCGGAAAATCTTCCAGTAGACGACGCTAAAGGAAAAATCTTATCGAGTGTAACGGTGTCTTGTCCACCAGCAGTACCAATCGTCGTTTGTGGTGAAATTATCGACCAAAACGCTATAGAGTGTTTTAAGTATTACGGAATAGAAAGTTGTGACGTAGTTAAACGGTAAGTATATAAAAAGTGCGTTTATTCAAAACGGTAAAACGTTTGAATAAACGCACTTAATTTTTTATTTTTGATTTAGCAAGACTTATTAACCTTCTAAACTGTCGATATAAAGGCAAGCGTTGGTTGCGGCAATGCCGCCGTCTGCAACGGCTGTTACAACTTGACGAACTGCCTTTGTTCGGCAATCCCCTGCAACGTATAAGCCTTCGGTCTTAGTCATGCAATTCTCGTCGGCTATAATATATCCCATCTTGTCGATATCAACGAACTCTTCAAACGCCTTGTTGTCGGGTACTTGACCTATCGCAACGAATACAGCAGGAATTTCGTGAGTTTTAATACTGCCGTCTGCGTCTTTATATTCGATTGCTTTAAGTTCATCTTCACCGATAAAATCAGTAACGCTTGTGTTAGGACGCCACTCGATATTTTCTTTTGCTAAAAGTGCTTTAACGTGCGCTTTGTCGCCAAAGAATTTATCAAACAGAGTGTAGATATAAACCTTTTTACAATAGCTTGAAAGCAAGAGTGAATACTGAAGAGCAGTATTAGCGTCGCCTATAACCGCAACTTCTTTATCCTTATAGAACGGACCGTCACAGATAGCGCAATAATATACGCCTTTGCCCACGAGATCGTCCCTTTCGGACTTAGTTCTTAAATGTTTATGCTTAACGCCTGCGGCTATAATAACCGTTTTTGCTTGATACTCGTTGTACTCGGTAAAAACGGTAAATATCTTATCTTCACCCTTTTCTAGTTTAACAACCTTTTCTATTTCAAGATCCGCGCCCAAGTCGGTTATTTGATTAAAAAGATTATCGGCAAACTCTTCACCGCTTATAACCCTTATCGAAGGGTAATTTTCCAGTCTTGGTGAATTTGCGATCTGTCCGCCAAGGCTTTCACTCTCTAAAACGAGCACCTTTTTATTATTCCTTAAAGCGTATAGCGCGGAGGTCATGCCTGCCGCGCCTGCGCCTATAACTATAACGTCATACATTAGTTTATACTCTCTATATATTTTCTGATTTCACTTGCATTGTCGTAAGCGTCGTAACCATTGCCATTAGGAACTAAAAGCGTGGGGGCTTTTTTAACGCCGTACTGAACGGTAACTTCCTTGTTCTCTTCCGCATTGATTACCGAATACTTAATACCTGCTTTATCAAGCATCATTTTGCTAGTTTTGCAGTTGGGGCAACCGTTTCTGGTGAACAACGTTGGGCCGTTGAGTTCAGGCATAGCAACGCTTTCCTTTTTGCAAGCGCAACCGTCAACGTCTTTTGCAACGAATTTAGAAGTTTCAATGTTATAAACCTTTCTATCGTCAAACTCTTTTCTCTTTCCGTCGTTCCAGTTCTGTACAGGACGATAATAACCGGTTATACGGCTATAAACTTCGGTTTTCTTTCCGCAAGTCGGGCATTCGTATACTTCGCCTGCAATATATCCGTGGTCTGCGCATACCGAATAGGTCGGCGACATGGTATAGTAAGGAAGTTTATAGTTCTCTGCAATCTTTCTAACGAGGTTTGCAGCAGACTTCCAGTCGGGAAGTTTCTGACCCAAGAAAGCGTGGAATACGGTACCTGAAGTATAAAGCGTCTGCAAATCGTCCTGAATATCAAGTGCCGAGAAAATATCGTCGGTATAGCCAACGGGCAAGTGCGAACTGTTGGTGTAGTAAGGCGCATTGTCGTTGTCTGATGCCGTAATGATATCGGGATATCTCTTTCTGTCGTGTTTAGCAAGTCTAAACGACGTAGATTCTGCCGGCGTTGCTTCCAAGTTATAAAGGTCGCCGTAGAGTTCTTGATAATCAGAAAGTTTATTTCTCATGAAGTTAAGAACGTCTTTGGTGAAGTTCTGCGCTTCTTTCTGAGTAAGGTCTTTCTTGATCCACTTAGCGTTCAAACATGCCTCGTTCATACCGACTAAACCTATGGTTGAGAAGTGGTTACTGAACGTTCCAAGATATCTCTTGGTGTAGGGATAAAGTCCTGCTTCTAAGAGCTTGGTTACGGTATCTCTCTTGACTTTGAGTGAACGAGCAGATATATCCATCATCTTCTTCAATCTGTCGTAGAACTCTTCTTCCGTGTTAGATAGATATGCAATTCTCGGCATGTTGATGGTTACAACACCGATTGAACCCGTGCTTTCACCGCTACCGAAGAAACCACCGGATTTTTTGCGGAGTTCACGAAGGTCAAGTCTTAGTCTGCAACACATTGAACGAACGTCACTCGGTTCCATATCGCTGTTGATATAGTTACTAAAATACGGCGTACCGTATTTAGCGGTCATTTCAAACAACAACTTGTTGTTTTCGGTTTCCGACCAGTCAAAGTTAGAAGTAATAGAATAAGTCGGAATAGGATACTGGAATCCTCTGCCGTTTGCATCGCCTTCGATCATAATCTCGATGAACGCTTTGTTGACCATTGCCATTTCTTCTACGCAGTCTTTGTACTTGAAGTCCATTTCCTTTCCGCCGACGATTGCGTTCATTTCAGCAAGGTCGTTCGGAACTACCCAGTCAAGGGTAATGTTAGTAAACGGTGACTGAGTACCCCATCTAGACGGAGTGTTTACGCCGTAGATAAAGGACTGAATACATTGTTTAACTTCCTTATAAGTAAGGTTATCAACCTTAACGAACGGAGCAAGATAGGTATCGAACGAAGAAAACGCCTGCGCGCCTGCCCACTCGTTTTGCATGATACCGAGGAAGTTTACCATTTGGTTGCAAAGGGTTGATAAGTGCCCTGCGGGAGAAGACGTAATCTTTCCAGGAACACCACCAAGACCTTCTTTAATAAGTTGACGGAGTGACCAGCCTGCGCAATATCCGGTAAGCATAGAAAGATCGTGGATATGAATATCTGCGTTCCTATGTGCATCACCTATTTCATCGTCATAAACTTCGCTGAGCCAGTAGTTTGCCGTTACTGCACCGCTGTTTGAAAGGATAAGTCCGCCAACCGAATAGGTAACGGTGGAGTTTTCCTTAACACGCCAGTCTGCAACTTTAAGATAGTCGTCAACTACCTTCTTGTAGTCAACGATAGTGTCTTTAATGTTACGAACTTTTTCACGCTGTTTACGATAAAGTATGTAACTTTTCGCAATATCAACGTATCCTGCTTGAATAAGAACAACTTCTGCGCTGTCTTGAATATCTTCAACGTTGACAACGTTGTCCTTTATCTTCTTTGAAAAATCCGCTGCTACGCGGAGCGTTAACATGTTAAGAATATCTGCCGTATAATTCACTCCCCTTGCGTTAAACGCCTTGGATAGCGCGGTAGTTATCTTAGACATATCAAATTCTACTAACTTTCCGTCTCTCTTTTTTACCTGAAACATTTTCTTTCCTCCGTTTTTTCCTTTTGTTTTTCTGTGAGCCTTATTACTATACCACAATATATTCGGCTTGTCAACGGTTTTATAACAATATTTTGGGAAATTTTTTTAATTAAACCACAATATCTTGTGTTTTATTAAAATTCACAAAAATACGCAAAAAAGCCAGCAAAATCAAGCGAAAAAGGCTTAAAAAAGTTTTATATAAATGAAAAAAGCCCCGAAAATCGGGGCTCTATCCACTAATAAATCTCTATTACTGCAAGAAGAATTTCTTAAACAGCAATACCCAAATAAAGTCGATGAAACCGAAAGCAATACCACTAGGTATAGTAACGAGAATACAAATAATAAGTCTTAAAAGACCCCCTTTCTTCGACCAAGTAGACCATCTAACGACAATTTCAACCACCCAGTTAACAACGGGGATAATAAGTAAAAGAAGTTGAACGAGACGGCTCTGTTTGTTAAACCACGTCATAAATAAATCCTCCTACATATTTCATTATATATATAATAGCATAAAAAAATGTATTTGTACATAGGTAAATGAAAATTTTAAAAAAATATTTTTACAAAAGAGCATTAAATTAACTTGCAATTATTCTTAAAATATATTAGAATAATTAGCAGACTGAACGACGGAGAGGTGTCAGAGTGGTCTAATGTGCACGCTTGGAAAGCGTGTATACGGAAACGTATCGGAGGTTCGAATCCTCTCCTCTCCGCCAAATAAAGAAAGAGTGCCTAAATGGTACTCTTTTTTTATTTGATTGATGGGGCGTGTGGACAGAGAAACTTGGTTCGGCTTTGCCATCGTAACGAAGTGGAGATGTATCCTCTCCTCTCCGCCAGAATAACGCACCCACTAAAGTGCGTGTCCCTTAGGGATTTTTTACCACATTTTAAAAGAGTAGCAAAAATTTTGCTACTCTTTATTTTTTGCTTTGCAAAACACACGACTTTGCTTGCAAAGTATAGTGTGCTACACTTCATCTTGACTGCAGTAATAATTATATTCTTGTATGGAAGAACAAATAAAGTCTATTCCTAATCCATCAAGACCAACGTAGATTTCTCCATCTGCCATTTTCGACATAACGATTTCACAATTTCTTTTTTTCGTAAAGAACATTTCAACAGAAATACCCTTACAATCAATAAACACTAATTCAGCAAAATCTTTTTTTGAATTCTTATTGTAAACCTTAAAACAAAACGAAAAGTTTGTTTGTGTGTTGCCAAAGGTTGACAAACTCTCGGCTTTTACTTTTAAAATTTTAGGCTCAAAATCTCCAAATGCATCTTTCCACCCATCAATCAGCTCGGCGTAATTATTATCTTTTCTTTTTGGCTGTTTTGAACGTTCCCCAAAAGCAATAATCATATTGCCATCATTGTCTATTTCAAAAGATGGGCAATTTGACAATTCTATTTCATTACCATGCATAATATCTTCCAGCGGATTATACGGCACGTAAATATCAATATCGCATTTTTTGTTATCGTAAAACTTTCAACATCTTCTGCCGAGTATACAATGCTAAAAGTTCCAGTTCTTACAAACTTAACAGTTATTTGGTCTTGAACAACGCTATCTAACAAATCGCCATTAGGGTTATAAAGTTCTGTTGTAACAGGCACTCCGTCTACACGGTCTTCAATACTATCAACTATATAAGCAAACGGAGTAGTATAGGTATCCCCAACTTCAAAAACAAATTCTGTCTTTTCAGTTTCAACCTTTAAAAAGCGACCTGTTCCAACTTCTTCGTCCTTATTGTTTTTACATCCTATTCCGCATAAAAGCGCACATATTGTAAGTAAAAGTAGTAATATTTTTAATAAATTTGTCCTTTTCACTATTTTTTCTCCTTTTACAGCCCACTAATTATAATGCACAAAAGACACTATTATTTTCACAAATATTATACATCTCGGCATAAAAATTAGTCAATATTCAATTCTTCTACATAAATTCTCTATTCTATTATTTTATCTTTTTGTTATTGACTTTAAAAAATTTGATGGTACAATAATACACATGGAACAATTATCATCTTCTAAACCTTTAAGAACGTCTTATTATTTAATACCAGACAACCTTGAAGTGACAACTCAATTAATCTCTGACAACGTTTGCGATGCGCACGATCACGATTTTTACGAAATTTTTTACGTGCTAAACGGAAACATGAAACACTCAATGAACGGTCAAGAAACTCAAATTCTTTCTATCGGCGATTGTATTATTTTAACGCCAAACGATACGCATTGTTTTTCTACGATAAACGATTCAATCCATAGGGATTTATTAATTTCCCGTTCGCTATTCGAAAACGTTTTGTCTATTACGTTAAACGGAAAAAAGAACATTTCAGAAATTCTTAGTTCAATTCCGCCGATTGCCACCTTTTCAATATCTGAACTTATCGAATTGGAAAACATTGCTCACAATTTTACGCGTAACGACGATTCTGATATCAAGCGCGGATACGGAATAAGTTTATTCGTTAATATTTTCCTAAAATTTTTACAACCTATTCAAAAGAGTAACAATTCAACCCTTTCTCTATCTGAACGCATTTTAGATTGCTTAAATAAAAACAACCATATTCAAGGTGGAATTTCTTCTCTCGCAAAAGAATTGAATTATAGCCAAACTTACATCTGTCAAGCATTTAAGAAACAAACGGGCACGACGTTATCTCAACACATTAAAAATTTAAGGCTAAACTATATTTCGTATTACCTAAAAACCACAAACTATCCACTTGAAAAGATTGCAAATCTTGTCGGCATAGAATCTCTTCCGTACTTAAATAAAATTTTCAAGGAAAAATATAATATGCCACCTATAAAATATAGGAAACAATTCAAAATTATTAGTGAAGACGCATAACATAATCAAAAAGGTCTATCTTTGCAGATAGACCTTTTTGATTTATGATAAATATTAAGTTGATTACCAAACTAATAAATCTTTGTCTTTTAATTTTAATATGGCTTCCGTAAAGAAAAAATCGCCATATATTAAATTTCTTGCCTTAGAGCCGTACACTTCCATTCCGTTTTGTAAAATACCGTCGTTATCTTCTTCCCAATTACACCACTTCTTCTCTATTGCTTTAAGCATTTTTATTGCTGAGTTTAAGTAATATTCTTGTTCTTCCTTTTCACAATATTTTGCAATCTCAATCATTCCGCAAGCGGCGCACACTCCGGCAGTCGAATCGTGATAAACAGGCTCTTTTGGCGCATCAAAATCTGTCAATGGTAAATAATCAGACTTTTCAATGCTCTTTATAAAGTAATTTGCAACTTTCTTTGCCGTATCTAAATATCTTTGCTCTTTAGTATGCGCGTAAGAAATTATAAAACCGTATATTGCCCAAGCACTTCCTCGTGACCAGCACGACGTTTCACTATACCCTTGACCTTTTAAGTTAGTTATAAACTCGCCCGTTTTTTCGTCGTGTACAACAATATGATTTATTGTCCCTTCTTTCCTAACGTGCTGATTTAAAGCCATATCGGCGTGTTTAATTGCCACTTGCTTAAATCTA
>SVHN01000006.1 GCA_015055805.1 Clostridiales bacterium
TACTTTATATGTCCTGTTGAATATACTTCTTTTGGGTTAGATTATAATGATAATGGTTTGGTGTTTAATCAATACCTTAAACAATGGGTATCACACAAGGGTATAGACCTTATAACTGAAAGTGGTATACAAGTTAAATCAATGTTTAATGGGGTTGTTTTAGATATTCAAGAAAAAAGTACACTTGGGTATATGATTAAGATAGACCACGGAGAAAATACAATCATTACTTATAGTTCTTTAAGTAGTTGTTTAGTAGCGGTAGGTCAAACAGTAAATCAAAATGATATTATAGGTGTGGTAGGGATAACTCACCCAGAAGAAATAGGTTATGGGGAACATTTACATTTAGAAATTGTTGTTGATAATGTTTTTGTTAACCCTACACCTTATATACAAGGTACTGTGTATAGGGAAGTTGAAGAAGAATAACTAAAAAAAAGATAGGTGGTGTAAAAACCATCTATCTTCTTTAATATAAAAAGTGTAAAAAAATGTGTAACAAATTCTATGTGTTTTGTAGTGATTGTTGAATTTTACAAAACTTACAAAAGTTAGTACGACATTTACAAAACATAGAAATTATAGGAAATATAAAGATTTTAGAGATAATAAAAAACTTGTTTTAGTTGATTGATATATTTCGTAATCAGCAGGTCAGCGGTTCAAGTCCGCTCACCAGCTCCATAAAAATCACCTACGCTTTTGCGTGGGTGATTTTTATATGTGTAGGCAAAGAGCGGGCTTGAATTAGGAGCGAGCAACCAAAGGTTGCGTGTTCGACGAAGTCGAAAAAACAGTCCTGTGAACTGTTTTGCGGGAGGCTCGAGAGAAGCAAGTCCGCTCACCAGCTCCAAGAAAAAAAGAAAACATCCAAAGGGCGTTACTCTTGGGGATTTAAATTAAATAATTTGCAAAACTCAACTTGTGAAAAGGCGAGTTTTCTTTTACCACATAAAACAAGTTGAATTATATTTGTTTTTTTGATATAATATATACACTTTCAAATTTTTAGGAGTTTTACAATGGAAAAAGTAACTTACTTTGACGTTGAATATGCAAACAATAAAAATAAATCTATTTGTCAAATAGGTATAATGTGTGAAAATTTTTCTGATGGAGAACCTTATTATCCCGAAAAAGATATTTATATTAACCCAGAAGACGGTTTTGATGATTTTTGTATCAAAGTTCATGGAATAACCAAGGATAAAGTAAAAAATGAGCCAGCTTTTCCTATTGTTTGGAAAGAAATTGAAAAATATTTTACAAACGCAGTAATTATTGGGCATAACGTTGCTGGGGCAGACTTGGACGCATTGGTTAAAGCGTTAAATCGTTACAATCTTGATATTCCTGAATTGTATTATATTTGTACATTAGATTTGGCTCGCCAGTATATCCCTTCTTATGCCGTTGCAGATTATAGCATGTCTACATTATGCGAATATTTTGGCGTTGATATTGACTCAGAACACAATGCTTTCGATGATGCTTGTGCTTGTGCGGATTTATTCAAGGCTATTATAGAAGAATACGATATTGATATTAAAGATATAAAAATTAAAAAATATGCACCTTGCGTAGAAAAAGAATTTTCTCAATTTGTAGCAAGTCCTGTTATAAGAAAGGCAATTAGTGAATTTTATGGCGTAATACGTGGTTTTTCTATTGATAACGAAATATCAACCGAAGAAGTCGATTTTATTAAAAATTGGAAAAAAGAATTTGCTATTTATGATAACCAAAAAGATATCGCAGATATTATATCCGTGATGGATAAAATAATTGACGATGGTGTCATTACTGTTGAAGAAATTGTTGAATTGCAAGGCGTTGTAAAAGCATATTTAGATGTTGTATCAACTTCACCGATTACATTAGCAACTCAAATTTTGGACGGCATTTTAAAAGGTATAACTGTTGACGGAGAAATAACGGAAATCGAGTGTAAAAACTTGCGACAATGGTTATATGATAACATTTATCTTTCAGACCATTTTCCATTCAATAAAGCAATGGAAATTTTAGATAAAGTGCTCGAAGATTCTATAATTACAAAAGAAGAAGCGGAATATATAACCACAATGATAAATGAAATGTTAAACCCTGTTGATTGCTTAAAAGAAGAAATCAATTCAGTAGACGGTAAACATGTTTGTTTAAGTGGAAATTTTGCTTATGGTCAAAAACCAGATGTTGAAAAATTTATTGTTTCAAAAGGTGGCAATATAGATACTTCGGTTAAAAAAACAACAGATATTTTAATGATTGGGAACTGTGAGTGCCAAGCATATTCTAATGGCACATACGGAACAAAAGTGAAAAAAGCAATAGAGTATAATGAAAAAGGCTCTCATATAAAAATTATAAAAGAATCCGATTTTTTCTCTTCTATTAAATAAATGAAGTGTAGCACACTATACTTTGCAAGCAAAGTCGTGTGTTTTTGCAAGACAAAAAAGAAAGACTAACGAAAATTTTTCGTTAGTCTTTTATACTGTATAAAAAATCCCTAAGGGAAACGCCCTAAATAGGGTGTTTTCTTTTTTTGTCGCCCTGATGGGCGACGCTAAACCATCTGAAGGTCAGCGTCTACTACGCTAAAGCTCCGTAGGGCTAGTCCGTCAAAGGTAGCTGTTCAAAGTTGCCCAAGTCCGCTCACCAGCTCCAAAAAAAGGTAAGTCGAAAAACTTGCCTTTTTTTATCCATTGCGAAAGCAATGGTATATAATCAATCTAATCTTTTATAAACTCTACTACGTCTTCTATTTTACAGTCTAAAAAAGAACATATTCTATCTATTGTCTTCATTTCTATGTTTTGGTTTGCTCTTAATCTGCGGACTGTCTTGCTGTCAATACCACATTCTTCTCTTAGTCTATACGTGGAAACGCCTTTTTTATCCATTGTTAAAAATAACCTGTCGAATTTAAACATTTTATCCTCCATTTGTCGGCAAATAATATTATGGGGTTTATAATCTTTTTTATTAAGGGGATATAATCCCCAACTTGACAATGGGAAGAACATTTTAATGGAATTGTGAAGATATGGCAAATTAAAATTTACAAAACTTTTACAATATATCGGTGCAAAATTCGCCTTGTTTATGTTATTATAATAATGGAGATAAAATTATGATAAACGTTTTAGTTGTTGAAGACGAAAGACAAATTAACGAGCTTGTGTGCGTATATCTTAAAGGCGAAGGCTACAATCCTTGCGCATGTTACGACGGCGCGGAAGGGTTAAAGAGATTTTTAGAAGGGGATATTGACGTTATCATAAGCGACATAATGATGCCTGTTATGGACGGATATCAGTTTGCGATAAAGGTTAGGGAAGTGAACGAAGAAGTCCCGATTATATTTTTAACGGCAAAGGACGACAAGCCGTCCAAGCAGTTGGGGTATAAACTCGGCGTTGACGACTATATGACTAAACCTTTTGACGTTGACGAACTTATGCTTAAAATAAAGGCTATTTTAAGGCGTTCAAGCGTTAAGAAAAGCAAGAAACTTGAAGTTGGCAACTTAGTGCTTGACCTTGACGAACATACCGCTTACGTTGACGGCGAAGAACTTAATTTTACCGTAAGAGAATTTGACGTGCTATATAAGTTTTTGTCCTACCCCAAAAAGACATTTACTCGTTCTAAGTTAATGGACGAATTTTGGGGGTTCGACAGTTCCGCAACGTCAAGGACGGTGGACGTTTGCATAGTTAAGCTTCGTGAAAAAACGGCGGTTTGCGACGGGTTTGAAATAGTGACCGTTCACGGATTAGGGTATAAGGCGGTGCTTAAATGAAAGATAGATCGCAAAAAACAAAGGGCGAAGTTTTAGGGTTTATTCTTTTTCTTCTGCCGCTATCTTTTACTGTAACTTTCGGGATAATAATTTACGTCAGCCTTGACAACTTTTTTGAAAGTAGGTTTGTCGTCGTTATGTTTACCGTAATGTATATAGTTTTTTCGGCACTCGTATTTTATCTAATAGATATTTTCCGCAGAAAAAAGACGGTGACTGCGCCAACCGAACAAATTCTCGACGCGACCGAACGCATTGCAAGGGGCGATTTTTCCGTCCGTATTTATCCAAATAGTGGGATAGACGCTTTTACTGAATACGCGGCTATAATGGAAAACGTCAACAAAATGGCAAGTGAACTTTCTAAAAGTGAAATGCTTAAAAGCGAGTTTATCTCAAACGTTTCGCATGAGATAAAAACCCCGTTATCAATAATAAAAAGTTACGCATCAGCACTTAAAGCCCCAAATCTAGATAAAGAGACAAGAGAAAAATACGTTGACGTTTTAGGCAAAACTTCCGAACGTTTATCCGTTCTTGTTACCGATATATTAAAGCTTAACAAGCTTGAAAACCGCACGATTTTGCCCGAAAAGACCGAAGTTTCGGTAAACGAACTTTTATGCGAGTGCGTTTTAAGATACGAGCAAACAATAGAGAAAAAAGAACTTGAAATAGACACCGACATAGACGACATAACCGTGTTTGCAGAGCCAAACCTTTTAGACGTGGTGTTTGCAAATCTTATATCTAACGCCATAAAGTTTAGTAAACAGGGCGGCGCGGTAAAAATTTTATTAAAGGACAACGGCAAGGACTTTACATTTACTGTCAAGGATAACGGTATAGGCATAAAAAAGGAAGTTGGGGAACGCATCTTTGAAAAATTCTATCAGGCTGACGCGTCGAGATCAAGCGAAGGAAACGGCTTAGGTCTTGCGCTCGTAAAACGCGTTGTGGACGTTCTTGGCGGTAAAATCACGGTTACTAGCGAACTTGGTAAGGGAAGTACTTTTACCGTTACCGTGGCAAAAGGAAACTAAAATGAAAAGGTTAATAGAAAAACTAAAAAATCCGTCACCGCTAATATGCGTGTTGTCGATAATAATAACCGTCGTTACGGCATCGCTTGCGCTTACGTTGGTAATACTTGAACAAAGCGAAAGCATTCTTGCCTACGCAAGTTACGCGTTGGCGGCGTTATCGCTTGCGTATTCGGTGTACGTAATAATTATATTCGCGCCTAAAATGAAAGAGCGAATTATAGCGTCGTTAAAAAAGAACAAGTTCACCGCCGATATCTTGGAAAACTTCGGGTATAGAAAACTCGTGTTTGCCATCTGGTCGTTTATTTTTAACGTGTTGTACGCGTTGTTCCAAGCAGTAATCGCCATTTTAAGCCGTTCGGTGTGGTACGGCGCGCTTGCCGTTTACTATATAGTGCTAACCGTTATTCGCGGTCAGGTCGTGTATAAATCGGCAAAACAGAGAAAACTAGGCGAACAAGAAAGTCTTACTATGCAGTATAAGACTTATAGAAACTGTGGATTTTATTTGGTTGCGCTTAACTTCGCGCTTACGGCGGCGGTTGTGCAAATGGTCGTAAAAGATATGAGTTTTGCTTATGCGGGGCTTATGATTTACGCAATGGCGGCGTATGCTTTCTTAAAACTTACGCTGGTTATAATAAGTGTCGTTAAGGCGGATAAGGCAAAGGATTATACGGTAAAATCTATAAATTCTATATCGTTTGCCGATTCACTCGTGTCAATCTTAGCGTTGCAGACCGCGCTTTTACAGACTTTTGGCGGTGGTGTTGGTTCACAACTTGCAAACTCTCTTACGGGTGGTGCGGTATGTATAATGATAATCGCGCTTGGAATATTTATGGCGATTAGGGGCAATAAACTATTAAGAGAAAAGGAAACGGATAATGGACGAAAAATTTAGTTACAGTTATTCTGCGCTCACCGAGGCGGAGAAGAAAGAGATAGAGAGAATAAAGAACGAGTACAGGGAAAAAGACAGCCGTCAAATCACTTTGGAAGAACTGAGAAAACTTGATGCAAAAGTTAAAAATACACCGACGATTGTTGCGCTTACCTTAGGTGTTATAGGCGTTCTTATATTCGGGCTTGGTATGACCTTCGTTTTAGAGTGGGATAATTCTTTGCTCGGCGTAATACTCGGTGCTGTCGGCGCGATAGTGGCAACGCTAGCAAAGCCCTTGCACGCTATTTTGTATAAGAGATTAAAAGCGCGCCACGGCAAGAAAATTATAGAACTTAGCGAAAAGCTTATAGACGCAGATAGGGAAAAGCAAAACTGATTTAACAAAATCTTAACGATTAAGTTACAATGTTTATATAAGTGTTTAACTTCTGTTTAACAACCGTGTGTTAAAATATGGTCGTAAACAAAAAAAGGAGACGACGTTATGGAAAACAGAACTTACGCACAAAGATTAATAAACGATTATTCGGAGAAACCCGTTACTAAAACCGACAACTTAAAGGCACTCGATAAAAAGGTAAGAAAATCACCTAAGATTTTCTCGTATATTTTCGGCTCGATAGGAAGTCTTATTCTCGGCACGGGAATGTGTCTTGCAATGCAGGTTATAGGTTCGGCGGCGGCATTAAAGTATATCGGTGTGGGCATAGGACTAGTGGGTATTTTGATGGTATCCGTAAACTATTACTTATACAAAAAAATGTTAGCTCGTCGCAAAAGAAAATATGCAGGCGAGATATTGAGATTAAGCGGCGAAATTCTAGGTGAATAATAAAGCCTTGACAAAACAAACGTAAGCGGACGGCAAAATTTTGCCGTCCGCGTTTGCTTTAAATTTTTCATTGTGATACAATGTATTATAGGTGAGAAATTATGGTTAAATTTTTGATTGTTCGTCACGGTTTTAGTCTTTCAAATAAAGACGGCACTTTTACAGGTCAACTCGATATCGGTTTATCTAAAGTCGGTAAACTTCAAGCAAAAGCGGTATCTAATTACCTTTTGGAAAACTATAAAATCGACGCCGTGTATTCAAGCGATCTTTCTCGCGCCGTGGATACCGTAAAAGGCGTTGCAGACGCGCTCGGTCTTTCGGTTGTTACCGACGCTAGACTTCGTGAATATTATTGTGGCAAGTGGGAAGGATTAACCGTTGCCCAAGTCGAAGAATTATACTTAGATGACTTAAATAAATGGCGCACCGATAACGGCGGTGACGTCGGCCCTACCGACGGAGAAACAAGAGATCAAATTCGAGATAGGTCCGTTGCCGCGCTTAAAGAAATCGCGGAAAAAAACCAAGGCAAAACCGTCGTCGTTGCAACTCACGGCGGAACGATTAAAGCCATGCAAGAAGTATGGAAAGACCCCCTTAACTTGTTAAATGAAAGTTGGGCAACCAACGCGTCAACTTCTGTCGTTGAGTTTGATGGAACGGATTTTATTGTGAGTTTAAACGGTTACGACGAATATTTGGGTAGGGATAAAACGGAAATGCCCAAAGGCATTTAAGCCTTTCTAAACTTTGCATTTCTGCGTTTACTGCAAAAAGGGATTTGACCTTCGTGACCAGACGGTCAACTCAGCCCAAACGAAAATAGGGTATCCCAAAAATTGTCGAAGAAATTTTTGGGAAGAGGAAAAACCGCAGAAAAGTCAAGCAGTTTATATGAAAAATAAACTGCTGACAAAAATGCGTGTTTTGACGAGAGCCTTGAACTGCTCGTTTATAACGCCTTAAATCATAATGGAACAAGTTTTGTAAAAGTCGCAAAAACTTATAAGAAAACTTATAAGAATAGTTGTTTTTTGATTATTTCTTGTTTTTATCTTGACTAAACTTAAAAAACCTTATATAATAATAGCAAGTTTCAATGTTATAAGAGGAATTTTTGATGAAAGCAATTGTAAATGCAATCGTCGTTATGAAAGATTATTATATTCCTAACGGCGTAATATTGATTGACGGTGAAGAAATCAAAGCAGTCGGCAAAGCCAAGGATATTGCTATACCTGACGGCGCAGAGATTATTGATGCGGAAAACAACTACGTTGGTCCAGGACTTATCGATATCCATACCCACGCTGCCGACAATCTTTGGATTTACGAAAATCCTGAAGAAACTTCGGCGTATCTTCTTAAACACGGCGTTACAGGCGTTTTGCCCGCGCTGTACAACAACTTACATAAAGAAGACTACATCAACGCTGCGGATAATATCTTAAAGGCTAGGGACAACGGCAAGTTTGGAAACTTCGTCGGGTTCTATATGGAAGGTCCGTATCTTTCACCAAACTTTGGCTGCGAAAGGGATAAAAACGTTTGGAAAGACGCAGTTATACGCGAAGAATATATAGACGTAGTTAAAAAGGTAAAAGACTCTGCAAAGGTATGGTGTTTTGCGCCCGAACGTGAGGGGATAGAACAGTTTGTGAAAGACGTTAAAAAGGAAATTCCCAACATAATTTTTGCCGTTGCTCACAGCGAAGCAACCCCCGAACAGGTTGAAAAATATATACCTTACGGCTTAAAGATAGCCACCCACCACACTAACGCTACGGGAACTATACCGCACTATTCAGAGTGCAGGGGCGTTTGCGTTGACGAGGCGGTAAACTATAATAAAGAGATCTACGCTGAACTTATTTGCGATAGAATGGGAATTCACGTTCTGCCGTATATGCAAAGGTTAGTTCGCAAGATAAAAGGCGACGACAGATTAATTCTTATTGCCGACCAGTTCGTTTGCGACGGACCTATCCCACCGGGATTTGAAGAGGCGACAGACCTTCACTTTGACAATGCAGGTGAGATTGCGGGCTCAGGACTTACCCTTGACGTTGCTTGCTCTAACGTAATGGTGCATATGGGCTGTTCGGTTTGCGATGCGTTTAGGTTTGGTTCGTATAACCCGGCGCGTGCGCTTAACCTTGCAGGCAAAGGCTACATTGCAGAGGGCAACGCCGCAGACTTAATTATCGTAGATCAATTTTTTAACGTAAAGAAAGTAATATTTAAAGGAGAAAATATATGAACAAAATTTTTGACCCGGCAACGACTTTCAAGTTCACACCGGCAGACTTCGTACCTTTCAAGGACAGAGAAATCTGTGAAAAACTCCGCAAAATAAGCGGTACTGACCTTGAAAAGCACACTAAGGCAGATCAGCACCCCGAATTCAACATCAAAGTTATGATGAATCCCCACCCCGTGCTAATCGCAACCCTTTTCTCAAGGATTAAAGAAGCTTCGGAAAAAGGCAAGAAAATCACTTTGATTCTCGGCAACCCCGAACCCGATACTTATATTCCGCTTGCTCAGCTTATCAACTACTTCAAAGTTGATTGCCGCAACGTTCATCTCTTCGCTATGGACGAATGGGCAGATCAGGACGGCAATATCGCTCCTGAAACCTATCAGGCTGGTTTTGCTCACTCTATGCTTAAATATCTCGTTTATCAGATTGACGAGAAACTTCGTATGCCTTTAGAAAACGTTCACTATCCCACCACTAAGAATATCGGCAGCTATTCCGATATGATCACCGATTGCGGTGAAGGCGGTGCAGACATTTGTTCTTCATCACCCGGTTGGACTGGACACATGGCGTTTATCGACCCTGTTCCCGATTTCTTCCCCGAAGGATTCGACGGCAGCAAAGAGCCCACTAAGGCTCAGATCGACGAGTGGCTTAACATGAAAGCTAGAATCGTTAATCTTCATCCGCTTACCGTTGCACAGAACAGCTTGCACGGCGTATTCGGACAGTCTGGTTATATAGCAGACGTTCCGCCCAAGGCTGCAACCATCGGACCTATCGACGTTAAGAACGCTAGAGAAAGAATCGAAGTACACGCACTTTTAACTAACTGCACTTTCTCTTCGTGGCAGAGAATGACTTCTCGTCTTGTTCTTCACGGACCTGTAACGCCGTTAATTCCCTCTTCAATGTTACAGCTCATGAAAACTCAGGTACTCGTATCTGATGAACTCGCTGCACCGTTTGATTGCTGGGAAAAAGTTGGCTACTAATTTTAATCAATAAATCAAAAATGCAAGGAATTGGTCCTTGCATTTTTATTTTTTAATATGCTTTTCATTTCGCTTGACTTATAATTCCCCATGTGGTATAATGCCGTAAAATGTGGAGGTTTGTGGATTTGATTGCAAATAAAAGACAGTCGTTAATAGTGGATAAAATTCAAATTAACGGAGCGGTTTCGGCTACGGAACTTGCAAAAGAGTTTAAGGTGTCTATTGAAACGGTAAGGCGCGATCTTATGGTGCTGGAAAAGAAAAATCTTTTAGAGAGAGTGCACGGTGGGGCAATCGCAGTTGGAAAGATGATGACCTACCACACGTTAAGCGAAAGAAAGGGGGAGAGCGTCGAAGAAAAGATTGCCCTTTCAATCACCGCAGAAAAGTTGGTTTGTGACGGGGACGTTATATTTATTGATTCAGGAACGACGCCTGTATATTTTGCAAGGCGGATAAAGGAAAAAAATATAACCGTCGTTACGGCAAGCCTTGAAGTATTTAATGAACTTAGCGGCAGTTTAGCAAAAGTCATTTTATGCGGAGGGGAATATTCTTCTGAATCTGCAAGTTTTTGCGGTGCGCTTGCACTTGAAACCCTTTCAAAAATATACGTAAGTAAGGCGTTTATTTGCCCTTCGGCGGTTTCATTAAAGCACGGTATATGCGATTTTTCGCAGGATATTTATCCCATACAAAAGCAAGCGATGGAACGGTGTGATAAAGTTTATATTCTCGCTAGTAGCGATAAGTTTGAGCGAAATGGATTGCTCAAACTTAGCGAAATGAATAAAGATTTCATTTACGTTACGGACGGTGCGTTAAATAATGAGTATAAAAAAATATATATAGAAAACGGTATTAAGATAATGACAGGAGAAGAAAAACTATGAAAAAAGTTCTGCTGATTTTATGTGACGGTATGCGTCCCGACGCTATTAGTGATTTGGGCGCGGTCAAAGCCTTGTCTGAAAAATCTTCTTATACATTCAACGCTAAAACCGTAGTTCCGTCAATGACTTTGCCTTGTCATATGTCGCTTTTTCACAGCGTAAAACCCGATAGACACGGCGTAACGACCAACGTTTATACGCCGCAGGTGCGTCCGATAAACGGGCTTTGCGAAGTTTTGAAAATGGCAAAGAAAAAGTGCGCCATGATATATTCGTGGGAGCAGTTAAAAGATATAACGCGCCCAGGTTCGTTAGAGTGGGCGTATTATGAAAAGGATTTTCCAGACACGTTACTTCACGGCAGAAGATTTACCGATATTGCGCTTAAATATTTGCAAGATCAAACACCCGACTTTATGTTTTTATATTACCATACCCCCGATATTTTGGGACACGGCTACGGTTGGATGAGCAGAGAATATCTTGACGGGGTAAAGGCGGTTTGGGACTATATAACCGAAGTGGTTGAAAAGGTATCTGATGAATATACCGTAATGGTTACCGCCGACCACGGCGGACACGATAGGGTACACGGCTTGGATATTCCCGAAGATACTACTATTCCTCTGTTCATTAAAGGCGAAAACTTTGAAAAAGGCAAAGTTCTAGACAACGTGAACATTATTGATATCGCGCCTACCGTGGCAGATATTATGGAAGTAGAAAAAGATCAGGACTGGGAGGGTAAATCTTTATATGTTAAAGACTGAAAATAAAAGCGCGTGGGCTCTTATATTTTTATGCTCGTTTATGTATTTTATAAGTTACGTCACAAGGACTAATTATGGCGCGGCAGTATTAGAGATATCCACGGCAACAGGATTAGAAAGAACTAGTTTGGCGGCGGCCCTTACGGGAAGTTTCATTGCTTACGGTATAGGTCAACTTCTTAGCGGTTATCTTGGCGATAAGATTCAGCCAAAGTTTCTAATTGCAGGCGGAATAACCCTTACCGTTTTAATGAACTTTGTTATACCGTTTTGCGCAACAAGCACGCAAATGACTATTTTTTGGACGATAAACGGCTTGGCGCAATCGTTTATGTGGCCACCTGCGGTAAAAATGCTTGCGGTAAAACTTAATCAGGCAGAATACCAAAAAGGTACGCAACTAGTCAACTGGGCGGCTCAAATAGCAACCATTTTCATATATCTCGTTACACCATTAATCATTACCTTGCTCAACTGGAAAGGCGTGTTTTACGTTTCTTCGGTACTAGGCGTTATAGGGCTTGCCGTTTGGCTTATTAAATGCCCGTTAATTGATCTTAATCAGGTCAAAGTGAATAATTCGGGTGAAAAGCAAAAGGTTAATAAAGCACCGTTCGGCGTGGTTTTGGTGCTGGTTATGATAGCCATAGTTTGTATGGGTATGTTACGTGACGGTATCACTACTTGGATGCCTACCTATATCGCTGATACTTATAATCTTTCTAATGAGATTTCTATACTTACGGGCGTGCTTTTGCCTATATTTGCCTTAGTTTGCTACACGATAGTTTCTTATCTGTACAAAAACAAACTTAAAAACCCTTTGACTTGCGCGTTTGCAGTTTTTGCCGTCGGATTGTTGTCGGCGGGACTACTTTCACTCTTTGCATCGTCAAGTCCAGTAATTTCGGTGCTTTTATCGGCGTTACTTACGGGAAGTATGTACGGCGTAAACCTAATACTAGTGTGTATGGTTCCGGGTTGCTTTAAGAAGTTTTCTAACGTATCGTTTATATCGGGACTATTAAACTGCTGCACCTACGTCGGTAGTGCGGTATCTACTTACTGTTTTCCGCTACTTGCGACACATATATCGTGGAGTGGAACGATTTTCGTTTGGTTTATAATAGCATTAGTTGGTTCAGCCTTGTGCTTAATTAGTGTTCCGCTTTGGAATAAATTTAAAGAAAAATTATAAAAGGGTAGGCGCGTTAAAAATTTTTATCGCGCCTATTAATATGGTTGACAACACAATAAAAAAGTTGTATACTTTGTTTACATTTTCAATGATGCTTGCAGGATCTAAGGAAACTGTGAGTGGAGAAATTCCGGAGAATCTCTTAGATTAAAAGAGTGCCGAAGGTGCAAGGGGCGTGCCCCGAATCTCTCAGGCGAAAGGACGGAACGAAATTTTATATCGTTTATCTTTTATTTTTCGGAGTTGCTTTTATTGAAAGGCAACTTTTTTTGTTACAAGGAGAAAAAAGGTATGAAAGAATTTTTATCTTGGCTGGAAAATGCCGTTGAAACGGTGAACTCCTATCTTGCAGACTGGGTTTTAGTAATATTACTCGTAGGCGTAGGTCTGTTTTATACCATTAAAACGCGTTGCGTTCAAGTCCGCTGTTTTGGTCAGGGCATGAAAAACGTGTTCGGCGGTATGAAGTTTAAAGGTGAAAAAAGCAAGGGCGGCATGAGTTCTTTTCAAGCGGTGGCAACCGCAATCGCTGCGCAGGTCGGTACGGGAAATATAGTCGGCGCGTGCGGCGCAATCTTGCTCGGTGGACCGGGCGCAATATTTTGGATGTGGATTATTGCTTTTCTAGGTATGTCCACTATTTACGCTGAGGCTGTACTTGCTCAAAAAACAAGAATCGTTAACGAAGACGGCTCGGTATCGGGTGGTCCCGTATATTACATACGCACGGCGTTTAAGGGCAAGTTCGGTAAATTCCTTGCTGGGTTTTTTTCCGTTGCCGTAATAATTTGTTTAGGCTTTGTTGGCGCAATGGTTCAATCTAATTCTATAAGTTTGGCTGTCGCAAACGCAGGCGGTTACGATTATGAAAAATGGGGTTGGATTGTTGGTATAGTTCTTGCCGTGCTTGCAGGAATTATATTTATAGGCGGTGCAAAGCGAATTGCGTCGGTTACCGAAAAGATAGTTCCTATTATGGCGGTCGTTTATCTTCTTGGTGGACTTATTATTTTATGCTTTAATATCACGGCTGTTCCAACTGCTTTGTGGTACATTATTAAATATGCTTTCGCTCCTAACGCTATAATAGGTGGTTCGATAGGTTACGCCTTAAAAATGGCTATAAGCAAGGGTGCGCAACGCGGACTTTTCTCTAACGAGGCGGGTATGGGTTCTACACCGCACGCCCACGCTCAGGCAAACGTCAAAACAGCGCACGAACAGGGTACTGCTGCAATGATAAGCGTGTTTATCGATACGTTCGTCGTTCTTACAATGACTGCACTTATCGTCATTACTTCGCTTTACGTAAAGAATCCCGAACTCGTTGAAACGGCAGATAAGAATACTATGGTGCAAATGGCAATAACTTCGCTTTTCACTAATGCTAACGTCGGCTCGCTTGTGGGCGGAATATTCGTTGCAGTATGCCTTACTTTCTTTGCTTTCTCGACCATTATCAGTTGGAACTTGTTTGGAAGAATTAACTTTGAATACTTGTTCGGCAAGAAATCGTCCGTGGTTTATTCGTGTTTAGCAATTTTGTTTGTTTTCCTAGGCGCATTTTTAGGTAGTAACTTGGTATGGAGCTTTAACGACTTCTTTAACTATTTAATGGTACTTCCCAACGTAATTGCGCTCTTTGCATTGTCTGGAATGGTCATAAAAGAACTAAAAACCAACGGCAAAGGAACGTCAGCAGAAGAAACCCCGAACCAAGCCCTAGGCGAAAATTTAGAGAAATAGTTTTAATTGTTATTTTTATTAATATTAAACATAAATTAATAGGCTCGATTTTAAATGAATCGGGCCTTATTTTTTGTAAAAGTAATTGATAAAATGACAAAAGTGTGCTATACTAACTTCGGCGTACAATTTAATATAGATCTTAAATGACTAACCCAAAGGGATTTTTTTACTTTTTTGGGGCATACTCTTCGTTATAAATTTGTTAAAATACAAATTCCACATGAAGAGTGATTAGTCATTTTCATTAAATTGTACGCCAACAATCGGAGTTTGTGTTTTTGTGCGTTAACTTCGGTTGGCGCACTTTTTATTTTATAGGTGGTTTTTATGAAAAATTTTACTAACAAGATTCTAGATGTTGTAAAGAAAGTTTTGGATTGTTTTAGCAGGTTTTCAACCAGAAAAAAAGTTGTTGTGTTTTGTATCGTTGTTGTTTTTCTATGTTTCGGGATTGTTGGTGCTGTATCTTGCGTTTCAAATAATATTAATCACAACGTGATTTTAATATTAATGGAAAAAGATGGTACTAGCATACAAAAAAAGCTAACGAAGCGTAGCAGCGGAGACACTATATATGCTCCAAGTGATTATAAGATTTATCCATCTTTAATAGAGGGGTTTGTTGTTGTAGATGATTGTTGGTATTTAACTGAAGAAAGGACTAACACTATTTACTTTCCTTATTCCATGCCCAGTCATAAACTAACATTATATGCAAATGTAAGACCATTGACAAAGATAGAAGATTTGAAATTTTCCGATTCTAACAATGTGCATGATTATTTTTCTTCTAATAGTGAATTGCAAGATGAATTTTCAAGTAAGCCCAATATCAATAGTGAAACATCGTATTACGAAATATGTGAAAAAAGCGTTTCATCAATTAAAAACATTGTTAGATATTATCCAGCAACTAAAAGCGTGGTGCTTAAACGAGGATATTCAATTAGTGAAAATATGGGGAATGAGGCTCTAGTTTCAGATGAGTTTACTATAAACGTGATAATAGATTTGGAGCACGAGACTATAACATGTAAAGGAATATATTCACGAATGGGATTTTCTAAAAATTCTAGCGTTGGGGGAAGTGTTAACATATTGTATAATGTTGCTCAAATATCGATAGATGATATTGAACAACCTTTATTTCCAAACTTTTCAACTGTTGACTATACGTATGATATAAGTAGTGCCACAAATAGTAAAAAGATGCAAGAACTTTGGAATGCAGATGGGTATGATTATGCCAAAAAGTGTTATGCTCAAGTAAACAAATTGTTGAAAACAATGAATCAAAGAGTGATAGTGCTTTCTTAAAAGTTAGAAAATTGGTGAATAATATGAAAATAATAGCATTGCAGGGGAAATCAAATATAGGAAAAACCACGGTTATAACAAAGCTTTATCACAAATTGTGTGTTTCTTATAAAAGAAAAAACTTTAGCATAAGTAACCAAGATGGTGATTTTGCCGCAATATTTGATATAAACTCACACATTATAGGGATAACTTCGATAGGCGATTACGAAAAAGATTTAATCGAGCCTTTTAAAATTTTTGAAAATAATAATTGCGAATTATGCGTGGTATGCTGTCATAAAAAGCATGAAACTAATGGTTCAAAAAACTTTATAGAAAGCAAGGCAAAACAATACGGCGTAAATATAATGTGGTACACAAAAGCATACTTAGGAACATGGAATACACAATATAATTGTGGTGTTGAAATTGATGCTATAAATGATATACAAGCAAATATATTATTGAAAGAGATATTGTTGCAAATTTAAAAGAAAGGAATGAAGTTTAAATTTTGCCTATTTAAAAGAAGAATTTAAAAAATTTTTACAAAAACAGCGAAAAAGTGATTGACAATGTTCGCAAATTCCGCTATAATACATAAGCATTTAACGAAAAGGTTTCGGCTAAGTGTAGACATGGCGGCGTAGCTTAGTTGGTTAGAGCGGCCGGTTCATACCCGGCAGGTCGTTGGTTCGAATCTGACCGCCGCTACCACTATAACAACAACGGCGTACGCGTCGAAATATAAAGGCGGAAACAATCCGCCGACAGATCAAGGCCCCTTGGTCAAGCGGTTAAGACACCACCCTTTCACGGTGGTAACATGGGTTCGATTCCCGTAGGGGTCACCAAAATCGAGAAAAATCAGTCAGTTTTGACTGATTTTTTGCTTTTATAAGCACTTTTCACCCTTGATTTAAATGTGCGTTGACCACTTTTAATGTTTTTTTGGAAAGTTTTATTTTGCATTTTGTCACAGTTTTTGTCACAGTATAACATATAGAAAGGCAGGAGTTTCTAATTCCTGCCTTTTGCTATTTAATAGTTCAACTTTGCTCCTTCTTTTAGTAAATATTCGTCTGACACGTCAGTATAAGCATTTCCAAGTTCGCCAAGAGAGTGTCCTACGAAAAGTTTTTGCGCTATTTCTGATACTCCACACTCGATACACCTAGAATAAAAAGTTGTTCTTAGGTCATATAGAATATGATTTGGTAATATAGAATTGAATTTTTCTCTTAACGTATATGGCTTATAAAAACTTATTTCTTGATTATCTTTTATGTAAGGTTTAAGCATGGGTGTAATTGGTATTTTCTTATATTCAGTCTTACCATTTTTACGTTTGCTGTTTATAGCAACAATAAATTCACCATCACGCTTTGCTGTTTCATATTCGTTAGGACGCAACCCTGTATAAAGTGCTATGGCAAACATAAGTTGATATTCGCTTTCGACTGTTGATTCAAGCAAGTGTTTTTCCTCGGCTTTTGTCAACGCCTTTCCGTGTTTTCTATCGTGTTTTAAATGAATAACTATATCCAAAGGATTTTTTGTAAGTATTCCATGAGCAATTGCCGCTTTGAAAATAATTGACATTAGCGAATAAATTTCTTCGGAAGTTTTACCTTTGCCGGAATTAGATATTTCTTCAATTAAGTCTTGACATTCCAAAGAAGTTATTTTTGTTAAAAGTTTTTCTTCGAAGTAAGGTTTAAGATATTTTTTGTATCTTGATAAATCGTTTTCATAGGTTTTTTCTTTGACTTTTTTCTTTCTAAAGTTTTCAAAGTGAAACATCGCAAAGGAGTTGAACGTCATCGGGGCAACGGTTGTTCTTTTGTTTATCTTTTCGGCCGTTTTTAACTTTTCTATAAATTTTTGTTTTGCAGATTCAAGATTTCTATCCGTAACGAAAACGCTATATCCGTTGCGCCGATATTTTATGTCGTATGTAAATGCATTTTTACTTACCTTTCTTTTATATACTCTTGCGGTGCAACCATCTGTTCTAAATTCTTTTCTAAAAGTTTTCGGCATTTTATTTATCTCCTTTTGAGTGAAATTAATGTTCACACAGGTTTTTTCATTTGAATTTTTATTGTCATCAATAATAGGCTGTGCTAATTTTAATTGTTCTAATAACGCTGTTAGATTTTTCATCTGCGTCAAAAGTAACGTTTCTTGATTAGCTTGAATTAATTCTGTATTTTTCGTATAAAGTTTTCCTCCTTGATTTTTATTTTCTGCTAGCTTCTAAAATTGAGGAAATTTTGGTTTTGTATCCTACATTATTTTTCCTAATAAAGCAAGCGATTTTGATTAATATTTATAAAAACTATTAAATTTTCTTTTTGTAGACAATTCCATTTCTTCTTTGCGTTCATTGGCAACGATTTTTGCTTCTCTAAGTTTATCTGGTGCATATTGATGTATGAAGTATAAAAACTCTTTATGACGTTGCAATTCTGGTAATTGCTTTTCATATTTTTGCAATTCGTTAAACAAATATTCTCTATCCTTATCCGTCGTTTTCTTTTCTTGTTCAAGCAGTTTGTATTTAGCAATTAAGCCAACAACTTGTTTCTCGATATCTTTCTTAAAGAAAGGCTTTTTGCCGTTAATAGCATCTTCAAACGCCTTCAAATATTCTTCCAAAGGTTTTAGTTCTTTTGAAAGGGTATTTTTCTTTTCTTCAAGTTTTTTCATTTCCCACTCGTATTTAGTTGTGTGTTTTTTGTTGCTTCCAATCTCGCCACGGTCTAAGCCATAGCGATAAGCAACTTGCTCGTAAAAATCGTCTTGTAAATTTCCAAACGAAACTTGTCCGCCTCGTTGTTCCCAAAAGTCAGAAGAACATATTTTAGGGGAAGGGAGAGCGTTGTACTCGTATATTCCTTTACCATTAACGTCCTTTGCTTGAATGGGAGAACCTTTTTCGTTTCGTAAAACTTTGCCGTCACTACCTTTTGCATAAACTTTCTTTTTGCCTTGGTCTACTATTGGAACGTAGTAAAGTTGCAAGTGCGGTGTAGTTTCGTCAAAGTGAATTACGGCAGACAAAATATTTTCGTCCGTGCCGTGGTAACCGACTTCTCGTAGAACAAATTTATAGCAGTCGTTAAAAAACTCTAAAACTCTTGGTGGTGGCTGTTCGCCTTGCACGTAACCAAGTTTTTCAAAGAACGTTTTATCCGATGTTAAGATACAAACTTTGTTTTTGTATCCCGTTCGCTCTGCCGAGGGCTAATTTTTGTCATAAATAAATAGAAAAAAGCACAGGTGTTTAACACTTGTGCTACGATAAAGACGGATACGAGATAAAAACCGAGATAAAAAAACTCTCACCGTTCGTTGGTATGCTTGCCGACGAGATAGCAGAAACGGTTGAACTCTCGTCATTTTTAACATACGAATACGGTCTTAACGTAAAAGATTTATTCCGCAGGTTTTACGAGCGTGAAGAAGAGCGGAAAAAAGAAGAAGAAAGACAGAAGTTTGCTGAACAGTTAAACAATATTCGCCGCCACATTGAAGAGAGCGGACTTACCCCCGAAGAATACGTGGCTATGCTGGAAAAACGCATAAGGGATCTTGAAGAGCGTGAAGAAGATATTCTTGCCGCGCACAAGACCATAGACGAAATGCACGACAGAATAGACGCGTTAAACGACGAACTTCGTCACTCAAAGGAAAAGATTAACTCTCTCAAATACGAGATAGCCGAACTCAATCGCAAGTACGAAGAAGATATGGAAGCCGAGCGTATTCGCCACGAAGAAGAAATCGAGGCACTCAACGAAGAACACGCTCAAGAAATCCAAAATCTACACGACGAATACGCAGACACTATTGCAGAGATTAATGCTGAGCATCAAAGGGCGGTGGACGAACTTAACACGGCGCACGCGGAAGAAGTCAACGCTATAAACGAAAAGTACTCCGAAGAAATTGCCGTTTTAAATTCTCAGCATAGAGAAGAAATAAACGACCTTACCGCGCGCCACGAACAAGAAGTTGCGCAAATGGAAGAAAAACACGCCGCAGCGGTTGCTGCGCTTACGGCGTCTTACGAGCAAAAACTGCACGATTACGAGATTGCGGCTATAAAGTGGGAAACAAAATACAAACAGACCGAAGAAAAGTATCGCGTGGATATAAAGAGTCTGCGTGAAAAAATGGTCGCAAGAGAAAAAGAACTTAACCTTGAAATCGACGAGAAGAAAGACGAGATTAAAGACCTTAAAAAGAAATGCAAACGTCTTGACGAAAAGAAAACGCTTGCAGACGCGCGTCTTAACGCAATCAAGACCGAATATGGCTTAATGAGCGAAAAGGACGTATTCACGACCAAAGAAGGTACGGACGAAATAGAACATCAGTACAAGGTGTTTAAGCGATTCTTTAGAACAGAGTGGAAAAAGACCAAACGTCAAATCCGCCAAGACGCTATTAGGGCGTTTAAGGAAGAACGCTTAAAGGCAAAAGGTGGAGTCGTTGCTGGTGCTGTCGCTAGCGCAGTCGTTGCAGAAAGAAACGAAAAACAGGCGGAAACAACGAAAAAGGCGGAAGATATTATTATTCCACCACCCACGGAAACGCTAAAGGCGGAAACCGCACCGATACAGACAGAAACCACGCCGATATTGACGGAAATAGCGATTCCCGAAACGGTGGAAACGCAAGAAACCATTGAAACGGTAATTCCCGAAACGGAAAGCGTTACAGTAAACGAAGAGCGTGAAACGGTTGCCGTTACCGAGGCGGAAGAAAAGACCTTGCAAGAAGAAAATGGAGCGATAGATGAAGAATAATAAATCACGCAAAAAATACGTGGCGTTAATCGTTGCGGTAATAGTTCTCGGCATAGTGCTTGCCCTTGCTTTTAGCTCGTATATTTCTACGGGTGAGCGGTTTATCGTGCGTTCGGAAGTTACTTATATTATCCTTGCGCTTATGCTGTTATTGCCTATAAGTATGATCGCGCTATTAATAGCAATGACCTTTGGTAAAAAGCAAGAAACGGACGACCAAAAACCTAAAAAGGTTGTGTTTGATGGAAAAATGCCGTATATGTTACCCTACGCGCAACAGCCTAAGAAAGGCGGAAAGGCAGAAGAAGAGGAAGAAGAAATAAAATCTCGTTTTTATATGCTCAGCGAAATAGACGCAAATAGAGGCAAGTATATAAAGAGCGGATATAACGACGGAATAACCTTAAAGAGTTTTTGCGAAGAGTTTAGAAACTTTGCATGCAGTAAAATGAAACTGTATTACAGTATAGACGACATAAGAAGATTCGTAGCAGGACTATCGGTAAGTAAGATAGTAATACTGCAAGGTATGTCTGGTACGGGAAAAACGTCGTTAGCATACGCATTAGGCGAGTTTTTAGGCAACTCGTCAACGGTAGTCCCCGTTCAACCAATGTGGAAGGAAAGAACGGACTTAGTAGGGTACTATAACGAGTTTACTAAAAGGTTTAATGAAACCACCCTTTTGCATAAGATGTACGAGGCGAATTACAGTAAGGATATATACGTAACAATCCTAGACGAAATGAACATAGCGAGAGTAGAGTATTACTTTGCCGAGTTCTTGTCACTATTAGAACTACCGAATCCCGAAAGAAGATACTTAGACGTAGTGAGTGACGAGTGGGAAAACGACCCGGTGCAGTTAAAGGGCGGACAGATGAAGTTGCCAAATAATATGTGGTTTATAGGAACGGCAAACAACGACGACTCAACGTTTGCGATATCGGATAAGGTATACGATAGAGCCATGATAATGAACTTAGACAATAAGTCTGAACCGTTTAGAGCTCCCAAGACCAAGGGGATAAAGATAACGGCAGAAAGGTTTATGGAACTAGGAAGAGAGGCAACCGAAGAATACGCAATAACCAACAGAAATATGAGAAGGCTGGAAAAGCTGGACGAGTATATGATAAAGGTATTCCACATCACGTTCGGAAACCGAATAATGAAACAGATAAAGGAATACATACCGATATACGTATCGTGCGGCGGGGAAGAGTTAGAAGCGTTAGACGATATATTATCGAAGAAAGTATTAAGGAAGTTAGAAACGCAGAACCCAGTATACATAAGAAGTGTAGTAGATGGATTTTGTGATTATCTAGACGAACTGTTTGGACAGAACAAAATGAAACTTTGCAAAGAATACGCGCAAAGGATTAAGAAAAACGTGTAGGAACAAGGCGAAAGAGCCAAAAGAATTAGCCAAAAAGGAAAGGAGTATGTCTTATGATTAAACAATCAAAGTTAGTTTACGTCATCGGTTCGATTGTCATAGGCATCATTACTATAATAGCAGTCGTCGCAGGGTTAATGCTTAGCGGCGTTATAGACGCGAGTTCGCATAAACTCGTGTTTATCAGTAAGTCCGAAGAAATCGTTTACACCGGGCAAGCTTTGGTGTGCAACGAATACGAGATAGAAAGCGGTGAACTTAAAGCAGGGCATACCGCAGAAGTAGTTATGACGGGAAGTCAAACCGAAGTCGGCGAGAGCCAAAACACTTACGCCGTTGCAATCTATGACGAGAACGGCGCGGACGTTACCATTGACTACGAGATAACTACGCATTACGGCACGCTTAAAGTTTTGCCAAAACCGCTTTCGGTAAAGTCGGGAGACGCCACCGAAGAGTATAACGGCGAGGCTGTAAAAAATTCTGACGCGTCTATTAGCGCAGGCGAACTTATGGAAGGTCACACCATAGAATATATTATGACTGGTTCTCGTACCGATGCGGGAAAGGGCGACAATACTTTCGTGGTGGTAATTCGCGATAAGTCGGGCATAGACGTAACCAAGAATTACGCGGTAAATTATACCTACGGTGTTTTGGAAGTGTTGCCGATGGAAGTTGCAATCCAAAGCCAAAACAAAGTAGTAGAATACGACGGCAAAGAACACGCTATGGAAAACGATCAGTGGACATACGTCAACAACAAACGCCCCGAAGAAGGTCTTGACGTTGAAGTGTACTTTACTGGTGGCGTTACGGGCGTTGGAACGGTTGAAGTTAAGCTTGCAAGCGTAGTGGTAAAAGACGGTGACCGCGACGTTTCATTTAACTATGATTTTACCTATGCAGGCGCAACGGTAGAAGTTAAATCAAGAAAGATTACTTTGGTTTCGGGCTCTGCGAAAAAAGAATACGATGGAACGGAACTTGTGAATAGGGAAAAACCCACACTAGCGGAAGGCTCGCTTGCTGACGGACACGACGTCACGGGTTACGTTATCACGGGAAGTCAAACGGAAATAGGCTATTCTTCTAATACTATGAACCCCGATTCAATAGTTATTACCGACGGGGACGGAAACGTGGTAAACGATAACTACGAGATAACCGTTAAAGAAGGTACTCTTACGGTAACCGAAGTGGGCGGTAACCAACTTAAAGACGATCCAAACATAGACGATAAAGATCCCAGTGCGTCCAATAAAGACACGCTGGACAAAGTAGTCGCTAAGGTTACGGCAGAGCACGACGGCGCAATGTATTTGAGAAAAATGAGTTTTAAAGACTACGGCGGCGCAGGTTCAAGTTGGAGTGTTGCGCCTGAGTATAGCGTACTTTTGGGCGGCGTTTACAGCATGAATTATCTTGTCGGCGAAGGTCTTAAAAACAGAGAAGTAGCAACGTTGTTGACGGCTAAAATCGAGCCGGTTGAAACTGCGTTCGGCTATGCTCTTCCGTACTATTATAGTACTATCAACACGGGCGGAAGTGATATCCAAACAAGTGATACCGTAAACTCAGGCACAATAACTTCGGCTTATTATCCACACTATTATAATTTTAATTACACTAATCTTCACAGCGGTCATTTAGAAGAATATACTGATGAAGAAAGTGCTTATTATACTTACGTAACGGAAAACTATTTAGGTAAGACGTCCGACGCTGCTTATAACAGGGCACTTACTATAATTTATAACGAAGGTTGGAAAAAATCCGATACAGATATTATACAAAAAGTTTGCTCTTACGTTCAGGGTCTTGCAGATTATGATATCGACACCGATATCGAAGAAAAGGAAACGGACGTTATTTTAGCAATGCTTAAAAACACCGATAAAAAGTATACCGCGCTTTGCCGTCATTACGCAGGCGCAGGCGTCGCGCTTTTCCGCGCGCTTGGAATCCCTGCAAGATATACAACGGGGTACATGATCAGCGCAAAAGACGGACAAGAAGTGGAAGTCAAGGTTAAAGACGGACACGCGTGGGTAGAGATTTATCTTCAAGGTATCGGTTGGATACCGGTAGAGTGCACCGCAAGCGCAAGTAGCGGTTCAGGTTCAATTTCGGGTAAACCTCTGATAGAACTTAAACCCGTCGAAACAAGAAGACTTTATACGGGCGAAATGTTTGAACCGATAGACAACGTTACTGTGGTTGGCGAAGACTGGAACGACTATAAAGTTTTAGGCTATAACGTTACAGCGGTTGACGTTCAGGGCGCAAGAAGTGAAGTCGGAAAGGGCGATACTTATATCGTTGATGGGTCTGTTAAAATTTGCGACGGATCGGGAACGGACGTTACCGATCAGTTTGAGATTACCTTAAAAACTGGGAAAATACATATCTATAAATACACCTTGACCTTAACGACCAAGAGCGCGGAAAAGGTTTACGACGGCGAACCGCTAATTTATCAAACGTCCGAAGAAGATTGCGGATACAGTTTAGAAGGTCAAATTTTTGAAGACTATACTTACGCCGTGCAAATCACGGGAAAACTTGAAAAAGCCGGAACGTCGTCAAACACCGCCAAGATTAAGATTACCGATAAGGGTGGCAACGACGTGACCGATCATTATCTAATAACCTACAATCACGGAACGTTAAAAATTACCCGCAGACAAATAACCATAAAAGCAGGGTCTATGTACGAAGTATACGAAACGGGAAAGGTGCTTGAAATTGCAGCGGATAACTATGAACTGACAGGCGAACTAGCAAAGAGCACACACTTCGTAGAAGCAAAAGTTGAGGGTAGTTTAAGCGGATTTGGTCAAAGTTATACCAAGGTTAAATACGCAAGGATTTACGATAAAAACGGAAGTGAGACGGTTGAAGTTACCGATCAGTACGAAATAACGTATGCTACTGGAATTTTAAAGATGACACTTCCCGAGTAGTCTTTTTAGGAGTAAAGGCTGATGATTTACGATAAGTATAAAAAACGAATAGAAGTGATGATGAAAATACTTGCGTTTATAACCAAGTATAAAATAGCCATCATTTCCGCACTTGTAGCCGTAACCTTAAGCGTTTCGGGGCTTTTGGCTGCCCGCGGAACGGTTACGGGTGCGTCAATGCCTATAACCGAATTCGTTTACGGCGACGTGGAATTAAACCTTGGCGCAAAAGCGTTTATGAGTAAGGTGGGCTACGAATTTAAAGCCGACGGCGAAACCGAGTGGACGACCGACGTTCCATCGAAACCCGGAACGTATACAATGCGTGCGACGGCGAAAGCGTCTTTTGGTGGTAGACGCACATCCGACGAGTTTAAGTTTACTATCCACCCAAGAGAAGTAACCTTTAAAGTTGAACAAGGAGCAACAGTTTACGGCGAAAAGCTGTCTATGCACTTAACCGACGGCAGTATGGCTCAGGGCGAAGTTTTTGAAAGCGGTGAATTCCTGTTTGAAGGACTTGGTACGGATAGCGTTACCGTTATGCCCGATACCGATACGATAAAGATTATCCGTCCGTCAGACAATGCTGACGTTACCGAGTGTTACGATATTCAAGCAGAAGAAAGGGACATTATCATTTTTAAAAGACCTGTTGACGTAAAGTTTGGTAACGATGAAGAACTTACTAAGGTTTACGACGGTACACCGCTTATACCTACCAACAGCGATTTTGTAGTAACTAGTGAATTCGGCTTTATAGCAGGTGATAAAATTGAATACAAATTCGAGAACGGCGTAACTAACGTTTTCGATAAAGATGAAAGTTCAGTTTCTGTTGAAAGGGTGACAAATAAAGACGGCGTGGACGTGACCGACTACTATAACATAAATATAACGAAACCTTCGTTAAGGGTGACGCCTAGAGAGATAGAGATTACTTCTAATAATTTTAACACCACCTATTGTGGCGCGCCTATTGATTACGAAAGCGCAAAGACGGTCAGCGTAACAACTGGAACGCTTGCCGACGGACAAGAAATTTTACCGACGTTTGAAGATAAATCGCTCATAAACGTCAGCGATTCTTGCGACAATGACTTTACTTATCAAATAGCAAGTGCCGACGGTACTGTCATTTACGATAGCTTAAATCCCGATCTTGAAACTAACGCAAACTATTCGGTAAGCGTCGTTTTAGGAAAGATTACCATTGATAAATACGACCTTGAAATAACCGAGCACGAACACGGCGTTGACCAAATAATTACATACGACGGCAATCCGCACGGCTGCGGTATAGACTGTTTAGGTTATAATAACGACGTTACGCTTGCAAATACTGCGCACCGTTTAGAAGTAACCGCGACAACGTTTGTCAATGCAGATACTCACGACAACGAGTTTACCGTTAAAATTTTTGATGGCAATAATCAACCTGTTGACGAAAACTATAACGTTACCACGGTCGATAATTCGGTTGTTATCACACCGCGTGATTACACCTTTGTTCCGCACTCGCACTCGTTTACGTATAATTCAACTGCGCAAGGGTGCAAAACTTGCGGCGATTTGTATGGTGAAACAGATTTATCTGGACATAAAATAGAAATTACCGAGCTTGCGCCTACGGCAACCGACTGGGCGGAATACGGCTATTCCAACGCGTTCTCTGACGGAGATATCAAAATAGTTTACGATGGTACGGACGTTACCAGTAACTATAAAATAACTTTTGACAATACTAGCAATCCAACTCTTATTATCACTAAGAGAGCAATCACTATTACTGCGCATAACCACGTTGGTGGTGATGCCTTTACCTATGACGGAGATTTGCACGGCTGTTCTGCCGACGATTGCGTTTATACTGATGACGAAAAGTATTTAGTCGAATACGGACACACCATAGTGTTAAAGTCTACTGGCGAGGCAGATGCTGGGACTTATACTAACCATATAGACGTTAACGACGTTATTATTTATGACGGTGAAACTGACGTTACCGCCAACTATTCAATAACTACTATTGACGGCGCATTTAATATAAATAGGCGTGATATTATCATAAAAACGCACAGTCACGGCGGCGAACAAGACGACGTGCTATGGACTTATGACGGTGAAGAACACAGTTGTTTAAATGAAAATTGTCAATATAACGATAGTGATATTACTAGCGAATTAAAACTTGTACTCGGTCATAAAATAAATCTTATTACGGCGGCGGAAGTAACTAACTATGCGGACAGCGGAACGCCAAACGACATCACCATCGAAATAGTTAATGAAATCGACCCGACGATTGATTATACCGATAACTATAATATAACTTATACGCCCAAAGGCACGCTCACTATAAACAAGCGTGAAATAACTATAAAAACGCACAACCACGGGTGGACTTATGATGGCGAAGAGCACAGTTGCACAAATGAAAATTGTCAATATAACGATAGTGATATTACTAGCGAATTAAAACTTGTTGACGATCAAAAACTTAAACTTATAGACTCAACAAAAGTCGTTCATTATCAAGACGGCGGTTACGTAAACGAGATTACCGTTATAGTCGTTGACGAAAACGACGATACGATAAACTATACCGATAACTATAATATAACCTATCAGCCAAAAGGCACGCTTACTATAAACAAGCGTTTGGTTACGGTGAAAACTCACACTCATGAGTGGGTTTATAACGGGTTAGCACAAAGCTGTTTGGAAAAAGGCTGCGATTATAACGACGATATAGGTACGAGAGTTTTAGGTCTAGTTGACAACCACGCGCTTGAAATTTATTCGGCAAGTTACATAACCAACGTTTTCGACGGTGAAGTGGAAAACGTGATTGAATTTAACGTCTTTGACGATAAAGGACTTCAAGTTTACGGTAGCGCGGACGATTATTCTGGCTATCAGGATTATACGTTTAGTTTTTCTAACGGAACTTTAACGCTTACACCCTTTGAATTATCTATCGAACTACATAACCACACCTGCGTTTACGACGGAAAAGCGCACGGCTGTGGAATAGGTAAGCATATAGGTGAGAGCGGTTGCAATTGCTGTGACGGCTATTTTGAAGAAGATCTATCGGCAAGCCTTGTAAGTGGACATAAATTTATCGTTGTAGAATATGCAAGCATAACTGACGTTGGAAGTATTGAAAACTCGGCTAAATTTAAGATAGTTGATGCAAACGACGATACAATGTACGACGAAGACGACAACGTCGCTGATAACTATAAGCTTACGGTAATTTCAAATGGTGCAGTCCTTACCGTAACGCCGCGCCCGATAACCATAAAAACTCATACGCACACTTGCGTTTATGACGGATATTATCACGGCTGTGCTGAAAAAGAACATAACTGTTGCACAGGGTATGATCAAAACAACCTTACAAGCGGAAGTTTGGTTGAAGGCGATTATTTGGTGATTGATAGGACCACCAAGATAATGCTTGTAAAAGAAAGCGAAAAGATAAACGATTTAACGTTTAAGATTTATGACGCCAACGGGATTTTAATGTATGATACTGGTAACGTTCGCGCAGTTGATAACTACGAAGTGACTTACGAATACGGCATACTCACCATTACGCCACGCCCAGTTACCATACACGGCATAACGGAAAGCAAGATTTACGATGGTACACCGCTTGAACTTCCGACGGATATTAAGAACGAGATTGACGCCTTGACACCGCTTGCAGACAATGAATACGTTAAAGCCATTGAAAACACGGGCGATCCCGTAACCAACGTTTGGGAAGAAAGCATAACCAAAATTACGGAAAATTCAGTTAAAATATACACTTTGAGCGGAATTGACCCCGAAGACAGAACGGATAACTACGATATTAATTTGGTGGACGGAAAACTTACTATCGACCCCCGCCCGATACAGATTAATACGCATAGTCACACCTGTATTTACGACGCGCTAAGCCACGGCTGCGGTATAGGTAAACACTCGGGGGCAAGCGACGTTAATTACTGCAATTGTTGCGGTGTTTACGACTATTCAAGCGACGATTTGAATATTGTGAAAGACGTGTATTACGATTTTGTTAGTGGACAATACTTGGTCGTTGACGGAACTAGAACCACCATAACGGACGTAGGAACGATTAAAAATGAAGTTGATTTTAGAATGGCTTACGGCAGCGACGTATTCACTATTGACGGGCACGAACTTATCGAAAACTATGACCTTTCGTTTGTTTATGGCACTCTTGAAGTTAAGCCGCGCCCGATAACTGTTTATACAAGCGACGGTCAAAAAGTTTTTGACGACAAAGACTTTGCCCTAACGGAGTTTGACGGTGAAGTTATAACCAGAATAGAGAATATCGTTTCGGGACACTATTTTGCAGACGTAAGCATTGAGCCCGTAAGATACGTAGGTGACACCAAGGCTGAAAACTGCGTCGTTGATTATTACCAGATTAAAGACGGCAATGGCAATCCGATAAATACGGCTAACTATGAAATTACTTGGGTAAACGGAACGATTACTATAACCGTACGAAAAATCCAGATTGAAACGCACAGCTTTACTTGCACTTACGACGGAAAAGCGCACGGTTGCGGTTTAACAACAAATCACGATTTAGGCACTTGTTATTGCTGTGGCGTAGACGGATATTCTAACGACGATATAAGAGAGGTCGATAACGTAAATTATTTCTATCTTGCCGACGGAAACCGTTTGGAGATCGATACGGCTAACAGCGCAAACCTAATCAAAGCAGGCACGATTGATAATCAGGTAACGTTTAAGATTTATTCGTCGGACGGCACGTTGCTTTACAGCGTTAGTAAAGCTGATAACAATTACGAGATAGAGTTTTATAGCGTAGGAAAAATAACCGTCAATAAACGCGATATCACCGTAGAATCGCACGGACACGAGTGGACTTACGATGGAAAGGACCACGCTTGTTCGGTTGCGGGTGATTGCGCTGACGGATATCCCGATACCGACGTCGGCGATAAAGTTACGATAACCTTATCAACAACCGTAAAATACGTGACGGACGGAGAAAAGGATAACGTTATTAGCGTCGGTGGGGTGAAAATAACCCACCCAACGCTTGGCGACGTTACAGACTGTTACGATATTACTTGCGTAGTAGGTGGAACGGTTAAAATTCTTCCTAAGGATATAACGGTAACGGCGTATAGCCAAGAAAAAGAATACGATGGTACGCCGTTAGTTCAAGAACAGGGCGCGTACGATCCTATATCAGACCTAGGGGTTGTGGAAGGCGACAAAATCGTTTCATTGCTAAACAACGAAGGTTCTATAATAAACGTTGGAACGTATGAAACTAGAATTACGAGCGGTTCGGTCGTTATAAAAGATAACGCAGGCGTTGATAGGACTGCTAACTATAATATAACCGAATATAAGACTGGTGAGTTAAAGATAACGCCGCGCAATATCACGATAAATGCGCACGAGCACACGCAAGACAACGGTAGCGCGTTTATTTACGACGGAAATCCTCACGGTTGCTTAGAGGACGATTGTGCATATTTAACCGATATAGGCCACGTTATTGAACTTGAAACCGCTACCGAAGAAACAGCCGCTGGTGAATACGATAACGTAATTACCGTAAAGGCAATTTATGACGGAAACGGTAACGACGTCACGGGAAACTATAACGTTGAAGAGATAGTAAAAGGTATCTTAGAAATAGTAGATCCTAACGCAGACGATGACAACGACGATGACGATAATGACGATAACGACGATGACAAAGACGGAGAATTCCCCGACGGTAACGACATAAGCAAGAAGCCGTCAACCGATAAAGACGGACAAAAGAAGGTTGTGTTTAAGGTTAAGTCCACCACTAGTGGGGATTTGTACCTTAGATTGAAGAGCCTAGGGGATTACGATCTCACGGGTTGGAAAAACGCTAAAGCATGGAGTCAAAGTGGAATAGACGTAAATCCCTTGTATTTTGTTGCTCAGGCGTTAAAAGACGCTGGTAAATCACCGTATAACGTGGTATTCTACGAAACTGACGAATATACCGGCAACGAACAGTATATGATTGCGAACTACGTTTTAGATAACCGCGCGAACTCGCTTAACGACGTTTTCGTGTCTGAGATTGTAGACGGCAAGGAACAGATTAAGTCTTGGAACGGAATAGGACAATACGAATTAGAGTTCTATAATTACAACGGTGAAGCGATAGAGATAACCGATACTGATATGATAGCGGCGGAAGCGTTGTATAGCGAATACGTTTATAAAACTTACTTGCAAATTCCTGCAAAAACCGAACAAGAACTTTTGGCAATCGCAGATAGCGCAGGTCTTGATAAAAACAGTCCTACAATAATTAACGACGTAGCCGAATACGTTAGAACTAAAGTTTCTTACAACCTAGAATTTGAAACGCCGTACTCTGACGATATAGCGGTTGAATTTTTCACCATAGCAACCGACGGTATTTGTCAGCATTACGCGACGGCTGCGACCATGATGTTTAGGACGTTAGGAATACCAGCAAGATATACCATAGGTTATCACGTAAAAGTTACTTCAGAAGTAGTGACCGACGTCGTAGTCGGCAATGCGCACGCTTGGGTGGAAGTTTATATCGACGGACTTGGTTGGATTAGGGTGGAAGTTACGGGTAGTTCAAACGATTTCCCCGATAATCCCGACACGCCGACACCAACCCCAGGCGGAGAGGACGGCCCCGAACAAAAACTTGGAACGCTTTACGTTAAGCCTCAAGATATGTACGGTTCAAGTCAAACGTATAATAAAGACAATCCGCTAAAACCGAACGGCGTTATCGTTGACCAAGAAGGTTATTTGGATTTCAAGACTTTAATGGAAAAATCTGGATATTCTTATGAAGCGGTCGTTTCGGGTGAGAACTATACGCCTGCAACCGTAAGCCCAAGTAAAATAGTATCGTTAAAGATATTCTGTAACGGTGAAGACGTTACGGATAAGTATAATATTCACTATGCTGATGGTGAACTAAAACTTAGCGAATATTACTTAAAACTCTATATGGGCGTTGCGAAAAGGGCGTATAACGGTAAGCCTCAATCGTACGGCGAGGATACGCAGTATCAGATTATGCCAGAGTCGATTATGGGCGACGGACACCAAATAGTCTTTAACAAGAACGTTCTGCCTACGGTTACTATAACCGACGTTGGAACTATGCTAGGTGAGGATTTATTAAACGCAGGGCTTATTACCATTTTGGATAAGGACGGTAACGACGTCACGGATAAGTATTCGATTGAGTTTAAAGATCTTTTAACAGTCGATAAAATCGCAATAACGGTTGCAAGTGGTACGTATATTAAACCTTACGACGGAACGCCGCTTAACCCCAAAGACGAGTTGAAATTGTATTTAGGAACTTTGATTGATGGGCATAGAATAGTAGGCAACGCGGTTGGTAGTGTGCTTTTGGGAGAACGCGAAAACACTATTATACTGACGGACGTTAAAATCGTTGACAGCCAAGGAAACGACGTGACAAAGAATTACGACATATTCTTAGAAGTAGGAACGTTGACGGTGTTTATGCTCGAAGAATAATTAAAACGGAAAAGAGTGGATAATTACATATCTGCTCTTTCTGTTTGCAAATAAAGGGCAGTTGTGATATAATTTTATCGCTTACAAATTTTTAACGAGGCGCGTTATGATAATAAGAAAGGCAGAAGAAAAAGACGTTGACAGGCTTTACGAAATGCTCCGCCAAGTACAGCAAATTCACGCGGACGGAAGGCCGGATATCTTCAAAGCAGGCACTAACAAATATAATAAAGATAAGATAAGGGAATTTCTAGTCAATCCTATAACACCGGTTTTCGTTGCTGATCTTGACGGTGTCGCGGTGGGTTATGCTTTCTGCGATATAAAAGAACAAAAAGAGAGCGAAAATTTGCGTCCGCTTAAAACCTATTATCTAGACGACTTATGCGTAGACGAAAATTACCGCGGAAATGGAATAGGCAAAAAACTTTACGATCACGTTGTAAACGCAGCAAAGGAAGAAGGGTGTTACCATTTAACCCTTAACGTGTGGCACTTAAATCCGTCCGCGCTTAGATTTTACGAAAAAGTCGGTATGACCCCGTTAAAAAGCACGATGGAGAAAATATTGTAAAATCGCATAAAAACGTTTGACAAACGCATAAAAATATTGTATTATATCTAGGCTTAAAGAAGAAGTTACCCTTCTCGCCGACGGAAAATCGTTCGTTCGGCTCAATACTTTGACTGCGCTATCGCGCTGTGATTACGTATTTTTTCGGGTTGCTTTATCTTTATTAGCAACCCGTTTTTTTATGGTATTAACGAGAGAGTTCGTTAAAATTTTATTGAGAGGTACACGACCATTAAAAAAGAACATCAACTTAACGAAGAAATTCGTGATAAGGAAGTTCGCCTTATAGGAGAGAACGGCGAACAGTTGGGAATCGTTTCTTCGCGCGAGGCGCAAAAAATTGCTGAGGACAGCGGACTTGACCTTGTCAAGATTTCCCCAACCGCAAACCCACCCGTATGCAAGATAATGAATTACGGAAAATATTTGTTCGAACTTAACAAGAGAGCAAAGGAAGCTAAGAAAAACCAAAAGGTTATCGAGATTAAAGAAGTTTGGCTTTCAATGACGATTGACGTCGGTGACCTTAACGTTAAGGCTAAACAGGCTCAGAAATTCTTAGCGGCTGGCAACAAGGTTAAAGTTTCTATTAGACTTAGAGGTCGTCAAATGGCGCACTCGGAACTTGGGCTTGACGTTATGAAAAGATTCTTTGAACTCGTTAAAGACAGCGGAACAATGGAAAAGCAACCGCAGACCGAGGGTAGAAACATCTGGATGATGCTCGTCCCTTTGAAAGCGTAACTTAAAAAATATAAACTATCGGAGGATACAATTATGCCTAAAATGAAGACCAAAAGCGCGGCTAAAAAGCGTTTTAACGTAACCGCGTCGGGCAAGGTTAAAAGAGCTTGCTCGGGCAAGAACCACATTCTAACCAAGAAAGACAGAAAGAGAAAGAACAATCTTTGCGCTGGTGCGTACGTTGACGTTACCCAAGAAAAGACTGTTAAGACGCTTATTTACAATAAGTAATACATTTTAAGGAGAATTAATCATGCGTATTAAAAGAGCTGTTAACGCTGTAAAGAAGCGTAGAAAAATATTAAAACTCGCTAAAGGTTATTTTGGCGGAAGAAGTAAAAGATACAGAGTAGCTAGAGAAGCCGTTATGAAGGCTCAGCTCTATGCTTACTACGGAAGAAAGGCTAAAAAGCGTGACTTTAGATCACTTTGGATTGCAAGAATTAACGCTGCTTGCCGTATGAACAACCTTTCTTACAGCAAGTTCATGTTCGGTTTGAAAAATGCAGGTATCGACCTTAACAGAAAGGTTCTCGCAGAAATCGCTGTTTCTGACGCCGCTGCATTTACCGCTCTCTGCGAAAAAGCAAAAGCAAACTTAAAATAATTTTTTGGATAAAGCCTACGGTCAGTAGGCTTTATTTGAAGTTTTACATACTTCGCAATAGTTCGTTAAACAACAATTTTTCTTCTCTTGCTTGTATCTAGAACTTCAAATTAAAAAAAGAAATGCTGCGTAAAAAGTTATTATGATAACTTCCAAACAAAACACTCTAATCAAGCAAATCCGTTCGCTTTCCGATAAAAAGTTTCGCGACAGTCTTAATCTTTACGTCGTTGAGGGGATAAAACTCGTCAATGAAGTGATAAGCCTTAACCTTGCCGTAAAAACGGTAATCTGCACGGAAAAAGCCCTTTCGAAAATTCTTAAAACGTCGGCTAACGTTGAACTCGTTTCGCCCGAAGTTTTTAAGTCTATAAGCGAAGAAGTTACTCCACAAGGCGCGTTAGCCGTGGTGGAAAAACCTTTCGAAAAACTTAAAAAACCGACGGGTAACTGCTTGTTGCTTGACGGCGTTTCCGACCCTGCTAACGTCGGTGCGATTATAAGGACGGCGGCTTGCGCAGGGTATAACGACGTGTATATGACCGATACTTGTGCCGACCAGTATTCTTCAAAATCTGTAAGGAGCAGTATGGGGGGAGTTTTTCGCGTGAATACGTATCGTGCAAAACTAGAAGAACTCTTAGCCGTTATAGATAACCCCATAGTGGTTGCGGATATGAACGGCGAAGACGCCTTTACTTTTAAGCACGCCGGTAATGTTTGTCTTGTTATAGGCAACGAAGGTCACGGCGTTTCAGAAAGCGTGGAAAGGTTATCCGATTACACCGTTAAAATTCCTATGCAAAACGGTATGGAAAGTTTAAACGCAGCGGTTTCCGCAGGCATACTTATGTATGCACTTAAAAATTAAGTTATGAAACTAATTAAAAAAATGTTTGATATCGACTTTCTGTTTTCCGTTAAACCTGAAATAAGGCGTTTGGAAACAGAGGTCGAAAACAAGTTCGGAAGAACGCATGCAATATATTATAAAGGTCAGCCGTATCATGGAAGAGATACTTATAATTTTGCTTACGTTGGCGTTCCGAACGGCAAAACGCCCGATCAAGGTTTTCCTGCGGTAGTGTTAGTTCATGGTGGTGGCGGCTGTGCTTTTCACGAGTGGGTTGAGTTTTGGAATAATAAAGGATACGTCGCCATTGCGCCCGATATAAGTGGCCAGCATAACGGTGACAAAAAGTACGACGGAAAGGGCGCCCCCAAGAACCCCGAAGGCGGTCCGAGTGGTTACGCACCGTTTAGGTCCAACCTTGACAACTACCGTGATTGCTGGATTTATCACTCGGTATGCAACGTAATTTACTGCAATAATATTTTGCGCGAAATGGACGTTGTAAACCCCGAAAAGATTGCAGTAACAGGTATATCTTGGGGCTCGGTTATGACCGAAATAGTCAGCGGAGTTGATAATAGGTTTGCTTGTTTTGCCCCCGTTTACGGTGGTGGATATCTTCATAAGACTCCTGCGTTTTTAGCGCAAGAGCCAAAGCCCGACAATTCGAGATTATGGCTAAACTATTTTGACCCAACGGCATATTTAAAAAGGAATAGAAAACCTATACTTTTCACGTCAGGTGTAGATGATCCCGCGTTTTTGGTAGAGAATAACTTTAAGTCATGGAAAAAATCCGAAAAGTACGCAAGCTATTCTTGGCGTAAAAACTTAGAACACTATCACCGCTGGAAAGACCAAGAAGGTATGATTAACGTATACCGATTTATCGATAAAAACTTGGAAAATAACGCCATGCCGTTCGAACTTGTTTTAGACGATTTTGACGGCGAAAAACTTACCGTAAAACTAGACGGAAAAATGAGTGTTGGTGCAAAGCTTAATTACGCAGTCGGCAAAAAAACGTGTAAGGCTAATGCCAAGCGTGAGTGGATATCGGTAGGCGTTAAACAAGAAAAAAACGGAATTTTATCCGTTACCGTACCTAAACAAGCAACTTATTTCTTTATGGAAATAACAGATAATTCTGATCCCGAATTTATTATGAGTAGTAAAATGCGGATTAGGTCAAATAAAATCTAAACGAAAAAGGAGAAAATTATGTCAGGACATTCTCATGCAGCCAACATTGCGGCTAAAAAAGCTAAAACCGACGCTGCTAAAGGTAAAATATTCACAAAAGTAGGTAGGGAAATTGCAGTTGCTGCAAAATCTAACCCCGACCCCGATACCAACAGTAAGCTTGCCGATGCTATTGCTAAGGCTAAAGCCGTAAACATGCCCAACGAAAATATCAAAAGATGTATCGCAAAGGCAGCAGGTGAGTTATCTAGCGATAACTACGAAGAACTCACTTACGAAGGTTACGGCCCTGCTGGTAGCGCAGTTATCATTAAAACGCTTACAGACAATAAAAACCGTACCGTTGACTACGTTCGTACCGCTATGAGAAAACACGGCGGTTCAATGGGTAACTCTGGTTGCGTTTCTTTCACTTTCTCTAATCTTGGCGTTATCGTTATCGAAAGAACGGCTGATTTAGACGAAGATACCATTATGGAATACGCTTTGGACGCTGGCGCAGACGATTTTATCGCAGAAGACGACGCTTTCGTTGTTCATACCGCTCCTGCAAGCTTTTCCGCAGTAAGAAAATATCTTGAAGATAAAGGCTTAAACTTCTTCGAGGCGCAAGTTGAGATGGTTCCCCAGAACAAAATTACCTTAGAGGGTGACGATCTTGCCAAGTTCCAACGCTTAATCGACGCTTTGGAAGATTTGGACGACGTGCAGAACGTATATCATAACGTAGAACTTCCCGACGAAGAATAAGGGTTTATCTACGGCGTGTGGCGTCGTTTACTGAAAAAGGGATTTGACCTTCATGACCAATAAGGTCAACTCAGTCCAAACCCATTTTCGAGCCTAGCCACACTTGTATCTAACCCCTTATTACCTTATTATCTTGGATTTAAACTTTTATTAAAATAAAAAAATTTTTAATAAATAGCGTATAAAATCACTTTGCTTGCTTATACTTATGTTATCGGCGGTAAGGTGATTTTTAATTATCTAATTATCCGTAAATTACCGTAAAATTACTGCCGTTAAAATATCCCCTTAAACTTTCGGCAGTAGAAAATTTTTTCCGCTCCCTAAGTAAAAAAGGGGGCGGAAAGAACGTTTTTATTGTAAGGCGTTCTTTCTTTTTTAAAATTATTATGACTTTTTTTTGAATTTTAAAGTTATTTTTAATCAAAGTATGATAGAATAATTATCGAAGGAAATTTTTGCTAATATATTTTTATAGGTGGTTTGATGAAAAAAACTCTTTCTAAGATTTTAATATTATCGCTAGCTTTGCTTATGGCTCTATCCATGGCTGGCTGTTATCTGTTTTTTAGTGAAGAACCGGAAGACGTTCCCGAAACCTTTACTTACACTTTACTTCCCGACTCAGGGAATCTTGCAGATAACGTAGACTTTAACTCGCCTACTGAAAACGGCTCGTTTAACCGTCTTGCCGCTATTAACGCTGTGGCTCGTTCAGTAGTTGCTATATCCATACAAAATTCCGTAGGCACGTCCTACGGTTCGGGCGTTATCGTCGATATTGACGTAAGCGGAAAAACCTCAGATCAATTCTATATCTTAACCTGTCATCACGTCGTATCGGGTGAAGGTGATATTACCGTTTCCGTTCCCGATAAAAATTCACGTAATACGGGCGACGAAAACTACGATAAAAACTTTGAGTTTACGGGCACTATCGATAACAATAAAAGTATGCACGCTGGTAGTGAAATAACGTTGGTCGGCGGTGATAAAGATAGTGACGTTGCAGTTCTTATGTTAGATCTTAAAGGCAACGAAAAAGTCAAAGCGGAAGATATCGTCGCTTGCCAAATTCCCAAAGACGATTACGTAATACAACTTGGTGAAGACGTTTTTGCGGTAGGTAATCCTAGCGGTATGCTACCTATGACCGTTTCTAACGGTATAATAAGCTACATTGATAGATTAGTTACCGTCGGTTCTGTCGGTGATATGAACCTTTTGCAGATAGACGTTCAGATTAACCACGGCAATTCGGGCGGCGCGCTGTTCAATTATTACGGTCAACTCGTCGGCATAACTAACGCTGGTAGCGACGAATACGACGGACTTAACTACGCTATACCTTATAAAAACACTACCAACGTAAAAGAAGACCAAGGTTTCGTAACCATTGCAAAACAACTCATTGCCACCAAAACCGATTCTAACTACGGCTATATTTCAGGCAGATGGATGCTCGGCGTAACCGTCAAGGAAGAGGCGTTAGAAAACGGCGGTGTTCGTTTAAAAGTTGAAGAAGTTATTGAAAAAGGTAACGCGGAAGAATCAGGCGTAAAAGTGGGCGACATCATAACTAAGATAACCTACAAAAACGCTGACGGCGAAACCAAGATGGACGATATAACCACTTCGGCAGGACTGTCTGCGGCGTTAAGTGAGATTAAGAAAGCGTACAAAATAGGCGACAGTTTTAGTATGACGCTAGCAAGGATTGAAAACGGTCAATACGTATCAAAGACCATAGACTTTAAGTTGCAGGTAGAATATATCTTCTGTGATACGGGCGAAAGACCTAAAGTGTAAGGTGGAATAAGAATTTTAGATGCGGCGGCGCAATTTGCGTCGCCGTTATTTATTATCGGGTGAAAAGAGTAGTTTTTATTGACATTTACTTAAAATTAAAGTACAATAAATAAGATATGGTAATAGTAGGTTTTGACCCTGGCTTAGCAACGCTTGGTTACGGGGTGATAAGAGCAGACAACAGAAGTAAACCCGAGATGATTGATTACGGTATAGTTTCCACCCCCAAGGAAGAAAACCTTGCCGTGCGCCTTGCTATGCTTGAAAAGGGCGTAAAGCAGATTATCGACACTTTTAAGCCTGACGAGATTGCCATTGAAGAATTATTCTTTGCGAAAAACGTTAAGACTGGTATTGCCGTTGCACACGCAAGAGGGGTTATACTTTTAACCGCCATTAAAGAGTGCGGAAAGATTTTCGAGTACACGCCCTTACAGATAAAACAGGCTTTAACCGGTTATGGCAGAGCCGAAAAAATTCAGATACAGCAGATGGTAAAGACCATGCTAAAACTTAAAGGCATACCGCGCCCCGACGACGCGGCGGACGCTTTGGCGGTTGCGCTTTGCCACTCTCAGACCAATAAACTCGGCGGACTGTTCAGTATTTAAATAAGGTGGATTATGATAGGTTATATTAAAGGCAATCTTTTAACTGCGGATAATGGTGTAGTTATACTTGAAAATAACGGAATAGGTTACGAGATAACCTGTTCGGCGTCGGTGTACAATAAACTTTTAACCGACAAGAAAGGCGAAGTCTATACCTACCTTGCGGTAAGGGAAGACGGCGTTTCTCTTTACGGGTTTGAAAGTTTAGAAGAAAAAGGTATGTTTCTTAAACTCATATCGGTATCGGGCGTAGGTCCAAAAATGGGCATAACCGTGCTTTCAAACATGAACCTAAAAGACCTTGCGATAAAGATTGCAACGTCGGATGTGAAAGGCTTATCTTCGGTTAAGGGCTTAGGAAAGAAGACGGCGGAACGCATAATATTAGAACTTCGTGAAAAGATAACTGCGGACGGCGAGGCGGTAGAAACGTCTACCAAACAACCTACGGAAACGCTTGACGGCACAAGTGAAGACGCGATTATTGCGCTTATGAGTTTAGGGTTTACCAAGGCTGAGTGCGTTCAAGCGGTTAAAGACGCTAAAAATAACGGCGCGGAAACTATCGAGCAGATTATTGCTTATTCTATAAAGCACATTAAGTAAGGATAGAAAATGGAAGAAGAAAGATTAGTGCAAAGCACTATTAATGAAACTGAATCGGATTTTGAAAACGTACTTCGTCCCAAGTCAATGGACGGTTACGTCGGTCAAGACCGCGTAAAGGACAACCTTGCCGTAAGCATTGCCGCGGCAAAAATGAGAGAAGACGCGCTTGACCACGTTCTTTTGTACGGACCCGCAGGCTTAGGTAAAACCACACTTGCGCATATAATAGCTAATGAACTCGGTACGCAGTTAAAAGTAACTAGCGGACCTGCAATCGAGCGCGCAGGCGACCTTGCTGCAATACTTACCAACCTTAACGAGCGTGACGTTTTGTTTATTGACGAGATACATAGGCTAAACCACAACGTTGAAGAGATTTTATATCCTGCAATGGAAGATTTCGTGCTTGACTTTATAATCGGCAAAGGCCCGTCGGCAAAGAACGTCCAGTTGCCGTTACCAAAGTTTACCCTTATCGGCGCGACTACTAAGGCAGGTATGCTGTCTTCACCGTTGCGCGATAGGTTTGGTTTGATACTAAGACTAGAAACCTATTCAAATAAAGAACTTACGGAAATCGTCGAGCGTTCGGCTGTAAAACTCGGCATAAGCATTGAGCACGAGGCGGCGGAAGAAGTTGCAAAGCGCAGTCGTGGGACGCCCCGTATTGCCAACAGACTTTTAAGACGAGTAAGGGATTACGCCGTTGTTAAAGGACATCAAACGGTGCTTTTATCCGACGCTCAAGGCGCGCTTAAAATGATGGAAATTGACGAGCTTGGATTAGATGCTATCGACGTCAAAATATTGAAATCAATGGTGGAAAAATTCGGCGGTGGACCGTGTGGACTGGATACCCTTGCCGCAACCATAAACGAAGACAGCAACACCATAGAAGACGTTTACGAACCGTACCTTTTACAACTTGGGTTTATCGCAAGAACGCCTAGGGGTAGAGTATTACTTAAAAAAGGTTACGAACATATAGGCTTAAAGATGCCGGAGGGTAAAGCGGAACAGTATTCCGTTTTTGATATATTTAATGAAAACAAGTGACTTTGATTATTATTTGCCCGAAGAATTGATTGCTCAAACCCCCGTATATCCGCGTGATTCTTCTAGGCTTATGGTGTATGATAGGGAAAAGGACGAGATTTATCACCGTCATTTTTTCGATATAGTGGACTACCTTAAAAAAGGGGACGTCCTTGTCAGAAACAATACCAAAGTTTTGCCAGCAAGAATGTTTGCCCTTACCCCGAACGGCGGAAAGGTGGAAGTTTTACTTCTTAAACGATTCGACCTTACTGAGTGGGAAGTTTTGGTTAAGCCGGGTAAGAAAGCAAGGGTGGGCGCAAAACTTAAAATAAGCGACGAACTTTCACTCGAAGTTTTAAACAATATCGAAGAGAGTGGCAGTAGAAGGGTGAAATTTTATTACGACGGTGTGTTTGAAGATATTATATCGCGTTTAGGAGAAATGCCACTACCGCCGTATATAACCGAAAAACTTAAAGACCAAGGCCGTTATCAAACGGTATACGCAAAGGTTGACGGCTCAGCCGCTGCGCCAACTGCTGGACTACACTTTACAGATGAACTTATTGAAAAGATAAAGGCTAAGGGCGTTGAGATTGTGGACGTGCTTTTGCACGTTGGACTTGGAACTTTCCGTCCGGTAAAATCAGAAGATATCTTAGAGCATCACATGCACTCTGAGTATTACGAGATAAGCCAAGACGCGGCGGAAAAAATTAACCGCGCGAAAAAAGAAGGTCGGCGCATTATTGCCGTCGGGACGACTAGCGTTAGAACGTTAGAGAGCGCGGCAAATGATAAAGGCGAAGTAAGGGCGGTAAAGGAAAATACCGAGATATTTATTTATCCACCGTATAAGTTTAAGTGTGTAGACGCGCTTATAACAAACTTTCATCTTCCAAAGTCTACGCTAATAATGCTAGTGTCGGCACTTTCAACGCGAGAGAAAACTTTGGAACTATACAACACGGCAGTTAGTGAAAAATATAGGTTTTTTTCTTTCGGTGATTCTTGTATGATTTTATAAACTGCGCAATACTGCGTTAACTGAAAATATGGAAAAATTTTATTACGAACAGATAAAACAGGATAGTAGAACGGGCGCAAGAGCAGGTATATTGCACACTCCGCACGGCGATATTTTAACCCCGACCTTTATGCCCGTGGGAACTCAGGCAACGGTAAAGGGTGTTTTACCGCGCGATCTTAAAGAGGCAAAGTCGCAGATAATACTTGCAAACACCTATCATCTTTATATGCGCCCAGGGGACGAGATTGTAAAGGCGGCAGGCGGTCTGCATAAGTTTATGGCTTGGGATAGACCTATACTTACCGATAGCGGTGGATTTCAGGTTTTTTCGCTTGCTAAACTTAATAAGATAAAAGACGACGGCGTGTATTTTAATTCACACGTCGACGGAAGTTTGCATTTTATCACCCCCGAAAAAGCCATTGAGATAGAGAATAATCTCGGCGCGGATATTATAATGGCGTTTGATCAATGCTCACCGTACGGCGCGGATTACGCTGAGTCTAAAACGGCTATGGAAAGAACGCTTAAATGGTTAGATAGGTGCTATAATAAACACAACAATCCCGAACAGGCGTTGTTCCCTATCGTTCAGGGCAATATGTTTAAGGACTTGCGCGCTATAAGCTTAAAGGAAACTATACCTTACGCAAAGTACGGTATAGCAATCGGCGGTCTTTCGGTAGGTGAGCCTAAGAAGATAATGTACGATATTATGGATTCTATGCTTGATTATTATCCAACTAACGTACCCAGATATCTTATGGGCGTAGGTAGTCCCGACTGTTTGGTGGAAGGCGTTCGTCGCGGTATTGATATGTTCGACTGTGTGCTTGCAACGCGCGTCGGCAGAAACGGAACTGCGCTTACTTCTAACGGCAAGGTTGTGGTTAGAAACGGCGTTTACCGCGAAGACTTTACTCCGCTTGATCCCGAGTGCGATTGTTACGCTTGTAAAAATTATACTAAGGCTTATCTTCGCCATATGATTAACGTCGGCGAGATGATGGGCGGAATGATGCTTAGTCTTCATAATATCACATACTTGAATAAACTTATGAGTGATATTAGGAACGCTATACTTCAAGACTCGTTTACTGAGTTTTGCGAAGAGTTTTATCAAAAAACCGGCAATACTTATCCTAAAAATTTTTGATAAAATAGTCGAAACCGAAAAAAAGCGTTAAAATACTTGATTTTACAGTCAAAATACTTTACAATAAAAAAGCAAAACAAAAAATTCAAATATATAAGGAGATAGAAATTATGATTTATAATTTACTAGCAGAAGAAGGTGCAAATAATACTGGAACTATAATAATTATGATAGTTCTTATCGTTGCTATTATCGGTCTTTTCATTTGGCAGAGCATTACCGGCAAGAAAAGACAGCAGGAAGCGCAGAACATGGTCAACTCGTTAAAGGTTGGCGACGGTGTTAAAACTATCGGCGGTATCTGTGGTGTCGTTGCAGAAATCAACAATCAGGAAAATACTTTCGTTTTAGAAACTGGTACTGACGCAAACAAGTCTTTCATTAAGTTCGATAAGGGCGCAATTTATCAGACTTATTCAAAGATGTCACCTGAAGAGGCGGCGGCTCAACAGGCTCAGGCTCAAGCACCTGCGGCTGAACCCGTTAAGGAAGAAGTCCCCGTAGAAGAACAGCCTAAGGCAAAGAAAGCAAAGGCTGCAAATCCAACGGAAGAAAAGTCAGAAGCTCCCGCTGAACCTGCTACCGAAGAAAAGGTAGAAGAAAATAACTAAAAAACTGTTAAATAATCATAACGATTAACCCCCTTGCATATTCATTTAGAGAGAAAGTGCAGGGGGTTTTTTATGCAAGCGGAAGGGAAAGGTGGATTTATTTTTTCGATTTTAGTCGGGGTTGGTATAGCGACAATAACGGCGCTGATAGGCGTTCTTATTTTTGCCGCCGTAATAAAAATGGCTATGCTTGACGGTGCAGTTATAAAAACGGTCAGTCAGTTCTTAAAAGTGCTTGCGGTGTTTTTGGGGTGCATGCTGTCTTTAAGCGGAAATAAAGGGTTGATTAAAGGCGCGGTTACAGGCGTGCTTGCTATGGCTGTTATGTATCTATTATTAAAGTTAATAGGCGGCGGCGTAAGTTTTGGTCTTTCTTTTTTGGTGGACTTAATTTTTGGCGCGGTCGTCGGGGCAATATCGGGAATTATCGCAGTAAACGTAAAAGGCAATTAGAGAGGTATAAATGTACATATATAACCGCCGTGCAAGTGTTTGCACGGCGGTTATACTATTAAAACTAATATATGCTCAATCGTTACAGAAGAAAGATGACGACGGCGCGGCGTTAGGTTTTCTGCCGACCTGAGTATTGTCTTCTCTGCGGTTTCTAAGTTCGGGGACGGGGTTCGGGGCAACTTGGAATCGGTAATCCATACCGCGTTTTTTAATAAATCCGTCTATGACGTTGTGCGACGGAACTATTTGAACGTTCGGATTAATGATTTTTTGGTAACGGAAAAAGTCCGAATCGTTCTCTAACTCGTTAATCTTTTTATAGCCTTCGCGACAGTTTGTGAACTGTACGGTGTCGCCAAGTATTTTTCTAACGTAATCAATATTTTCGTGCAAAGATATAGGCGCGGGAAAATCACCGTCGGGGATAACTTCGTTCCACTCTTTGTCTTCGTACTTTTTAAGAAGTTCTGCCGCCTTATGTAGATGCGATATTTCAAACCATAAGTTTTCTTCCCACAAATTCTTTACGTACGGGTCGGTTTCGGTCATATAGCACGACCAGTAAAGGTAGCACTCGCAGTATTCGTGCCATAATAGCATTTCAAACCAAGTCGCGCTAGAATCCATAAGTGAGCCGTACTGTGTAACGTGTTCTTCTTCGACCAACGCGATTTCTTGGTAAAGACGTCTACCGATATCAGACTTAGCAAAGTTGGTTACGTTCATATAGTAGTTCATAGTCTGTTGCTCTGCAGCCGTGATAATCATAGTGTTTAGAACCGTTTGTACGTCGGATTTTTTTGCGTCGATATTGCGCTTAACGTTGTCTTTGGGATAGCGGTGGTGGGCTATTGTAGGTCTTCCGGGCATGATTTCCGTATACCGCCCGACCAGCCACTCGGCGTAAATTCCCTGTTCCATTTCTAAAAGGTTTGCATAGCGGTAAAGGTGATCGAAGTCTTCTAACAACGCAAAATCTAGAGAGTTTTTAACGTCGCAGTCCACTTCGCGTTTAGCAAGCTCGGAAGTAAGGTCGACTGCCAACTGTTCGTACGAAATGGTGTGCTCTAATATGCTTTCGTCACAAGGTTTAAGCAACGATATTTTTAGTTGTTGCTGTTTTTCTATCGTGCGTGTAGCGGCTAATTCACGACGTAGGTCGTTGTCGGTAACGTGTCGCTGAAAGTTGTGCGAAAACCAGTTCGCCTCAAACTCCGTGCCGTTCATAAGTATTATCCTACACTTAGTGTAGGGGTCTACTTCCCGTTTATTGTAGGGCTTTGGGTACATCTGCGCCCAGTTTTGATAAAGTTTATCAATAGATCTAGGTTTCTCGTTAAACGGATTCATACTCGCTCCTTTTGAATAAATTTTTTCTCCGTTTTAGATTATGCAGATTACGCTAAATTTGTTATCACATAAAAAATGCGCGACCATTTTCGGCGCGCATTTAGCATTTTATTGCTTTATACCACAACTATTCACTCTTCACTCTTCACTTTTCACTAACCTATACGCACCAGTCACCTTTGGTAAAGATAGGGGTTTTCGTGCCGTCTTTTTCAATGCCGATAACCGTTAGGTCTTCCGTTCCTATCATAAAGTCAACGTGTTCAACCGAGTCGTTTAATCCGAGTTTTGAAAGTTCTTCTTTACTTAGTTTATCTCCGTCCTTTACCGTGGTGGGATAGCCTTTTCCTAACGCTAGGTGACAACTTGCGTTTTCGTCGAATAGAGTATTAAAAAAAAGTATTTTACTCTTAGCGATAGGCGAACTCTTACCGATAAGCGCGACTTCGCCTAAACGGCGAGTGCCTTGGTCGGTCTCTATTAAATTCTTTAAGGCGTCGTAGCCTTTTTCTGCGGAAAAGTCCACGATTTTTCCGTCCTTAAACGTTAAGGAAAAACCGTCTATAATCTTGCCGTTTTCGCATAGTGGCATAGCGGACACAACCTTGCCGTTGACCTTTTTAGCATGCGGCGCGGTAAACACTTCTTCGGTCGGCATGTTCGCAACGAAACTTACCCCGTCTTTTGCCGTTTCCTTTGCCGATAACCAAACGTGATCGTCTAAAAGCCCCACCGTTAAATCCGTGCCTGCGCCGTTCTTAAAGTGCAAACTGTCAAAGCGTTTGTAGTTTAGATATTCGGCTTTTTTAGTTAGGTTGTCGATATGTTCTTTCCAAGCTAAGGTTGGGTTTTCTCTATCTAAGCGCATAGTCTTTTCAATAGCGTCCGATAAGTCGGATTCGGGGTCAAGCGAGTTCGGGAATACTTGTTCTGCCCAAGCTTTGGTCGGTACGGATACTACGCACCACCTTATCCCGTTTGCCATAACGCAGTCGGAAAATTTCTTTAACGCTTTACTTCTTGCCTTTGCTGCTGCCGCAAGTTTTTCGGATGGAATATCCTTAAAGGCGGACGGATCGTCCGCTGCTATTGCTACGTAGCAAAAGTTTTTTTCCACTAAGTAATTCTTGCTATCTATAAACCATTTGGGAATATCGCAAAGGGTAGGGGTGTCTGCATAAGTATAACTCAGTTTATCCACTATTTCGTTTTCCCACCTAACGCGAACTATCTTTGCGCCCAAAAGGTAGGCTTGCTTAGTTATCTCTTCTGCGACCTTGTGTTTTTCAACGGGGCAGGCTATTTCTAAGCCTTGACCTTTTTGTAGATTTACGCCTATTTTTAGGGTGAGAAGTGCAAAGTTTTGTAAAGTTTTGCCGTCCAACATAATTTTACCGCCGTGTTTATTTATAGTTTTCTATAAAATTTTAGTACATAGCGCAAAATAAGTCAAGTGGAAAAAGGTCGAAAGGGCGCGGTTTTGTGCGGTTGTCGGTTTTTACTTAAAACTGCTCTATGGTAAAATTTTTAGCGGTTTTCTTTTAAACTTCTGTTTTCGCATTGACAATTAGTTGAAATTATAATATAATAACTCTATATCAATTATTGTGGATAGTTGCGTCCTTACGTATTTTAGGTGTAAAGTTTATGGCGATTCTTGACGGATTGAATCTTCCGACTGATATAAAAAAACTTAATATCAACGCCTTAAAAGAGCTCGCGGAAGAACTTCGTGCAGAGATTTTGTCGACAACTTCAAAAAACGGCGGTCATTTAGCGAGTAATCTTGGCATAATAGAGACGACCATTGCGCTTTATTATACCTTTGATTTTCCTAGCGATAAACTTATTTTCGACGTGGGGCATCAATGTTACGCGCATAAAATTTTATCGGGAAGAAAGGACAGCTTTTCATCTATCCGTACGGACGGTGGAATTTCAGGCTTTCCCGATAGAGAAGAGAGCGAATACGACAGTTTCGTTGCTGGCCACGCTGGCACTTCTATCGCCGCAGGGCTTGGGTACTGCGCCGCTCGCGACAGTTTAAAAGAAGACTATACGGTTATAAACGTCGTCGGTGACGGCTCGATTGCTAACGGCTTAAACTTAGAAGCCATATCGGTAAAAGACGTTAAACCTAAAAAATATATAGTTATCCTTAACGACAACGGTATGTCCATATCTAAAAATACCAACGGACTTTACCAAATGCTGTCTAAGGGGACGACCAAGCGTTCGTACGCTAAAAGCAAGCGTATCATAAAAAAGATTTTCGGCACGTCCATAGTTACTAGGGGACTTGCTAAGATTAGAAACCTAATTAAGCACGTGCTAGGCAAGAACCAGTATTTTGAAAACTATGGGTTTAAGTACGTCGGTATCGTTGACGGAAACGATATGGGCGAACTCGTAAAGATATTGTCGCGCGTTAAACTTGCGTCCGAAGATAAGGCGATACTTCTTCACGTCAAGACCACTAAGGGTAAAGGCTATGAAAAGGCGGAAGAACAAGCCGAACTGTATCACGGCGTAGGCGTTGACCTTAAAAATGAGAGTGGCGAATTTTCAAAAGCACTTGGCGAAAAACTTAACGATATGATAGATAGTGACAGCCGCATAGTTGCCATAACCGCCGGTATGAAAGACGGCACGGGGCTTAGCGCGGTTGAACAAAAACACCCCAAAAACTTTTACGACGTCGGGATTGCAGAAGAATACGCGGTGACGTCTGCGGCAGGTATGGCGGCAGGCGGGTTAAAACCCATCGTGTGTATATATTCAACCTTTTTGCAAAGGGGGTACGATCAGATTATTCACGACGTTTGCTTGCAAAATCTTCCGGTGGTGTTCTGTCTTGATAGGGCAGGGCTTGTAGGAAAGGACGGCAAGACGCATCAGGGCGTTTTTGATTTGAGTTATCTAACGCATATTCCAAACCTTACCGTTTTTGCGCCGACGACTGCTAATGAACTCAAAGATATTCTTGATTATGCAATAAGCCTTAATAAGCCAGTTGCAATAAGATATCCTAAAAATCATGAAGGTGAAAGAGAAGTTCTAGGAATAAAAGACGGGCGTTGGGAAACAATCAAAAAGGGCGACAAAGTTTCTATTCTTGCGGTAGGACCGAAAATGCTTAAAGTTGCGCTCGGCGTATCGGAAACGATAGACGGTGTTGGGGTTATCTCTGCAAGGACTGTGAAACCGCTTTGTGAAAAGACTTTGCGCCAAATAAAAGACACGCTCGTAGTTACCTTGGAAGAAAACAGCGTAATCGGTGGGTTCGGTGGACTAGTCAGCGCGTATTACAGAAAAGAGAATATAAACGTAAAGCTTTTATCTTTCGGGGTAAAGGACGAATTTATCGGGCATGGCAGTATTAAGTGCCAGTTGGAAAGTAACGGGCTTACGGTAGACGATATTAGTTCGGCAATAATTTCAGCCGACGACACATTAAAGAGGAAAGGATAATGGGAAAGAAAACCAGATTATTTTTGTACGTATTTTTAGATCTAACAATAGTATTCCTATCTTGGTTTATAGGACTTAGACTTTTAAGCGCGACGGCAATTTTTGACGTAATGGGCTCGGCCATATTGTACCTTTTGGGCGCGGGCGCAATCGCCGTTCTGTTTAACTTTATTTGCAGACTCTACACGGGAATTTGGCGTTACGCAGGTTTTACCGACGCTGTAAGGTGTATGATTTCAGCAGTTCTTTTCTGTTGTTACTGCGTTTTCGTTGCTATTACAAACGAAGCGGCTATACCTGCGCTCACTATTGAGTGGTCGGTAATAACCGGTGTCGTTTATCTCGTCGCTTTAATTGCAAGCAGATTCTGCTCTAAGGGCTTTGCGGTTATTGAAAATTCTAGCAAGAGAAAACTTCTCGGCAGAAAGAAGACTAGGGTAATGTTGCTCGGCGCAGGTAGCGCAGGTGACGTTATTATCCGTGAAATGAAAAATTCCGAAAAGATCAATATGCGTCCTATATGCGTGCTTGACGACGACGAACACAAAATCGGCAATCACATTGACGGAGTTAAAATCGTAGGAAAAATCAAAGAAGTTACCTATTATGCAAAGAAATACAACATTGACGAAATAGTCGTTGCAATACCTTCGGCAAGTAGAAAAACCATCGGCAATATCTTAGCCGAGTGCCATAAGACTTCGTGCAAAGTTAAAATTCTTCCCGGTGTTTATCAGCTTGCGGACGGACAAGTTTCGGTGTCTTCTATAAGGGAAGTCAGCGTCCAAGACCTTTTAGGTCGTGAACAGGTCAAGGTTAATCTTGACGAAATTATGCGTTATATCGAAGGCAAGGTTGTGCTGGTTACGGGCGGCGGCGGTTCTATCGGTAGCGAACTTTGCCGTCAGATCGCTGAACATAACCCCAAACAACTCATTATCGTTGATATTTACGAAAATAACGCTTACGATATTCAGCAAGAACTTCTTAGACATCTTCCTAACCTTAACCTTGAAGTGTTGATAGCAAGTGTAAGGGACAGCAAGAAAATTAGCAATCTTTTCGAGCAATATAAGCCTCAACTCGTATTCCACGCAGCGGCGCATAAACACGTTCCGCTTATGGAAGTTAGCCCCAACGAGGCGGTTAAAAATAACGTCAGCGGTACTTTGAAAGTAGCAGAGGCTGCTGGTAGAAACGGCGTTGAGAAGTTTATTCTTATCAGTACGGATAAGGCGGTAAACCCCACTAATATCATGGGCGCAACCAAGCGTATCTGCGAAATGATTATTCAAACTATGAATAAAAAGTACGACACCGATTACGTTGCAGTAAGGTTCGGTAACGTTTTAGGTTCAAACGGTTCGGTTATTCCGCTGTTCAAAAAACAGATAGCCGAAGGCGGTCCTATTACCGTAACTCACAAGGATATCGTTCGTTACTTCATGACCATACCAGAGGCAGTAAGCCTAGTTCTTCAAGCAGGCGCGTATGCGCACGGCGGAGAAATTTTCGTGCTAGACATGGGCGAACCCGTAAGGATTTACGACCTTGCAGTTAATATGATAAGACTTAGCGGATTAGAGCCGTATAAAGATATTGATATTAAAATTACAGGACTTCGTCCGGGTGAAAAACTCTATGAAGAAAGACTTATGGAAGAAGAGGGAATGCAGAGAACTGCAAACGAAATGATCTCTATCGGTAAGCCTTTGGAAATTGATGAAAAGAACCTTTTTGACAAAATTAATAGACTCTATATCGAAGCCTATAACGAAACCGATAAGATGAAGGAACTAGTTCACGAACTAGTACCCACCTATAAAATTGACAATAGGGGCAAATCGCGTAAGAGTACTTCAAAGACGACTTCTAAGTCTACTAGTAAAGCAAGAACGCCTAGGTCGTCGGTTGGTACGGCTAAAAAGGGCGCGGCAACCAAAACTACTAAGACTAAAACAACGGCCAAGACCACTAAAACAAACGTTGAACCCGAAGTTCAAGAAAGAGTATTCAGCGTAGTAGATTAATCTGATACAAAAGGTGCGTATGAGCAACAAAAAGGCGTTAAAATGGATAATGAATATTTCTGCTAAGCAGAAAGCGAAAATGCTTTTGCTTATCATTTCTAACGCTTTGTTCTCGGTTATGTCTATTCTGTTCGCCTTTGCTATTAAGGGTGTTATAGACGGCGCGGTCGGCGGAAATAAAAACAGTTTTATATTCTACGCCGTTTTTATATTTGGAATAGTCGTTTTGCAGTTTGCGTTTAGGCTGGTAATAAACGGACTTTCCGAACATATACGCGGACGTCTGGCTATCGAATACAAGTCGCGCGTCTTTTCGGACATACTAAAAAAGAAATACGATAAGATTGACGTTTACCATAGCGGTGAACTTATGAACCGCTTGACTAACGACGTGAACGTGGTTAGTGACGGCGCGGCAGGGATACTGCCGACGGTGGTATCCGCCGTAACAAGACTTCTATGTGCTGTAGCGGCTTTGATAATACTAGACTGGGTTTTTGCAGTTGCCTTTACAGTTGCTGGACTACTAGTGTTTTTGGTTATATCCTTACTTCGAGGCAAACTTAAAACTCTGCATAAATCCGCACAGGAAACCGAAGGGAAATCCCGTTCGTTTATGCAGGAGTGCATTGAGAACTTACTTGCGGTAAAAGCCTTTTCTAAGAGCGATAAAATAGAAGAGCAATCTAAAGATCTTCAAGAAGAAAACTTTAAGGTTAAAATGCGTCGCCGTAACTATTCTATTACGGGGCACGCGATATATAACTTTATATTCAGCGCAGGGTATCTATTTGCGCTCATATACGGCGCGTCGTTAATTTTAGGCGGCGATTCTACCATGACTTACGGTTCGCTGTCTGCTATACTTCAGTTGGTGAATAACGTACAAGTTCCGTTCGCATCGCTATCTAACGTGCTGCCACAATATTATGCTATGATAGCGTCAGCCGAAAGGCTTATAGAAATAGAAAATATAGAATCTGAACCCGACTGCGAACAGATTGATGCAAAATCTGTTTATTCGGCAATGAAAGGCATTTGTTTTTCTGAGATAGGGTTTACCTACGATAGGGACGTCGTGCTTAAAAATTCAAGTATGTACGTCAATAAAGGTGACTTTGTTATGATAAGCGGTGCGTCGGGTGGCGGAAAGAGTACGCTGATTAAACTCATGCTTGGCGTTTATGAACTAGAAAAGGGCGAAATGTATTTTGACCTTGAACGGGATAAAGTTCCGCTCGGCGTTCAGTCAAGGTCGTTATTTTCTTACGTTCCGCAAGGCAATATGATTTTTAGCGGTACTTTAAGGGATAACGTAACCTTTATAAATCAAGACGCAACCGACGAAGAGATAGAACGCGCTCTAAAAGTGGCGGAGGCGGAAGAGTTCGTTTCTGAACTTCCCGAAGGGCTTAACACGGTCGTTGGAGAAGACGGCGTTGGGCTGTCAGAAGGACAGATACAAAGAATAGCGATAGCAAGGGCGGTGCTTTGTAATGCGCCGATAGTGCTTTTAGACGAAGCTACTAGCGCGCTTGACGACGAAACCGAACGTAAGGTGCTAAATAATTTTAGGCAGTTAGACGGAATAACTCTGTTTATAATATCGCACAGAAAGGCGGCGGCAACCATTTGTAATAGAGTGCTTAGGGTAAAGGATAAAAAGATTACCGAACTTAACTGATGTAATTTACAAATAAACGTTGCGGTTCTGATTTGAAAGTTATAAGAAAAAAATGATGAGGTATTTGAGTTGACAATAAAGGAAATATGTTCTTGCTTTAATATTGCGGGTAAATACTTAGGTTGTAAAGAAATTCCCACAGGCAATATAAACAGCACCTATCAAGTCGATTTTAAAGACGAGGGCGAAAAAAGAGAATATATCGTTCAGCGCATAAACAAGGCTGTGTTCAAAGAGCCTGAAAAGGTAATGGATAACATTATAAGGGTTACCCACCACGTGCGTATGAACATAATAAAGAAAGGTCTTTCGACCAAAAAGTTCGTTTTAAGAGCGTTTGTTTCCAAGTACGACGAAGAACCTTACGTTATAGACGATCAGGGCGATTACTGGAGATGTTATCGCTTTATAGCAAACTCTATAACCTACGACACTTGCGACGACTTGCTTATCATTGAGCGCGCAGGTAGGGCGTTTGGTAGATTTCAAAGTTGTTTAGAAGAGTTTGACGCTAAGACCTTATTTATTACTATTCCCGACTTTCACAATACCAAGGTCAGATATAAAGCACTTCACGACGCAATAGAGAAAGATCCGCTAAAACGCGTATCAAGGGTAATAGCGGACGTAAATAAACTGTTGCTCTTTGAAAAACAGGCAACTGAACTTCAAGACTATCTTGACCAAGATAAAATCCCGACCAGAGTTACTCATAACGATACCAAGTGCAATAACGTAAGTTTTGATAGAACTACGGGCGAAGCACTTGCCGTTTTGGATCTAGACACGGTTATGCCGGGCGCGATAGCGCACGACTTTGGCGACGCTATCCGTTTCATAGCAAACACGCTTATAGAGGACGATCCCAACGTGGACGACGTTGCGCTTGACCTTGATAAGTACGAGGCGTTCACCAAAGGGTTTGTAGGTGAACTTAAAAACGATCTCACCTGCATGGAAAAAAAGACCTTAAATCTCGGAGTGTTCGCAATGACGGTCGAACTTGCGGTTAGGTTTTTGACCGATTATATTTTGGGTGACGTGTACTTTAAGACCAAGTATCCGGGACATAACCTTGATAGGGCAAGAAACCAGATCGCTCTTGCAGAAGACATAATACGTAAAAAATCAAAGATGGACATAATTTTAGACAAATATTTATAAGGAGAAAGCTTTACTTAAATGGACGTAAGAAACACAGAAAGCATAGGAGAAAATTTTCTTCACAGTATAATAAGGGCTGTCAGAAAGTTTTGGATTCTTATAATAGCGGTAGTGGTCGCGGCGGTTGCGGTTGGCGGAGTTATTGCAGTCACTAAAACCCCTAAATACACCGTTAACGAAACGGTAGTATATAAGGCGCAAAATATTCACTCGGATAGCACCGTAAACAATATCAACGCCATGAACGCGTTCTTAGGCACTATCGTTGACTTTTGCGACGAAGAAGTAGTCGTTGACCGTGCAAACTATTACTATGCAATGTACCTTAACGAAAAGGCAAAAGCCGGTGAAAACTATACCGTGGACGATTACGTTGAAACGGTAAAACAAAACGATACCTATAAGTACGAAGAGATAAATAAGCACCGTATATTCGCAAGCAATATTGAAGTTACTTCAAGCGAGGCAGACGAAGACGGAACTAAATTCTCGTTCGTTATTAAGTATACCGATTTATCAAAAGATGCAGCAAAAGACAAGGTGAAAATACTTATTTTAGCCGCAGATATGGAAAGCAAAGAAACGGTGGTTGTTGATAACGTATCACAGAACAAGTATTTTGCAGGTATAAATTCTGAGTTTTTAGACTACGGAACGGGAAGTATAACTTCGGACGTGTCTGTCCCGAAAATACTTATAATATCTTTCGTTATAGGTTTGATTGCGGCGTTCGTCGTGGTATATTTATTGAATATGCTCGATAATACCGTTAAGACCAAGGGCGAATTGCAAGAAATAACCGGCGTGGATACGCTAGCGTTTATTTCAGAACACGGAGGTAAATAAAATGGAAGAAAAAATAGTTTTGCAAGAACAGACAGAACAACCGTTTCCGTTTTTTGCCATCATTTACAGAAGAATAGTTTTAATAATACTAATAACCGTTTTGGCGGCGTTATTAAGTTTAGCGTATTGTCTAACCAGCGTAAAGCCGACCTATACTGCAAGCAACTCACTTATACTTCGCTTGTCGGTAGGCGACGATACGGCAGGTACGGTTACCACCAACGTTTCACTTTCAAAACTTTATCTTTCGGACGTAGCAAGCATTATGGAATCCCCTAAGGTTATGAACTACGCAAACGAAACTTACGAAGGTGAAGGCTCGATTTCTGCCAATGCAATCGAAGTGGTTATGGACGAAGGAAGCTTGATTTTCAGCGTTTCGTATACCGATTTATCCGAAGAGGTTGCGAAAGAAAAACTTGCTACAGTTATTTCTTGCGCATCAGAAGTACTTTCTAGTGGCGCGTTAGAAGCCGAAAGCGTTGCGCTTATCCCCACGCAGAAGACTAGTAAGGTTGTAGAAAACAGCGGCTTTGCAAAGTATATAGTGCTTGGAACGGCGGCTGGACTAGTCGTATCGGTGCTTATAGCCATGTTGTTGTACGCTTTGGATAACAGCGTCAACGATAGAAAAGAGTTTGAAGAATTGACGGGCGTCAGCGTACTTGCGTACATCTCAACGCCTAGTAAAAATAAATAACAAACAACAAATAAAAACCACCCGAATTGTTAAAACGTTCGGGTGGTTTTAGTATATCAATATTTGGATTAAATAACCGTTATTTGATTGTTTCTGCTTGCGACTCAAACTTATCGAAAAGATTATATCTTTCGGGGTGAATAAGAGCGGTAAACATCATGTCGCGCACGTTTGGAACTTGTTCACCTACGCTTGATATGAGATTTTTAACGTATTCACGCTTGGTCTGTTTGTTGGCAGGGCAACAACTTTTAACGACGGGCAAGTCTTTTGAATAACCTATAACGTCCAATTCTTTAACCATAATCATAGGTCGTATAAGTGTTAGGTCGATTTTATCTAGATAACTCTTCGGCGCAAAGGTCGATAGCCTACCTTCGTATAATAGCGACAACATCATTGTGTCGACAAGATCGTCTGCGTGGTGACCTAACGCTACTTTGTTGCAGCCTTTTTCTTTTGCTAGGTTATTCAGCGCGCCTTTACGCATCTTTGAACACAGCGCGCAGGGGTTGGACTCAGCGCGGATATCGAAAACTATTTTTCCGATATCAGTTTTTTCTATAAAGTACTCAACGTTAAGTTCGTTGCATAAATTTTTTATGGGGGTGTAGTCGGTAGGTGCATCGGCAAAATTTAGGTCCACGGTAATAGCGATAATTTGAAACCTTTCGGGGGAAAATCTGCGGTATTCGGCCAAAAGTTTTAATAGCGTTACGCTATCTTTTCCGCCCGAAACGCCAACGGCGATTTTATCTCCGTCGCGTATAAGTTTATATTTTTCGATGCCTTTTCTTAAAACCGACAACATTTTTTGCGTGGTCATTAATTCACCTCGGGTTTTATCCTTTATTCGGTTGATTTTTTTCGTCATTTACATTATACTTGTAATTAGCAAAAAATCAAAGATTTTTGGTGGGGTATGGTAGAATTTATTCGAAACTTAATAGGAAACGACCTTTGGGCAACGTTTATAATGTCGTTAGTACCACTAATTGAACTTAAAGGCGCGATAGTTTTTGCCCGCGGAATAGGCTATTCGTTTTTTAAAGCAATGGCACTTTCGTTCGTTGGCTCTACTTTCGTGTTTATTCCCATATATTTCTTGTTAAGACCGATCTTAAACCTTATGAAAAAGGTTAAGTGGTTCAATAAACTCGCGCTAAAAGTTGAGGGCTATTTTGACGATAAAGCCAAAGAAACTATGGAAAAGCGTGAAAATGGTTCGGGAAACATTACGTCTGAAACGCTCTTAAAGCAAATCGGCGTATTCATTTTCGTAGCAATCCCGCTACCTATGACGGGGGTGTGGACGGGTACTGCGATTGCGGTGTTTTTAAATCTAAAATTTAAAGACGTTATTCTGCCGATAGCACTTGGCAACTTGGTCGCAGGACTAATAATATCTTTACTTGCACAGTTGTGTTTGACTTTCTGGTCGATAGAAACGCTTGACTATATTTTATACGCATTGTTTGCGCTTGCCGTGGTATTGCTTGCCGTAACGATATTCAAGATTATGAGCAAAAAGACCGACCAATACGATAAAAAGGAAGAGTAAAATGGGATTTTTTAGTTGGCTACTTAGGCGCAATAAACCAAGGCAGATTAAACTTGGTTTGGCACTCGGTTCGGGGGGAGCAAAAGGTTTTGCTGAACTCGGCGCGCTTAAAGCTTTTGAAGAAAACGGAATAGAATTTGACCTGATTGCAGGGACTAGTATCGGTAGTATTATAGGCGCGTTTTACGCCGCTGGGTATACTTCTACCGATATTTTAGAACTTTTAAAAAGAGTGGACGTAGGTGAGATTAAAAATCTATTCATGATAAAAATGGATACTTCGGGACTGTTTTCAGTAATTGATAGGGAAATAGGCTCACTCAATATTGAAGAACTGAAAAAGCCATTTAAGTGTGTCGCAACAGAGATTGAATCGGGCGAAGAATACGTCTTTGAAAAGGGAAGTGTTGCGAAAGCACTCTGCGCGTCCAGCAGTATGCCGCCCTTTTTTAAGCCGGTAGTAATAGATGGTGAAAGGTACGTTGACGGCGCGTTCGTAAACTCCGTTCCAGCCGATCTAGTAAGGGGTATGGGCGCAGATTACGTCGTGGGGATAGACCTATCCACTCACGAGGCAAAACCGAGTTTACTTTCTAAACTGTTCCCCGTGTTTAAATCTAAGGTGGAACAGCCTTGGAAGAAAGGTTATGATAATAGCGACGTTATGTTGCACCCCGATTTAAGCGAGTATCAAGCGGTGTCTTTCTGGCGCGGCAACGATATGTTTGATATCGGGTATAGTTTGGCGATAGACAAAATGCCCGAAATAAAAGCAGGCATAGAAGAACTAAAAAGGGCAAAACCCAAAAAGAAAAAAGAAAAAAAATAGTTGTCCTAAAGGAATATTTGATGATACACAAAAAGATGTAGAGCGTTATTCTTAGTTATTGCGCTCATTTTTATTGCTTTTACCTTACTTTCCTGTCGTCCGGCTATAAAATTAGACGATAGTAACGAGCAGGACGGTGATAGCGAAGAACAGCAACAAAACGGTGAACAGGAAGCAGATGCGGAAAAGGTCGATTTGGGCGTTTCGGTAAGTTTTATAGACGTTGGGTGTGGCGAAGCCATATTTATATATTTTACGGACGGCAAAACCATGCTTATAGATTGCGGAAAGGATAGCGTTACCGCGGATAAAGTTATAGAACACGTAAAAGGCTTTGATAAAGACAACATTGATTATTTAGTGCTTACCCACCCAGATGTCGAGCATATAGGCGGCGCGGAAAAGATAATTAATACTTTTAATATAGGTAAGATTTATCACCCAAATATTCGAAAAGATACACGCGGCGGTGAATTTCCTTTGCACGATAAAGTAATAGAATTAGCAGAAGAAAAAGGCATTGCAACAAAGATATCTGATTATTACGATTATATCGACGGTAAAGATTATGCGGTAGTGTTTCTGTCACCTTTGAGTAGTGGCGGTGCTTACGCAGAGTTTAACGGTACACTTTCAGCAACGGCTCAGCAGATAAACAATCTGTCACCTATTATATACTTAGAGATAAAGGGCGTAAGGTTTATACTCACAGGTGACGCAGGCAAAGGTCAAGAACAGTTTGTCTTATCCCAACACAAAGTCGGTTTATATAAGCAATGGCTATCGAATACCGATATAGAACTTAATTTTACCGAAGTAGATTTTCTTAAAGTTTCCGACGGTGGAGCAGAAGAAGGGACAAGCGAAGAGTTTTTGCATTTAATATCGCCGAGAAACGCAGTTGTATTTGCAGGTGAAGGTGTTATTCCCGATAACGTTACCTTAAAGAGAATACAGTTAGAGAACGAGTTTTATAATCTTTATAGAACGGACGTTTACGGCTCGGTATCTGTGAAAATTACGGGCGATAACGAATACCAAATTATAACGGATAAAGAATAATTTTGATAGATTAAACGCCGTCGGGTTCCCGACGGCGTTAAAATATTTAAAAAAGAGAAAAAATGAAAGAAAGAGATTAGGCAAGTTTAAGCACGGTAATCGATGCGTTAGACAACGTCGCCTCGGTTGCCGAAGTGTTCACAAGCGACAGCGCGTCACCGCTAGATAAATTGATTAAAATCGTTTTACCTGCTGCACCTGCGCTGTTTGATTGCACGATTGTTTCGCCTGCAATAGCCGCGCCGTTAAGATACAAGGTCGTATTAAATTCGTTAGTTGGAACAGAACCGCCAACGTAGAATGAAACCAAATAAGTTCCTTCTTCAGTAACGCTTATGGCGTTATTGCTTACAGTCATGGTCGTGTCTGCGGTTGCCGTATTGAGCGACAAGGGAATAATTGCACCTGCACTTACGACTTCCGTACCAACACTTGCATAAACCGCATCGTTAGTCCCGGCAGGACCAGCAGGGCCTTGCGGACCGGTTGCACCAGTTGCGCCAGTTTCACCTACGGGACCCTGAGGACCGATAGGACCAGCAGGACCCTGCGGACCAGTAGCACCAGTCGCGCCCGTTGCGCCAGTTGCACCTACCGGACCCTGCGGACCGATAGGACCGATAGGACCAACAGGACCTTGCGGACCAGTCGCACCCGTTGCACCAGTCGCACCGATAGGACCAATAGGACCTTGGGGTCCTATAGCACCAGTCGCACCCGTTGCCCCGGTAGGGCCTTGCGGACCAGTCGCGCCCTGCGGTCCTTGCGGACCTCTCGGACCTTGCGGACCAGTTGGACCCATAGGACCGCGCGGACCACGGATTACCGTCACGTTGTTACGGTTAGAACAGCAATTGTTATTGCCAAATAGACAGCACATAAAATAAAATTCCTCCTTCGTGTCTAAATCATAATATTCCATTTATAAAAAAATGGTTACAGACCGAAGAAGGAAAGAATTTGTTTTTTTATATATAAACTAAAATTTTTACAGTTCGGGAAAATCTAAATGGGAAATGTTCATAGGCATTTCATAACACATTTCTTCGTGGTACGAGGACTTATCACCGAACACTTTATTGAAAGGTATCTTAAAATATTTAGCGGTTGCCTCTGCTAGCAGAGTCCCGTCCATAGAATATATCGCGCCTTTACCAGTAAAACCTCTTGACCCGCTAAAAGTTATTGCGCCGTGCGCTTTAACCGCAGTATCCAAAGGAACGGGCTTTCTGTAAGTTACCGAAAGAGTTGTGGTAACGCCGAACATGTTAGGTTCGGTTATCCAAAGTGCTCTGCCGATAAGCTCGTCCAAGAGCGCGCTCACCATTCCGCCGTGCGTGCGGTCGGGATAACTTTGATGTTCGGACTTAAAAGTTACGAGCGTACCGACCGTGCCGTCTTCTAATTCATAAAACGGTGCTTTAAGTCCCGTCGGGTTTTCCATTCCGCAAATAATGCAGTATTTGCTGTTTCGTTGGGTTTTTATAACTTTCATTTGTATAACTCCGTTATTTACTGCTCAAAAGTTCGGTGAGTTTATCGGGGAAGTTTACGGTCATACCGTCAACACCGCATTGAACAGCTTTAAGCATAAGGTCTTTATTAACAACGCCCCAGGCACGAACGTTAAATCCCTTTTCGTGCCAAGAATCAACTAATTCTTTAGTTAGAATATCCGCGATAGGGCAAAGTTCGGTTATGCCGATCTCTTTCATTTTAGAAAGTATTTGATCGTCCACTTTATCGGTTAAAAGTCCTGCGGTAAATTCGGGCGCATAGTTTTTAAGGTCGATAAGTTCTTTCAATTTAAATGAAGTCATTACGGTTTTGTTTACCATATCGTATTTTCTAAGCAAATCTGCGCTGATTTTAGCAGTATTATCGCCCTTCAATTCAATGGCGAAAGTAAGGTCGAAATCCATAAAATGCGATAGGAAATCTTCAAAAGTAACTATCCTGTCTTTCAAGCTGTTTTTACTTACCCATAATTTTTTAAGTTCGGATAAAGTAAAGTCCGAAAGTTTGCCTTTACCGTCCGTAACCCTATCAACAGTATCGTCGTGGAACAAAACGGCAACGCCGTCTTTACTTAACTGCACGTCCGTTTCAATGCCGTTTGCACCCATGGTTAAACCGTAGTAAAAAGATAACAAAGTATTTTCAGGCGCATATTCGCTCGCGCCCCTGTGTGCATAATTAATAAATTTTTTCATTTTTAATTCTCCTTTTTCATATCGTAAGAAGTTGGAAACTTGACTGAAAATCTTTAACTTTATATATCATATCACAATTTTTTATTTAAGTAAACAAAAGAGTTGACAAAAATTCGTTTAAACTGATATCATTTTGATATCAGTTTAAGGAGAAAGATGCTGATGGATATTATTAGGATAGAGAATTTACATAAGAGTTACGGCGACGTTAAAGCAGTAAACGATTTAAGTTTTAAGATAAAAGAAGGGGAATTGTTTGCTTTTTTGGGCGTAAACGGCGCAGGAAAATCCACGACCATATCAATGATTTGCAAGACCTTGGAAAAGGATAGTGGAAAGATTTACGTGGACGGTGTTGACGTTGATGAAAATTCGGATAAAATCAAGAGAGAGATAGGCGTAGTGTTCCAAAATTCCGCGCTTGATAAATCCCTTTCCGTGCGTGACAACCTTATTCACCGCGCGGCACTATATGGAATAGTAGGCAAAGACTTTGAAGAAAAATTAAAAGAGTTAGTTAATCTTTTAGGTTTTGGCGATATATTAAACCGTCCCGTCGGCAAACTTTCGGGTGGACAGCGCAGAAAGGCGGACATTGCGCGCGCGCTTATTCATAGCCCTAAAATTCTTATACTTGACGAACCGACCACGGGACTTGATCCACAGACCAGAATTACGCTGTGGGGCGTGGTTGAAAAAATGCGTCGTGAACAAAATATGACCGTACTTTTGACGACGCATTATATGGAAGAGGCGGCAGACGCCGATTACGTCGTTATTATCGACGGCGGAAAAAAGGCTGCGGAAGGCACGCCCATTGAACTTAAAAACCAGTATTCGGGCGACTTTATCACCATTTACGACAACGACGAAAGCAAACTTTCCGTGCTTAATCTTGATTACGTCAAGGTTTCTGGTGGATTTAGGATAGAAGTAGAATCCACCTTAAAAGCAACCGAACTAATAGTTAAACACCCAGACGTGTTCACCGACTACGAAGTGGTAAAGGGCAAGATGGATTCGGTGTTTTTAGCGGTTACAGGCAAAAAACTTACGGGGGATAAATAAATGAAAACTTTCTTTATAATGCTAAAAAGAAACGTAAAACTATTCTTTAAGGATAAAGGTCTGTTTTTTACTTCGCTTATAACTCCGCTTATTCTACTCGTGTTGTACGCTACTTTTTTGTCCAACGTTTACACTAGCAGCTTTGAAAGCGTGTTCCAAGGTTTTGGCATCACCATAGACGAAAAACTACTCGACGGACTTGTCGGTGGTCAGCTTATGTCGTCGCTACTTGCGGTGTCGTGCGTAACCGTTTCTTTCTGTTCAAATATGCTTATGGTTCAGGATAAGATTTCAGGGGCGCATAAGGATATGCTAATAACACCAGTACGCCGTTCGCAAATGGCGTTAAGTTACTATATAGCAACCACTATAAGCACGCTTGTAATATGCTTTTTAGCACTTGGCGCAAGCCTTGTTTACGTCGCTATTATCGGTTGGTATTTAAGTTTTGCAGACGTATTACTGCTTATCGTGGATATATTTCTTTTAACTACTTTCGGCACGGCTCTGTCTTCGGTCATTAACCACTTCTTGTCGTCGCAAGGTCAAATATCTGCCGTCGGCTCGATAGTGAGTTCGTGCTACGGCTTTATATGCGGTGCGTATATGCCGCTGTCAAGTTTTTCAGAAGGTTTAAGAAAAGTATTAATGTTCTTGCCGGGAACTTACGGCACGTCGCTAGTTAGAAACCACTCTATGCAAGGCGCGCTAAATGAAATGCGAGCGCAGGGCGTTCCGGATGCGGCGGTGGACGGTTTGGCAGCGTCGGTTGACTGTAATCTTGAATTTTTCGGAACGGACGTTAAGATTTGGGCAATGTATTTGATAATGGTTTTGACCATAGTAACGCTTATATGCGCATACGTTTTAATAAACGTGCTGTCGGTTAGAAAAAAGAAAACGAGTAAGTAAGACACATAAGAAAACGCAGTTTAAAAGAACTGCGTTTTTGTTTACAATAAATCATTATTGTGGTAAAATTATGTATAACAAAACTTATTAATCCCAAAATATTAAGTGAAGTAGGTGGATTATGCTTGATAGATTAAGTCTTGCTTTACTTAATATTATTAACGGCGAGTGTAGCGGTTCGGGTTATAAAGTTTTCTCGATTGACGACGTTATGCAATCCTTTCCAACCCGTTTTAAGGTGGAAGAAGAAAGTGTTAGGGAAAGCCTAAACAACCTATCGGCGCGTGAATACGTCATAGTAAAGTACGAAGACGAAAAAGAGTTTTGCGCCATACCGACGGCTAAGGGGCGGTTGGTGTTTGAAAACCGTATAGAACAAGAAATAGAGCGGGTACAGACGGCAAAAAAGTATTTCGTTTATTCGGCACTCGGCGCGTTTTTAGGCGGAATATTTGCTTTTGTGATTGCCACCGTCTTAACCTTTGCGCTAAGGGGTGCAATCTAATGCTTAGCAGGGTGGAAAGCGCGGTAATGCTTGCCCTACACGGCGCGTGTGGCGAAAAGGGGGCAACGCTCATAACGCCCGTGGATTTAAAGCGACTTGTTGGCGCTGACGGTATAGGGTTATCTAGGCTAGATACGGTTATGACCGACCTTGCGTCCGACGGATACTTCGACCTTGTATATTCAGACCGTAGGGGGGAAACGGTTTATTGCGTGTCGCTTACCGAAAAGGGCAAAGGATATATTAGAGAACGCAAGGTGTTTAGGCGCAATCTCATTTACAGAATAGGCTTAACCGCCGCCCTTGCGCTGTTGAGTTTCTTGATAGGTTTAATATTAAAAGCTATATTTTAGAGTGGTTATGGAAAAGTTAGAGTTTCAACTGCATTCACCATATCAGCCGACGGGCGATCAGCCTCAGGCCATAGAAAAGCTTACGGACGGCTTGCGTGACGGATTGCGTACGCAGGTCCTTTTGGGCGTTACGGGTAGCGGTAAAACTTTCACTATGGCAAACGTCATAAAAAATATGAACCGCCCAGCCTTAGTAATAGCGCATAACAAGACGCTTGCTGCGCAATTATGTAACGAGTTCCGCGAATTTTTTCCTAATAACCGAGTAGAGTTTTTCGTAAGCTACTACGACTATTATCAGCCGGAAGCATATATTCCGTCTACCGACACCTATATTGAAAAGGACTTAGCCATTAACGACGAGATAGATAAACTCCGTCACTCGGCGACTTGTTCGTTATCCGAGCGTACCGACACCATAGTCGTAGCGTCGGTATCCTGTATTTACGGCTTGGGTGCGCCCGAAGAATATTACCGCTTAGCGGTATCGCTGCGTCCCGACGACAATATGGATAGGGACGAACTTATGCGTAAACTCGTATCTATTCAATACACCAGGCGTGACGTGGATTTTTCTCGTTCGTCGTTTAGGGTTAGGGGGGATATTGTTGATATTTTCCCGTCGTCAAATACTGAAATTATTATTCGCGTAGAGTTTTTCGGGGATACCATAGACAGTATATCCGAAGTGGAGTTTGTGTCGGGAAAGGTTATATCTTCCTTAAAGCACGCGGTCATTTTCCCTGCAAGCCACTACGCGGTGGCGGAAGAAAAACTTAACCTTGCGTTAGCGGCAATCGAGCGTGACCGTGACGACGAAGTTTTATTCTTTCAACAAGACGGAAAACTTATCGAGGCGCAACGCTTAAAACAGCGCACCGATTACGATATAGAAATGATTAGGGAAATAGGGTTCTGTAAAGGTATCGAAAATTACAGCCGTTACTTTGACGGTAGGGATATCGGCGAACCGCCATTTACGCTTTTAGATTACTTTCCCAAAGACTTTATTACCTTTATAGACGAGTCGCACATGACCATACCGCAGATAGGCGCAATGTTCAACGGCGACCGTTCAAGAAAAACCAACCTTGTAGGTTACGGTTTCCGCTTAAAATCGGCGTTTGATAACCGTCCGCTTACCTTTGATGAATTCGATTCAAGGGTAGGGCAGATTATCTGCGTTTCCGCTACCCCTGCTAAGTACGAACTTGACCAAGCAGGGCAAGTGGTCGAACAACTTATTCGTCCGACCGGACTTATAGACCCGGAAATTACCGTCAAACCGACTAAGGACCAGATAGACGATTTATTGACCGAGATAAACGCCGTGACCAAAGACGGCGGAAGAGTGCTTATAACCACGCTCACTAAAAAAATGGCGGAAAGCCTTACTGAATACTTGAAAGAAAACGGCGTTAAGGTGCGCTATATGCACAGCGATATAGATACCATGGAACGTATTGAGATAGTGTCGGGACTGCGTAGCGGTGAGTTTGACGTGCTTTGCGGTATTAACCTTTTAAGGGAAGGCTTAGACCTACCAGAAGTTAAACTAGTCGCTATTCTAGACGCAGATAAGGAAGGCTTTTTGCGCAGCGAAACTTCGCTTATTCAAACCATAGGTAGGGCGGCGAGAAACGCAGAAGGTAGGGTTATAATGTACGCAGACGTTATAACGGGCAGTATGCGCCGTGCCATAGACGAGACCGAAAGACGAAGAAAGATACAGTCGGACTATAATAAGGCGCACGGCATTACGCCAAAGACCATCAAGAAAGACATAGTCAATACCTTAGAGATAACTAAGAAAGCAGATAGGACTAAGGACGTTAAGAAACAGGATATCCCCGACGAGATAGAAAAGCTTAAAGCACTCATGAAGATAGCGTCGGCAAACCTTGATTTCGAGCGGTGTATCGAGATTCGCGATACCATTGCTAAACTTAAAATGAAGATGAGAAAATAATTATGGATTACTTAAAGATTAAAGGCGCAAAAGAGAACAACTTAAAGAATATCGACCTAACTATTCCGCGCGATAAACTCGTGGTTTTCACGGGACTATCGGGCAGCGGAAAGAGTACGCTTGCCTTTGAAACCATTTACGCCGAAGGTCAAAGGCGTTACGTGGAAAGTCTTTCAAGCTATGCGCGTATGTTTTTAGGACAGATGGAAAAACCCGACGTTGAGTCTATCGAAGGCTTGTCGCCGGCAATTTCTATCGACCAAAAAACCACTTCGCATAACCCACGCTCAACGGTGGGAACGGTTACCGAGATTTACGATTATTTCCGTTTACTGTTCGCGCGTGTGGGCGTGCCGCATTGCCCTAAGTGTGGAAGAGAGATCGAACGCCAAACGGTTGACCAGATTGCCGATAAAGTTATGAGTCTTCCTGAAAGCACGAAGATACTTGTAAACGCACCCGTCGTTAGGGGAAAGAAAGGCGAATATAGTAAAGAGTTTGAAAAATATAAAAAGAGCGGTTTTGCGCGTGTGGAAGTGGACGGAATAGTTTATACGCTTGACGAAGAGATTAAACTCGATAAGAATATCAAACACAATATAAGCGTGGTCGTCGACAGATTAGTCGTTAAACCCGATATGGAAAAAAGACTAGCAGACAGCCTTGAAACCGCGCTTAAACTTGCCGACGGTTTGGTGGCAGTCAAGGTGGTTGACGGTGAAACGACGCTCTATTCAACCAAGTATTCTTGCCCCGACTGCGGTATTAGTATAGAAGAGATTGAACCGAGATTATTCTCGTTTAACAATCCGTTCGGCGCGTGCCCAGAGTGCGCAGGACTAGGTTTTAGGAACGAAATTGACGAAAAACTCGTGGTGCGTGACCCGAATAAATCTTTAAGGGAAGGCGCAATGACCATTACCGGTTGGAACCTAGATAACGGCAAGATGGCTAATATTTATTTTAGCGCGCTTGCAAAGCATTACGGGTTTAGCCTTGACACGCCTGTAAAAGATTTGCCTGAACACGTTTACAAAATGATGCTATACGGCAACAACGGCGAAAAGATTAAGATAAGTTACGATACTAGAACGTTTAGCGGTAGTTACGAGTCGTCTTGGGAAGGTATAATACCTAACTTAGAGCGGCGTTATAGGGAAACTAGTAGCGATTACACCAAGAGCGAGATTGAAAGATATATGACCGTTCATCCGTGTAATACCTGTCACGGCAAAAGGCTTAAAAAGGAAGCACTTGCCGTAACAGTTGGCGGAAAAAATATTGCAGAACTTACCGATATGGCTGTAAGCGAACTAAAAGACTTTGTTTCTAGCCTTGAATTTGATTACACTAAAACTCTCATTGCTGAGCCTATCTTGAAAGAGATTAAAGCCCGCTTAGACTTTTTGATTAACGTAGGACTAAACTACCTTTCGCTATCTAGAAGCGCGTCCACGCTGTCTGGCGGAGAGGCTCAGAGAATTAGGCTTGCTACACAGATAGGTAGCGGACTTACCGGCGTACTATATATTCTTGACGAGCCGAGTATAGGACTGCATCAGCGCGATAACGAAAAACTAATTGCAACCTTAAAAAGACTTCGTGATTTAGGGAATACCCTTATAGTCGTTGAGCACGACGAAGACACTATGCGTACGGCAGACTTTATAGTCGATATCGGTCCAAAAGCCGGCGTTCACGGCGGTGAAGTTGTGGCTTGTGGTACGGTTCAAGATATTATGAACGAGCCGCGTTCCATTACAGGCGATTATCTTTCGGGCAGAAGAAAGATAGAAATTCCTACCGCGCGCAAAATTCCCGACGGCAGAGAGTTAAAGGTCATAGGCGCAAAGCAGAACAACCTTAAAAACGTCGACGTGGCGTTCCCCGTAGGGCTAATAACCGCTGTAACGGGCGTATCGGGTAGCGGAAAGAGTTCGCTTGTCAACGAGATAGTTTACCCCGCGCTAGCGTTTGAACTTAACGGCGCAAAGGTCAGAAAGGGCGATTGTGAACGCATAGACGGTATTGAATATTTTGATAAGGTTATCGCTATTGACCAGTCGCCGATAGGCAGAACTCCGCGCAGTAACCCTGCGACCTATACGGGCGTTTTCTCTGCCATAAGAGATCTGTTTGCCGCAACCCCTGATGCAAAAGAAAGAGGATATAAATCGGGAAGATTTTCCTTTAACGTTGCAGGTGGTAGATGCGAAAATTGTGAAGGCGACGGAATTATTAAGATAGAAATGCATTTTCTTCCCGATATGTACGTTCCTTGCGAAGTGTGCAAGGGGCAGAGATATAATAGAGAAACTCTGCAAGTTAAGTATAAGGGCAAGAACATCAGCGACGTGCTTGATATGACGGTGGATGAAGCGTGCGAATTCTTTAAGCCGATAGCGTCTATCTATAATAAAATCAAGACCTTGCAAGACGTCGGTCTTGGCTATATCAAACTCGGTCAGAGTTCAACCACCCTTTCGGGCGGCGAGGCTCAAAGGGTTAAACTTGCAACCGAACTCTCTAAACGCGCAACGGGTAAGACCTTGTATATACTCGACGAGCCGACTACGGGACTTCACAGTTACGACGTGGAAAAACTTTGCACCGTACTTCAAAGACTTCAAGAGGCAGGCAATACGGTAATTATTATTGAACATAACCTTGACGTCATAAAACTTGCCGACCACATAATCGACTTAGGACCAGAGGGCGGTAACGGCGGCGGAACGGTGGTGGCTAAGGGATCACCCGAACAAGTTGCGCAATGTCAAAACAGCCACACGGGAAAATTCTTGAAGAAAATTTTGAACGTATAAAACAAATAAAACGCCCGAAGTCAGGGCGTTTTTTTGCGCTTTAAGGTGGGTAAATAAAATTGGGTAAATAAAATAATATATAAATTATTTAATAAATTTTAAAATAAAAAAAGGGATTTTGATTTTTTTGTAGTATTAATATACGATAAGGAAAGTTTAAGCAGGGGAATTTATGAAAGAACACACCTTGAAAAAAGAAGAAATGTTTCTGTCTAAATATGCTACTAAGTCAAAGGATACCGAAGGAAGATTAAGGGAAGAAACGCCCTGTCCTATGCGTACCGACTTTCAGCGCGACCGTGACAGAATTATTCATTGCAAGGCGTTCCGCCGTCTTAAAAACAAAACTCAGGTTTTCTTTTCGCCTGAGGGCGACCATTACCGCACGCGTTTAACTCACACGCTCAACGTGTCGCAGGTTGCAAGGGGAATAGCGAGAACGCTTAACCTTAACGAAGACTTGACCGAGGCCATTGCGCTAGGGCACGACTTAGGGCACACGCCTTTCGGGCATTCGGGGGAAAGAATACTTAACAAATTAAACCCTAATGGCTTTAAGCATAACGAGCAGTCGGGAAGAGTGGTTGACGTTTTGGAAAACGACGGTAGGGGGCTTAACCTTACTCGCGAAGTAGTGGACGGCATTATTAACCACAAAATCAACTCTAAGCCAAAGACCTTAGAGGGAAAGGCTGTTAGTCTTGCAGACCGCATTGCGTATATTAACCACGACATTGACGACGCGATTGACGGTGGATTTATAACCCTTTCCGATCTTCCAAAAGACGCCGTTGAACTTTTGGGTGAAACTTCGAGTAGGCGCATCAATTCAATGCTGTCGTCAATATTTAGAAAGAGTTACGGCAGGAATACCGTGGAAATGGAAAAAGAATACGCTGATGCAACTATGGAACTTAGAACTTTTCTTTTCGAAAACGTTTACGGTGACGATACGTTTAGGAACGAAGAGGCGCGCGCTGACAGAATGATAAGCGCGCTATACGAGTACTATCAGCAAAATAAGGACAAACTGCCTGAGTTTTATATCGGCAGACTAGAGTGTGATAATTTAGATACCGTACTTTGCGATTACATATCGGGTATGAGCGATATGTACGCAGTAAAAACTTTTAGCGAGATATTTATACCAAAGAACTGGAAACTGTAAGAAATGAGAGGCTTTGACGTTAAGTTTATAGACGAACTTAAAAGTAAAAACGACATAGTGGATTTGATCGGAAGATACGTGCGACTAGAACAGCGCGGCGGAAACTTCTGGGGAAAATGCCCTTTTCATCACGAAAAGACGGCATCTTTTTCGGTTAATCCTACGGGTCAGTTTTATTACTGTTTCGGCTGTCATAAAAGCGGCGACGTCATAAGTTTTATTATGGAAATAGAATCGCTTGATTTTAACGATTCTGTAAGGTTTTTAGCAGACCGCGTAAAAATGCCGCTGCCCGAAGTTAAGTACGACGACGAGAAAATCAAGGAAGAAAAACGCTTAAAACAGCGCATACTAGACCTGTTAAAGGATACCGCGCGTTTTTACGTTTCTAACCTTAAAAGTGAGAGCGGTAGCGACCACGTCGACTACGCATTTAAGAGAAAACTTACTGCCGAGACCATAACCAAGTTCGGCATGGGCGCATCGTTAGATTTTTATTCTCTGCCCAAGTATTTGCGTTCAAAAGGTTATACCGATAAAGAAATGGTTTTGTCGGGCGCGGTTGGTGAAAAGGACGGAAGATATTTTGACTGGCTAGGTAAAAGGCTGGTTATTCCGCTTATCGACCAGTTTAATAACGTTATATCCTTTGCTGGGCGCAGAATTGACGGGGGCAAAGAACAAAAATATATAAACACAAAAGAAACTTCGGTGTTTTCTAAGGGCAAAACTTTCTTTAACCTTAACAACTTAAAAAAGATAAAGAACCAAAAAGGCTTGGATTCTGTGGTTGTCGTTGAAGGACATCTTGACGTAGTATCGCTAGTACAGGCTGGTATTGAGAACGTGGTTGCAAGTATGGGTACGGCGTTTACCAAAGACCAAGCGCGAATACTTAAACGCTACACCGACAAAGTATTCATAAGTTTTGACGGCGACTTTGCAGGACAGAAAGCGTCTATCCGCGGCCTAGAAATTTTGAGTGAAGAAGGCTTGGAAGTTAAGGTTGTATCCTTGCCCGACGGCATGGATCCCGACGACGTCATTAAGACAAGCGGTGCGGACGGGTATAGAAAACTTCTTACCGCGGCAATGCCGCTTATAGATTTTAAGTTAGATATTATACGAAAGACTTACGACGTAAACACGGTTGACGGAAAACGTAAATACGTTACCAACGCCGTGCGCGTTATAAAAGAGAGTTCGTCACCTGCTGAGCAGGAAGATTTGCTTAAAACCGTGCGCGACGTTTCGGGCACTACTTTTGAGGCGTTAAAGAGAGAACTGTATTCGGTGGAAGAAAAACCCAAAGAAGGACAAGCCGTACCACAGTTTACCGATAACGCAGGGGATAAGACGGCACTTGCGGCAAGGTTTATACTTGCATCGTACCTATTTGGGAAACCGTACGCGGAAGAAACCGACATATCTGCGCTAGAGTTTTCTTTGCCCGTGCATAAAGAGATTCAGGGGTATATTCTAAGCAAGGTTAAATCTAACGAAAAGGTTAAGTTTAACGATCTTTACGAACTGCTTAGTCCCGAATATAGCGACGAGATATCGCGTATTGCAGGGTGGGAAACCGACGAAAATAAAAACTTTGACCAAACGGCGTACTTTTTCGATTGCGTGCGCACGCTTAAAACCGATAGGCTAACAAAAGAACTCGATAGGCTGACTGCACTCTTTAATGCCGAAACGGACAACGCGAAAAGACGAACTTTTGCCGCTGAAATGGCAAAATTACTTGCAGAAAAGAACAAACTATTATAGTAATTGAAAGCGATATTTATCGCAGGAGGAACTTTTATGGAAGAAAAAAAGGTAAAGGCAACTGAACCCGAAACCACTCAGGCTGAACAGCCCTTGGCGACAACCCCTGATAACGGCGACATTTTAAGCGTTGAACTGGCTACCGTAGTTTACGACGTTATTTTGGAGTTCAAAAAGAGCGGCAGTATAACCACATCGCAACTTTTTGATAAACTGGAAAAATTCCAGACTACGCCGGCGCAGCTTGAAGAGATTTATAAAATCTTTGACGATAAGGGTGTACAGATAATAAACGAATACGAGCGTGACAAAGATTTATACGACCAGCTTTTGAAAGAAATCAGCATGGACGATCCGGTTAAAATGTATCTTAAAGATATCGGTAAAGTCCCACTACTTCAACCCGACGAAGAAACCGAGCTTGCAAAGCGTATGATGGAAGGGGACGAGGCTGCAAAGAGATTGCTGTCCGAGGCAAACCTAAGACTAGTCGTATCTATCGCAAAAAGGTATATGGGCAGGGGCATGCAATTTTTGGATCTTATTCAGGAAGGCAACCTAGGTCTTATGAAAGCGGTTGAAAAATTCGACTATCAAAAAGGCTTTAAGTTCTCGACCTACGCTACTTGGTGGATAAGACAGGCTATAACCCGCGCTATTGCCGATCAGGCAAGGACTATTCGTATCCCCGTTCACATGGTTGAAACCATAAACAAACTCATTAGGGTTTCACGTAGACTTTTACAAGAACTCGGCAGAGAGCCACTTCCCGAAGAGATTGCAAAAGAAATGGATATAACCGAAGAAAGGGTTAGGGAAATCCAAAAGATTGCGCAAGACCCCGTATCGCTTGAAACGCCTATCGGTGAAGAAGAAGACAGTCATCTTTCCGACTTTATCGAAGACGAAAGAAGTGCCGCGCCTACCGACGCCGTGTCTTACACTATGCTTAAAGAACAACTTATCGGCGTACTCGACACACTTACTCCGCGTGAAGAAAAGGTTTTAAGATTAAGATACGGTCTAGACGACGGAAAACCCAGAACACTTGAAGAAGTTGGTAAAGAGTTTAACGTTACTAGGGAAAGAATTCGTCAGATAGAAGCCAAAGCCCTTCGTAAACTGCGTCATCCCAGCCGTTCAAAACGCCTAAAAGACTATATAGAAAAATAATGAATTCAAGATTAGAACGGATATTTTCCGTCCTTACCGAGTGTAACGTGTTTGCAGATATCGGTTGTGACCACGGGTATATGGCAAAAGCAATGCTTGACAGCGGTAAATGTAAAAGGGTTATAATTTCCGACGTCAGCGAAAAGTGTTTGAAAAAAGCCCAAGACCTTTTAGCCGATTATGCAAAAAGCGGCAGGGTTACTAGCGTGGTTTCAGATGGGTTTGAAAAGGTCGGACCTTGCGACCTTGCGCTTATAGCAGGTATGGGCGGAGAAGAGATAATATCCATAATAGAAAAGGCTAAATCTTTGCCCGAAAGACTGGTCGTTCAACCTATGAAGAATACCGATAGAGTGCGCGTGGCAGTAATTAAGGCAGGGTACGCGGTGGAAAAGGATTTTACCTTTATTTGTCAGGGCAAGTATTACGACCTTATATCCTTAAAGAAAGGAAAGGATAGCCTTACGAGAGAAGAGATAGAGTTTGGAAGGACTAATATAAACGAGCCGACCGAAGATTTTAAAAAGATAATATCGGATAAAATATCTAAGTTAAGGGAATATCTTGAAAGCGACACCATGTCGGATAAGACCAAACAAGATATGATATCTGAGATAGAAAAACTTAGTAAATATGTATAAACTTAAAGATTTTTTAAGCCTATTAGAGCAGTACGCGCCCTTAGAAATTAGCAGAAAAGCCATTGAGTCGGGGGACTACGACAATAGCGGAATAATCGTTAATTCGCACGACCAAGTAAATTCGGTGTTGTTTACTCTCGACCTATCGGTAGATGCAGTAAAAGCGGCGATAAAACTTAACGCTGATACGGTGGTAACTCACCACCCTGCGATATATAATCCTATAAAAAGTTTGGATAAAGACGGTGATACCGCCGCGCTTTTACTTGCGGTAGAAAACCACTTAAACGTCGTGTCAATGCACCTTAATTTGGATATGGCGAGTCTTGGAATAGACTATTATTTGGCAAAAGGACTAGGCGGCGAAAACACTAAGATTTTACAGCCGTTATCGGGTTTAGAAAACGGTTACGGCAGAGAGTTTAGTGTAAACTGTGACGCGGAAAAAATAAAGCAAAGGGCGGAAGAAGTTTTCGGCTCTAAAAAGATAATTTTATACGGCTTTGGCGCGGTGGGAAAGGCAGCGTCTTTTTGTGGCGGTGGTAGTGGACACGCGCTTGACGCCGTGGAAAAAGGCCAAACTAATGCGGATTTAATAATAACGTCGGACGTTCCGCACCACGTCTTGAAAGAACTAATTGAACGCGGAAAAAAGGTTATGATTATTCCGCATTACGTATCCGAACAGTACGGATTTAATAAATTTTACGAGTGGACCTTAGATAATCTAAAAGGACTAAAAGCGTATTATTTTGAAGATAAAAGATTTATGTAAAGGAGAACGACTATGATAGAAGCATTGCTTAATTATCAGACGGCAGACGCAAAACTAAGAAAGATTGAAAAGACGCTTTCTGAAAGTGAAGAGAGAAAAAAGGCTGTCAACGCAAAAAAATATCTCGAAGGGGTAGAAGACAACGTCAATAAACTTGACGATCGCGCAGCTGAACTTATAGCGACCTATCAAAAGGCAACCGAAGACCAGTTAAAACTTAAAGAGATAGAATCGGAAATTGAAGAATCTATTGATAGCGCATCAGACCCGAAAGAAGTTTCTTTCCTTATAAAAAAGGCGGAAGAACTCATATCAAAAATTAAGGCTTTGGGCGCAAAGGCAAGCAAGATATCCGAAGAAATTCAGGCGGTTATGAAAGAGTATTCGACCATTAAGAACACTACCAAAGCGGCTCAGGTTCAATACAAGGAAAACGCAGAAAAATACAATGCATTAAAAGAATCCGTCAAGGCGGAAAAAGAAAGTGTTGAAAAGGAACTTGAAGAGCTAAAAGCAAAGGTTGATCCTACCCTTATGGATAGATACCTTAAAAAGCGCGCTAATAAGATTTATCCTATTGTTTACGCCGCAAGGGATAACGTTTGCGGCGCGTGCAATATGGAACTTCCCATGTCCGAACTTAATAGACTCAAAAACGGTGAAATTATAGATTGCGATCAATGCGGAAGGCTTATATATCAGCCGAAAAAATAAAGAAGATAAACACCTGTCGGGGCAGACGATAATACGTCTGCCCCGAATTTTTTAAGCGTTTGCTACTTATATATTTAAATTTAAAATAATTATTTAAAAGTTGGTGCAAAGCATTGTAAAAAATCACGCTTTTTGGTATAATTTAATCTGTATAAGAATTTGATAAAATTTCGAGGTGGACTTTTGAGCAGTACAGCGAACAGAAACCGTAATAAAGATAAGAAACAGTCGATTATGACGAAGGAAACTTTGGGGGTAGTGCTAATTCTTTTTGCTACTCTCGCTTTGGTTTGCTTAATAACCCGTGAAACCTTGTTTTCACTTCCCGGTCAATACGTCAATGCATTTTTACTCGGTTGTTTCGGCGGCTTTGCTTACGCGGTTGTCGTGTGGGTTATTTTAATGGGCGTGCTTTTGATAACCGATAAAAAAATCGGTCTTTCCAAAAAGAGAAAATCATTAGTAACTTTATGTTTTGTGCTTCTCGCATTACTATCGCACGTCATTTCTATGCGCGCTTTAACCGCAACCGGCAGTCAAACAACTTACGGCGCGTACCTATCCGAATCCTACCTTAGGGGTGCTGACGGAATATCCACGGCAACGGCTGGCGGATTGTTTACTGGTCTAGTAGCATACGTTTTTGCCGCGCTTTTAACCAACGTTGGAAGTTACGTCGTTCTAGGCGTAAGCCTTGCAGTAAGTATATATTTCACCGTTTGTGATTTCTTAAAAGCCGACGGCGGAGTAAAGGCAATCGGCGCAAGGTTTAAGGGCGCGTTCGTTAAGTCCGAAAAAGAAAAGCCAGTACCTAGCGGCATAAAGATTGAAGGTGAAAAGGAATATCCCGTTCAAGACGCGGCGTTTACCGAGCCGAGAACGGTTACTAAACCTAAACTTTTCGTAAACAATCCCGACGACTTTGCAATGCGCACTAAGCGCGATATCGCAAAGGAAAAGGGCGAAGTGGCTATGAAGTTCGGGTTCTCTGACCACGGTCTTGGCGTCGTTAGTTCGGCGGTCGATAAACCTACTGCGGCAGCGCAACCGTCGCCGTCTTATACCGACGAGTTTAAGAACAAACTCGACTATATAAAAACCCCTGCCGCTATAAACGTTGAAAAGATAGGCAGCAACAATTACTCTACGCCCAATCCTTACGCGAAAAGGGAAGAGCAGACTACGTCCGTTTCCGATTACGTCAATAGCGTAGAAGAAAAAACCGTTCAGCCCGTAGAAGAAGAAATTCCACACCACGAACATAACGAAGAGATAGTATCCGACAGCGCGGAGAGCCACGCAAGATTTTTCGGCAATAGATACGCTCAGTTTGAAGAAGTGGATAAGGATATCGTCCCAGCGGTTGAGGCGGAAGAAGTGTTCCGTCCTGCGCCCGAAGTGGTTGAAGAAAAGGTTGAACAGACAATTCAGCCCGAACAGATAGCGGTTGAAGAAGAAAGAACGATAGAAAGACAGGTTGAACCCGATATTACGATTGAAAGAAACGTTAGGGATCGTGGGTTTGATATACCCTTTATTGAAGAAAATCAAGAAGAAATAATTCCCGATGCGGATATAGAACGCGATACCGCGCCTATTGAAGAACCCGAAGAAAAGCCAACCGATAGCGTTATAGGCTCGTCTAGGGTAAGGGGAATATTCTTCGGCGAAGAAGAAAGTGAAAAGCCGACCAACCAAGCCGAAGAAAAAACGGTAGAAGAAGAAAAAGAGCAACCACAGATAGGCTTTACTAGTAGAGTGGTTGCCGACGATAATCTCGGCGCGCGCCGTCGTATAGAGTTTAACGAAGAGCCGATAGCCGAAAAAGAGCCGGAACCGGAAATAGAAAAACCCAAAAAACCCGCTCCGCCTATCAATAGAGAATATTTCCGTCCGCCGCTCGACCTTTTGGAAACGCACGCTCAGCCGGTAAACGCAGGCAAAGAAAATCACGAAGAAAGAATGGAAATTATCCAGCGTACTTTGGAAGAGTTCCACATCAGCGCAGTACCGCAAAGTTACGTTCAAGGTCCGTCTATAACTCGTTACGAGATCATGATGCCGGCGGGCATATCGGTTAAAAAAGTTCTAAACTACGACGACGACCTTAAAATGCGCCTAGCCGTTCGTGACGGCGTAAGAATTGAAGCACCTATCCCCGGCAAAAACTTGGTCGGTATTGAAGTTGCTAATAACGTCAAGGTTATGGTTGGACTTAAAGAAGTTATGGAAGGTCTTGCAGGTAAGAAGACTAAAGAGAGCGCGCTTATGTTTGCGCTTGGAAAGGATATAGTCGGCAATTCTATTAGCGACGACTTGACCAAAGGTCCGCACTACCTAATAGCAGGCGCGACGGGCTCTGGAAAGAGCGTTGCGCTACACGTTATGCTCGTGAGCTTGCTTATGAGATACAGCCCGGAAGAGTTGAAACTCGTACTCGTTGACCCCAAGAGCGTAGAGTTTAGAAAATACGAACATATTCCACACCTTTTAGTGGACGAAATCGTAACTGAACCTAAACGCGCGCTTACCCTTTTGCATTGGGCGTACGAAGAAACCAACAGAAGAAACAATATGTTTACCGAGTGTGGCGGTATGATAAGCAATATTGAAGACTATAATTCGCAGATAGCAAGCGATACCGTTCCTAAACTTCCGAGAATAGTTTTCGTTATAGACGAACTTGCCGACCTTATGGAAACGTGCAAGAAAGACCTAGAAGAAAAGATTAGAAGAATAGCGGCAAAGTCGCGTTCGGCAGGTATTCACCTTGTTCTTGCTACCCAACGTCCGTCAGTCGACGTCGTAACTGGTACGATTAAGGCTAACTTGCCGTCCAGAATTGCCCTTAAAGTTATGAACTTTGCAGACTCTCAGACCATACTCGGTATGGCTGGTGCGGAAAAACTTTTGGGTAACGGCGATATGCTCTATAAAAACTCTACCATGAGTGATTTCGAGCGTTATCAAGGCGCGTATATAAGCGGTAGAGAAATAACGAATATAGTCAACTACATCAAAGAGCACAATGCTGCCTACTTTGACGACGACGTTCAAGAATTCCTAGATAAGGAAACTAGACCTAAGCAAGAAGAAAACACGGCAGGTGCGGAAGAGAACGAAAGCAACGCAAACGAAGTCAGCGAATTGTTTAAGCAGGCGTTGTGGCTTGCGGTCAATTCGGGAACGGCGTCCATATCGCAGTTCCAACGCCGTTTCGGCATAGGCTACGCAAAAGCAGGCGGACTTATCGACAAAATGGAAAGAATGAAATTCGTTTCGGGCAACGAAGGCAGCAAGGCTAGAAGGGTTTTGATCACTAAGGAAGATTTTGAAAACCGTTTCGGCGCAGCACCCGACGACGATTTTTAAGGATTAGAAATGGCACAAGAAAAGATTATAGGCGTCATTTCGCTTGGCTGTGATAAAAACAGGGTAGACACCGAGAAAATGCTTGCCGTCTTAAAGGATAGGCACGCATTGACTAGCGATATTGAACAGGCTCAAATTATTATAATCAATACCTGCGCGTTTTTAGAGAGCGCGAGAAAGGAAGCGATTGAAGAAATTCTTTCTGCTGCCCAACTAAAAAAACACGGCAGGGCGGAAAAACTTATAGTGACGGGGTGCTTGCCCCAAAAATTCGTCGGTGACCTTTACGACGAACTCAACGAAGTAGACGCGTTTTTAGGTGTATCCGACTACGGTTTGTTGCTGGACGTTATAGATCGAATTTATTCGGGAGAAAGGGTGAACGCCGTTGGCGTACCCAGAGAAGAGAGCGGTAAAGCGCGTGTTTTGACAACTTCAAACTACGCCTACCTTAAAATTGCGGACGGCTGTTCAAACCATTGCACCTACTGCCTTATACCGTATATCCGCGGCAAATACCGCTCTGTGCCTACGGACGACTTGATTTTAGAGGCGAAGGCGTTAGGGGATTTAAGCGAGCTTATTCTAGTCGCTCAAGATACCGCAAGATATGGCTGTGATTTGTCGGAAAAAACTTCGCTAGTGTCGCTTATAAAACGCCTTTCGGAACTGGACAACATCAAGGCTATTCGTCTTTTATACTGCTATCCTGAAAACATTACCGAAGAACTTATACAAGAACTTAAAAACAATCCCAAACTGATTAAGTACATAGATATCCCCTTTCAACACGCCGACGACAGGATCTTAAAACTTATGAACCGAAAGGGTACGGGTAAAGGATATCTTGAACTTATTAATCATTTAAAGTCTGAAGTCCAAGGCATTGCTATTCGTTCGACGTTTATAACGGGTTTCCCCACAGAAGACCAAACGGCGTTTGAAAATTTATGCGCGTTTATAGAGAACGCAAAACTATTTAACGCAGGGTTTTTTAAGTACAGTAGGGAAGACGGCACGGCGGCGGCAAGACTTGACGGGCAGATTGCGGCGTCAGTTAAGACTGCAAGACATAAAAAACTTTATTCGGTGCAGAAAAAAGTCGTTAAGGAAACCTTTAAAGGGTTAAAGGGCAAAACCTTTAAGGTGCTTGCCGAAGGCTTTGACGACAATATGCTTATGTACTACGGAAGAGCGTATTTTAATGCGCCCGATATAGACGGAAAGGTTTATTTCTTTTCGGCTGACGAAGTTAGTTACGGCGAATTTTACGACGTGAAAATAAAGACGGCAACGGGTTACGACCTGTACGGAGAAAGATTATGAATTTACCAAACAAACTCACCATTTTAAGACTTATCATGATACCTGCTTTCGTGGCGGTGTTCTACATAACGGCGATACCTTTTAACTATCTTATATCCGCAGTTATATTCATGCTAGCCGCGGCAACCGATTTTTTGGACGGATATATCGCAAGAAAGTATAATCTAGTTACCGACCTCGGTAAATTTTTAGACCCTATTGCAGATAAGGTGTTGGTGTCCACCGCGCTTATAGTTATGCTACTTCCGTCGGGCGGAACGGTTATTCTTCCTTTCTACGGCGCAATAGCGGTAGCTATAATTCTTGCAAGAGAACTAATCGTTAGCGGATTCCGCATGGTTGCGGCGTCAAAAGGCGCAGTTCTTGCTGCGGACTGGTCGGGAAAGATTAAAACTACTTTTCAAGACGTTGCAATCGTAGTGTTGCTTGCAGGCGCAAACTTAGTGCCGGGACTTTATAGCTGGCTAAATATCGTCGGCTTAGTGCTTTTAGCACTTGCAACACTTCTCACTATCGTTTCGGGTACGGAGTGTATAGTTAAAAACAGAGCGGTGTTAAAGGATAATAAATGAAAACGGCAGTAATATTTTTCCGTTCGCCCGAAACGGAGTTTGACGGTGAATATATTTCAAACGCAATAGGCGCGTTCAGGAACGGCGGTGTAGACGTAGAAAATATTGCCATTATCCCCGATTCGGACGAGATGGCGTTCCGCCACAGAATGCAAGAGTTCAAAGATATGCACGACAATCTCGTGATTATAGACGGTGAAAATCACCCTTACGAACTAAGGGAAGTAATTGCTGAAAAGATGGACACCGTACTCGTTGAAAACGAGAACGCAAAGCGGTTTTTAGACGCAGTTTCTGCTAATGACGGCGTTGAATATTCCGACAATTACGCAACGTTACCTATCGACGCAACGGTCGTGCCAAACGTGCGTGGCGCGTATCAAGGCTATATTCTCGATACTTCTGACGTTACCCTTACCGTGCTGCCTGCAAACATACCCGAATTAAAGGTTATGTGCGAAAAATACGTTATTCCTTACATTAAGGACAAGCACGGCATAAAGAGCAAAAGACTTATCCTAAAATATTTTGGCGACAGAAAAGTTTTGGAAAACACCCTTGATAGGGCAGGCAGAAACAACGCCGATATAGCAGTTAATTTGTCTGAAAAATGTGGCGATATTACCGTAGACGTGTTGTTTAAGGACGGCTACGACGAAAAACTTCGCGGTGAGTTTATAAGAACGGTCGTCGGTGAACTTAAAGACAATATTTACGCAGAGTTTGACACCACGCTAGGTGAAAGACTTTTTGATCTTCTAAAACTTAAAAACTTAAAACTTTCGGTTGCAGAGTCGTTTACGGGCGGAAGAGTTGTTTCAGAGATCATTAAAAATTCGGGTGCGTCAAACTACGTTGACGAAGGACTGGTTACCTACTCAAACCAAAGCAAGGTTTCTAGGCTTGGCGTAAAAGAAGAAGATTTATCTAAGCACGGCGCAGTCAGTTCTATGGTCGCTTACGAAATGGCGGCAGGACTTTTACGCGGCGGAAAGTGCGACGTGGCTATCGCGACAACTGGTATAGCAGGACCAAAGAGTGACGACACCGAAAAGCCCGTAGGACTAAACTTTATAGCAGTCGGTATGAAAGACGGAGTTCATACCTATCGTTACGCTTTAAAGGGCAGTAGAGAAGAAATAACCGAAACGGCAAAGAATACCGCGCTGTTTCTGGCAATAAAAAAATTAAAAAGTATATAAGAGGAAATGACAATGGACGAAACTAAATTGAAAGCACTCGACGGAGTGATGGCTCAGATCGAAAAACAATACGGCAAAGGCGCGATTATGCGTCTTGGACAGACGGCGGCAGACGCTGGTATAGAAGTTTTGCCGACAGGCTGCTTATCGCTTGACCTTGCAATTGGTGTTGGCGGACTTCCGCGCGGAAGAATAATCGAAATATACGGACCTGAATCTTCGGGTAAAACCACCGTTGCGTTGCACGTTATAGCCGAAACGCAAAAGGCTGGCGGAATCGCTGCGTTCGTGGACGCAGAACACGCACTAGATCCCGTTTATGCAAAGAACTTAGGCGTAAACCTTGACGAACTTTACGTTTCTCAGCCCGATACCGGTGAACAGGCACTCGATATAACCGCGTCGCTCGTTTCAAGTAAAGCGGTTGACGTTATCGTCGTTGACTCGGTTGCTGCTCTTACGCCTAGAGCGGAAATAGAAGGTGATATGGGTGATTCTCACGTAGGTCTTCAAGCAAGGCTTATGAGCCAGGCACTCAGAAAACTTACCGCTATTACCAACAAATCAAAGACTTGTATTATCTTTATCAACCAGTTGCGCGAAAAGGTTGGCGTAATGTTTGGTAACCCCGAAGTTACCGCAGGTGGTAAAGCACTTAAATTCTACGCAAGCGTTAGAATTGACGTTAGAAAATCAGACGCGCTCAAAGATAGCGACGGTGCTTATGGTAATCACACCAAAGCAAAAATCGTTAAAAATAAGGTCGCTCCGCCATTTAAGACGGCAGAGTTTGACATTATTTTCGGCAAGGGAATATCAAAAGGAAGTTGCCTTGTAGACTTAGGTTTAAGTTACGACGTTCTGCAAAAGAGCGGCTCGTGGTTCTCTTATAACGGCGAAAAAATCGCGCAGGGTAGAGAAAAGGCGGTTGATTACTTGGAGAATAACGTTGAGGTCGCTGAAGAAATTAAAGCAAAAATTATGGACGCTTTCCATAATAAAGACAAGGAAAGTTAATCAAAATATTGACTTTTAATATAAATTAGTATACAATATAATGTAGATATTAGTGCGCCGGCGTTTTCGGCGTATTAGAAATAAAAACAGGAGGGCATAATACTATGCAGAATTTTAATTACAGCTCCCTGTTCTTGGCGGCAGACGGCGTGCTCGTACCCGTACTTATCGGTGTGCTTGCGCTCGTCATCGGCTTATTAGTAAGCTTTTTTGTTACCAAAAAACTTTTAACGGATAAATACGAAAAAGAAAACGGCAACATTGAAGAGCAACGCAACAGAATGCTCGACGACGTAAGGGAAGAAAGTAGAGCGATTAAAAAGGAAGCGTTATTAGAAGCGAAAGAACAGGAAATTAAGCTTCGCAACGAATTTGAGCGCGAATCGAAAGAAAAGCGCGTAGAACTTCAGAGAATGGAAAACAGACTTAACCAAAAGGAAGAAACTCTGGAGAAGAAAGAAGAAAATCTTGCGAAGAGAAACGAAGAGACCACTAGACAGCAAAACGCGTTAAAGGCAAAGGAAGGGGAACTCGATAAAAAACTCGAAGACATTGCTGCTCAGCACGACAGAATGCTTAAAGAGTTTGAAAAGATTTCTCAAATGAGTAGGGAAGAGGCTAAGCAACAGCTTATTCTCGCTATCACCGACGAGGCTAAGCGCGACGCGGCTGGTATGGTTAAAAACATTGAGGCAGAGGCGAGAGAGAACGGCGAAAGAAAAGCCAAAGAAATCGTTAGCCTTGCTATTCAAAAGTGCAGTACCGAACAGGCAACCGAAATTACCGTATCGGTAGTACCACTTCCCAGCGACGATATGAAAGCAAGAATTATCGGTAGGGAAGGAAGAAACATCAGAACCTTAGAAAACGCTACGGGTATCGAACTTATCATTGACGATACACCGGAAGTTGTTATCGTATCAGGTTTTGACCCCGTAAGACGTGAAGTTGCAAGAATTGCGCTTGAAAAACTTATTCAAGACGGAAGAATACACCCGGCAAGAATAGAAGAAACGGTTGAAAAGGTTAAGAAAGAACTTGATCAGCAGATAAAAGAGGCGGGGGAAGCGGCAATGTTCGAGTGTGGAATTTTTGGACTCCACCCCGAAATCGTAAAACTTTTAGGTCGCTTAAAATTCCGTACAAGTTACGGTCAGAACGTGCTTAAACACTCGATAGAAGTATCGCACTTAGCCGGCGTTATGGCAACCGAACTCGGCGTGGACGTTGCGCTTGCAAAACGCGCAGGTCTTCTCCACGACCTTGGTAAAGCCGTTGACTTCGAGATTGAAGGAACGCATATGCAGATAGGTGGCGATCTTGCTAAAAAGTATAGGGAAAACCACAACGTCATCAACGCAATACTCGCTCACCACGGCGACGTTGAACCAAAAACTATCGAAGCGGTACTCGTTCAAGCGGCAGACGCCATATCGGGTGCAAGACCTGGGGCAAGACGCGAAACGACCACCAACTATATCAAGAGATTGCAAAAACTTGAAGAGATATCTTCTGGGTTTAAGGGCGTTGAAAAATGCTATGCAATCCAAGCAGGTAGGGAAGTGCGCGTAATGGTTAAACCCGAACAAGTAAATGATGCGCAGACCTTATTCTTAGCAAAAGAGATTGCAAAGAAGATTGAACAGGAAATGGAATATCCTGGTCAAATCAAGGTCAACGTCATAAGAGAGTGGCGCGCAACCGAATACGCAAAATAAACTTTGATTATAACCCCCGACAAAACAGTTGGGGGTTGTTTTTTTGATGTTTACAAAATCTTAATTAAATTTAAATAATAATTCAATATTAAGGAAGTATAATAAATAACGTAGTGAAATAAAACCGACGGTAATATATTTGGTAAGCAAAGAAGGTTTGTCATGAAGAAAAATATTGAGTATAAAGTTAAAGACAAAAAGGTCGTAAAAAAAATCAAATACATACCAGCAAGGTATATTTTTGCAATGCACGTATCGGTTTTGGAAATCCTCGCCATAATCGCCGTGGTCATTGCGCTGTGCTATTTTGTGCCTTATTTTTATATCGCGGTATATCTAACTCAGGTTGCTTGCGTCATTAAGATACTATCGTCTGACGATAACCCCGACTATAAAGTGCCGTGGTTGTTTTTCGTTTTGGTTTTGCCCGTCATAGGCTTTATGCTATATTTGATTTTTGCATCGAGAAAACTTAAAAAGAAATACGTTTGCAGATTGAAAGACTTATATAACACCACCTACGAAAAGGACGACGCTGAACTTTTAGCGAGATTGTCACAAGAAAACGTTACTGCCGCAAACCAAGCTAAAATGCTACTTAATATATCAGATGCGCATTTGTTTGAGCATACCAAAACCACCTATTTTCCAAGCGGTGAACAAATGCTGCCCGTTCTTCTTTCCGACCTTAAAAAAGCCGAGAAGTTTATATATATGGAATACTTCATTATTGAAGAAGGTGAGTTTTGGAACTCTATACTTGATGTTCTAAAAGAAAAGGCAAAACTAGGCGTGGAAATTAAGATCGTTTACGACGATATAGGCTGTATGACTACTTTACCGGGAAACTACTCAAAAAGATTGAAAGAGTTTGGAATACAGGCTACTACTTTCGCAAGGCTTAAAGGCGCGGCAGACGGAGAGTTTAACAATAGAAACCACCGCAAAATCACGGTAATTGACGGATATATAGGGTATACGGGTGGCGTCAATATTGCCGACGAGTATATAAACAAGAAAGAACGGTTTGGATACTGGAAAGATACTGCCGTAAGGTTAGAAGGTGAAGGGGTTTGGGATTTAACTAAACTATTCGTAATAGACTACGGCATAAACGTTAAATATATCCCCGAAAGCGTACACGACCTATATCCAAAAGTTACAGATAAAACCGACAACGGATACGTTATGCCGTTCGGTGACGGACCTAAACCATTGTATCAGCGTGGTGTAGGAAAAAGCGTTATTCAAAGTATGCTGTCCGCGGCTAATGAATACGTGTATATTACTACGCCCTACCTTATTATAGATAACGACTTGTGTCAAGACATAGAAAATACCGCTATGCGCGGCGTGGACGTAAGAATTATAGTGCCGAGTATTCCCGACAAAAAAATCGTTTATGAAATGACCAGAAGTTTTTATAATAGGCTTATGAGCGCAGGCGTAAAGATTTACGAGTATACGCCAGGGTTTGTTCATGCTAAAACATATTTAGTTGACGATAAATACGCAATGGTCGGGACGATAAACCTAGATTATAGAAGTCTTGTCCATCACTTTGAAAACGGCGTTTGGTTATACGATAACGACTGTATTGCCGTTATAAGAAAGGACTTAGACGATACTTTAAGTAAATCCGAACTAGTTACCGAAGAAATGAAAAAAGCAGGAATATTCAAACGTTTTTTAAGGGCAACGCTAAGAGTTTTTGCACCATTATTATAAAAGTGAGCATACTAATAAAAAAGAGAGAACTGCGACGTTCTCTCTTTTGGTTTTAATTTAATTGTATTTGCCAAAGGTATTGTTAAAATTTGTTGTTTGTTTGATTTTTGCTTTTAGCCGTTGTTATAGATGCAACTAGCATGCGCCTAAGTTCTCCACAAGAATGCAAAAGGTCTTTTGTGAATTCTTCTCCAACAATATTCGCTTTCGTGAAAATATCTAGCCAATATTCAGTTTCATAGCATTCCTTAAGAGCAATTTGAAGTTTTGATATGAAATCAAGTTTGCTTTGAGCATAATTTGATTCACGTATATTTGCACCGATACTGGTAGCAGCTCGTTCGAACTGGTTTTTAAGTGAATAATGCCCATCGATCATATCAGTAATTTTTAATGCTTTTATTGCGAAATTCATTGATAAATCTGCTAGCTTATTTTCTCTCATTATAAATTTCCTTTAATAGTGAAATCGTGCGGAATTTTTCCGCACGATGAAGTCACGTTGTGATGAAGTCCGTCATTTACGGATGAAGTCGAAAACTGCGTTTTCGGTTAATTAAATCCACAACCGCGATAGCGACCTCATCTGAGCTTTAGTGAAGATTTCATCTGCATAGCAGATTTATTCCGCACGAAGTGTGGATTTAATTGTATTTGCCTCAGGCAAAAATATTATTCCCACTCAATAGTTCCGATGGGCTTTGGCGTAAGGTCGAAAAGTACTCTGTTAATGCCGTCCACTTCGTTAGTAATCCTATCGGTTATTTTGTGTAATACGCTATACGGTATTTCTTCAATGGTAGCAGTCATGGCGTCAACGGTGTTTACCGCTCTTATTATTGCAGCCCAGCCTTCGTATCTCTTGCCGTCTTTAACACCGACGCTCTTCATGTCGGGAACGGCTATAAAGTACTGCCATACCTTGCCTGCTAAACCGCAGTTATCAAATTCTTCGCGGAGTATCGCGTCAGCCTCGCGCAAAGCGTGAAGTCTATCGCGAGTGATTGCACCGAGACATCTTACGCCAAGACCAGGGCCGGGGAAGGGTTGACGGTCAACCATTGAAGATGGAAGCCCTAAAGCCTTTCCGACAACTCTAACTTCGTCTTTATATAAAAGTTTAATAGGCTCAACGAGTTCAAACTGCATATCTTCAGGCAGACCGCCAACGTTGTGGTGAGCCTTAACGCCGTCGCTCTCTAAAATGTCGGGATAAATCGTGCCTTGAGCAAGGAAAGAAATGCCTTTTAATTTTGATGCCTCTTCGTCAAAGACCTTAATAAATTCGCCGCCGATAATCTTTCTTTTTTGTTCGGGGGCGGATACGCCCTCTAAAAGTGATAAGAAACGGTCGGTTGCGTCAACGTAGATAAGGTTAGCGTCTAACTCTTTACCAAACACTTCGATAACTTGTTCGCTTTCGCCCTTTCTCATAAGTCCGTGGTTTACGTGAACGCAAACGAGTTGTTTGCCGATAGCCTTGATTAAAAGTGCGGCAACAACCGAACTGTCAACACCGCCGGATAGGGCGAGAAGAACTTTTTTGTCACCGACTTGTTTGCGTACAAGTTCAACCTGCTCGTCGATAAAAGCGTTAGCGAGAGCGGGGGTAGTGATGCGTTGCATAGTTTCAGGTCTTTTGTTATTATCCATAAAACACTCCGAAAAAAAATTTATTTACTGTTTTATTATACACTCTTACCACGACAAATTCAAGTAATTGATTTACAAAATTTAAAACAAAGATATTAAAATTTCTTAAATACTTTATAATTTACCTAAATAATTCGTGGAAATCTTGATAAATCGTCGCATATCGAATTGAATTTTATTTGGTTTTGTGATACAATAGCAAAAGCAAATAGTTATTCAAGCAAAATTACAGGGTTAAAAATGGGAAAGGCGAAAAGGCTAAATTTATTCGGGCAGTTCCTTTTGTTCCTAGCAACGCTTGCGTGGGGAACGTCCTTTATCATTTTAAAAGAAACCATTGAACTCGTTCCGCCTTTTTACGTCATAGCCGTAAGGTTTTTAATTGCAGGCGGAATTATTTCTCTCATATTCATTAAAAAACTAAAAAGTGCAAATATGACCACTTTTAAGCGTGGCGTTATACTAGGTCTTATAGTTACCGCGGCATACCTTACCCAAACTCTCGGACTAACCTATACCACCGCAGGGCGTAACGCTTTCGTGACGGGATCTTACTGCGTTATGTGTCCGTTCATCATTTGGATCATGCACAAGAAAAAACCTAAGATAGTAAACCTTGTGTCTGCGGTTTTATGTATAGTAGGCTTGGGGTTCGTGTCGTTGTCGGGCGACGATGGAACGGGGACAAATCTTTTATTAGGTGACGCGCTAACCCTTTTAGGCGCGGTATTTTACGCTATCCAAATAGTCGTCATAGACGATTTCCAGAAAAAAGGTGAAAACACTTCTTGCATGCTAGCCTATGAACTTTTAACGGTCGGCGTAATGTTTACCGTTTTAAGTCTTATATTTGAACTGCCGTCGGGCGGAGTACAAGCCTACGCTTTAACACTTGACCAAGTGTTGCGTATAGGCTATCTGTGCTTAGTGTGCACGCTGTTCGCGCAGTTTGCGCAGATGTTTGGTCAAAAATTTGCAACACCCACGCAAACTTCAATTATACTTACGTTAGAGGCGGTGTTCGGCGTCGTTTTTGCAGTCCTTCTTGGTGACGAACGCCTTACGCCTATGCTTATAGTAGGGTTTGTGATAATATTTATTTCCATACTTATTAGCGAAGTGGAAGTGGATTACAAAAAATTAATAAAACGTCGTGGTCGTTCTATCGGCGGAAACGGCGAAGAAAATTATAACGAAAAGGAAGAAGAAACAAAAAATGAGCAATACTGATTTTGGCGTTGAAACAAAGAGAGAAAAATTCGGTTCACGCTTGGGCTTTATCCTAATTTCCGCAGGCTGCGCGATAGGCCTTGGCAACGTATGGCGTTTTCCGTACATAGTCGGAAGTTACGGCGGCGCGGCGTTTATACTTTTGTACCTTTTGTTCTTGGTGGTCTTTGGACTGCCGATAATGACTATGGAATTTGCCGTCGGCAGAGCAAGTAGGAAGAGTATCGTCGAATCGTTCACCGTGTTAGAACCAAAGAATACCAAGTGGCATTGGTTCGGCTGGGTGGGTATGGTAGGTAATTATCTACTTATGATGTTCTATACAACCGTTACGGCGTGGATGATAACATACTTCTTTAAGATGATTAAAGGCGATTTTGTAAACGTTACTACTGAACAGATTTCCGAACAGTTTGGCGCAATGACGGGTAATCCTGGTTTACTTATCGGGATAATGGCAGTAGTTACGGTCTTAGGTTTTTTGGTGTGTTCGCTAGGCTTAAAAAACGGCGTGGAAAGAATAACCAAGGTTATGATGATTGCTCTTTTCGCGATTATTGTTGCGCTTGCCGTTTACGTAATGACTATTCCTGGATCTGGACAAGGCTATGCGTATTATCTTATTCCCGATTTTACCAAACTTGTTACGGACGCCGACGGAAACTTTATTCTTGGCGAAGTAATGTTTGCCGCGCTAGGTCAAGCATTCTTTACCCTGTCTATCGGTATGGGGTCTATGGCAATATTTGGTAGCCACATAGATAAAAACAGAAGTCTTTTAGGCGAATCGGTAACCATAGCCGCGCTAGACACTAGCGTTGCGTTTATTGCAGGACTTATAGTAATACCTGCGTGCTTTGCTTTCGGTGTTGATCAAACGGCTGGTCCCGGTCTTGTGTTTGAGGCTCTTCCCGCAGTATTTAATTCAATGGGCGCGGTAGGCGGAAGAATTTTCGGTTCGCTGTTCTTCTTGTTTATGATTTTTGCGGCAATGTCTACGGTTATCGCCGTGTTTGAAAACATAATTTCATTTGGTATGGATAAATGGGGTTGGTCAAGAACCAAAGCTTGCTTAATAAACGCAGGATTGATGTTGGTGCTTGCTCTGCCTTGCATATTCGGCTTTAATATTTGGTCGGGCTTTAATCCGCTTGGCGAAGACAGCGTCATTATGGATTTAGAAGACTTTATTATTTCTAACAATATTCTTCCCTTGGGTTCGCTAGTCTACGTACTTTTCTGTACTATGGAAAGAAAAGGTTGGGGCTGGAATCAATTCTTAACCGAGGCAAATCTTGGCAACGGATTAAAGATGCCGTCAAAACTCAAAGTATACTGCAAGTATATTTTACCCGTAATTCTCTTTATCTTCTGGATATGGGGAATTGTCGTAACCTTTATTTAGCAGTCTCTTTCACAAACTCTGACTGATTTTTGGCGGAAAAATGCTGCAGAATACTGTGCGTTTTACTCGGTTACAGACCGCAGGGGTATGCTCCCTCGTAAACCGCTTGTCTTTTTTGCATTTTTCTCCCCAAAACGTATGAATACTAATCAGTCATTTTTTGTTACAGAGCCATTCAAAAGTTGAAAAAAAGAAAAACCGTCGCTCTTTTTGAGCGGCGGCTTTAATTTTTTACGTTTTATATTATAAACCCAAAAACAAGTACGGCTATACAGGATAGGATAGCAACGACTATTAGCGACTGACGGCAAGTCGCGGCGATAAGCGCGACGGCAGTACCTATAACCGCCGTCCAAACGTTGCCCGTCGAATAAAAGATGTAGGGAAAGGTCATTGCGGATAAGACTGCGTAGGGGATATAATACAGTAGGCTTTTGACGTACCGTGAAGTAATTTTCTTTCGGAAGAATACTAGTGGAATCATTCTTATAAGATAGGTGACCACCGCCATAACGATTATCATAAGAGCCATTTTAGCTAAGTCCATTATCGCTTTCCTCCTTTTCTTTGATAGGGAATAGCCAAGCGACTATCGACGCCGTAACAACTGCGCTTATTATAATCTTAAACCCAGACGGAATAACCGTGAAAATAGGAACGTAATAGAGTATTGTGCTTATTACTGCGCCCATTGCAACGGCAACTAGTACGCCGCGTTCTTTTATGGACGGCGGAACTATTATGGCTATAAACATAGCGTAAAGGGCAATGCCCAAAGCGTTTGTTATAAATGACGGAAGAATACTTCCTGCGGTTGCGCCGAGTAGCGTTCCCGTTGCCCAACCGACGTACGGCAGAACGACTAGTCCGTAAAAGTACCGTCTGTTGATTAAGCCGTCTTTTGCGGCGGCTACGGCAAAAATCTCGTCGGTGACGAACGCCGAACAAAGCAATCTGTGCGGCATAGAAAAACTATCGTCAAGCTTTTGTGATAGGGTTAAACTCATTAGAAAATATCTAGCGTTTATGACGAGTTGAGTTACTGCGATTTCAAGTACCGTTCCTAGGGCTGCTATAATGGTTAGCCCTGCAAGCTGACCTGCCGAAGTAAGGTTTGTCATAGACATAAAAACCGCCATAAAAGCAGGCACGCCGAGCAATACCGCCTGCACGCCGAAAGCAAAAGATACCGAGAGATATCCAAGACCTATCGGCAGTCCGTCTTTTATTCCGTTTTTGAAGTTTAAACTCGTGCTTTTCATAACCTTGCCTTTATAAAACGAAAGTATTTTATCACAAAATTTTTAGTTAAGCAACAAATTTAACGGTTGGAAATTATTACACTTAAAGTAAAGGTTTGGAAACCGCATACCAAAAAGCGTTTTTTATGCCGTTTTGCCTATCAATATAACAAAATGGTTATATTACTATAATTATTTTATATTGTAAAATGGCTTGCAAATTATTTACAATCGTTAAGTTTTTTGTTATAATACATAAGTATCGTTAATTATAAGGAAACGTGTACGTTTTTGGCTTTTTTTGTCAGAGAAAAAAGCCTTGGACGTAAACTAAAAAAAGGAGAATAGTTATGGATTATCGTATCGAACACGATTCAATGGGAGAAGTAAAAGTTCCAGCAGATCGTTATTGGGCGGCTCAGACTCAACGCAGTCACGAGAATTTTAGGATAGGTGAAGGCATTGAGATTATGCCTAGGGAAATCACCAAGGCGTTCGGCGTACTTAAAAAGGCGGCGGCTCTTGCTAACCACGAACTTCGTCCTGAAAAAATGACCGACAAAAAACTTGCGGCTATCGTTAAGGCGTGCGACGAAGTTATGAGTGGCGTGCTTAACGACCACTTCCCCTTGGTTGTATGGCAGACGGGTTCAGGCACACAGTCTAACATGAACGCCAACGAAGTTATTGCAAATCGCGGAAACGAGATCGCTGGGGAAAAGATTCTTCACCCCAACGACGACATCAATATGAGTCAGTCTTCAAACGACACTTTCCCGACGGCTATGCACATATCCGCAGTCGTTGCTATCGAAGATAAACTTATCCCCGCAGTACAAACGCTTATCGACACCTTTATCCGTTTGGAAAAAGAAAACGAAGGAATAGTTAAATGCGGAAGAACACACTTGCAGGACGCAACGCCTATTAAGTTCAGTCAGGAAATCAGCGGTTGGAGATCTAGCTTAGAGCGTGACGTTGAACTTTTGAAAGCGTCGTTAAAACCCCTTTCCGAACTCGCTCTCGGCGGTACGGCAGTAGGTACGGGACTCAACGCGCCCAAGGGCTTTGATAAGTTGGTTGCTGAAAAGGTTACCGAAATCACCGGCAAGAAGTTCGTTACGTCTGAAAATAAATTCCACGCGCTTACTAGCAAGGACGAAATCGTATTTGCGCACGGCGCAGTTAAAGCACTTGCTTGCGATATGATGAAGATTGCAAACGACGTAAGATGGCTTGCGAGCGGACCTAGAGATGGTCTTGGTGAAATCTTTATCCCCGAGAACGAACCCGGTTCGTCAATAATGCCAGGTAAAGTCAATCCCACTCAATGCGAGGCGGTTACAATGGTTGCCGTTCAGGTAATGGGTAACGACGTCGCTATCGGTATGGCTGCAACACAGGGTAACTTTGAACTCAACGTGTTCATGCCTGTATGTATATATAACTTCTTGCAGTCGGCAAGACTTTTAGCAGAGGCTATCGTATCGTTCAACAATAATTGCGCGGTTGGTATTAAGGCAAACAAAGAAAAAATGGATCACAATCTTCAAAACTCTTTGATGCTCGTTACCGCGCTCAATCCGTATATCGGATACGAAAATGCAGCAAAGACAGCAAAGAAAGCTTATAAGGACAACATCTCGTTAAGACAGGCTTGTATCGAACTCGGATTCCTTACGCCTGAAAAATTCGACGAAGTATTCCACCCTGAACAAATGGTTTAATAAATTAGGAGCGTTAAACAGATGAAAGTTAGTTATTTTCCCGGATGTACGCTTAAAACTAAGGCGAAAGAGTTAGATAAGTACGCTCGTAAATGCGCTGAGATTTTAGGTGTAACGTTAGAAGAAATCCCGAATTGGCAATGCTGCGGCGGCGTTTTCACCACGTCAAACGACGAAATAGCCACCAAGTTATCTTCGGTACGCGCGCTTGAATACGCTAAGTCGGTTGACCAGCCGTTGGTTTCGGTATGCTCGGCTTGCCACAACGTGTTAAAGCAGACCAACCACCAAATCCAAAACGACGCGGATTTTGATTTTAGGGTAAACCAGTACGTTAAACCCGACAGTTATCACGGAGAAACCGAAGTTATTCATTATCTTGAACTGTTGCGTGATAAAGTGGGCTTTGACAAGATAAAAGAAAAGGTCGTTAATCCCCTTACCGGCAAAAAGATCGCCGCTTACTACGGTTGCTTACTTCTTCGTCCGGGCAAGGTTATGGCTATGGACGACGTTGAAAACCCCACGATTATGGAAAATCTTATCCGCGCACTCGGCGCAGAACCCGTGATTTATTCTTTCCGCAACGAATGCTGCGGCGGTTATATCACGATGGAAAGCAAAGAACTTGCTAAGGCTAAGAGCGTTAAGGTTTGTTCGTCGGCTTTGGATAAGGGCGCAGAGTGTATAGTTACGGCTTGCCCCTTGTGCAAGTACAATCTTGAAAAAAATCAATCGGACGTTCCGGTTGTATATATTACCGAGTTGCTCGCAGAGGCACTCGGCGTAAAGGAGTAATACAATGGAAAACAAACAGGACGTTTGCAATGAAATTATCCGTCGTAGCGGCGTTAACCCCAGAAAATGCATGAAATGCGGTAAATGTTCGGGAACTTGCCCTGCTTACGACGAAATGGAATATCACCCCCATCAGTTCGTATATATGGTTGAAACGGGTGATATCGAACCGTTACTTAATTCTAAATCAATTTACCGTTGCTTGTCGTGCTTTGCTTGCATAGACAGATGCCCCAGAGGCGTTGAGCCTGCAAAGATAGTCGAGGCTGTTCGTCTTGAAGTAGTAAGAGCACAGGGCAACAATCACTTAACGCCAAACGATATTCCCGATATGCTAGACGAAGATTTGCCGCAACAGGCGATAGTCAGCGCGTTCAGGAAATACAGTAAGTAAAAGGAGAATACAAATGCAGAGAATTGGAGTATTCGTATGTTGGTGCGGAAGCAACATTGCCGGTACGGTTGACGTTGCGGCTGTTTCCGATGCGCTTAAAAGCGAACCCGGAGTAGTCTTTTCCACCAACTACCAGTATATGTGTTCGCAAGCTGGTCAGGAAATGATTAAAGAGGCGGTCAAGGAGCATAAGCTCACGGGAATCGTCGTATGTTCCTGCTCACCCAGAATGCACGAACAGACTTTTAGAAAGACTGCCGCTGCGGCAGGTATCAACCCGTATATGGTTGAAATCGCTAATATTCGTGAACAATGTTCTTGGGTACACAAGGATATGAAAGAAGGTACGGAAAAGGCTATCGTTTTAGGTAGAACGGCTATCGCTAAGGTTCACCTTAACGCACCGTTAGTTCCGGGTGAAAGCCCCGTTACCAAACGCGCGCTCGTTATCGGTGGCGGTATAGCAGGTATTCAAACTGCGCTTGATATAGCAGATGCAGGATTTGAAGTCGATATCGTTGAAACCAAGCCCACTATCGGTGGTAAAATGGCTCAACTCGATAAGACTTTCCCGACTCTCGACTGCGCGGCTTGTATACTTACGCCTAAGATGGTGGACGTTGCTCAGCACGAAAAGATTAAGATTTATTCGTATAGCGAAGTTGTTGACGTTAAAGGTTTCGTTGGAAACTTCGACGTTACTATAAAGAAAAAGGCGCGTTACGTTAAGGAAGACGTCTGCACGGGTTGCGGACTCTGTACCGAAAAATGTCCTCAGAAGAAAGTTCCTAACGACTTTAACCTTGGCATGGACAATAAGCGCGCTATATATATCCCGTTCGCGCAAGCAGTTCCTAAGATTGCTACCATAGACGCTGATTACTGCACAATGCTTAAAACAGGCAAGTGCGGCGTATGTTCTAAGGTATGTACCGCAAAGGCGATAGACTACACTCAGAAAGACGAGTTCGTTTCTGAAAAGTACGGCGCAATCGTTGCTGCAACTGGATTTAATCCTATAAGCATGGAAAAATTCGATGAGTACGCTTACAGCCAGAGCAAAGACGTTATTACTTCTTTAGAGTTTGAACGTCTTATGAACGCAGCAGGTCCTACCGCTGGTAAACTTCTTCGTCCGTCAGACGGCGTTCACCCGCATAAGATCGTATTCGTTCAATGCGTAGGCAGCCGTTGTGCAGCGTGCGCGGAAAAAGGTAAGGAATATTGCTCTAAGATTTGCTGTATGTATACTGCAAAACACGCAATGCTTACCCGTGATAAATACCCAGATACCGACGTAACCGTTTTCTATATCGACGTGCGTACCCCAGGTAAACAGTTTGACGAGTTTTACCGCCGCGCCGTTGAAGAGTACGGTGTACATTATATAAAAGGTATGGTAGGTAAGGTTTCTCCCGAAGGTAACAAGCTTATCGTTCAGGGTTCTGACCTTATCGCAAATAAACAACTTAAAATCGAAGCGGATTTAGTAGTTCTCGCTGCGGCTATCGAGCCGGATAGATCTGCAAGACCGCTCGCAACAATGCTTACCGCAAGTATGGATACCAACGACTTCTTTACCGAAGCCCACCCCAAACTCCGTCCGGTTGAAAGCCCGACGGCTGGTATCTTCCTTTCGGGCGCGTGCCAAGGTCCTAAGGATATTCCTGAAACGGTATCTCAGGCAGGCGCGGCTGCGGCTAAGGTTATAGGACTTCTTTCCAAAGACAAACTTACGGGTAACCCCTGCGTTGCGCACTCTGACGAAATGATGTGTAACGGTTGTTCGTCTTGTGAAAAGGTTTGCCCGTACGGCGCAATCACTTATTCGGACAAAGAGTTCCGCGGACCGAACAGAACTACGCTTATAAGAAGAGTAGCGTCGGTAAACGAAGCGATTTGCCAAGGTTGCGGTTGTTGTACGGTTGCTTGCCCGTCGGGTGCTATGGACCTTAAAGGCTTTGCAAGCAAACAGATTATGGCGGAGGTTGATGCAATATGCAAGTAAACGGATATAAACCTAAAATAGTAGCGTTCTGCTGTAACTGGTGTTCGTACGCCGGTGCAGACCTTGCGGGATCTAACCGCTTGAGCTATCCTGCGGAAGTAAAGGTTATTAGAGTACCTTGTTCTTGCCGCGTAAACCCTATGTTTATTCTACGCGCTTTCCAGCGCGGTGCTGACGGCGTAATTCTCTGCGGTTGCCACCCCGGAGATTGCCACTATACGTCAGGTAACTATTACACCAGAAGGAGAATGGCGTTGTTGTTCTCAATGCTCGATTACTTGGGCATTGAAAGAGACCGTACTCGCGTTGAGTGGGTTTCTGCGGCAGAAGGCGCGAAGTTCGCTGCTACCATGAACGAATTTGCCGAAAAAGTCGCTTCACTCGGTGAAAATAAGAGGTTGGAGGATTTAAGATGCAAAAAGTAACTCGTGAAACGCTTATTGAAAAAGCAATCGCTCTCATTGCGGAAGAAAAGGTAAACAGAGTTCTCGGTTGGAAAGCGGGTGAGTTTTCTTACGACGTAACTCCCGCCGTATTTAACGATGCAGAGAGCCTTAAAAAAGATTTCGTGTTCACAGATTTTTGCGGAGCGAATTTCTCTAAGTATCTCGTAAAAGAAACCAAGAAAGACGGCAAGGTGTTGGTTTTCTTAAAGCCTTGCGATACTTACAGTTTTAACCAGCTTTTAACAGAGCATCGCTTTGACCGTGAAAAAGTTTACGTCGTAGGTATTCCTTGCGACGGCATGATTGACGAAAACGCTATTAAAGCAAAGGTTGGCGACGGTATAATTTCCGTTACCGCAGACGGCGATAAAATTAAGGTTGAAACCTTATACGACGGCGTTAAGACGCTTGATAAGGCAGAAGTTCTATCCGAACGCTGCGCTAACTGCAAGAGTAAGAAACACGTCGCTTACGACGAACTTATCGGCGAAGACGGCGAAGTTGCTGATAGCAACCGTTTCGATCAGGTAGAGATGCTTGAAAAAATGACGCCAGATGAAAGATTTGCTTTCTGGCAAGAACAGTTGTCACGCTGCATACGCTGCAACGCGTGCAGAAACGTTTGCCCAGCTTGTACTTGTGAAAAGTGCGTTTTCGACAACCCCAACTCGGGCGTTGAAAATAAGGCTGCTGCGGACAGCTTTGAAGAAAAGATGTTCCACATTATCCGCGCTTTCCACGTTGCAGGGCGTTGTACCGACTGCGGCGAGTGTTCAAGGGTTTGCCCTCAGCATATTCCACTTCACTTGCTCAACAGAAAGTTTATTAAAGATATCAATACCTTCTACGGCGATTATCAGGCTGGTGAAGAAGTAGGTTCAAGAGCACCGCTAGTAAACTACACCAAAGAAGATATTGAACCCGTAGATGCAGTTAAAAAGGGAGATGAATAATTATGCGTAAATGTTCGTTGAAAGATTTAAACGCATTGTTCGGCAAGATTAGCGAGAGCGCAACCCTTTATATTCCCGTTGATTTGGAAAACGGTAAAGCCGTTTACAAAAAGTATAGCGACGGTATGAAGATGAGCGACGCGTTAAAGACCGAACGCAGTGCAAAAGACTTTTTCTTCCCTCAGATAGAAACCCTTATGGAGTTTAAGACCGAGGGCAAAAATATCGAGATTATAGACACCAGAACGGAAACCGAAGATTTCGTTGTGTTCGGTGTTCGTGGCTGTGATGCAAAGAGCTTAGAAGTGCTTGACAAGGTTTTCCTTGCAGAACCCGTTGACAGTTACTATCAAAACCGTCGTGAGCACGGAGTTATCGTTTCGTTCGCTTGTTCTCGTCCGTCGGAAACTTGTTTTTGTCAGACGTTCGGTATAGACCCGTCAGAACCTGCTGGCGATATAGTTTGCTACAAAACCGATTCGGAAATTATTTTCGACGCTAAGACCGAAAAGGGCAAAGCACTTATGAGCAAACTCGACGCGGTAACTGAAAACGGCGGTGAAGAACAGGTTGAAAAGCAGAAAGCCGAGATTAAGGCGGTTATGGATAAACTTCCCCTTAAAGACTTAAAGGCTGACGCCTTCGGCGCAGATAAGACTAACGAGTACTTTGATCGTCCCGAATGGGCGGCTCTGTCAGAGTCTTGTATCGGCTGCGGAACTTGTACTTTCGTTTGCCCGACCTGTCAATGCTACGACATTAAAGACTACAAGACCAACAAGGGCGTTCAGCGTTTCCGTTGTTGGGACTCGTGTATGTATAGCGACTTCACGTTGATGGCACACGGCAACTCAAGAAACTCTCAGAAAGAGCGTTTCCGCCAGAGATTTATGCACAAACTCGTATACTTCCCGACTAATAACGACGGAATGTTCTCGTGCGTAGGTTGCGGAAGATGTATTGCAAAGTGCCCGATATCAATGAATATCGTTAAGGTAATGAAAACTCTCGGAGGTAAAGAAAATGAATAATGAAACTTTAATTCCGAAACTCGGCGTGATAACCGATATAAGAATAGATACACCCGATATCAAGACTTTTAGGGTAGTATCACCCGAAGGAAAAAAACTTTTTGAACACCGCCCTGGTCAATGCGCAATGTTATCTATACCGGGTGTAGGTGAGGCAATGTTCTCTATAACGTCTTCACCCACGAATACCGAATATATGGAGTTTTCCATAAAGAAGTGCGGTTGCATAACTACTTGGTTACACGCAGCGGAAGTAGGTCAGAACGTAACCGTTCGCGGACCTTACGGAAATCCGTTCCCCGTTGACGACGTGTTTGCAGGCAAAGACCTTTTGTTCGTTGCTGGCGGCGTTGGTTTAGCACCACTTCGTTCGGTAATAAACTATTGTAGACATTACCGTGACAGATACGGCAAAATCGATATCGTTTACGGTTCAAGAAGTAAAGACGACCTTTTGGATTATAAAGAAATAATCAACGAGTGGTCAAACGATAGCGGTGTAAACGTGCACCTTACCATTGACCGCGAACAAGAAGGTTGGGACGGACACGTTGGTTTCGTTCCCACGTACGTTAAAGAACTAGGTTTTGAGCCCAACAAAACGGCAGTTTTGTGCGGACCACCGATAATGATTAAATTCACACTTCAAGGTCTTAAAGAACTCGGCTTTGACAACAAACAAGTATATACTACGTTAGAGCTTAGAATGAAGTGCGGAGTAGGTAAATGCGGACGTTGTAACGTCGGAAGCAAGTACGTCTGCAAAGACGGTCCTGTATTTAGAATGGATCAGCTTGACGAACTTCCCGACGAGTATTAATAAGGAGAAAAACAAATGGAAAATTTAGTTAACGTTTACTTTTTTGGTAAAAAATATCAAGTACCTGAAAGTTTAACTATTATGAAAGCAATGGAATATGCTGGATATCAGTTGGTTCGTGGCTGCGGCTGCCGTAACGGGTTCTGTGGCGCATGCTCAACCATATACCGCATAAAGGGCGACAGAGAGCTTCATGCTTGTCTTGCTTGCCAGACTAAGGTTGAAAACGATATGTACGTTGCAACCCTTCCGTTCTTCCCGCTCGTTAAGGAAGTTTACGATATTGAAAAAGTTAAACCCACCGAGCAGATAATGATGCAGCTTTATCCTGAGATTTACGCATGCGTTGGTTGTAACGCTTGTACTAAGAGCTGTACTCAGGGACTTAACGTTATGCAGTATATCGCGTACGCTCAGCGTGGCGAATACGCTAAGTGCGCAGAAGAATCTTTTGACTGCGTAATGTGTGGCGTTTGTTCTTCAAGATGCCCCGCAGGTATTTCGCACCCTCAGGTTGCTGAACTTGCAAGACGTCTTTACGGTAAGTACATTGCCCCCGAAACTCAGCATCTCTTAGACAGAGTTAAGGAAATCGAAGACGGCAAGTACGTTGAACTTATCGAAACGCTTATGAATAAGCCTATCGACGAACTTAAAGAACTCTATAACAATAGAGAAATCGAGAAATAAGGAGGGTTAAGTTATGTATAAATATACTCAAGAACAACTCGATTCAATGAAGAAGGTCGAAGCGACCAGACAAGAAAGACTTAACAACCTCTTTAGAAGAATGACCGCTGACGAAAAGCAGACCGTTCTTCAAGAAAACCACCCCGACTACATCGCTTCGGCTTACGAAGAATTAAAAGTCGGACCTAATAAGGGCGGCAAAGTTCTTCACGAACTCGCAGACCTTTTACAAGGCAAGTCCAGAGTTTTGGATATGGATATCGACCTTTCTAAGCCCGACTACGACGTTGACGTTTTAGTTATCGGTGGCGGTGGTGCAGGTTCATCTGCTGCTATCGAGGCTGATAACGCAGGTGCTAAGGTAATGATGGTTACCAAACTTCGTATCGGCGACGCTAACACCATGATGGCAGAAGGTGGTATTCAGGCGGCAGACAAGCCAAACGATAGCCCCGCTATTCACTATCTCGACGCTTTCGGTGGCGGACACTTCGCGGCTAAACACGAACTTCTATATAAACTCGTAAACGACGCTCCCGACGCTATTAAGTGGCTTAACGAACTCGGCGTTATGTTCGATAAAGAGGCAGACGGTACTATGATTACCACCCACGGCGGCGGTACTTCGAGAAAACGTATGCACGCTTGTAAGGACTATTCGGGCGCAGAGATTATGAGAACTCTTCGTGACGAAGTATTGAATAGGGGTATCCCCGTAGTAGACTTTACCGCTGCTATCGAAATCATTAAAGATACCGAAGGTAAGGCTGCTGGCGCAGTTTTAATGAACATGGAAACTAAGGATATCTACGTTGCTAAGGCTAAGACGGTTATCATAGCAACTGGTGGCGCAGGTAGACTTCACTATCAAGGATTCCCGACTTCTAACCACTACGGTGCAACGGCAGACGGCCTTGTTTTAGGTTATAGGGCAGGCGCAAAACTTCTCTATGCCGACACGTTGCAGTATCACCCCACGGGCGTTGCTGAACCTACTCAAATCTTCGGTGCGCTCGTTACCGAAAAGGTTAGATCGTTAGGTGCTCAACTCGTAAACAAGGACGGCGAAGCGTTCGTTTATTCTTTGGAAACTCGTGACGTTACCGCATCTTCAATCATAAGAGAGTGCAAAAAGCGCGACAACGGTATCAAGACTACCGACGGCGAAGGCGTATGGCTCGATACGCCTATGATCGATATGATCGGCGGCGAAGGCACTATCGAAAAACGTATTCCTGCAATGCTTAGAATGTTCGGTAAGTACGGTATTGATATCAGAAAAGATCCTATTCTCGTTTACCCGACACTTCACTATCAGAACGGCGGACTTGATATTTCCGCAGACGGCATGACCACAACCGTTCCTAACTTGTTCGTAGCTGGCGAGGCTGTTGGAGGTATCCACGGCAGAAACAGACTTATGGGCAACAGTTTGTTAGACATTATCGTGTTCGGTAGAAACGCAGGTAAGAGCGTTGGTAAGATTTATAAGGATATCGAAGTTAAAGAACTTACCTTAGACCACGTTAAAGCGTTCGACAAAGAACTTGAAAACGCAGGTTTAAGACCTACTAAACTTTCACCGCAGTTATTACCTAACTATACAAAGCAGCCTAATATTTAATGCTTGTTTCTAAACTATTAAATAGGTAAAAGAATTTATTAAAAAACTAATACCCGACAGCATATTTCGCCGTCGGGTAGAAAACTGTAAACAGATGCTTAAATGCAAATATGATGAGATAAGGAAAAGATGAAACTTTTATAAAGTAAAGGAGTAATTATGGAAAAAGAAAAAAAGAGCCTTAAATGGCTTTGGATTGCTATAGCACTTGTAGTAGTTGCAGCAATCGGCGTATGGTGCGGAATAAATGCAAAAATCTTCGTTAACGATAAAACTGGCAATACAGAACTTAACGTTTTTGGAATTCCCGCACTTTTAACGGGAATATTTATTGTAACTGCTCTTGGTTATCTTTTAGGTAGAATTACCATTAAGGGCGTTAACCTCGGAACGGCAGGCGTATTTTTAGTTGCTATTTTATTTGGTTATTTATGCACGCTTATTCCTCAGGATTTGCCGATTTTAAGTGTTCTTCGTTTAGAAGCAAGAAAAGGAAACACAACTTATTATAAAAGTGTTATTCAAAACGTTGGTCTAGTATTATTCGTTGGCTCAGTTGGTTTTATCGCTGGTCCTAAATTCTTTAGGGACCTCGCAAAAAACTTCAAAACCTATATAGTATTGGGTATCAGCATTATTTTAATCGGTACTTTAGTTGCTGTAATTTTCACTTTGGTTTCACCTTACGGCGCAGATTTTTGGGCTGGTATCTTATCGGGTGCTTTAACTTCAACCCCCGGTTATTCGGCCGCTCAAGAAGCAATGACTCAAATGGGTGCCTCTGATGCGCAAGTGACCATAGGCCACGCAATCGCATATCCTTTCGGTGTTATCGGCGTAGTATTATTCGTTCAACTTCTTCCAAGATTTGTTAAAGCGGATATGAACTACGAAAGAAGTTTACTTAAACCCGAAGTTATGGAAGCAACCGAAGAAAAGGTAGAAAAGAAACTCTTCAAGTGCGACGATTTCGGTTTCACCGCTCTCGCTATTGCAATCGTATCAGGTCTTATCCTTGGCGGTATCAAAATTCCGCTATTCGGTGGTGTAAGTTTCTCGCTCGGTACTACGGGTGGCGTATTGATTATGTGCTTGGTATTCGGCCACTTTGGTAGAATAGGTAGCCTTTCAATGGAAATTCCTACCGCAACCGTAAAAGCACTTAAAGAACTTGGTCTTATGCTATTCCTTATCGGTGCAGGTGTAGACGGTGGCGTTAGCCTTGTATCGGCAATCGGTGGTGACGCTGGCATTATCGTTTGGGGTTTTGTTGGTGGTGCGCTTATGACCATAATTCCTATGATAGCAGGTTTCTTCCTTGGAAAGTACGTATTAAAATTACCGCTCTTAAACAACCTTGGTTCAATCACAGGTGGTATGACTTCTACACCTGCTCTTGGGACTTTGATTGCTACTGCGGAAACTGACGACGTTGCAGGCGCTTACGCATCAACTTATCCTATTGCACTCGTATTAATAGTAGTTGCTTGTAACTTAATGATTAACTTAATGATATAAGTTTTATTAACTTAAAAAATAAAAGCGGCGTAACGATATTCATTATCGTTACGCCGCTTTCTTTGTATAGTAAACCACCTGCTATGCGGGTGGTGGGAAAAGCCTATGGCTATGGACATAAAAAATCTCCTGTGATAAAATGAAAGTGGTGACCAACCGCAATCAAATAAATCAAAGGAGATTACCCA
>SVHN01000017.1 GCA_015055805.1 Clostridiales bacterium
TAAGGCTGCTTAAGCAGCAGCCTGAAAACGATTGCGGTTGGCATACTATTCAAGTGCGAATAGCACTGCCAGTACCATGCCCTTATAGGGCTTGTGCAAACTACGCGTTTTACGCGTAGTTATGATTGTTTAGTTTTTAATTATTTGCATTCGTCAGCTTTGCCAGCGCAACCGAGAACGTTTATTAACTTGTGCTTAACGATTTCTTTGATGTTAGCACGAGCGGGTTTTAAGTATTCTCTGGGGTCGAACTTGTCGGGCTTTTCGTTGAAGAACTTACGGATAGTACCGGTCATTGCAAGGCGAAGGTCAGAGTCAATGTTGATTTTGCAAACAGAGAGAGCTGCTGCCTTTCTTAACTGTTCTTCGGGAACACCGATAGCGTCGGGCATTTTACCGCCGTTTTCGTTTACCATCTTAACGTAGTCCTGAGGAACTGAAGAAGAACCGTGGAGAACGATGGGGAATCCGGGGAGTTTTTCAGAAACTGCTTCCAAGATATCGAAACGGAGTGCAGGGGGAACGAGAATACCTTCTTCGTTTCTGGTGCACTGTTCGGGCTTGAACTTGTATGCGCCGTGAGAAGTACCGATAGCGATTGCTAAGCTGTCAACGCCCGTTCTAGTAACGAATTCGATAACTTCTTCGGGTTTGGTGTAAGATTCTGCGCCGTGTTCAACTTTAACGTCGTCTTCGATACCAGCTAAAGTTCCGAGTTCACCTTCAACCGTAACGCCACGAGCGTGAGCGTATTCAACAACCTTTTTGGTGAGTTCAATGTTCTCTTCAAAGGGAAGATGTGAACCGTCGATCATAACCGAAGTAAATCCGCCGTCGATGCAAGATTTGCAGGTTTCAAAGTCGGGGCCGTGGTCAAGGTGTAAAACGATCGGGATTTCGGGGCATTCAGCAACCGCAGCTTCTACGAGTTTAACGAGATAGGTGTGGTTAGCGTATGCTCTTGCGCCCTTACTTACCTGAAGGATAACGGGAGCGTTTACTTCTTTACAAGCTTCCGTGATACCCTGAACGATTTCCATGTTGTTTACGTTGAAAGCGCCGATAGCATAGCCGTTTTTATAAGCTTGCTCGAACATTTTCTTTGAGTTTACGAGTGCCATAGTAATAGATCCTCCAAATATATAAATAATAAATTTTTTTGTTATTTTTAGCAAAAACTTGATTTTTGCCGAACTTTTCCGCTACCATTATATATCTTTTTTGTCAAATAATCAAATAAATTTCAATTTTAATTAAAAATACTTTATAAAATTTCGGTTAAGTTGTATAATAAATTTGTAATATCACTATTAAAGGCAGGTTTTTTATGCAGGACCAAAGAATTATTAAACTCGCAAAAGGACTTATTAACTATTCTTGCTCGCTTAAAAAAGGCGAAAAAGTTTTAATCGAGGCTAAGGGCATTGACTATATGCTAGTAAACGCACTCGTGAACGAGGCTTACGCCGTCGGTGCGTATCCGTTCGTTGAACTCTACGACAATAGGGTAAACCGCGCGCTTATGATGGGCGAAAGTGTGGAAAGAGCAAAACTTCGCGCTAAATACGACGGATACCGTATGGCAGAAATGGACGCTTATATAGGAATCCGCGGCGGTGAAAACTGTAACGAGTTATCCGACGTTCCCGAAAAAAATCTTCAAATAGACAGCGAATACTATTCGCACCCCGTCCACCACGAAATTAGGGTTAAAAAGACCAAGTGGGTGGTTCTTCGTTATCCAAATCAAGGCATGGCTCAGCTTGCAGGTATGAGTACGGACGCCTTCGAAGACTTCTACTTTAAGGTTTGCAACCTTGACTATTCAAAGATGGATAGGGCAATGGACGCGTTAAAAGCAAGGCTTGACAAGGCGGATAAGGTTAGAATTATTGCAAAAGATACCGATTTATCCTTTTCTATTAAAGGTATAGGCAGTAAAAAATGTTCAGGCGAAAGAAATATTCCCGACGGTGAAATTTATACCGCGCCCGTTAAAAACAGCGTAAACGGCGTTATCACTTATAATACCCCGTCTGTTGAACAAGGTTTTAAGTTTGAAAACGTTTCACTTACCTTTAAGGACGGAAAAATTATCAAGGCTACTGCAAACAATCAAGAAAAGGTCGACGCTATTTTTAATACCGACGAGGGCGCAAGATACGTCGGTGAATTTGCGTTCGGTGTAAATCCTTATATAACTAAACCTATGGGCGATATCCTGTTTGACGAAAAAATATCAGGCTCTATCCATTTTACACCCGGCGCGTGCTACGACGATTGCTATAACGGCAACGTTTCTGCCGTGCATTGGGACTTGGTGCAAATACAGACAAAAGAGTACGGCGGCGGCGAAATTTACCTAGACGGCGAACTGATAAGAAAAGACGGTTTGTTTGTTCCTGCCGATTTAGCATGCTTAAATCCCGAAAATTTAAAATAACCTTGCTAAAATATTTGACTTAACGCACTTTTCGGGCTATAATGTATAAGACGAAATTTGGAATAATTTTAGAAAAATTTGTAAAAAATTATAAAAAATCTTATTTTGGAGGACATTGAAATGTCAAAAGTAACTAAAGTTGCAATTAACGGTTTCGGTCGTATCGGCCGTCTTGCTTTCAGACAGATGTTCGGCGCAGAAGGCTATGAAGTTGTTGCTATCAACGACCTTACCAGCCCCGAAATGCTCGCTCATCTTTTGAAGTACGATACCATGCAGGGTAACTACGTAGCTGCTGGTCATACCGTTGAATCTACCGAAGATTCAATCATCGTTGACGGAAAAGAAATCAAAATTTCCGCTGAAAAGAACGCTGCTGATTGCCCTTGGGCTAAATACGACGTTGACGTTGTATTAGAGTGCACGGGTTTCTATACCAGCAAAGAAAAGGCTGCTGCTCATATCGCTGCTGGTGCTAAGAAAGTCGTTATCTCTGCTCCTGCAGGCAACGATCTTCCCACTATCGTTTACAACGTAAACCACAAGACCCTTACCGCTGAAGACAAGATCATTTCTGCTGCATCTTGCACCACCAACTGTCTTGCTCCTATGGCTAAGGCTCTTAACGATTACGCTCCCATCCAGTCTGGTATCATGACCACCGTTCATGCTTATACCGGCGACCAGATGATTCTTGACGGACCCCAGAGAAAGGGTGACAAGAGACGTTCAAGAGCAGGCGCAATGAACATTGTTCCTAACTCTACTGGTGCTGCAAAAGCAATCGGTCTTGTTATTCCCGAACTCAACGGCAAGCTAATCGGTGCTGCTCAGCGTGTACCTACCGCTACTGGTTCAACCACTATCCTTATCGCAGTTGTTAAGGGTAAGGACGTTACCAAGGAAGGCATCAACGCAGCAATGAAAGCACAGGCTACTGAATCTTTCGGCTACAACACCGACGAAATCGTATCTTCAGACGTTATCGGTATGAGATTTGGTTCACTCTTCGATGCTACCCAGACCATGGTTTCTAAGATCGACGACGATACCTATCAAGTACAGGTTGTATCTTGGTACGACAACGAGAACTCCTACACCAGCCAGATGGTAAGGACTATCAAGTATTTCTCTGAAATCTAATTTTTAAGACATAAAACAAAAGTGCAAGGGCGTTGGCTCTTGCACTTTTGTTTTATTCCTTTATATGCTTCGCAATACTGCGTTTACTGTTCTACGCAAAAGACCTTTATGACCAGACGGTCACGTCAGTCCTTTTGCTTGAACGAGCCTTGTCTTGCTTGCATCTAAAGGCTTAAAACTTATTCTATCATATACTACGCAATAGTGTGTTTACTGAAAAAGTTATCCCAAAAATTGTCGAAGAAATTTTTGGGAAAAGGAGAAGTCGCTTGATAAATCTACCAAAACGATTTAATCGTTTTGGTGATAAAAGGGCGAACTTCGACGAGCTTGTATCTAACCCCTTAAATCTTTAAGACATAAAACAAAAGGTGTGGGCGTTAATTATTTGCTGGCTTGTTTTTATCAAAACTTTTTATTCGAACAGATTAATAATCTCTTTTTTCTTCCGCAGGGCGTATTCGTAAGCTAATTTAGTTCCGCTTTTAGGTTGATATGTGGATAAAGAATTAAGGCAATGTTTTCTAAATGGCGGTTTATATTTATCATTATAATAAAATACGCAAAAATTACTATCGTCTATCATTGCTTGATTTCGCTCAATATATTGTGCTTTTCCTGAAGTCCATTTTGTTTTATGTTCGATTTCTTCTTCAACGCCAAGCAAGGAAACAGGTCGTTTTTTGATGCGTGAATAAATTTCTTCCCAATAAGCACGCTCATTTTCTAAGATGCACGTTTCACTACGGCAAGTATAAGCACGCCTTTGTATATTTGAATATGTATTTTTTAACTCAGTAACAATAGTGTGGCAAAGGAAGTCAAAATCGCTCCTACTTCCAAATAAAAAAATTTTAACCCCTTCTTTTTCGATAAGATTAACAATAACACTTTGTAATCTTTTTTTGATGTCTTCTGTTTCTTCAATCTTCCTATGCCCAAAAAATGAACAAGTTTTATGTTTTTCCATAATAAAAAATCCTCAAAGTATTCATTTTGAATACTATCACTAACCATTATAACACATATTTATGTTTGAGAGTATTCAAAATTAAAATTTTGCAAAAAATTTATGTGTATGGCTTTCTTGTTTCAAGTAAGACTCAATTTATAATTATTGTATTAGGATTCTTTGGGGGGATTTTGTGGAAATAAAAGATGTTTTATCAAGAATAGGTTACGTAAGAAATAAAGCAAACTTATCTGCAAGAGAAGTTAGTTTAAGAATGGGTATGAGTCCACAATACGTAGCACAACTAGAAAGTGGGAGAATTGTTTTAACTGTTGAAAAATTATTGCAAATTTTGGAGATTTGCGAGTTTCCTATTGAAAGGTTTTTTAGTTCTAACATTGTCGACTATAATATTGATAATGAATTAAAATTATTGATAGAATCATTACCGATAGATAAAAAGAAAAACATTATTGAATTTATAAAAAAGTAATTTTATATCACGATAAAAACGCTTACGTTTTGTAAGCGTTTTTTCAATATATTTAAATTATTCACTATTTTTATCAGTTGGTGCTGAACGAATTGTTGTTATTACAGCCGCAGCCGAATAGGTTGTTGCAACAGGTGGTGGACAATAACGCTAATAGCAGTAAAAGCTGTGTCGTTGATAGGGTATTATTATTCGTTAGTAAAAACAAAAGAGCAATTAGTACTAAATTATTACTCATTTTTTACCTCCCGATAAAAACTTTTAAAGATTACTATATTTTACAATATGCGACAAAGGTCTTAAAAATCCACTTTTTATACACATTTATAATATATGTACAGACATTATTAGTATAAGGAGTAATATAGACTATGAAAGAAATTCTTCTTGACAAGCGTTTGCAAACGCTTGTAACCGACTACGTGCCGAGCGGTGAAATTTTGGACGAGCTAGTGTGCTTTTTTTCGATATTTTCCGATTATACTCGCCTTAAAATGATATCGGCTCTATCAATCAGCGAGATGTGCGTAAGCGACCTATCAAACCTATTGAGATTAAACCAAACGACCGTGTCGCACCAGTTAAGACTTCTTAAAAATCTAAACGCAGTAACTACGCGCAGACAAGGGAAAGTCGTGTTCTATTCTTTAAGAAACGATACTTTATCCGACGTACTTTTAAAGGGAGTGGAATTTTTAGGCTATTAACCGCTTGATAAACTGCAAAAAATCGGTTATAATAAAAAGGTGAGCGTTATAGAAGAAAAGTTAAAACATCTGCCGGAGAACCCCGGGGTTTACGTTATGCAAGACCAAAACGGGCAGATAATATACGTCGGTAAAGCCAAAAACCTTAAAAACCGAGTTAGACAGTATTTTAACGCAGGCGTTAAGACCGACAAGGTTATGGCAATGGTCAATAATATTGCCGACTTTTACTATATAATCGTTCCTAGTGAGATAGACGCGTTATCTTTAGAGAATAACCTAATAAAAAAGCATAAACCGAGATATAATATACTTTTAAAGGACGATAAAACCTATCCCTACCTAAAAGTGAACCTTAAAGACACCTTTCCGACCTTTTCGGTAACGAGAAAGATAAAAAAGGACGGCGCAAAATATTTTGGACCGTTCATGGGTGGAATATCGGTAAAAGACGTTCTTGAAACTGTAAACCTTGTTTTCGGCGTTCGACCTTGCGACAAGGCGTTAAACCCCGAAAAGAAGATTAAACCTTGCCTAAACTATCACATCAAAAAATGTTCTGCGCCCTGTGCGGGGCTAGAAAGCATCACCGAATATAGAGAACGCGTTATGCGCGCGGTAGATTTTTTAAGCGGTGATACCCAAGACACCGAAAAACTTCTTACCGCAAAGATGGTCGAGGCAAGTGAGCGTGAAGAGTTTGAACTTGCCCTTAAATACAGAGAAAGCCTTAAAGGCTTAGAAAAAATTAAACTTAAACGAATAACCGCGCTCAATAAATTCCTAAACGCTGACGTCATTGCCTACCGTGCAAACGGCATATATTCAACCGTAAATATTCTTTTCGTGCGCAACGGCAGAATGCTCGGTGGCAAAAACTTTTCGTTTGAAAGCGCGGCACTATCCGACGCGGACGCTCTTTCAGAGTTCATTTTAAGATACTATAAAAAAGATTCGGATATTCCCGACGAGATAGTGCTTGAAGAAGAACTACCCGATGCAAGCGTCATTGAAAAGTATATCAAGGATAACTACCAAAAAAGCATTACCATACTCTGCGTCAAGCAGGGTGTAAGGCGACAGCTCGTTGACATGGCAGGTGTAAACGCAGAAGAACATCTTGGTACTGCCGTTGATAAAATCAAGCACAAGACAGATATGACGGTAACCGCTTGCGCGGCGTTAAAAGAAAAGCTTAATCTAACCAACTATCCCCACCGCATGGAATGTTACGATATCTCTAACGTCAGCGGCGTGGATAAGGTCGGAAGTATGGTCGTATTTATTGACGGTGAGGCGGACAGAGATTCTTACCGCAGGTTTAAGATAAAGACCTTTGAGGGCGCAGACGATTATAGAAGTCATCAAGAAATGATGCGCCGTAGACTTGATAGGCTTACCACCGACCCCGAAAAGTTTCCAAAGCCCGACCTAATAATAATCGACGGTGGTAAAGGACAGTTATCTAGCGTAAGGGAAGTGTTCGACGAGAAAGGTATAACCGATATCGACCTTATCGCGCTTGCCGAAAGGGAAGAAGAGATATTTAAGGTGGGAGAAAGTTCGCCTATAATATTAGAAAAGCGTGATTACTGCCTTAAAATGTTGCAGCGTATTCGTGATGAGGCGCATAGGTTTGCTATAACCTACCACAGAACACTTAGGGGGAAACGTGCACTCAGTTCGGTTTTAGACAGGATTTATGGCTTAGGCAAGGTTAAAAAACGCGCGTTGCTTGATAAATTCAAAGACCTTGGCGGAATAATTAACGCAACCGAAGACCAACTTAAAACGGTTGACGGCATAGGTGAAAAACAGGCAAAACTAATAATACAAAAGTTAAAAGAGGAAGGACTTAAATGAAATACAGACTTTTTATAAGCGACTACGACGGAACGCTTGGAAGTTCGGCGACCAATGATATCGACTCTGAAACCTTAGCGGCAATAAACGCGTTTACCGACAAGGGCGGTATATTTGTCGTTTGTTCGGGCAGAGAAACTTCGTCGATATCAACCATACTTAGAGAGCAGAACCTAAAAGGTTTGGTCGTGTCTTTCCAAGGCGCAAGGATAAGCGATATCGAAAGTGGAAAAAGACTTTTCGACGGCGGACTTGACGTAGAGTTTGCGCTTAATATTATAAGAGAAATGCGCCCGTGGGGTTTTGAACCTGTAATGTTCGTTGAAGACGACGTGTATTTTGAGCAAATGAGTGAACATGCTAAAGGTTATCTAAATGCTATAAGGCTTAAAGGCAAGATAGCAAAGGCTGAAGACCTACTCGGTAATCTTAGCGGAAAGGTGTGCAAGATTTGCTGGCTTGGTGACGACGCTGAGATTAATCGCGCGGCGGACTTAATGAACCAAAAGTACAAGGGTAAAGGCGTGTATTTTAACAGCGGCGCAAAGTTTTTATTAGAGGCGATTAATCCCGATTGCAGTAAAGGCGTTGCCGTAAAGTATCTTGCCGAAAAGTACGGTGTACCGCTTAAAGAAGTGCTTGCCGTAGGTGATAGCACCAACGATATAGAACTCGTTCGCGGTGAGTGGCACGGCGTTGCCGTAGGGGACGGAAGAGAAGAATTAAAGGCGGTTGCAAAGGAAATTACAGTTCCGTTCAAGGAAAAGCCTGTAAAATATCTGTTAGAAAAATATTGTTTAAACGACTAATCGTACATAAGAAAGGATAGAAAATGGAAGACAAAGACATAATTTACGAAATTACCAAAGAGAAAGAAAGCAAGGAAATGCCACTTATCGCGTTGCGCGGAAAGGTGCTTTTCCCCAAGACCTTTTTAAACTTTGACGTGGGCAGAAACATATCGGTTGCTGCGGTAAACAAAGCCGTTGCTGATAATTCAGAGATATTTATAGCGGCGCAAAAAAATGCGTTTATAGACTCACCCAAGACCACCGAGATTTGTTCGGTGGGCGTTATCGCACGCATTAAACAGGTCATTAAAATTCAGAACAGCGGAAACTTAAAAGTTAGCGTAGAAGCACTTAAAAGGGCAAAGATAGAAGAGTTTAAGGAAGAAAAGGGCTACTTTGCCGTAAGGGTTAGAGAGTGTGACTATATAGAAGAGAACGACCCCGTTAAGTTAGAGGCGTATTTTAGGGTAGCTAAGAACGCGTTCTACGAGTATTCTTTGGCAGACAAGCGCGTGTCTAAGGAAATGCTCAGCACTATAACCGAGATAAAAAACCCCAACGAATTTGTTGATAACGCCATATCAATCGTAAACTTTAAGGAAGCGGAAGTCCAGAATATTTTGGAAACCGACGACACTATCGCAAGATTATCGGCGTTTGAAAAACTTTTCTTAAAAGAACTTGAAATCTTGCGTATCGAACGCAAAATAACGGGCAAAGTCCGCCAAAGTATCGACAAGAGCCAGAAAGAGTTTTATTTAAGAGAACAGTTAAAAGCAATCCACTCGGAACTCGGTGACGACCCCGAAGAGGGCGACGAACTAGCAAACCAGATAAAAGAGAAAAACTTGCCCAAAGACATTGAAGAAAAGGCGTTAAAAGAGATAAAACGACTGGATAAAATCAATCCGTCATCACCCGATTATTCAATCATACTGAACTACCTTGACTGGATAAAAGAATTACCTTTTGGTGTCAGCACAACCGATACCGAAGACCTAAAACTCGCAAAAGAAATACTAGATAAAGACCATTTTGGCTTAGAAAAGGTAAAGCAGAGGATTGTAGAATACCTTGCCGTACTTCAACTAACCAAAGCCATAAAAGGTCCGATACTGTGTTTCGTCGGCCCACCCGGAGTGGGTAAAACGTCGGTTGCAACTTCGATTGCAAGGGCACTCAACAGAAAGTTCGTAAGAATGAGCCTTGGCGGCGTTAAGGACGAAGCCGAGATAAGGGGGCATAGAAAAACTTACGTCGGCGCAATGCCCGGCAGAATTATTTACGGGCTTAAAAACGCAGGGTCTAATAACCCCGTGTTCTTGCTTGACGAGATAGACAAACTATCTTCCGATATTCACGGCGATCCTGCAAGCGCGCTTTTAGAAGTGCTTGACCCCGAACAAAACGTTACCTTCCGCGATAGGTATTTGGAAGTGCCGTTCGACCTATCAAAGGTTATGTTTATAACAACGGCAAACTCTATCGATACCATACCTTATCCGTTGCTTGACAGAATGGAAGTAATAGAATTGCACGGCTACACTAACGAAGAAAAGTTGCAGATTGCTAAGCAATATTTAATACCCAAGCAGTTAAAACAGAACGGACTTACCGATAAAAAAGCCGAACTTACAGACGAGGCAATAAAAGAAATAATAACAGGCTACACCATGGAAGCAGGCGTAAGAAATCTTGAAAGAGAAATCGGCAGCGTCGTTAGAAAGATAGCCACTAAGGTAGCGGAAAATCCAAGGACGAGAAAGCAAACGGTTAAGGGTAGCGACGTAGAAAAATATCTAGGTGTTAGAAAATATTTAAAAGACGACGTCAACAAGGCTGACGAAGTAGGCGCGTGTACGGGACTAGCCTGGACTAGCGTGGGTGGAACGACGCTCACGATTGAAGTTAGTCTTATGCGCGGCAAGGGCGAAATACTTCTTACGGGTAAACTCGGCGACGTTATGAAGGAATCTGCAAGGGCGGCTATAAGTTATATTAGGGCGCACGCAAAAGATTATGGCATTGACGAAGAACGGTTTGAAAAGACGGATATTCACGTCCACGTCCCCGAAGGCGCAACGCCAAAGGACGGACCGAGCGCGGGTATAACTATGGCAACTGCAATACTTTCAGCGTTTATTGATAAGCCTGTAAAAAGAAGCGTCGCTATGACGGGTGAGATTACCCTTAGGGGCAAGGTGTTGCCTATCGGCGGCCTTAAAGAAAAGGCACTTGCGGCGTATAGACAGGGAATAAAAGACGTCATTATCCCTAAAGCCAACAAGAAAGACGTTTCGGAAATACCCGAAGAAATACGAAAGGATATAAACTTTATAACGGCAGAAAGCGTGGAAGAAGTGTTCAAACGCGCAATAAAGTTTTAAGGAGCAGATATGAAGATTAAAGAGGCAAGCTTTATAACAAGCGTTGCAAGTAAGGATAAGTTTTATAAAACCGACAAGCCTATTATTGCTATCTCAGGAAAATCTAACGTAGGCAAAAGTTCGCTTATAAACATGCTTGCCAACAGAAAAAAACTTGCTAAGACTTCGGTAACACCGGGTAGAACTAGGCTTATAAACTATTTTGACTTTGGTGAATTCGTGCTTGCAGATCTTCCGGGTTACGGCTTTGCAAAGGTTAGCAAGGAAGAAAAGAAAAAGTGGGGCGAACTTTTGGAAAGCTTTTTAGCCACCGAAAAAATCTCGTTAGTGCTGTCGCTCGTAGATATTCGCCACGATCCCACGTCAGACGATAAAATGATGATAAACTATCTCTATCATTACGCCTTGCCATTTACGCTCGTAGCCACCAAAGCGGATAAACTTCCTAAAACAAAGGTTAAGCCGAGAATAAAGGAAATAGCAACCGATTTAAGAGTCGGGGTAGCAGATATCATAGCGTCGTCCGCAGAAAACGGACTGGGGAAAGACACTATCTTTTCGGCAATCGAACAAGCGATAGCCGCTTCTAAAACGGCAGAAGAGCCGAACGAAAGTGATATTTCGGAAGACGGTCAATGAGAGCCTTGCTCAACATGATGGAACACATATACTCGTCATTCTGAGACAGGCTGTCTTTGACGGACTATCGAAGAATCTATTCTAAACAAGCAAAAATCGGAGTTCAGTTGAACTCCGATTTTTATATGGTTAAACATTAATGATGGTGATGCGCTTTTATAAGTCCGATGGCTTTGGATACTTCCATTGCAAGCAAGGGGAAGAGCGATAATCCTAAGCCGAGAACGTACATCTGCCATGGTAGAACGGTAAGTTCAAACGCAATGCGCGCAGGTGTGAACATAACGATTGCTACGAGCGATACGGACGCTAAAGCCGCCCAGTTAAGTTTATGGTTGGTGAAAGGTCCGATCTTAAATAACGAGTGGTCTGAACGCACGTTGAACGCTTGAACTACTTGCGATAACGCCAAGGTCATAAACGCCGTGGTTTGACCGCCTTCAAGTGTTCCCGTGTAAATTTCGCCTACCTTGAACGCAATCAAGGATAGAAGACCAAACATAAGTCCTTGCAGAACTACTCTCGTGCCCATACCGTTTGCAAATATACCTTCGTTCTTGGGTTTGGGTTTTCTCTTCATAACGTCGCTTTCAACCGCTTCCATGCCAAGCGCAATAGCTGGTAAACTATCGGTAACTAAGTTGATCATGAGCAGTTGCATAGAAAGTAGTGGTGTTTGTTGCCATAAGAGCATAGCGAAGAACACGACTATAATTTCACCTATGTTAGTGCCGAGCAGGAACATAACGACCTTTTTGATGTTGGCGTAAATTCCGCGACCTTCTTTTACGGCGTGAACTATGGTTGCAAAGTTGTCGTCGGTAAGTGTCATATCAGCCGCGCCCTTAGCAACGTCCGTACCGGTTATACCCATAGCGCAACCGATATCAGCGGCTTTAAGCGCAGGCGCGTCGTTTACACCGTCACCTGTCATAGAAACGACTTGACCTTTCTTTTGCCAAGCTTTGACTATTCTAATCTTGTTTTCGGGCGAAACTCTTGCGTATACCGAAATGTTTTCAATCTCAGCATCTAGTTGTTCGTCGTTCATACGGTCAAGTTCTTGACCTGTTATAGCCTTATCGCCGTCAAGTAAGATTCCGAGTTCTTTTGCGATAGCTGATGCCGTAACGATATGGTCACCGGTAATCATTATAGGTTTAATACCAGCCTCTCTGCATACCTTAACCGCATCTTTTGCCTCTGGGCGCGGCGGGTCGATCATACCGACAAGTCCCATAAAGGTAAGACCGTTTTCTAACTCTTCGCTAGTCAAGGTTTCGGGAAGTTGGTCGATTACTTTATAACCTACCGCAAGAACGCGTAGAGCGTCTGCGCTCATCTTGTCGCAGGTCACGCGCGCCTTTTCGATATCACCGCTAGCGCAACGCTCTGCCATAACGTCGAACGCGCCTTTTACGATAACCACTTTTTTGCCGTCGATAAGGTTTACGGTGGTCATAAGTTTTCTGTCGGAATCGAACGGAATTTCACCAAGACGGGGGAAATCTGCATTGAGTTTATCTTTTTCAAAACCGTTTTTGTGCGCTGCTAAAACGATAGCCGTTTCAGTCGGGTCGCCTATATGAACTTCCTTGCCGTCTTCAAACGTTACTGAACCGTCACAGCACAGCGTACCGTACGATAAAAGTTTTTTTGCTGACTCGGAACAGTTGTCGGTAACCGAATCCACGTCGTCTTCACCGTCAACGTAGGTTTTAACCAAGGTCATACGGTTCATTGTAAGCGTACCCGTTTTATCCGAACAGATAATAGACGCGCTACCCAGCGTTTCAACCGCAGGTAATCTTCTTATAATAGCGTTCTTTTTAACCATGCGTTGAACGCCTATTGAAAGAACGATAGTAACTATCGCAGGTAATCCCTCGGGGATTGCCGATACCGCAAGCGATACTGCCGTCATAAATATTTCTAGTGGCGGCATTTTGCTAACTAGACCTATAACAAATATTATAGCGCACGCGCCGAGCGCAACGAACCCTAGGTATTTGCCGAGCTTTGCAAGTTTTTGTTGCAAAGGGGTTTGAGTTTCGCTTTCGTCCGATAAAAGGTTTGCAATCTTACCCATTTCGGTATTCATACCGGTTGCCGTAACGACTGCAACAGCCGTTCCGTAAGTTATACTGCAACCCGAGAAAACCATATTGTGTCTGTCACCGATAGGCGCGTTCTCTTTTATAACGGCGGTAGCATCTTTTTCAGACGGAACTGATTCACCAGTCAACGCCGATTCTTCGCTCTTTAAGCTTACACTGCGAATAAGTCTTGCATCAGCAGGAACGAAGTCGCCTGCCTCTAAAAGAATAATATCGCCGGGGACGAGATCTGCTGCATTAATAATATGTTCTTTGCCGTCACGGATAACCCTTGCATGCGGAGCGGACATGTTTTTAAGTGCATCAAGCGCTTTTTCCGCCTTGCTTTCCTGAATTACACCCATAAGCGCGTTTAACACTACTATTAATAGTATAAGCGCAGGCTCAAAGAACTCTCTGGGGTTTTTCTCAATGCAAGCAATCACGAAAGAAACAACCGCTGCAAGCAATAGGATTATTATCATAACGTCCTTAAACTGCTCTAAAAATCTTTGAAAGTTACCTTTCTTCTTTTTTTCTTTCAGCTTGTTTTCACCAAACTCTTTTCGCTTGTCTTCAACTTGCTTTGAAGTTAAGCCAAGTTCAACGTTGGTGTTAAGCTGATCTAAAACGCTCTGCGCGTTTTCACTATGAACCGCCATATTTTACCTCCTTTATATATTATGTATTATGACGTATTATTTATCCTTATAAAAAAACCGAGTGTAAACTAGCTACACTCGGATAAACTTTTTAGCTTTTTTAACCCCGTATAGCCTAAGTTATACGTAAGTCTCGTAATTTAAAACAAGCCAGACTTTTAACGGTCAGGATGTTGACTTGCTCCGCAAAACTTTGCGGTTACTACTCCCTCACGGAATAAATACATTTTAGCATTTTCTAAAACCCTTGTCAAATATTTAGTTAATCTTCTAATCATATTTTTTGCCGTAGAGTTTTTCACGCATACGGGGAAGAGCAGTTTCCGCCGTGCCCAAAGGTTTTAATGCGTTGCGGTAATCGTGTTTATCGCAGAAATCTTTGAGTTCGCCTTTAAGGCGTTCGACGTTGCGTTTTTGAACCCCGCTCAAAATTTTTACGTATTCGTTTTTCATAAACCCAGCAGAGTTTGAATACCTAAGTAGTTCGGAATAGTGGTGCAAGCAAAACCCTTTTGAACTGATAAGCGTTTTATAAAAGGTTTTTTCACGCTCAAACATTTGAGCAATGGTCTTATAATATTTAACCATGCTCTCTTCGGTTAAAGAACAAATAACGCAACTTTTTTGCGCGTCCGATAATGCGTTAGCAATCTTTTTTGCGTCCTTTGCACTCGATAGTTCGTCAAGATATTTGGATAAAACGTCAACCCTAGTGCCTATTTGAAGGGCGACGGAAAGTTTGTTTTGGCGAGAAAAAAGCATGTCGAAATGCTTTGCGCAAAAACCGTACTTACCTACTCTTATACGCGAATTGTCTTCCATGACGGCGTCGTTTAAAAATTCGTGCAAAAACTGTTCTTCAACAATCTGTTGAATTTCGCACAACGGACATTCGCAGTCAACTTTAAATTTGTCTTTAATTAAACCTGTGTCTATATGATATCCCATAAAAAGATTATAACAAATAAAAAATAAAATTTCAACTCTTACGCTTGAATTTAAAAATAATGTGTGCTACAATAATTTTAGCATCTTAAAAGGAGAAAATTATGATTAATAAAACGGTAGATTTATATGAATATTACGGCTTAGTTAAGCCCGAGGGCGCAAAAGCAATACTTGAAGTTATAGCTTACGATAAATTCGGCTATTGCCCCAACAGAAAGCGTCCTGCAATGTTGGTTATCGCTGGTGGCGGATATGGTTCAGTTTCCGACAGAGAAAAAGATTGCATAGCGTTTTATTATTTAAATAAAGGGTATAATACCTTTACACTTAACTATTCGGTTAAACCCGTGCATTTCCCTGCACAGTTAATAGAAGCGTGTATGGCAATGGCTTATATAAAGGAAAACGCTGAAGAACTTAGCATTATTAGCGATAAGATTGCGGCTGTAGGCTTTTCGGCTGGCGGACATCTTTGCGGTATGCTTGCAACCATGACCGAAGAGAAAGAAGTTAAAGCTGCGCTCAAAGAAAAGGCGGAAAATCTTGCGCCAAATGCGGTGATTTTATCCTATCCAGTTATAAGTTCGTTCGTAAATCCGCACGTAGGTTCAATTAACAATCTTAGTGGTGGTGATCAGTCGGTAATAAATAGAATTTCTATCGAGAGAAACGTCGATAAAAATTCACCGCCTGCATTTATTTGGGGCACGCTTAACGACCAAGTAGTTCCAAGCGACAACGCGTTTGAAATAGCAAAGGCGTACAAGGCGGCCGGCGTACCGTTCGAATTCCACATGTTTGAAAATGGACATCATGGTTTATCACTCGGCACAAAAGAGGTTAATACGGTAAACGAGAGTATTCAGCCGTGGCTTGATTTGTCTATAACTTGGCTTAAAGGTAGAGGATTTGATATAACTGACTAAAAGGAGAATAAATGTCAAAAAAATTAGGTTTAGTACTTGGCGCAGGCGGTAGCCGTGGCGTCGCGCATATAGGCTTTATAAGGGCACTCGAAGAAACAGGTATAAAACCCGACTATATAACCGGATCGTCTATGGGTTCGGTTGTTGGCGGTTGTTATGCGGTGGGACTTACGCCCGATCAAATGGAAAAGGAAGTAGGGGAATTAAAACTCTCTGAACTTTTAGATATCTCTATGAATCCGTTTGGTAACGCCGCTCTGTTGCGTTCTAAAAAAATGCGAACTAAACTTAAAAAGTACCTTAAAAATTATACCTTTAACCAAACGAAAATTCCTTTCCGCTGTGTGGCTGTTGATATTTTAACGGGCAAAACCAAGGTGTTTTTAGGCGACGAACTTCTTCTTGACGGCGTAAGCGCAAGCTCGTCAATCCCCGGCATATTTAAACCCGTTCAAATAGGTGATATGTCACTAGTTGACGGTGGCGTCAATACAAGATTACCGATAGAAGAAGTGCGTGAAATGGGCGCAGACGTAGTGGTTGCCGTAGACGTTTTAGGGGATATCCGCCCGACGGTGAAAAAACATCATATAGTTTCGCTAATGATGAGAGTCGGTGAAATTTATGATGCCGAACTTACGAAGTATAAGGTTATGGCGCAAAAACCCGACCTTTATTTAACACCCGACTTAGGGGATATGAGCCAGTATAAACTTAGCGGAATTGATAACGCAATAAAAAGCGGTTACGAGTTAGGAAAAGAATACGCGAAAAAAATAAAGCAGTTATTAAAATAGTAGCTTTATAAAGCATAGTTTAGCAAATTTTGATAAAATTTTTTTAACCGCTTAAAAATCGTTGATATTTTTTAAGTTTTATGATAATATGATTAAGCGATTTGAGAAATCAAGTCGCTTAATTAAATATTTTTATCAAGTTTGTAGCAAGAAGAAAGTAAATTAAATAATTAATGCTGGTGTGGCTCAGTCGGTAGAGCAGCTGATTCGTAATTATATACTTAACCATTGAAAAACGGTTAAAAACATATAAAAACAATCAAAAATACCTGATTTTAGCCCCTTATCAAAAAAACCTGTAAAAAAGTTGTAAAAAAACCTGTAAAAACTCAATAAAAATGCTACTGTGGCTCAGTCGGTAGAGCAGCTGATTCGTAATCAGCAGGTCGCCGGTTCAAGTCCGGCCAGTAGCTCCAAATTAAAAGACCTTACCTAATTTGGTAAGGTCTTTCCTTATACTCTACAACAATTATTCTTTATTAAACCTATTCATAGTCATTATATAAAAGATTTCCATTATTGGACTTGCATTATTAGTGTGAATACAATACTCTAAAAAGTCGGGTAACTTTTCTTCAAAAGTTTTTTTGAATATTCTTATTAAGTCTTTTCTAAATTCAGTATCACTTCTAAAAGTATTGTTGTCCGTGGATTTCATTACTTATATCCCTTTTTTTATATTTATTGTGAGTTTATTTTGAGTGGAGTGTCAAAAAGTTAATAAATAATTGTTGTATATTTCCGCCGCTTGAATATCTTGTGATTGTAATGTATGAGTGTAAATCCCCAGTGTAATTTTTTCGTTAGAGTGTCCTGCTCTTGTTGAAACCACTTTAATAGGTATTCTTGCGTTTAGTTGCATAGTAATACAAGTATGTCGTAATGAGTGGGGTGGAATAGGTTTTAACCCATTTTTTATATTAAATTTCTTTAACCAAGAATTTATAGTACAAGGGTTAATAATCTTTCCATTATCTTGTAAGAATAAATAATTTGTGTAAGCCCATAAATCCCCATAATTTTGTTTTTGTTCTTCATACCATTGTTTATACTCTTTCAAGATAACTACTAATTGATTGGGTAATGTTATTGTTCTATTAGAAGTTTTGGTTTTGGGTTTCTTGGTAACTATACCAAATTGTTTATAATATAGGGTGTTATGATTTACTGTTAAGGTGTTTTTATTAAAATCAATATCTTCCCAACTTAAACCACAAATTTCACCCTTTCTTAACCCTAAAAATATTAAGAGAGCAAAAACAGTTTTTCTTTTCAAATCAGTTTCATTTAATACTGCTCTAACAAATTCTTTTGATTCTTCTTCATTAAAAATTTCTTTTTGTTTGGTAGTACCTGTTATTGCCCTTGTATAATCTTTTGAAGCGTAGTTATGTTCTATAAGTTGTTGTCGTTTGGCTTCACCTAATATAACTACTAAAATTGTTCTTATACCTGAATTGGTGGCTTTTGAATATTTAACTTCTTTCTTCTCTACATTAAAGTATTGAGTAAGTGGAACATTAAAATATCTTGATATAGAGCGAGCAGTTTCTAAACTAACTTGATTACCTATTTTTGATGCGATTCTTAAAGTTAATCTATTGATGCCACAATCTTCTGCGGTTTGGGTTTTATTAAGGTTGTTTTTTGTGATAAGTTCCTCTATAGATTTTTTGACTGTTATAGTTTCTTTAATATAAGTTCTATCACAAAGATAATCATAAAATTTTTGTATCATTAAAGGGGATATTTGTTTTAAGAGATAATTACCAAAATATTGATTGATAATCTTTAATGAATTTTCGGCTTGAACATAATAAGAATAACTATCTTCATTTCTTTTTAATATTCTTTCTAACCATTGTTTAGAAAATTCCCCAAAGGTAATATTATTTTCTTGGATATAAGTACCTAATGATTTCTTTTCACACTCTTTATAAAATTCAAATTCAACCTTTTTTCTTTCAATTTCAATTTCTTTATTAGTTAAACCCTTTGGAACTTTCCAAGTTTTAGTGTATTGTTTAAGTTCACCTGTATAGAAATCTTTACCACTATAAAAAAATCTATAAGAAATGATTTCTCCCAACTTGTTATATCTTGGATAACAGTTTTTATTTTTGTGTTTACTCATAGTATATCTCCTTGATTTTTTCTCTTGTATATTAACTGTAATATATTTTTTGTGTAGAAGTGGTACGACTTAAAAAATCATAGTATAGTGTGATTTTTATATAATTATAAGAGAAAACACTAAAAATCGTAGGGAAATAAGATAGGTTTTGTTAATGTTTTTCGTAAAAAAGGTCCGTTCTTCATTAAAGAAACAGACCTTATAGATATAATGTTATTTATTAGAAATGATTGGAGAAATTTAGGTGTTATGGATTCATAGATAAAAAGAAAAAATCATATTTTAATAACACTTTCTATAAATAACATTTAATCTTTAATTATTGGTGTATTTAATGGGGTTAAATAAGCAGTTATAACCACTTTCAATTAAATACTTATAT
>SVHN01000007.1 GCA_015055805.1 Clostridiales bacterium
TTAACGTATGTAATGAAAAGGTGTATTTATCTCCCGTATTAGATATGTTTAACAACGAGATATTAAGTTATTCTATCTCTACAAGTCCTAACTTTTGGCAAACAAGAGAAATGCTTAAAGGCTTGTTTGAAAAACTACCTAAAACGGCAACGCCATTACTACACTCTGACCAAGGTTGGCAATACCAAATGAAAGAGTTTCAACGCCTACTTAAAGAACATAACGTAAAGCAAAGTATGTCAAGGAAAGGAAACTGTTTAGATATCAGCGTAATGGAAAACTTTTTTGGTAGGCTCAAAGTAGAAATGTATTACGGCGAAAAATTTGAAAGCGTTAACGCTTTCATCCAAAAACTACACGAATACATTAACTATTACAACAATGAAAGAATATCTTTAAAATTGAAAATGAGTCCAGTAAAATACCGAACTCATTTTCAATATATTTAATTTTTCGCCTGAACTTTTGGGTACATATCAAATTTAATATATTTTTCTACAAAGAGATTTTCATAAAATCAACACAACTCTTCCAATCTGAAACTGAAGTGTAATCTTTAGGATACTCCTTATAATTACATGCTAAAATATCGTTTTCGGTATAATTATTCTCTTCTATACCAAACCAACCTCTAGTTTCATCTACATTCCAAATTTTGTGGTCTTTCCATAACCAAATAGTGGTTGGCCACAATCTAACGGTTGCGTCAATCGCAAAATAAACTTCTTTATCAACACCTGCTTGCCCGTGGTGTGATATTTGTACTATGTCACTTTTCAACTTATCCTTACAGGTATTAAGCAATCTCTTCCCAGCCCCAACACTTGCATCGTTTAAGAACAAGCATTTTCTTCCTTTTTTATGTTCTTCATACACCTTCATGATAAGAGAATTGCCATTAATCATATCGTCATTATCGTCCCAAGTTTGAAGAATATCAAATATAACCCCATCAATATTGAAGGACAAGCCCTTTTCAACTGCTTTCTTATTGATTATAGCACCATTAAGCGCATCAAAATACCGTCCTTCAACCTTGATATTATTAACTTTCATATAAATATCAAACGCATCTTTTAATAGAGCAAGATTTTCTAAAGAGTAATCACTTTTATCATAGTTACTATTTTCAAAATCAGGAAAATCAAAATAAAAATTATTAATTTTATAGTTAGAATTCTGGTCGTATTCTTTCATCATCATTATAAATTCACCATAATGATCAATATGCCCGTGCGACAAAAACAAGGCTTCAATTTCAAAATACTCATTTTCTTTCAAGCCCAAAACAGCTCTTATTGCGTGTGGTAAATACATTTTTTCCATGTAGTAATTATTTCCACCATCAATTATAATTATTTTATTATTTGGTGTTTTTATTAAATAAGAGTGCATAAGATAACCACTATGCGGGCAAAGTTGGTAAATTTCTGTTTTACTATTCATAATCAATACTCTATTTCAATAATATTTTTGTTCTTCATATCTTCGTCGGCAAAGAACGGGAAAAATTTTTCGCGCTCTTCGCAAAAAGCAGTTTTATTCCATAAACATCCGTTTAGTCTAACCGTTTTTTCTTGTTTGTTCGTTCTTTTAAATATCAACTTAAATTTTTTACCTAAATATTCAAAATGCGCAGAACAATTATCAAATTCTTTCGGAACGCAATGCTTAATCGTTAAACCGTCAAACGAGAAAGTTATGCCAAAAAAATACGAATAAACATTTCTTAACACGTACGACACCGTACCGGATAAAAATTGCAACTCCACTCTATGTAAATTTATTTCGCTATTGCTATAAGCGTTTGCAATACAGAACGGTGGCGCGTAAGTTTTTTCAACGGGTGCATATTCTTGTTCTATCGGAAGGATGTAGCGCGTTGCTTTATATGCTCTTTCCGAATCGCCAGCAACACAGCATGCACGAACTAAAAAACTTTGTGCGTGGTTGTAAGGGCAAACTTGAGAAATAGCACCATTCCCTACTCTGCCAGCTTTGTCTATGATTTTCCTAAATTTAGGTCCATAGGTGTTATAACCCAATCTTCCGAAATTTATCTCATCGATATTTTTCAAAACGCTGTCTTTCATTTCTTTATCAGCAACACCACTAATTATTCCCCAAGCGTTGCTTACCAAATACAATCGTTTCTCACCGTCTGGATCATTATCCGAAAACAGCCATTCACCATTATCGTTAAAATACCCGTTAAAATACCCGCTTGGATTATATGCGTTTTCTTTTAAGGCGTTAATGAACTTTTGACGGGCTGTAGAATAATCGTCTACTAATTTTAAATATGAATTATCAAGTTTTCCTATCTTTATAAGCCAAGAAACAATTTCCGTCAAATATCTTAGATTTAACACCATTTGTTCCGTAACGGTAACCGTTTCACCCCTACCGTCAGACCCAACATGGTCAAGTACGTCCCACCAGTCGCCATGCCAAGCCTTACACAAGCCGTGTTCACCAATATTTTCTGCACTTAAATAGTAATTAACACATTTTACAACATGTTCAAAAACACTATTTTTTTTGTCAGAGTCAAGCCAAACGACGCTCTCACTTAAAAGATCGCAATCTCTTGTAAAGGTCAAATACTCATATAAAAGTTCAAGGAAAAATGCGCCACCATCACAAAAATTACGCATATCGTGCGGTGCTTGTCTTGAAATAGTGCTTATTTGGCGAGGAAACCAGCCGTCAGTTCTTTGATGCTCAAGAAGTTGCAAAATAGTAGTTTTTACCCATTCGTGATTTAATGGTACTAGCCCTACAAAATCTTGACTAGCATCACGAGTACCACGCATAGAAGAAGGCCAACCTCTGTCCAGCGATCCAACCCAATACATCTGTAACGGCGCAAAATAATTTATAAAATCATTGTACAACTGATTATTAGTAATTATTGAGCGTTTTGAAAACAAATCATCATAAAACTGCTTAGACTTCTCAATGCAATTTTCATAATGGACCTTATCAAAATAATTTAATTCGTAATCGTTTTCCGATTGATCAAAAACGTGAGAATTTTGAACAGTTAAAACCTGTGTAAAAGTTACGCTGTCGCCAGCCTTTACGTTTTTAACGTATTTAACAGCCCAAACCGCTTGCTTTTCAGAATAGGTTAAATTTTCATTATTTACCATATTTTGCTCAAAGGGCAAATTATCAATTACAGAATTTGGAGCAAAAAAGTTACCCGACCCGGTAAATTTACTCATATTTAGTTCAAAATCGGCATTCTCATCATAATCAACGTTAAACGTAACCGAATGATATTTATTTATATCCATACCAGGATCAGACATTTGCCCGTGAATAGTAAACGCTCTACCGTTTTTCATTGAAGACGTTTTAAGATACCATTCGGGCAAATCCCACGCAACCATTTGTGGCATATTCACGTAAGGAAAAAGTGATGGTATAACGTTAAACGTCATATTTTCATTACTTTTGTTAACGATAGTAGTTTTCATCACCACCGTTGCCTTATCGACGGGAACAATAAGTTCGCTTACAACATCAACGTTTTCATACTCTGATTTATAAACAGCCTTTTCTGGCAACCACTGAACGGTATATTTCGGTTTTTTAAGGTCGTGGCGCAAAGTTGGCTTACCAAAAGCACTAACAGGCACTCCCTCGTTTAATTTATCAGCTTGTACCCAAACTTGCCATTTGCTTTGATTTTCACCTAATTCCCTTTTGCACAAAAGAATACCTGACGGCGGATTATGCTGAATTTTAACAGGTCCATTTTGATCAACGTATAAAAGAATTTTCCTATTTTGATATATATAGTACCACGGCGCACTTAATCCATCCGCATTAGTTATTGTATAGCCAGCAGTTTGATTACAATCAAAATGCCCGAAAGCACAACTTATTTCAGATTTATCATAAGGTTTATTACTCATAACCACTCCTTAAACTTATTTATCGAACAATCCAAATTTAGAAAAAGAATATCTTTCAGTAAAATCAGTGCTGGAATTTCCTTTCCAAGTATCCGAAAAATCAAACGAGGCTGGAATTACTTCAGTATCCAAATCTTTGCCAACGACGTGGTGCGGACCTAAAAGATTACGGTTACCGGAATACAACTTGATTTCAAGCAAGTTTTCACCAATTGTAACAAACTCGGAAACATCTATTTCGTCAGTAAACATAACCTTACCTACATATCGACCGTTAATATTTATCTCTGCTATATGGAATCTGCCGTTAAGTTTAAGTTTTACCAATCCGTCATTAGCCCAAAATTTACGTTTTAACGTAACGTTCCCTGCAAAGAAAGCAAATCCTTGCTCCACTAAATTTCTTGCCGATTTAGGTGCTTTATCAACGTAAAAACTTTGAGCATAAACAACACCGTCTGTGTCTGAGTCACTAAAGTTATTTGAATACACGCCAAATTTACCACAAAGATACGGTATGGTAATCATAGTTTCGTAAGTCATACAGTTTCTCAAACTTTCTGAAACGTTCTCGCCAAACAAAACAAAATATACGTTTTCAGGCTGGTGAAAATAGTATTCAACTACAAATTGATTTTCACCGATTAAAATTTTATCTGAAACCAACGCAGTTTTATAAATTTCATTAAGCGAAGAAACGCCGTCAAATACGAGTGGTTTTCCATTTAATGTTGCGGTTATTTTTTCAGTGTCTTCTATCATAATAGACGCATTGTTTACACGCTCTTTAACCGTAAAATTATACTTAAGATAAACCTTACCCTCGTAACGTTCTTCAAGTAACCGCCTAAATATTCCAACGACGGGTAGTTTATTTTCATAGTTAACACCGTCGTAAGAAAGACTTGCAAAATCAAGTGCTAAATAATTGTTATTAAAATCAACGATTTCATAATCATAACTTCCAATTTCAATAGTTTCAAACTTATCTGGTTTGCGTTCGTTTTCAGGCATAAAACAAGCAATAATCGATTCTTTAGGCGGAATCGTGAAGGTGTTTCCAACAAAAACTTCCCTATCGTCTAAAACATTATATACGCCGTTAAAACACAAACCGTCAACTTTGATATTCGTTTTTATTTCTTCATCGCCTATATTGACGGCAAAAACGTATTTTCTACCATTGACAGTACGTAACGTCGTATGTAAATGCACCGAATCCGAACTCAAAAAATATTCGTTAGAGTTAAAAATCACTTCAAAAGTAATATTTGATTTTAGATAATCAAAATCGTTAGGCTCACCGCCGACAAACGAAGGTTTGCCGTCAGGCAAAAGCACCTTTCCCCCCTGCTTAATAAATTCTCTTAATATATCGTCGGTGGTTTTATCAATTACAATAGCCTTAGGTACAACCAAGGTTTTGTATGAACAAGCACCAAGCGTAATCTTACCATTTACTACACCACCATAACGACTTAATAACGTTTCATCTAAAATATGGAAAGCAACGTGATGGTTTGCTAGGTTTTCGCAACAGTTATCAATATAACTAATGTCAAGGTCTTCACAACTTTTCCAATCCTTAGGATTATATTTGACGTAAGCACTTCGAATCGTAAAAAGCACGCCGACGTCAACGTCTTCCTTAGATGAACGAATCCACTCACCCAGCGCATCAAAGTAGCGGTTAAAATCAAGCATGCCCTTATCGATCCAAGCATTAAAGGACGTAAAATGTGTTGGATAATCATTTTTTCGATCTCCACTTTCAGAGTACGGAAGGAGATGTTGACACATTGCGTTTACACCATAATTATATTGATAATCAGCAATGTTTTTAAGTTCCTTAGGCGTGACGTCCCAACCAGTCATAGCAAACGTTTCGGTAAGCGCCCTTTCTTTTTGAAGTTGAGCAGTAACACTTGTAAGTTGACGAATAGTGTTAACGCGTAAATATCTTCTACAAAGCCAGTCAATCCCCGGCATATGCAAAAATTCGTAATACGGCATTATGCCTGAGTTGTTGAGCATTTGAGTAAACATAGTGCGCTCTTCGACGTAGTGTCCTGTAAGTTTTACGCCGTTATCGCTACACCAATTATAAATTTTCTCTGCAAAATTTTTAAGAAAAAGTTCTTGACAGCATTTATAATATCTATAACGAAATCTCTCAAATCCAACGCCCTCGTAAAACAATAAACCCAAATCGTCAAAGAGTGATTTGCCGTACTGTTCTTGATAATAAGTAGGCAAAACCTTACTATACGGTGTTTGACAAAATTGAGTATACTGCGGTTCATCAGTAAAAAAACCAACGATACTATCAGAAAAATTTTTAATCTCTTTTTTATATCTTTCGTGAGTTTGACAAATAAACGCATCAACAACCTTATCGTCTAAAACGTCTGCCTGAGAAATAGATTCTTTTTCAAAAACGTTAATAAATTCACCACTAGAATAAACTTCGTTGCGAAAAAGTGCACCATCTTTAATTTCATAATGATATAGTGCAGATTGGTCAAAATTGCCTATAGAACTATTTAGGTAATGCAACCTAAACTCTTTAGTTTCTAAAAGTTTGCCACCAACGAAACCACTCGGCCAACCGTTTTCGTCGTAAGCCCACGCTTGCATACCAAGTTTTTTCGCCTCTTCACAGCAAGCACGTATACAACTAAACCACTTTTCACCAAGATACTCGGTTTTAAGTCCCGAACGAGCGTGCATAAAAAAACCGCCGTACCCTTGCTCTTTCATCTCGTGTATTTGTTTTATAAGTTTATCTTCTTGCAAGTCGTCGTTCCAAGACCAAAACGGCAAAGAAGTTGGTTTAATAAATTTATCGCCCATATCAAACCCCATTAAAAATTTATAATAACCAGCAATGCAAAAATGCATTGCTGGTGAATGAATTGAGAAAAATTAACCTTTTATACCGCCTAAATGAACGGTTTGCATAATAGAATTTTGGAAAATAATAAACAACGTGATACACGGAATAGCCGCTATACAAACGCCGGCAAAGTATGCAGGCATATTGCCTCCGGCATATTTCATATTTTGCTCGTAAACGTATAATCCGTAAGAAAGCGTCGGCATCTCGTGCATATAAAGGCTTATGTTTATATATTCGTTCCAACGAGAAATAAATCCGGTTATGAACAAAACGCTAATTGCAGGCAACGCCATACGTAGCATAATCCTAAAGAAAACGTCAAAATGGTTTGCACCGTCAATAAATGCAGCCTCCGCATATTCCCACGAAATACCTTTAAAGAATGCGTAAAGAATAAGGAAGTTTCCCCCGCCCAAACAGTCGGTAGCCGTCAACAAAATCAAAGGCGAGTTAGTAAGTCCAAATTTACTGTATACTCTATAAGCAGACGGCATAGTACCTACGATAGGCACCATCATTCTAACGAGAACGAGATTATAAAGCAACATTCTGCCTCTAAACTCATACTTGCATATAGCATAAGTAACCGCACTTTGCAACAACAAAACTATAACTTCACTACCGATAGAAAACCATAGCGAGTTAAAGGTCATACTGATAAAGGTGTTGCCGTAATCGTCTGAAAACGCATCAAATGCAAGCACGAAATTTCTTAGCGTGAAATTTGAACTCCAAGTTGCAAGCGTTTTAGTATCAATAGCGTTGTTATATTCAACGGTATCGCCTTTGGTTGCAAGTTGCAAAAGGAAATAAAAATGATACAAGATAAAGCAAGCGTAGATAGCAAGAAGGATAAACGCAACGGTAAAGACAACGCGCTCACCTTTAGATCTTTTGATAGATTCTCTTCTTAACATTTATTTATCCTCCGTAATACCTGTTAACTTTTTAACGATAAACACTATCGGTAGACCAAGTATAGTAAAAATCAAACCGATTGCAGACGCAAGTTCGTGACTTTCGCCACTACTTCCCGACCCTGCTGTAATATCGTAAATCCAGTAACTGATAGTCATTGATCCGTATTCACCTTTGTCGAATAAAAGCGACGGACCACTTGCAGTAAATACACCCGCAGACGCAAGTAGCACCATAGTACCTAAAGTTGGCCAAATAATCGGCATAATGATGGAAACAAGTTCTCTCCACGGCCCAACGCCATCAATCTTGCCAGCGTCAATAACGTTGGGATCAATAGCATTCATCGCACCGCCGAATAATATAAATCTTGCACCAAGATTTGCATATATTGAATAAAAGAGTACAGTTTTTAGCGCATGTTGCTCGTTGAAAACGTAAGAGCCTGGAACTGAAAATCCAAACTTATCTGCAATAGCACGTAGCGGACCACCTGCTTCAATCATCCCTTTAAAAAGCGTTGCAAAAATTGTTGAAGTTATAATTATTGGAAGATAAATAACAACACGCAAAAGTTTGTGGCAAGCAATTTTTTTGTATATAAAATAGCAAATAATTAGTGATAACGGTAAATTAATAAATGTATCTTGCACAAAAAACAAGAAAGTATTGCGCAAATATACAAGCAAATTTTCTTCTGTATTAGTAAACTGTTTTAAAACCTTTGCAAAGTTATCTAGCCCCCACTTATAACCGCCACGTCCGTCATAAAGAGGAACTTGGAACGCCATAAGTATAGAGTTAAAGTTTATATAAACGTAAAAAAACAAAAAAGCAATAATCGGAAGCGTAAGCACAGTCACTAAAAACACCGTTGCCCCCATATCTTTTTTCTTTTTGTTGATATTCGTATTCTCCATCTTCTCTCCAAATAGATAGTTTTATCACCGCCACTAACCTTTAGTGGCGGTGAACTTATTAAAATCTAAAAAAATCTTGTTCAAACGTCTTGTCTTTCCCTTTTATGCCGCAGGATTAGTAGTGCTGATACTTGAAATCACGATTTGTCTATAATATTGACCATAGCCCCACAATCTAATGTATTTATACGAATTTTCACCAAAATCGAATGCCCAAATCGCAAAGCCGTCATCCAAGTTTTTCACCTTAGTTGCTTCTCTCCAAGAAGTTGTTCCTTGCTCTCTAGCAACCATCGCTTGCACCCCTGGTGCCGAATGGGTCCCGTCCACTGCAAGTCCTTTTGCTATCATGTAAACCTTACCAGACAAAGCGGTTTCAAATTCCAAGCCTAAAATACAAGATGTATAGGTGCTATTTTTCCCTTCTAAATCATTATACATTAAACTACCTTGAACGTAATAAACGTTCTTACCAAAGTCACCTATCGTGGCATGTGGATTACTGGTCCAAACATATTTATTTGCTGGTCCAACCAACGTCACGTCACCTACTTTGTAGGTATAGTCACTTTCAACATCTGTAGCGGAAACGTTTTTAACTTCATCGCCAGATACACGTACAACGTTTGAGATATAATAAGTGTACACATCGGTACTTACATTACTAGTACCAAATGCCCCAAATGATAAATAATCTGAGTTCGCAAAATATTCTGCAGGATAAACTACCTTTGTCCATTCTTCATTGTCACACCAAACACCATACCCAGTATTCGCATTATTGCATCTAACCGCTGCGCGTTGAAGGGTTGTGTTTGTTGTTGTTGTTTGGATAACAGGCTTAACGTAGAACATAACATAGTCACCTGTATTGTAAGTGAAGTTTTCATTTATCTTGATTTTAAATATCATTCTTGCATCTAAACAAGCAGTATTTTCAACCGTATATGACGTCATTCCTTTGAAGCCATCATACTCCATATCAGGGTGATATTCTCTATTTCCTGCCACGTAATCATGAATACTCGCATTATTACTACCATAATCACCTAATTGAGTAAAGCCAAATCTTTCACTAAGGAATAATGCAACGTCTGGATTAGCAGCGCTTGCTTCAGCAAGTAAAGTTTGGTCAATTCTCTCTCTCGCACCGTAATATGCAAAAACTCTTTTGTTTTCGGTAATTTGAGAAAGGTTGGCAAAAGATTGAGTGTTCGCTACATACGTCCAACTGTTAATGTAATAGTTCCAAATACAACCGTTACCATAATCTAATACTTCATATTCATTACTTGCAGAAGTGGTTGCCGCTTCACCTTCCTTAACTTCAACCATATCTAATAACGTTATAGTATCCTTATCATAGTATCTAACGTAGTGATAGAAAGTAGTGTTTTTAGGTAAATTTTCTCTATTTTCAATTTTACCGCCTGCAAGACTTGTAAATTTGTTATAAATGTTAAAATGCAAATCAGTTTCTAGACCTGCCGAAACTTTTGCTTGCAATGCTTGATATTCTGCTAAAGTATCAACCGAAAGGGCATATTGTTCACTTCCAAGCCAAGTGTAAGTATTCGTAACTTCATCATAGTATTCATCTAAGGCAGCGGAACTTGCAACGTCACGAAGGTTTCTGATTTCTGATTCTACTAAATTACCGTTCCAACTTGCAAATACGATAAAGTTAACCGTGTTATAAGCATTGTTATATTTAGACAAATTGATATCGAGCAAGCAGTTCGCAAACCAACCGTCATTACCGTTTGTATCAACACCCTTATAAATTTTATTTTTGTCGGCTACTACTTTTTGTGCTTTGTTAGATCCACAGTTTTCAAACAAAAGGTTTTCCAAATCAATAACAGTCATATTTTCTTCATAGTATTTTTCAGGTACTACGTAAAAGGATAACTCGTTCGTTTCCGCACCCTTGATTTCGCTTGCAGTAGTTTCATCCATTTGCAACCTAAATCTCATACCACCGTCTTCGATAATCTTAACGGAAGCACCATCTTCAAACGCAAATAACGTAGGTTCACTAGCATACGCTTGTTTTTGACCTACTCCCATTACGATCAATGCAAGCATCGATAAGATTAACGTTACTAAAAGAGTAATTAAACTTATTCTTTTGGTTTTACTCATAAGTCAAATCCTCCACTTGTTTTATTGTCCCATTCGTCGGAATTGATAGCCGATCCGTCATTATTGCTTGCAAGAATCACGTCATCTTCTAGGAATAACGACGGGTTAAATTCGGGACAATCGTACTGTTTTTTCATCATTGCCAAAATCCTCCTAAATAAATTTTTTTATTAAAAGCGAGATAGCTTTAATTCCTTTATTATTTTTTACAAACGTTTTTGAACGCGCAAATTATCCGATACCTTTTTATCGGATAATTTGCACTTAATTCCTATCTAATACTGATATCGGTAATCGTTACAAGTTCCGTATCAGGTAAAAGTAATTGATGCCCCGTCCACAAACGGAAATACTTTAGTTCACTTGCAACAGTGCTAACGTCAAAGCACCAAGTAATAAGCCCGTCTTTTTCTTCCACAATCGTGCCACGAGGTGATGACTTATGCGTAGAGGTAACTTCACGCTCACCAAACACTTGTAAATACGTACCGTAAACGTCATTAGCGTCGTCTCTATTTACAAGCCCGCTTGCCGTTATATAAATCTTTTTGCCAGAGTTTACAGGTATTGCATCTTTCAACTCGATACCGATGCACGTGTTCTGTTCACTTACGAGTTTACCTTCCTCCCTTCTCATTGACCTTGCATAAAAACGCAACGTATCGCTTACTTGGAAATAACTGGTATCCCAAGGTGAGGCGTAAACTTTAGTGTCATAATTATACTCGCCCCATTGGTTTGCACCGTTTGTGGTAAGTGCGTTTATTTTACCGACACAAGTTGTAGAACCAATGTTAAATTCATAGGTGTCGCTAGTCGTAGCCAAATCTTTAACTTGCTCAGCACTATAAACCTTTGCTTTGGTCAAATATATCGACCCTTTCATATTCGTCTGCGTATTTGCAGAATACTTAGAGCCACCGAGAGTTTCAGAGTCTATCTCAGCGATAAACTTCAATTGAATTTCATCTAAAATTTTATCGGCTGGCAACAATACCAACGAGGTTTTTTTGTTGTGCAAATAAGTGCCGTAAACGAAATAATCTTTTAATTTATTATCGTTTGTATCTACATAAGGAGCGTTTAGTCTGATACTAACGTAATCAGCACCTTGAACGTCCGCCATAGCGTAAAAGGCAACGTAATCACCTTCGTTAAACTCGTAATCACAACTTATAACGCTTAATATCGAAGTAGTATCTTGAACGTTGTTAAACGAAACTTCGGTAGCCGTTTCACCGTTAACTTTAACGTTTTCGCTAAGCGAAACCTGCATATTTGAATCTTTTACACTTGATTGTCTTAAGCCAAGTTCTCTGTCAAAGAAATACAAGGTGTTTTCGTCTTCGCCCGTTCTTGCCTCAGACATATCCTTTCTTATCTGTTCTTCTTTTTCTTTTGTGATTGTGGTTGCCTCGTCAAATTCTCTCTTAATAAACGAAGAGAAATACATCGTTCCTTCGGGCGATTCACCACTACCATAACTTAGACTCTTTGGGTCAATGGATACTAGTCCGCAAATCTGAATAGTACCGTTTTCACCCACCGTTGAGTCGGTAAGCCACGCTGATTTACAGTAAATTTTAGTCCATTCTTTGCTCTTCAAAACGTAAAAAGGTAGTTCGGTCGTACCTTTAGTGGGTGTAGGAGCGTTCCAAGCAACGCACAACGCTTTGGGTTGCTCCGAATCGTTATAAACGTAAAACTCTATCCATTCTTCATCTATAAGCGTATTTGCGGTGGTTTTAAGCGTAACCCAGTTGGTTGACGAGGTCGTGAATTCAACCTTTAACGAGCCTTCGTCGTCACCGTGTTTTTGCTCGGTAGAATAGCCGTATGCACCAATACCCGTTGTCACAGAATTAACTTGAACTTCTCCGAACGGTTTATTGAAATAAAGGAGCGTTTGCGGAGCGTCTTGTTGCCATTTTCCGAGATCTTCATGATAATACGGCTGGATTGCTGCTTTTAAGTTTGAAACGTTAGAAACGCAAAGTTTATCTTCTGAACTTAGAGCGTTATATTTTGCAACGACAGATTCAATGGTCGCCCTATCCGATTGCGCATTCAAGGCTGAAATAGCCGTAATTACTTCTTGTATTTCAGGTTTGAGAACCAATGCGTCGGTAGTAATTTTCGCATAAAAATTGTCAACGTAAACTATCGTTTCACTTTTAATACCTGCGAACGAAATACTATAATCGGTAACCATTTTTCCCGACTGAGCCGCAACAACGCCTCTATTTAACGCAAACTTAAGGTCGTTTGCGCCATTAACAACTTTTTGAACGGGAGCGCAAATGATTTTATCACCTGAAAATGCGGTTATAATTATTTCAAACTCGTAGTCAGCCTCGCTATAAACCCACAATCCGAATTCAACAACGTCAGTAATGTCAGTTTTCATTCCGCTTGCCACAATTTTGAAACTAGGTTGGTTTGCACCGACTGAATCAACGTAAATACGCCATGATCCGTCACCCTCGCTGATATATTTGCTATCCCTATTTACTTCCCAATTGCCCTTGTAAAAGGTAGGGTCCATATCATAAAGGATAATATCGTCCCAAGTATTAAAGCCGTTCATTAAAACTATATCAGTCGGCTGATCTTGAGGGTTTTCTTCTTCAGTCTTGTTTTTGCATGCGCCAAACATTGCCATGCTAAACAAGAACAATATTGATAAAACAAATATCAAAACTCTCTTCACTTTTTTATCCCCTTATCTTACCCTTATTCCGGAAACAGTAATCGTTCTATCGCCTATCACTTCGATATTACCGTCAACTTCTTTTGTGTTGTCGAATCTTATTGCAATATATGCAATTTCTTTCTCGGTCTTCGTGCGACTCAAAACTTCAACAGTACGTGCCGTATTTTCCGTTAAGCCTATATCCTTCATTTCTGAAGTTCCGTCAGTGTAACTTATCCTGAGATACATACTTACAGGCACGTCGGTTGTGTTTGCAATATCCATTTCAACAACTTTGAACTTTGATGGAACACCAGTAAACTTTATCTGTGGTAAGAAATACTGGTCGTTTCCATTGCTCTTAATTACAAAGTTAAAGTTATTGTCATCTTTAGTCATTTCACTACCAGCACTTACTTGCACCTTAAAGTTGCTAGCGTTCATATCTACTGCTTTTTCGGTTGAAACTTCGTAAAGATCCATTACCGTACTTTGACCGTCTTTAACGAGTTCGACAGATTCGAGAACTGCGGTTGTTGACGCATCAATCGTGTAGATATGTTTTAAGCCTTCCCCACTATCCGTGCTTTCCAAGACCTTATCGCCCACTTTAACCTGATAACCTGGTGCGGTATAGAATGAATACGTTGCATTTTTGCCGACGTAATCCATCGTATAAACGAATTTATTATCGCCTTTATTTGCGTTGATAACGGTATCTTTTAAAACTTCTCTGCATGCGTCAAAAGTTTGATCGTCACGGAATACTGCTGAACGGCAGAAAATACTGTCGTATACGCCCTTAAACACTTTGTTTAGGTCTAACGTGCCTGCATCTAAACCGTAATACTTTTCGTATCCGCTATAAACGTTATCTAAATAGGTCAAAGTTTCTTTATCTTCATAACTATCACGCAAAGTGAGAAGCCTTAACGTTTTAATAGGCTCGTCCGCCCCGTATCTACTTGCAGGATATACGAAATAACCGCCACCAGCACAACCCGTTGCAGAACCTGAATCTCGGCTCATGTCTTGGTATGGGTTAACAACTTTATATCCGCTTTGGAAGGCTATCTTTGACAAATACATAGCAAATTCCCAGTATAACCACGAATCGATATTATAGTATTTTTCCATCCAACCTTGAACTCTTCCCGCAACGCCAAAATCGTCTATAAATAGGTTTGGTCCATCGCCGATCTTGTCAATTTGGGTATAATACCAAATTGGGTTATCGTTATTCTCTGCGTGTTTTTCAATGTTGGTTTGGATAGAATAATCTTCTATCTCATAAGGTTCTGGGACGTAAACGATATCGAACTCTGCAAGTGCAGGTTCGTCACCGAGAGCCGTACATATAATATCTATATCCCTTACGCTTGCAACAATCGGACTGTTAGCGTCTAACACACCGTTTCTAACGAGTGCGTCTGCAACGTCGTTTCTAAATTGTTTTAAATCTTGCATCCATTCAATGGCTATCGCTAACTGTTCTGGACCGTTAGGCTCGTCAATAGGATATATATAACATCTTTCAAAGTAGTTTACGCCCGTTTCTTTTGCTTTTCTTCCCAAAAGGTAAATACAGTCATACCAATAATTCATACAGTCGCCATATCTACTCTTCTTTGTTCCATTATCATTATCAAAGAATCCTGCGTCAGATTGATACGAACCGGCGTAAGCACCTAAAAAACTTTGATGTGGCAAGCCGAAAGTCGTAAAATTGGGGTGATCAAAATACTTAATAACATTTTCAACGAATTTCTCTGGTGATTTAGTTGATTCAGGAACCATATACGGATTGATCCTGTACTCAAGTGCTAACTCATAATAAGTTCTGTACCAGTCGTCAACTTCAGCCTGAACGCTGGTCATTTCACCTTGCTTAATGGAATCTTCGTAAATAAGCAAGCAAGACGCAGCCGTCGCCTTTGCTGGAATTGCGTAATCCCAAACGGTTACGCTTACGGGTATTTCTTGCACGTCACCGTCTAAAACTAGATAAAATATACCCGTATAAACACCTGTAGGAGTATCTGCATTAGTCTTAAAATCTACGGTAAAGCCTTGATTGCTGTTAGGAAGAATACTGTTTTCTCCCGCACGTTTATAAAGGTCCATTTCGACGAGTGCGTCAGGAGCGTGACTACCTAAAGGATATTCCTCGTAAGTATTGTTCCTTGACCTCCAAATGATTTCGATATACTTTTGCGCATAGACGTCCATATTTTCGATAGACAAAACGTCTCCATTTTCATTTTTGAGATCTTGTACCACAAAGTTAAACTTATCGACTCCCTCTTCTCCGGTAGTAATGTAAACCGAGCCCATTTCGCTCTCGCCCTTTGCCATTTTTACGTTAATGCCTTTTTCCATTTTAACGTAGTTGTCGTTGAGGTCTGCCTCTCTTACGACTTTCATAGTATTATAAGTCGTCCATATGTCGTACTCACTCTCTTTCGACTTGCAGTCACAACCTACTGCGCCGAACGTGAGTATACACGCACCGATAATCGCAATTCCCCTTTTGATCATTTTTTTCAACATAAATTCCCTCTCAAAAAAATGTTAATACGTTTAATCCATCAAATACGCTTATCAATTTTCCTCGAAAATTGATAAAAGGAATATTCCTTTTCATAAATAAAACAAGTTAAACCAAAATTAGAGTATACCTGCTTGTCTCTTCGCGGCGTTTAGTCTATCGTTTACAGCGGAAACTTCTGCATTAAAGTATTGTTCAGCAGTTTTCTTTGCCGTCGTTGACGTAAACGCCTTTACAAAACGTCCATACGAGTTATTGAACAAGTATACGTTTATACCTCCTGACGCAAAAATTTTATCCTTATTGTTAACGAACCTTTTTGCAGAGCCGTCAAGTGCGTCGTTAATAGACTTACGGAATTCCGTCATATCATTATTTTCAACGGGAGTAGTATAATCAAAAGGTAGTTCACAGCCGTTGGTAGAATTTCTGAAAATCAACATACCTGCATCAGACGCTAAATAACGTAAGAAATTTTTCGCTTCTTCTATTTGATTTGAATAGCTAGGGATTAAAGCAATATTACTGTTTCCCGTAACCAAACTCATTTTTCTAGCCTCGGTAATATACGCGATATCCACGTCGGTACAGTCTGCCGGCTTATTGCTAGTCGTACCGTCAATATAATCAATAGCATCACGGAGAATTTGGTCACGATTTTCCGCCTTAGAGAACGAACACTTGTCGGCAACGGCACTAAGTACGGGCGTTTTCATCATTTGAATACTTGCATTAGGATAGTTGGCGATCATTTCTCGCTCCAACCAGTCGCCGTTGATATTTAAGAGTGCTTTGTCGCCTAAGAATTGACCTTGCATCTGCATAAAAGTTAGTGAACTACTGTCTGTATGAGTATAGCCTTCAGTTGTTATCAACTTTTCAAAAAAGATAAGTGCTTGCTTAAATCCATCGTATCTAACCATATTCGTATCATAGCGGTCTTCTTGGTTAGGTCCGTATCCTTGATAGAACTTATCCATTCTCTCATTACCTTCATACTGGTTCATAAATAACGGCAAGAAAGAAGAGAAATACTCGTCAGACTCTGAATAAATTAAAGGAGCTGTTTTACCTTTAACTTCTGCACAAATTTCAAGCAATTCGTCAGTAGTTCTTGGGAAAGCGCGCTCTCCTAAACAAGTTTTCCAAACGTTCATATTAACTACAAAACCGTTCATACCTGTAACCCAAGGGAAGAAATAGTATTTACCGTCGTAATACTTACCGTCGTTAGGCATTTTATAATATTGTTCAAAATCGTCAAACATTTTATCTTTAACGGTAACGCCTTCACCCTCAATTTCACTTTCGTATAGATCGGTAAGATCTGCAAACCAAGTATCGTATTCTTTACCGTTTGCAATAACGCGTCCCCTATAAACGTCGTCAAAGGACGGGTTAGCAGTAAAGAATAAGTCCGTCTCAGCAACGCCGGACTTTAAGGAAACCGCCATGTCAGTTAATCCTTGAGTTCCCGAACGCGGAGTGAGAACAACTTCAGTACCGGTAAGTTTTTCATACTCAGCAGCAGCATTTTGTATCCAAAGTTCACCATAGCCCGCTTTATGATACTCGATTATAAGTGCTTTGTCTTTTTGGTCAGCGTTAAGACCTTTTTTACAGCCCGCACTTAAAACACAAGCAAAAAGACAAACAAAACTTAATAAAAACGTTAAAATTCTTTTCATTTTTACCTCCATTTTTGACAACGCTGGTGTTAGTTGTTCTTTATATTTAAAATACACACCAATCTACATTTTTTAAAATTATAACACAACAAATCCAACGCACTCAACCCCTTTTTTAGCCAAGAATTTACCTTTTTTCATCATTTAATATATAGAATAAATATTTTACATTTTATCATTGACAAGCACAGTCTATTGTGCTATCATTAGGAAAAATACGGTAAAATTATTATGATAATCGATTTTTTTTAGCAAATTCATAATTTTTTCAAATTCTGCAAACGTTAATTTATGACGTGCTTTAATTAAGCATTTACAATTTTTCGCCTTATTAAAGGAGATGACTAAAATGATTACTTATACTGAAGCGCAAACTCAAAATTCACCGTACACTAATTACGTGCAACTTCCTAGCAACGAACTGCACAACCATACTTATTGGGAATTTTTCGTTGCATTAAGTGGAAACGGCACTCAAACACTAAACGGAAAAACTATTCCACTATCCCCCGGAAACGTCTTTTTGTTGCGCCCGCTTAAGGATAATCATTTTTTCACCTTAACAAAGGATAAAGAATCTTATCGGCATAGAGACGTTTATATTGCGGACTCTGATATGAAAACGTATTGTGATATAATTTCACCTACTCTGTACGACGAACTTCTTAATTCTCCGAACGCAATTTCATTTAACATTTCTAGTTCAATGTATAAATACGTTGAAGAAATTCTGTCCTTACCTAACGTGGCGTCGTCTAAAATGTTGCAAATCCAAAAAAACGTACATTTTGCAGTGGCGATAAATCTTCTCACCACTTACGAAACGACGAAATTACCGACGGTACAGCCCGTTTGGCTAGATAAGTTCGTCGAAGATCTCAAAAACCCAGAAAACTTTACCGTTTCAATTGAAAAACTAACAGCAAAAATACCCTACAGTCACGGCTACATTTGCAAAGAGTTTAAGAAAAATATGAATCAAACTATTATTAATTTCTTCAATTTGCAAAAAATAAACCACGCATCTTTTTTATTAATGAATTCAAACCTAAAAATTTTAGATATTTCTATTATGGTAGGCTACAGTTCACCAAAGAATTTCATCAAGCAGTTTACAAAAGTTTTTCAACTTTCCCCCTCTGCTTGGCGAACGAAAAATCAACTTCAATCAAGAAAATAAAAGACACGCCTTTCTTAGCGCAACAAGAAAGGCGTGTTAGTTTTTATATTCTTTAATTATTAATAAATCGTTATTACACTCTTAAAACACTTGATTCGTCACAATAGCCGTTTTCCATAAACGCCCCCTTAACATGAGTATCCGTTCCGTCAAGATAATCCACAACCTTTTGATCAAGTTCTTCAACTCTGTCAAGTTTACCACTATAAAAATCCATAAGGATTTGACTACAATTTTCAAGTCTTTTTATAAGTCCGCCAAAACGCACGTCTTCAACCTCAAAGCCGTTAGGTTTGTTTTCTTTATAATATTGCGTTCTAAAAACTTTGTACAAATTTTCTACGCGTTTAATAACAAGCGGATAAGTTTCAGTAGCAAGTTTTTTTAACGATTCTTTATCACCATTACTGTATGCGGTTCTCGTTTTAACGCCTAAATCAAATTTTAGTTCCATAAGTTCAGCAAGAGCCTTCACAACCTCAAAAATATACCCCCACTTCGGGTGATCAATATATTGCGACGTTGTTTTAGCAGCATCAGTAAACACGCATCTTTCACTTTGGTCAACAGTAGAATCATAAAAACCTGCAAAAACGTCATTATACAACAAATATTTACTTGGTGTTAAAAGATATCTTTCTTTATTGCTTTGGTCACGAGGCTTTACCTTGTTCACGTTTTCTAATGCAATAAAGGCATCAAAATCCATATCCATGAGGTCTTTAAATTTTTTCTTTATATCGTCCATATCGTAATTACCACGAGCAAACTCTGCCGCCGCAACAAGCGTTGGCATAGTTGACCACAGTGACGTTTCTTGAACGGAATCACCACCCCAAGTAGTTATGGTGACTTCTTTTATTCCTTTATCTGAGCACGCTTCAAACGCAGCCCTTGTCGCTTTTATGCTGTAAGAATTATCAGGAACAAAACCTATGTAATTCCACACGCCACCGTCAAATACTATATTGTTAGTTATTTTTTTAAATTTATCAATAAAATTTATATAGCGATCCTTGGTTAAACTATAATAATCCCAATAGTGAAGCTTCAAATTAGGGTCTATACTCTTTGCAACGTCTTCCGAATTGTCAAACGTCATTTCACCCTTATCATAAGCACCGTAAGCCATACGGATATACATATCGCCCCACATTTCAGGCGTAACATCATATTTTTTACAAATACCAAGCACCTTTTCAACGTGCTCTTTCATTATGTCAATCCTATTTCTCGGTCCATTGACGTCGTAATACTTTCCCCTTCCAAGATTAAACGCCTCGTCCATACCTAAATGAACAATTTTAGCAGAAAAGCATTCAGCCATTAATTTTATCATTTTTTCAACGAGTTCGTAAACCCTTGGATCGCCAACCGTCATTATTTCATCAATATCACGATAATCAAAGAATTTAGGCCAACGGAATAGAAAACCTAAATGCGCTAAAGTTTGTATGGTTGGAATTACCGTGATCCCCTTAGATCTTGCATACTCGTCAATTTCTTTCAGTTCAGCCTTGTTGTACTTGCCTCGCATATACGCAAAGAAAGGCTCGTCTTCTATTTCATAACCAGCAGTTATCTCTAAGTAAAGGGTGTTATATCCGATTTTTGAAACGTAATCAATAAACTCTTTTAGAGTATCCACGTTATACACTGTTCCACATGTAGATATTAATACACCTAATTTATCAAACAATAATTTATTCATATATCCCTTTTATAATTTACGGCGAGGAATTTCCTCGCCGTAACGTTTATTTTATACTGTTTATCTCTATGCTACTGTCCCAATAGTATTTTTCAATGCACCCCAATTAATTTCCGCACCAAAACCTTCGCAATATTGAGTATATGGCGTTAAAATATCACCAGTATATTTATCCAAAGGAATTACTGAACCGCCTATAAGAACCGTCGAGCCCATAGGTAGCCCGTAGCCTGCACCTTTAGAAATAATACTACCATCACTCAACATTAACGGAACGCTATCATATAAACTACATTTTTGCCCATACTGGAATCTAATTCCATCATATACGATACTAGCACTGTTTGCGTGCCAATGCCCAACAAAAATAGAGTCCGTCCCCGCTGCTTTAATCTGCTTGAAGATTGCGTGATCCCCCGTTGCACCAGATATTGCATCATTAGTTAGCGCATCATCCCAAAAATCAGGCGTAAAATTTATACTCTGATACAACGTAGTCAAGAAACCGAAATCTCCTTCTCCGTGCCCAACTACTCTATCGGGATACAATACCCTACCAGTAGTATTTACACCATTGAAAACATAATCTTTATCTTTTCCATTATTCACAACTCCATTCACAACTGCAGCAACGTAGTCCGTTCCCAACAAATTTTTATACGCTTCATTATATGCAACGTAAAAATACTTCATAGGAATGTGTATGTGCAAAGATATCTTGACACTTGGAACGAAAGTCTTAATACTTTCAGCGGTCTCATTAAACCATTTAACTTGGTCTTGCTGCAAGCCGTACGTGCCAATGTCTTTACGGTAATCGTTATTATTTTTAGTCACAGTATGTCCGTTTGACGTAGAATTAGTACTTGCCCCTGTACAACCGTTAGTATCCATATTAAAGAATACTCTTTTTAATTCGTCGTTCTGTTTTATACCGATTGTGTAGTTTCCATTACCCTTAAGATCGCCTTGCTCGAAAAGACAATTTGGAGCGTTCTCATACTGCTCGCAAATCCAGTCGGCACCTATATCCCCTTCAACGTCATGATTTCCCATTATGGGTGCCCAAGGTATATCAAACGTTTCCATAAAATTAACGAAATCGGCCAACATATGTCCGTCGTTGTCATACGAACCATAAATAACGTCACCGGTAATCAAAATCAAGTCGAGTGCTCCGTTATGATTTTCTTTGGTTTTCTCAATAACTTCGGTTATGAAATCATAACAAAGAGCGTATTTACCCTTGACGCCTGCTTTTGCACTACTTTCATCTTCAAAAGTCCAATAAGCGTTAGAACTTGCGTCTGTAAGTGGTTTGCTTGCAGAATCCATAAGTTGTGGGTCAGCGAGTTGCAAAATTATGGGATCTCTATCAGCAGGAACTTCTACAATAAAATCAACGAGCGACGCAAGCGAATAGAGCGCAGTATCTTTTTCAGAAATTTCACTCTTACCGTTTTCATCAGAGAAAAATTTATCACAAACGTCACAAGTCCAATACTCGATATTTCCAGACTCAGTTTCTGTTGCTAATTTTTCGGCGTGACGAGTTAAAGAGTGCGGTTTTTGTGGCTCGACGAAAGTATCAATTTCTTCGGTGCACGCCTCGTCTGCAAAAAGTTTATCACAAATTACACATTGCCAATGCTCTACTTTTCCAAGGGAAGTACAAGTAGATTCTATTGCGCTTCTGTGAACACCTTTGTGCTCATGCTCACTTTCCTTAGTACAACCAATAGTAGACATCATAATCGCTACGCATAGCAAAAATGATAAAAGGCTTTTTAATTTTCTCATAATGTTTCTCCTCGCCCATTATTATGTATATTATAATATTTATCTCTCTCTTTATCAACCCCTATTTTTACGCAAAAATTTACCTTTTTTAATCAGTTTAGATAATTGCGTTAAACGTAATGAAAACGCTTTACTTTTATCAAAAGTTTTAATACAATACTAAAAATCATATTTTTTGTAAAGTAATTACAAAAATTATACTCAACGTTATGACAACAATTATCCATTTATAGGTGAAAAATGTACAAACAAAATTTGCATACTCACACAACGATTTGCGATGGAAAAGATTCGCCAGAAGATATCGTCAAATGCGCAATTGAATTAGGTTTTAACAGTATAGGCTTTTCTACTCATACCCCTCTACCTTTTGACACGGGATACCCCTTGCCTGAAATTGATTTTTGCGATTATAAAAAAAGAATTTCAAGACTTAAAAAAGAGTACGAGGGAATTATAGATATTTATACTGGTATTGAGTTTGACTTATATTCTAAAGCGGATTTAGATGGCTATGATTATATAATAGGCACGACGCATTACCTAAAAAAAGACGATCAATACATAGGAATTGATCGCTCGTTAGAAACGGTAGAAAACATTATAAAAACACATTATAATAACGACGGGCTTGCTTTAGCAAGACATTATTATCAAACTCTAGCAACGCTACCTCAATATGGAAACTTTGATATTGTTGGACATTTTGACCTAATTACAAAAAACATTGAACTCAAAAAATTATTCGATACCGATAGCAAATCGTATAAAAATTATGCTCTTGAAGCACTATATGCGCTAGCCGAAAAAATAAAAATCTTTGAAGTAAACACTGGTGCAATAGCAAGAGGATATCGTACCACACCTTACCCAATGCCATTCATACTTAAAGAACTTAAAAAACTTGGTGCTAATATAACCCTATCGTCCGATTGTCACGACAAAAATTATCTAGACTGCTATTTTAACGACGCTATTTCTTATGTTAAATCTTGTGGGTTTAATAAGATTTATGTGTTAAAAGGTCAAGAATTTGTACCAGAAAAGATATAATAAAATTAACGTTATAGGCTAGCACTTATCTCCTGGCGAATTTTTAAGGGGATATATAAAAAAAGAATTGTCAAACTTATATTACTTAGGTTAGACAATTCTTCTTTATTTAACACCGATTTTTTACAATCCTTTAATGTCGATTATTCCTTGAAATACTTGCTTTGCGTACGGGGCGGCGACTAAACTGCCGTAATACTGCCCAACGGGTTCATCAATTATCACTAACGCTAAGTATTTTGGATCGTTTGCTGGAAAATATCCTATAAAACTTGCGACGTATTTTCCGTGTGCTATAACGCCGTTTTCATATTTCTGCGCCGTACCTGTTTTCCCTGCAACTCGATAGCCCTCTATATATGCTTGTTTGCCAGATCCTTCGGCAACTACCTGCTCTAGCATTTCGCTTAAAATTTTTGACGCCTTTTCACTGATTACCTTATTCTTTAATTTGGGTTGCATTTTTTCAACCACTAAACCGTCTTCGGTATAAATCTCTTCGACTAAATGCGGCGTATAGTAGTTTCCTCCGTTTATTGCGGCAGAAGTTGCCGCTGCAAGTTGTAATCCTGTACACGCTATAGTTTGCCCAAATGCAATTCTTGCAAGGTCGACATTTTGCACGGCAGAGACTGGCAAAACCATTCCTTGCGCCTCCCCTGCAAAATCCACTCCCGTTACAGCACCATAATTAAAAAGGTTTATATATTTATACATGGTATCTTTTCCTAACGACATAGCAATGTCAACAAAAATCGGGTTACAGCTGTTGTTTAATCCACCTTGCAATGTAAGTGCTGCATGTTTTCCGTTTTTATGGTCGCTCCAACACTTTACTTTTTGCCCATCAATATATCTATATCTAGATGAAGAATAAACGTGGCTAGGCGAATACGCCTTTTTATTTCCTTGAAGGTATTCTTCGATATTTGCTGCGGCGGTTAAAATCTTAAAAGTAGAACCCGGTTCGTATATATTACAAACAATACCATTTCTACCAAGCGAATTAAGCGCATTTAAATCGTCACGCGGTATATCGTTTAAGTTAAACGACGGCTTTGTACACAGAGCGCGTATCGCTCCACTCTTTGGGTCAATAACTATCATTTGCGCCGATTTTGCGCTGTGTATTTCCATAGCCTGCCCCATAGCACTTTCACATAACTGCTGCACGTCGTAGTCTATGGTAAGTTTTAAGTTTAACCCATTTGTTGCTGGCTTATAACTTGCCTTTCCACCGTCTATTTCAACGCCTACTATATCCGTTTCATACAAAATTTCTCCGTCAATACCCGACAAATATTTATCATAATATAACTCTAACCCAGACTGACCTTTACCATCTGTCGACGTAAAGCCCAAAACTGACGTTAAAAACTCGTTATATGGATACGTGCGCGAATTATCACGCGAATAATACACGCCGCTATAGCCACCGTCTAAGAGCCTTGATATCTTTTCCTTGCTTACTTGTTTTTTTATAGTAACCTCACTAGATACGGTAGTTGTTAAACGGTTATAAACGTAATCGAAGTCCATTTCTAGTATTTCAGATAATGCAAGGCAGAGTTTTTCGGTATTTTCAACCGCGCGCTTTCTAACGAACACGGTATACGTATCGTCATTATCGGCGAGAATAACGCCGTTAGTATCAACAATCTTGCCCCTACTTGCTACAACTGGAATTTCTCTAGTCCATTGATCGATAGCTTTTACTTGTAAATCTTCGCCCCAAATGACTTGAACGTATAAAAGCCTTCCCAAAACACACAAAAATAAAAAGGCTACTGCAATAATTATTGCAAACAACCTCTTTCGTAAAACAGTTATTGAAAATTGTTCTTTAATTATTAAACACCTCTTTTAACTTTCTTAATTAATTGTATTCTAAAAAATAGTCTTTTAACACTAAACTAACAAACAAAAAAACAGACCGCGTTATATAGCAAGTCTGTTTTAATTTTTTGTAGTTATTCACCTTTAATCATTTTAAGATTGTTTTCTGCAACTTCTGCAATGTGTTCGCTGCTAGAAATGTCTGCGATTTCGTCGTTAAGCGTTTGATATCTTTCCATAACTGCGTCAAGTTCTGCTGCCTTTGCCGCTTTCACGTTAGAAAGGTTTGCCAAAAGTCCAGTATTTAAGATAATAAGCGCGAGAATTACGGTCACAACAAGCGAATATAAGACAACTACCAACTTACCCTTGTTGTTCAAGCGGTACTTAGTCTGTTCTTCTTCCTTTGCCATATTCATTTCTTCACGAATACTGTCAATATCGTCACCAAACTGCATAGTGGTTGACGTCGGTCTTATATCTTCGTCCGAAAAAGCAACGGGATCTGCAACAGGTGCGCTGTTCGCGACCGTTTCAGCCTGAACGTTCTCAACTTCCTGACTGTATCTATCGTAATTTAAGAGTTTATCTAGGTTTCTACGTCTTTCTTTCGCCTCTTCAAGGTCATAAGCGGCCATGGGCGCATAATTATACTCCTCGTAAGTGCGCGGTCTTTCCAAAAGTTCAACACCAGCGTTTGCGCTGCCGTATGCATTTGCAACTTCGTATGAACGTCTTGTGGTAGTTACCATAACAAATTCTCCTTTAATCTAAAACTTTTCGCTTATTTTATATTTTTTCGGCAATTCTGAGTTTTGCACTCTTTGCCCTACTGTTAAAATTAAATTCTTCTTCACTAGCAGTTATCGGGTGTCTAGTTATAATTTCTATTTCCTTTCTCTTTCCGCATACACAAACCGGCAAGCTCTTATCGCAGATGCAATCGCACTCTAATTCTTTGAACGCGCGTTTAACTATCCTGTCTTCTAGCGAGTGAAAGGTAAGTATAGCTATTCTTCCGCCCTTTTTTAACGCACGCGCCATACACATAACCGTGTGATACAGCCCGTCTAATTCACCGTTGACTTCAATCCTTATCGCCTGAAAAGTTCGTTTTGCAGGATGTCCGTCATGTTGGAATTTTTTCGGTATGCTCTTTACTATTATCTCTATTAATTCGCCGGTAGTTTCTATCGGTTTAACCTTTCTTCTATCTACAATATTTTTTGCGATAGTAGATGCAAACCGCTCTTCACCGTACTCACTTAAAATTCTTTTTAACTCTCTTTCGTCGTACTCGTTGACAACTCTTTCTGCCGTCAAAGGATTTTCTCTATCCATACGCATGTCAAGCTTTACGTCGCTCGCCATATAAGAGAAACCCCTTTGCCTATCGTCCAACTGAAAACTTGACACCCCAAGATCTAAAAGTATTCCATCAAACCCGTCAACACCAAGATTTTCCTTGATATTTTCGAAGTTTTTGAAGTTATCTTTTATCAGAGAAAATCTTCCGTCAAACTCTTTTAATCTATCGGTCGCTCTTCCTATAGCGTAATCGTCTAAGTCGGTCGCATACAAGCGTCCGTTTGGCGCGCTCTTTTTTAGTATTTGGTAAGAATGACCGCCACCACCGAGCGTTCCGTCAAAATAAATACCGCCATCCTTGACGTTGAGCGCATCTATACACTCATCAAGCATAACGGATACGTGTTTAAATTCAGCCATTGTTATTCAGCGTATCGAACGCGTCCGCAAGATTTGAAAAATCAACGTCGTTAAAGTAATCGTTCCAGACTTCTTCTGCCCAAATTTCAATGCAAGTAGGTCCTTTGAAAACCACAACGTTTTTTACTATCTTTGCAATATTTCTTATATCTTCAGGGATTAAAATTCTTCCCTGCTTGTCCTCTTCGGCGTCCCAACTGTGACGAAGTATGTAACGCGCCGCTTTAAGCTGATTCTCTTTGAAAGGATTTATGTTGTTTAATGATGCTTTAATCTCTTTAGTCTGCTCTTCAGTGTAAACGTAAAGACAACCGCCCGAACCAACCATTATGGAATAATTATCCCCTAACTCTTCGCGCAGTTTAGCCGGTATTCTCATTCTGTTTTTAGCATCTAATTGATGCATATACGTTCTACCGGGCATTTAAACAGACTACTCCTTTCCTTTTTTATGTGGATATTATAGCACACATTTTGACCACCGTCAACCCTTTTTTTAAAATTTTTTGTATTTTTTAGTAATTTTTTAAGAAATTTAGACCACTTTGACCACCACAAACACTAAATCTTTGATTGAATTTTGAAAAATCGCCTAAAAATAAAACCGAAAATCGTTTGTAATTTCCTAACGAATTTGACTGTTGAAGAAAATCATAAACGCGCTTTGCCGTAAAGTGGTCACCGCTTATGATATTTTGGGGTCTAAAGTGGTCAAGAATTTCATTTTTCACAAGAAAGTAGTGGGTACACCCCAAAATTATCGTTTTATAATGCCCACTTTTATTTACAAAATCACCCACCGAATACTGCAACAGGTTTTTTTGTACGTTTATCGCGCGCGCGTTATATATATTGTTTTCAATATCACGCGCAAGATTTCTTAAACCCACTGTTGTCAAACGGTCTATCCCCTTAAACCGCTCAGCAGTTCTCTCCGTCGCAAGTAAAAGAACTTCACCGCCAAGCATAAGCGCGTACTCAATAGGTGGATAAACGCCGAAAGTCGGAACGCCTGCATAATCACTTATTTCTCTATAAAGATTTGCGCTTAACGTATTGCAACCGAGAACCAAAGCTTTTAGGTCGTAGGATTTCAAAAGGTCAATATTCTTTTCTGTAATAGCTTTAAGTTCGGCTAAACTTTTTCCACCATACGGGGCGTTACCGTTATCACCAAGGTATAAAAACCTTTCGTTAGGCAATAATTTTATAAGCTCGTTTAATACCGAAAGACCGCCAACACCACTATCTAATACCGCTATATAACCTTGTCGCATACTAGATTGTATGATTTTTCTTGTAAAAATAGTGAAAATTAAATTAAAAAGGTTAAATTCACCTTAAAATGTAGTTGCATTTAGTTTTATTTTGTGTTAAAATTATTAGCGATATAAAAGTAACTAAGGAGTGCATACGAAATGCCAAACATTAAATCCGCAAAGAAAAGAGTTTTAGTAAACGACAAAAAGACCGAACAGAACAAAGCAATCCGTTCGGAAGTTAAGACCGCTATGAAGAAGGTTGACCTTCTTATTAAGGAAAACAAAACCGAAGAACTTAGCGCAGCACTTTCAGCAGCTTTCTCTGCTATTGATTCTGCTTGCAGCAAAAACATTTATCACGCTAACAACGCAGCAAACAAAAAAGCAAAGCTTGCTAAAAAGGTTGACGCTGCTATGAAAAAGGCTGCTCCTGTTGAGGCTGCTCCCGTTGTTGAAGAAAAGCCCGTTGAAGCTGCTCCCGCAGTTGAAGCTCCCGTTGAAGAAGCTCCTGTTAAAAAAACAACCACCAGAAAGCCCAGAGCAAAGAAAGCAGAAACCACTGAAGCTGCTGAATAATTCTTTTTAAAAGCGAAATAAAAAAGGCTTCTTTGAAGCCTTTTTTTGTGTTATCTTTTTCAGTTAAATTATAAAGCGTCAAAAAAGGAGCAACTATTTGCTCCTTTTTTCTTTTCGTAATTAGTTTTGATTAGATACGTTATTATCTTCTGTTTGATCTTTTACTGTTTCCTTTTTTGCTTTTTCATCATTATCTTCTGGAAGAAAGAACGGTATCTTTTTTAGGTAGTAATACAGCAATAAACCACCGCCCATTAAAACGAATATGATAGACATCCATTGCGACGGCGCAAGACCTAACACTATTGCACCCCTTGCATCAGTACGGAAAAATTCAATAAACATTCTCCAGACTGCATAAGCAATAAGATATATTGACATTAAGATATTGCAACGCTTAAAGTACAAAATAGATAGCACCGCAAACAACGCAAATAGGAACAGCGACTCGTAAAGCTGAGTTGGGACGTAGTATCCCCATTTATGGATAGTATTTCCGCTTGCACTCGTTACAGAACCGTACATTTTTATACCACCGAAAACATATTCACTTCCGAGATATTTTCCGTGACAACAACCAGACATAAGGCAACCTATTCTTCCGAAAGCGTGCGCTACCGTTATACATATGGGCGCGATTAAAAACACGTCGTTAAAATATTTTTTGTGCCAACCAGCCTTTTTGCCCTTGAAAACAAATTTTCCGAGAGAAAAATACAATAGCAAAAACATTGCCGCGCCACCGATAAGTCCGCCCATTACAGTTATCCCTGCGCTCATAAAGTTAAAGTTTTTAAAGCCGTCTTCTATCCAGTTATAGAACGCCTGAAAGACCTTCGCCATTAAAAAGCCAACGGCAATGGCTACGATAGCAATAAAGAAAACGTAGTCTTGAACGTCTTCGGGTACGCCTTTCTTTTTAGTGTATAAATACAGAACCACTATGCACGCTAAAATACCAACAGCGATACAAATTCCGTATAAGGTAACCCCATTTCCAAAAACCGTGAATAAAGCATCAGGTTTCATAAGTATCTCCTTCTTGTTTATAATCTTCACCTAACGCAAAAATTTAACACTATGCGTTTATAAGGGAAACAAAAATCCACTAGGGTAGATTTTTATTAGTTTTTTATTTTTTGAAAAGCCTTCTCATAAATGCGGGAAGTTCTCTACCTTTTTTCCCTTCGGGATCAGAGTTTAATTCCTCTTCAATCTTTTCAAGCTCGAGCGTTTTTTCCGCAACCTTTTCAGGCTGAGGCTCTTCGCTTTGCGACTCTTTTGCTAACCTTTCTTTTTCTTCTATATCGCGGATAAGCGGCGGAACGCTAGTATCCGGTGCGCTTTCTTGTCTTAGATTAATAACCGGTTTAACTTCTACGGGTTCAGCGTCGAGTTTGATTTCACCTTCCATACCAGAAGTAAAGCCCGTTGCAATAACCGTGATTTTAACTTCGTCAGACATAGAATCGTCTATGGTAGCACCAAATATTATATTTGCAGAAGAATCGATTATACCTTGAACGAGAACAGCCGCTTCGTTCGCCTCGGTAAGCATAAGATCTTTGCCGCCCGTAACGTTCAATATTACCGACTTAGCACCTTCGATAGTAGTTTCAAGTAGCGGACTTGAAACGGCTTGTCTTACAGCCTCAATAATCCTATTCTCGCCTTTTGCCCTACCTATACCCATGTGGGCAAGTCCTTGATTTCTCATAACGGTATTGACGTCCGCAAAGTCAAGGTTGATGTGTGACGGCGTAGCAATCAAGTCAACTATACCGACAATACCTTGTTTCAACATATCGTCTGCGACCTTGAACGCATCAAGCATTCCCGTTTGCGGCGGCAAGAACTGCAAAAGTTTATCGTTAGGTATTATAACCAAAGTATCTACGTATTTTTTTAGGTTGGAAATTCCCTTGTTTGCATTTTCGTTTCTAACCTTACCTTCAAAAGAGAAAGGCTTTGTAACGACTGCAACGGTTAAAATCCCAAGTTCCCTTGCTATTCTAGCAATTACAGACGCCGCGCCCGTACCCGTGCCACCGCCCATGCCTGCGGCAATGAACAACAAGTCCGTTCCGTTTAAAAGTTCGGCGATCTGTTCCTTAGATTCTTCTGCCGCCTGCTCACCTATGTTAGGATCGCTACCTGCGCCAAGTCCTTTGGTAAGTTTTTCACCTATCTGCAAAACCGTGCTTGCCTTAGACATTAAAAGAGCCTGATTATCGGTATTAACAGCGACGAATTCTGCGCTGGTAATATTAGAATCGATCATGCTATTGACGGCGTTACAACCACCGCCACCGATACCCAAAACTTTTATTACAGCAGAGCTAACCCTTAAATTTTCTTGTCCGTACATTTTGAATTTTCTCCTTATATCTATATTTGAATAAGTAAATTTTTAATTTTGTTCAAGTGCCAAATCTAATAACGATAAAACGTTAGATTCAGTAGGCTTATCCATCATCGGAACGTTTGGCGTTACGATTTGAACGCTCATTCCGAGTCTTCCCGAAACGTGTTCTTTCGCGCCCCTTATATAAGCAATACCGCCACCAGTAACCATTAAAGGAACGTATTCAGGAATAGTAAAGCCCGAATTATCAATCGCGTCGGTAACGTTTTCGCATAGAACGTCCAAACTCCTTAGCACCGTGGTCTGAACTTCTTCTAAGCTGTAATACTGACCGTTATCGCATTCCAAAAGGTCAAACGCTTGAGAAGTTACCCTACGACTTAAATTAACGTTTCTTTTTAACTGTTCCGCATGATCAAACTCCATAGTAAACTTTTCTACGAGTGCTGCGGTGATATAGCCACCACCGTAGGGGAAAGATTTTTGGAACACTATTCCGTCGCCGTGGATAATTGATAACGTGGTGGTTATATATCCAACGTCAACCAAAACCGCAATTCTGTCACGTGTTTCTGGTTCAACCAAATATAACGCCTCGGCAAGCATCGATGACACACACTCAACTTCACCGAACCCAGCAGCCATAAGCGCAGGCTTTACCGCTTCGATAAAATAATTACTGCAAACGATAAACGATAGTTTACCTTTTAATATCTCACTAACCGCGCCGACAGGGTTTGCAAGACGACGGAAGTCGTCAAGTTCATAAACTATTGCAGATCGGTTTATAAGAGTATACTTACTAGATGCAAGTACGAACGCACCTTCAAACAACGCGTCTACGTCCTCGTCTACTATTTTTTTCTTTTTTGAAAAAGAAATCTGACTTTCTTTTACAACCACTTGTGTAAACTCGCCCGGAACACCGACGTATACGGTATTAACCGCGCCGCGCGACGCCCTTTTTAAATCTTCGCCCACGGCAAACAACACCTGCTTAAACTTTTCCACGTCGAAAAATTCGCCGTTTTCAAAGCCGTCGTATTCGTAAGAATAACTGCCCTTTATTATAAAGGTCTTATTTATTCCGCGTTCACCTACTACCGCCGTTACTTTTGACGAGCCAACGTCAATCACGGCTACTTGTTTCTTTTGCATAGCTTATCCCTTTTATTCTTTAACCTTGACGTTATCCGACCAAGTTACTTGTATTTCTCCACTATCAGCGTTTCTAAAAACAAAAAGTTTGTCAAACGCTTTTTCATAATCGGTTACTTTTTCGTCATAAACCTTAAATGCCGCATTAACCTTTTCCACACCGTCTACTTCGGCTTTTTGCACGCAAATGGTTACGCCCGTATACGTTATAAATTCTACGTCACCTGGTTCGCCTGCTGCTTTTTTAATGACGTTTATTTGCTTTATACAATCGGTAAGATTTGCAGCCTTTGCCATATCGAACACCGAAGTCATCATTTCAGGGCTGTCCGTAGCAATTACCGAACCTTCTTTTATCTCTGTTATAGTAACGCCCGTTAAGTTCACGTTTATAACGTTTCTATTGTTATTAACGTAATCTGCTTGTACTGCACTTAGTACAAAGCCGTCTTCGTTAGTAACGTAAGTCTGCTCTCCACTATTAAAACAATAAACTTCTCTACGCTCTTTTAAACTAACCTTTAACACGTTTGGATAATCTTTTTCGATAGAAACCACTTCTAAGTAATGATACTTTTCAAGTTCAGCTTGAATTTTATCAACCTTTAAAAACATAAGATTTTTACCCTTGTATCCATCTAGAAGTTCCTGCACTTCTTCTGTGTTAAAATCTTCAGAAACGGCAAAATTCACCTTTGCTTGACGCACCGAAAAAAGGGTCATGCACGATAGAAGCACGATCAAAAAAAATGCAACGATTATTGATATTAGCACAAGTCTTTTGGATTTCATACGCCTTTTATTTTAACCTTTTCTCTTTACGTCTGCGCCGAGCATAGTAAGTTTTTTCTCCATATCCAAATACCCACGCTCAACGTATCTTATTTCTTCAACCACAGTTTTCCCTTCGGCAGATAATCCCGCCAAAACCAACGCTGCACCGCCCCTTAAATCACTTGCGCTAACCGTCGCGCCGTTTAGGCGGTCAACGCCCTTTATAACGGCGGTTCTGCCCTGCACGGTGATATCTGCGCCCATCTTAATGAGTTCTGCAACGTGCTTATACCTCATTTCAAAAACGTTCTCGGTGACAACCGAAACTCCGCTTGATACACATGCAAGGGACATTGCTTGCGGTTGCAGATCGGTTGGAAAACCTGGGTATGGACCGGTAGAAAAAGAAAAAGATTTTCTACTCGCCCCACTTTTTAGGTACATTATATCATTTTTTATACTTATTTTACAAGTATTATCGCAAAGTTTATGGACCAAAGCGGAAATATTTTTTATTCTGCCGTTTCTAAGTTCTATTTCACCGCCTGTAATTGCCGCGGCAATAAGGTAAGTTCCAGCCTCAATTCTATCGGGCATTGGTCTATAAACCGCGCCGTGAAGTTCTTTTACGCCCTCGATTAATATAATCGAAGTCCCTGCTCCGTACACTTTTGCGCCCATTGCGTTGAGAAAACACATAAGGTCAACGATCTCAGGTTCTTTCGCTGGGTTATGTATTTCAGTTTTACCCTCGGCAAAGACTGCCGCGAGCATTAGGTTTTCCGTTGCGCCGACGGACGGAAAGTCTAAATATATCTCTTTTCCCGTAAGTTTTTTTGCCGAGCATATTATTTCGCCGCATATTTCAGTAACGTTCACGCCTAATTCTTTTAAGCAACTTAAATGTATATCAATGGGTCTTAATCCTATATCACACCCACCCGGATAACTTAGCCTTGCTTTTTTAGCACGCGAAATTAGAGCCCCCATCATGCAGACGGACGCCCTTAGTTCCTTGCCTAAGTTTTCAGGTACGGTATACGCATTTAATCCCGATGGATTTATTATAAGGTTTTTATCTTGAAAGCAACACTTTACGCCCATTGAGCGTAAAATTTTTATCATAGTTAAAACGTCGCTTATTTTAGGACAGTTTTTGATGATAACTTCGTCGCTGGTGAGGATTGATGCTGCGATTATAGGCAGTACCGAATTTTTCGCGCTCTCAATCTCCAACACTCCGCTTAGTTTTCGTCCACCTTTTATAACGTATTTTTCCATAAAATTCTCCCCTACGGTGCAGATATAACATTTTATGGAAAAGACCGCTAAAAAGTTAATGAACCTTGCTTTGAAATATTGTATAATACGCCCATTTCAGACATAAAAATTATAATCGACGTGTTTCCACTAGATACGAGCGGCAATGGAAGTCCCGTCGGCGGAATACTTCCCGTAACGACCAAGGCGTTTACCACCGTTTGTATTCCAAATATCATAGTTATTCCTACCGCAAGCATATATCCAAACACGTCTTTTGCTCTCGATGCTATTTTAAGCCCTTTATAAATTATGTACCCAAGCAATGCAAAGAAGAAGAATAATCCTATAAACCCTATTTCTTCGCCTATTACCGATAAAATAAAATCAGATTCTGCAAAAGGCAAAAACGCGTACTTTTGGCGGGACGAAAACAGCCCTACGCCAAACCAACCGCCCGAGCCTAACGCATATAAAGACTGCAACAGTTGATAGCCTTCACCTTTGGGGCTTGACCAAGGGTCTAAAAATGCCGCTAATCTTTTTAGTCTATACGGCTCTATCAGAATAAGCACAACCGCCGCCGCAACCGCAGGTAAAAATATTACTAAAAAATGCTTTATCTTCATACCTGCTGCAAAAAGCAAAGTTAGCATAAGCATAGCAACGCAAACGGTTATGGACATATTCGGCTCTAATATAATAAGTAAGCACGTTGCGCCACCAAAAAGCAGTACAGGCAATATACCTATAAAAGTTTTTGCGCGCTCCGGTTGTTTTGAGATATAGGTTGCGCAAAACAGTATCAAAGAAAACTTTGCTATTTCCGACGGTTGCAGAGTTACCCCACCTACGCCTATCCAGCGTTTAGCACCGTAATTTTCCACACCTACCCCTGGAACAAAAACTAAAATCAACGTAACGAAAGATATTATTGCAACGGGGACCGTAAACCTTTTAAGTTTTTCGTAGTCAAACGCTGATAAGAGCAGCATTGAAACCGTGCCTAAAACTATACCTATTATTTGTTTTTTAACAAAATAAAAGGCGTCGCCGTAAGTTTTTAACGCAGAATAGTTGCTTGCCGAATAAATAAAAACAGTACCTATAACGGCAAGCATTATAACCGCTATTAAAAGCCCTTTCTCTCCGCCTTGTTTTTTGGATAATAGACTATCCTTCAATTATAGTCCCTCCACGATTTTAACAAAAGCGTCACCTCGTTCTTCGTATCCATCAAAGCTGTCAAAACTTGCGCATGCAGGACTAAGCAAAAGATTGTCGCCACTCTCAGTAAACATTGTTGCTATTTTTACGGCATCAGCAAAATCAGAAGTAACTGTTACCAAAGAATATCCCGACTTCCCCGCAGCATCTAACATATTAAATCTTGACGCGCCTGTTAGCACTACTTGTTTTACTGGACTACGTTTTATTTTTTCAAAAAGATTTATGTAACTTTCGCCCTTTTCGCTACCGCCTAAAATCAGTACGGTTGGTCGCTGCATTGATTGAAGCGCGCTTATAGTTGACGCCGTATTCGTAGCCTTTGAGTCGTTGTAAAACTCCACGCCGTTCTTAGTGCAAATGTGTTCAATTCTATGCCTTACCCCCTTAAAACTCTTTAAGGCTGCAATTATGGCGTCGTTTGATACGCCCATAAGTTTTGCTACTGCGATAGCGAACAACGTGTTGTATACGTTATGCTCACCTTTCAACCTTAATTCCCGTTCGTCGATCACGTATTCGTCATAATAATACAGTTTTCCGTTTTGCAAATACGCGCCCTCGACACGTTCGTTGACTGACACCCATAAAACCTTTGATTTAATTTCAGGCAAAAAGTCTCTGATTATCGAATCGTCGTAATTGAGTACGGTATATTCGCTTTCTTTTTGGTTTTTAAATATACGCTTTTTTAAATACACGTAATTATCCATTGTATAATGCCGCTCTAAGTGGTCGGGTGAAATATTTAGTATACACGACACGTGCGGACAAAACGCGCTTACGCTTTCAAGTTGAAAGCTCGACACTTCGGCTATAACCACCGTATCGTTGTCAGCGTCCTTTATTTTTGAACTTATAGGAACGCCAACGTTACCGACAAGAAGTGATTTTTTCTTAGCCTCTTTCATAATTGCGTCAACAAGCGTTGCCGTTGTCGTCTTGCCGTTAGTGCCTGTTATCGCTACAATAGGCGGACTAAACTGCAAAAAACCGAACTCTAATTCTCCTACAATTCTAACCCCTCGTTCCTTTGCTCTAACCGCAAGTTCGTGGTTTATCGGTGCGCCCGGACTTATTACTAAAACGTCAATTATTGATAAAATTGAGTCTACTTCCGACATGTTAATTTGTTTTGCGCCAAGCGCAGTAAGTTCTGAAATAGCACGGTCTATCTTATGACTTTTGAGTTCTTCATACACGTAACACTTCGCGCCTTTATCAAGAATATATTTTGCTGCGGAAAATCCGCTCTTAGATACGCCTAAAACGAGAAAAGTTTGATTTTTTACAAGCATAATTACCTCACAGATACGCTAATACTGAAAGTGCGCCGAAAACGGCAGTAACGAGAGAATAACAAAACGTTATCTTTGATTCGGAATATCCTTTCAGTTGAAAATGATGGTGCAATGGTGCCATTAAAAACACGCGCTTTTTCGTTCGCTTAAAATAGGCAACCTGCACTATTACCGATATGCTACTCATAACGAAAGTTATGCCTATTATCGGAATAAAAAAGCTGTTTGAAGAAAAAATACTTATCGCGCCTATAAATCCACCTAACGCAAGCGAGCCCGTATCACCCATAAAGACTTTGGCACGATTTGTGTTATAAACTAAAAATCCTAAAAGTCCGCCCACTAGTGCCGCTGATAAAAGGTTTAATTTTTTATATTCTAAGACGTTTATAGTCATTTGTTTAAGCGCAGAGATCTGTACTAAAATAAGCGCGGTAATTGATATAAGATACACCGCGCTTACGCTACCTGCAAGCCCGTCAAGCCCGTCCGTCAAATTGACGCTGTTTGTTATTGCTATAAATATTAGCGCGACAATCGGAATCGTCCACCATTTTAAGTCTACGCTTATACTGCTAAACGGAATATGGAAAAAGGTTATCCCATTTAAATAAGAAAATACTCCTGCAATGACTGCTATACTAAACTGAAAAATTATTTTTTGGTAGGCTTTAAGCCCTTCGTTTCTTCTAAACTTAACCTTTATAAAATCGTCAATAAAACCAACAGCCATAAATGCTAGACCTATGGTCATTGCAAGGGTTGCAAGCCGACCTTTTATTCCGCCGAAAATCACAAAAACGAGTGCTGACGGCACAATAAAAAACAATCCACCCATTGTAGGCGTCCCGTTCTTTTGTTTATGTTCTTCAACGTATTTTAATACGGTCTGTCCTGCTTTAATTTTCTTTAACAGCGGTATCACTATTAAACCTGCGACAAGCGTAAGCACAAGCGACGCTAACGCCGCCCATATTAAGACCTTCAACTCCTTTCTCCCTGCAAAATTTCTTTAACCGTATCTTTGTCATTATACAGACGTTTTATACCGAGTATTTCTTGATAATTTTCCGCGCCCTTTCCCGCTATTATTATAACGTCATCTGCCTTAGCATAATTAAGGGCGTATTTTATTGCATCTTCACGATCTTCAATAAGAAGATAATTTTTACTAGTTTCCAAAACGCCGAGTTCTATTTCCCTTATAATCTCCATAGGATCTTCAAAACGCGGATTATCGGAAGTAACTATTGTAAAGTCTGCTAGCTTTCCACTAATCGCTCCCATTTCTCTGCGTTTACCTTCGTCACGGTTTCCGCCGCAGCCGAACACACATATAAGCCTACCCTTTGTTAACGGTCTTAACGCGCTTAAAGATTTATAAAGTCCGTCTGGGGTGTGTGCGTAATCTACGTATACTGAATACCCTGATTTATGCACGCACTCTAAACGTCCGCTTGCCCCCTTTAACTTAGATAAACTTTCGGCTATTATCTCCGTTTTTACACCCAGTAGTGCTGACGTAGTCGACGCAGCTAAAGCGTTTAGCACGTTAAATCTTCCGATTAAAGGCAATTTCACCGTGTATATGCAATCAAATAGATTTAGCACGAACGAAGTTCCGTTCGTATCGTTTTCAAGCTTTATAGCAAAAACGTCGGCTGGATTTTCTATACCGTAAGTTACGGCGCGTTCCATTTCGCCTATTATTTCAACGCCGACAGCGTCGTCACTATTAACGACCATAAACTCGCACTTATTATCTTTAAAAAAACTTTTTTTAACCTGTTTATATTCTTCAAGATCGTTAAAGAAATCAAGGTGGTCACGGCTAAAATTCGTAAACACCCCTACTTTAAACGCTAAGCCTTTCACCTTTTCATAAAATATAGCGTGTGCCGATACTTCCATTACTACCGTAGTAACGCCGTCAGAGTACATATCTGCTAAGATTTTGTGTAAAACTAATGGATCGGGCGTAGTTAAGGTTGGTTCTATAAATTTATCGCCGTAAAATGCACCCAAAGTGCCTACAACGCCGCATTTTTCGCCAGCCTTTGTCATAATATCGTAGATCATGTGAGTAGTAGTAGTTTTTCCGTTAGTTCCAACCACTGCTATTAAGTTTAATTTTTTATCCACTCTGCCGTAAAACTCCGACGCTATAACGCTTAAAGCCGCGCGTGTATCCTTGACTATTATTTGGGTGACGTTGACGTCGATTTTTCGTTCACAAATAACGGCAACCGCGCCGTATTTTTCTGCTTGCGACGCATATAAATGCCCGTCCGCCTCGCCGCCTTTTAAGCATATAAACAAGCTGCCGTGAGTTATAAAGTTGCTATCGGCTTTAACGTCTGTTATGTCTTTATCAGTACTGCCTATAATTGAAACGACGTCAAGATTTTTTATAAGTTTTTTAAGTTTCATTTTTCGCCCCCAAACTGCCGCTTAAATTTCCGTTTATTCTATAATTAATATATACTACTCCACTTTGTATAAAATTCTAAACTTGTGTCGATTTATTTTGCTTTGTGTCTTTAAAGCAAAAAAAGTGACCGCTAGATAGCGGTCACCATTGTTATTAATGTTTGATTATATATGATTAAATCCTTTGCCGTAAACTTCGTTTGCATCACACACTATAACGAAAGCGTTTTCGTCAAGTTCTTTAATTGATGCTTTTAGTCCAACTATTTGTTTACTTTTTACACAGGTCATTAACACGCCCTTTGGTGTTCTAGTATACATTCCTTCACCGTTTATAAGGGTTACGCCACGCGGGCTGTGCGATATGAGAAAATCAGATATTTCTTCTGCTTTAGTAGTAATTATGTAGCATAGTTTTGCTTTTGCAAGACCCATTACTATCATATCGCTCACCTTTGCGCTTACGAATATCAATATCAAAGCATAAAGTATATTTTCCAAACTGTTAAGGAAGAGCGCACCCATTAAGACAACCATTCCGTCAAATATAGCGACGTGAGTTGCAATGGTTCCGAAAGGCAACAAGCCGTGCGTAAGTCTACCCAAAAGTTCCGTTCCGCCGCTTGACGTTTCGTATTTAATAAACAAGCCTATGCCTATACCTTGCAGAATTCCACCGTAAAGTGATGCTAAAACGCCGTCGCTTGTTATAGTATCAATAAGCACTTCTTTCTCTGGTAAAATAAGTTCCCAAAATTCGGTCGCTAAACTTAAACATGCCGTAGTTATAAAGCATCTTAGTATAAACTTCCAGCCCATTTTTTTGAACCCAAAGATAAGGATAGGAATATTTATTACGGCAATGAATACACCGGTAGGCAAACCTGTCAATAAGTGTATTAGCGACGCGGCACCCGATACTCCACCACCTACGATATTATTCGGTTCTAAAAACGCTTTTAAGCTTAGCGCGTAAGACAAGCACCCCAAAATCATAAAAGCATAACGCTTTACTTCTTTAAAAACTTTTGTTTTATCCATTGTTTTCTCCTAGACGTGTCTTATTATAACAAAAACCGCTTACAATGTAAACGGTTTATTATCATATTTTTTATTGAATTTTCCACTCAACTCACAAAGAAAGCAGGTCCTTTACTGAATTAAGAACATAAGTTGACTTAACTTCACTTTCATTGTAATCATTCATCGTCGCCTCGCCACTTAAAACCAAAACGGTATCCACTCCAGCATTTACACCTGACGCTATATCTGTATAGAGTCTATCCCCGATTACAACGGTATCTGATTTATCTGCACCGAACTTTTCCATAACGGCGTTTATCATATCTGGTCTTGGTTTACCTATAAAATACGGTGCTTTACCCGTTGCTTTTTCAATACCAAAACACATTGAACCACAATCGGGAACGTAACCAAACTCTACCGGACAAACCCAATCGGGATTAGTGGCATAATACGGAACGTCTTTTTTGAGCGTTTTGCAAGTTTCTCTGAGTTTTGCACTAGTAAGTTCATTATCAAACCCGACTAGCACGACATCTGTATCGTCCGAGTATTTTTCAGTAACTTTTATTCCGCTATTTTTTAGTTCTTTTATAAACGAGCGCGTGCCTTGCGCGTACACAAGTGCGCCGACGTGTTTTTTATTTAAAAGCATTACCGCCGCTTGTGTTGACGTAAAGAAATTTTCTTTATCTACACACAATTCCATTTTGCATACTTTTTTGACATAATCATTTACAGACTTAGAAGAATTATTAGTAATAAACACATACTTTCCGCCGTCGGCTTTTATTCTTTGCAACAATTCAAGAACACCGTCAAACAGCCTATTTTCCATATAAATAGTGCCGTCCATATCAAAAAGATAAAGTTTTTTCGTCTTTAATGCGGTATAATCTTTTCCTAAAACGTCTAACGCCATTATAATTTCCTCATTGATTAGTATGTAACAATTTTTTGACTATAATTCGTCTTCTTCTCTCGATATAGATCGTATGAAATTATTTTCGCTAATAGCCTTAAAAATATCTGCGTCGGTCACAGTTTTTTCGGTACTTATAACCGCCGTATACAGCACGTCGTCACCTTCTTTCTTCGCGCTGATTTTAGTAAACCTTTTAACGCCGAAAAGATCTTTTACAATCTCTCTATCTTCACCGCCGATTGAAACAAACACGACGGATAATCTTAAATTTCTATGCGTATGGAATATTTTTATGTTTAAATGCATTATCCATTGAACGAGTATAATTATAGCTGATGCAACGACTGATATAATATACATACCCACGCCGACTGCCATGCCTATTGCAGCCGTTGCCCAAATACCAGCAGCGGTAGTTAAACCGTGAATAGTGCTTTTATTATAGAAAATCATACCTGCGCCGATAAAACCTATGCCTGATACAATCTGCGCTGCGACCCTTGCCTTATCCGAGCCATCAAAGCCGTATAGTGACACTATGGTAAAAAGGCATGCACCTACACAAACTATCGTGTGTGTTCTAATACCTGCTTCTTTTGAACGCATTTTGCGTTCAAAGCCTATCATAAAACCTAGTACAACTGCAAGCAGCATTCTTAAAATACAAATAATTTCAGTACTCATATTTCACCTTTTAAAAAAATATTTATTATTATATCATATACAAAATCGTTTTACAATAGTATTTTAAAATTATTTTATATAAAATTAAAAAACCACAGTGGTTTTCTGCGGTTTTTGTTGGTTTTTCAAATTTTAAGCCGTCACTACGTCATCAACGGTCTTATTACTTGTTAATTCTTCAATCGGTTTGTTACCAAGTTCATTACATCTTGCAAGTAACCCCTTAATCATACTATCCTTATCCCCGTATTTTTTCATAAGTTCGGAAAATTTTATAGGCTGATCAAAAACGTATTGAAGTTCTTCTTTCTTAAAATACGAAACGCATATAGGAACGTCTATACCTTTTTTATAGCAATATTCGGCAAACACGTAAAATCCACCGAAAAAGTCTTCTAATTCTTTTAGATAACCTTTATTTGAATCCTCAGGAAAAATCACGATATTTCTGCCCTGCTCTATTGCAGAAAAACTTTCTTTTACCGTCCTAAAAAAACGGTTGTCTTTGTACGTTGAGATAATGCTTATTCCCTTATAGAAAAGATTAGTAAGAGGACTTGCAAGCAAGCAAAACAGTCTAGCTAAGTGCAAATTCCAATGCTTTTTTTCGTGATAATACACCCTAGTTTGGTACTTATACATTTCTATAAGTCCAGAATTCATTTCGTGTGCGCCCCACATACTAAGCGGTTTATCCATATATAGTTCTAGCGACATCGGGGAATCCGTACCTTCATGGTTACTAAGTACCACGGTACCGTTCTGAAATTCTTCGCCTAAAAATATAAACTCTGGCTTTTTATATCTACACGTTGTAAGGTGTTTTATAAACCTAAACCACCACTTACCCCTTTTTACTATTTTACCCTTTGCCATAATTTTGTATTCCTTTCCTATTATTTGTTGTATTATAACAAATATATTACAAGTTTAATTCAAATTTAATTCAAGTATATTTGAAAAAAGGCTCGCACGGTTAAGCACAAGCCTTTTTTACAAACCTATTAGATTATTATTTATTTTTAGGTGTATACTTAGTATGCAAAAGCTCGTGAGCTTTATGACCGCCTACTTCACCAAAGAAATTGTCGTAAAGTGCTGTTACTGCATAGTTATCGTGACTCTTTCTACTGGTCATATTAGCATCAGTATCATAAAGTCCCTTAGCCCTCATGCCCTTATAGTCGGTACTTGACCTAGTAAATGCGTCCACAAACGGTTGTCCTGCGCCGTTTACACAGCCACCTGGACAGCTCATTATCTCTATGAACTGATAATCCGCTTCGCCTTTTCTCACCTTATCGCAAATGGCAGCCGCATTTTTTAGTCCACTTACGACAGCGACCTTAACTTTAAGTCCCTTAACGTCGTATTCGGCTTCCTTAACACCTTCCATGCCACGAACTGCTTCAAAATTGAGATTGCCGAGTTTTTCACCAGTAATGGTTTCAACAGCAGTACGAAGAGCAGCTTCCATAACGCCACCTGATGCGCCGAATATAACGCCTGCACCAGTATATTCCTTGAAGGGGACGTCGGGAAGATCCTCTTTGAGCTGAGCAAAGTGGATACCGTGTTCACGAATCATACGAACAACTTCTTGCGTAGATAGTACGTAATCAATTATCGGATTGCCGTCTTTATCCATAAACTTAGCGCGACGCGCTTCGTCCTTTTTAGCAGAACACGGCATGATAGCAACGTGGATATGTTTCTTTTCACCTTTGTACATTGCTTTTACTGTTGAACCGAGCATCTGCATTGGTGAACGACAGGTCGAGATATTATCCAAAAGGTCGGGATATTTATCTTCGGCAAACCTTATCCAAGCAGGACAGCAAGAAGTAAACATCGGAAGTTTGCCACCTTTCTTTATTCTCTTAATAAGTTCGTTAGACTCTTCAATAATTGTTAAGTCTGCGCCGATATTAGTATCGTAAACCTTTTCAAAGCCCATTTCGCGAAGAGCCGTTACAAGTTTACCCATAACGTTCTCACCTTCGCTAAATCCAAACTCTTTACTTATACCTACTCTTACGGCAGGAGCGATTTGAACGGAAACTTCATATTCGGGATTGCCGAGAACTTTCCATACTAGGTCAGCGTCGTCCCTAATAGTAATAGCACCAGTCGGGCAAACAGCTGCACATTGACCACAACCTACGCAAGGTGAATTTTTAATATCGCCGTCGAAAGCCGTTGCAATTTTCATCTTTGAGCCACGGAAAGCATAATCAATTGCGCCAACCGACTGAATTTCGTTACACATTCTTACGCATTTACCGCAAAGAATACATTTACCTGGGTTTCTTAAAATACAGTTAGAAGAACTATCCGGACTTAAAGTGCACGAATTATTGGGGAATCTTACGTTTTCGATATTAAACTTATAAGCAAATTCCTGCAATTTACACTTACCGCTCATGTGGCAAGTAGTACAATCTCTGCAATGGTTTGCAAGCAAAAGTTCTAGTATCATTTTTCTATACTTACGGAGTTTGGGAGTGTTGGTTTTAATTACCATACCCGCCCTAGGTCTGCAAGAACAAGCAGCATCAAGTTTGCCGCGTTCGTCTTCAAACATACACATTCTGCACGCGCCGTAAATAGAAAGTTCGGGGTCATAACAGAACGCAGGAATTTCTATACCTACTTTTCTTGCAAGCTCTAATATGTTCTTTTCGCCGTTAATCTCCGCTTGTATGCCGTCGATAATCATATATTCACTCATAATCTTATTTCTCCTTTATAGCCTTAAACGGACAATTTGAAATACATGCTCCGCACTTAATACACTTTTTCTGGTCGATAACGAACGGCTTTTTAATCTCGCCCGATATTGCGTTGACAGGACAATTCCTTGCGCACTTCGAGCAACCTTTACAAAGCGTTTCGTCAATGTATATAGTTTTAAGTTTCTGACAAGCACCGGCAGGACACTTCTTATCGTAAATATGCGCTTTATACTCGTCTTCAAAGTATTTAAGTGTTGAAAGTACGGGACCAGCAGCAGTTTTACCAAGTCCGCAAAGCGCAGTCTTGCTTATTGCCTCGCCAAGTTCTTTCAAAAGTTCGATATCGCCGTCCTCACCTTTACCGTCAACTATACGGTTAAGTATTTCAAGCATACGCTTTGTTCCTTCTCTACAAGGAACGCATTTGCCGCACGATTCTTTCTGCGTAAAGTCCATAAAGAATCTTGCAACTTCAACCATACACGTCTTTTTATCCATAACAACCAAGCCGCCAGAACCTATGATTGCGCCAACTTTTGAAAGCGAATCAAAGTCCAAGGGAAGGTCAAAATGTTCTTCTGTTAAGCAGCCGCCCGAAGGTCCGCCGATTTGAACGCCCTTAAACTCTCCTCCGTCTCTCATACCGCCACCGATATCAAAGATAACTTCTCTAAGCGTCGTTCCCATAGGTACTTCGATAAGACCTGCGTTCTGAATATTACCAGTAAGAGCAAACGTCTTAGTACCTGTAGAGTTTTCAGTTCCTATTTTCTTAAACCACTCAGAACCGTTGTTTATGATAAGCGCAACGTTAGCGTACGTTTCAACGTTATTCAGTACGGTAGGCTGATCGAAAAGTCCGTTTTCAACCGTTCTTGGCGGTTTAGTTCTAGGCATACCGCGTTTACCTTCGATTGATGCGGTAAGAGCGGACCCTTCGCCGCAAACGAACGCGCCTGCACCGCGGTTGATATGCATATGGAAAGAGAAGTTCGTTCCTAAAATGTTATCGCCTAAAAGTCCAAGTTCGGTTGCCTGTTCAATTGCTAGTTTCAATCTGGAAACAGCCTTAGGATACTCCGCTCTAACGTAAATATAACCGTCGTTTGCACCGCAAGCGATACCAGCTATAATCATACCTTCTAAGAGTCTGTGCGGATCGTCTTCCATAACCGACCTATCCATAAATGCGCCGGGGTCACCCTCGTCACCGTTACATACTACGTATTTGGGGAAACGAGTTTGTCTTGCAACCTGACTCCACTTTCTGCCAGCAGGAAATCCACCGCCGCCACGACCACGAAGTCCTGATTCGCTAACTTCGTTTATAACTTCTTCGCTCGTCATATCGAACAAAACCTTTTCAAGGGCTGTATATCCACCCATCGCGAGGTATTCCATTATAGACGTTGCATCAATTTTATCACAATTATCAAGAATTAATCTAGTTTGTTTTTTGTAGAACGGAATTTCCTTCTGTTCTCTATAAATATTACCGTCTTGGGTGTATGCAAGTCTATCCACACACTCGCCGCCAACGATGGTTTTTTCAATGATTTCTTCACAGTCTTCAACCGCAACTTTAACGTACAGCCAGCCCTGCGGTTCAATTCTAACCAAAGGTCCTATTTCACAGAAACCGTGGCAACCGCTCTCTTTAAGTCTTACGCCGTCACCGTGCGGTTCTTCTTGAAGTTCTAAGGAAAAGTTAATGCCCTTAGCTTTCATTATTTCTTCAAATTTTGCGTAGATTTTAAGCGCGCCCTTAGACACGCAGCCTGCGCCTGCGCAAACGATAATTCTTTTCTTTTCTGCCATCATCATTTTGGTGGCTTTTTCTCTCAATGCTATAAGATCTTGTCTGTTATTAATCATTTTTTGATACTCTCCTTTATAGATCTTACGAGTTCAACAGCCTTTTCAGGTGTCATCGTGGGATAAATTTCGTTATTGAGCGTAATTGCTGGTGCAGAAGAGCACGCACCAAGACACGCTACCGTTTCAACCGTAAACATCAGGTCATCAGTCGTCTTCTTCTCTTCCGATAAGCCGAGTTCCTTTCTAAGTGCTTCAAGAATAGGAATAGAATGACGAACGTGGCACGCTGTACCGTCACAAACTTTAATTATGTATTCGCCTTTGCGTTCGAGTGAAAAGTTCTCGTAGAAAGTCGCTACCCCGTAAATTCTTGCCTCACTAACTCCGAGTTTTCCTGCTAAGTACGGAAAAATTTCTTTCGGCAAGTATCTGTAATGCTCTTGCGCCTCTTGCAATATTGCAATCAAAGACTTCTCTTCATTGCCAAACTTTTCAATCGCTTTGTCAAGTATGGTATAATCAAACATACCTTTCCCTCCGTGTGTTGTATTTTTTCATTGTTTCAGCCGCCAAAAATGGCGGCTGATTAAATTTCCATATTATTTACTCAAATATTCGTCAATTGCCTTAGCAGCAGTTTTGCCTGCTCCCATTGCAAGTATAACGGTTGCCGCGCCGGTAACAGCGTCACCGCCAGCATATACCGCTTGAACGGACGTTGCGCCGTTTTCGTCGGTAATAATTCCGCCGTGCTTGTTGACTTCAAGACCTTCGGTCGTTGATTTAATAAGCGGGTTAGGTGAAGTTCCAAGAGCCATAATTACTACGTCAGCCTCAATATCGAATTCGCTACCTTCAACGGCAACGGGACGACGTCTACCAGACGCGTCGGGTTCACCGAGTTCCATCTTTATGCAAGTGCAAGATTTTACCCAACCGTTTTCATCGCCGTTAATCTTAACGGGGTTCGTGAGCAGGTCGAAAATAATACCTTCTTCCATTGCATGCTCAACTTCTTCCTTTCTTGCAGGAAGTTCGTCAAGCGTTCTTCTGTAAACGATATGAACGTCACCGCCAAGACGCTTAGCGCATCTAGCCGCGTCCATAGCAACGTTACCGCCACCAACAACGACTACTTTTTTGCCGTGTTTTATAGGGGTGCTTGCGCCTTCTCTATATGCTTTCATAAGGTTTATTCTGGTTAAGAATTCGTTTGCAGAGAATACGCCGTTGAAGTTTTCACCGGGAATATTCATGAACTTGGGAAGTCCTGCGCCAGAACCTACGAATACAGCCTTAAAGTCGTATTCCTTAATGAGTTCTTCGATAGATATAACCTTTCCGATAACCATGTTGGTTTCGATTTTAACGCCCAAATCTTTGAGAGTATCGATTTCTTTTTGAACGATAGTCTTAGGAAGTCTAAATTCAGGGATACCGTAAACCAAAACACCGCCAGCTAAGTGGAACGCCTCGAAAACGGTTACTTCGTAGCCTTTCTTTGCAAGGTCGCCTGCACAAGTAAGTCCAGAAGGACCTGAACCGATAACGGCAACTTTAATTCCGTTGCTTTCGGGTTTAACGGGTTTTTCTTTGCAGTTAGCGTTGTGATAGTCAGCAACGAATCTTTCAAGTCTGCCGATACCAACGGGTTCGCCTTTAATACCCCTAATGCAATATTTTTCGCATTGTGATTCTTGCGGACATACTCTTCCGCAAACGGCAGGAAGTGATGAAGACTGTGCTATTACCTGATATGCGCCTTCAAAATCTTTTTCACGGATCTTGGCGATAAATTCAGGAATATGTACCATAACGGGACAACCGTTAACGCAAGGTTTGTTCTTGCAGTTTAAGCATCTTTCAGCCTCGTCAACCGCCTGTTCGGGGGTGTAGCCCAAAGCTACTTCGTCAAAGTTTTTATTTCTTACGTCTGCGTCTTGATGAGGCATAACGTTTTTCTTTAATGACATATTTGGCATCTTACTTTACCTCCTTTTTGAAAAGGTTACAAGTATCTTCGTACTTGTGTCTTTCCCACTCTTTATAGCTTGCGCCGCGTTTCATTGCCTCGTCGAAGTCAACCAAATGTCCGTCAAACTCAGGTCCATCAACGCATGCAAACTTGGTTTCACCACCAACGGTAAGACGGCAACCACCGCACATACCCGTTCCGTCAATCATGATCGGGTTCATTGAAACAATAGTTTTAACGCCGTATTCTTTGGTAAGACGGCAAACGAATTTCATCATTATAACCGGTCCGATTGCGATAACTTCGTCATACTGTTCGCCGCTTTCAATAAGATTTTTGAGAGCGTCGGTAACAAGACCTTTAGTGCCTGCCGTTCCGTCGTCGCTCATAAGTACGTATTTATCGCTGACAGCCTTAAACTCGTCTTCTAATATTACGAGATCCTTGCATCTGAAACCGACGATTGAGTGAACTTCCGCACCTTCTTCGTGAAGTTTCTTTGCAACGGGATAAGCGATTGCACAGCCTACGCCACCACCAACGACTGCTACCTTCTTTAAGCCCTTGGTATGGGTTGCATTTCCTAACGGGCCGACAAAGTCTGCAACACAGTCGCCAACTTCAAGTTGGTTAAGCGTGTAAGTCGTAGCACCGACTATCTGGAAGATTACTGCAACAGTACCCTTTTCTCTGTCGTAGTCAGCAACGGTCAAAGGAATTCTTTCACCGTCTTCGGTCGCCCTAATAATAACGAATTGCCCTGCTTGCGCTTTCTTTGCTACAAAGGGTGCGTATACGTCAATACGGGTTACCGTTGGGTTAAGCACTTTTTTGTCAACAATTTTGAACATAACTTCTCCTTCTTCTGAACGCGCTAAGGCCAAAGCCTTTTGCGCTGATTATTTCTCTAGTTATATATTCTATCACAATTATTGTTTCTTTTCAACTTTTTTAGGCAATTTATTAGCAATATATTTAGTAAATTTTTAGTAATTATTTAAAATAAATAACACCCGCACGCATGCGAGTGTTAAGTTTGATTATAAATCTACTTTTATAGGACTTTTGATAAGAATTCTTTGAGCCTTTCGTTTTTAGGATTTAAGAAGAATTCTTTAGGCGGAGCGTCTTCCTTTACGACACCTTCGTCTATGAAAATTACTCTGTTTGCAACTTCCTTTGCAAAGCCCATTTCGTGAGTTACGACAACCATGGTCATACCGTCTTTAGCAAGTTCGGTCATAAGGTCTAAAACTTCGCCGACCATCTCAGGGTCAAGCGCGCTCGTCGGCTCGTCAAACAATATTACTTTGGGTTCCATTGCTAAAGCACGGACTATTGCGATACGTTGTTTTTGTCCGCCCGATAGGGTTGCAGGATATACGTTTGCTTTATCTTCAAGGCCGATTCTTTTTAGCAAGTCTATAGCCTTTTCTTCCGATTCCTTTTGCACGACCTCAATGGGTTTTTCTATCTCTAAAAGGGGCTTTTTCTTGTCTTTACCCTTAAACAAATTTGCCAGTTTTATCCAGCGGTTTTTACATTTAATCTTTGCAATTTTCTTCTTTGCTATAAGCACGGGCGCAAGAGTAATATTCTGCATAACGGTTAGGTTATTAAACAGGTTGAACTGCTGAAATACCATACCGATTTTTTGACGGTGAACGTTGATGTCAACTTTCATATCGACCAAGTTTTCTCCGTCGAACATTATTTCTCCGCCGTCAGCGTCTTCTAGGCAATTTAAGCATCTTAAAAAGGTAGATTTACCACACCCCGAAGGTCCGATTACAGCGACGACGTCACCTTTAAAAATATCAATGTCTACACCGCGAAGAACTTCTAAATCGCCAAAACTTTTACGAAGATTTCTTACCGAAAGGACGGTCTCTTTTTCATTAAGAATTTCGCTCATTTTTCTTAAACCTCCTTTCAATCACTCTAAGTCCCCAAGTAATAAGTAGCACGAGTACGAGATAAACTAGCGCAAGCGCAATATACGGCACTAAATACTCGTAAGTCGCGTCACCTATCGCCTTAAACGCCTTAGTTACGTCAACTACTGCGATAAAACTTACCACAGAAGTTTCTTTTATTAAAACGATAAACTCGTTTCCAAGAGTGGGCAAAATATTTTTTACCGACTGCGGTATGACGACTTTAAGCATAGCCGACCAGTAGGTAAGACCTAACGCCCTACCAGCCTCCAACTGCCCAACGTCTACCGATTGAATACCTGCACGCATAATTTCAGAAACGTACGCGCCTGAATTTAAACCAAAAATAATAATGGCAACCATAACGCCGTCCACTGAAATTCCTAGCGCAGGAAGCAAAACAAAGTAGCCTAAAAGTAGTTGTACAACCATAGGCGTTCCGCGGAAAAACCCCACGTAAACGTCGCACACTTTTTCCAAAATTCTTGGCAAACGTTTATACTTAGGCATGATTTTTACAAGCGCGATAAGCGTCCCTAAAACTATACCTATTATTAGACCTAAAACGGCTATTTCAATAGTCACTAATAAGCCTTCAAGGGCGGTTTTATAACCGCCCTTCGTGATAAATTCTCTGTAAAAAATTTCAAATGAATTCATTATCTATTTGCCTTCAAAACTGCAAGTACGTCTTCGGCCGTTTTGCACTCAGCAAAAGAGTTGTCTTCTGCAAGAGTAATAACTACTTGCGCTGCGTTGTAGTAAGACGAAGTAAAGTTTACAGACTGTTTACGGGTTTCGTTTACAGTAAGACCTGCCATAGCAATATCAATGCCGTTGTTTCCTACGCTGGTTACAACTGAATCAAATTCCATATCTTCAATAACTAATTCTAAGCCTAATTTATCTGCAAGATACTTAGCAATTTCCATATCAATACCAGCAAACTTATCGCCTTCTTTATACTCAAACGGTGCAAAGTTTGCATTAGTTGCAACTACGAGTTGGTCTTTATTCGAATCTTTTTTAGCACTTTCAAACGGTGCGATTCCTTCGCCTGTTGCGTAAGCCTCAAAAATTGCAGCTAACTTTGCCTTGCCTTCTTCAGATGCCAAAATATCGTTAACGCTCTTCAAAAGATCAGCTTGGTTTTTGTCAACGCCAAAAGCGTATTCTTCTTCGGTCAACGCGATATCGATAACCTTAATACCTTCGATAGCAGCTTGAAGGCGGAGTGCAGGATCTCTGTCTACGATAACGTATTCAGAACCACCGTTTTTAAGGTCAGCTACTGCAAGACCAGCGTTTGAATAACCCTTGGCTTTATAGCCTTTAATACCTTCAAAACCCCATTCTTCGTCACCATCAACAAAGAACTGACCAGTCGTACCAGACTGAACGCCGATGCTCTTCTTACCGCAAGCGGTAAAAGAAACACACATAGTTACGCATAAAATTATGGCAACCAAAATAGTTAAAAACTTTTTCATAACTTCTCCTTTTGTTACAAATTCCTATTGTAACTATAACATTATTTATAGCGTTATTATAAATTTAAAAAACTACATTGTCAATCGTTTTCAATTGATAATGCAAAAACTTTGGTCTTTTTGTCTTTTTTAGGCGGTTTGTTTGAATATTTTTGTGAATATTGTTAAATTTATTAATTGTCAAAAAACGTTTTTTATCCATATAATATTATTATGAGAAGTAATAACTACGACCGCATCTCGGCAAAAAATTACGCTACGTTTTGGGCGTTAAAGAGAAATCCTAAGTATTACAATTTTGACAGGCTTGGCGGCGACTGCACCAACTTTGTTTCGCAATGCATCTTTGCAGGCGCACCCATAATGAATTATACACCTACCTTAGGTTGGTTTTATAATTCTCTTTCGAGCCGCTCCCCTGCATGGTCGGGCGTAAACGAATTATTTAACTTTTTGACCAAGAACAACGGTTTAGGTCCATACGGAAAAGTTATAAGCGTACATGAACTTGAAGTAGGCGACGTCGTTCAACTTGGAAAAAATGAAAATGATTTTTACCACGCGCTAATAGTAAGCCAAGTTATCAACGGCAGGATTTTTGTTTGTTCACATACTCGTGACGCACTAAATATCCCATTAGAAAACTATTCGGCAAATCATATACGACAGATCAAAATTTTAGGTTACAAAACAAAATAAAAGAGCCTAAAAAAGGCTCTTAAAATAAAATCTATTTAATTGATTCCACCATCATTTATATACAAAATTCCCAAGCAGTCTTCTCCACAATGACTAGTTATCGTGCCACCTGCACGGGTGACGTGAATTTTCTTAAATCCCCTATCTGCAAGGTATGATTTTGCAGTTTCAATTATTTCTTCGTCGGCAGTTGTATAGGTTACAAAAGCCTCCGTGAGATCGGGATTGTCAAACTCATCTAACACGTCTTGACAATAAGTTTTAACTATGTGGTTAAAGTTACCTCGATACTTTTTGCCAGACACCATTTTGCCGTCTTTAACTATTATCTGTGGACGAATCTTCAAAAGGTTTGCACCAAAATAAGTTAAGCTGCTACATCTACCACCTTTATAAAGATAATCTAAGCGTTTAAGTTCAAAACTTGCTTGAACGAAAGGCGCGCGCGCATTTACCATATTATATATTTCTTCAGCGGCAACGCCTTGGTCAACAAGCCTTTTAGCATACAACGCTAAAAGAGCAATGCCTGTAGATAAGGACATCGTGTCAACGACGTATACGTTCTTAAAGTTTTCTGCCGCACGCTTTGCGTTGGTGCAAGCAAGGCTCATTGAGGACGAAAGCGAAAAGTGTATTATAGCGTCGTAGTCTTTAAGTATTGATTCAAAGTGTTCGGTGTACTGAAATTCGTTTACCGCGCTAGTCTTTGGTAAAACTTTATTCTCATTTACAAAACTTATTATATCGTCGGTACTTATCTCTCCGTCCAACGCCGTTTTATCACCAAGCTGAATAGTAAACGGCACTATCTTCAAATCGTTTTCCTTTATGAGTTCTTTTGTTAAATCAATTGTTGTTTCGGCAGAAATTGCTATTTTCATATATTATCCCTCCTACTTTTTATTTCAAAAGTATAATACACAATATTTGTTGAAAACTCAACAAAATCACAGGGGCTTGCCGTCTACGATTTTTTGGACTCATGTAGAATTAATTTTTCATCTTCTACCAACAGTAGAATTTGTTAATATTTGAACAAAAATTAGTTGATTTTTTGCTATTAATATGATAAAATTCAAATATGGATATAAAAGAAAATCTTGCAAAAAATCTTATAAGATACAGAAAGGCTTTAAACTTAACACAGGTTGAGCTTGCAGAAAAACTTAATTATTCCGATAAGGCAGTATCAAAATGGGAACGCGGCGAATCCTTTCCCGATCTTTACGTACTAAAACAAATAGCCGACTTTTACGAAGTTACGATAGACACGCTTATTTCCGAACCAAAGGAAATTTTAAAGACAAAGCCCAAGAAAAAAATAGGGACAAAAAGGGCTATTATTTCCCTTTGTTCGGTTGGACTTGTGTGGTTAGTTGCGATATGCAGTTTCGCCTTTATGAACATTATCTTCCCAAACATAGTCGAACATTGGCATAGCTGGCTTTCCTTTATTTACGCTTTGCCTGTAACTGCTATCGTTCTTCTAGTTTTAACTTCTGTATGGAAAAAGAAGATTACCGCTGCGGTAATTATATCTTTTTTAGTGTGGACGGTTATTTTATCACTTTATTTAACCTTGCTTTACGCCCTGCCCACGCCACCCGCGCACTTGTGGGAAATATTTTTAATCGGTATCCCGTTACAACTTTTAGTCGTGTTCTGGTCTATATATAGAAAAATACGCTAATTAAACATTATACAACTAAAAAATAAAGGTTATTCCCATTTTTAGGGTATAACCTTTTAGTTTTTAATTAAGCGTTATATCTTTAAGCTTTCGATATTTTCTAATCGCAACCTCTTTGATTGAATCAAGCGATTTCCCCGATCCAAACGTTTCGTCACTAATTTTTTTAGCCAAAAAGATAGATTCCGTACTATAATTTAGCGCGCCCAAATCGCTCATAAACTTTCCACTCTGTCTATCCCCCATGAAATCACCCGACCCACGAAGCCTATAATCTTCTTCAGAAATTTTAAATCCGTCGGAATTATCCTTAATGATTTTAAGACGTTCAAGTCCTATGCCTTCGCCAACCTTAGTCAACAAAAAACAATAACTTTTCTTATCTGAACGACCTACTCTACCCCTAAGCTGGTGCAGTTGTGAAAGACCAAACCTTTCAGCGTTATATATAACCATAACTGACGCGTCTGGCACGTCAACACCTACTTCAATAACCGTCGTAGACACTAAAAATTCTATCTGTTTATCCTTAAAAGCCTGCATTACGCCGTTCTTTTCTTTGTCTTTCATTTTGCCGTGTAAAAGTCCGACCTTTACCTTGGGCATAACGGATTTCAACTCTTCGTAAAGTTCTGTCGCGCTCATAATCGCGCCTTCTTCATCACCTTCAATTTTAGGACATACGAAGTAGGCTTGTCTTCCTTGCTTTATTTCATTTTCAATAAATCTTAGCATGTCGACGTACTTATAATCCGGCACGATATTAGTCTGTATTTCCACCCTAGATTTGGGTTTATCCTTAATAGTTGATATATCCAAATCACCGTAAAATATTAGCGATAGCGTCCTAGGAATAGGCGTTGCACTCATAACCAAGACGTCTGGCGTTACACCTTTACTTAAAAGACTACTGCGTTGCGCAACGCCGAAACGTTGCTGTTCGTCACAAACACAAAGCGAGAGTTTTTTAAACTCTACGTCGTCTTCTAACACAGCGTGAGTTCCTACCATAATATTTATGAGCCCATCTTTTGCCGCAAGCTTAACTTCTCTTTTTTCTTTTGCGGTCATTGAGCCTGTAATTAAACCAATATTATAATCAGGAAAAGCCTTTTTTACCGCGTTATAATTCTGAACGGCAAGCACTTCAGTTGGCGCAAGCATTACCGCTTGATAACCGCTCTTAACGGCAATGAATAACGCGCACATAGCCACTGCAGTTTTACCGCTTCCTACGTCGCCTTGCATAAGTCTATTCATAACCTTTCCGCCGCTCATATCAGCAAAAATATCGTTTACCGCGCCCTTCTGTCCGTCCGTAAAATCAAACGGAAATCTTAGCGCTATAAACTCAATGAGTTCTTTTGCTGTGCAACTATACTTGTTTAATCTAACCTGTTCTCTGCCGCCCTTAATAAACTTAAAGGCTGAAATAAGGGCAAAATATTCTTCAACCGCTATTCTATCCGCAGCCTTTTTTTCAGCCTCAAAACTAGACGGATTATGAACTTCTCTATATGCGGAATATAAGTCTTTAAGCTCGTACTTCAAAATAAATTCTTTCGGGATAATACTTTGGGGTTTTTCTATATCTACCGATAATCTAACGGCATCCCTTACTATTTTTTGACCTAAACTACCCTTTACCGTATACTGCGGAACAATGCCCTTTAACCTAAACGCTTTTTCGCAAAGTTCGAACGTTGGGTTGACCATACTCGGCTCGCCCGTTTTATTCTGCACTCTACCGTAAAAAAGATACTCTTCACCTACTTTTATTTTTGATGCAACGTATGGCTGATTGAACCATACCACGGAAAAAATAAAGCCTTCCTGTTCACAAACAATCTTCACTACTCCGCCACGGCGATAGTACCTTGTAACGGGAACGCTAAGCACTTTTGCGGCGGTTAAAACCACGTCGTTATGGTATGCGTATTTTAAGAGTTGACGCTGTCTTAAATCAATGTAAGCGCGTGGAAAGTACCGCATTAAGTCCGCGGTATCGTAAATACCAAGTTTATTAAAATCTTCTTCGCGCTTTTCGTTTATGCCGCGTATTTTGTTTAGTTCCATGTTAGTGTCTGTTATAATTAGTATATATGATTAATTATCCTAAAAAATATGGGAAAGATTGCTCTTTCCCATGCCTTATCGTTATTCTAATGCAATATAGTAGTAATAAATCGGTTGACCGCCGTAATGAATATCGACGTCGCACTCGGGATATTTTTCCATAATTGCTTGCTGCAATTTTACAGCGTCTTCTTCCTTGACTTCCTGACCGTAATAGAGAGTTATAATCTCTTCGTCGCTACGCAATTTCTCAATAAGTTCTAGCGTTACTTCGCTAATATCTTCGCCTTTTGAGAGAATCTTTTTATTGTCAAGTCCCATTATGTCGCCAACTTTCAAATCAAAACCGTAAAGTTTAGTATTCCTTACCGCATAAGTAACTTGACCGACGGTTACAGAGTCAAGAGCGTGAATCATATTAGCCTTATTCTCGTTAACCGAAAGTTCAGGGTTAAACGCTAGCGCAGCGGCAAAGCCTTGCGGAATATCTTTGGTAGGAATAACGTGGATAGTTTTTTTCTCAACAAGTGCCTTTGCTTGTTCTGCTGCAAGTATAATATTTTTGTTGTTCGGGAAAACGAAAACGTTATCCGCATTTATTCGCGCTACGGCGTTTGCAATATCGTTAGCCGACGGATTCATTGACTGACCGCCTTCAACCACCGCGTCAACCATTAGATCCTTAAATATGCTAGTAATACCATCACCCGCAGAAATAGCCATCATGCCCATTTCTTTCTTTTCTTCTTCGTACTTCTTTATAAGCGCACGATTCTGTTCAAGCATGTTCTCAATCTTTAATTTATCGAGTTCACCGAGTTCTAACGCTTCGCTTAAAGCCCTACCCGGTTGGTTAGTATGAACGTGAACTTTTACAAATTCAAGGTCACCTATAACGATAACCGAGTCGCCTATACTCATAAGCGTTTCGCGCAGCCTTTCAATATCTGCAAGCGTAGTCTTTTTCTTTAAGTTTATTATAAAAAATTCCGTACAGTACGCAAACTCGATATTGCCAAGACTCATAATGTCGGCATGTTCCATTACAGTATCGGTACTGCTTACGTCAGCAACGACGGTTTCTGCACCGACACTTTCACCGTTAAAGGCTTTAAGCATGCCTTCGTACAAGCACATAAGCCCCTTTCCGCCTGCGTCTACAACCCCTGCTTTTTTAAGTACGGGAAGAAGTGTTGGCGTAAGTTCAACGGCATCGTTGCCTGCCGAAATAAGTTCAGGAAGGAAAGATTCAAAGTCTTTACATTTACCACGAACCGACTGCGCATGCTCCGCAACCATTCTTGCGACGGTGAGCATCGTACCTTCCTTAGGTTTTGAAACTGCTCCGTAAGCAATCTCCGCGCCGCTCATCAAAGCTTGCGCGAAAAGTTTGGTATCTATTTCTTCTGCATTTTTTAAGGTGTTGCAGAATCCTCTTAAAACCTGTGACAAAATAACGCCAGAGTTACCTCTTGCGCCGCGTAGAGCACCCTTAGATACGGCTTCCGCGATATTGCCGATTTTATTGCTTTGACAATTTATTAGTTCTTTTACCGCCGACTGAAAAGTGAGCGACATATTCGTTCCAGTATCTCCGTCCGGAACAGGGAAAACGTTCAGAGCGTCTATCTGAACTCTATTTATTTCAAGCAGTTTTGCCGCAGTCAAAATCATTGACCTAAGCATTGCGCCGTTAATTACTTTTTGCATATATAATCTCCTGAAAATTCAAGGGAAAATCCGATTTATTCGCTTATTCTTTTACACCCATTACACGAACGTTCATCGTGTCAACAAGCATACCTGTAAATCTTTCAACCCTATACTTTATCGATTCTTTCAGAGCCTCGACAACAGCTTTGATTGAAACACCGTATTTCACTATGACCGAAACGTCAATAAAAATCCTGTCGCCTGACGAACGAACTTTTACGCCTTTTACTTCCGAGCCAAACTTTAGAAAACTAATAATTGAATCCATTAAATTTTTAGATGCAAATTCGACAATGCCATAACAGTCCATTGCAACCCTTGCAACGAACCTTTCAATGGTTTTATCGGATATTACTATCTTGCCGTAGATATTATTAGTTTTAACAGACATAATAACCTCACTATAAGCATTATAGATATTTTACAATATTTCCAGTCTTTTTGCAACCCTTTGCGATAAATAATTGAAAATTTTTACCCACTAATAAAATTTTTAATATAAAATTTTGCTAAATACACCTTTATTTTGTTGCTTTTTGCACAATAATATGGTAGAGTATTGTTTGTTAAAAAATAAATTATTACAAAAAGCGGAGGATTAGTAATATGAGTAGAGTATGTAGCGTTTGCGGCAAAGGTAAACTTTCTGGTAATTTAGTTAGCCACTCAAACCGCAAAACCCCAAAGTTGTATGAGGCAAACCTTCAAAAAGTTAGCGTTAAGCACCCCAACGGCACCGTATCCAAAGAATACGTTTGCACCAAATGCTTAAAGGCTAATAAAGTTGAAAGAGCTTAAATTTTATTGTGTAAAGTTTAAAGCCACCTTTTTAGGTGGCTTTTTCTTTTGTTCTTCTTTATATTTTATTCTTTTCTTTTCGCATTTATTCGGTATACACGCCCGTGGATAAATACCTATTCCCTGTATCGGGAAGAATAACTACTATCGTTTTGCCTTTATTTTCCTTTCTTTTAGCGATATTAATAGCGGCGGCAAGTGCTGCGCCAGAAGATATCCCAACGAGTATCCCTTCTTCCTTTGCCATAGTTTTCGTCCAATAATAGGCGTCTTCGTCGCTTATCCCTATAATTTCGTCACATATAGAACGGTTAAAATTTTTCGGAACGAAGTTTGCACCTATCCCTTGAATCTTATGCGCACCTGCAACGCCAAGACTTAGCATAGGCGAGCTTTTCGGCTCTACGGCTACGACCTTTAAGTTAGATATTTTTTCCTTTAAATATCTACCCGTTCCGCTAAGCGTTCCACCAGTACCAACACCTGCAACAAAGAAGTTTATATTGCCTTGTGTATCTTTATAGATTTCAGGACCAGTCGTAGCATAATGAGCCTTAACGTTCGCAGGATTTGAAAACTGATCGGGAATAAAACTACCCTTTATTTTTGTTTTTAGTTCTTCCGCTTTTTCAATTGCGCCGAGCATTCCTTTTTTTCCGTCGGTCAAGACTACTTCCGCGCCGTAAGCTTTAAGTAAATCCACGCGTTCTTTACTCATAGTTTCAGGCATTGTAAGTATTACCCTATACCCACGCGGCACACCTATTGCCGTAAGTCCTATCCCTGTATTCCCACTAGTCGGCTCAATTATTGCGCCGCCTTTTTTTAAAACGCCACTTTCTTCCGCATCGTCTAGCATAAACTTTGCCGCGCGATCCTTAATGCTTCCAGCGGGGTTAAAGCATTCTAGTTTTACTAGAATTTTTGCCGATAGGTTTTCTTTATCTTCTATATTTTTAATCTCCATTAATGGCGTATTGCCGACCAAACCGTCTATATTTTGAATTTTCATAATTCACCCCTAAATAAAAGGTACGATTTTTGCAGTTAATTTTCCGTCGTATATAGCAACGAAACAGTAAGTCTTTTCACCGTATCGGGTAGCACACCCCGGATTTATTAACGTAACCGAGTCTATCTCGTCTATCCTAGGCTCGTGAGTATGTCCGTAAAACACCGCGTTAACGCCTAATTCTTTTGCCCTTAGAAGAAGTTTATAAAGCGAAGTTTTTACGCCGTATCTATCGCCGTGGGTAAGCATAACTTTTACGCCGTCTATCTCGACTATAATCTCTTCGCCACCGCCGTCACAGTTGCCCTTTACAGAATATATTTTGTCACCAAGTTCACGCTTAAACGCAAAAACATCTCTATCGTAATCACCCAAATGAAAGACGTAGTCAGACTCATTCATAATAGGCAGAAGTTTTTCCATTGCGCTGATATTGCCGTGAGTATCCGACAAAACTATAACCGTTTTCACCTTAACTTTTCCTTTAATGCGTTTATCGCACGAAATCTGTGGCTGATGGAATTCTTCTCTTCTGCCGTAGCAAGCCCCATACATTTATCAAGGTCATAACTGTAAAATATCGGATCGTACCCAAAGCCGTTAGTTCCCACACGTTCGGGAAGAATATATCCCGACGTTTCACCCGTAGCAGTTAAAATTTCACCGTTCGGTTTATAAAATACTATACAGCAAACGTACTTTGCGCCCCTTTCTTTTGGGTTTGTTAATTTGCCCAAATTATCAAGCAACAACTGATTATTATGCTCGTCGTCACCGTCGCCAGCGTACCTTGCGCTGTAAATCCCCGGCGCGCCGCCTAACGCATCTACACAAATTCCGCTATCGTCTGCAAGCGCAGGTAAATTTAACGCCTTTGATACCGCCTTTGCCTTTGACAATGCGTTTTCGTAAAAGGTTTCGCCGTTTTCTTCTATCTCAAAATCATAGCCTAAATCCTTATAACCGACCACTTCAAAATCGGGCAGCATTTCGGCTATTTCTTTGATTTTATGTTTGTTGCCACTAGCAATAACAAGTTTCTGTTTTTCCATAGTATACCTTTAATTATTTATAGCATTCGCTAGCATCACATACTGCTCTGCGCTTAGATTTTCGCCCCTGACCGTGAGTTCTATTCCTGCCGAACCGAGTGCAGATTCTGCCGCAGATCTCGTCATTTTAAATCCGTTCATAAGATTGTTGACAAGCATTTTTCGTCTACTTGAAAATGCAACTCTTACAACGTCTCTAACCCTTTTAAAATCCACGCCCGAAAACTTGGTTTCATCTATATCTATCTTAACAACCGCCGAATCAACGTTTGGCGCAGGCGTAAACTTTTCGCGCGGCACTCGCATTATAATTTCAGCATCACCCCTAAGGTTTATACCGACGGTAATCGCGCCGTAGTCGGACGTTGAAGGTTTAGCCGCAAAACGAAGGGCAACTTCTTCTTGAACCATAATAACCATTGCTTTAAGGTTTTTGGCTTCTTCGATAAAACGCATAACTATCGGCGTTGTTATATAGTACGGAAGATTTGCTACAAGAATATATTTACCACCTAGTTTTTTCTCAACGTCGCTAAGTTTATTTTTCATAACGTCTGAAAAAACTATTTCAACGTTATCGTATTCGCTTAAAACTTCGTTTAGTATCGGCTTTAAGGTGTGGTCAATTTCATAGCCTATAACTCGCTTTGCTCTTTTTGCGAGCTCAGTCGTGAGTGCGCCTGCACCACAGCCGATTTCTAATACGGTATCGTCCTTGGTTACGCCTGCACCGATAACGATATCTTCAAGCAAACTTTTATCGGATAGAAAGTTTTGTCCGTACGCTTTTTTCAACGTAAAGCCGTGTTCAGATAATAATTTTTTAAGTGGTTTTTCCATTATTTACCTTTGTTTTTGCCGTATGATTACGACAACTTGAAACATAATATTAACGTAAAGAGAAATTCTTTACAGAGTCAATCATTACACGAATGACGAATCAATAATTCAAAATAAAGCCGAAAAGACTTTCGGCTTTATTTTGTTATTTAAGTTTATAAAACAGCCGTCTAGCGTTCTTAAAAACAATATCCGCCATACTTTCCACGTCCCTGCCTTTAAGTTCGGCAAGAAACGCAGTAACTAGCGACACGTTCTTCGGACTATTTACACTACCGCGTAAAGGGTGTGGCGCAAGATACGGACTATCGGTTTCAGTAAGGCACATATCGTCGGGAACAAACCTTGCAACGTCAAGTAAGTTCCTAGCGTTCTTAAAGGTTAAGGGCCCCGCAAAAGAAATATAAATACCGAGTTTTAATATCTCTTCAGCCGTTTCTTTACTGCCCGAAAAGCAGTGCATAACCGCGCCGCTTTTAAGTTTAGATTTATTATCCTTTAAGATTTTAAGGGTATCAGCCGTAGCGTCCCTACTATGTATAGATATAGGCAAATTACGGTCTGAGGCGAGTTCTATTTGACGGATAAACCCAGCCTTTTGTTTTTCTTTATCGTAAGGTTCCCAATGGTAATCAAGACCTATTTCACCTACCGCAACACACTTTTCGTGGGAAGTAAGTTTTTGAATACGGTCAAACTCGTCGTCGTTAAAACCGTTTATATCACTTGGGTGACAGCCCGTCATAAAATATACTGACGGATACTTTTCAGCAAGCGTTTTCCCCGCCTCGGAAGTAAGCGCGCAGCACGCGGCGTTTATTACCGTATCAACACCGTCACGAAGATATTCTTTAACGACGGCGTCGGTATCTAATAATTTTTGATCGTGAAGATGACAATGCGTATCGACAAACATTAAAAAATCATGCTCCCGTCCGCAATGTCTTTTTCAGGTGTAAGGTAAGCGATATTTCCGTTTTCGTCTTCCGCACAAACTATCATGCCTTCGCTAACTATTCCGCAGAGTTTACAAGGCTTTAAGTTAGTTATCATAGCAAGTTTTTTACCGACGAGTTCTTCTGGGGTATAATAAAGTGCTATACCGCTAACTACCGTTCTCGTTTCTTCGCCAACCTTAACTGTGAGTTTAAGAAGTTTTTTGCTCTTTTCAACCTTTTCGCATGCTATAACTTTGGCTATTTTGAGTTCAACCTTGCCAAAATCGTCAATGTCAATAGGCTCTTTCTTAGAGTGGTCGTGAAGTTTTACTTCGGGTTTTTTCTCGTCCTTTTTCTCGTCCTTTTTATCTTCGATTTTTTCTCTTCTTTCTTCTATCATTGCGTTCACCTTTTCCATAACCTTTACGCTATCAAGCCTTGCAAACAAAATCTCAGGCGTTTCCGTAACCTTTATGCTGTCTATAAGACCGAACTTATTTGCATCGTCGTATTCCCTTAAAGGCGCACCGATCATATCGGCAACCTTTTTACAGGTATCGGGCATAAACGGCGTGAGTAATGACGAACCGATTATTATTGCCTCGGTCAGATTATACAGTACGGTTTTAAGTCTATCCTTTTTGCTCTCGTCTTTAGCAAGTGCCCACGGCATAGTTTCATCAATATATTTATTAGCGCGTCTAAATACGGAAATTACTTCTGCAATAGCATCGGCTATTCTGTACTCGTCCATCTTCGCTTTGATCTTGTCCCTTGCAGCGGTCACAACGGCTTTAAGTTCATCGTCTACCGTTTTATTAACCTTTGCATCTTCAACGATTCCGCCAAAATATTTATTGCTCATTGCAATAGTACGGCTAACCAAGTTTCCGTATACGTTCGCAAGGTCGCTATTGATAGTGTCGATAACGCCTTCCCACGAAATAAGTCCGTCGTTGTCCTGCGGCATAGCCGTCAAAACGTAATACCTTACGGCATCTTTGCCAAAGTATTCTACGAGATCGTCGGCATACATAACGTTGCCTTTAGATTTACTCATTTTTCCGCCGTCTTGAAGTAGCCAACCGTGACCGTAAACTTTCTTGGGTAGCGGTACGCCTAGCGCCATTAAAAATATCGGCCAGTAAATGGTATGGAAACGGATTATATCTTTACCTATAATATGAACGTCGGCAGGCCAAAGTTTATTGTACTGCTCGGTACTGTTGCCGTCCGCATCATAACCTACGCCCGTAATATAGTTTGTGAGCGCGTCAAGCCAAACGTAAACGACGTGTTTACTGTCAAAATCAACGGGGATACCCCACTTAAACGAACTTCTTGAAACGCAAAGGTCTTGTAGACCGGGTTTAAGGAAGTTATTTACCATCTCGTTCTTTCTCGATATCGGAAGAATAAATTCTGGGTGGTCGTTATAATACTGCATTAATTGATCGGCGTATTTACTCATCTTAAAAAAGTACGCTTCTTCTTGGGATTTTTTGACTTCCCTACCACAATCGGGGCATTTTCCGTCAACAAGTTGACTTTCCGTCCAGAAAGATTCGCAAGGCGTGCAGTACCAACCTTCGTATGAACCTTTGTATATATCGCCCTGTTCGTATAATTTTTTGAATATTTTCTGAACCTGTTTTTCGTGATAGTCGTCAGTCGTTCTTATAAACTTATCGTACGACACACCGACCAAATCCCAGATTCTCTTTATTTCTTCGGCAACGCCGTCAACAAAGGCTTTGGGCGTAAGGTTTGCAGCCGCCGCCTTTTCTTCTATCTTTTGACCGTGCTCGTCCGTCCCCGTTTGAAAAAATACGTCGTAGCCTTCGTAACGCTTAAAGCGCGCTACGCTGTCTGCTAGTATTGCTTCGTAAGTGTTTCCGATGTGCGGTTTGCCTGAAGTGTAAGCTATTGCCGTAGTTATATAAAATTTGTCTTTCACTTTTCTTTCCTCGTAAACTTTCAAGTTTTTACCGACTAAAAAAATTCTACCCGATTTTTTAATCTTATATTATTTTAGCACATTTTTTCAGCATATTCAAGGATTATTCGGCATAAAGTTTACCTATGAACGTAATTTTTGGACTTGTTATCCTTATTTCTTCAATTTTACTTCTATTTATTAACCCTGACGCAATGTTATCATCTATGTTATCGGGTGGGCAAAAGGCACTCGACCTATCCTTAAAAATAGTTGTTATTCATGCCGTATGGATGGGTGTTTTTGAATTATTAGAGCGGTCGGGGCTATCCAACAAATTTGCTAGACTTTTACGCCCTGTAAATAAGTTTTTATTCGGAAAACTTCCCGATAAAGCAAACGACTATATGTCGCTCAATATCTCGGCAAATATTCTCGGCATGAGTGGCGCAACCACCCCTATGGGCATTAAGTCTATCAACGAACTTGAAAAGCACCCCGACACGCAATACGCTATAACTATGTTTTTCGTTATAAATGCAACGAGTATTCAGTTAATACCGTCTTCGGTTTTAGCACTTAGAACTAGCCTTGGCTCGGTTTCACCGTCCGATATAATTTTACCGACCGTGCTTGCGACTTTACTTTCGTCGGTAATAGGCATTCTACTTGTAAAAATCTTTGTTAAAAAACCTAGGTGATTATGTCAAAATATATTATCCCCGCTCTTTTCGTGCTTATATTTGCATACTCTTTTGTCAAAAAGGTCAAGCCTTACGACGCCTTTACCGAAGGCGCAAAATCGGCTATACCTTTCGCTATGAGCGTTTTTCCATATCTAGCAAGCATTTTCGTACTTACTGAACTATTTGAGGCAAGCGGTTTATCCGATGCCGTTTCTCGATTAGTGTCACCACTTTTTAATCTTTTAGGAATACCAAAAGAGCTAACTAAATTAGTACTAATTAAACCTTTTTCAGGCAACGGCGCGCTTGCGATTTTATCAGAAATCTACACTCAGTACGGTGTTGATAGCTACCTTTCTCGTTGCGCATCTGTAATTTACGGCAGCAGTGAAACGGTATTTTACGTCGCAGCAGTTTACTTTGCAGGGGCAAAAACAAAAAACCTTACCCTGCCTATTATAATATCTCTTATCGCATCTTTTGCATCTTGTGTGTTTGCTTGCTTTATTTGCTTGGTAATGTGAAAACCGCCCAAATTAGGCGGTTTACAAATTATTAATTAACTATTAAACTTTTTTGGATCTGTCTTCGTCGACAAGTTTTTTGATTATTTCGTCAAGCGACATTACGCCGAGTTTGCCTTCTTTTCTTGAAGATACGGAAACCGTTCCGTCGGCTAATTCTTTATCGCCAACAACGAACTGATAAGGTACTTTTTCTAAGGTTGCTTCTCTTATCTTGTAGCCTATGGTTTCATTACGGTTATCAGCCTCTGCCCTTAATCCGTATTTTTTAAGTTCTTCTACCACTTTATTTGCGTAATCTGCCGTTCTTTCCGTTAAACTTAAAACCTTAACCTGTACGGGGCAAATCCAGAACGGGAACGCGCCTGCATATTTTTCAATGAGCATTGCGAGCGTTCTTTCATAGCATCCGATTGAACTTCTGTGGATAATGAACGGATGCTGTTTATCGCCGTTTTCGTCAATGTAGGTCATATCAAAGCTCTTTCCAGCTGCAAAGTCAAGTTGGATAGTTATAATAGTATCTTCCTTGCCATAAACGTTTTTAGCCTGAACGTCAAGTTTAGGTCCGTAGAAAGCCGCCTCGTCGTCAGCCTCGACGTAGTCGATACCGATATCGTCAAGTATCTGTTTCATAAGTGCTTCGGTGCTATTCCAAGCCTCGTCGTTATCGATATATTTTTCTTTATTAGCCTTACCGCGCTTTGAGAAACGGAAAGTAACGTCTTCTCTCATTCCCAAGCAATCTAAGAAGTAATAACTGAGTTCTAAACAACGCTTAAATTCTTCTTCGATCTGTTCGGGCGTACATACGATATGTCCGTCCGAAAGGGTGAACTGACGAACACGGATAAGTCCGTGCATTTCGCCGCTTGCCTCTTTTCTAAACAGGGTTGCCGTTTCGCTGTATCTGCAAGGTAAATCCCTATAACTCTTCAAGCCGTTTTTATAAATTTGATACTGGAAAGGACAAGTCATGGGACGAAGTGCCATAGCCTCAGGTGAGTTCTCGTCGCCCAAAATAAACATTTTATCTCTATAATGATCCCAGTGTCCAGAAATCCTATAAAGGTCGTGTTTTGCCATATACGGCGTTTTGGTGATCATAAAGCCTCTCTTTTCTTCTTCGTCTTCAACGAATCTTGAAAGGATCTGCATAATCTTTGCGCCCTTAGGTGCTAATATAGGAAGTCCTTGACCAACGACTTCTTCGGTAAGGAATATTCCTAGTTCCCTGCCGAGTTTGTTGTGGTCGCGTTTTTTAGCCTCTTCTAGCGCGGTAAGATATTCGTCAAGTTCGCTCTTCTTTGCAAAAGCCGTACCGTAAATTCTAGTGAGCATCTTGTTCTTTTCGTCACCCCTCCAGTACGCACCTGTAATAGAAGTAAGTTTGAACGCTTTTATCTTTCCCGTAGACGGAAGATGCGGTCCACGGCACAAATCCATAAAGTCGCCCTGTTTATAACAAGAAATAACGCTACCAGCAGGAAGATCGCCGATAAGTTCTACCTTATAAGGCTCGGAAAAATCTTTGAAGATTTTAACTGCGTCACGCTTTGAATAAACTATGCGTTCAATCGGAAAGTCGCTCTTTATTATATCTTTCATTTCGCTTTCGATTTTAGCGATATCTGCCTGACTTATAGGCGTTTTAAATTCTATGTCGTAATAAAATCCGTTCTCGATAGTAGGACCTATTGCAAGTTTGCTCGTCGGGAAAATATTTTTAACCGCTTGTGCCAAAACGTGCGACGCCGTATGACGATAAACGTCTAAACCTTCTTTGTCTTTTAAGGTTATTATCTGAACTTCACAATCCTTATCAACCACCGTTGAAAGATCGACGAGTTCGCCGTTTACTTTAGCGCAAACAGCGTTTCTCCACAAACCTTCCGATATGGCTTTTGCAACGTCCGATACGGTTACGGCTCCTTCAAACTCTAAAACCGAACCGTCTTTTAGTGTAATTTTCATAAGTATTCCTCCCATTATTACTTAATCGTTTTATCAGTTACGTCTGATAAAATATAATAAAAAAATCCTTAAACCTAAACAGTTTAAGGACGAATTATTTCCGCGTTTCCACCTTAATTGCCGCCGAGCACGACGACCTCTCTTTATCCGCTTAAAAGTGCGGTAACTTATGCCAAAACGGTGGTTTCGCTTTTCTTTTATCGCTATGGGCTTTCACCTTTCCCCACTCTCTTATAAACGCATCAAAGACGCTACTTGTCCGTTCATTAACGGCAAATTTATCTTAATTTGTACTATTATATTATACCAAATTTTCAGTTTTGTCAACTCTTTAATTAAGATATTTTCCGCCGCCGCCAAATCTATTTGAAAAATATATCTTGTCAGTATAATATTCTTTAAGGTAAAACTCGTCGTCTTTGGGAATATCGCCGAAAAGTTCTACTTCTCCGCAGCCGCTTAACAAAACCTCCCTTACTATCTCTACCCCGTCGCCGCCCAATAGCATACTACGCCTTAAACGCCTATAATGCGAGTCGTAAACCTTTCCGCAATCAACGTACACCCTTTTTTTCTTGTTTTCTAGAAGATAGGTTATAAATTCTTTAAGTTGGGTATTTAGAAAACTTGTTGGAATATACGACGCAACGTCGCTCCATTTTTTCTTTAACGGTTTAAGTCTAAAATTATACACGCCGTCAACAGCCATATTCGTATACCCTTTGATTTTATCAAGCGAATATTTCTTATCGTCGTCAAGGTCCGCCGCTATTAGGCTTGCTAAGAGTATTTCTTTCTCTATGGTTTTAAGTCCGCTAGTGCTGACGTTTTTCTTAAAAAAGTCGTACTTATATTTTATCACCACGACTTCTGCGACTTTATCGGCTATCTCGGTTTTTATTATATCAGAATAACACTCTGCGCAGTTTATAGTTAATTTTGCGCGACCAGAGTTTCGCTCTAAACGCGCCGTACAGCCTGCATAAGTGAACATTTCACTCATTGCCGACTGGACGTACATAAGATTGCTCTCGTTGTAATCGTTTTCAGTAACAGTCAATTGAATCATATAGTTTAGTTTACGCTCCAAAGCAAAATTTATTTATCTTTCGCTACGGATAATATAGGATTTTTGCCTGTTTTCCCATTAAACTTAAATCCCATGCCCGAACTTTTTGCTATCCTGTAAATCAGTTTATACAGTTCAGATGTAACGACTATTGCTGAAGATAATGCTAACGTCTTTATCCACGACATAAAACTCATTGAACTTACGCCGAATATTCCCGGCACGATTTGAACTATAAATGCCTGCAACAAGAATACTGCCAAAAAGGTCACCACCATTATTTTGTTCTTGCCAAAACTTTTAAGCACGCTTTCCGCGCCTAATTCTCTACAATTAAAGGCATTGAACAACTGAAACAGTATAAACAGCGTAAACACCACGCTTTTTTTCTCGGTATCTTTTACCCCAAGAAAATTATAAAGGTATTGCAGTATCATTATTACGCCTATAAATATCCCGCCTATTAAGATCCTAATAAACATTTTTAAGTTTACTATGCCGTCCGTGCGTTTTACCGGTTTTTGCCCCATAAGTTTATCGCTTGCCTTTTCTAAGCCTAAGGTTAACGCAGGCGGTCCGTCCATAATAACGTTTATCCATAACAGTTCAAAGGTGTTAAAAGGCGCAGGCAAGCCCATAATTGCGCATACCGTTATAAACAGCAACGCTGACAAATTGACGGTAAGTTGAAATAGTATGAAACGCTGCAAGTTTCTATACACATTCCTACCAAAAGACACCGCCTTTACGACGGTGGCAAAACTGTCATCTAAAAGCACGGCGTCCGCCGCCTCTTTACTTATCTCGCTGCCACTTATTCCCATTGCGATACCGACGTCGGCGTGTTTAATGGCAGGCGCGTCGTTTATTCCGTCACCCGTAACGGCAACCACTTCACCCATACTCTTTAACGCGCGAACAACCTTTAATTTTACCGACGGCGTACTGCGCGCTATTACCGTGATTTTGGGCAATACCTTTTTTAGGGTTTCTTCATCCATCTTATCCACTTCTGCCGCAGTTATTACTTGGCTAAAATCGGTCGCGATTTTTAGTTGATCGGCTATAGCAAACGCCGTGGTTACGTTATCTCCTGTGAGCATCTTGACCTTTATACCTGCCCTACGACAATCGGATATCGCCTTTTGCACTTCTTTTCTTACTGGATCGGCAATCGACACGTACCCGTCGTACAAATATATCTTTTGTTCAGGCGCGGCGGTATAATCAAGATGCGCAAAACACAGTATTCTGCACGCCTTTTTTTGATGAACCGTCATTTCTTTTTGAATTTTTTCAACCTGTTTTTCAGTTAGATTACACCTTTTAAGAATTACTTCTGGTGCACCTTTAATAAACTCACGCAAACCACCGCCAATTTTAACGGTAGTGGTCATATACTTATCTTGGCTTGAAAACGGAACTCTTGAAACCACTTCAAACCGTTTCCTATACACGTCGTACGGCACGTTGTTTTTACCTTTTTGATAGGCTCTTAATAGCGCGCATTCGGTAGCACTTCCCCTATCTTCAACACGCCTACCGCGGACGACTAAATCTGCCGTTGAATTTATAACGAAGTTTTGTTTTAATATCTCTTTTAAGTCTGATTTTATGTCCGCGCAAAACTCGCTTGAACAAATGCTTATTACCGTCATTTTATTCATTGTGAGCGTTCCCGTTTTATCCGAGCATATAACGCTGACCGCCCCTGTCGTTTCAGTTGCCGTCATTTTTTTTATAAGGGCGTTTTCTTTGGCTAATTTTATCATATTAAGGGCTAGCGACACAGCCACTATCGTTGGAAGTCCTTCAGGGACGGCGGCAACGATTAGTATTATGCACGACACGAAAAGGTCTTGAACGCCATCAAAACTAAGCGTTCCGCTTAAAGATAGTTTTATTATTGATATAATAAACACGGCTACCGCCGTTATTGCGCCCGTTATCGATATGGTCTTACCCAGCTTGTTAAGTTTTTGTTGCAAGGGTGAAAGCACGTCTTCTTTTTCGGTAAGTTCGCCTGCAATATTTCCTATTTCGGTGTTATCCCCGACAGCGGTAACTATCATTTTTCCACTACCGTTGGTTACGAACGTTCCTGAATACACCATATTGTTTCGTTCTGCAAGGGGAACGCTTGAACTTAAAATTACACCTGCCGTTTTATTTGACGAAAGACTTTCTCCCGTCAAGGCAGATTCGTCAACCGAGAGAGAATTGCTTTCTATAAGTCTACCGTCTGCAACTATTTTGTCGCCCGTTTCTAAAATTACTATATCGCCACTAACGAGTTCGGACTGGTTTGCTACTATTAAGTGACCGTTCCTTATTAATCTTACCTTAACGTTATCGTAAATTTTATTTAATGCGGAAAAGGCCTTTTCCGAACTACCTTCCATTATTAGAGTTATGCCTACTGATAAAATTACGGCAAAAAGTATACCGAAACACTCTGCAAAGTCAGCCTCGCCACTCTTAAAGTATTTGCCTAGATTGGTGCCTAGCGCGATAACGAAACTGAACATTAAGATTATGAGCATAGGCTCTTTTAGCGCATCAATGAGTTTTCTGAAAAATCCACGCTTTTTCTTTTCGGTAAGAATATTTCTGCCGTATTTTGACCTGTTTGCGATCAAAATTTTTTCCGAAAGCCCTTTTTCGGCGTTGGAATTAAAATGGTTTACGGCAAAATCTATGCCGGTATCATAAAAGTTCATACACACCTCCGATTGCGCTATATAAAATTATGCAAAAAATATTAAATATATGATTTTATGATTGGACAAACTTTTAAATATGTGATAAACTATTTACGGAAAAAATTAAGAAGGTATTATTATGTACAAGATTTTTGAAGTTGATATCAAAGGCGTTAAGGCTGAACTTCCCATTATCCCACTACCTAGCGGTGTAAACATTGCGTTCTTTAATCTTCACGGAAACGCGCCGCTAACCGAACATTGCGGAAAAGAACTTGCTAAACTCGCTAAAGGTTGCGACGTTCTTTTAACGGCTGAGTCAAAGGGATTACAACTTACACACGTCGTTGCAAGGGAACTCAATATGCCCTATTACGCGGTTGCAAGAAAGTCTAAAAAACTTTATATGCAAGACGGTATTCATATCTCTTACGGCTCGTCAATCACAACCGGAAAAGATCAAGAATTCCATCTTTCTAAACACGACACTGATTTACTGACAGGAAAAAAGGTAGGTATCGTTGACGACGTTATATCGACGGGCGAATCTGAAAAGGGACTATGCGAACTTGTTGAAAAAGCAGGCGGTACGGTTTACAAAAAACTTTTCGTTCTCGCTGAAGGTAACGCCAAGGACCGCAAAGACATCAATTATCTTGCTACTATTCCGCTACTATAAAAATTATCGCCACCTATCGTGGCGATTTTTTATTTATAAGTTTTTTAATAATTTTTACTTTTTAAAGTAATATTCAATTCTTTTCTGTTATAATGTTAATATGAAAATTCTATTAATTGACGACGAGCGTCAGCTTACGGACGCGCTTAGCGCGATACTTAAAAAGAATAACTATTCAGTAGACGTTGCCTATAACGGTGAAGACGGACTTAGTCTTGCCCTAACGGGAATTTACGATTTTATTATTCTCGATATTATGATGCCTAAAATCGACGGGCTTACCGTGCTTAAAATTTTAAGGCAAAAAAAATTCGATTCGCCTATTTTAATGCTGTCTGCTAAATCCGAAACCTCGGATAAGATTGACGGGCTTAATCTTGGCGCGGACGATTATTTAACTAAGCCTTTTAACACCGAAGAATTACTCGCTAGAATACGCGCTCTTCTTAGGCGTAAAGATAAATTCACAGGCGATATTTTAACTTGTGGCGATATTTCACTAAACCGCGACACCTTGGAACTATCTAAAGGCGAAAAAAAGATCGCGCTTGGAAAAAAAGAGTTCCAAATTCTAGAAATGCTTATACTTAACGTTGGGAAAATTATCGACAAGGAAAAATTCATAGAGAAAATTTGGGGATACGACACCGAAGCCGAATACAACACTATTGAAGTTTACGTTTCATTTTTAAGAAAGAAATTTAACGCAGTCGGTGCTGAAACCGAGATTAAGTCGGTGCGCGGCGTTGGCTATACGCTTGGGGAAAAGAAATGATAAAGAGAGCGCAAATACAATTTATTTGCATAACCATGTCTATACTTTTCGGGGTTTTTGCCATCATTACAGGCGCGATTTACATAATTACGAAAAACCTTACCGAACAGTCTATAAACAACTCGCTTAACGAGTCGTTAGAGCGGTTTGATTGGCGCGGCGACGATCTTGTTCAACAGAACGAATTCTGTGCGATAGTTACCGTTCCAGAAAACGGCGAAGTTTTTTACGACTGTTGGTTTGACGACCAGACTTTTGATAAAAATATGGTCGATCACGTAATAAAGGTCGCGGTTGGTCGCCCCTATTTTTCAGGTTCGGTTGGTAACGTTTGTTATAAACTAAAAGAACTTTCCCCCGATCCCGAAAAATATCTTATCGTTGCTCTAGACGCTACCGACGGTATGTTGTTTTTTAGAACGAGTGTAAAAAACAGCATTATCATTATGTCCATAATTTACCTTATACTGCTGTATATCGTTTATAGACTTTCGTTCGTGGTGTTTAAGCCCATAAAAGATTCCATGCAAAAACAAAAGCAGTTTATTTCTAACGCTAGCCACGAATTAAAAACACCCCTAACCGTAATATCGGCTAACGCCGACGTTCTAAAAGAGTCGGGCACCAACCGGTGGATTGATAATATTTGTAATCAAACTGAGCGCATGAATTTGCTTATTTCCGACATGCTTGAACTTGCAAAGATGGACGAAGGAAAAAAATTTGGAATCATTACCGAATTTAATCTTTCAGAAGAAATTATTGAAACCGTTCTACCCTTTGATGCCGTAGCGTTTGAAAAGGGAAAGAGCATTGAACTTGACGTTGAACCAAACCTTTCATTAACGGCGGACAACCAAAGCGTTAAAAAGTTAGTCAATATCCTTATGGATAACGCCGTTAAACATGCCGAGCGTGGCGGTATTATACGAGTAACCCTAAAAAAAGACGGAAAAAACACCTTGCTTGCGGTGTTTAATTCGGGTAGCGAAATCCCCGAACAAGACTCGAATAAGGTCTTTGAAAGGTTTTATCGCGGTGACGAAACTAGGACTAATCAATCTTCGGGAAGCGGTCTTGGTCTTTCTATTGCAAAAAGCATAGCGGACGCAAACAAGTGGAAAATTTTCGCTCATTCACGTCCGCAAGAATCAATGACAATAACCGTTATATTTTAATTTTTTGTATTAACGTCTTTATTTATCTCCGTCACCTTAAAGCCTTGACCTTCAACCGCCCTAACTAAATCTTCTGCGGTAACGCTTTTTGTAGCAGAAAGCGTTGCCGTTTTTTTGTCTAGGTTCACTTTAACGTCTGCCGTACCGCCTACCCCTTTTAACGCAGTTTCCACCTTTGACACACAATGCATACACATCATACCGTCTATTGATAAAGTATATTCACACTCTTTTTCAAACTGCGTATTTTCTTTATTCTGTTTTTTCTTGCCCGATATTCTAAGCGCGTTTGTTACGACGAACAAGGAACTACAACACATAAGTGCAGACGCAATGGCAGGCGTCAATACGACGCCTATAAACGACAACGCGCCTGCCGCTATCGGAATACCCAAAAGGTTATAGAAAAACGCCCAGAATAGGTTTTCCTTTATTATTTTCAAGGACTTTTCCGATATAGACCTAGCAGCGTTTAGTCCACTTAGTGCGCCGCTTACCAGCACAACTTCCGCGCTGTCTATCGCGATATCCGTTCCCGTCCCCATTGCTACGCCGACGTCTGCGCTCTTTAACGCAGGGCTGTCGTTTATTCCGTCGCCAACCATTGCGACGAAGTTGCCTTTCTTTTTATACTCTTCGACGATAGTATATTTATCCTGTGGCAAAACTTCTGCGTGATACTCGGTTATACCGACTTCTTTTGCTATACGCTCAGCAACGCTTTTATTATCGCCTGTTATCATAACCGTTTTTATGCCCTTAGCGTTAAGTTCGGCTATTGCCGCTTTACTATCGTCTTTTAGGTAATCGGATAGAGCAAACACCGATACTAGTTGAATTTCATCAGCAAAATACAGCACGGTCTTTCCGCTAAACTCTTTCGGAAGTTCGGGCACGTCGATACCGCTTATAAGTTCTCTGTTGCCCAAGTAATACTTGACGCCGTCAACGTTGCCGATTATACCTTTTCCAGTAACGTACTCATATCCGTCCACAGTCTTATCTGACTGTCCGCAATATTTGATAACGCACTCTGCAAGTGGGTGCGAAGATTTGCTTTCCAAAGCAGAAATTATAGGAAACAAGGTATCGTTTGACTCGTCGGTATAATTTATATAGTCGGTAACTTTTGGTTTTCCTACCGTGATCGTTGCCGTCTTATCCAGTAAAACGACGTCTATTTTGCAAGCGTGTTGCAAGACTTCTGCGTTTTTAAAGAGTACGCCTTCACTTGCAGCCCTTCCTGTTGCCGCCATAACCGCAACGGGCGTTGCTAGTCCTAGCGCGCAAGGACAAGATATTACTAGCACGCTTATACCGAAGTTGAAAGACTGGTATAGGTCTTTACTTATTATTATCCATACGATAAAAGTTACAAGTGCTATTGCGCTTACTATCGGAACGAACACGCCAGACACTTTATCTGCAAACTTTTGGATAGGTGCTTTGCTTGCACCTGCAACTTTAACCGTTTCAAGTATTTTGGAAAACAACGTTTTATCTCCTACTCTTTTCGCTTTAAGCAGTAGATATCCGTCCCTTAAAATACTGCCCGAAGTGACTTCACTATTAACGGTTACTTCTTCGGGCATGCTCTCGCCCGTTATTGCAGATTTATCAACGCTTGCCCTACCTTCTATTACTTCGCCGTCAACCGCGACGTATTCGCCAGCCTTTAAGACTACTACGTCACCCACTTCAAGTTCTGTAGTTAGAATTTCCTGATCCTTGCCGTCCCTAATCACGGTAACAGTTTTGGGAATAAGATTACCAAGTTTATAAACAGCGTCGCCTGTTTTTTTCTTGGATATTTCTTCCAGCCATTTACCTAGCGTTACGAGCGTTACCACCATAGCCGAAGAATCGAAAAAGGTATGCGCTGGATTTGCTTTGCCTAGCAGTAATAGTATGGTAACGACTAAACTATATATAAACGAAGAGGCTGCGCCGAGTGATACGAGAGTATCCATATTGGGCGCGCGGTTTTTTAATGCGCGTATGCCACTTATAAAGAATTTTTTGTTTATGATTAATACGATAAGTGCTAAAACGCCTTGAACGGGAAAACTTACGGTCTTTATTGGCGTAGGAAGATTTAGCATTGAGCCTAAACAGAGATATAAAAGTGGCAAAAGTATTATTAAAGAAAGAATAAACCTGCGTTTCATACGCTCAGTATCGCTTAGTTTTTTATCAGATTTCGCGCCGTATTCTTCAGCCGTATAACCTAGTTTCTTGACGACTGCTATTATTTTTTCCACAGATATTTTATTCTCGTCGAATTCGACGGACATTTCCTTTGCCAAGAGAGATACCGTAACGTTTATCACGCCGTCTAGTCTTGATATATTTCTTTCTATTCCACTCGAACACGCCGAGCAACTCATTCCGCCAACGCTAAATTTCTTTGTCATTGCCTTTTTCTCCTATATTTATTTTAGCACATTAAAAAAATTTAATCAATAAAAACTTTCATCCCCACGCAAATGTTTGGCGTGAGGATGAAAGCAAATAAGCGATTAGTTATGAACTAGTTATGAATCAGTCTTGTTTTTTTCGTCTTCACGGCTTTTGCAGCCATGGCATTTAGAGCAGTCGCTACAACCACACCCACAAGACGTCTTGCCATTTTTTTTGTTTATTATTGATTTTACTATAACGCCGCCCACTATTAACGCGCAGCCTATTATAACTAAAATTTCTACAACTCCCATAATTACGCCTTTATCGTCTTTTTATCAATCAAATTAATTACTACGCAAACAATAGCCGCTACCACTAAATAGATAAAGCAGGTCCACCACCACGTTCCTATAAAGTATATTGCTGACGAAACGATGAAAGATACCGCTATCCAGAACAGTAACGTCCAGTTAAACTTCTTTTTATCAGACATTTCACCTTTTGCCGCTGACACCGCCGCAAAACAAGGTATTGTTGTCATGTTAAACGCTATGAAAGAAAGTAATGCTGGGATAGTTATGCCTGTCGCTAAAAACAATCCGTCAATACCTGCAAAGCCTAAGCCTACTGCAAGCGAACCGAGTGTTGCAACTACGTTTTCTTTTGCGATCAGCCCCGTTATTGCCGCAAGCGCAAACACCCAACCGTAATCGGCTAGTTGACTTCCAAACCCAAGCGGAGTAAATATCGGCTGAATCAATCCGCTAAGCCCTGCCAAGATACTATTACTCATCTGTTCTTCATCTAGGAAAGTCCAAGTAAAACTAAAATGACTTACAACCCAAACGATTATCGTTGACGCTAGTATTATCGTGAACGCTTTTTCTATAAAATGCTTTGCTTTTTCCCATAATAACGCGATTAGATTTCTTATCTGTGGCGCGTGGTATGCTGGTAATTCCATTATAAACGGTGGGATTTCACCTTTTTGCGTAGTCTTACGCATTAAAATTACCGATACGAACGCCGTCAACATACCTAGTAGATACATACTGTACGTTATTACGTCAGCGTATCCAGCCGTTAAACTTCCCTTGGTTATGATTGTGCCTGCAACTGCCGTAAGAATAGGCAATTTCGCGCCACAACTAAAGAAAGGTATTACCCTTATAGTTGCAAGTTTTTCTTTTTCGTCCGCCAAAGTCCTAGTATTTATCATTGCCGGTACTGAACAGCCAAAACCCATAATCATAGGCAGAAACGCTCTTCCAGATAATCCGAATTTTCTGAGTGCTCTATCAAGTATAAAGGCAATTCTTGCCATATATCCACTGTCTTCAAGTATAGAGAAAAACAAGAATAGTACGAGAATTTGTGGTAAAAAACCAAGCACGGCAAACACGCCGCCTAGTATTCCGTCGCAGATAAGTCCAGAAACCCAAGGCGCAGAATTTTCAAGTAAAGACGATATCCCACCCGATATAGTATCGGTGAGCAGTCCTACTAAATTCATTAGCGTTACGCCCGGTGAGTTTATTCCACCTTCACCGAATACGCCTTCAAACGCCGTGCCCTGCAAGGTAACGTAACCTTCGGGAAATAGCGCGCCTAAAAACAATAAATTCTCTGAAAACGTCAAGTGAAATATTGCGAAAAGGATTAGCAAGAATATAGGAAAGCCCCAGATTTTATGCGTTAAAATCTTATCCGCTTTATCACTAGGCGTAACGATAAATTTGTCTTTGTTTTTTCTCTTTAACGTCGGTGAAAAATATTTGGTTATGTACTTATATCTGCCGTCTGCAACGAGCGCTTCAAAATCTCCGCCAAACGTATCGTCAAGATTACTCTTCTTAAATGCGTCTACCATCTTGACCGCGTCTTTGTGCATTAAAACTTCCAAATCGTCAAGTTCAGCAAGTTTAACTGCGTGGAACACGGGATTTTCTACACCCTGACCTGATAACGCTATCGTTAAGTCTTTTACTAGGTGCTTTAACGCCGTTTCTTCAAGCACGGTTTTTCCTTCCCTTTTAACCTTACTTGCCGCGTAAGCGATGCTCATAAGTTTATCTAAGCCTTCGCCTTTAAGCGCGGAAATTTTAACCACGGGAAGTCCCAACCTATTTTCTAGTTCTTTGGCGTCTATGTTGTCCCCCCTTTTCTCAACGGCGTCCATCATATTAAGCGCAAGAACTACGGGAACGTCTATCTCCATAATTTGTGTAGTCAAATATAGGTTACGCTCTAAATTAGTAGCGTCTATTATATTTATTACACAATCGGGTTTTTCGTCTAGTATATAATTTCTTGCAATAACTTCTTCTTGCGTATACGGTGACAACGAGTAAATACCCGGAAGGTCAACGAGCGCAATCGGTTCATCACACTTCTTATAAACACCTTCTCTTTTATCGACCGTTACCCCCGGCCAGTTGCCTACGTGGGCGGTTGAACCGGTAAGACCGTTAAATAACGTCGTCTTTCCGCTGTTTGGATTTCCTGCAAGCGCAAATTTAAGCATGCGTCACCTCCAAACTTATAAGCATTGCCTCAGTTGAACGAAGGGACAATTCGTAACTTCTTACCGAAACTTCCAGAGGATCACCTAGCGGTGCTCTTTTTCTTAAATATATTTCCGCACCGTTGGTTATTCCCATATCGTATAATCTGCGTTTAATCTTCCTTTCGCCGGTAACGGCAACCACCTTGCCACTCTCACCTATCGCGAACTTATCTAGTGTCTTTATCATAGTGCCTCCAAATGTGAAACAAATTTCAGATTTACGGTAATATATTATCATTTATATTCGGCGTTGTCAACTAAAATGTGAAACTTTTTTCAAGTTTTTTGAAAAATTGTGAAATTTTTTTCATATTATTTTCCCTTGACAACGCCGCGCGTTTATTATATAATGTTTATAATATGAAAAACGAAGTGCGTCAACCGCGCCAAGAGCGGTCAATTGAAAAAAAGAATAAAATAATACAGGCTGGATACGAACTTTTTTCGGAAGTTGGGTATTACGGCACGAACACGGCGGAAATCGCTAAACGCGCTGGTGTATCTACTGGAATAGTGTACGGTTATTTTCAGGATAAGCGTGATATTTTGATTTGCGTTTTAGAGATTTATATCAACAAGGCTTTCGATCCTATCTTAAAAATGTTCGATAAACTCTCCGCCCCCGTTGACTATCACGCGCTTATTCCGCAAGTAATAGATCTAACCATAAAAACTCATAAAAAGCACGCTAAAATGCACGAAGTTCTTCACTCATTGGGCAGTACTGACGAGGCTGTAAACGGTGCGTTTATCTCGTTAGAAGACGAACTTACCGTCAAAATTTCAGATAAACTTTCCGCGCTCGGCATTGAACTTGAAAACCCTATGGAAAAAATTCATCTTGCAATGGATATTATCCAAACGTTTTCTCACGAATACGTGTTTGACAAGCACGAATATATCGACTATTTCGTTATGAGAGAAATGGTGACCAACACCATAGTATCGCTATTACTTAGTTAAACGACCAAAAAAGGTTCTGCAAGCAGAACCTTTTTTCTTTTTCGTTGTTTTTATATTTTTATTCTTAAAATATCACCTGCGTTTAGCGGTACGTCCGTAAAGAGTTTTAATCTTTGCTGAACTATTTTTGCGTCGATTACTTCTTCACCCTTTTCGTTTTCTAGTCTTGTAACTTCAATAATCTTATTAAAGCTATCAGACGGTGAAAGAACTTCTAATTTATCACCGACCTTAAATCGGTTACGCATTTCCACCAAGGCGTATTCTTTATTGTCATTACCATCAAGGACGTTTGCAATAAATTTATGCGTGCCTTTGCTTTGACTGTCGTCGTAATTTACCGTTCTATCATTATATCCACTTATATAAGCCGTCGTAAATTCTCTATGCGCCGTCTTTTTTAGTTCCTCTTGATACAGCGTATTTTCTTTATAACTCTCGCCCAACTCATAATACGCGTCCAAGGCGCGCCTATACGCGTTTACTACCGTAGCAAGATAATACTCGGATTTCATTCTTCCTTCAATCTTAAACGAACACACGCCCGACTTATCAAGTTCTGCTATATAATCTAAAAGATTTAGGTCTTTACTGTTCATTATATAAGTGCCGCGTTCGTCTTCTTGCATTTCCATGTAGCCGCACTCTGAATCCTTTTCCCTTATCTCGTAATGCCAACGACACGCTTGAACGCATTCGCCCCTATTGCTACTTCTACCCGTTCTGTAATCAGATAGCAAACAACGTCCGCTATACGATATGCACATTGCGCCGTGAATAAAGGTTTCAAGTTCCATATCGGGAACTTTTTCATTTATACCGCCTATTTCTTCAAGCGACAGTTCTCTTGCCAAAATAACGCGCTTTACGCCGTGCTTTTGCCAAAATTCCACCGTCTTATAGTTCAACGTGTTGGCTTGCGTGGATAGATTTACGGGTAAATTCGGCGCGACCGTACGTGCCAAATAAACTAGTCCTGTATCAGATATTATTGCGCCGTCGACACCGACCTTTTCAAGGAACTTAAAGTATTCTTCTGCCGCGGTAATATCGTCGTTTCTGCCGAATATGTTTACCGTTATGTAAACCTTTTTGTTTAAGCCGTGCGCAAACTCAACCGCCTCTGCTATCTCGTCGTTAGTAAAGTTCCCTGCAAGGGCGCGAAGACTAAAATTTTTACCGCCTATATACACGGCGTCTGCGCCAAAGTACAGGGCGGTTTTAAGTTTATTCATATCACCTGCGGGTGATAAAAGTTCGATTTTTCTCATTGTAGTTTTTGCGTGATACTCACGCCGTCCTCTATATCAAAAATTTCCGTTTTTAATTGCGGATCGGTTGACACCGCATTTAAAAAGTTTTCCATACTGTGCTTTGTAGTTGCGAATCTATGCGGTGTTTTGACTTTATCCCCGACGTAACCGCGGAACAAGACGTTGTCGGCAAACAATATTCCGCCGCTCTTTAATACGGATAATAAGTGCGGAAGATATTCGTAATAATGCCCCTTTGGTCCGTCAAGGAATATAAGGTCGTATTCGCCCGTTAAAACGGGGATTATTTCCGACGCGTCGCCAGCAAATATCTTCGCTCTATCTTCAACGCCAAAATCACAATAGTTTTTCTTTGCTAGTTTAATCTTTTCTTCGTCGATCTCTATACCCGTAAGATTTGCCCCTTTTTCGGTAAGTAACATTGCTATACTAGAAAGCCCTAAATTTACACCTATTTCTAAGATCTTTTTAGGCTTAAATTTCTTTACGGTTTCTAACAACAACTCAAAAGATTTATCCCTAAGTATAGGTTCGCCTGCTTTTTTGGCGTCTTCTCTTAAACGTAAAACCCCTTCCAAATCACACCACCATTACGACAGGAAGTATCATAGGATTTTTCTTGGTTACCCTGAAAATATAATTCTTTATACTTCTGCGAATTATGTTAGATAATTCGTTTTCGTCCCTTATTGCTCTTAAATCAACCTGTTTGATAGAATTAGTTACGTTTGCACGCATATCGTTTATCATTGCATCTGTAAGCACTAAGCCTTTCCCAACTATTTCCAAAGAAGTCAGTTGCGCGCTTAATTCGTCAAGCCCTACTACGACCACTACTAGCCCGTCTTCTGAAAGGTGTATTCTGTCGCGAAGAACGAAACTATCCGCCCCATCAATACCTACGCCGTCAACAAACTTTGACCCTGCCCTAAACTTTTCACCAAACTTCATTGTGTTTGAAGTAAATTCTACCGTATCGCCTATCTCGGCAATCGCAATGCTGCTTTCTTTTAAGCCTACACTTTCTGCAAGTTGCGCGTGCTTTTTTAAGTGCCTATATTCACCGTGAACGGGAATAAAGAACTTAGGCTTTACCAAAGAGTGTAAAATTTTAAGTTCGCCTTGGCAAGCGTGTCCCGACGCGTGTATAGGCTCTAACGATTCGTAAATTACTTCCGCGCCTAAACGGTACAAATTATTTATTACACCGTAAATCATTTTTTCGTTACCTGGAATTACGGACGCGCTTATCACGACCGTGTCGTTTTTGCCGATAACAACTTTATTAAACTCACCGCTAGCCATACGAGTTAGCGCACTCATAGGTTCGCCTTGCGTTCCCGTAGAGACGATAACGATTTCGTCGTCTTTAAAATTTTTGGTGCGCTCTACGTCAACTATTAAGTTTTCAGGGATTTTTAATTCGCCTATTTTCGATGCAGCCTCTGCTATATTTATCATACTTCTGCCCGAAAAAGCCACCTTTCTTTTATATTTTTCTGCTAGGTCTAATATCTGTTGAAGTCTATGGACGTTTGACGCAAAGGTTGCTATTATAAGGCGTTTTTTAACGTTTGCAGCAAAGACGTGGTCGAGCGTATCTTTAACCACCGATTCACTCATTGTCATACCGTCTATCTCGATATTCGTCGAATCCGCCATAAGCAAAAGTACACCCTTTTTACCTATTTCACTTATCCTTGCCAAGTCCATAACTTCGCCGTTTACGGGTGTAAAATCTATCTTAAAGTCACCCGAGTGAAAAACTACTCCTACGGGCGTGGTTATAGATAAGCCAACTGCGCCTGCTATCGAGTGGTTTACGTTGATAAACTCGATTGAAAAACAGCCGAGTTTTATCGTACTACTAGGCTTTACGCAGTTTAGGCTTACGTCATTAAGTTTATGCTCTTTTAGTTTACTCTCTATAAGTGTTAACGTTAGTTTCGTGCCGAAAATCGGAACGTTAATGTCCTTTAATATATACGGTAGACTTCCTATGTGGTCCTCATGCCCGTGGGTTATGATTATTCCGCGTATTCGGTTCTTGTTCTCTTCTAAAAATGTTACGTCGGGTATAACCAAGTCAACGCCCGGCATATTATCACCTGGGAAAATCAGACCAGCATCAATAACGATTATGTCTTTGCCGTATTCTAACGCCGTCATATTTTTTCCGATTTCACCCACGCCACCTAAAAACCTGACTTTAAGAATTTTTTTATCGTCCTTTGACTTTTGTATAGTGAGCCTTTCCTGCGGCTGAATTTTTATGGGTTTAACACTTGATACGGGCGCGGACTTGGTCTGTTTTTTTAGTTGGGTTGGTTTTTGCGGCTTTTCCGCCTTATTGGTTTTTACTGTCTTTTGTGGCTTTTCTGCCTTAACCTTTTTGCCTTGCGCTTTTTTTGTATTATTTTTTTCGGCGATCCTTTCGCCTTTTATGTTTTTATTTTTCAAATTTTTTCTCCTTAGCCACCACTTAGTGCCATTATCTTCTTAAATATTATACACTTTTTTCCATAAAATGCAAACAGTATTAAAAAACAGATTAAATATTTTGCGCTATTTAGGCTAAAAACACTTGAAAAAAAAGTCGGATAAGTGTATAATCTATTTAAATTTGACTTTATGATGGATTATTATATGGTTTATTAAAATTGGTAAAAATTCAACTATATACATTAAGGAGAAACTAAAATGCGTGTTTACAATTTTGCGGCAGGTCCTTCAACCCTTCCACTCCCTGTTCTTGAACAGGCTAAAAACGAACTTCTCGATTATCAAGGCACGGGCATGAGTATCGTGGAAATGAGCCACCGCGGCAAGCCGTTTATGGCTGTTAATGCTGAGGCTAACGCTCTTCTTCGCGAACTTATGAATATCCCTGATGATTATTCCGTTCTATTCGTTCAAGGTGGTGCCACTCAACAGTTTGCTGCCGTTCCACTTAACCTTTTAAAAAACGGAAAAGCTGACTATATCCTTACTGGTAACTTCGCTTCAAAGGCATACGAAGAAGGTACTAAGTACGGTGATATGGCAATCGCTGCATCTTCTAAGGAATCAAACTATACCTATATTCCCGATATGAAGGACGTTAAGTTCCGTGACGGTATTGACTACGTTCACACGACTTATAATAATACAATCTTCGGTACTAGATATACTGAACTTCCTAAGACTGATGCTACTCTCGTTACCGATATGAGTTCTTGCATATTGAGTGAAGAAGTCGACGTTAAAAAATTCGGGCTTATCTATGCTGGTGCACAGAAGAACATTGCCCCAGCAGGTCTAACCATCGTTATCGTAAGAAAAGACCTTTTGGGCAACGCTTCACCTATCTGCCCCATTATGCTTAACTACGCTATTCAGGATAAGAACGACAGTCTTTATAACACTCCGCCTTGTTTCCCTATCTATATGTCGTTGTTGGTATTTAGATGGCTCAAAGCTCTTGGTGGCGTAAAAGTTATGCAAAAGATAAACGAAGAAAAAGCGGCTTTGCTTTACGACTTTATCGACAACTCGTCGTTCTATACCAACAAGGTCAATAAGAAAGACCGCTCGATAATGAACGTTCCCTTTGTTTCACCTAGTGAAGAACTTGACGCTAAGTTCGTTGCAGAGGCAACTAAGGCTGGTCTTGTTTCCTTAAAAGGACACAGAGTTACAGGCGGTATGAGGGCTTCAATTTATAACGCTATGCCCGTCGAAGGTGTTAAAGCACTTATCGACTTTATGAAAAAATTCGAAATGGAGAACAAATAATGAAAAATATTCTTACGCTCAATACCATAAGCCCTGTAATTAACGACGTTTTTGATTCTACTTACAACGTTGCTAGCGATGCTGAAAATCCCGTTGGAATAATGCTACGTTCTTTTAAAATGCACGATTACGCGCTTGATGAAAATACTCTCGCCGTTGCAAGAGCAGGCGCAGGTACTAACAATATCCCCGTTGCTGACTATGCCGAAAAAGGCGTTGTTGTTTTCAACACCCCTGGCGCAAACGCAAACGCTGTAAAAGAACTCGTAATTGCAGCACTTCTTATAGGTGCTAGAAACATTATTAATGCTAATGATTGGGTTAAAACGCTTAAAGGGCAAGGTGACGAAGTTGGTAAACTCGTTGAAAAAGGCAAATCTAACTTTGCTGGTCATGAGATTAAAGGCAAGAAAATCGGTGTTATCGGGCTTGGCGCAATCGGCGCATTAGTTGCTAACTCAGCCTTGGATCTCGGCATGCAGGTTTACGGATACGATCCTTTCTTATCTGTTACTGCCGCACTCCGTTTGTCTTCCGATGTTAAAATCGTTAAAGACCTTAACGATATCGCTAAAAACTGTGACTTTATTACTATTCATATCCCCTATATTCCCGATCAAAATAAAGGTCTTATCAACGCAGGACTTATTAGAAAAATGAAAGACGGCGTCGTTCTTATCAACTGTGCTCGTGGTGAAATAGTTAATAATGAAGACGTAATAAAAGCAACTGAAAACGGAAAAGTTGCTAAATATATCTGCGACTTCCCAGCCGACGAACTTATCGGTGCTAAAAACGTTATTTGTATACCACACCTTGGCGCATCTACCGAAGAGGCTGAAGAAAACTGCGCTATTATGGCTGCAAAACAACTCATTGATTACATCGAAAACGGTAACGTCGTAAACAGCGTAAACTACCCCACTTGCTCAATGCCAAGAACTACCGAAAACAGACTTGTTATTTTACATAAGAATACTCATAATATTCTTGCTCAAATTACAGGCACTGTTGGCAACGAAGGAATTAACATATCAAATCTTACCAACCAAAGCAAAGGCGATTTCGCAGTAACGATTTTAGACGTTGACAACAAAGTTTCTGACCAAGCAATCAACCACATTGCACAAGTTGAAAATATTATAAAAGTAAGAGCATTATAATCAATACATACGATAAAAAAGTAATCGACAGAAAAATTTCTGTCGATTACTTTTTTATCTGTGATTTTATTTGCTTTTCTAAAAAAATTTGTGTATAATGTTACAGTAATTTGTAATTAGAGTTTTACGATTTTTACTTTAAGAAAAATTATGGAAAGATATCGAAGTGCTCATAACGAACCTGTAACTCGGGCGCAGCCCTACGGAGCGAAAGCGGAGTAGCCTTTGCGGTTGTAAACCGCATTTCATTCTTTTTATAAAACAACTTAATATTTTATATGGAAAGATATCGAAGTGGTCATAACGAGCCGCACTCGAAATGCGGTTGTCGGGTTTCCGGCACATGGGTTCGAATCCCATTCTTTCCGCCAAAAACACAATATATTGTAGTTTTAAATTTTATTTAGACACAACATATTGTGTTTTATTTTTGCAAAAAATCGACTTTTAGGGGAAAATTTGGGGAAAAATTCGAACCATTTTTCTTACTAATAATTTAATTTTTTTGCTTGTTTTTGTTGATGTTCCATAGAAAAGTGCGTATAAACGCTTGCTGTTATGTTACCCAAAGAATGCCCCGTCCATATCGCTACCAGTTCGTTATCAATTCCGCATTCCCTTGCCCTACTAGTAAAAGTATGTCTTAAATCTTTAAGCGTGTTATTCGGACAATAATTTTTAAATTCTAATCTTAACTGTTCAAGACTAGCCTTTTCTTTTATCGGTCTATCTAACGTACTTGAGTACTTTGGGAATATCGGCACAGTTCTATATTTTTCTTTTTGATAGCTCTTTAATTTACTATTTTTAATAACCAAGACGTTCTTTTCAACGTCTTCAGCAATTTCAAACACTTCACTTGGTCGAACGCCAGAATATAGCATTTTTAGAAAATAGTTTTCATACTTACTACCTTTTATCTGTGAAATAAAGACTTTCTCTTGCTCAGGCGTAAACGCTTCTCCATTCTTTCTTTCATGCTTTGGTATGTACACAGCTTTTATTGGATTTCGTTCTATTACGCCATTAGCCACAGCATAATCAAATATGTTGTTCAGTAGCATTTTAACATCTTCACACGCCCTTGGTGTTTTCTTGTTCACCTTGTCTAAATGAGTTTGTATAAAGTATGGCTTTATGTCGTTAAGGTACATTTTCCCGTAGACTGGTAAAATATAATTTTCATAATTAATCCTATAAGAATTGAACGTACTAGGCTTTACCCTGTTTTTCTTTATCTTGTAAATATACTCATCTGCAAAAGACTTAAATACCACATATTTATTCACGCTAAACTTCTCACTCTCTGCTTTTGATAGCACCGTAAAATTATAGTTAGCTTTTATTTGCCCTTCAAACGTTGATAACCACGCAAATGCTTTTTGTTTTGCTTTCTCGAAGTCTTTACTTGAAAAACTCATATTGTATCCGTATTTGCGAAACCTTATTTCATAATACTTTCCATCTTTTATTCTTATTTGAAAATCTTTTAATCTCGGCATCTGTTTTATCTCCTTTTTAGTAAATTCAACTTTGTCCTTGATTTTAGATTTTCGCTCTCCCTCTCCGCTTCTTGGCGGATTTGTTTTTAACTGTTTTATTAATACCGTTAAATTTTTTATTTGTTCTAATAATAAATCTTCTTTACTTAATTCCTTATAATCCAAATCTCCTTATTTTTTATCGTGTGGACGAATAATCGTTTGAACGTGTTTTTACACAACCACCCTGCCCCTATTTTTATTTCCGTAAGTGGAGGGGCTCGGCTCGTCTTATTCTTCTGGCTTGTCGGCACCATCTTACGGAGTTAATCTACGTACACTATTTCGTTTAATATTTCTTCTTCTATTATTCTTTGCTTTTCAGTTTCAACTTGCAAGTCGTGTACGTACTCGCCAGTCTTACTGAACTTTGGGCTATTTGATAATTTCTCATACATCTTCATATATAGCCTATCCGCTTGCTTGTCCACGTTATGTAAATATTCCGGCAGACTTCCTGCCAGTGCCCAATACTTTCCTACGTTATGTTCTTTTAAGTATTCAAGCGCCAAATTTCCATACTTACCATAAACGTGTTTTACTGGTTTAACAATCTTTTGGTATTCTATTATTTCCTCAACCGTTAACCCTTCATTCGCTTTGACTTTTTTTAATAGTTCTCTTTTGTTCATAGCTAACCTCCATTTTTGTATTAACACGAACAATACCAAAATTACACATCTAAAGTCAAGCGTTTTTATAAAATTTTTTTCGCCTATTTTATGCGACTCGAATGTAAGAGTAAAATCCACACTTTTTCAAAAATCAGGCAAAACAGGCAAAATAGTGGATGTTTGTAATGCAAACTTCCTAGACGGTTGCCTTCAATCCCAAAAAAGGCGCAAAACTACCAAAGATAGCCCGTTTTTGTAAGACTAACTTCGACTACCTCTTTTTCTTGTAAAATTAACTTCCACTACTTTTGTCCCCAAGTTGCCCTTTTTTCTCTAGTTTTTCAATAAATTTGGCGTCAAATTTATCTCGTTTGGTGCTATTTCATCTATATCTAACAAGTCTAAAATCTCTTGTCCATAGACCGTCTTAAATAGAGTATATGGGCTTAAGTCATTAAACTTCTTGCGCCTATACGAGTTAATGTGACTCATCATCAAATTCACTTGCTCTTGCGTTAATTTTTCAAAAGTCTTTCCCTTTGGCAATATTCTTCTTATGAACTCATGGTTTACTTCTATGCTTCCTTTTTGGTCCGAACGATTAATATCACAGTAAAATACTCTTGTTCGTATTTCTCCCCAACAATTAGTTTCTATTCGTAAAGGATTTGAAAACTCTGTTCCATTATCCGTCAGTATTACTGGAAATAGTCGCTTAAAGTTTTCTTCGCCTAGTTTTTCATAAAGTAGGTTAAATACACTTACCACCGATAGTGACGTGTTGTTATCCCTTAAATACGCCAACATAAATCCGCATTGAACAAACAATAACGTAAGTAATACTTTTCCCGTCTTACCACCTTTTACAGTATCCATTTGTACTGTTGGAACGTCATTTTCTTGTATGTATGCTAAATAGTCTTGGTAGGTTCTATTTTCTCTACAGCGAGTATCTATTTTATGTTCTACTGGACGTTTTCTAGCCTTGTAACGGACCTTTCTCACCAAGTCAATATTCTTTAGTTCAAATACACTATTTTCTATATAGTTATATATTGTTTTCTCACATACTGGAATCTCGTCTTTGTACACGGAACAAACGTGATGTATTGACTGTCCACATATTATGGGTGTTGTAATGAGCCTTTCTAAATTCACTGTTTCTTCTTCTGATAACAATATTCCTTTACGGCTATCTGACATCTTGGATCGATATTGGCTATGTGCTTGTTCTGCGTAGTAATATTTCTTCCTGTGTATGCAAGTAGACTTCTTTGGGCAGCCATTACAACAATATGGAGCCTTTAGTAATCTCTCGCATACTTTTTCTTCAAATTCTTTACAATACAGAAAACACTTACCACACTCTTTACACCAAAATTTGAAGCATGGCCTTGGATTGCATAGATTCTGTATTTTGCAAGTATCTACTTTACTACAAGGATTGTACTTACGTCCACCTCGTCCTGTTTCTCTTATCACCAAATGTCTTTTAATTTCTTTTGCAATTGTTGTTACATCTCTCTTCAACTCCTTTGCAATCTTTCTTATACTTTTGTTTTGGTTTAATGAAGATTGTATAGTAATCCGTTCTGTCAAAGTCAAATGCTTATGTTTTTTTAAGTTCATCTTCCACCTTAACAACTTGGGACTTTACTATTATCTCATATTTTATTTGAAAGACTAACTTCTACTAGTGGATTTTCTACTACCTATGTGGATTTTTCTTTTTCAATTAACCCCTATTTTATGCGACAAAAAAAGTGGGTTTCCCACTTCTTTTATTTTCTCAAAAGTGCCATTTGTTGCACTTTTCTTATCCTGCCTACTTAAAATCAAAAATTCGCAACAAAATTTACTATGCTTTTAGATAGTTTCGTTTTTATTTTTCTTTCTTAAATTCTTGCATTAATGCTTGATATCCCAGCCTTATCAAGTCTACTTTGCGTATTCTTTTACTCTTTAAAAAAGACGTTATCTCTTCATACTCTTTTACAGGAAGACGTGTATTAAATTGCCTTGTTGCCATATCCCGCTCTTCCTTATGCACTATTTCATACTTTTGTCTTGCCCTTTGCTTTGCCGTCATCTGCTTTTCCATTTGACCATCTCCTAATTTCTTAGTTCATATATTATATCGTGATATCACGGCATTGTCAAGTGTTTTAAGAAAAAAATTTTAAATTTTTAAAAATTGTACGAAAAAGCCGATGATAGATATATCACCGACTTTTAACCGTCTTTAGACTTTCTAATCCCTATGATGGTCAATCATTCTGTTTAGTTAAATTAATTTGTCAATTTCCTTTTATTACTTTAACGATAAAATTTTCTACCTCAACTGTAAACTCTTTTTTACAATGATGACAAAACAATAGAAAATCTTTCATTGTAGTAGTTTGCTTTATCTTTACTCTTGTTTTGCCACCACACTCTGGGCAGATAATCCATTTTGTTTCTTCCATTGTAATTAATCTTGTTTACTCGGTAAACACTCAATTAAGGTTGCGCTCGTTTCGGTTGACACGGTAAATTTATTTTCTGCTATAAACGGCAAATAGAAGTAATCACCTTTCTTTATTTCTTTTCTGTAATTCTCTCCCGTTATTACTGCGTTTCCATCAAGACAGATATATACACTTGGTGCAAAATCCATTACAAAACTTCCACCGTTTTTAATAGTATGACGGTTTTCGCCAAAGCACGGCGTATCGTCATAACTTATCATTACTTCTTTTTTGTAAGTTGGCGTGTCTATTTCAACCTTTGGCGTTACTTTTGCATAAGCCTTTGCGCTATCACCATATATATCGTAGTTTATTGCGTTAAGCGCGGTATCTTTATCTAGACCGATATATTCTTCTTCATAAGATATATGATAATCGTTACACCATCTTTCCGGTTGAATAGTAAAGTCGGTGGGTTCTTGCACTTCAACAATAGTACAGCCTGCGCCTATTGCGTGAATAAGCCCTGCTTTAATAAGCCATATATCACCTACGTTTACGTCTACACCTGCTAAAAGGTTACCCATTATATCCTTTTCCGTCTCACTTCTTTCTTCAAGTTCCGATAGTTGCTCTTTAGTGATTTTATCCTTAAACCCAAAGTAAAGTTTTGCGTTAGGGCGTTTTGCAACTACTAACCACGCTTCGGTTTTACCGTAGTCACTATTAAAGTGTTTTCTTGAAAATTCTTTGGTTGGGTGCACTTGGAACGGAAGTCTTACTGCGCTATCTAAAAACTTTACCAAACAGTCGTACTTTCTATTGCCTAAGAGTTCGTCTTTATAATCGTTTAGCAAGTCATCAAAGAATATATCCGTATCCTTAATTTTAGATACGCCGTCACGTTCGCCGAAGTATTTGGGGTTTATTGCTTTTACTTTACTTGCTATCCACTCTTCGGGGAACATATTATCCGTGCCGTCGTCAAAACCGTCGTTAAAAAGTTCTTTATACGGCATACCGCCTTTGTATATTCTATACACCCTATTTCTTTCAAAAAAGATAGGTTCTTTTACAAGTTGCTTTATATCTTTCATAGTTTTACCGCTCCTAAAAACTGCGTGGTGTCTGCTCCCGCTTTGTTTGC
>SVHN01000020.1 GCA_015055805.1 Clostridiales bacterium
GTTAGAGGCGAAACGGATAAATTCCTTGCTTATATCGAAAAACAAAACACGAACTTCCGTAGCTATGACGACTACAAAAGAGCGTGTGAATACTTGGGAATTGATATGAGCATTGAAAAGAATCGCTATCCCCACGATTTTAAGCGTTGGCACGATATACGAACTGACGAATATCGTAGCGAAAAGGCAAAACGTGATGAAGAAAACAGAAAAGAATTTTACGATAATTTTAGAGCCGTTGCCGAAAAATATTGCGCTTTGGAATTTGATAAAATCGGCTTTGTTTGCATTATTGCTAAATCACCAAAAGAGCTTGTAGAAGAAGGCAGGCTTTTACACCACTGCGTTGGTGGTATGGGTTATGACCAAAAGTTTGTTGATGAAAAGACGTTAATCTTCTTCATACGAACTAAAGAAAGCCCCGAAACGCCTCTTGTTACGGTAGAATACTCAATAAAAGAAAAGAAAGTTTTACAGTGTTATGGCGACCACGATACGAAACCCTCAGAAGAAATACTCTCTTTCGTTCATCAAAAGTGGCTACCATACGCTAAACGTCAAATGAAGAAAATAGCAGCCTAAGGAGGAATTAAAATATGGCAAATTACTTTAGAATTACAGCATATCACCCAGAAATTGACTGTTCCGTTATTATGGATAGCAACGGACTTTTCGACAAATTGTGGCAATTTTCAGCAGACCTTGTAAAACGTGGCTTTAAGATACTTGAAGTCGGTAATGAAGAAAAGTTTTTAGACGGAAACTTTGAAAAAGATACCGAAATTTCGGACAAATACATACTTAGAGCCAATGCAAAAGGCAAGCCTATCCCCACTACCTACAGAGTTGGAAACGTTGAATACCACGCAATTATAGTTGGGGAAAAGATTTATATTCCCGACATAACGCAAACTGTATAAGAAAAGTAATAGCCCGGAGATCGTAAGACCTCTGGGCTATTTTTATGTTAGTTATTCTACTTCAAGATTTTCAAAAAGAAACATATCATTGTTCAGGAACTCGATTACGGTCATACCAAAACCGTTTGCGAGCATCATTACAGTTGATAACGTAACGGTTCTGCTTTTACCACTCATAATCCACTGCATGTGTCCGTGTTGTATCCCAGATTGCTGCTCTAAACGATACTGTGTCATTTTCTTTTCTGCAAGCAACTGAGTAACTCTCTTAGCAACAGCATCATTTACAGTCACAATTCACCTCCGAAAGAATACATACGGAAGAACACTTCCATAATTATTATATTCTTTTCAAATACAAAATATAAGAATGGATACTTCCTTATAGATTGCTTTCTTTAACGAAATATGCTATAATATGTATGTATACTTTCATAGAAGGGTTGAAACCGTATGATAATTACTTTTTGCGGACATTCAAATTTTAGAGCTGAGCAGGACGACGAAAGCCGATTATTAAACCTATTAGAAGAAATATCCAAAGGTCAGCAAATCGACTTTTATCTTGGTGGCTACGGCAACTTTGATTATTTTGCTAAAGACTGTGCAAAGAAATTCAAGGAAAAACACCCAGACGCAAGGGTTATTTTCATTACGCCCTATTTGAACAAGTGGCTTAATGATAGAAAAGATTATTTTGAAAAAGAATATGACGAGATTCTTTACCCCGAAATTGAAAATGTACCGCTAAAATTCGCCATATCGAAACGTAATGAATGGATGGTAAATAATGCCGACTACGTTATTGGCTACGTTTCCACTCATTACGGCGGAGCTTATAACACCCTACTTTATGCTCATAAACATAAAAAGCCTTATACAAACTTATATAAGGGAAACTACGAATTATATTGATAGGTTTACTTGTGAAAAATAAAAAACTTTTAGAAACGCTGGAAATTGAAATTCGCCTTTACGCTTTAACCCATTCAAATAGAAGAACTGAGGGGTTTATAAACCGTATTTTTGCTTATTTAAGAGAAAATATGGAACTTTTACAAGACGATAACTATAAAAAACTTTATAACGAGTGCATTCTTCTATCAAAATGGCTACATAGAAAAGACTATAAATTAGAACAAAAAAACTACGAAATAGTAACGGATTTAATGAATAAACACGAGGAATTTGCTTATAGCAAAGAAATAGTTGATGATTACCTTAAATTCCGTATAGACTCTTGGAATACAGGATATTACGACAAATTATTTGAATAAACTTCAAGCTGGGATTGATATTTCAATCCCGGCTATTTTTTTTTGCAATTATATAAAGAAAAGCCGAGATAAAACTCGGCTAAACCTTATCAACCCTACACCAACATAATTATGGATTAAAGACTCGAAATGGCTCTCATAACCAAATCAATATCTTTGTTTTCAAGTTCGTGAATGATATGTAAATAAGTTTTTTGGGTCGTTGTCATACTTGCGTGACCTAATCTTTTTGCCACACTCGCAATAGATACCCCTGCAAAAAGCAGCAAAGAAGCGTGAGTATGCCTTAAACCGTGAATTGAAATTATCGGTATGTTGGCTTCTTTACACTTTCTTTTAAGCAAATCATTCACAGTGGAATTATAAACCTTGCATTTGATAAACAATGGCTCATCTTCGGGTTTTCCCTTTACCAATTCAGAGAACTGCACAACAGTCTGCCAATCAATCTGTATTTTACGGATTGAGGTCTTATTCTTTGTAGGAAGAAAACCGCCTTTGCCTTTATAATCCCACGTCTTATCAATAGATAAGGACTGATGCGAAAAATCAAAATCTTTAGGTGTAATCGCCAATGCTTCAGAAAAACGCATGCCGGTTTTTGCTACTAAAAGGATAAGCCAATCCCAAGATACGTCGGAAGATAAATCAAGATGCTTCAGCAACGTATGTAATTCAAACTGACTTAAATATTTAGGTTTTTTAGCACGAGGCGTTTTACCTTTAATGATGGTTTTTCTTGTAGGGTCACGAGCAATCAAACCTTCATCAACAGCATCAAGAATAGCACCTTTTAACTGATGGTGAAAATCCATTGTTGTCTGTCTTTCGTGGTGTTTTGCATATTCGTTCAACAACTTTTGATACGCAATTCTATCGAGGTCTTTCAATTTGAGTTCGGGGACTAATTTTTTCAACCAAGTGAGTGCAAGAACGTACTTATTCATTGTTACAGGTCTGACAGCACCTTCCTTATACACTCTTATCCAGCGTTCAAAATAGTCGATAAGTAATTCG
>SVHN01000018.1 GCA_015055805.1 Clostridiales bacterium
ATACCATTGCGGTGACGTTAGCGGTGAGGTCCCACCTGTTCTCATACCGAACACAGAAGTTAAGCTCACTAGCGCCGAAAATACTTGACTGGCGACGGTCCGGGAAGATAGGTTGTTGCTGCATCCAAAAAGAAAGCATCCATCAAAAGATGGGTGCTTTTCTTTTGCAGTAACAAGCATATCCCGTCCCGACAATCGCTAACGTCACCGCAATGAATGGCTGTTGCTGCATCCAAACAAAAAAAGAACTACTCAAAAAAGTGGTTCTCATTTTTTTATATTTAGAATATCGTCTGCGGAACAATCTAGAAAAGTGCATAACTTTGAAAGCGTTGACAGAGTTGGCTGTATTCTTCCCGATAAGTATTGTGAAATGGTCGGATTTGAAACTCCTATTGCTTTAGCTATTTCTGTCTTGCTTTTTCCAGAGTGTTCAATTTCTTGTTTTATATTCCTACTAATTATTTCATCTAAATTACTACTCATACAATTATTATATTAAGTATTACCTAAAAAATACTTGACATTTAGGCAATGCCTAATATATAATTTAGTATATTAATATCGCTAAAGGATTAAAACAAGGCTTTGCAAAAGGAGTTCGCATGGAAAATCAAAGAAAAAAAACAAATAAGGTAAAAAAATTAGCATGTATTATTGCTATAATATTAATTTTTATTTTTGTATTCATTTATTTTACCTCAAATGCAGATAAAGACGCAAAAAATATTGAATTAAATTACGACGAGTTTTTAAAAAGCGAAATTGTAACTGAGCAGTTATGGTATAATGCTTTGTCGTACGCGGGCTTTTGTGAATATGTCAGCGCAAGTGGGCACAAGTATGAAGTATGCAATAGCGTTTCGGTTAATATTCATACACCTAAAACGTTTGGCTTTATTTCGAATAAATTTATAAATGAAGATAATTTTATTTGTGTGAAATGGCAAAAGATACCAAACGCATTTTCTTCGGGAGATGGTGTTAAATTTTTGATGAAAACTTATAATAAAATGGCTACAGAAAAGCAACGGGAATGGAATATTATTGAAGATAGCAGTATTTATGAATTTTTGCCTCTTAGCGAAGAGACGGCTTTAGGAAAAAAAGTTTTTAGGTTTAATAATTTTGTGGCGGATTTTTCACAATGGGATTATGATAGCACAGAAGGTGCGTATATTAATGGAAATTTAATCGATCAAGATGCTTACAAAATTAAGATCAAGGATGGAAAGGTTGCAACTTTTGAAGTAGGAGAAAGTGACGGTACGAGTTTTGAGTGTGAGAGATATTATGAATACTTTTACTATGATATAACAGTAGTATCAGAGGAGGATAGTATGTTATGAAACATAAATTTTTTGTAAAAATTACTGCAATTATTTTATCGCTTTTAACTGTTTTGTTTAGTGTAGGATGTGTAGAGAAGGACCCAGAAATAATAACTAAAAGAAGTGGAATAGATCCGATTTTACTTTTTGGGAAAGAGGTTGACGAATATGTATTTCAAAGTGCTCTAGATCGTGTAGCGTTAACAGGTACTTCTGGAGTAACAAATTTTACTGTTGAAAAGTTTTCTAGCGTTGATAAAAATGCTACACGAGGGATCGATGAAAGCTATGAAATTATTAAAATAAATGACGTAAACCAACGAAAGGTAAACGACGAAATGTATAATGCGATATGCTGTGAATATGTAAAGTTTGAAAAAAAGAAAGATGGGAGTGAAAATAAGTCAGTTATAAAAAAAGAAGCGAAAGCTCAATACTTTACAAACACGCGAGGAAACATTGTTGTAAAAGATATATATAGTTGGATAGGTTTTTGCAAATCAAAAGATTTTCAGATTAAAGGAGAATATAAAAATTATATTTATAATCATAGCGTAAAAGGATATATAAATATCAATGAAGAGAAAGATTTACATATTATAAAAATAGAAAACAATAAAGTATCATGCTATATAAAAGATATATCCTATAATTTAAATAAGGAAATAAATTATGATAATGCAGAATTTTATATTTTTTACGATTATGGAAATACTGTGACAGAGAATATTAATCGTAGTGATGAGAAAGAAAAAAGCATTTTGGAAAAAATTAATGATATAATGCCCGAAAGTTTAAAATAAGCGATAAACAAAAAAAGAACTTATCCACGGTGGATAAGTTCTTTTATCTTTCTTGACAATAAACCCTTATTTTTGTTACAATTTATAAAAACAATTAGGGTTAATATTATGATAAAAATTATGTTCGTTTGTTATGGGAATATTTGTCGTTCACCTATGGCGGAATTTATTATGAAAGATTACGTTGCAAAAAAGGGTGATGCGGATAAGTTTTATATTGCATCTAGCGCGACGCATACCGACGGGCTTGGGTGTAGACCGCATAGGGGAACAAGGCAAATTCTTGATAGGTTAAATATTGATTACAGCGGAAAAGTCGGGGTTATGCTTGATAGTAGCGACTATGAAAAATACGATTATTTTATAGGCATGGACGAAGATAACCGCCGCGATATGAAACGCAGACTTTTTGGTGATCCAGATGGCAAAGTTCATTTATTATTAGATTTTGTAAAGAATAAGAGAGAAGTTGCAGATCCGTACTGGACGGGTGATTTTGAGGCGACGTTATCTGACGTTCAAGAAGGGGTTGCTGCGCTCTATAAATTTTTGACCGAAAGAAACTGATTAAATTTAATGGAAAAACTTGTCAAAAAAATTTTTATAAAAAATTTGACAAAAAGTATTGACAACAAAAATTAAGTGTTATACACTATTGACGAAAAAGGACTTTAACCGTAAAAGGATAAAGTCTTTTTATTTTAAGCGGTACTTAAAAAACTAATAAATAGTGCCGAAGCCATATTTACGTGCAGTCAAGACATATTTAGACAAGGACAATTTTTTAGCGAGAGGTGTATTATGACACAGCAGGTAGAAAAAGCAAAACCCAAGCGACGGACTTATCAACGAAGTGATAACGTAATTCCCGATTACGATTATTTGTTTGAAGAAGAGCGTTCATCGAAAAAGCACAGCAAAAAGCCACGCCTATTTAAAAAAGTCTTAAAGATGAACACTAAGCCGCTTGTAACGTCAACGCTCGTGTATTTTTTGCAAGCGTTGCCCACTTGGATAATTCCACTAGTTACGGCTAATATTATAAACCTTGTAACTGCGTCGGTAACGAGTGGCGTTGGAATTACTCGTGAGACGTGGATAGAACTTGCATTAAACGCCGTTATCGCGGTAGTAATGATTCTTCAAAACGTTCCGACAACGGTGTGGCGCGACTCGATTATGAGTCGGATGCTAAGGCGAACGAGCGCAGGCATAAAAAGTTCGGTCGTTAGGAAACTACAAAGTCTGTCTATCACCTATCACAAAGATATGCAGACGGGCGTAATACAGTCTAAATTCTTAAAAGACACCGACCAAGTCGATCAACTATTCAGCATTACCGTAAGAAACCTAATACCTAGTATAATAACGGTAATCGTTGCGGTAGCAATATCTGTTTACAAAAACGGGTTTGTTGCTCTGTTCTTCCTTTTGGTCGTGCCGATAAACCTTATCTTGACCTTTGCGTTTAGAAAAAAAGTGCGTGAAGGTTACAGAGATTTTAGGGTAAAAACCGAAGATATGAGTAACAAATTGTCGAATATGCTTGCAATGATGACTGTTACTAAATCGCACGGTTTAGAAGAAGTTGAGATAAGCGCGTTCAAGCGTTCAATGCACAAACTTACAGGATCGGGTATGCGTGTTGACAGAACGGGCGCGCTATTCGGTGCAAGCTCGTGGGTAACTAGTACGGTTATGTCTACGCTCTGTTTGGTTTTCTGCGCGGCAATGGCTTTGCTCGGTCAAATACAGGTCGGGGATATCGTGCTTTACCAAACAATGTTTTCCCAGATAAATTCGGGCGTATCCGTGCTTATAGGTTTAATGCCTGCAATGGCAAGCGGATTTGAAGCGATAAACTCTGTTTCCGAGATAATGAACGCTACCGATATAGAGATAAATATCGGTAAGGTTGACGTTCCCAAGATTGAAGGCAACGTTACCTTTGACAAAGTATATTATAAATACCCAAACACCGAACAATACGTTGTTAAAGATTTCAGCCTAGACGTAAAGGCTGGCGAGTGTATAGCGTTTGTCGGCGCATCGGGTTCGGGCAAATCTACCATAATGAACCTTATTATAGGTTTTTTAATCGCCAACCAAGGCGAAGTACTTATCGACGGCAAGCCTATTCAAAAATGCAACCTTTCAGAGTATCGACATCACATCTCGGTTGTTCCGCAAAACAGCATACTTTTTGCAGGTACGCTTAGAGAGAACATAACTTACGGCTTAAATAGATACAGCGAAGAAGACCTTTTAAGGGTTGTGGAAATGGCAAACTTAAAAGAACTAGTTGACGAACTGCCCAAAGGCTTAGATACGGTTATCGGTGAACATGGTGATAAACTTTCGGGTGGACAAAAACAGCGTGTAACAATAGCACGCGCACTTATCCGTAATCCGCAGATACTGATTTTGGACGAAGCGACTAGCGCGCTTGATAACATTTCCGAATATCACGTTCAAAAAGCCATATCGTCGTCCATTAAGGGCAGAACAACCTTTATCGTTGCGCATAGGCTATCAACTATAAGAAACGCCGACAGAATAGTCGTTATGGAACAAGGCGTTGCCGTGGAAGTTGGAACTTACGACGAACTTATGCAAAAGAAAGGCAAGTTCTACGAACTTAAATGTCTTAACGATATGAACCAAAAAACAGCAGAAGAAGCCTTAGCATAAAGAAAAAAACGGACTAATCATAGTCCGTTTTTTTATGTGCATTACTTTATTTTTCAATTATGAACTGTTGATCTTCTTTTAGGTCAACCACGATACAGTCGTTAATATAAGTACACTCGGGAAGAATAATTATAGCCGTAAGTTCGGGTTGGCTTGCGGGAAGCGGTGCTAAATGCCATACGCAAGCGTTGAGTTTTACCATAGTATTTTTTGGAACTAAAAACGCCTTAGTGTGCTCGGGCAGGGGTTTTCCTGCCGACGGGGGCGCGACGTGGATAATCATATCGTCGTTAAGTGGCAAGATAATTTCGCTAGTAGTGGTGTGATATTCAACCTGCGTAATTTTCATTTCTTGCGGTTTCTTGACTAAAATGGGCGAGAACGCCACCTGTCCGTTATGGTATGCGGTCAATCTGTCGGGGAAGAAACGGTGCAGTTCACCGCAGAGCGCGTATCCGTCGGGATTAGAGTAATCGTAGTAACAACCGAACGGCGCAAAGCTTTCTTTGGTAAGTTTTTCTGCCTTAATTTTTCTCATAATTTAATCTCCCTAAAATTTATTTTTTATCGGTACTGCCTAATCCACCCACACGAGAAGATAAACAGTTATCGTCAACGGTTATGCCGTACTCAACGAAAACGCCCTGAGCAAACGCCTTTCCCTTTTCAACTTCAAGCGGTTTATCGCCGCAGTTGGTCATCTTTATAAAGATATGCCCTTCATTTTCTGCAAAATAATAGTCGCTGTCAATTATGCCGACGGTATTATTTAAGGTGAGTCTATACTTAAACCCAAGCGAACTTCTAGGATAAATTTTAAGCACCCACCCTTGGTCGATTTTCACGCGGATACCCGTAGCAATTTTAATGGTTTCATTGGGGGCAAGCGAAAAAGATTTAGGCGCAAAAAAATCGTAGCCTGCGCTGCCTGCCGTTGCGCGGCGCGGAAGAATTATACCGTCGTATTCGTCTATCGTTCCGTCTTTTAAGAATTCAGTTTCACTAACTTTAAAAAACTGTGCAATTCTTTTCATAAAAATCTCCATAGTTTAAGGTATGTTTAAGTAAAATAGTATATAATCAAGTATATTATACCAAAAATATACTGCCAAATCAAGTGATAACTTGTTTTTATCACCTGGTTAAACTGCAAGCGTTATTAGAAGTCCGCCAAGCGAAGCGATAAGCGTTGGGATAGCGATAGCCGTTCCGTACATAACGAACTTCCTGAACGGAAATTTAACGCCGTAGTTTCCTAAAATTTTACTCCACATTATTCCAGCAAGCGCGCCGACGGGCGTTATAAACGCGCCGACGTTAGACCCGATAACTGCGCCGAAAACTGCGGGGTAAGAACTCTGCCCGATTATGCTTTCAAACATAACGCTCATGGGGATATTATTAAGTAGGTTTGCCGCCGCTGCGCTTAAAAAACCTATGCTGATCCCGTCGGATAAGTTGCCGCTAATCAGAATTTTATTTAATACTTCGATAGCACCGCTAGTTTTTAGGGCAAGCACGATAACGAACATAGAAAGTACGAACGGTATAAGTTCATACGGCTCTTTCTTGATAGACCGCCATACGGGCGCGGCGGATTTTTCCACGGCTAGGTCGTATATAAGGTCGAATACGGTAAGACTTAACGCTAGGGTTAAACAGATTAAATACATCTCAACGCCTATTATATCCGATATTGATAGCAATATTATGCAAGCAAGCAAATGAAAGATTGCAACCAGCATGGGTGTTTTATGTATCTTAACTTTGGCGTCGGGTCGCGTTACGGGAAGATTGCCGTTAAACTCTTTAATCGGGGACAATAGTTCTTTTTTGAACAATAAAAATATCATGCCTAGCCCTGTAAGTCCGCCGAGTAGCGCAGGAAGATACATTACTGAAAGATATTCTGCAAAAGTAATACCAGCAGATTGCGCAAGATAAACGTTGGTGGGATTGCCGACAATAAGCGTCATACTCCAAGTGTTTGCCGCCACGAATTCACCCAAAAGAAACGGCAAGGGTGAAATCTTGGCTTTTCTTGCAAATATACATATAGGTGGTGTAAAGGTTAAGATTATAACGTCGTTAGAAGTGAAGACCGTAAGTATAGATACGACGGCGTAAAGTATTAAGAAAAGTTTGACCTTTCCACCTTTGGCTCTTAAAAAAATAGAGTCGGCAATAAAATCGAAAAACCCTGCGTCACCAAGGTATACCGATAGCAAGGTCATTGAAAGGAATAACGTCAAAATTTTAAGTGGGTTTACTGAACTTTTGGCAGTTATCCCGTCAAAGACGGCGGCGGGCGTAATGCAGCCGCATACTAGCATTAGCACAGCACCTAAAAGACACACAATCCAGTATAACCCAAGATTATGACCGCAAACGGTTATATACGGTTTAACGAGCACCACGGTAATCATAGCGATTATGGTAACTGCGGCAATAATGATAGTAAGCGTCATAAAATCCCTTTTATCTTCAAATTTTTCCAAAAACGATTATACCACTATGTCGCTGCGATTGCAACGTCGTAAGAGCATAATTTTATAAAATTAAAAAATTGATTGCAATATAAATTCATTTGTTGTATAATCAACAATATAGGTATTTTTATGAAAGACAAAAACAGTAAAAAACCCAAGCCGAAAAAGTGGACCAAGTTCCGTCACCGCGTTATATTTACCGTTGTGCGGTGGATACTCATTCCTATATTTAAACTTAGGTATAACTTAGTACGCGGAAAGGAAGAGAAAAAACTTCCCAAATCCTGCATTATAATGTGCAACCATCAGGCGGTTATGGACCCGTTTTTCGTGGCGGCAACCCTAAAGCGTCCGATATATTTCGTAATGAGCCAAGACGTTTTTACGCTTGGGTTGTTGTCAAAACTTATCTGTTATTTGGTCGCGCCTATTCCGAAGTCAAAGTCTAAAAGCGACTTAAACACTATACGCTACACCTTAAAGGTTTTAGGCGAAGGCGGAACGGTAGGACTTTTCCCATCGGGGAATAGAACGCTATCGGGGGAAGAGTGGACGATTGACCGTTCAGCGGCAAAACTTGTAAAACTTGCAAAAGTTCCACTTGCGCTATATAATATGAAAGGCGGTTACGGCGCAGATCCTAGATGGGGCAATAAGCTTAGAAAAGGTAAAGTTTCGGTTGGACTAGAGCGACTTTTAACCAAAGAAGAAATAGAGAATATGAGCGTTGACGAACTCTACGACGTTATCGTTAAAACGCTGGGCGTTAAAGACGCACCGTCGACTGTTAAATTTAAGTCGAGTAAAAAAGCGGAATATCTTGAGCGCGCACTATACTATTGTCCTAACTGTCACAGTTTTTGTTCGCTAAGTAGCGACAAAAATATTCTCAAATGTAATAATTGCGGAATTAGCGTTGAATACTGCGAAGATTTAACTTTAAAACCGCTTAATGGAAACATTTTAGGAAACACCGTTGCCGAGTGGTTTAACGCTCAGCCAAAAGCGTTGGAAGAATACGCAAAAAATACCGAAGGCAAACTCTTTGCCGACGACGTGGAACTTAGACTTATTAAAGTCGTAAATCGTAAAAAACTTGGCAATGCAAATATCGTTGGGTTTAGAAGCGGTGTTGATATCCAAGCCGAAAACGGCGAAAAATACGACTTAAAATTTTGCGACCTCGCTGGTTGCACCGTGCTTGGCAAACGCAAAATTAATTTTTATACGGCTGATGAAACCACCGTGCAAGTTAAAGGCTCGAAACGGTTCAACGCTATTAAATATCTGAACCTTTACTGGCTCAGCAAGAAAGGAGAGAACAATGAATAACTTTTGGGACGCGTCTGTTTGGGGCTGGTTTTTTATTCTGGCATTGATTCTCGGCAGTATACTTTTAGGGAATATGCTTAAAAAGAGCATACCGTTTATGCGTAAATCGCTTATCCCTACTTCGGTTTTGGGCGGATTAATACTTCTTATTATTGCCGAAGTATATAGGGCGATAACGGGCGTTGCGTTTTTCGACGCCGACTTTTTCGGCGGCAGCGGCTATGAAGTTTTAGAGATTATAACCTACCATTGCTTGGCGTTAGGCTTTATCGCATCGTCGTTTAAGGCGTCGGATAAAAAGATGACCAAACAAAGAACGGGCGAAATATTTAACACGGGCGTAACAACCGTGTCGACGTATTTGATCCAAGCCATATTTGGCTTGGCTATCACAATGATAGCCGCTCTTATCATAACCGACTTCTTTGCTTGCGCAGGACTACTTCTTCCTTTCGGTTACGGTCAAGGGACAGGACAAGCAATGAACTACGGTCAAATCTATGAAACGGACAACGGATTTGTCGGCGGAAAGAGTTTCGGGCTTACCATTGCTGCTCTCGGCTTTTTATGTGCTAGCATAGGCGGAGTTATCCACCTTAATATATTAAAGAGAAAGGGCAAGATAAAAATAGTTGACAAGCAGGCGGACGGGCTTAATAATGAGAAGGTTGAAGACGCAAACGAAATACCCATGCAGGGTAGCGTGGATAAACTAACCGTTCAGATAGCGTTGGTTGCCGTTGCGTACGTGCTTGCTTATGCGGTTATGGCTCTGCTTGGCTTAATTTTACCGGGCATGAAGTCTACCATATTCGGCTTTAACTTCTTGATAGGCGTGTTGGCTGCTATCGGCGTTAAGTCGCTTATTAACCTTGGCAGAAAGAAAAATATCATTAAAAAGCAATACGTAAATAACTTCCTTATGACCAGAATAAGCAACTTCTTCTTCGATTTAATGGTCGTTTCAGGAATAGCGGCAATACAGCTAGGTCTACTTGAAAACTACTGGGGAATAATAGCAATACTCGGTGTTGTGGGTATGATTATAACCTACGCTTACAACAGGATTGTTGCTAATAAACTCTTCAAAGACTACCCCGAAGAACAGTTCATTGCAATGTACGGAATGTTGACGGGTACTGCAAGCACGGGTATAATTTTACTTCGTGAATTAGACAAGAATTTTGAAACGCCGGTTGCCGATAACTTGGTTTACCAAAACCTACCAGCAATAGCGTTCGGTTTTCCGATAATGTTACTTGCAACGTTCGCGCCGACAAACCCCGGTTTAACACTTGGGATACTCGTTGCTTTCTTTGCGGTTATGAACGTTATACTGTTTAGAAAACAGATATTTAGACGCAAACGCGCCACTATAAACCAACAAAAAACAGAAGAGAATACAGAACATACTGAAACCGCAGAATAAAGGGGTCAATTATGAACACGTGGCTTTTAAGGTTTGATATTTCACCAAGAGTAGTGCTTGCTGACAGAGAACAGGCTGTTACGGTGAAATCACTTGACAGTTCTTATCCGTTTTTCGACCGAGTGGAATATTTAGTTACGGTTATCCGTACCGACGGTTGGAAGTACGTTAAGGGCAAAGAACTAACGGCTGGCGGAAGAGATTTATTCACCGAGTATAAAATTCACCCGAAAGATGGGGTTATAACCTTTACGCATAACTTTACGGGCGAAGGTGAGTGGGAAATAAAAATAAATTATGCGGAAGACCAAAAACCATTAGTTGAGCGTTCGGTTAATCGTTGGTCGGTAGGAAAGAACAGGTGGATAAACGGCTTTTCGTTCCGCATGTATTCGCTAAAAAGCGACCTTTACAGTAAAAGACCTTATAAGGGCGATTTGCACGTTCATACCATTGAGTCGGACGGATACGAAAGTCCGCAGTTTGTTGCTGCTCAGTACAGAAAGTACGGCTACGACTTTATCGCTATAACAGACCACTACTATATGCAGTCGTCCGTTGATGCAGTTAACGCCTTAAAAGATATTGATTCGGGGTTAAAGATTTTTGCTGGTGAAGAAGTTCACCCGATTGCTGCTGGCGGAATTTTCCACGTAGTAAACTTTAACGGTAAAAAAAGCGTAAACGAACTTTATAATTCTAACCCGGAAAAAGCAAAAGCAGAGATAGAAAATATCGCTAAAAGTATAGACGAAATAGACCAAACCGATAGATTAGAACTTGCGTATTTTAAGTGGATATTCGATAAAATACGCGACGGCGGCGGTATTGCAATTTATCCGCACGCGTTTTGGCAGGTTGGGTACGGCTACCACGTTAGACCTTATATATCCGATAAAATCATAAGGGGAAAAATGTGCGACGCGTACGAAGTGTTCGGCGGTATGAGTAAGCGCGACAATAGGGAGATGGCGGAGTATGCTGCGGAGTTAAGGGCAGACGGAATAGATTTACCCATGGTTGCGTCAAGCGATTCACACTCTACTCGCGCGCACGGGTACTTGCATTTTGACGACGTATGGACAATGGTGTTTGCAAAGGATAAGGAAGATATACCGAGCGCAATACTTAACGGCGATACTGTTGTCGTTGATAACTTTAACGAAAGCGATAAGATTGCTCACGGAAAATTAAGGCTTGTAAAATACGCTAATTTCCTTATTGAACAATACTACGAGTTCCACGACGAATTGTGTTCGGCAACGGGACAAGCTTTAATCAGATACGTTCTTAACGATAAATCGCAAAAAGATTTAGTTGAGAGATTAGATAACGAAAGAAAAGTCTTTGATGAAAAATTTTTTGGTAAATAATAAAAAACGCCGTGTCGGCAAAAAACCGACACGGCGTTAAATATTTATAGAGAATTATTTAATGATTTCCTGTCCGCCCATAAACGGTCTTAAAACTTCGGGAACGGTAATCGAACCGTCAGCGTTCTGGTACTGTTCGATAATAGCAGGGAATACACGGCTGGTCGCTAAACCCGAACCGTTAAGGGTGTGCAAGAAAGCGGGCTTACCAGTCTTAGAATCACGATACTTGGTGTTGTTTCTTCTTGCCTGATAGTCGTTTGCGTTGGATACCGAACTTACTTCCTTGTAAATACCCATTGAAGGAATCCAAACTTCTATGTCGTAAGTTCTTGCCATTGATGCAGAGCAGTCGCCTGCGGCAAGTTTGCTGACTCTAAAATGCAGGCCTAGTTTTTCTATAAGGCTTGCAGCTTTATTAACCAACTCTTCAAACGCTTGCATAGAGTGTTCGGGGTGAGCGTACTGAACCATTTCAACCTTGTTGAACTGATGTCCCCTTATCATGCCGCGTTCTTCAGCGCGGTAAGAACCGGCTTCTTTGCGGTAGCAAGGCGTGTAAGCAAAGAACTTCATAGGAAGTTTACTTTCGTCTATAATTTCGCCTGCATACATATTGACAAGCGCAGTTTCTGCCGTCGGGAGCATGAAACGATTTTTCTCTCTCGATTCGTCGCAATCAAGCCAGTAAACTTCGTCTGCGAACTTGGGGAACTGACCTGCGCCGAAACCGCAGTTATAACCGAGCTGGTGTGGGGGAAGAATAAATTCGTAACCGTCCGCTAAGTGTTCGGAAATAAAGAAGTTAAGAAGTGCCCATTCAAGTTTTGCGCCGTCGCCACGGTACAACCAGTATCCGTTTCCAGAAAGTTTTGTTCCTCTATCGTAATCTATAATACCAAGCTTTGTGCAAAGGTCAACGTGGTTTTTAAGTGGGAAAGAAAATTCGGGTTTTTCACCGACAACCCTTATAACTTGATTGTTTTCCTTTTCGCCGCCAAGAAGGTCTTCGTCGGGGATATTCGGCATGCGCGATAGCATATCGAAAATCTTGTCCGCAAGTTCTTTTGCCTTAGCGTCGCCCTCTGCAATCTTTTCACCGAGAGTACGCATTTTAGCAAAGATTTCGTCAACAGGTTGACCTGCTTTTTTAAGCGCGGGGATTTGAGCCGAAACCTTGTTCTTTTCAGCTTTGTATTGTTCAACTTCACCTATAATACTTCTGCGGTCTTTGTCTAGCGCAAGAAGTGTGTCAAAGTCTGCGGTAAAACCTTTTCTGGAAAGAAGTTCCGCAACCTTTTCTTTGTTTTCCTGAATTCTTCTTAAATCTAACATTACTCTAACTCCGAACAAATATTATCTAAGTATAATTATTATATCTTTATTTATCGTTAAAATCAATAATTTTAATAACAAATTGTCAAATTTTCCTAAATAACCCCCACTCGGTGAAAAAAATTAACATTTCTTGTGTTAATTTTTATCTTTTATCCTTGCAAACTAGGGGGAAATAATGTTAAAATAAAATGAGGTAGGAGATTTGTATGAAAGACAGACTTTTAATCTTAAAAGAATTTATAGAGAAAAACGGTAAGGTTACCCTTCGCGAACTCGAATGCGCCTTCCCCGACGTTTCGTCAATGACCTTGCGCAGAGATTTAGTTAGGCTTGAAGACGACAACGCGATTATACGCACGCCGGGTGGCGCGGTTTCCGTGGATAGCGTTATCCGCGCAAAAGAGGCAGAACTTGCCGAGCGTATTAATTATAACGCTGCGGAAAAACTTGAAATTGCCGATAAAGCAATTAAACTAGTAGAACCTAAAAGTTGTATATTTATAGACGGCGGTTCAACCACGACGTACTTTGCGCGCGCTCTTCCCGACGACAGTTTTTACGTCGTTACTAACGCCATTGCTATTGCAAAAACTATCCTTAGAAAAGAAAAGCCGATGGTTTCACTTTTGGGCGGTGATTTAAGAAAGAATAACTTTATAACGGTGGGGCTGTCGTGCGTAGAACACGTTGAACGTGTGAATATCCAAACCGCCGTTATGACGGCAACGGGGTTTAATAAGGACGTGGGTGGATTTACTTGCGGTAACCAGTCGGAAGCCGCGATAAAACGCGCGGTTATCAAAAAAGCCGACAACGTAATAATGCTACTTGATAGTTCAAAGGTTAATAAAAAAACGCCGTATACCTTTTCGGAACTCGGTGACGTAGACTGTATGGTGGTGGATAAAAATTTTCCGAGAGAACTTAAAAACAGTATCGAACAAAGGGGCATTAAAGTTTATTAATCGGCTGTCGTTTGCTTGCTAAATTAGCCGTTTAATGGTATTATTTAAGATAAGGGCTTTTGATAAGCCAAGGAGTAATATGTTTAAAAGATTACGCGCCGACATACGCGCGGCAAAACAGAACGACCCTGCTGCGCGCAGTAAGTTTGAGATATGGTTGACGTACTCAGGCGTCAAGGCGTTGTCGTGGCACAGATTTGCGCATTTTTTGTATAAAATAAAATTAAGGCTTTTAGCGCGTTGGGCAAGCCAGTTCGCAAGATTTTTGACGGGGATAGAAATTCACCCTGCGGCAAAGATTGCTGGCGGAGTGTTCATTGACCACGGCACGGGCGTGGTTATAGGTGAAACGGCTGAGATTGAAGAAGGCGTTATTATTTATCAGGGCGTAACGCTCGGCGGTACGGGTAAGCAGACTGGAAAGCGTCACCCGACCATAAAAAAGGGCGCGGTCATAAGCGCGGGCGCAAAAGTTTTGGGCGGTTTTACCGTTGGTGAATACGCAAAAATCGGCGCAGGCGCAGTCGTGTTAAAAGAAGTTCCGCCGTACGCAACGGTGGTTGGCGTTCCCGGTAACGTCGTTAGGATTAACGGCGAAAAACCCACCGACTTAGAACAGGAAAAAAGAGATCCTATGCACGAAGAAATCTGTCATTTAAGAGAAAAGGTGTTTAACTTAGAAAAAATGATAGAAGAACTCAAAGAAAAGAACAGTAAATAATAGGTGTTAATATGAAAATTTATAATAGCTTAACAGGAAAAAAGCAGGAGTTTAAGCCTTTGGAAGAAGGCAAGGTTAAAATGTACGCCTGCGGAATAACCGTGTCGGGTGAAGCGCATATAGGCCACGCCTATCAAGCACTTATTTACGACATTATCCGCAAGTACCTTGAAAAAATCGGTTACGACGTAACGTACGCAAGAAACTATACCGACGTTGACGATAAGATTATCGCTAAGTCTAACGAAACGGGTATTCCTGCCGACGTTTACGCCCAAGAGATGATAAAAAACATTGACGAACAGATGTCAAGACTTAAAGTAGACGACCCGTCTTTGTGGCTTAAAGCGACCGAGAGTATCGACGATATTATAGAATTCGTTTCAGTTCTTGAAAAGAAAGGTCACGCATACAGCACGCCTAAGGGCGACGTGTATTTTTCGGTGGAAAGTTTTCCGTCGTACGGTAAACTCTCGCACAGAAACCTAGAAGACGCAATGAACGGCGTTAGGGTTGATAACGACGAAATGAAGAAAAATCCCTTAGACTTCGCGCTTTGGAAATCGGCAAAAGAAGGCGAACCCAGTTGGAGTTCACCTTGGGGCGACGGCAGACCGGGTTGGCATATCGAATGTTCGACCATGAACAGAAAGGCGTTCGGCGATCAGATTGATATTCACGGCGGCGGCAGGGATTTAATCTTCCCACACCACGAAAACGAAATAGCGCAGACCGAGGCACTTACAGGCAAGCCGTTTGCATCTTTCTGGATTCATAACGGACTTATAAAAGTCAACGGTCAAAAGATGAGCAAGTCCTTAGGAAACAGCCTTTTCCTAAAAGACCTTTTAGATAAATATTCCCCCGAAGTTATTAAGTTCGCGCTTTTGCAGACTAATTATAGGGGAGATATCAACGTTACGGATAATCTTTTCCCTGATGCGGAAAAACATCTTTACGAGTTTTATAAAATCATACTCGCGGCAGAAACTGCGTTCCAAAAGGTTGACGGTGAAAACTTAGAGATTGACGCGGCGTTTAATAAAGCAATGGACGACGACTTTAACACCGCGCTTGCAATAAGCAATCTTTTCGGAATTTTTAAATCAATAAAGAGCAAGGTTAATTCAGGGGATAGTAGCGCGGCGGCGGACGTGGCGCAGGTAAGAAAAACCTATTCGCTTATAGGACTTTTTGAAACCGACGCTAAAGCGTTCGTCGAAGAGTTTGAAAGCAAGAACAAAGAAGATATTCCCGAAGAAGTCGTTAAAATAGCAGAAGAAAGACTTCTTGCAAGAAAGGAAAAGAATTGGGCAAAATCGGACGAGTTGCGCGACAAGATTACCGCGCTCGGCTATACCGTAAAAGACGGCAAAGACGGCTATACTTTAACTAAAAATTAATACAGGTGAAAAAAATGATTACGTCAAAAGAATTGAGAGAAAAATGGATAAAGTTTTACGAAGAACGCGGGCACGTTAATATCGGCGCAGTATCGCTAATCGGTGACGGTACGACGGGCGTTATGTTTAACGTTGCAGGCATGCAGCCGCTTATGCCTTATCTTCTAGGCAAAAAGCACCCAAAGGGAACTAAACTTTGTAACGTTCAAGGTTGCGTTAGAACGGTCGATATCGACTCGGTTGGCGACGCAACACACTTCACTTTCTTTGAAATGATGGGAAACTGGAGTTTGGGCGATTACTTTAAGAAAGAAAAGACCAAATGGTCGTTTGATTTACTAACCCAAGTTTTCGGGTTTGACAAGGACAAGATTTGTTCTACCGTGTTTGAAGGTAACGACGCCGTTCCGCGTGACGACGAAACGGCAGGCTACCTAAAAGAGTTGGGTATTAAGCCTGAAAATATTTTCTATCTAGACAAATCAAACAACTGGTGGGAATTAGAGGGTACGGTTGGCACGCCATGCGGACCTGACAACGAGTGGTTTTATCCCCGTCACGACAATCCTTGCTGCGATACTTGTGACGTCAACTGCGATTGCGGAAGATACGTTGAAATCGGTAACGACGTTTATATGCAGTACAAAAAACTTGACGGTGGTAAATACGAAGAGTTAGAGAATAAGAACGTTGATACGGGTTTTGGCTTGGATAGACTTTTGCTTTTCCTTAACGGGCTTGACGACGGCTATAAGACTGACCTTTTTGCAGGCGCAATCAAGTGCTTGGAAGAAAAGTCAGGCAAGGCGTACGGTCAGGACGAAAAGGACACCAAGGCAATGCGTATTATTGCAGACCATACGAGAACAGCGGTTATGCTTATAGGTGATGCAAACGGAATAACCCCGTCAAATACGGGCGCAGGATATATTTTGAGAAGACTTCTTCGCCGCGCAATAAGATACTGCAAGAACTTAGGTATTGATGCAACTACAATGTGCGACGTTGCAAAAATCTTTATCGAAAAGATTTACGACGAGGCTTATCCCTTGCTCTTAGAAAAAGAAGGATATATTCTCGAAGAGATATTAAAAGAAATTAAGAAGTTTGAAGCAACGCTTGCCGCAGGCATGAAAGAGTTCGATAAGTGTATTATCGGTATGGAAAGAAAGAACGCGTTTATGAGCCAAAAAGACCCGAACTACGTTCCCGAAACCGAGATTTCAGGAAAACAAGCGTTTAGATTGTACGATACTTTCGGTTATCCGTTAGAACTCACGGTTGAACTTGCGGAAGAAAAGGGTTTAACCGTTGACCAAAAAGGCTTTGAAGAAGCGTTTAAGGCGCACCAAGAACTCTCAAAAGCGCAGGCGCAAGCGGCTAAGGGTGGACTTACTGAACAGAGCGAAAAGACTATTAAGTACCACACCGCAACGCATATTATGCTTGCAGGACTTAGAAAAATGTTTGGCACGAACACCGAACAGAAAGGCTCTAACATTACCGAAGAAAGATTGCGTTTTGACTTTAACTGTGACCATAAGATGACCGAAGAAGAACTTAAAGAGTTAGAGAACTTTGTAAACGACGTAATCGGAAAAGGCATAGACGTTGTTAGAGAAGAACTTCCCTACGCAAAAGCAGTTGAACAGGGCGCATACGGCGTATTCAACGCAGATTCCGACGACCAAATCGTATCGGTGTACACCATAGACGGCGTGGACAAACAGATCTGTGGCGGACCGCACGCAAAAAACACTAAAGAACTTGGAACTTTCGTTATCAAAAAAGAAGAGAGTTCGTCAAGCGGCGTAAGAAGAATTAAGGCAATCTTAAAATAAGCGCGCAAATTGATTGACAAATCAAAAGATTTTTTATACAATAATTAGGCTGTTTATATCGACAGCCTAAAAAATGCACCGTTAGCTAAGCTGGATATAGCGTCGGTCTACGGAGCGCACGGTTGGGTGTTTTTATCCCAAGAGAGATTCAAACACCCTGCCTTAACACAAAATACAACTAAATATGCAATATGCACCATTAGCTCAATTGGATAGAGCGTCGGTCTACGG
>SVHN01000008.1 GCA_015055805.1 Clostridiales bacterium
ATACCATTGCGGTGACGTTAGCGGTGAGGTCCCACCTGTTCTCATACCGAACACAGAAGTTAAGCTCACTAGCGCCGAAAATACTTGACTGGCGACGGTCCGGGAAGATAGGTTGTTGCTGCATCCATTAAAAACTTTGGCTTATGAATAAGCCAAACATTGCCCCTTAGCTCAGTAGGTAGGGTGAGCGTAACAGTTCACACCTAAAACTAAAAGGAGAACAACGAGTGCAAGTCTCGTGGGGACACCTTCAAAAACGTTAGGGAAAACCTAACAATACTGCCCCTTAGCTCAGTAGGTAGGGTGAGCGTAACAGTTCACACCTAAAACTAAAAGGAGAACAACGAGTGCGAGGCTCGTGGGGACACTTTCAAAAACGTTAGGGAAAACCTAACAATACTGCCCCTTAGCTCAGTAGGTAGAGCATGCGGCTGTTAACCGCAGTGTCGTCAGTTCGAGTCTGTCAGGGGCAGCCAAAAAGAAAGCATCCATAAAAATGGGTGCTTTTCTTTTTGTTGGTTCTTGGCGAAGACGAGAACTGAATGTTCGTCCGTCATATGACGGGCAATCTTTGATGAGCAAGGACTCCGTAGCGTAAGCGTAGGAGCGACTGTCAGAGGCAGCCATCAAAAGAAAAACATCAACCAACGTTGGTGGTGCATAGGGATTTTTTAGAGAGGCAAGGCGATTAAGCTTTGCCTCTTTCCCTTTGTATAGGTTAGTCATCGAAGTCTGGTGGTTCGATAGCACCTATAAAGTTATAAATAATTTCTACTGATTGATGGTATTTGCCATCAATTTTTTGTTTTTCGTGAATTATGACTTTATCAATAAATGCTTGTAAAATTTCAGGCGTTAATTCCGTTATGTAAGCATATTTTGATGCTTGGTCTATAAACTTATTAAAGTTGCTGTAATTTTCCTTGTTCTTAGATATGTCAGCCCATAAGAACTGCAATCTATTTTCAAGTTCCGTTTGTTCGTTTTCATAAGTTTCAGACATTCTTAAAAATCTTTCTTCACTAATTTTGCCACACACTTTGTCTTCATAAAGGTTTTGAATAATCTTATCAAGAACTTTTATGCGTTCTTCTGCGGCTTCAGCTTCTTTCTTCTTAATAGCCATTTCTTTTTCACTTGCTTGGTCGCTTTTCTTAATTAAGTAGTCGAGAAATTTACCTTCATTTTCTCTTGCATAACTTATGGTATACTTCAAGTCTTCAAGCAAGATATTTTCAATGGCTTCCACCGTTATCTGATGAGAAGAGCAAAGGCTTTTACTTTTTTTGCGATAAGTAGAGCAGTTAAAGTATTCTTTTTGCTTCATAGTGGTACATCTACAAAGATACATTTTTTTACCACAATCGGCACAATATACTAAACCTGCAAGGATATTCATTTCGCCCATTTTAGTATTTCTCCTTTTGTTTTTTCTGATTTTTTGAACCAAATCGTAAGTATTTTGGTCAATAATAGAATCTTGCGTGTTTTCAAAGATTAACCATTCTTCACGTGGATTGACAATTTTTTTCTTTGATTTATACGACTTTTTCTTTGATTTGAAGTTTATCGTATGTCCCACGTATGCCATATTCTCAAGAATATGTAAAACACTTTCAGTTGCCCAAATATGTGCAAGCTCACTTTGCTTCGCTGAAAATTGATAGCCCATTTTCTTGGCGTGAATTACAGGTGTATCATATCCACGTTCGGTGAAAATCCTCGCTATTTGTGTCGGTCCATAACCATCAATACATAATTTGAACGCTTCACGAACAATCTTCGCCGCTTCTTCATCAATAAGCCATTTTTGTTTATCTTCTTTATCTTTGATATAGCCATAAGGTGGAATAGTCGCAAGGTGCTTTCCTGAATTGCCTTTCGCTTTTAACACAGCTCGCACCTTTTTACTTGTGTCTTTTGCATACCACTCGTTTATAATGTTTCTAAACGGCGTAAAATCGTTGTCTATTTGGCTTTCACTATCCACGCCATCGTTGATTGCTATAAACCTAACGTTGGCTTCGGGGAAAGTTATTTCCGTATATAATCCCACTTTTAAGTAATCTCTACCTAAACGGGACATATCTTTTACAATAATACTGCCGATTTTACCTTCATTTACGTCTTCAATCATCCTTTGAAAGTCTGGGCGATTAAAGTTTGTTCCCGAATAACCGTCATCCACGTAAAACTGTGTGTTAAAAAATCCTTTTTCTTGGGCATATTTAGAAAGAATAGCCTTTTGGTTCTTTATACTGTTGGAATCGCCTTGTAATTCATCATCTCGGCTCAACCTACAATATAATGCTGTTATGAGTTCTTTGTTATAATTATTTCTTTTTACTGACTGTATATTCATTATTTTTTACCTCCCGAATTACAGCCCGTAAGCGAGTTTCTTTTATTATCCGTTTTTAATTGTTCCATAAAACTTGGCACGCTATTACGCAATAAGTCTTTTGTAATTTCATCAGCCGTTTGCGTGGCTGTGCCTTTTTGCTTTGAAACAATAGTGTAAACGGTATTTCCAATTTGTTTTTGTCGTATTCTGACAGGGTTTAAGTTCTCATCTACTTGATAGTAAATGTTATTATTCTTGATATCTATAGTCTTTTCCTCCATATATTTTTATTTGTATTTGGGGAAAGACGATAGAATAGAGTGGCATAATCACGCTATCTATCATCTCTCGATTTTTCGTAATTATGCCGTCAGTAATCTTTATATTATTTCTTACTTTGTAGGTATTCAAAGGCTTGTTTTATAAATTCTACCTTTGTCATATTTTTCTCTCTTAAAAACACATTGATTTCATCAAAGAGTTCTCTTGGTATCATTGTTTGAAAGTTGCCACTTGTTTTTCTTCTTTCTTCTCTATGGCTGGCTTCATACTTCCTTTTACTTATCCTTTCAGGTGTTGATTCTTTTCTTTCTACCATTTTTCACCTTACCTCCCTGAAGTTATAGCCCCAATAAGTAGCCCGATTACGTTCATAATACAATGTCCAATAACCAATAATCCAGCAAGTAAAAAACTACCCAACGTTCCTAAAACTCTTAATATTTTCATCTTTTTATCCTCCTAAACGTAAACAATTTCATTTAATATTTCTTCTTCTATCAGTCTTTGTATTTCATTAATACGGCGTACGTCCTCTAAATAATTACCCGTTCTTTTATACTGTTCTAAAGAAGATAACTTTTCATACATTACGTCATAAAGTTCATCGGCTTGTTTATCAACGTTGTGTAAATACGTAGGTAAATCTCCTGCCAAAGCCCATAATTTCCCAACGTTATGCTTTTCTAAATACTCTTTTGCAAGATTTCCATACTTGCGATAAACGTGTTTTACAGGTCTTACGTTGGCTTGGTATATCTTGATTTCTTCTACAGTCAAGCCTTCACCTAATTCTGCTTTTCTCATCACTTCGCTAACTTTCATAGCAATCCTCCTAATTTTATACAGTCGTATATATACGAAATATTGTAGCTATATTATAATAGTTAGCTTTTCAGGAGTCAAGCTGAATCAAGATAATTTTTCTAAAAAGTTTTAAGAATTTTTAAGTAGGGGTTATTTATGCCAATTAGATTTATTTCCTGACGGCTTATTTAATTGTTTTTGGCGTTTTTCTTCTGCAATTTCCTCTTCAATTTCAGCTAACCTACTGCGTGGAAGAAGTGCAGGTCGTTCGCCTTTTGGTATAAAGGATTCAAGTAGTCCACCAACACGATAAAACGTTCTCGCAAAGGCGACAGGTTCTTTATCCCTAAATACCTTTATAACCGACAGCGCTTTTTTATGGTCTTCGGCTATGTTTTCGTTTTTCTTAACAAGTTTGAATAGGTCGGCGTTATCCGATTTTAGAATATCGTTTTCCTTTTGCAACTTGCCGTTTTCAACCGTTAAAGCAGCGATTTGGTCTTTGAGTTTACGCTTGTCTTTTGTGATTATTCCGTCTTTTGCATCTTGTAAAAGTTTAGAATAATCTGCTTCCTTATCTCTTGCAGCGACAATTTTATCACGTTCCTTACGTGCTTCATCATATTCTTGAAGTTTGGTATTGATTTGTCCCGTTATCATTTCCTTTGCTTCTTGGGCTTCTTCAATAATCTTTTTTGCTTTATACTCGGTGGTGGAAAGGTGTTTACGTTGGCTACCTTCTTTGCCACGTTCTAATCCATAATCTACGCCAACGGCAATATGAAATTCCGTTTGTAAGTCGGATAGTTCTTTAGGGCAAATTACACGCTTTGCCGACAATCTTCCATCTCTCGTTATGGGCATAAAGTTAAGGTGCATATGGGGTGTTGTTTCATCTAAATGAACAACTGCCGACACTATATTTTCTTCGCCATATTTGTCAATAAAAAACCTCGTGCAGTCTTCAAAAAACTGTTTTTGCTTTTCTTGTGACGTTTCCTTATGCCACGAAGGGCTTGCACCTATTACTGTCGAACCTATATAAATTGCATCGTGTCTTACTGCTGTGGGCAAGTTCAATTCTTTAATTCGCTTATTACAGTATTCCATCCACGTTCCTTCTCTTTGAAAGGTATGATAATTGTTGTGGGTGCGACTACTGTCAATTTGTGGGTTGTCAGCTAAATAGTTTTCATCTCTTTCGTTTTCTCTTTCAACTTTTGGAACACCTTCTTTGGGTATCTTTTTAATGTTACATATTAAATACGCTATAATAATTTCCTCCTTAAATTTTGTTTCGCTTTTTCTAAATTTGGGGCAAGCAACGTCCTTTTTTAACAGCCTCGCAGAGCCCACTCTTCGCTTGCGAAGTATAGTGGGCTATACTTCGCCCCAAAGTTAGTTTTTAATACGCCTTTTATTTTTTCTTTATCTACACAGTTATTATCGCCTAATAAATTTAATTGCACATAAAATTGTTCAGGTTCAATACTATTTATAATATCAATAATATCTCCTGTCCTAATATCTGGATAAACCTTATCTAATTCAAATAAATAATAAACACCTATAGCAAAAGCAAACTCTTCTAATACAAGCACCGTATCTTTGTCATTTTCTTTATTAGAGTCATAAAACTGACCATACATAGTTTCATATACTTTTAGATGAGAACGGATAGAAGCGCCTATTTCTAATTCGCTTTGTTTATATTCCTCGACATATCCGTTATTAAAAGCAAAATCTCTTGGTATTAATATTAAATGTTGATAAAAAGCATCTCTTTTATTTTGCTTTTCTTCTTCTATTTCACTTGTTATTTTGGCAATTGCAATAGGATCAATCATTGGGTATGTAGTAGACGTTGTCTGTGTCTTTGTTTTATCTTCTTTAGGTATATTGTTTAATCTTTTTCTATAACTAAAGGTAATTATAAATATTATAAAGGCAGCCCCCAAAGAAACATATAAACAATATAAAACCGTATTGTCATAATCAAACAGACCAAATATAAACCCGATTAAAAACAAAATGGCAATTCCACCAAGTAAATAACTTAATCTAAACAACCATTTGAATTTATGATTTAATAATTGCTCCGTCGACAAGTCTTCTTTCTTAATTTTCCCGCTTTTATACTGCAAACCACATTTTGGGCAAGTTTTTACTGGGTTGCCAATACTAGGAATTTCTGGCAACAAAAAAATATATTGATATAAAAGATAATAAGCAAGAAATGTTGGTAAAGAAATTGGTAATAACGCTAACGTAATAAAATATAACCACAAACTATTAGACCTTTTAAGTACGTGTCCACACGAAGGGCAAGACTGTGTTGTAACTGTATAAGAAATCCTCATCTATCAACTTCCTTTAATTGTAATTTTCATAATCTAAAATATAGCCATATACTCTAGCAGAAAAAAGTTCAGAATTTAAGTCGTTAATTGCACCTAAAAAAGCCTTTTGCATATCGCTAATGCAATCATCTTGAGTATAAATCATACCTGTAGAATCATAAAAACTTTCATAAACTTCATTAAACAAATATGTTCTACCTTCTAACCTCATGCTGTAAAAATCAAATCCTGCAGAACATACGCCAGTGCTGGAATTATGAATGTATGAAGCAGTTCCTTTTGCTGTTGTTAGGTCGCCAAATTCAAAATCTATATTATATGTTATCCTAGTGTTATAAGAACTGTCGATAGAACTAGTGTAAAGTCTTTCCCACGTGTAAGTGATAAAAGTTCCACCGATTGATTGAATTTTGTATGAATGTGAAAAATTCAGTTCGTCTTTTGGAAGTTCTTTTTCTATTACATAATCGTTTTCCTTCATAAATTCGGCAAATCTATTTTGCATACTTCGCAACGTTTCTTTCCATTTTGCATAAACAGTAAAATTAGAATCTACCGATAAAGGAAAACTAACAGGGGCAGTAAACTTCTCATCAAAGAACCAACCCTGAAAAACATAGTCTTGTTTAATGGTAGTAGGCGAATATAAAATTACATCCATATTTTTTGAATTTACAGCAGAACCTCCATTCGTATTGAAAGTAACAGTGTATGGATAAGGTTCAGGAGTGTTTTCGTTCTCATTATCTTTACAAGCAGAAAGCCCGAAAATCATTGTTAAGGACAACAATACAACTAAAAACATTGATAATTTTTTCATTTTCTTTTTTTCCTTTTGTTTCCTTTTTTATATTTTAGCACTTTTTAACTAATTTTTCAATTTGTTTACGCCTCACAGCAAAAACTATTAATTATCTTTTTTACAGACATTATAAACAATAATTTTTTTATTGTCTTTACGTTTTCTTGTTGCATATTTATAGGCAAGCCCTGTGCCACTTTTGGGTTGATAGTCGGTAAAATCTCGCCAAGAGTTTTTTCTTCGCTTGGGTAAGTAGGCTTCATCATAGTAGAAAATGCAAAAATCGCTATCATCAATCATTGCGTAATTTCTTTCAACGTAGCTTGCTTTTCCTGACGTCCATTTGCTTTTACGTTCAATTTCCTCTTCCACACCAAGAAGAGTGACTTTTCGTTTTTCAAAGTGAGAATAAACCTCTTCCCAATATTCACGTTCACTTTCTAACGTGCAAGTTTCACTTCTACAAGTGTAGGCAAACCTTTTAATATAGGGGTATTTTTGTCTTAAATCGGTTACGATTTTATGGCAAATATAGTCAAAATTACTGCGACTGCCAAACAAAAACCTATCAACTTTTTCGTTGAGTATCAGATTTTCTATTAGTTCTTGCAGTTTTTGTTCTTCGTTTTCGGTTAAGTCAGTATTCCTATGCCCGAAGAAAGAACACGATTTTGAAATTTCACTCATAATTCTTCCTTAAAAACAAAAAGAGCCTCTAAAAACAATGTAAATTTGTTTTCAGCGACTCCTGATTTACTATTCAATTTATCTATAAAAAAGATGCCGCCTCTCACGAGACGACACCGTAGAATATATCTTCTCGTGAATCTGCGACAATTCATTTAACATCCACACTACATCTAATATATTTCAATCGGATTTTGTATAAACGCGATAATGATATAATCCTACCAAAGGGATTATATCCGATTAAAAAATATATTAAACTTTTAGATTTTTGTAGAATGGACTCCTTTTTATGTTTTTTGAATTGTCGCATCTTTATTATAGTCAATTTAATTAAAAAAGTCAATGCGAAATGATATCAACACAATATAAAATATTTGAAAATAGGCATTTTATATCTTTTTAACAAAAAAGAGTCCGATATTCATCGAACTCTGATTTGTTGACACTCGCTTCAGGTTGTATTCCATATTAAATTTAATTTTTCATAAATTCCCTATGAAACACACCCTAAATGGTTGGTGTTTTTCTTTTGCCGTCGGTCACCCGACGGAGATGAACTATCCGAACAACGCTTTGCGTTGCAGTCGTCGATGCTCGTCTGCTAACGCTACCGAGCCCTAGTCTGTCAAGGTGGCTGGGTTAAAGTTGGGCGAGACTGTTGGGAAATTTTGTGATAATGAGTCATAGTTGTAATTGTTTTGTGCAAAAAAGTTTGAAATGTGTTTTAAATAGATTTGTGTGCTAATTATTATTAACATAATTTTTCATACGTGATATAATCTAAAAAAATAGTCGGTGAAATTTATGATAAAACCTAATTTTTTGTTTTCAGATAATGCAGTTTTGCAAAGAGAAAAAGAAATAGTAGTTTTTGGAGAATGTGATTGTTCCAAAATAACAGTAAAATATTCAAATTATTGCGTAGAAGCAAAGATTGTAGGAAATAGATTTGAAGCAAAACTGCCACCAATGAAAGCAAATATTTGTGATGAATTAATATTTGAATCAAAAAATGAAACTGTACGTTTAAAAAATGTAATAACAGGGGACGTGTGGGTTGCTGCTGGACAGTCGAATATGGAACACCCAACATTCTGTACCTATTATGATGAAAAAATTTTACAATATGATAACAAAATTAGGTTGTTTACTGTGCCACGTTGTCCTTATAAAGATGCGCAAGTTTGGGGTTGGCATTTTAATGGTGTATATTCAAATGATACGCCTTGGGAAATTTTTAATAAAAGGCAGGCGTTAGGTTTTTCTGCCGTAGCAACAAATTTTGTTAAAAGATTACGTCAAAGCGTAGACGTTCCTATAGGTATTATTAGTTGTAACAGGGGTGGTACCGATATGGAAAGTTGGATAGATCGCCAAGCATTACTTAAAAATCAAATAACTAGGTATATGGTTGATGAGTATGATAAAAAATTTAGCAATGTAGATATTGAAGAATATAAAACTAAATATCAAGAATATCAAAATGAATTAGCAAAATTTATAAATGATAACGAGCATGAGTTCAATATAGCAAAAAACATAGGTGTTGATAGATATCTAAAAGAACATGTTTTTAGAAAACCTATTCCCGAAGGTCCTTTTGATACTCAAGTTCCGGGAAATTGTTGGGACAACATGGTTATCAGAATAGCTTCATATTCAATTAGTGGTGTCTTATGGTATCAAGGAGAGTCTAACACAAGAATAACGCCGTATGGACATAAAGTTTATTTTAATACTTTGATGGAAACTCTTGTGAGAGAGTGGAGAAAAGCGTTTAATGACAAGGAACTTCCGTTTTATACGGTGCAGTTGGCAGCATATGATAGTTTAGGCTCAGAAAAGAAAAATTGGTCAGAGATTAGGGCTGCGCAGGAAGAGTTTGCTAAAAACAAAAACATATATATGATAACGGCAATAGATATAGGAGAAAAGAAAAATATTCATCCAGCAAATAAAGCACCTGTGGGGGAAAGGTTAGCGTTAGCCGTACTTGCAAATCATTATAGGGTTAATGTTAAATGGAAAAGTCCGAGTATAAATAAACTAATAAAAAAAGGAAAAGAAGGAGTTTTGCAGTTTAAAAACGTAAAAGAGTTTAGATGTGTTTCAAATAATCCACAGTCATTTTATATTACGAATAAAATGGGAGAAGAAAAGAGCATAGAAGTGAAAATATGTAGAAAAACAATTCGCTTTAATGTTGAAGAAGGTTATGTAAGGATAGGATACTGCAATAGAAATTATGCACTTCCCGATGTATATAATGAAGATGGATTGCCGTTATTGCCTTTTGAAATAGAAATTTAATCGAAATAGATAGAAAAGGAATTCCGAAATTAGTTTCGGAATTTTTTTTGTATTAGAAAGTATTTTTGCTTATTAAACTTGAAGAGCCAGTGTGAATTTTTCGATAGAGAGCTGGGGAAACATTATATTCTTTTCTAAAGATTGCGTTCATATAAGATAGGCTTTCAATTCCTACTATATCTGCTATAGTGCGCAAAGAATAGTCTGTTGCTCGCAAACAATATTCTATATGTTGCAATTTTTTAGTGTTAATGAACTTTATAAGAGATATTCCCATGTGTTTTTTAAAAACATGGTAAATATAAGATTCTGTATAGTGTAGTTTTTCAATTAAATACGATATCCCACCTTTTATCCCTTCTGGGGTTTCTAATATAGAAACTATTTGCTCAATAATAGAAGGATTGCGATTATCTTTAATACTTTTAGATAAAAACTTATTTAAAAGACAGAATAACAGTTCTAGGCAAATACAAGATATTTTATTTAGATCTTTGGTAATATTAGTTTTTTGATAAAAATATTGTTGTGTGAGATTCTCTAAATGTATTATCTCAGATAAGGAAAATTTTATTATGTTATTATTTTGGATAAAAATATTATTAATTGCTTCGCGGGAAATATTACTGAAAGAATATAGCCTATCAAATAATTCACAATCCACCGATACATTGCGTTGGGCAACTATTTCTTCGGCGGTAAAACTGTGCTGGTGATTGGGAGGACAAAACAAGCATTCTCCTGTACTCATAGTATAGACTTGATCGTTTAACTGATGGTTAACATTACCATTTACAACGTAAAAGAATTCGTATTTGTCCAATGTGTGGGCGGATTCTTTCCTAGTTGACGTTGAGCGAATATTGATTTCAGTTTTATGCACAGAATATTTAGTGTGGGTTACTAATAAATTTATCTTTTCAGTTTCCATAATGCAATTATAGTATATAACGGTATAAAATCAACGGTTTTGAGCCTTAAAAGCGGAAAATAGCACATTGATAGCGGATTTAAGTCTTACATTATTTATTATTATGTGATAAGATAAAATTAAAATTCACGCTTTAAAAAGGAGGATAATATGAAAAAATTTTTAGCGTTATTTTTAAGTGTTTTTATGTTGATTACGGTAGGGTTAACTACTAGTGGATGCGCTAGTAAAGATGGGATTATTGACGATAAAAACACTCTCAATATTCGTATACGTAAAGCGGGATATGGAACTACTTATATATCAGCACTAGCAGATCAGTTTGAAAAAACTTTTGAAAGCCAAGGATATAAAGTAAATATCTTACCTGCCCAAGAAGATTTGGTTTCTGACAAGGTTGGTAGAGAAATTTATTCTGGAAGTAAAATAGACTTGTTTTTTGCAGATTCGTTTATGCCTGAGTTTTTGGAAGAAGGTGATTATGGCATTATTGGTTCGGATTTAACGGAGAGCGTATGGAACAAGAAAGCTATTAAATTTGACGGCACAGAAGAAGAACAAACAATAGCTGAAAAATTATCTGTTTTTGATACACAAGGATGGTTCTATAACAGCAAAATTCGAGGATTACCTTATGCTTGCTCTATCGGAGGACTTGCAGTTAATACTAAAGTTTTAGAAGATTACGGGTTGGAAACGCCTAGAACAACCGACGAATTGTTTCAATGTGCAGAAGAAATTATGAAGCACGCAGCAGAGGATGAAATATATCCTTTCACATATGCGTTCCAAGATAATTTATATATAAACCGAGTTGCTGCTCCGTGGATTGCACAGTACAACGGAATAGAAGAGTTTAATGAATTTTTCTCATGGTCTAAAGCAGATGGTACGGCTATGGGGGCGGACAGTTATAAAGTTTTTGGCTATGAAAGCGTAAGGAAGATGTTGGAAGTTGTATATCAGTTCTATGACTGGAGAATGATGTCTTTTGGTAGCGATTCACACGATGTTTCTGCAGCGCAAGGACAAATTATGAAAGGCGAAGCAGTATTCTATGCGGTTGGGGACTGGATGTTCCAAGAAGAATGCGCTAAGTACCCACAATATCTTAACGACGTTACTTTAATTCCTGCACCTATGATCTCTGCGTTGGGTGAGAAAATGTTCGGTGAAGGTAGTTCTTACGGGTTTAACAAGGAAAAGGCAGACGACGTATTATCGTTGATATCAAAGTACGCTATGGAAGGTAAACTCGCAGCTGATATTAAACCGCTGGTAGATGAAGAGTTAAGCGTAAACGTTGCTCTAGATGACGTTGTGACGGTGTGTGAACGTCGTGGTATGGTAAGTAACAGCATGAACATAGGTGTTATCGTTAACGCAAATTCAGAGAAACAAGAACTTGCAGCTACGTTTATGCGTTTTATTGCAAGTACTGAAGCAGGTACCTTGTTTGCTAAAGAAGCAAAGACGCAATCTCCCTTCTCGTTTAAAGAAGAAATGCCTTCAACAGAACCATGGTTTGATGGGGTAGAGAGTATATTAAGTAATCCGTATTATAAACAACTTAGGAACTCTCAAAATGGATTCAAGGCAGATTGTGGAATTACAAGTTATTTCCCAACTCTTAATCATATTTTCGTTATAGATATAAACGAGGACAACGTTTCTAAGTACGATAAGGATCTTAAAATAATTGCAAGCAATGATGTATATAAGACGGCAGCTAACGCTTTGTGCGATAAAATGATGACCGATGCTAAAGCAAAATTAGATAATGGGGACTGGAAACCGGTAACTAAATAAGGATACATATGAAACAAAAAGGAATTTCAAAGAGATTGTTTAATAAATATTCCATACGAGATAGAAGGAAATGGCCGTTCGTATATTGTTTCGTCGCTTTTCCCGTTATACAAATAGCCATATTTTATTTTTACGTGAACTTATCGTCGTTTGCTTTGGCATTTACGAATTCGGATGGTAGTGCAGGGTTAGGTTCATTTGAACTAGTTTTTAAATCGTTTATTACTGGTGAAGATAAGTTAGGCTTCAATCCCTGGGAAATGGTGTATAAAAGTATAACCAGTTGGGGACTTACTCAGATAGCAACGCTATTCACAATTTTGTCTTGCTACGTGCTTACGAAACATATGATAGGTAGTAAGTTGTTTAGGTTGATATATTATATTCCAGGCATAGTCGGTGGCGTAGTGCTTATGAGTATTATGAAAGAAACTTATTCGCACAACGGCATATGGACGAGTTTGGTGAAATCATTAGGCGTTAATCTTCCAGAGCGTGCATTAAAGAGTGGTTTGCTTGGCGCAAAAGAGACTGCGTTTGTGACTATTATGATACAACGGTTTATATATACGCTGGCAGGCGGTGGAATGATTATGGCTGGCGCATATATGCGTATTCCAAATGAGATTTTTGAAGCGGCGCAAATTGAAGGATGTGGATTTTTCCGTGAAACGTTCCAAATAGCATTGCCACTTGTGTGGCCAACTTTTTCAACATTAACCTTGTTTTCGTTTTGTAGTATACTTACCGCTGATTACGGTGCGTATATTTGGTCTAACGGAACGGGTAGAAATGGTTTGGTATCCGTTGGTTTTTATTTGTATAGATATCAAGTAACAATTACGCAAACTCCTGTCAACAACGAGTATTTGTATGGCTATGTGTCTGCTTTTGGTATGCTTATCACGGCTGTAACCATTCCGCTTGTATTACTTGGAAGATGGATTTTGTCTAAAGTTCATGAAGACGTGTCTTATTAACGGAGGGCTTTTATGAAAGAAATTAATGGAGTAAAAATACAAAGCAAATTTAAAAGAGCCCTAATTAAATGGAAAGAGAAAAGCTTAGGCGTAAAAATATTTTTAATAACGTTCTTCTTGTTCTTTTTAATTGAAGCAATTATTCAACTTATACCATTTGTATTATTGCTAAATGATTCACTTAAATCGTTTAGTGAGTATAGCGAATATGGTTCATTAAAACTAACTACAGGATTTGTATGGGAGAACTATTCGCGAGTATTTTCAGAGTTTGTAGTTAATGGTGACGTAGCGTATTTTGGTTTGCTTTTTAACACGTTGTGGCAAGCAATTTTATTCGTTATAGTAAATCTAGCATCGAGCCTTATGGTGTCTTATAGTTTAGCAAAATTCAATTTTCCTGGAAAAGGGTTACTTTATGGAATAATGATATTTATCCAAGTAATACCTATCGTTGGCGTAGGTGCGGCTGCATATAAACTAAGATATGCGTTGGGCATGATTAACAACCCTGGGCTTTTGTGGGTATGTTGGGCGGTAGGGTTTGATTATTCTGCCTTTGTTATGTACGGAACTTTTAGGGGCGTTAGTGATTCTTACGCCGAATCGGCAGAAATTGATGGCGCGAACGAACTGACTATATTTTTCAAAATAATGTTTCCGCAAATATTACCGTTAGCACTTGCACTTTCGGTAGATAACTTTATTGCAAGATGGAACGATTATACTACGGCGCAAATAGATCTTCCAAATTTTCCGACGTTAAGCTATGGTATGTTTTTGTTTTCTTCAAATATGACGACTGAAAAAACCGTATATTTTGCATCACTTGTTATGGCTGCTATACCAGGAATTCTGTTATATGCATTTTTTCAAAACTTTATTATTAAAAACGTTTCAGTTGGCGGAATAAAAGGTTAACTGAATAAGGAGGTAAAAAAGTGAAAAGAACACGCAAACTTTTAACACTTATATTGTCATTGTTGTGTGTATTTTGTTTTGCTGTTGGAGCAACATCCTGTGGTAAGGATTTTGGCGAAATAGAAACGCTTGATATAAAATACGATTACCGTGTTGAGGACAGTATTGACGTTTATGATTTATTTAAGTATAAAGAAGATCAAAATCTAACCTTTGAGTATAAAATTGACGATGGTGAAAATGTTAAGCTCGTAGGTGAGATGATTTATTTAAAAGTTGCGGGATTATACCAAATAACCGCTACTTCAATGGACGAAAAAACTGCAACGGTCGAAGTTCAAGTATACGATAAATTGTCTTATATGTATTTTGAAAATGACGAAATGACCGTTGATTTTGAAACTTCGATGGGCGTAAAAACTCTTATAAATAGGGCTGCGCCTACGATAATGTGCGAAGTAGAGCACAGAGAGTACGTTGAACAAGTAAAGATATATAAAATTAAAAATCAAGATCCTATCGTGTATGATATCCAAGAAGGAAAGGCAACCGCGGACGGATTTTTCGACGGCAAGAAGTTTAAATTTATTTACGAGTGTGATTACGAGTTTAGAATTTATTCAGAAACTTCTGGAGGTAGAGTATATTTTGATTTGACAGTTCATGCTATTGAAGACGTGTCGGGACTTTCTAACCTTTTAGAAAATGGTGCAACGCTTAGCGTTGATATTGACAACTATACTGCAAGTTGGAGCAAAATTGCCGGTGCAACAAAATATCGTGTTAAATTTGCAGGAGAAACCAAAGTTATTGAAGATACGAATATAGATTTTTCAGAGTATATTATTGAAGAATTTTATCACTTTGACTTTATGGTTATTCCCGTAGATGCTGAAGGTGAAAAGATAGGTAAAATGGTAAGAGAGGACTTTATCGTTGCGCCCGATAATTCTAAAGACGTTATTTTAGGCGGAGGAGTAAGCAGTATTGACGGAGATAATATGACGGTTACTCTAGCGGGCAAGGAATCTGCTGGATGTGGTTTCCGTTCAGAGATTCATCCAACGCTTGATAATTCGTTTATAGCGTTCTGTAATAATGAAACTGGAAAATACGGAATAGGCTACGTTGCTGAATTTAATTTCAAAGGTAACAATATGCCGCAGTTGTGCTTCTTTACCGACGCCTTGAATGGTGATATCACTTCTTATGGCGGTAATGGATATTTGTTTATGAACGGTATGTATGCCGTTGATAAATACCCAAGTAGAAGTACGACTAACGTAGTTGGAGAAGGTGCGTTCTTGTTGTTGGGACCGAATAGAATTGACGATACGCATAAAAATTATATGTCTATTTCGGAAGATTATAGTAGATGTACCGTGTCAAAGAATACTCTTTTGACACAGAAATTCTTAAGAGAAGAACCAAATAGAGAATTTAACTATAAGGTAAGAAGTTTTGATTCTGACGGTTACTTGGCTTTCGAGATATTGTTATCAGATGCTGTTACGGGCGACGTTTTGGTTGGACCGATAACGAGGGTAACGGAAACAGCAGTAGACGACGTTAAACCAGGCTATATCATCGCTTACGCTACCGTAAAGGGTGCAGACAACGATACGACTTTCAGTTATAAATTGCCTTACGAGTACGTTGATAATAGTGACCAAGATGCTAAAACTTTTGGTGCGTTCTATCTTGGAGAACAGAACGTCTTGTTGTCGGCAGGTTCACATCCTAACGTGTCAAGTCAAGGCGGTGCGTTCTGGGACGACGGTTGGGTAAGTGGTATCAGTAAATACGTGAACAGTTACGTTGCTTTTGAAAATGCTAGTCAAGTAGGAAAATATATTGATATTTTCTTTACTGGTAATAATATGCCCATAGTAACCCTTTTTGCAAACGAGATAAACACAAATATGGGTGGAACGACTTACACGACTAGTGGTGAAGATAAATACAAAGAGTTAAACCAAAACGGCTATGTTTTAATTGGTAATGGCGTATATGATGCGATAACATCCGAGGCTGAGCCAAAGAACTGGTATTTAGATGAAAATTTCTACGTTTATGGACCAAATAGAATATCTCAAAATCCAGGACAAATAAACAATTATAACGTGGCGACTGTTAAAGGAACTTATAGCAAGTTGCAGGACGGAATTGATTACAAATACACGGTTGGAACGAGAGAAGTTGGCGGTTTAGTTGTTATAGAAATGAAACTTTACAATACAAATACCAACGAACTTATTGTATCTGCACAGTACAATACCGAAAAAACTGTAACGGAAGCAGGAATGCTTGGAAACGACCTTATTTTGTATGCAGGTGTCAAAGGTAATAGCCTTGCGACAACGTTTAGGTATTCCGACATATACGATTTTGATCCAAATGAACCGTTTATGCTTATTTCAGGTGGCGTAATTAATGCGGATGGAAGTGTAACTCTTAATGCAGGTTCACATCCTAATGTGTCAAGTCAAGGCGGAGCATTCTGGGACGACGGTTGGGTAAGCGGTATCAGCAAATACGTGAACAGTTATGTTGCTTTTGAAAATGTTAGTAAAGTAGGAAAATATATTGATATTTTCTTTACGGGCAACAATATGCCACTTGTAACCTTTTTTGCAAACGCTGTGAACTCTAACATGGGAGGAACAACACAAGGGAATAAAGATATTATAGACCAAAACGGATATCTAATTTCTAATGGATTGTTTGATGCAATAAACGATGCACGAGACGGAAATGGAGAGTGGTTCTTGACTGAAAACTTTTACGTGTTTGGACCAAATAGAATATCAACGACATTGGCGTCAATTAAAGACTATAATGTGGCAACTATTCAAGGCTCTTATAGCAAATTGCAGGACGGAATTGACTACAAATACACGGTTGGAACGAGAGAGGCTGGCGGGTTAGTTGTTATAGAAATGAAACTTTACAATGCAAATACCAACAAACTTATTGTATCTGCGCAGTATAACACCGAAAAGACAGCAACGGAAGTAGGAACACTTGGAAACGACCTTATTTTGTATGCGGGAGTTAAAGGCAATAGTCTTGCGACAACGTTTAGATATACTGACACTTACGACTTTGATCCTAATGAATCGCTTATCCTCATTTCGGGTGGTTCTACAAATGCAGACGGTAGTATAACACTTAATGCAGGTAAGAGCAGCAATGTATCTGGATATACGGGAGCCTTCTACGATGATGGGTGGAAATCTGATATAGGTAAGTACGTAAACACTTACGTTGGTTTTGATGGAGGATATACCGTTGGTAAATATATCGACTTCACTTTTAAAGGAAACAATATGCCGATAGTTACTCTTTTTGCAAACGCCGTAAATTCTGCTATGAGTGGCACAACACAGCCTGATGCAACGACTCAGATACGAGATCAAAACGGATATTTGATTTCAAACGGCGGGTTCTTCGACCAGAGAGCGATTTATGTTAGTTCTACAAATTATACTCCAGGGTTGCTTTTAGCTGATTATTACTACGTATTTGGACCTAACAGAATAGATCAATCCCTGGCGAATAACGACGGAACGCCTGCAGGTGGGGTAAGTAGTTATAGGACAAACGTTCAATGCGTTGCTTTGCAAGAAAACGTTGAGTATAAGTATACGGTAGGTAGCAAATTAGTTAGTGATAAAGTAGTGATTGTTTTTGAACTTTATAAATTAGAAGGCTCATCTTATACCGAAGTTTATAAAGGAAGTTATGAAACTAACAAAACTCAAAGCGAGGTTGAAGCATTAGGCAACAACTTAATCGCATACGCAGGAGTAAAAGGTTACGGTGAAGAAGTTGGCGGAGTGAAACAAGGATACAAGACTACGTTCAAGTTCTCGGATCTTTATTATCCGCAATAAGGAGGGGCAATTATGAAAAAAGCTTTATCTAAAATTTTAGCCTTAATACTGGCAACTCTATTAGTTTTTGGATGTACTGCTTGTGGCAATTCTTCGGGATTGCCCAAGAATTACACAAAACTTCCCGATTATTCTGGAACTACGGACGAACTAAAATGGTTAGCGTGTTCTGGACCTATGAGTGGAAGATTTAAAATCGGTGGCGAGTGGTACGATTTAGGACCTGACCTTCGCACTAAAGAAGGATATACCGATTATCTTGATGCTGGAATGAACGTCGTTTATCTTTCTGGTACGGCTGCGGAATGTTCGCCAACTTTTGACGAATCGGAGTGCAAAAGAGCAATGGTAGCGGCCGCTGAGGCAGGCGCAGAAAAGATTTTGATAGCCGACAAAAGAATTTGGAATTTGGCAGAAAAAAATAATCTCGTAGGCGAAGGGTTGACTTATCCAACGTATGACGATCTTAAAAACAAAGTGAAGGGTTATTTGTCGGATTATATTGAAATGGATGGTTTTTATGGTGTTTCTATATATGACGAACCTGTTTATGAGTTTACCGTTTCGCTACGTTATATTTACAATGCCGTATACGACGCATGGGCGGAATTGGTAGAGGAAAAAAACATTACCAAAGCAATTAAAGATTATATTTACATTTATATATGCTTATTGCCGTATTCTTCAACTTACAGTCGTTATGGTGCGCCTGGTCAGTTTACCGATATGGGCGAAGCGTATAAACATTATATAGAAAGTTATTTAACGCCGACGCTTGAAGGTATAGTAGACGAGAACGGAGAACCTATACAATTTAGGACGCCTGATTATATGATGGTTGACGTTTACGCACCTAGAGCAACTGGGTTATCGGCAGATTATTTCGTGTCGGTAAAAACACTTAAAGACGCGTGTGAAAAATACGGAACGAAACCGTCGTTTGCAATAACGTCGTTTGAAATGTATAACGGTAACAGTAAAGTGTATAGGGGCGCGTATAAGAGCGAAATGATGCTTGAAATTTATTCGCTTTTAGGCACTGGGTATAACGGAACTATTGCGTGGTATACTTATCAGCCGGCAGAAACGCTTTCTTCGTTCGGTTCGTTTAATGAACAGTTTAACTTCGTAACGAGAAGCGGCGAAAAGACGAATATCTATTATTATGCACAAGATATGATGGCAAAAGCAAAAGAAACGGCTAAGATAGTTCTAAATTACAAATATCAAGGCGGAAGATTTTTCTTTGCCGATATGCCAAACTACGATACGGGTATATACGTTATGGGTAATTCAGGGACTATTAAGTATGATGACCCTGATAGTGGTGAAACCGTTAGTAAGGCAAGCGCACTTCAAATAGCAAACGATTATCAGTTCGCCCTTTTGAAATCTGCGACGTTTGATAACGATGCGCTGTACGCAACAGAGTTAAAGGATGAAAAGAACAATCTTTATATGTATATGTTGCAGAACGTTTGCGATCCTGCGCATGGCAACGTTACCGATACTTTCGGTACCGTAAAAGCAACGTTTGATAGCAGTTATACTCACGTTGCGGAAATTAAAGACGGTAGACTTTCTTACGTGGCACTTTCTGATGGCGTATATGAAGAAGGACTTTCTGCGGGGCAAGCAGTTTATCTCGTTCCGTTGAAATAAAAATATATTTTTAGGAGGATTTTTTAGATGAAACTAAAAAAGTACGAAAACCCAACCGCAGAAATTGATATTTTCTGCAATGATGCAATTCTTAATTCTAATCAGTCTACTATAGTTGATGATTGGACTGATTATGAAAATAAAGATGAGTTGTATTAGGAGGTAAAATATGACTAAAAGAATTAAGAAATTTTTAACTTTTGTTACGTTGTTTGTGGCGTTTTTTGCCTTGTTAAGTGCTGCTGTATTTTCAGTTAAAGCGACGGGGAATATTTCATTAGAGGTAAACGACGTTGCCTTGCGTACCGTTAGTGATGCTAGTGGTAAATATGGTATAAGATATACTGCTACCGTGAACGGATACGATAGTGGAGCAATTTATGGTATGTATATCGTTCCCGCGGACTTGAAAGACGATCAAAATGAGTATAGAGAAGTTTTTGGCGAGCCTACGGAAAAAGACGGAGTGTATACGTTTATTTGCTCACTGACGGATATTCTGCCTAGTAATACTAGCCGTCCTTTTATTGCTAAGGCTTTTGCAAGAGTAAATGAGCAAGACGTTGCAACTTCTGAATGGAGCGATGCAAAGTCGATCTATACCATTGCAACGCAAGCACTTGCCGACAAAAGTTATAATAAAGAAGGTGTAAGCGACTATTTGACGGGGGTGGTTAATACCGTTCACGGTGAAGGTAGCAATCTTCAAGGCAAATACGTTGTGGAATCAGTTAAAGTGGGAGAAACTGCCGTTGAAGACGTAAACGCGTTAGACTTCAATAAAGAATTTGTCATTTCGGCAACGGTGGTAAAAGAAGGCGATAATACGAAGAAATTGACGGCTTACCCAGTAGTTACCGTTGATAACGGTAAGGGCGACGTGACTGACGGCACGCTTAGTCAAGTTGACGCTTACGGCAAATATAAGTTCGTTAAGAACGATATTTGTGACTTTACTCTTGGTTTTAATTTAGGCGATACCGTTAAAACTGTTGAAGATTGTAATCTTGATTCTTATAACGCAACCTTTAATCAAGACGGCAGCGTAACGCTTGAAGGAATGCAAGTTGGCGGGAAATTCAACGGAAAGGTAGTAAATGAAGGGAATTATTCAGATGGTGAATACATTTGGACGAATGAACACGACTTGGGATATTATGCGTTAGAAGGTGAATACGGTGTAGGCACGTACGTGGACATTTATTTTACGGGTAATAATATGCCTTATGTAATGTTCTTTGCGAATGAAATTAACGGAAATATAGGACAAGACGGCGGCAAAGGTGTTGTTTTATTCAACGGTGTGGTGCAGGACGATACCAAATTGCAAGATGGGAAGGAAGCAGGATATCTTCGTGGCGGGCAGATGATAGTGTATGGACCAAACAGAATGGATTCACGTGACTACAATGGACAAGGCGATATGGACATGTATGTAAAAGGTATGGATAGTAATAATATCGTAGATGCAGACGTGTATAAAATGACGCAAATAGGTCTTCGCCAAACGCCTGATACAAATTATAAATTTACAGTAGGAACTTATGAAGACTCAAACGGTCTTTTGGCACTAGATTTGGTTCTAATAGACGCAGATACCAAAATGATACTACACAAGACGTCGATAACTTATTCGTCCAGTAGATCTGAAAATTATAAAATACCTGTTTCTAATCTTACTGCGGGTAACATAATTGTGTATTCAAGCCTAAAAGCAAGTTCTGGATCTAGCGACAGGTTTACAACGTTTAAAGTGAGTGAGCCTTATGTTCCAGAAACGGAAATTGTTACTAGAAATGCAGAAATTGCTGGGGGAAAAGTAACGTTAACTGCTGGCGGACACAATAAAGACGGTGTATTGGCTAGTGACGCGTGGTATTCTACGATTAGCAAGGCGTTCCCGAATAATTATATAGGTTTTGACGGTGGCTATGAAGTAGGAAAATATATTGACTTTACTTTCACTGGCAATAATATGCCTATTGTTACGCTCTTTGCGAATGAAATTAACGAGAGCATGGGGGCGGCGTTGCCTACGGCTACTGCAAGTGATCAAAAAACACAGACTGGCTATTTGATTTCCAATGGCGGTTTTTATAGTAACGAGTACAAGATGTTCGAATTGACCGAATATTATTACGTTTTTGGACATAATAGAATTGATCAAACGTTAATGGCGAATAGTACTACGATAAACTCTAACATAAACAAATATAAAACTGACGTTTCCTGTGTTAATTTAGAAGACGGCGTTAACTATAAATACGTAGTTGGAAGTAAAGTAGAAAGCGACAAAGTCGTTATAGTGTTCGAACTTTATAAATTAGAAGGTTCAACTTATACAGCACTTTATAAAGGAACTTACGATACGGGTAAGACTGTAAGTGAAGTTGAGGACCTTGGCGACAACGTTATAGCTTATGCGGGGGTTAAGGGAAATAGCCTTGCAACGACGTTTGCTTACTCTGAGTTCTATACGATAGATTAATTGAACTTAAACTAACCCCCTTGAAAAATAGGGGGTTAGTTTACAAACTAAACTTGAATTGTATTACTATTAGGAGGTTTTTATGGATTTTTATGGGTTTAGTGCACCAGGAACGGGAATAAATGCAGACGGATTACGCACGGAAAAAGCGTGGAAAGATTATTTTGATTGCGGGTTTAACGTTATGAATTTGACGGGTAAAAACAGTTATCGCGGTGAAGGATGGCAAGGGTCTAATACTCAAAAGTGCTTTGAATTTGCAAAAAATCTCGGCGTTAAAAAAATCATGATGGATGATAGTCGTATTTACGATTTAGCGGACGATTATAAAGATAAGCTCGTTGGAGAATCGGAAGATTGCAGATTTAAGACAGAAGAGGAATTAGATGCATTTATTGAAGAGTGCATGAAAGAATATATTTTCGATCCATTGTTTTACGGTTTAAGACTTCGTGACGAGCCTCAATATTGCCATTTAAAAGCCTATGGCGAAACTTATCGTTCCATAAAAAGAGTTGCAAAAAAGTTAGGAAAAGATTACGTGCATATCGATATGAATTTATTACCCATATCTAGTGACGTATATAGGTCGTGTCCTGAACTGAAAGAACTTACAGCAACTGAACTTTACACTAGATACGTTGAAGATTATCTTCGTGTTACTGAGGCTAACTGTATAAGCGTCGATAATTATCCCTATCATTTAACCCCATATGGTGGACGCTTTTTTGAGGGATATTATTCGAATTTCCAAATACTTAAAAGAGCATGTGACAAGTATAATGCAAAGATGATTTTTGTTCTTGCCACGTTTGAGATGGAAGCCCCCGATGAAGGTGGACTTGCTGGATATAGACGGGTGGTGAACGTAAATGAAATGATGCTACAAATGAATTCTGCGTTAGGGTTTGGTGCGCAAGAAATCACGTTTTATACTTACGTAACTATGGCGTTAAGTCAAAAATCTCCGTTTCTATCGCGTGACGGGAGCTCGTGCATAACCAGTGATGGAACAAAAACGTGGATTTGGCATTATACGAAAGCGACAATACAGCACGCTAAAAAATTAGAAAAGGTATTAGAGGAGTATGCGTTTAAGGGGGCAAAAATTTTTTTGCACGAAAGTGTCAAAGCTATAGAGATACCATATTGTGCAGACTTGCCTGAAAATTTACGCACGGTAGAGTCCTATTATCTTTCTAGTTGGCCTAAAAAAATGCCTGACGGCAGCGTGACTACTGCGGATTTTGATAATAGTTATTTGGCAGATAGGCTAAAAGGAATAGAGTTCGATAAAGACGTTTTACTGTATACTCATTTTGAAAATAAACGAGACAGTTCACAAATGTTTATGTTTTTGAATATAAACGATAAGAGTTATAAGTTCAATCCTGCATCAATGAAGCTTAAAGTTGATTTTGGTGGCGAAGTTGACAAGATTAAGATGTTGAAAGAAAACGACTTTGAAGAAGTTAAAGTTCCAAACGGAACGTTAAAAACTGAACTTAGTCAGGGCGAAGCCGTGTGGGTTATAATAGAATAAAAGATTAAGAGGTTACTAATGGATTTTTATGCTTACAGCGCGCCTGGAGCGGGAACAAATGCAGACGAATTAAGGTCAATTTCAGCATGGGGAAAATACGTTGATTTAGGACTTAACGTGTTTATGTTAACTGGTAAAAATGGATTTTTTGGAAATGACTGGGAAAATTCCAACACAAAAAAATGCTTTGATATTGCAGAAAAATTGGGTTGTAAAAAAGTTATTCTAGATGATTTTAGATTATATAATCTTATTATGATGCACAAAGACAAACTTGTGGGGGATAGTACTGACTGCAGGTTCAAAACTCAAGACGAATTAGAAAATTTCGTTAGAGATTGCATGAAACCATATATAAATAATAAGTTGTTTTATGGCACACGTATGGATAGTGAACCGTTTTATAACGAGAAAAATTCTTTTTCCGCCTTATATAAAGCGATAAAAAAAGTTGCAAAGGAATATGGGAGAGAAAATTTATTTATCGAACTTAATTTGAAACCATTCACTAGTGATTTTAGTGTTTCTTGCAATAGTGTAAAAGAGTTAAAAGGCTTAGAGCCAGCTAAAGCGTATGAAAAATACGTGTGTGATTATTTGGATATATGTGAGGCAGATTGCGTATGTATAGACAATCATCCGTTTAGACCGTCGCCTACAGGTGGAAGATTCTTAGAGGGTTATTATATAGGTTATAAAATAATTGCCGAAGTGTGCGCTAGGAAGAATATACGTCTTGCAATAACCATTTCGACTTTTGAAATGGAGAATTTAACTGGCTCTACTTCGCTTGGATATAGACGCGTTGCTACGGTAAACGAAATGATGTTGCAGATGAATTCTGCGTTGGCGTTCAGTGGGCGTGAGGTAGGGTTTTATACCTTTGTAAATCCCTGTATAAAACAGTCAGTCTATACGGCAAGAGATGGGAGCTCTTTAATTACTTCTTCTGGCGAAGTTACCAGCAGTTATTATTTTGCCCAAACGGCAATTGAGCATGCGAAAAAACTGGGAGAGGTACTCTTGGATTACAAATATGAAGGTTCGTCTCTTTTTGTACACGAATCCTTAAATAAATTACAATTAGTTAATTCTGGAGAAATCAACAAACAATATAAAACTGTTAAATCCGTATATTTAGAGAGTTGGCAAGTTTACGGTAAAGACGGAAAAAAACTAAAGTCAAATTTTAATAATGATTTCGAGTTTTGTGACGTTGAAAGCATAGATTATGATAAAGATGTTTTATTGATTACTCAGCAAGGTAAAAAAGACGGCAAAAGCAAAATATATGCATTCATAAATGTAGTTGACCGTTCTTATAAAACCAACGCATCAAATATGAATCTAAACATTAAATTTAAATCAAACGTTAAAAAGGTTAGGTTTTATAAGGAAAAAGAATTTGAAGAAATATCACTATTTGACGGTGTTTTTAAAACTTCACTTTCTTCAGGCGAGGCGGTATGGATATTACCTATAGAAGAATAAAGGAGATAAATATGGAAGTTAACGGACTTAAAGCACGAGATTTGTTGGTAAAAAAGACTAGACCAAAACTAGCCTATAATCAAGACGTTAATTATAACGTTTGGAGAAAACAAGTAAAAGAAAAATTACACGAATTATTAGGGTTTGACGTTATAGAAGAAAACGCTTGCCCTCTAAATTATGAAATAGAATACGCGAAACAGAAAAAAGGATATGAAGAAATTCGTTTTTTGTTTGAAAGTGAATACGGCTCCATCGTGCCGTGCTATCTTTTAATTCCTGATACGAAAAAAGAAAAGTATCCTGTAGTAATAACATTACAAGGACATTCTTCTGGTGCGCATAATTCCGTAGGCATTCCCAAGGTTGATAATGAAAAATATGCAATGGGGAGAGGTGCTTTTGCAATTCAAGCTGTAAAACAAGGATACGCTGCACTTGCAATAGAGCAGAGAGCAATGGGTGAGCGTCGTGCTATGAACGAACACTTAAGGCGAGTATCACTTAGACCTGAAAGTGCGCCGTGTTATTATGAGCAGATGACTGGATTTATGCTAGGTAGAACGCTTATTGGTGAAAGATGTTGGGACATAAGTAGGGCGATTGATATCTTATCTAATTTCCCAATGTGTGATACTGAAAGAATTGCAATAACTGGTAATTCAGGGGGCGGAACTGCATCTTATTACGCAGCGTGTTGTGATAACCGCATAAAGATATGTGCGCCGAGTTGTTCATTTTGTCCTTATCCAGAATCAATACTTAGATTTTATCATTGTTCTTGCAATTACATACCGTCTGCATACAGATATTTTGATATGCAAGATTTAGCCTGCTTAATTGCACCTAGACAATTAGTTATAGTTGCGGGAACTTACGATACGGGATTTTTGATTGAAGGGGTTGAGCGTGGTTACGAAACGGTCGAAAAGATATTTGAGCATTCTGGATATAAAGAAAATTGCCGTCTTATCGTTACAGAAGAAGAACATTGGTGGTGTGAAGATATAATGTGGCAGGCAATAAAGGAAGAATTTATTAAATTAGGGTGACGTATGAAATTTATATGGGCAGACAGTAGAGTAGATACAAACGTACAAATTAATTTCAAATTAAATTTAGAAAAACCTTGCGATAAAATTAAAATTTGTGCAGCAGATTTTTTTAGGGTTTTTGCGGATGGGAAACTCATATCCTATGGCCCGTGCAGAACTGCTGAAGGATTTTGCAGACCTAAAACGGTAAAATTAAAAGACGCAAAAGAGGTATGTGTTTCAGTATTATCCAACCACAGGGCGGCTTTTTGTTGTGATTTTCAAAAGCCTTATTTTGCGGCAGAAGTTTATTGTGGAGAAAAAATTCAGTACGATACTGAAGATTTTATTGCGTACAAGAATATATGCAAAATAAAAGATGTTCCCAGATATAGTTGTCAAAGGGGATATCTTGAAGTATACGATTTTGTAAATTTTAACGAAGAACAAGTTGAAACTTACTGTGTAGAATCGCCAATTTTAATTTCGGAGTTGAAAGAAGTTTGTTCTTACAAAGAAATTATGCCCAAAAGGACAGAAGAGTTTAGTGATTCTTTTTACGCTGTAAAAAAACCATGGTGGACCGATAATCCATACCATAGGGTAATTTATAGCGTTTTTGATATAGAAAAAGATTTCTTAAAAAGGATAGAAAAAGAAGATTTTTATTGTCAAAAGTTTGTTTTTGACGTTGAAAAAACAGGACTGTTTCGTTTGATTATAAATTCAGAAGAAAAAGTTGATGTGTTTATAACTTTTGAAGAAATGCTACCAGACGGAAACTGGATTTTTGGTCGTTCTGGATGTAATGATTTAGTCGCTATTAAGGCTAAGGCAGGGAAAACAGAGGTTGTTTGTTCTGAACCGTACGCCCTAAAATATGTAAAGGTGTATACGAGTGTTAAGGCGAAAATAGACTTATCGTTAATTTTAATACAGAATGATACCGTTGAGTGTGTCAAGATTGAGGGGAATGATAGAATAAAAACGATTTTTGAGGCTGCGCGCAATACTTTCAGTCAAAACGCAGTGGATATTTTTATGGATTGCCCGGGAAGAGAGCGAGCTGGTTGGCTATGTGATACCTTTTTCACTGCTAAATCCGAATTGTTGTTTACAGGTAAAAACGATATTGAAAAGGCGTTCTTGGAAAATATTTTGATTGCAGACGTATCAGAAATTGCAAAGAACATGATTCCAAAATGTTTCCCTTCTCAACACGTTACGGGGGAATATATTCCCAACTGGGCAATGTGGTTCGTTGTAGAACTAAAAGATTATTTGATTCGCACAGGTGATCGTGAACTAATTGAAAAGGCCAAAGAAAAAGTTTACGGAGTAGTAGAGTTTTTTAAAAAATATTTAAACGAGTATGGACTTTTAGAAAATCTTGAAAGTTGGGTTTTCATAGAGTGGAGTATATGCAATTCAAAAGAATATATTGAGGGTGTTAATTTTCCATCGAATATGTTATATTCACTCATGCTTGATGCGGTAGATTATTTGTATGGCGATATTGGGTTAAAGGAGCAAGCTTTAAATATGCGTAAGAGTATTAAAGAGTTATCCTTTAACGGTGAATTTTTCTGTGATAATGCAACACGTAACAATAACGGCGACTTGGTGGTGCAAAAAAATCATATAAGTGAGACTTGTCAATATTATGCGCTGTTTACGGGCATTGATTGTTCCTTAGAATATAAAAATAAAATTAAAAAGCAATTTGGACCGTTTAGAGAAGACGAGTATCCTGAAGTAGGCAGAAGCAATATGTTTATAGGTAATTATTTAAGGTTGTTCTGGCTTTACGAAGAAAAGGAGTTCGATGCAATTATAAAAGAGTCGGTCGGGTATTTTTACGATATGGCAAAAAAGACGGGAACGCTTTGGGAGCATAATAATTCTAAAGCAAGTTGTAATCATGGGTTTGCATCGGTTATTGCTGTGTTGCTTTTAAGTGTTACGTTAGGCTATCAAGGCGTAAAGGACGGAGAAGTTATATTCAGCAAGGAAAAAGATAGACTTAATAGTTACGGACTTAAGGCAACATTTGATTATAAGAAAAGCAAATAAAAGGAGACATTTAGATGAAAATTACTTTTTTAGGAGCAGGTAGTACTGTTTTTGCAAAAAACGTATTAGGCGACGTGTTTTTAACTTCTGCGTTGACTGAAGATTTGACGATAGCAATGTATGATATTAATGCAGGTAGGCTTGAAGAATCTTATAACGTTATTCAAAAACTTAATTCGCAATATAATCAGGGGAAAGCGAATATAATTAAATATTTAGGCGTTGAAAATAGAAAACAAGCGTTAAAAGGCGCAAATTTTATAGTAAATGCTATACAGGTTGGCGGATATAAACCCTGTACAGTTATAGATTTTAAAATTCCTAAAAAATACGGATTACGTCAAACAATAGGTGACACGCTAGGAATAGGTGGTATTTTTAGAGGACTTAGAACGATTAACGTCTTAAAAGATTTTATAAAAGATATTGAAGAAGTTTGCCCCGATGCATTGTTCTTGAATTATGCCAACCCTATGGCGATTTTAACGGGATATATGCAAAGATATTCTAATGTAAACACTATAGGTTTATGTCACAGCGTTCAAGTTTGTTCTAGTGGTTTACTAAAGAGACTAAATATGGAAGATGAGGTGGGTAGCGAACTGATTGCTGGTATTAACCATATGGCGTGGTTGCTTGAAATAAAAGATAAGTTTGGAAATGATCTTTATCCGGAAATAAGAAAGAGAGCAAAAGAGAAAAACCAAAAGGAAAAGCACGACGATATGGTCAGGTTTGATTATATTGATAAACTTGGTTATTATTGCACAGAAAGTTCCGAACACAATTCAGAATATTCTTCCTTTTATATAAAACATAAATATCCTGAACTTATAGAAAAGTTTAATATTCCGCTTGACGATTATTTAAGAAGGTGTGAAGAGCAGATAGAAATATGGAAAACTCGTCGTGAGGATTTGCTTGGAGGAAAGTTTATTGAACATGAACGTTCAAGGGAATATGCATCGAGAATCATGGAGGCGATTACAACCAATAAACCTTATTGTATGAATGGTAACGTTATAAATAACGGCTTAATTGATAACTTGCCAAAAGATGCTTGTGTTGAAGTTCCTTGTTTGGTTAATGGTTACGGTATTCAGCCGACAAAGGTTGGAAGGTTGCCCATACAACTTGCAGCAATGAATTCAACAAATATAAACACGCAGTTGTTAACTATAGAGGCGGCGGTTTCAGGGAAGAAAGAATATATTTATCAAGCGGCAATGTTTGATCCGCACACTTCGTCCGAACTTTCTGTTGATGACATTATTGCGATGTGTGACGAACTTATAGACGAACACGAAAAATCTGGTTATAAAATCATATAATATGATATCGTATAAAGGAAAAATAGTTTTAAAAGACACGGTGCTTGAAGGCTATGTAAGTGTATTTAACGACAATATAGTTTACGTTGGAAAAGAATGCCCAAAGGGAAAGATTGTTGATTTTGGAAACAGTTATATAACACCGGGGCTTATTGATATTCATTGTCATTCGAGTTTTAATAATTCTGCAACTGAAAACCCTAAAGAGGTTGCAGATTTTCACTTATCACATGGTGTTACAACCATGCTCTTGACCTATTATAAAGACGTTCCGCACGACAAACTTTTAGTTTGCCTAGATAAAGTAAAGAAACTAGTTGAAGATGGTGGAAACGTTTACGGTGCGCACTTGGAAGGTCCATATATTAGTGGCGCGCAAGGATATTGTGCGGGAGAGAGATTTGACGTGTCGCCAGACGTAAATGTTTATAGTGAATATTTGAAATTTGGAATTATTAGACAATGGACAAGTGCGCCCGAAATTGACGGTGTAATTGAGTTTATTAAAGAAATAAGAAAACAAGGAGTAATTCCTGCAATAGGACACAGTAACGCATCTTATACTCAAGTAAAAAATGCTTATGATAACGGCGCTAAAATTGTAACTCATATTTTTGATGCAACGGGAACAGCACAGGTTGGAGCGTTTAAGGGTACTAAAGACGTTAGTTTTGATGAGTCTTGTATGCTTATGGACGATATGTATTACGAGGTTATATGTGATGCTGAATGGGTTCACGTTAGAAAAGAAAAGTTAGACTTACTTATTAAAACTGTAGGGATAGATAAAATTGTGGCAATTACCGATATAGACTGCGCAGGGCTTAAAGATGATGGCAGGGACATTGCAGTTGTGAATGGACAACTGTTTGGAACGAAACTTACACTTGATAAGGTTGCGATGAATTTGTTTAATGCTGGATATAGGATAGAAGATATTTTTAAAATGGTTTCTTATAATCCCGCAAGAGCGCTAAATTTACTAGATCGTGGAGAAATTGATGCAGGCAAAAAGGCGCATTTGTGTGTTTTTGACGAGCAAATGAAGTTTGTAAAAGTGCTAAAATAGAGGACTAATAATGAAGAAAGTAAGAGGAATAAATATATTAAACCCCGTAGATGTGGATAGGGAATATTATTTAAAAGCAATAGATTTTGCAATAGAAAACGGATATAACCATATTCAGTTAAACGGACCTATTCACGACTTTAAGCGTTGCAATGTTGATGGAATGATGTTTTATAAAAAATATGCAGAGTTTAACTGCGAAAAGGACGCAGACTATGTTAATTATTGCATTGACGTCGTTAATGAAGCTCTTGAAAAATCTAACAAGGCGGGAATAAAAACCTATATGTGGCACCACGAGTTAGACGTTCCGAGCGATTTTATGGCTAGATATCCTGAAATATTAAATGATAGCGGAGACGTGGAGATAACACACCCGTTAATTAAGGATTTTTTGGAAAACAAATTGAAAGATTTTTACGAAACCTATCCGCTAATGGATGGGCTTGTTATAACTTTTTATGAAACAAAGATCCCTTTGTTGCGTTTAAAAAATCAAAAATTAGGACAGCAAGAAAGAATGGAATACATAACGAATATTCTTTATGAAACTTCTAAAAGCATGGGGAAAGAACTTGTTGTTAGGACTGACGCAACGCTAGAAGAAGATTATAAAGTGTTACTTGATACGTACGTAAAAGTTTCCACTGATATGATGATAATGGATAAATGGACACAGTACGACTGGAGTTTATCGCTGCCCTCAAATCAATTTATCAAAAACGTAACAAGAAGTCCTCTTTTAATAGAAACAGATATATTTGGTGAGTATTTTGGCAAAGGAAGATTGCCTTTAATGCTAAAAAAACACATCAAGGAAAATTTTGATTTTTGTGAGCAGTTTAATCCTATAGGATACTGTTCAAGAATTGATAGAGGTGGACAATATTGTTTCGGGCAAGTCAACGAAGTGAATTTACATATAATGAAAGCTTGTCTTGACGGTGGTGATGTTAACGAAGTAGTTAACAAGTTTTTTAATGATAAATACGGCAAGGCCAGCGATAAAGTTTTATCCATTATGGAAAAGACTGAAGACGTTGTTAGAAAAACGCTTTTTGCTGGAAGTTATTATTATAGTGAACTTTCTTTGTTCCCTTCGCTTAATCATTGTAAAAATCATTTCTATTTTGAGCAAATGAAAACAAACGGAAAAGTTGTTTCTAATGAATGGTTTGTTCCAAAAGATTATCAAGTAAAAGATCCTGACGTCATTTTTAGCGACTTAAAATATGCAAAAGATTGCGCAAGAAAACTGTTAGAACAAATTCTAAAATTAAAGGATGAAATAGAAGAACAAAAATATAAAGAATTATTTGTTAAGTTCAAGAACTTGCAATTAGTAACGGAAGCTTGGTCTTGTCTTGCCGAAGTATTCTATAATTACGTTAAATATTTCGAGCAAAGAGAAGAAAAGTATAAAGATTACCTGTTTAGCGCGTTGCAAAATTTAATTAAAATTGACGAACAGGGGATGTCAGCTTTAGGTGATGAATTTATATGTCACGTTTCAGAGGTCGCGGGGAAAAAAGGGCCAAGTAGAAACAGAATACTAGAATTCGTTCAAGATGTTAAGCAAAGTTTTAATTATGAAACAAAAATCGTGAATGGGCTTGAAAAGGATAATCCTATCGATTTTATAGTCTGCGGTGGCGGAAACGAAGGTCACGAATTGAAAAAGGAAGTTAATTTCAGCGATACTTTATTTTTGGACGGTGAACTAGTAAGAATTCCAGGGAATAAAAAGGGATTGGATTGGAGTTTGATTAACGCACATGGCTGGTTTTCGTACAGCCTAAAAGTTAAACCTAACGCTAAAAACATTATTAAACTGGTTGTGGGCGGAAAAACGGACAAAGTAAACTTTAAGGTTACGATTGCGGATAAAGAATATTTTATCAATCAAGACAATAAGGGGAAAAACGTCATTATATTAAAATACAAAACTAGACAAGATGAGAACAGTGTAAGGATACAAATTGATAAAATATCAGGACATACACCTTGTATTTACACTATAGAAACTTTACAATAGCTATGAAGACAAAAAATTTAAGTTTGATATTTATAATAGCAGCTGCCGTAGGTTGGGGCTGTATAGGTTTAGCGACTAGACCGTTAGGCAATGCAGGGTTGTCGTCGTTGCAGATTACAATTGTAAGATTGATTTTTACGACGCTGATTATGTCTTTATATCTAGTTGTTCGTAACAGAAAATTATTTATTATAAAATTAAAAGATTTACCGCTTTTTGTTTTGGCAGGAATAAATTTTTTTTGTCTATTGTTTTTTTATATCTCTGCAATTAAAGAAAATAATTCTTCATCAGTTGCAGCAATGTTGCTTTATACTTCACCGATATGGCTAACTATTCTTTCGCGAATTATTTTTAAGGAAAAAGTCACGTGGGTAAGAATTGTAGCACTTTTAGGGACTATGTGTGGGTGTTGTCTTTTAATGCTGACACAACCTATATCAGTTTCTTTGCTCGGTGTAGTATTTGGACTTTTGTCGGGTGTTAGTCAAGCACTGTATAGTGTTTTTGGCAAAAAATTAACAAGTAGAAATGCGGCGGAAACCAATACTTTTTATACATTTTTATTTGCAACGCTATGTTCGTTAATTTTTATTTCACCAATAGAAATCGGTATGTTTGTAAAGGATAATCTTTCTTTGTCAATAACCGCTTTTTCTTTTTTGGTAGTGTTGATGACTGTCGTTCCTTACACTTTATACATAGCGGGATTAAAAAATACTTCAGTAGGTGTTGCAGGCATTATATGCATATTAGAGCCGATAGTTGCATCAGTTTTAGGCTTTATAGTATTTAGTGATCCCGTAAACATATGGAGTATTTTAGGAATTGTTATCGTTATAGCATCGCTAGTATTTATTGAACTTGAAGAAAAAATTCTAAGAAAATTTGAAGGAGTTAAAAATAATGCAAGACTTTAAAGTAGGTTATGCAAGTGTAAATATTAACCCACGACTAGGTTGCCCTATTTTTGGTTATTACGTTCCAAGATTTGCTAAGGGCTTTTTAGATGATTTAGAGGCGTGTGCTGTGGCATTTTCTCTTAATGGAAAAACTTCGCTTTTGATCAGTATAGATAATGGTGGAGTTACTAAAGATTTAATTGATAAGATAACGCATAGTATAGAAAACAAAACCAGCGTTTGCAGTAATGACGTTATTATATGTGCTACACATACGCATACTAGTCCTTTTTGTTATGAAACAGATATGTTTGAAATGGACTATCGTATAGTTAATGAATATGCTGATTTCCTATTGCAGCGCGTAACAGACCTTGCTGTGCTTACTCTTGCAGATTTAAAACCTGCAAAATTAGGCATTGGTACGGTTACTGCACCTGATAGAATTGCATATATAAGACGTTATAAAATGAAAGATGGGACGACAATGACGTGTCCGCCCATAAACAATCCAAACATTGATCATCCTATTGGAGAACTTGATCAACGAGTTCACGTTATACGAATTGATAGAAAAAATGCCGAGAGTATTGTTATATTAAATTACGGATTGCATGCTGACTGTGTAAATGGTGAACTTATATCTTCCGATTGGATAGGCTGGGTGAAGAGAACATTAGATAAAGCACTTGACGGAGTAAAATGCATGTGTATTATAGGGGCGCAAGGTGACGTTGGAAGCACAAACGTTAATCCCATAGATGGAGATATGAACGATACCGAAATAAGTTTTGATAACGAAATGAAGAGCCCGGGCATGGCACGTTTTATCGGAAGGGCATTGGCAGGAGCAGTATTGCAGATATATGATAAAGTTGCATATCAAGAAGTGGACACTATTAAGGTCGTTAAAAAGAAATTAACCGTTCAGGCTAACGTTCCTAGCGAACAAGAGTTGGTTACTGCAAGAAGGTACAAAGAGTTGCACGACGCAGGAAGAGACGATCTTATCCCTTATAAAGCTATGGAACTTACTACGGTGGTTGCCGAAGCACTTAGAATGTGTAGAATGGCAAACGGCCCAAAAACTTTTGAGCTGCCTATGAGTGGAATGAGAATAGGGGATTTAGCGTTTATAGGAATCCCGGGTGAACCTTTCACTGAAATAGGAGTTAAAATAAAAGAAACGGATGGTTGGGGAATGATTTGCCCTTCTATTAATACAAACGGAAAGGAAGGATATTTTCCAAGCAAAGAAGCGTTTGACGAAGGAGGCTACGAGGCGAGAACATCACCTTTTACAGCGGGAGTGGCACAATCAATAGTCGATTGCGCGAAAGAGATCTTAAAAGAATTAAAATTTAAGGATAAAACGAAATAAACAGTTCTATTAAAAAAGAAAAAACTTATAAAACTATTGCATAGAGTAAACAATTTGCTCAACATATTGAAGGAATAATTTATGGATGCTTTTATACCAATGTTAAAAAATGTTATACTGTTTGTTTTGCTTGCTGTGCCGGGTTATATCTTGGTAAAATGTAAAGCATTAAAACAAGAACAGTCGGGCGTGCTGTCAAAACTTTTAATGTATGTTGGCATGCCTTTCCTTATAATATCGAGCACACTCGGAATATCTTTTACTAAAGAAACGATATCGGGAATGGCGTTTTCGGCTATACTTGGCGCTGTTCTCACCTTTGGATTTTTCTTTTTGTCAATTCCACTTTCAAAGAATAAATCGGCGGATAATAATGACCCGTTATGGAATAAAAAAAGACAAGGCATTATAAGATTTTCTCAAATTTTTGCCAACAATGGTTTTTTAGGGCTACCACTTGCTGCGGCGGTTTTTGGTTCTATAAGCCCAGTATTTACATATCTAGTCGTATTGAATATTATTAACAACGTATTCATTTATTCTCTTGGAACTTATCTTGTTTCTGGCGATAAGAATACGATAAGTCTAAAAAGCACTTTATTAAATCCTGTACTGTTATCTTTTATAATAGGAATAATACTTAATCTTTTAGGTGTTTCAAAGATGGTGCCAGAACTTGTTACGTTTTCCGACCATTTTAAAAATTTAGTAACGCCGATATCAATGTTGATACTTGGCATGAAACTAGCGGGAATAAAATTTAGTTCGATGTTTAAATCTAGGGGATTATATTATGTTTCGTCTATAAAACTGATACTATTTCCAGCCATTGCGGTAGCGTTTACTTATCTTTTCACAATTATTGTTCCTACCGATTCGGTAAATTTGATTCTTGCCATGTTCGTGGCGTTTTCAATGCCTGTTGCGGGGCTTGCAACAGCATTTGCGGATAGGTATAATGGAGACGCAAAAAACGCTGTAATATATACTCTTGGGACTACGATACTTTCGATTATAACTATTCCAATATTGTATATGTTATTGTGTTTTATGTTATAGGTGTGAAAAGTTAGTCGTGCATTTTTAACATGAAATAAATTTTGTTTGATATGATTATAGAAACTAAATGGATTATTTGCCCAGAGTGTGGAGAAAAGACAAGAGTAAAGATAAAACAAACTACAATAATGAAAGATTTTCTATTGTTTTGTAATCATTGCAAGAAAGAATTTACCGTTGATGTGGAAAATTTTACTGTTAAAGTGATAAAAGAAAATTGACAAATTAATTTAATTAAATAGAATGATTGACCATCATGGAGGCGAAGAGTCTAAAGACGGTTAAAAGTCGGTGATATATCTATCAGCGGCTTTTTCGTACAATTTTTAAAAATTCGGAATAATTTCGGCGTCTTAATCGCTTGATATATAGAAGATAAAAATGGAGGTGATTGAAATGAACAATTTTTAGTCTTACCGATAGACTTTAAACTTCGGAAAATAAGCAGGGGAAAAATTTACTTTTTTAGTATAGCGAGGAACGTATTTGTCTTGCCAAATATACGATTTAAGAAATCGCCTCGTTGGTGGAAGTGCTCCCCCAAACCCCTTTAATAAATAAAAAAATAAATAGGAGGTAAACAGTATTGTCAAGAAACTTTTAGAAGAAGTAGGCAAGGTTTTAATAGGCGAGTCAACTTTTGATATAAACACATTAAACGAATCGCTAAAAATTCAAAAGGACAAACTTGCAACGTTGGAACAAAGAATTCCTATCGCACTACAAGAATTAAACAACGAGAAAGAAATGCTTGATAATATAGATTACCTATACGACGAATTTGTTAGCTGGAGTGAAGAATTTAATCTTGCTACAAAAGAGCGCAAGAAAATGATAATCTGCAAATTATTCAAAAGCATAAAGATAGGCAAAGGCTATAACGTAGAGATAACCTTAAACTTAGATTACGAGCAATTCCTAAACGGAACAAATAATGAAGAGTCTATAGCGATATAGATTCTTCTTTGGAAAAATGTCAAAAAACTTAATTCTTGCATCGGAAAAGTGTCATAAAGTATTGACTTTAAAGTAATCAAGTGATAAAATATGATAAAAACTACAAATTATGTGATTATTTACTCGCAACACATCAAAAAAGTGTGATTTTATAATATAAAGGAGATATCGATATGAAACGAATTATTATAGAAGAATTGAGAAAGTGGAAGGATTCGAAGAGAAGAAAACCCTTGATATTAAGAGGGGCAAGGCAAGTTGGTAAAACATGGATATTAGAAGAGTTTGGAAAAGAGTTTGAAGATGGATTTATAAGAATAAATTTTGACAAACAACCAGAATATCATCAGTTTTTTGAAACAACTAAAGACGTTAAGAGGATTATAAAAAATATAACGTTGGCAAGTGGTCAAAAGATAACAACGAAAACGTTGATAATATTTGATGAAATACAAGCTTGTCCTAAAGCACTTAACACATTGAAGTATTTTTGTGAAGATGCTCCGGAGTATTTTATAGCATCGGCAGGTTCTTTACTAGGATTAAGTTTGTCGCAAGGGTTTCCTGTGGGTAAAGTTGATTTTCTTGATATGGGACCAATGACTTTTAAGGAGTTTTTAATTGCAAACGGTGATAATAATCTTGTTAAATTTATGGAAACTCTTGATGATATTGAGCAAGTTCCTGATGCTTTCGCTGAACCCTTAATAGAAAAATTAAAAATGTATTTTATTATTGGCGGTATGCCAGAACCAGTTAAGTATTGGGTAGAAGATGGCGACATAAAGGAAGTGGATAAAACACAAATTGATATTTTAGACGCTTACGAAAATGACTTTGGCAAACATGCGCCAGAGACTGACGTTACTAAAATAAGATTGATATGGAAATCTCTTCCATCACAATTGTCTAGAGAAAATAAAAAATTTTTATATAGTGCGGTAAAAGAAGGTGCTAGGGCTAGAGAATATGAAAATGCATTAAACTGGTTAAAAAATGCTGACTTAATAAAGAAAGTTTCAAAAATTACAAAACCAGCACTACCGATTTCAGCCTATGAGGATTTGACTTCGTTTAAGATATATATGGGGGACGTAGGTTTGTTAAGAAGGCACTCACATTTAGCATATTCTGCTTTTTTAGAAGAAAATAGATTGTTTACAGAATTTAAAGGTGCGTTAACTGAAAATTTTGTTTTGCAAAGTTTATTAAGACAATTTGAAGTAACACCATACTATTGGGCGGAAACACCCCACGAAGTTGATTTTATCATTCAGAAAGAAAATAATATATATCCTGTTGAAGTAAAGTCAGGTAAAAATATAGTGGGTGCAAGTATAAAGCAATATTTGAGAGATTATGAGAGTGAAACAAAATTTGCTATTAGATTTTCTTTAAGAAACTTATCGTTTGATGGTAGGATATTAAACATCCCATTATATCTAATAGATGAAACTGATAGAATTGTTTCGTTAGTAGAAAGGCAAAAAGAAAAATAAATTTATAATTTAAAATCAAATATATAAAAACGGCAATAAAAAGATTTTTCGCCGTTTTTATATAGAAAAGGAGAAACGAAAGAAATTGGTAGAAGTGTTTTGCATGAAGTTACCAAAAGCGTTTACAAGTGAGAAATTATAATAAAGAGTATTATAGAAAAAATTCTGAAGCAATTTGTAAAAGACAAAGGGAATATTATAGGATAAAGAAAGAGAAAATTAAAAAATATTTAGAAGATAAAGATAATTCCGTTGAAATGCCAAATGAAGTAATTGATTTTTTTGAAGACTTGCTTAGGCGGGAATATGAAAAATATGTAAATAAATGTAGAAAATGCTTAACAGTCTATGCTTATAAAAGTATGCAAAAGGTCAAACAAGCTTATGCAAGAAATGTGGAAGTATATTATCAAAAATATCCTTTTGACAAACATATAGAAAAGCACATAAAGGGGGAACTATTTAAATTAGGCATTTTTGCAAATAGTGGTGAGTATGCAGATTGTTACGATTCTGGAATGTTGGCATATTTATATAGCATACATCGTTGTGCTGCGTTGAATTGTGATTACGTTCTTTTCTATATAAAGAAAATGATACGAATATATGTATGTTGTGCAAGAACAGTATATAGAGATTCGCATAATTTTTGTCGTATTAATAAATGTAAAGAAGTAAGAATAGAGAATTCTTATAATATCTAATGATAGGTAAATAAATACTAAGCCGTTTAATAATTTGGGAGTAATTAAATAGGGAAATAATAATTGTAAAAATGTCAGAATAATTAACTTTAAATATAGCACAGAATATTCTAGTAGAAATAAGAATATTAATGTTTAACCATTATTTCAAATAATGCTGATAATATGAAATAATACGATGACTACACATTCCTGAACGGAATAAATAAGGAAGAGTCTATAGCGATATAGGCTCTTTTTGAAAAAGTGTCATAAAGTATTTACTTTCACTTAATAGTACGTTACTTTTGAAATAAGGATAATAGAATTTGAACGTTATTTCGAAAATCATTGACAAATTGAAATAAAGTAGATTGTGACAATATTAACTGACAATAAAACAAATTAAAATGTTTAGGAAGTGAAAAATAAAAAACTAAAATAACATTTTATTGACGAAAATAGTAAAATGTGGTACACTGTTAAAACGAGGTTAATGATGATTGATTTATTACATTTGGAAAAATACCAAGAAAATAATCGAATCGAGGCGAAGAAAGCACTAGGTGGATTGCCTAAAAGTATTTGGGAAACGTATTCTGCGTTTGCCAATACTTTTGGCGGAATTCTTTTGCTAGGCGTTGAAGAATTATCGGACGGAAGTCTTGCTGTGGCTAATGGGGGTATTTCTAAGCCGAATGCCTTAATAAAAGAGTTTTGGGATATTGTCAATAACCCCGAGAAAGTAAGCGTCAATATTTTATCAGACAAGGATGTGTGCGTACAAGAACTTAACGGGAAAAATATCATTGTAATAAATATTCCACGTGCGGATAGAGCATATCGCCCTATTTATATAGACGGCAATCCAATAACAGGGACTTATCGTCGTAATGGTGAAGGCGATTATAAGTGTACGCAAGAAGAATATTTATCAATGGTCCGAGATGCGTCCGTAAAAACACAAGATATGCTTGTTTTGGAAGAAATGGATTTAGGCGTTTTTAACGAAGAAAGCATTAAGAGCTATCGTATGCGTATGAGTTTGTTGCGTCCGAATCACGTTTGGGGCGCTTTGGATAACGAAGAGTTCTTATTTCGTATAGGAGCTATTGGTATCGGGAAAGATGGTAAAAAGCATCCAACTTCTGCGGGGCTTTTGATGTTTGGAAACGAGTACTTCATTACGCAAGAGTTCAATAATTATTTCCTTGATTATCAAGAGAAGTATGATGAAACTCTTCGTTGGACGGATCGCATTGTTTCTTCCTCTGGAGATTGGAGTGGAAATATTTACGATTTCTATTTTCGTATATATAACAAATTAACGCAAGATTTGAAAGTTCCGTTTGCTATGAAAAACGGTGTGCGTGTAGATGAAACGCCTGTTCACGAAGCGTTGCGCGAAGCATTAGCAAACTGTCTTATAAATGCCGATTACTATGGGCGTCAGGGAGTAGTAGTTGTAAAGAGCAAATCGGATATTTCTTTATCTAATCCAGGAGGCTTTAGAATAGAAATAGATGCAGCTAAGAGTGGCGGTGTGTCCGACCCACGAAATAGTGCAATGCTCAAGATGTTTAATTTAATAAATATAGGTGAGCGGGCCGGTAGCGGAATTCCTAATATTATGTCAGTTTGGGAACAACAAAAATGGTCTGAACCTACGATAACGCAAACTTTTGGACCTGAACGAACAACGTTAACACTTTCATTAAAGGCAAATAGTACAAAAAGTGACGGTAAAAAAGTGACGGCAAAAAGTGACGGTAAAAAAGTGACGGTAAAAACTGCAGCACAGAAACAAGTTGTTATTGAATTTCTTACTAATAAAGTTTCTGCGACAAGTCAAGAAATCGCTGATGTGCTTGACGTAGGATTATCGCGAACGAAAATCATTTTGAGAGAATTGGTTTTCGAGGACGTTATTGTGGCTGAGGGTGCCGATAAAAACCGCAAGTACCGATTGAAGAAATAATGGTCTTTAATGTGGTGAGCGTGATTTGTGTAAGTTTTATAAAAACATAGTAACGAAAAGTAATAATTGCTAAATCGAGTATTAAAAGCCTGATTTAGCAATTATTTTATTATAGCCTAAACCTAAACGATTGCAAGAGCAATCGGCTGTTAACCGATTTGTCGTCAGTTCGAGTCTGTCAGGGGCAGCCAAACGAAAAGCGAATCACAAAAGTGGTTCGCTTTTTCGTTACACTGTCTCCGACAGTGCATAAACTAACGAGTGATTTTGCTGTCGCAAAACACGTCGTCGACGTTCATACGCAAATAAATTTGCTCCTGAGTCCTAGTCCGTCAAGGCAGGCTAGCTAAATGTGGCGCAAAAGTTGCGCTACTCGACATTAACTACGACGCTGCTAAAGATTATGCGGACGAAATAGGCGAAAACGCTTTGGCAGTTAAGTGTAACTGCCTAGATAAGCAGAGTATAATAGACGCTAAAAAAGAAATAAACGACAAGTTCGGCTCAGTAAACTTTTTAATCAACGGCGCAGGCGGAAACAATCCTAAGGCAACTTGTGATAACGAAACAATGACGCCCGACTTAGAAGGCGTTAAGGATTTCTTTGCTCTTGACGAAAGCGGATTAAAGTTCGTGTTTGACTTAAACATCACTTCAGCTTTTTTAGTAACCCAAGTATTCGCTACCGATATGATTAAGACTGGCGGAAATATTATCAACATATCTTCAATGAACGCATACCGTCCCTTAACCAAAATCCCTGCATATTCTGCGGCAAAAGCAGGTATATCTAACTTTACGCAGTGGCTAGCGGTACACTTTGCGCCTTGCGGAATACGCTGTAACGCAATCGCTCCTGGGTTCTTTGTAACCAACCAAAACCGTGGTTTACTCTTTAACGAAGACGGTACACCTACAGCAAGAACGGGCAAAATTTTAAGGGCAACGCCCATGAACAAGTTTGGCGAAATATCCGACCTTATCGGTTGCTTATTATGGCTATCTGACGACACGGCAAGTGGTTTTGTAACTGGTACTGTTATCCCTGTTGATGGTGGTTTCTCTGCTTACAGCGGCGTTTAATTTGTTTTGAAACTATGGAAGAAACCAAATGGATTATTTGCCCAGAATGTGGATGTAAAACAAGAGTAAAGATTAAGCATACTACTATAATGAAAGATTTTCTACTGTTTTGTCATCATTGTAAAAAAGAGATTACAGTTGACGTAGAAAATTTTATCGTAAAAGTAGTAAAAGAAAATTGACAAAATAATTTTAATTTAAACTAAACAGAATGATTGACCATCATAGGGATTAAAAATCTAAAGACGGTTAAAAGTCGGTGATATATTTATGAAAAACACCCCAAAAGTTAGACAAACTTTTGGGGTGTTTTTCAATGGTTAGTAAGTATGCTGTTGGAGAAAATAATTTTGTAAGCAAAATTTTGTTTGGCGAAAAATTGAGATATTTTAAATTAATGTGACTAAAATGTTTTTACAAAACATAAAAAAGGTGTATAATCAAAATGAAATTATAAATTTAAATTTTTAAGGAGCAAAAATATGAAAGTTATTATCAAAGACAATTATAATTCTATGAGCGACTGGGCGGCACAGCACATTGCGGATGCAATAAACAATCACAAAGAAAACCGTCCGTTTGTTCTAGGCTTGCCTACTGGTTCTTCTCCGCTAGATGTTTATAGAAAATTAATAGAAATGAATAAAGCAGGAAAAGTAACCTTTAAAAACGTAGTCACTTTTAATATGGACGAATACGTAGGGCTTCCCAGAGAACACGATCAAAGTTATTGGTATTTTATGCATGATAATTTTTTCAATCACATAGATATTCCTGCTGAAAATATAAATATTTTAGACGGTATGGCTAGCGATTTAGAAACAGAATGTAAACGCTATGAAGATAAGATTACATCTTACGGCGGTATAGATTTGTTTATGGGCGGTAGCGGGGTAGACGGACATATTGCGTTTAACGAACCATTTACTTCTTTGTCATCTAGAACAGGCGTACGCGCTCTTACTGAGGACACATTAATCGTGAATTCACGCTTCTTTGATAACGACGTCAACAAAGTTCCCAAAACGGCGCTTTCTGTTGGTGTAGGAACGGTTTGTGATTCTAAACAAGTAATGTTATTAATCAGTGGCCACAATAAGGCAAGAGCATTACGTCATTGCGTTGAAGGTGGCGTTGACCACGCTTGGACGATAAGCGCATTACAACTACATAAAGACGGTATTATCGTATGTGATGAGCCTGCTTGTGGCGAATTAAAAGTTGATACCTATAAATACTTTAAAGAAATTTATAAAAACGAAAAATAAGTTCAAAAAACCCGCCAGATGCTGGTGGGTTTTTGTTTGTTTTTTGCGCTAAAATCGGCGTTTTACGGCAAAAATTAAGACCTATAAGAGCATTTTCACGCTTTTATAGGTCTTTTTAATGCAAATTTTTAGAAAAATACCACGACAGATTTTGTCCCACACACTTTAAGCCGTTGTATGCTAAAACTCTCCCACACCTGGATTTGAACCTTGATTTGTTTGCATACAGCAAAAGGGATTGACAAGTTATATAAAAATGAGTATAATTATCTTAAACTCTACGAAACGTAGAATTTTATTAAAAGGGCATTGATTTGCCAAAATGTGTGCTCAATGATAAGTAGGTTTACTTTTTAGAATGTTTTTGGTAAAATAGTATCAAGAAAAAACAAAGGAGATTTTTATGGAACTCTTTGGAAAGAAACATAGCATTGGAAAAACCATTGCGGAACTTAGAAAGGAAAAAGGTTGGACGCAAATTGAACTTGCTGAAAAATTGCAGGTTAGCGATAAGGCTATAAGTAAGTGGGAAAAAGATAGTGGAGCACCAAGCATTGAATTTTTTCCTGCATTGGCAGAACTTTTTGACGTTAGTATTGATTATTTAATGACGGGAAAGGAACCTGAACCCGAAATTATTACAATGTCAAAAATCGAGCTTTGCGCGAAAAATGACGATTTGGGCTTGATAGGTAATTTTATGCCTGACACGATTGATGAAAACAAACAAGCATTTATTGACTATGTTAGAAAGTATAAAGCGAAGAAAGTATATAAATATTTTATAGAAAAGGGGTACTATGAAAAATTATGGGGAAAAATTAATAACGAGAATATTAATAAAAAGAAGAAAGATCATTACATAGAATTAATGGAAATAGATTGTGATTTGATTTTTTTAAGATATATTAGTAAGAAATATAATGATTTAAATCCAAGAAGGCAAGCTCTATCTCAACGTAATGGAGGGCATTCTTTTATGCTTTATTATGAAAGTATTCCAAACAAGCACAATAAGGATCTATATGACCATATACCTAAAGAAGCAGTTTGTCAATATTTAGAAAAAAACTTTGAAAAACTTTCTAAACAACAATATGATTTTTATTTTGGCGTAGGAGATATTCTTTGTGCTACAAACGGTTGGATTAGAGGGATACCTGATATATTACATTTAGCTATTTGCAATCACAATAATAAGTTGGCACTATTACTCATTGATAAAATTAAAAAAACAAATTTACATGTGAAAGAAGAAGGGCAAAGAAAAAATAAACATCAATATTATGACTGGGCGTTGGACAACTATTTCTTCCCTACTATAAATATAAAAAAAGAAACTGTAATTCTAGCATATCAACAAAAAGATAAAAAACTTGCCGAAGAACTTGAAAAAATTTGTCCTTTAACGAATTATGAAAGGAAAGAAGTTTTAGTAAATATGGATGACGAAACGTCTCTTCTTGAAAAACAAAAAGAGTTGGCTATTATAGATGGGATTCTTTGGATTGACAAATTGTTAGAAATTAACGATATTAACATAATTAAAGATATGTTATATAAATATCCTATTCATGAATTAGAAAGTATAGAAATAAAGGAATCTAATTCTTATGCAAGTGAAAGAGAATCACAAAAAGTATTTTTTGATGCGAAAAAAGAAAATGTTAATTTTAAGGCTGGTCAATATATAACGGAAATGATTTTTTCTTGTAAGCTTTTTTCATATTCTATTACAAACTGGGTAAACGATATATTATCTCGTGAAGGGCGTTCGTATTCAAAGCAATTAGAAATTAGAAAAAAATATGGTTGTAGTATAGCTGGACACGTGAAAGATTATTATACTGCTTTACCTCTTTTCTTCAAGGAATGTAAGGATAAACTAATAGCAACCTTACAACTAAATAATCTTAAAGAAAAAAACAACAAAGGTTTAACAAAAGAATATTTTATTTCTGAGTTGCGAAAAGGGAATATTGAAATTCTAATAATAAAGCTTTGTGTTAAACTAGAAACACACCTGAAATGTGATTTAGGCTATGAAGGAACCTTTGAAGAAATGTTAAGTATTTATACGCAAAATTGCACATTTGAAACAGGGGAACTTTTGCACAAGTTGAGACAAAAACGTAATGACATTGTACACTGTACTAATGAAGCGGCTGATATATCACTACTAGAATTGGAAAAATGTATAGATATTATTTCAAACATTAAATGACAGCTATTTTATGAAGGAAAGACAAACGAAAAGCGAATCACAAAAAGTGGTTCGCTTTTTTAACTTAATAGCTTATTGCGCGGTAAGCGAGATTTTTATGGCTCGACTTGGGAGAGTTAGTTTTCTATTTTTTTGCTTATTTTCTATTTTTTTGCTTATTTTCTTGTTTTTCCCTTCTCGTGCTTGATTTTTTTATAACAGTATGATATCATAATGTTATGATACTATGATATCGTTGTAAAAATGGTGATTAGAATAGAATTTCAAATAATTATGAATAGAATAAAATTTTAAATAAATATTATGCAATTTTAAATAAAGTAATGGAATTTTAAATAAGGATAATGTACATCTAAATAAAGATTACGTTATTATTAAACAAACGGAGAGTATGATATGAACAAAACAAAAACGCCAACGGTTGATAAGGTTGCCTTTTCGTTGCGTTTGCCGCCAAATATGTATAAAAAGATTAGGGCAAGGGTAAACGAGATTAAGGAAAATGGGAATTATGCTTATAGCATAAACGATTTTTTAACGGAAATTATCGAAAAGGGATTAAAGCATGAAAAATAACCATCAAATGAAAACATTTTTAGAGCAAGACTGCGTTTGTGGAAAATCGCACAAAATCAAACTGCTCAAAGTAATTTGCAAATCGGGCGCGATAAACGAATTGCCGTCTATAATTAGTGAATATAGCGCGAGAAAAGTTCAAATTATATCCGACGTGAACACGTATGAAGTTGCAGGAAAAACTGTCTGCAAAATTTTAGACGGTGCGCAAATACCATACAGTTTATATTCTTTTAACGAAACGCAATTAGAGCCTGATGAAAAGGCGGTTGGAAGTGCGATTATGCACTTTGATAATTCTTGCGATATTGTGGTTGCAGTTGGTTCGGGTGTGATAAACGATATAGGCAAAATTCTAGCAAACACCGCAAAACTTCCTTACGTTATAATCGGCACAGCCCCGTCAATGGACGGTTATGCGTCTGCTACTTCTTCAATGTCGATGGACGGTGTAAAGGTATCTTTACCGAGCAAATGCGCCGACGCTATTATAGGCGACGTTGACGTACTTAAAAATGCGCCTATGAAAATGTTACAATCAGGGCTTGGCGATATGTTGGCGAAATATATAAGTATTGCAGAGTGGCGAATAGCAAACGAGATAACAGGCGAATACTACTGTGAAAAGGTCGCTACGTTAATGCGCTCAGCACTAAAGCGTTGTGTGGGAAATGCAAAAGGGCTATTAACTAGAGATGAACAAGCCGTAAAAGCGGTGTTTGACGGTTTAGTTATCGGTGGCGTTGCGATGGCTCTTGCTGGCGTATCTCGTCCTGCAAGCGGTGTTGAACATTATTTTTCACACGTTTGGGATATGTTGGGGTTAGAGTTCGGAAGAAAGGTTGATTTTCACGGTATTCAATGCGCTGTCGGAACTAATATCGCAGCAGGGCTATATGAAAAACTTTTAACTATTACCCCCGATAGAGAAAAGGCGATTAAGTACGTAAGTTCATTTAATTACGACGACTGGGCAAAAGAATTGAAGAAGTTTTTAGGTGCGCCTGCACTCGCCATGATAGAATTAGAGAAAAAAGAACGGAAGTATAGCGTAGAAAAGCATAGAGAGCGTATAGATATTATCATAAACAAATGGGATAAGATTTGCGATATAATCCGCGAAGAAATTCCGTCGAAACAAGAAATAGAAAATATTTTGGAAACGATAGGCGCGCCGAAAACTATTAAAGAGATAGGCATAGATAGCGACTTAAATTTGACCTTTAAGGCGACCAAGGATATTCGTGATAAATACGTACTTTCAAGACTTTTGTTTGATTTAGGTATTATTGAAGAATTTGCGTTATAAGATAGATTATAAAACACACTATTACCCCGTGGAAAAATTTCACGGGGTAAATTTATGTGTAAAACGTGCAATATATTAAAGGTGACGATAAGTGTCGACAAGGAAATTGTCGCACTATTGAATAAACGTAATGGTTATGTTATAATTTATTAAAATGGCTCTTATATAAACTCTGACTGAAAAATAAAAAAGGGATAGCGTTAGGTATGGAATTTAATGAAAAACTGCAAGAGTTAAGAAAACAAAAAGGTCTTACCCAAGAAGAACTTGGGGATATGCTTTACGTGTCGAGAACGGCGGTTTCAAAGTGGGAATCGGGTAGGGGATATCCGAACTTAGATTCACTAAAAAGCATTGCTAAAATTTTTAACGTTACTGTGGACGAACTTTTATCGTGTGACGAGTTGATTTGCGTTGCTGAACATGACGGAAACAGAAAGATAAACAGCATTATAGATTTGGTTTTTGGATTGTTAGATATAGGCTTTATACTCTTATTGTTCTTGCCGTTTTTCGCTCAAACCGTGGACGGCGTTATTTACGAAGTTTCGCTTATAAGATTAACAGGCAAAGGGCTGTATTTAAAAGTTACGTACTTTATCGTTGTGATAGCAAGTATTGCGTTTGGGGTTTTGCAATGTATATTCAAAAATTTTCAAAATGGTTTATGGCTAAAATTTAAACGCAAAATTTCACTTGCGATAAACGTTTTAGGTGTAATACTGTTTAGCGTAAGTTTGCAACCGTACGCAACGATTTTAGCGTTTGTGTTTTTGAGCATAAAAGTTTTAACGCTCGTAAAACCTTAACGCTACGAAAAGTGTCGCTTTCGTGACAGCGCGGTTCTTGTTTTTATGCACGCCTTATATTAAACTGTATCTTGACCGAAGTCAAAACATAAAAAGGAAAGGTGTGTTAAAAATGAAAAAAGAAAAACTTAAAAGGCTGTGGCTTGCACTCGGATTTTTAGTTGCGTTTATTTTGTGGACGGTTTTAGTTAAATTCGTTGACGTTAAACCCATAGGTCCAAAAGGCTCAAAAGTAGGGCTTGCCGCGATAAACGGATTTTTTAGCGGGGTTATCGGTAAGAATCTGACGCTATACGTAATTACCGATTGGCTTGGACTTTTGCCGATTGCCACCGTTTTGTGCTTTGCCGTTTTGGGACTTAATCAATGGATAAAAAGAAAATCCCTTTTCAAGGTCGATAGGGATTTGATTACATTAGGCGTCTTTTACATAGTCGTTATAGCCGTGTATATTTTGTTTGAAGTGATAGTTATAAATTACCGCCCGATTTTGATAAACGGATATTTAGAGTCGTCTTATCCGTCGTCAACTACTATGCTTGTTACCTGCGTAATGCCAACGGCTTTAATGCAAGTAAATAGCCGAGTAAAAAATAAACACTTGAAAAAATTTATTCTATATTTTATCATTACGTTTATCGCTTTTATGGTGATAGGTAGGCTGGTTTCGGGTGTGCATTGGCTCAGTGATATTATAGGCGGCGCATTATTTAGCATAGGCATAGTAACGCTATATCATTGCTTTGTTTTTAAGGGTGTTTAATTGAATAATTTAAAGTTAAATAAAATGCAAGGATTCAGTATTTTGATTGTTTCCTTGCATTTTTTGTTGAAAGACTAGTCTAAAAGTGTTATAATTAGAAAAAAATATAAAGCAAGGTAAATTATGATAGAGCATAGTGAAAGAAAGAGAATAAAAAAAGAAATACAAGAAAAGTCAGAGCAGAGAAAACTTGTTCGTGACGAGAACGGAAGTATCGTTATCAATATGATAGTAAAGGACGACGATGGGTTTTTGTCGGAATTTTCTAAGTATGAAACGCCCATTATAAGTAACGACGTTGCGGAATTTTTAGAAGATAGTACGCAGTCGGTTTTGCCTGCGGAAAAACTAACTCTAAACGTTGAAAGCGACTGCATTGACGAACAAGAAAAGGTGGTTTATACCAAAGCCATTAAAGAGTATTACACCGAAAGGTACGTCGGCAACGAAAGAGAGATAAAAAGGAACTGGCTACTCGTTGGTGTTTTGGCGGTTTTAGGCGTGATTTTTCTTGCCGCGGCAATATTTTTTGATAACAGTCTAAACCAAACGCTATGGGCGGAAGTTATTGATATCGTTGCATGGGTATTTTTGTGGGAAGCCGTTGATATCGGCGTGTTCCATTGTCGTTCGCTTAGGGTTAAAAGGCTTAGATATTTATCCTTTATAGCAATGACCATTAATTATCATAGCGTTGGACAAAGCGCGAAAGAAAAATCCACCGACTAAAAATTATGAAGTCAGAGTTATTTAAGCATCAAGACCTAAAATTTAAAGCGTTTCACTCTAAACTTATTCCAACGGTAGATCCAGATACGGTAATAGGGGTTAGAACACCTATACTAAAAAAACTTGCCAAGCAAATGATATCCGAAAACAAATGGCGTGAGTTTATATCCTGTTTTCCGCACTATTATTACGAAGAGAATAATCTGCACGCATTTATCTTGTCCGAATTAAAAGACTACGACGAGTGCGTAAAGCTAGTAGATCGGTTTTTGCCGTACGTCAATAACTGGGCAACTTGCGACCAGATGCGCCCTAAAAGTTTCAACAAAAATCATGACAAGTTAATAGGTCGAGTTTTCGAGTGGATAAAATCGGATAAGCCGTATACCGTAAGGTTTGGCATAGAAACGCTAATGGTGTATTTTTCTAAAACTCATTTTGACGAGCGGTTTGTGGATTTAGTTAAGGGCGTAAAAAGCGAACATTACTACGTTAAAATGATGATTGCTTGGTATTTTGCAACGCTTTTGGTTTACCAATGGGACGTAACGGTTAAAGTTTTACAAAATCGCGAATTAGGCGAGTGGGAGCACAAAAAGACCGTGCAAAAAGCCTTAGAGAGTTTTCGCATAAGCAAAGAAAAGAAAGATTATCTTAGGTCGCTTTAAGGGGTGTAATGATGAAAAGACGAATAAAAATAATATTTACGGTTTTATTAAGTTTAATAATGATGCTCAGTATGCTTGGCGGCTGCGCGCTGTTTATTGCAGACGAGCCTGTAAGCATCGTGTCTATTGAAAAGACCGATACCGACGGAATAGTTGACACTTATACCATAACCTATTCTGATGGAACGACTTCCACTTTCTTCGTTACCAACGGCGTTAACGGTGAAAACGGCAAAGATGGGGTTGACGGTGCGGACGGTGAAAACGGTAAAGATGGACTTAACGGCGTGGACGGCAAAGACGGCAAGGACTCTAACGTTAGTATAGAGGACGTTTACGAGTATTACCGTTCAATCCCTGGAAATGAAGATAAAACTTACGAAGACTTTTTGAAAGCTTTTGGGATTGCAACTAACGGCGCAGCGGCGGCCGTAAATAAAACCTTACTCAGTACCGTAAAAGTTCACAGCGAGTTTATTGAAACGTCGGATAGCAACGAGTATGGACAGACGGTAATAAGTTCTGGAGCAGGCGTTATATACGAGATTAACCCAAGTACTGGTGATAGCGGAGTGACCAACGGTTACACCTATTTTTTAACCAACTATCACGTTATATATGACGAAAAAGGTTATGATGATAATTATTTTCCAAGGAAAATAGTTGCATATCTTTACGGAACGGAATATCCAGTACATTACGTTACTGAAAATAATAGTTTTAAGTTAGATGAGTACGGACGGAAAATTGCGGAATACGGCAAGTACGGTATTGAGTGCGAATACGTCGGCGGTAGTGCCGCGGCGGACGTTGCCGTTATTAGGGCAAAGACAGCGGACGTTTTAGCTATTAACGAAAACGCACAAGCAGTAACTTTTGCAGACCAATATTACGTCGGTGAAACAGCGTTTACGGTTGGCAATCCAAACAACGAAGGTATGAGCGTTACGCAGGGAATAGTTTCTACCGATAGCGAATATATTTATCTTTCCGTGGACGGAAAGAGTAGAGAACATCGCTCAATGCGCGTAGACGTTGCGTTGTATCCCGGTAATTCTGGCGGCGGACTTTTTAATTCTAGCGGGAAACTTATCGGACTTTCGCACGCGGGCGACGGCGACGATCAGAACGTAAACTACGCCGTTCCACTTGACCTAGTAAAGGTTGTAGCCGAAGACATTATGTATTATCATAAAAAGGGCGCAGACGTCGCAGTTGCAGATAAAATAACTTTAGGCGTTACAGTTAGTTTTGAAAAGTCTAAATACGTGTATGATAGTGCGACGGGCTACGGAAAGATAGTAGAAGATTTGGTTGTTACATCTATTATTGAAAACAGCATTGCTGAAAAGCTAGGATTAAATAAGGACGACGTGATAAAAAATCTGCGTATAGATAGGGCCGGCACGCCGTTAGAGTACGAACTTTCAAGAAGTTATCAAATAGGCGATTTATTATTTAGCGTTAGGGTAGGTGATAAAATAAGTTTTACGATAGATAGGGACGGAAATCAAATGCAGACAAGCGAATATACGGTTCTTGAAACCGACCTAAAAACACCTTAATAAAATATCACTTTGGAAAAAACAGACCAAAAAAAGAAGGTCTGTTTTTTTGTCTGTAAAGGTGCAAAGCTGATGAGATTTTTATTGAAAATAGGGCGTTTTTGGACGAGAATAGCCGTTTTTGACGCAAAAAAAGCAGTTGGAAATTAGACACCTTAGAGAAAGATAAGGTAAATATCAGTATAGATTTAATGCTAATTGCGTGTTACAATCTACTATATAATGGTATAAAATATCCGAGGCGTACGCCTCTTTAATTCTCTCAGAGAATTAAAGACAAGGTTTTGGTGGATTATAAATAATATAGCCTTGGAATTTTATGAAAAAAAGGAGGCTGGAAAATGAAAAGAATTTATCTTGAACCAGACGTAGATCTTAATGAGTTTTCAGCAACTGACGTCGTGTTAGCGTCGATTGCAACTCAAGGGGACGATGACCCTTACGGGAACGATAAAGATTGGGGGGCGCGAGTAATATGAAAATTACGTTAAAGAAAAGAATTGCAACCTTAATTCTCGGCTTGGTTTTTGCTTTCTGCTTTGCGTTTGCCGGCGTTTCGATTTTTAAAACGCAAGCGGACGCGGTTGTTTATCCTAAAAACAAGGTCGAACTTTATCAGCTTGCGCCGAGTGAAAACCTTTACGAAGGGTATATCATTAAAACTTCTAACGGCGAACTCGTGGTAATTGACGGCGGTGCAGACACGGATGCAGACCCTGCATATATTGATGCTGCGCTAACCGCAGTTGCGGGTAGGGAAGACTATACCGTAAAGTATTGGTTCTTGTCGCACGCACACAGCGATCACATTTACGAGCTTGCTAAATTATTAAATTATAATGAGATAGATTTCACTATCGAAAATATCGTTTTTGATTTCCCGAACTTTATTAAAACAGGGGCGATATGGCATCCTGATTTTGTTACTTATAACACGGCGAAACCATCAAATACTACTCATAGTGATTTAAGTGTTACTGCTTGGGAAACCTTAAAAACGGGTCTTGAAAATTATGCGACAAAGAAAGGCTTAACTTATACTGCAGATTCGTACTATGAAAAACTTAACGGCAAGATAGTTAACGCAGAAACGATAGCCAAGGGGCAGGTTATAACCGTTGACGACGTTGACTTTGAAATTTTACAGACTTGGAGTACTAGAGATACCCAAGTTAATTCTAACTCTATGATAATTAGAATGTGGGTTGACGGTCAAAGCGTTCTATTCTTGAACGACGCAACGGTTGAAAGCGGTAATAGGCTTATAGAAACCTATGGCAGAGACTTTTTAAAGAGCGATATCGTTCAAATGGCGCACCACGGTCAAAATGGTACGGCAAAGAACGTTTACGACGCAGTAGATGCTAAGGTCCGTTTATGGCCTTGCTTTAGTGCGGTTTGGGCTGGCGAGTCAGAAATTTATCAAACCAAAGAGGTTAGGACTTGGGTAGGACTTCCCGAAAATGCATCAGACTTTGTGCAAACTGAGTACGACTTGGTTGCAGGGCTTTGCACAGCACCAACGGATGCAACAAGCGTATCTTCTTGGGAACAAGTTCTTGACGGTATGAAGATGGAACTTCCATATCTTCCCGTATATGAACACGACTTCTTTATGAACGAAGGCGCAAGCATAAGAACAAACAGCGGTTCAACTGGTATCCGTTTTAGCGCAACGCTCACTTCTTATGATCCCGACACTCAGTACGGTTTCGTTATAGCGCCTAAAAGTTGGCTAGACGCACTTAACGTTAGCGAAAACTACGCTAAGTCACTTATTGATACGTACGGCACTGCTGAAGAAGATGGCGTTATCCTTTTACCGTCAAAAGTGCATCAAGTTTATAACCACTTTGAAATAAACGGTAGTATTGCAAACATATTAGATGAAAATATCGACCTTGATTTTATAGGCGTTGCATACGCTAAAAAAGGCGGCGTTTATACCGACGCTTATATGGGCGACCTTTCTAATATCGCTAGAAACGTTGTTCAGGTTGCGACGGCTGCTCGTAACGACCATGATAATGACGGCTACGAATATACTAGTGATGAACTAAATGTTATCGACGGCTTTATAAGTACGGCAACAGGCTCTTCGGAAATTACTTTGGAATTTGATCAAGAAAGCGTAAATATGACCGTGTTTGAAAGTAAAGCTCTTTCTATCACTTCAAACGTTCCTATTGATAACGCTATATGGTCATCAAGTGACTCTAGCATTATATCAGTAGATAACGGAGTAGTGACCGCGCATAAAGTTGATAGCGCAGAAATAACCGTAAAGAACGCAGGCAAAACTGCAACTTGCACGGTGACTGCTGTTGCTGAACAAAATGCAATCGTATCGTTTAGTGGCAAAGCAAGCGAGAAAATTGTAAGGGACGTTCCGACTGAAGTTAGACCCTCACGTCGTTCAGGCGGTTTGGTTGAGGCTGAGTGGCTAGATAGTTATAAAGGCGCAAACGGCGTTGTCAAAGTAACGTCAAAAGCAGGAACTACTGCTCCCTACGTAGCAGACGTTAGAATTGAACTTCCCGTTGCTATTGATAAGAGCTCTGGCGTTACCGTAAGGTATATGATTGAAAAACACGATGCGCCTTGGTTTAGTTTCTACGATGGTTCGTCAGATGGAACGTACGAATATTTAAAACACGTGGCAGAAAACAAACTTATTGCGGAAAGTCAGAAAGGACTTTGGAAAACGATTTACGTTCCGTTTACTTCAGTAAGTGACGACAACCAAGCTCTTAATATTCTTATCCAACAGGGTAGCGCGTTGTTTGAACACGTTATATACTTTGACGTTATTGAAAGTGGTGACACTACGTCAAACTATGGCATAATGGATACTTATGGTGATATTGCAAATCCGCTTAAAGAAAAATTGACTACGCCGTATCTTGCAGATTTTTCTGACGATACGTATGAAAGATTGATTATAGACGATACCTACGCAAAAGGACACATAGCTGAAAAGATAGTGGCTGAACGCCTTGAATCTTACGATGGCGTTAAAAACGTTATGAAAATAACCACTTATAATAGTAACAGCCCAAGTTATTTTGGTGACTTTACTATGGTTCTTCCTAAGGCAATGACTGAAAGTAACGATAGTACGGAAGGTTATACTATAAGATTTAAGATAGGGTCAACTACTTCGAATGGACCGTTAAGATTATTGATTCCACGTTCAGAAGTTTCTAAGATTAAAGAGTATAACCCTGCAAGCAGTTACGTGGGGCAATGGATAGAAGTTTTCGTACCGTATACAGGTGATTATAAAAACGAAGTAACTTTCCAAATCTATGGTAATGCAAACGGCGAAAACGTGTTCTATATTGACTACGTTGCAGATGGTAGTTGTGTCGAAGAAATGACTGCGGCAAGAAGAGAAGAACAGCTCGGCGAAGTTGCAAACAACTTAACTGGTAATTATCTTGCAGACTTCTCGTCTTCGGTTTATGAGTATACTGTAGGTTACAGTTCATTTTCTACTAACGTAGCATCAAGCATAAAAACTGAATATCTTGAATCGCATGAAGACGCCAATGGCATGATTGAAAACGGTGTGTTAAAGATAACTGCAGTTGCACAGTCAAACGGACGTGGTAATATTGTTATCAATCTACCTAAATCAAGCAATTCAGGTATAATGACCGTTAAGTTCATGGTTCCGACATGCAATAGTACCTATAACGCATTTATAGATCCTGGTAGCACAACATCTACTCCTGTTTCAGATTTCTTTAATACTACAACGTCTTGGCAGTATCTAAAGGTGGATCAGTCTTCTTGCGAGAAGGATTGCATAGAATTCTTATTTGCTAATAACGGTGCTGTTACGAATATTGTTTATATCGGTGCTGTATTAGAAGGGGATCACGTTGAAGAACTTAAAGCAAACGACCTTAAACAAGCTAATACGATAATTCAATCTACTCTTTCGGGTGATGAGATTGCAGATTTTTCGTGTAAGCAATATCAAATGTTATTAGCGGACGATCCTTATGGCTCAACTAGCATTGCAAAAACGAAAATGGCAGAATACATTGCTAATTACGATAATGGAACAGTAGATGATCTGTCTGATGACGCGACCAATTTGTTGCGCGTCACAACTACTAATAATAGCAATAAATATGGTGACTTTGCGATAAATCTTCCAAAAGAGATACAGAATGGATTTACCATTAGATTTAAGATTGAGTCAACGTCGGGTTCTGTTTTCAGAATATTAAAGCCAGGAACGCAAACTGGCAAAGTTTATGAGAAAGCAAATTCATCTCTTACTAACAGTATAGGAGAATGGATTACTGTAAATATTACTTTAGACGAAACTTATGGTGCAAAAGATCAAATAGTAATCCAGTTCTGGGGTGCAGCTGAAAATTCGGAAAACGTTATAATTATTGATTACATTAATCAATACAATGCTAACTAGCAACTAAATCCTAGTAAAAGCAAAAAACAGTCGGGAGAGATTCCGACTGTTTTTGCGTGTTGTAAATTATTTTTTAAAGCGTATTGTGCGGAAAAAGTATGTCTTTCTCTAAGGTATCTTTTCATTTTTAAGAAAAACACTTTTATATGGTAAAAATTACCTAATAATATGTAAAATTGCCCAAGGAAAAGATATTTGTGCGGGTGATTGTCGATTTTTGAAAATTTTTTAAGGTGACTGTAGAGAAAATTTTGACAACTTAACGTATAGAATTTATAATGTAAGTATTGTATAATCTATTTATACTGGGAGTATAGGAGAGAATAATGCAAATAAAACTATTTACCGATGGAGAAAATAAAACTCTCGCAAGCGCAACCGATAGGGTGTTGCTGTCCGTCCAGACAGATGGCATAGCCTTTATTAAAAACATAAAATATCAAGTGTTTGCTCGTAGTGGCGAACAAGTTTTTGACACGCCGTTTTTAACCAAAGATTCTAATAATCGTTACGAGTATTTTGACGCAGGGTTATTTGACGATAGGGGTGAATACGCTTGGCGTGCAATCGTTTCTACGGATAAAGAAGATATAGTTTCAGAATACGCTTACTTTGAAAAAGGGATAAGTCACGATAACTTTAAGGCTAAGTGGATTGATAATCCCGATTTTGACGGTCGAGTTTCTGAATTTTTAAAGAAGTTTATCGTAAACGGAAAGGTTGAAAAGGCGCGTCTTTATGCCGTAGGTTTAGGTTTTTCAGATGCATTTATTAACGGAACTAAAACGGACGAGTTTTATTTTAAGCCCGTTCTTACAGACTTTGATAAGAGAGTAGGGCTTAATAATCCGCACTACAATGAAGAGAATTTCGGCGGTAGTAAAAAGACCGTTTGTTATGATACCTTTGACGTTACTAAACTTTTAAGACAGGGTGAAAATAAACTTACGTTTTTACTAGGTACAGGTTGGTATTGTAACGAAGATAAAAACTTTACTGACCCTAGTTACAGTTACGCTGATCCTAAACTATTTTTTGAACTTCATATAAAGACCGACTGTGGTGAACAGATAATTTTAAGTGATGAGAGATGTTTGGTTAGAAACACGAATATTAAATCTCAAATGTTTGCGGGAGATTTCGTGGACTTTAATGCTAGCGAAAATGCGTTTACTTTGGCAAGGCTATGCGTGCCGCCAACGGGCAAGTTAGAACCTAACCGCACTAGAAACGATAAGGTCATAGAAGAGATTGAACCAAAAGCTACCGTAAAAAAAGGCAACCTTATAGAGTATGATTTTGGCAAAAATCATACGGGAACGCTGCTTTTAAAGGTAAAGGGCAAAAAGGGCAGTAAACTTATAATAAATTATTACGAGAATAAAAAGGACGGCGAAGTTAACCCCATAACCAGTCGTTGGTACGCGTATAAGGACGGTTTGGAAATAATAGGATATCTTGACCAGACTAGCGAATACCTTTTAAGCGGTGGTGAAGACGATATTATTCCGTATTTTCATTGGAACTGCTACCGCTACGCAACCGTTGAGAGTGAAGAAGATTTTGAAGTTATATCTGTAAAATCCTTATTCATTGCATCAGATATTAAAATAGACGGTGAGTTTTGTTGTTCGGACGAGTTTTTAAATAGGTTTAACCAAGCGTTCGTTTTGACGCAGCTAGATAATATGCATTGCGGTATTCCTAGCGACTGCCCTACCAGAGAACGTCTTCCGTATACGGGTGACGGACAGTTGGTTGCAGAAACCGTTACTTATTCTTTCGATAGCGAAAATTTCTATCGTAAATGGCTTAGGGATATTATTGATTCGCAAGGCGCGAACGGCTTTGTTTCCAACACTGCGCCTATAATAGCAGGTGGCGGCGGATTTTGGTGGACTAACGCGCTAGTCGTTATTCCTACAGTTTTATATAATTATACGGGCGATAAAAAGATTATTGAAGACGCCTATCCTGCGTGCAAAAAACTCTTAGCGTTCTACGACGGCATACATAATGGCGACTACGTTATGCGCAAATCATATATAAAGTGGTTTTTAGGCGACTGGTGCACCCCTGATAAAACGGTTATAGACATACCTTACGTGAACACCCTTGCGGCGTACTATGCGACCGAACAGGTTATAAGAATGTGCGACGTACTTAATCTTGCAGAAGATAAAGAAAGGTACGAAAACCTAAAAGAAAGATTCAAAAAAGCCATAAACGACAATTATTTTGACGATAAGTCATGTGATTACGCAGGCGGCGTTCAGGGCGCAAACTTAATGCCTGTAATAAACGGCGTTGCCGATAAAGAAACGGCTAAAAAGCTGATAGATAAAATAGTGGCTCAATACGAAAAAGATACGCATTTTGATACGGGTATAATTATGACGCCCGTCCTTTTAGACGTTTTGTCCGCAGCAGGCAGAGAAGATCTTGCGCTTAAATTGCTTACCCAAAAGAGCACACCGTCTTTCTACGATATGCTTGACGGAGAAACTACGTTAGTTGAGTTCTGGATAAAGCACGATCCTTCCAAGTCTACCATATCGCATTGTCACCCTATGTTCGGTAGCGTTCTAGCTTGGGTTTATAAAAACGTCGGCGGTATGGATTTAAGTAAACTTTACGACAAAAAAATAATCTTTGCGCCAAAACTTATAAAGCAAATACCAAGTTCAAAAATATCTAAGATAACGCCTTATGGTTTAGCTAAAATAGAATATTCGGCAGAAAAAGAGTTTTTAATGAAAATAAAAATTCCTTTCGGCTTAACGGCGGAGGTGGTTTTGCCCGAATACTTAAACGATATTGAAGTTGACGGCAAAAAGCAGACAAAGAAAGACGGTGAAAGTTTTATCCGTTTTGAACTTTTAGGCGGAGATTATGTGATAAAAGCGATATAAATTATAATAGCAAATTTAGGGTAATAAAATTAAAAAGCCTGCTACTTATGGTTAAGTAGAAGGCTTTTGCGTTTCTTCTTATGAATTATTTATATTTTCTTGCCCTTATAGGTGTTATACCGTAACGTTTCTTGAAAGACACGTTAAAGTACGATATAGAAGAAAACCCAAGTTCTTGAGCAATGGTTAATATGTTTTTGTTAGTGCTTTGAATCATTGTCAAGGCATAGTCAAGCCGAACGTGGTTTAGGTAATCGGTCATGGTTATGCCCATATTTTTCTTAAACACCCTGCAAAGATATTTTCTGTCGTAGTTAAAACCTTTCAAAATCTCGTCCAAACCGTGTTTAATATACTCAATCTTGTTAAAGTTTGATAAGAGTTCTTTAAACCAAGACGGAAAGTTGCGCATTTGATTTTCTACGGTAGTAGATAAAAACGGCTCTAAAAGAGTAGCGGCAAAACAACGCGTTAAAGCGGTCTTTTGCGCCAAAGAATCGGGGATAGCTTGGTTAATAAAGTTTATTTGGTTTTCAAGATAGGCAATAGTCGCTTGAGAAAGTCTGGTGTGGCAGGCGTGCGTGCCGTTCACAAGCTCTTCGTACAGAGTTGGCGAAATAAAATCACATACTTCCCTGAAAAAAGATTCTCTAATAAATACGTCGCGGTGTATGGAAGTTTCTTTTCTCTTCGTAAAGATATGTTTCTTTGACGGCATTATAATATAAGAATCGCCTGCTTCAAGGATTCTTTGTTGTTTGCCTTCGTATTGATGATCAATTTTTCCGCTGATTATATAAAATATTTCTACGTAATCGTGGGTGTGAACTAGAGTGTCATCACTCTGTACAAGCTTAAACCCAACAGGCATCTGCTCGGTTGTCATATAATCGGGAAGACACAAAATATCTTTATACATACCTACAATATATACCAAAAGATTTTAAAAATCAATGATAATTTTAAATGTTTTGGAAAAAAGTCACCATTGAGAAAGTTTTGGCTATAATCAATATAGATTTAGTGCAATATAGAGAGTATAATTATTTTGCAATACTGATGGTAGGGGTATTTTAAACAGCTTTCTACTCAAAGTATAAAGTAAGCACTAGGAGGATAAAATGAAAAAAATCATTCAGAAAATCGCTCTGTTTTCAGTAACGACGGCTGTTTCTATGAGCTGTCTTTTCGGTTGCGCAGGAGCGAAATTAGAATCCAACAAGAGTGTACCCGATTTTTCGGAAGTGAAAACTTTCAGGCTTTTTGCCGACCGTCCTTGTACGCCTACGATTGAAAATCTTACCGTGTATAAAGACGCAGGGTTTACACACTACAATATGACCGAGGACGATTACCACATAACCAACGCGGACGGAAAATTCGGATATAATGCAGACGTCGCGAGTACTTCTGAAAAGGAAAATCTTGTCACGATGGAAACGGGTGATAACGGCGAGATAATTTATAAGAACGCCAATAAAGAAGTTATTCCTTATGATGAAGAGGCAGGCGCGGACGACGGTGTTCTTAATCCCAAGTACGCCGAGGCGTTTTCTAACGCTGAAAAAGTTGGGCTTAAAACGGTTATCCGTAACTATTACGCTTGCGCTAAGTATTTCAAGAACGATACCGAAGAGACAAGGGACAGAGATATCACCTTGTCGGGTGTAACGTATAGAATACCTAAGAGAGATATTTCCGCTGACGTAGTTAAACTTCCCACTCTCGATGGATTTTATATGGGTGACGAACCGTCTTGGGCGTTTATCGATACTATTGCACCTATCGTTGACTGGTACAACGAAAACGCTTACGGCAAGATGGAAAGCGGTAGCGACGGGTGGTTCCATATCAATCTTTTACAGACCTACGGCAATTATTTGTTTGCGGGACACTCTTATGATGAATACGTTCAAAAATACTGCGACGTTATTTTGAGTAGGGTTAAAGGTCCTAAGACTTTGGGTACTGACTATTATCCTCTTGAATATAAAGCGGCAACGGGCGAACCTTATATTAAGAACGGCATTTTGACCGACTATTTTGCAATAGCGCAAAAGACCAAAGATATGAACGCTACGATTGAAAACGAGAACGACAAGGTTTTAACTAACTTCTGTATTCAGACTTTCAATTCGGAAAATACTAAGTGGAGAGATATTTCTTCGCAGGCGGACGTAACTTTCCAGACCAACCTTGCAATGGCGTTCGGCGCAAAAAGTTTGCAGTATTATCTTTACAGAGCAAGTAGCGGTGACGCGGGTATCATAAACCAGAATACCCAACAGCCTACCGTTATGTATCCTTGGGTAAAAGAGGCAAACAGACAAGCGCAACTACTTGCAAGTACCATACTTTGCTTTAACTGGGTGGGCGCAAAAACTTTTGCTGGTACGCAGTTAAGCAGCGATTACACGGTTGAAGGATTTGACGCTATTAAAGATAGAGAACTTGAAAAATTTTCTTTGGTATCCGAAGTCAGCGCAAGACTTGACACGGTTATTAGCGAGATGGAAGATAAGAGCGGAAACAAGGCGAATATGGTAGTAAACTTCTCAGAACCGTCCTTAAGTCAGACCGATTACGTTATGCTTACCTTTGAAAAAGGCGTTAAAGAAGCCATTGTTTATATCAAAGGCGAACCGCAGACGATGGAAGTTATAAACGGAAAATTGCAGTTAAAGCTTGAGGCTGGTGACGGCGCGTTCGTTTATCCCGTGTTTAAATAAGGAGTGATAAAACATGCCTAAATTTATGAAGAAAAGCGCGTATTTGTTTATTTATCCTATGCTGATTATAGCGGTAATAGGAATAATCAAATACCTATACATAAACTTCAGTTCAATTCTATTATCCTTTTCGGTTGAAAACGAATACGGTGAGCAGGTTTATACGCTTGTTAACTTTGAAAAACTTTTCTCAGAATTTACTAATTCTGACGGCGAAATATGGAGAGCGCTTATAAATACGCTCAAATACTTCTTAATGTATACGGTAAAAAACCTAGTTTCTTTTGTGGTTGCATACTTCTTATACAAAAAGATTTTAGGCTATAAAGCGTTTAGAGTAATATTTTATTTGCCTTCTATCGTATCACCGATAATCTTAGTCGGCGTTTGGGATAGTATGTTATCTACTGGTGGTGTGTTCAGTATTATTGCCGAAATGTTCGGTAACGAATACAGAAATCCGCTCGTAAATGCTGCGACTGCAACCAACACCATTTTGGTGTTCTCGTTCTGGGTTGGGTTCGGTACTTCGCTTTTGATGTTCGTCGGTGCTATGAACCGTGTACCAGAAGAGATTTTAGACGCTGGTCTTATCGACGGATGCGGTATGTGGAAAGAGTTTTTTAAGATAATGATTCCATTGACTTGGGAAACCCTATCAACAATGATACTCTTGACGACTATGAGTATATTTACCGCGACCGGACCGATACTTTATTTTACCGGCGGTCAAAACGACACTAATACCTTATCGTTCTGGATATTTAACAGTACAAGAAACGGTATGGAAAACTACCCGAGTGCAGTCGGTTTATTCTTTACTATCGCTGCGCTACCGATAGTCGTAGGGTGCAGATGGCTTATGAATAAAGTCAATTCTGACATAACTTACTAAGGAGGGGAAAGACGTGAAGAAAAATATTATGCGCCAACCGGCAATGATAATAATGTGCGTTATTTTCGCATTGTACAGCTTTTCTATCCTATTCGTTCTTTTCCAAGGCATAAGCTTTTCGCTTATGACTTCGGGCGATTATTCGGACGGTAAGTTAATCCCGACTTCGGGATTGATATTTAAAAACTACGCGGAAGCCTTCGCCAGAGTTAAGGTAGAGGGGGTAAACCTTATCGTTATGACTATCAACAGTTTATGGTTCGCTGGCGGATCAACCTTCTTTTCCATACTGTTCAGTTCGATAACGGCTTATATCCTAGCAAAATATAAATTCCCCGGCAGAGGCTTTTTGTACGGCTATGCAATAGTTACTATGATGCTACCTATAATGGGCTCTGCACCTGCTTCTATCAAGTTCTATAAGTCCATAGGTATTCTAGATACTAACTTTATGATAGTTATGTTTGCATCTTCGTTCGGACAGAACTTCGTTATACAGTTCGCAACCTTTAAGGGTGTGTCGTGGGAATACGCCGAGGCTGCGTTTATGGACGGCGCAAACCACTTTAAGGTGTTCTTTATGGTAATGATACCGCAGGCAATTTCTACTATGGTGGCTTTATTCGTCGTCGGCTTTATCGGAAAATGGAGCGACTCGGATACCGCGCTACTATATATGAAAACTCACCCGACTTTGGCGAGTGGTCTGTATATTTATAGCCACAGAAACTCTTACCATAAACCTATTCAGTTTGCAGGGTTTATGATAGGTATGATTCCTGTTCTTGCGCTCTACGTTGCTTTCCAAAAAACTATAATGGATATCCAAATAGGCGGCGGACTTAAAGGCTAAAATCTAACGAAAAATAAAGATATAATATAGTAATGTATAAAGGAGAAAAATTATGAAGAAAAGACTTTTAGTTTTAATGGTTGCTTTGGTTTTGGCGTTGTCGTCAGTTTTCGTTGGCTGCGGCAACAAGGAAGAAAGCGAGTATTCGGATAGACCGACGACTGTCACTTTCTCGTACTATTATGCAGGCTACGGCGACGAACACTATAAGGCTGTCGCTAAAGACTTTATGGACAACTGCAATCAAGATATTTATCTTAAATTAGTTCCTTACGACGATTCAACGGTAATGCGTTCAAACATTATCGCAGGAACTCACGAAGGCGATATTATCCAGCTTGCTGTTGATATGTTCCGTAAGCAGACTATCCTAGAAGAAATCTCAGACCTTTACGACGTTAAAGTTTACGGTGAAGATCAGACCATTGCAGAAAAGGATATTGCGGTAAACGGTGAAGAAAACTCGCGTAAAAAATATTTTACCGAAAATTATAAGGACGAAAACGGCGACGTAAAACAAGGCGTGTTCCAGTTCCCATCAAGCAACGCTAGGGGCGGTTATAACTTTGCATATAACGCTACCACACTTAACGAAGTGTTCCCCGATGGCTACAAACTTCCCGTTACTACCGAAGAATTCTTTGATTTTGGCGACGAGATGTTTAAGGAAGGCGCATATCTTACTTCCGCGGCAATAAAAGATATCGGCGGCGGCGACTATCTTGAATATTTGTATCCCGCTTGGTTTGCTCAATTAGTTGGTAAGGAAGGATATCAGAACTTCTACAAAGGCAATTACTATAACGAAACGGACAAAAAGTGGGTTCGTGACGAAGACGCTAACGACGGTCTTGAATTTCTTACCCAAAATAAGGAAAAGATCGAAGATACCTACGAAATTATCAGTACACTTTTAAAAGCGGATAACGACTATATTCATCGCGCAAGTTCAGAATTAAACTACCTTGATAACGACAAGGTGTTTGCAGGCGCAGGATATAGAACGATGAAAGAAAAGACAGGATTTATGTTTATCGGGTCTTGGCTTGAAACCGAGCTTGAACCTTTGGTTGAAGACGGTACGGTTGAAAAGTGTGAATACGGCGTTATGAAAGTACCAGTAGCAAGCGCAATCGTTAAAAAACTTTCTTTCGTTGGTGACAACGAAAAATACGAAGGCAAAATGAACGACGCTACTCTCGCTGCAATTATAAGAGCAATCGACGAGGGCAAAGACTACGCCGAAACAAAAGCGGCAGTAAGTGGTATCGACGCATTGACCGAAGAAGATTTTAATACTATTTACGAAGCAAGAAAGATTACTATGACTTCCGCTTACTCTAATATGGTTGTACCTAAGATGAAAGACGCGTCCAAAAAAGATGCTATCTATACGGTTTTAGCATACTTTGCAAGTGACCGCGCTCAAAAGGTTTCAGCAGAAGCAACCGGCGGTATTGAAATGATGCCCTTAGGTAGTGTAGAAGGTGAACTTGAAACCGAAGTTTCAAGATTTATAAAAGAAGGTAACGCTTTAGCTAACGATTCTATTCCCGTTGACTTTGCGCACGTTGACGATTTGTTTAATCTTCACGTAAACGTAAAATGGTATCATATTCCTAGCGGTAGATTATCTGCGTTCTTCTATAACAATGCGTCTAACGAACTTAAATTCGCTGACGTTGAAAATCAGTTGAAGAGTTCTTGGAATAAGGATATGGAAACTTATAATAAGGCTATGGGTGAACTTTCCTAATAACCTTTTCGTGGAATAATTACCGCGAAAAAAGAAAAAAATAAGGAGTTTCAATATGAACAAGTTCAAAAGAATTTTGCTTATTGCACTTTCGATCTTGTCGGTTTCGTGTTTTGCGCTTGCCAGCGGTTGCGCAAAAGATCCGCTAGACGTGGATAGGACACCGTCAGGTTCGCTTGATTTACAGTTTGAATATATGACCGATGCGGAAATTCCGTACGACGCTTTCCCTGAAATCACCGAAGAAGACGTAAAGACGGGAAAGGTCACTTATATCTTTACTTCACCCGTCTATGAGGAGAAAGGCGAAGAAAAACAGAACGTTGTTAGCAGTACCTTCCCCGGCGTTTTTTGTGACGTTGTAGGAGAGTGGAAGGTCACTTACGTTAAAGGCTCTAAGCACGACACTAAAACTTTCGACGTCGTGGATAGTATTAAACCGGAGTTTGACGTTGCGTCACGCGCGTACGACGTATGGTTTGATGCAGTTTACGAACTAGACGAAAATAACCAAGTTAAACTTGACGAAAAGGGTAGAAGAATTTTCGCTAAAGACGCGGACGGCAACGAACTTCTTGGTACTAGATACACTCTGCCAATGATTTTCCCTAACGACCTTTCCGAGCTTGACAACGATAAAATAGAACAGAATTTAGTTCTCGATACCGATTTAACTAGCGATGACAATAAACTTGAAAGCGTTAGAATTCTTCCGGGTGATAAGTATTACGTTCCTGCGGTAGGTAGATTTACTTATACTCTAGGCGTTTACGATATACACGGTAACTATAACGAGTTTACCGCATCTTGGAACGCAAAAGATCCTAACTGGGTGGATACTTCTCTAGATGATGGTTACCTTGCAGATTACGACGAACCAGGATACGTCAATACGGCATCTAGTGGTCACGCGTCAAGCTACTGGTCGAATACTCAGCTTAGCGAAGAGTGGCTTGAAGAATTCGAAGGCGCAAAAGGGGTGCTTAAAGTCACGGCAGAGCCAAATAGAAGTTCTTGCGGTGCGTTTAAGTTTAAGCTTTTTGGTGATAGCACCAAAGCTGACGCAAACGGTAAGAGTTTGGTTGTTAAATACTTTACACCAAACAGCGTTTCTTCGATAAGAGTAGGCGCGTCTACTTGGCAAAACCAAGAATATAATGGAAAGAACCGTGGCGTAGAAGCGGTAAACACAGTAGTATGCAAAACCGTTCCAGGTCAATGGAACTATGCAGTAGTATCTAATAGTCAGCTTGATTACGGTTACTATCAACTCGGTGACCAAAATTTGAGCGAATATCAAATCTGTTTCGGTGAAAGAACTGGTCCATACGTAAACGAAGAAATAGTGCTTTATATCGATTCGGTAGGTCTTGCTGAAGAACTTCCTGAAGTTACGGGATATAATCTTACCGGCAACGTCCTTTCTTGGAACGGTATAACGGGCGCAAATGGATACGAAGTGATTGAAGACGGCGTTACGACCGTTGTAGACGATAACAATTATACGGTTAAAAACCCCGATGCAGAAATTAGAGTTCGCGCTATCTCAAACGATACACGCTATATAGCAAGTAATTATTATTCGCGTTTCGTCAACGTCGATAGAAGTACGTTCGGCGAAAACGATTTGGCTAAATTTAATAGCGAAAAATATGAACTTTCTGTTGAAAAGAGTTTCCGCAAAGGAAGAGTAGCGAACGACTTGGACGTAGAAGTCCTACCGACGTATGATGATGAAAGCAACGTCTTAAAGGTTGTTTCAAAGACTAACGTTGACGGTGTAGGCGATTTTAGGATTAAATTACCTAAGACTTGCACCGATGGAATAACCGTTAAATTTATGATTAAACAGACGGGCGTAAACTTTTTCTACTGGTTAAATCCTGCTATTACGGGATCGGAAAAATCGGTTAGTGACGATGCGCTTATTATGGTAAATCAACCGCTCGGCAGCATGGCTGGCGTATGGCAATACGTTTATATCCCTTACTCGGCATCAGCAGTAAAAGACGTCATAGAAGTCTTGGTTTATGACGGCGCAAATAAGGCGGAAGATATAGTGACCGAAGTTTATTTTGCTGATATTATGAACGGCGATCACCGTGCAGACTTGCAATATCAGGACGTTAAGCCGACGTTAGATACGCTTGCAACGAGTTTAACGGGCAACTACTTGGCAGATTTTTCAAGTACGAATTACGTTAACGCCGCAGCATACAGTGTTCCCCCAAACAGGGCGTCCACTATAACAGCAGAATACCTTACAAGTTATGCTGATTCGATAGGTGCTACCGATAGCGGTGTGTTGAAGATTACCACCACTAACAACTCATCTAAGAGAGGTAACGTTAGAATTTATCTTCCTAAAGAAAGTGCTACTGGTAAAATGACCGTCAAGTTTATGGTCGAAAAAGGCTCTGAAACCATGTGGTTTATCGACCCAGGCACAAATGCGACCGAAATTATGTCAATTACGGGTGGATCTTCTAAATATACAGTTTCAACAACTTGGAATTACGTTACTATCGACCAGTCGGAGGCAGAAAAGAATTGTATAGAATTCTTGTTTGCAAACAGCGCCGTAGGCGATACGAATATTCTCTATATCGGTTGCGTTATGGAAGGCGATCAGGTTAATTATCTTAAACAGCAAGATATTGTACCAATTAAAACCGAATTAGCAGCAAATCTTACAGGCAATTATCTTGCAGATTTTTCAAATGAAAAATACGAGTTGTTGGTCGGCAATCAAAAGTATGCTGAAATAGGTGCGGGTGATAGTAATTACTATGCTGCGTCGTCACTTTCAGCAGAATATTTAAGTAGTTATCAGGGCGAAAATAACGTTCTTAAAATAACGGCGACGACTAGAAACGGAGGTTTTTCAATTGCTCTGCCAAAAGCGATAGGAAGTACTGGCTTTACAATAAGGTTTATGATTGCTCAAATGAGCGACCCAACGCAGTCGATATTCCAAATTCTCAACCCGTACGCGCAGAGCGCAAGTAAGTGGGAAATATTTGATGCAAATGGGCAGACTAACGTTACTAACAGCATAGGAAAGTGGCAGACAATACACGTTTCTGCATATAACGCAGTTCCGTCGGGATACGCCGAAGACGCAGTCAACTACGTAGATTTTAGAACGTACACAAGCGTATCTTCAACTAAAATCGTTTACGTTTCGCTTATTATGGAAGGTAACCAAGTAGCAGCGTTAAAAGAGGCAGACTTAGTTGCAACTAAAGCAGAACTTGCAGCAAGTCTTACTGGTGATTATCTGGCGGACTTCTCAAGCGAAAAATATGAAGCTTTGGCAATGGTTTCAGAAAATGCTACAAATAAAGCGGCGGGTATAACGGCAGAATATCTTGAATCACACGCAGATATTAATCAAACGGTGGAAAACAACGTCTTAAAAGTTACTTCGGTCAATAATGACTCTAAGCGTGGAAATATTCAAATAAAATTACCGAAGGCTAGTGCTACGGGAAAAATGACTATAAAGTTTATGGTTGAAAAAGGATCAGTAACAATGTGGTTCGTTGACCCAGGGACTTCTACTGCCGAAGAAATAAATAAGATTACGGGTGGTTCTACTTCGTTCACGGCGTCTAACACTTGGCAATATATGACTTTAGATCAGTCTAACTGCGAGAAAGATACGATTGAATTCTTGTTTGCGAATAGTGCTGCGCAGGATACAAACGTCGTTTATATTGCTTGGGTAATGGATGGCGATCAAACAAATAATTAATTAAAGACTATACCTAACGCGGCAAGTGTTTGTCGCGTTAGGCATAAATTTTTTGGAGACTAATCTTATGGCTAATAAGAAATTTAAGGAAAAAGACAAGTTTATTATTTTTGCAGACGTTCCGCCTATGGCTACCGAAGAAAGGTTGAAAAAATACGTCGAGGCAGGCTTTACTTATTATAACCACACCGAAGACTACGTCGTTAGAGATAAAGAAGGCGGCGGCGTTACAGACGATTACTATTCCTACATAGACGCTGCGCATAAAGCAGGGCTTAAAGTAGTTCTTCGCACCATGCGCAGAAACAGCGCAGACTATTACGACGGAATAACCGACGAGTTTAAGGGAAAGGTTGAAGGCTTTTATATTGCAGACGAGCCTAGTTTTTATTACGTTGACTGGTATGGTTCTACAACAATAGAAAAACTTCAAAAGCAAGTGGCTTGGTACAACAAGTATGGTCGTGACGAAAACACTATTTTCCACGTTAATCTTTTGCAGGATTACGGTATGAGACTAGTACACAAACAAGTTCCCAAATATGAAGAATATCTCGATACTTATATTAAGACCGTGTTGAAAAAAGTTGAAGGGGAAAAAAGCCTTTCAACCGACCACTATCCCGTAGCGTTTGACGAAAACGGCTACCACATAAAAGAAAGCGCGTTAAAGGATTATTACCTAATAGCCGATCGCTCTAAGACCTTAAAGCAAGAAGGTCACGATATTCGCACTTGTTTTTGTATTCAACTAGTTGAAGATAAAGGGCTGCATATCCGTACGCCCGAATGCTTGGAAGACATAATTTTCCAAACCAATTTTGCCATTGCTTTCGGCGCAAAAATGCTAGAATACTATAAATACGTGGGAAACGTTGACGGTATTTTGCGCAACAAGGAAAAACAGGATACCTACGTGCCTATGTACGACTGGGTTAAAGAGGCGAATAGGCGTGTAAACCTTATCGGTAAATATATCTTAAAATACGACTGGGTAAGCACAAAAACAAGTCTTGGGACGAAAGTTGTCGATCAGCACAACGTAAACGCGTTTAATACCGTTACGGCTTTTGAACCTAGTGATTTTTCTGTGCTTAAATGTTTTGAAAGTACGGCAGACGCTATCGTTAGCGAATTCGTGTCGGACGACGGGTACGCGTATATGGCTGTAAACTACACCGAGCCAACTGCGGGCGTTATAAACGAAGTTACCTTTGATTTAGGGGACGTAACTAAGGTTATGGTGGTTAAAGAAGGCGTTAGGGAAGATAAGCAAACGGATAACGGAAAGATAACCGTATCGCTTAAATCTGGTGAAGGCGTGTTGGTTATACCGACAAAATAATAAAACACAAATTTTAATAATTGCTTGACTTATATTAGACGTTAAGATAAAATGTTGATATGATTTTAAGTCGTTAGGAGACCAATATGTTACAGACGATATTGCCAAGAAAAATAGTACGCGCAAAAAACTTTGTAGACGTACAGAACCTTAAAATAAAAAAGCCAGTTCAACCCGTTTTGCGTAGCGATCTAGATTGGAAAAATCAAAACACTATCTTTAACGGCACAGGATATATTATTCTTGATTTCGGCAAAGAAATGAACGGCGGAATAAGGATAATTACAGGCGCGATAGATAAAAAGAATATAACCGTTAGAATACGCTTTGGTGAAAGTGTTTCTGAAACCTGTGCTGAACTCGGTGAGAAGGGGGCGTGCAACGATCACGGCGTTCGTGATATGACGGTAAATCTATCGTTTTTCAGCAATGCTAAGTTTGGCGACGCTGGGTTTAGATTTGTAAGAATAGATTTTCTTGACGACGTTAATGGCGTTATTCAAAACGTTTTCTGCGAAAACAATATTCTCGTTAAGAAAACCGTTTATAGATATAACGGCAGCGACAAACTTGTAAAGAACATTTTCGACACCGCAAAGCGTACGGTTGATCTCTGCGCGGCAGGCGAATACGTTTGGGACGGCGTTAAGCGCGATAGATTGGTTTGGATAGGCGATATGCACCCCGAAATGCTTGCGCTAACAACCCTTTACGGACGTCTTGACAGAGTGGAAAACTCATTAAAACTCGTGCGTGACGCTACGCCCGACACCTTGTGGATGAACGGTATTCCTGCTTATTCTATGTGGTGGGTAATTTGCGTTGTAGATTATTACAAACTGACGGGCGCAAAAGATTTTATAATGGATAACCTTTATAAAATCGAAAAACTCGTAAAACGTTTTGACGATTTTGTTGACGAAAACGGTGATTTTAAGTTTAACTATCTATTTGTTGACTGGCCATGTGAAGCCTCGGAAGATAGAGAAGCAGGTGTTCGCGCTATAAATATTTTTGCGGCAAACCTTGCTCTTGAAGTATTGAAAGAGTTTGATAAAGACATTTCGGTTTGTGAAAGACTAATTGCTAAATTAAAGAAAAAACCCATAATCGTAAAAGAGAAGAAACAGGTAATAGCCTTAAAATATTTTGCACTCGGGGAAATTTCCGACCAAGAGTACGAGATGCTTATTCGTGGCGGTGCTGAAGGCATATCAACGTTTATGAGCTATTATATATTAAAGGCTATTGCATCTAGAGACGTTAAGATGGCAATAGATATTATGAAAGAGTATTACGGCGCAATGCTTGATATCGGCGCAACCACTTTCTTTGAAGATTTCAATATGGCGTGGCTTAAAAACGCGTCGCGTATTGATAAGATGCCAAAGAAAGGTCAAGACGATATACACGGTGATCGTGGCGATTATTGTTATAAGGGTTTCCGTCACAGTTTCTGCCACGGCTGGTCAAGCGGTGTAATAAAATTTATACAAGAATATAAGGATTATTTAGCGTAAAATTATGGCTGAAAACAGATATGATTTTAGAAATAAACTAGTAAATTCACACTATCCCTTAGACCTAATAGACCGCCCAAGAGAAAAAGATGAAGTGTCTTTACTTGACGGTGTAAAGTTTACAGGGGATAGCACGATAGTAATAGAAAACTCCAAAAAAGATTTTTTGGAGTTTTTAAACATTTCCTTGGGTGTTAAAAATAGCGGCGGCTTAGAGATAAGCGTTAGCATAACTAAGGACGGCTTAGGGGACGTATGCGCATATAAGGGCAGAGTAATAGATGTTGAAGAGAACAAGATTACTATACGCGCATTTGACGAGCGTGGTGCGGCACAGGCGGTATACGACCTTGAAGATATGGTTAAGTTAAACCGCGCGCCTTTTATTAAACAGGGCAGTTTTAAGAATAAGCCCTTGTTTTCGCCGCGTATGGTTCACTCTGCATACGACTTAGACGTTTATCCCGACGGATACTTGCAAAACCTTGCAAGGGAAGGCGTAGATGCAATACTTCTATTTACTTGCGCGCCAAATCAAAATAGGCTTGGATTCGTTGACTTTAACGACATTATAGACCGCGCGGAAAAATTCGGTATCGACGTTTACGCTTATAGTTATCTTAAAAACTTTAATTCACCAGAAGATGAGAACGCAGAAGAAATTTACGACTCTATATACGGTCCTGTATTTAAGACGAGCAATAAACTTAAAGGTATAGTTTTCGTAGGCGAATCGGTTGAGTTTCCAAGCTCGGACGAGCGAACTACCGCAAGACATTATTACGATAACGGACCAGACAATATTCCCGACGGAAAACCGTCACCTGGTTGGTGGCCAAGTAGAGATTATCCCAAGTGGTTAAATCTTGTCAAGAAAACCATAAGAAAATATAAGTCTGACGCCGATATAGTTTTCTGGACGTATAACTGGGGTTGGGCACCTAAAAAAGAAAGAATTGAACTGTTAGAACAACTTCCTACCGATATAAGTCTTTTGGTTACGTTTGAAATGTTCCAAAAGTACGACGTAGACGGAATAGAAGAGATGGTTTGCGACTATTCGCTTGCGTTTGAAGGTCCTGGCGATTATTTTTTAAGCGAGGCTGAGATTGCAAAAAAGCGTGGAATAAGACTTTATTCTATGACCAACACGGGCGGAAGAACGTGGGACTTCGGCGTTTTGCCGTTTGAACCGTTTCCGCAACAGTGGCAAAGACGCTTTGATGCGATAAGAGAGTGTAATAAAAAGTATGGACTTTGTGGACTTATGGAGTGCCACCACTACGGTTATACTCCGTCGTTCATAACCGACTTTGCAAAGAAAGCGTTTGAGTTTAACGCGCCTAATACCAGCGAGATTTTACGGTCGATAGTCGACACGTTCTCTTCGGGCGAAACGGATAAGTGCTTAAAAGCGTTTGAACTTTGGAGCGATGCTATAAGGCGTTATCCAGCAAACGACGAAGAACAGTATTGCGTTATGAGAATAAGCACGGCGTATCCCTTATTCTTAAATAAAATTATTAAAATTCCTAGGCTTGACGACGATAAGGTTATGTTCGGCGGTGGAATATCCGAGACCGACTACAAGGATTTTGATAAGGGTAGATATACTCCGCACGCGCTTAGGATTAGACCTGAAATAGAGTTGTTTACCGACCTTAAATCTAAAATTCAAAAGGGCGTGGATATTTTAGAAACCATTGAAAACCCAACGGAAACGCTAAAAAAACTTATCAATATGGGTAAGTTTATCGTTTGCACGTACCAGACGAATATTCACGTTAAAAAGATGTTTTTAGTTCGTCAAAAGTTAAAGATTGCACAGAGCAAGGAAGAAATGCTTTCACTTCTAAATCAAGCTAGAGAATTAGGGCTTAAAGAAATAGAAAACGCAAAGAAGAGTATTCCGCTAGTTGAGTACGATTCTTCAATCGGGTACGAAGTAAGTATGGGTTACGCCTGCGATAAGGCGCATATCGAGTGGAAGATTCGTCAGGTTGAATTTATGATAAATAAAGAAATTGCTATGTACGAAAATTACTTTAAGACGGGCGAAAAAGAACTGATATTCTTAAGATAGAAAATTTATCAGTAACAAAAAAGATATAATAAAAAACGCAAGCAAACTGCTCTTTTAGGGCGTAGTTCGGCTACTGCGTTTTTTTATTTTTTAATAAGTTTATCTTTTGGTAATATATCTAAGTATTCTGAAAATCTATATTCTCGTATAGGCATAACAGGGTGGGTTTTATCGTCGAATAAAAGGACTAGCGCAGGGGATATAGCGTTATATTTTTCTGTGAAATAATATCCCAAAAGTTTTCCTTTCTTTATAAGCGTTTTTGCGGTGGCGTGATAATTAAAGTACGGCATACCCTTTTATTATGAATAAAACCTAGAAAAATAATCTATATAAACTTTATTTTATTCTTGATTATAACTTTTATATATGCTAAAATAAAAACGATAAGAAAAAGGTTAAAGGAGAAAGACTGATGAAAAAAATCGTACTGATAGGTGATTCCATAAGACTTGGATACGACAAGTTTATAAGGGATTCTTTTGATGGTATTGCCGAAATATATTCGCCTGATGAAAATTGTCGTTTTGCCGAATATGTTCTAAGGTACGCTCACGAGTGGAAAGGCGCAGGCGGTTGGCCTAGTGACGTTGACGTAGTACATTATAACGCAGGACTTTGGGACGCACTAAGACTTTTTGGCGACGAACCTTTAACGCCTATTGAAACTTACGGAAAACTTATTGCAAGAATAGATAAAAGATTAAGACTAATCTTCCCCAAAGCCAAGATAATTTTTGCCACAAACACCGCCGTTCAGGAAGAGAAATATAGCGGCGATTTTAAGCGTTATAACAGCGAGATAAGAGAGTATAATAAGGTGGCGGTTGACGCACTAAAAGACACGGATACCATTATAAACGACCTTTACGCCGTAACGGAAAATCTTCCCGAAGAGTGCCACAGCGATATGACGCACTTTAATACAGAGGCAGGCGTAAGGGCTGTTGGCGGAAAGGTTTTATCCGTTATCTGTTCGACCTTAGGAATAAACGAAAACGACCTGGATAAAACTCGCGCGGAAATAAAAAAGATAGATGAAAAAACCTTAGGTTTCTAAAATACCACAAAAAAACACTTCTTTGAGTATGGGCGTTTCCCTTAGGGATTTTAATTGAATAAATCATAAAACTCGTCTTTTAATAAGTCGAGTTTTCTTTTGCCACGAAAAACAAATTGAATTAAATTTTATTTTATGTTATAATAAACTCACCGATAAATAAGAATTTGTAGGTGTGTCGATGTTTTTAGGACGAAGTGAAGAATGGTAGTATTGTCTTTCAAATCATAATAAAATAGATTTGGAGGACAGTATGAAACTGAATACAGAGAAAATAACAAAAGAAAGCCGATATTGGCAACAAATAAATTCCTTGGCAAAGGAAGCCTTTCCGCCGGAGGAATATCTTGCACCCGATAAGCTCGTTGAAATGTCAGAGGCAGAAAACTTCGACTTTTTGGCTTTGACGGACGAAGGGGACTTCGTAGGATTTATGGTTGTGCAGACATATAAAAATCTTGCATATCTCTTCTTCTTGGCGATAGATTCCGCTTGCCGCGCAAGGGGCTACGGTAGCCGAGCCATAAAAACCTTACGTAGATTGTATCCCGATAAAAAACAGGTTGTGGATTTTGAAATGCTTGAAGAAGCCGCACCTAACAATATCCAACGAATAAAAAGACGGAAATTCTATCTCAAAAACGGATACAAGGAAACGGGCTTGTTCCTTTCTTATCTCGGCGTTGATTACGAAGTGTTCTGTATGAGCGAGGATTTTGATCCGAAGGAATTCAAGGAGATGATGAAAGAAATTCGAGTGGAAGGATTTGAGCCAAAATATTTTTGCAAATAATCAAATTCCAATTTATCGAGTTGATATTTTTTGTGGGTAATTTTTTGAGGAAAATTTTCAAAAGTGTAGCACACTATACTTTCAAAAGAAAGCCGTGTGTTTTGCAAAGCAAAAAGTAAAGGATAGCAAAGTTTTGCTATCCTTTTATAATGTCTAAAAAATCCCTATGAGTGACGCACCTATGAAGAAGTGTTTTTTGTTTGTTAAAAGTTTAATTCAGAGTGTAGCATAAGCATTGCAATTGCCGTTACCGCCGCCGTTTCCGTTCTAAGTATTCGTTTCCCAAGCGATATACTTTTTCCGCCGACTTTAATTACCGCCGCCACTTCGTCTTCGGAAAAACCGCCTTCAGGTCCGATAAATACGGCAACGTTCATTCCGCTTTTTATTTCTTTTAGGGCGTTTGCGGTTGAAAGCATGCCTTTGTGGTTTTCATAGGGGATTAGAATAAGGTCAAAGTTTTTTAGCGTTTCTACCGCCGCTTTAAAAGATAATACTTGTTTAACTTCTGGGATAAGCGTTCGTTTGCTCTGTTTTGCCGCGCTTTCGGCAATAGCTTGCCAACGCTCTAATTTGCTTTTCTTTTTCTTTTCTTCAATCTTGACTATTGAGCGAGAAGTTTCCACGGGTGTAATCGATTCCGCGCCGAGTTCAACTGCTTTTTGAATAATCAGTTCTAACTTATCGCTTTTTGGAAGTCCTTGAAAAAGGTGTATGCCGATAGGAAGCGAGGTGTCCTGATAATCTTTTTGGACTATTTTTACTATAACTTCGCAGTCACTAAATTCGACTATTTCGCAAAGGTCGCTTGAACCGGAAAAACTTACTAAAATGGTGTCGCCGATACCTAGCCTTAAAACGTTTTTTACGTGGTTATAGTCCGATCCGCAAATTTTATAAACCGATTCACCGTCCGCAGGAGCGGTAACGAAGAAATTATACATATTTTCACCTACCTTATCCTAATTATAGCAGATAACGCGCATTTTGACAACCTTTACGCATAGATATAAGAAGTATTCAACGTATAACTAAAATTAATAATTATATTATTAATAAGTGCCCTAAAAGCGTTGACAAATAAGCATTAAAGTATTAAAATCAACGAGAATATTCAAAAGGTAGGAAAAAGTTATGGAAACTTTACTCAGTTTAGCGATTGCGCTTTTTGCAGGACTTATGTTGTCCCGTGTTGCTAAACTTCTTCAATTACCGGCAGTAACCGCATATCTTGTTGCAGGCGTACTTATCGGTCCGTACTGCTTGGGCGCGTTAAAAGTCCCAGGACTCGGCTTTACAAGTAGCGAACAACTCGATTCTATGGGTATAATTTGTGACGTTGCGCTTGGCTTTATTGCCTTTGCAATCGGTAACGAATTCCGTCTTTCACAACTCAAAGCCATAGGAAAAAGCGCGACTATAATCGGTATATTTCAAGCGGTGTTCACCACACTCGTGGTTGACGCTGCGCTTATCGGATTGCACTTTTTAATCCCCGATAAATTTCCGCTCCCCGCAGCAATAATTCTCGGTGCAGTTGCATCTGCTACCGCACCTGCGGCAACCCTTATGGTAGTTCGTCAGTATAAGGCGAAAGGTCCTGTTACCGACACGCTTTTACCAGTCGTTGCTATCGACGACGCCGTCGGCTTGGTTCTGTTTGCAATTTCGTTCGGTATCGCAAAGGCAATGCTTAACGGCGCGGTGGACATTATTTCGGTTATTTTTGAACCTATTATTGAAGTGGTACTATCTCTCGGTTTAGGCTTTTTAATGGGACTTTTGATAACCTACTTTGAAAAGTTCTTCCACTCTCGTTCAAAAAGACTTTCAATGTCGGTTGCTTTTGTGTTCTTAACCGTAGCAATTTCAATGTTGGAATTTAATATCGGCAGCATAAACGTAAGATTTTCTTCACTTTTAGTATGTATGATGCTAGGAACGGTATTCTGCAACTTCTGTGATTTCTCAGAAGAACTTATGGATAGACTTGACCGTTGGACTGCGCCTATATTTATTCTCTTCTTCGTAATAAGCGGTGCAGAACTTGAACTTTCAGTATTTACAGATATTATGATAGTGCTAATAGGCGTTTGCTATATCGCTTTCCGTTCGCTCGGAAAATACTACGGTGCAGGGCTTAGCGCAAACTTTGTCAAAGCGCGACCCACCGTCAGAAAATATCTCGGCATAACGCTGTTGCCACAAGCAGGCGTTGCGCTTGGTATGGCGATTAAGGCAAAAGCACTCGTCGGTGTAGGTGATATCGTTGCAAACATCATACTCTTCTCAGTATTAGTTTACGAACTTATCGGTCCGTTCTTAACAAAAGTCGCATTGTCTAAGGCTGGTGAAATCAACCCCGAAGGCAAGGTTAGCGCGCGTACACCCGACGCAAAACCGATAGAAAAAGAAGAAAAAACTGCATAAAATAATAAAAAATGAAAAAGGTTTCTCTTATAAAAAGGGAGAAACCTTTTTTTGTTTGCGCGTTTAGATAATAAATGCGATTTGTTGACAACACAAAAAAATTGTAGTAAAATGGAAGCTGCGATAATATTTTTAAGGGAGAAGTGCCTTGCAAGAGAGATTTCAAACTTTTACCATCTATATTTCCAAAATAAACCGCTCTATACGAAAAATTAAAACCAACGTAATGTCAAGTTTTAATCTTAAAGCACCGCACGTTTCGTGCATATATTATCTTTATGTGACGGGTGGGCTTACGGCAACTGAACTGTGCGATATGTGCGACGAAGATAAGGGTGGAATTTCACGTTCGATTGAAAGTTTGCAAAACGATGGGTATATAGAAAAACCCGATGGCAAATCTAAAAAGTATAAGTCGCCGCTGCTGCTAACCGAAAAAGGTAAAGAAGTAGGTAAGTTCTTGTGTGAAAAGGTTGACGAGGTTCTTGCTAGGTCAAGTTTAGGTCTTACCGACGAGGAAAGAGAGTGCCTTTATAAGGGGTTAAACTTAATTAGTAAAAATTTAGAAGTTTTGGCAGAAAGAGAAGATAAATAGTTTTATAGGGAGAAAGTTATGAAAGTGCTTATATCGGCGGATTCGTCGTGTTTGATAAAAAACCAAGCGTTTACCAACTACAATATAAAGATTTTCCCACTTAACGTTATTATAGACGGGAAAGAATATCTTGACGGGGTTACGATTAATCAAGAGATGCTCGGCAGTTGTATGCGTGCGAACAAAAACATAAAGACGTCAACGCCGCCACTTGGCGAAGTTATAGACTACTTTGAAAATATTTTTAACGAGGGATACGATTACGTTATTCACTTTACTATATCGAGTAAGCTTTCGTCAATGTTTAATCTGTTCACTAACGTTGCAAAACAGCATTTTGCTGGAAAGGTAACGGTTATAGATTCGTATTCGCTAAGTGCCGCAATGTTGAACAACGTACTTTATGCGTATGAAGAAGTTGAGAAAGGTACTTCAATAGACGATATAGTTAATGCCATTGAAGAAAGGAAAAAGCATATGGACTTTTTCTTCGTGCCAGAAAATCTTACCGCATTAAAAAACGGGGGAAGAATTTCTCCTGCGGTTGCTCTAATAGGTAACGCTATTGGTATTAAGCCCGTTATTGCACTTAAAGATGGCGAATTGATAAAAGAAGAGATGACGCGAAAGACTAAAAAGACTTTCGTTGATAGGGCTATTGCCTTAATACAGCGTTTTCCTGTTGCGGATTATGATTATACGGTTATCAGCTTTGACGTGGCGGCGGAAAAACTTGACCGTATTATGAACGCGCTTAACGAAGTGGTGGATAAGTCTATTATTATAAACGCAATAATACCTATTAACGCCGCGGCACACAGCGGGCCAGGAACGATTGGGCTTATCGTTTCACCAAAGATTAACGGCAAGTCCTTGAACGATTATAAATAATTAAAAGAGAACACAAATGGGCGTAATAGTTAAAGAAGTAAAAACCAAAAAAGAATTAAAAGTTTGGGCGACTTTCCCAAACAAACTCTATAAAAAAGTTCCCGAATTCGTTCCGTTTTTATTAGGCGACGAAATGGATACTTTTACCAAAGGTAAAAACCCTGCATACGAATTTTGTGATACCAAACTGTTTTTAGCGGTAAAGGATAAAAAGATCGTCGGCAGAATTGCAGGGCTTATCAACCACGCTGCAAACGAAAAATGGAAAACTTCAAACATAAGGTTTACTCGCTTTGATTTTATCGACGATTACGAAGTGTCGGCGGCTTTGATTAACGCCGTTATCGAGTGGGGAAAGGCAAGCGGACTAACTACCGTTGTTGGGCCTATGGGCTTTACCGATATGGACCACTCGGGTATGCTTATTGAAGGGTATAATGAACTTAATATGTCCATAACCTTTTATAATTTCCCATACTATAAAGACCATATGGAAAAACTTGGGTTTATTAAGGAAGTGGACTGGGTCGAATATCAACTTTTAGTTTCGGATAAACCCAACGAAAAACTTAAAAAACTCAGCGCGTTTTTGCAAAGACAGGGCAACTATAAACTTGTTACATACACAGACAGAAAGCAACTGTTTGGCGAGGCGTTTGAAGCGTTTAAGGTCATTGACGTTGCCTTTTCAAAACTTTACGGAACAGTTCCTTTAACCGACGAAGTTATAAATAAATCCATAAGCGATTATATTCCGCTAGTGAATCTTGATTACATATGTTCAGTTAAGGACAAGGACGGCGCAATCGTCGGGTTTGCCGTGCTCGTTCCGTCCATTGCTAAAGCGTTAAAGAAGTCTAACGGCAGACTTCTTCCGTTCGGACTGTTTAGAATGTTAAAGGCTCTTAGGGGCAAAAACGATACCTTGGAAATGTTCTTTATTGCCGTTAAACCTGAGTATCAAATGAAAGGTATCCCCGTAATAATTATGGATTATATGATAAACGCTTGCGTTAAAAACGGCGTTAAGATTTGCGAATCGGGTCCGGAACTTGAACTTAACGAAGACGTTCAGGCAATGTGGAAATACTTTGACGTCAGAAAACACAAACGTCGCCGTTGCTATAAAAAGGATATCTAATAATGAAAGAAAACACTAAGAAAGAATTTTTAAGAACCTTAAAGTTTACTTTGATATCCATAAGCGCAGGGCTTATTCAGGCAGGCGTTTACGCGCTTATAAGGATTTTCGTTACCTTTCCTGAAGAGAGTTGGCAAGACTACGTTATAGCCTACACGCCTAGCCTTTTACTATCGGTCGTTTGGAATTTTACCGTAAACAGAAAATATACCTTTAAGGCGGCTAACAACGTCAAAGTTGCAATGCTTTTAGTGCTTGCCTTTTACGCGGTTTTTGCGCCCGTATCAATCGTTTTGGGCGCGATTATAGTCGATTCAAGCGTTAATCAGGAACTCGCAAAAGACCTTGTGTTTATAGGCACGCTTTTATGTAACTTCGTCCTAGAATTTTTATATACCCGTTTCGTGGTTTACAGAAATTCTTGCGATACAAGGGAAGAAAAGATAAAAGTAGTCGATAACGAAAAAACGGACGATAATCAGGACGTAGGGGAAGAGCAACAATAATTTAGACGGCAATGAAAAAGAAACCTTTACTTTTTAAAATAATAAGATTTATAATACGGATTTTTTATAGAAAGCGTGAGTTTTTAGGACAGGAAAATCTACCTGAAAACCCGTCGGTTATCGTTATGAACCACGCGCAAATGCATGGACCGCTTGATGCGGAACTGTTTTTCCCTACAAAAAAACTTATTTGGTGCACGGGCGAAATGATGAATAAAAAGGAAGTCCCTGCATACGCGTATAAAGATTTTTGGTCGTTTAAGCCAAAGTGGAGCAAGTGGTTTTATAAAATGCTTTCTCATCTTATTGCCGCGCCGTTTGCTTACGTTTTCAAAAATGCAGACTGCGTAGCCGTTTATAGGGATATGCGAATTATAAATACCTATAAAGAAAGCGTAAAGGCTCTTGAAAGGGGCGAAAACGTCATTATTTTCCCTGAAAAGATAGATAGTTATAACGAGATAATAAACGCCTTTCAGGATAAGTTTATAGATTTAGCAAGGCTTTATTATTCAAAGACGGGCAAAGACCTTTCGTTTGTTCCAACCTATAACGCCGCTAAACTCAAAAAAGTAGTGTTCGGTAAACCTATAACGTATGACCATACGACTGATAACACCCAAGAAAGGGCAAGGGTAACCGAGTATCTTATGACAGAGATTACGTCACTAGCAAAAGACTTGCCCGTTCATACGGTCGTACCGTACGCAAACGTTCCCAAAAAACAATATCCAAAATCTAAATAAACAATTTTTTTCTTAAGCGGTGAATTTCACCGCTTTTTCTTTTTTGTCAGAGTGAGAGTATTAAACGCCTATTTATGCCCATACTTATTTTAAGGATTTATAGGTTTATGATTAAAGGCGGTTTGATAAGAAAAAGCACTAAAATTTTATCTTTTATATTGTGTGTCGTTACGTTGTTTGTTTTTATTTTCGGCATTAAGCCAACTACTGCTGCGGCAATGCCGTTTTACGATTTAAGACCGCAAGACTTGGTTGAACGTTCTAAGTTTTCCACACAGTATAAAACGTCTACGGCAGAGCGAAAACACAACGTATATCTTGCCGCAAAATCACTCGATAACGTTTTGGTGGACGTTGGAGCGGAGTTTTCGTTCAACGCGACGGTTGGCGAACGCACCGAACAAAGGGGATATAAAAACGCCAAGATTATCGTTGATGGTGAGTTTGTAGACGGCGTGGGCGGCGGCGTTTGTCAGGTATCTACTACTATGTATAACGCACTTTTATTAGCAGGCTTAGAGATAACCGAGTTTCATCCGCATAGCCTAGCGGTAAGCTACGTTCCACCGTCTTTTGATGCTATGGTAAATTCGGGTTGGGCGGATTTAAGGTTTATAAATAATACGCATAATCCCATTATAATTAATAGTATTGCCGACGGGCAGACTTTAACCATAAAGATTATAGGCGAACCGCTTAATGAAGAGTATAGGACGAAGAGTGTGGTAACGGGGGAAATCCCTGCGCCCAAGGAAGAAGAGATAGACGACGAAAAAGGTGAGTATCCAGAACTTTACGAAGGGGAAAAGATGTTTGTTAAGTATAGTAAGGCAGGTATCACGAGCGACGGATATCTTTTAACGGTTAAGGACGGAAAGACGAGCAAGATAAGAAAAATTCGTTCGGATAAATATAAACCTATTCGTGGACTTGTGATAAACGGCAAGGCAAAACCAAAAGAAGAAAATATAGAAGAATTACAACCTGAGCAGGACGAAATTATATTAATCGAAGACATTTATCGAAAATTGCACGATAATTTATGGGAAAAATTTTTAAATTATAAAAAATACTTTGACAAATACAATTTTTTGTGATAACATATCATAGCAATTAAAAAGAAATTGCAAAAGAACTACGGAGAAATACCCAAGAGGCCGAGGCGACCCCGCCCTCGTGCTATAAGGGCACTCGTGGACTTTGGCTACAAAACGTCCACAGGACATTTTGTAAACGCGTCGTCCCCCTGCTGCGGAACCTTAGCAGGTGAGCCGAGCAATAAAAAACTGAATACAACAAAAAAGAATTTGACTTATACGGAGAAATACCCAAGAGGCCGAAGGGGCTCCCCTGCTAAGGGAGTAGTGTGTGTTAAGCGCAGCGAGGGTTCAAATCCCTCTTTCTCCGCCAATATCACATAATCCGAACACCTTTTTTACTAAAGATTTTGTTATTCTGGATTATGTATTCAAAAAATAAAAGCAAGGTTTTAACGCCTTGCTTTTTTCTTCGCTTCATAGCCACAATATTCGAGAAGGGCTTCTTTTTCAGCTTTTGTAAGTTGTAATCGTTGAATATAAACTCTAACTTTACCTTCGCCAACGCTATTCTTATAACCTAGATAGCCCATAACCATATATTTTTCTGCAGCAGTAAGCTCCAGATTAGCGACATATTGTTGCACTTTTTTCTTCTTAGAGCCAGAAATAGTTTTACCATTGTCGTCTTTGTCTGATTCAAACGCTCTAGCAGTTTTTATAATTAAAGCTAATTTTTCTATAGGTATTGCGCTATAAAATAATTTATCTTTTTCGCTAACCATATCTTCGCCAGTTAAGTCTTCCAGAGCCAAGTCATAGTAGTAGTCATAAATAGCTTTGATTGATTTAGCTTGTATCTCAGCT
>SVHN01000009.1 GCA_015055805.1 Clostridiales bacterium
TACCGATAAATCCAACCTTTGCACCTGCGTTTTTAGCGTTTACCGCAACGTTAAAGGGCGCGCCGCCGCAAAAGGACTTAAAGGTCAAAACGCCGTCTTTAGTTTCCCCGACCATATCGGCAAGTATTTCACCTATTGCAAGTATCATACGTTTTCTCCTTTGGGCTACCAAGAAAAATACAAGTCGGTAACCTATCGAAATTATTATATCAAAACCTTTTTCAAAATACAAGTAAATGCTATAAATTAAAAGGCAAATTATAATGGCATAAAATTTTAACAATAGTTTTACAATTCCGTAAATTTTCTCTAACAACGATTATATATAATAAACTCGACTTATAAAAAAGGAGAATTAAAATGAACGCTATTGAAATAAGAAATCTTTCCAAAAGCTTTCGAGGACTGTATGCGGTTGATAACCTAAATATGACTGTACCGATAGGTTCAATATGCGGTTTTATCGGTGAAAACGGCAGCGGAAAATCCACTACCGAAAAGCTTATATGCGGACTTCTCGTTCCCGACAAAGGCGAAATTAAACTTTTCGGGGAAGCTTATACCGACGCAGGCAGAAGAGTAAGGGTTGGCGCGCTGATAGAAAACGCTGGATGTTTCCCCGGTTCTACCGTTTGGACTAACCTTAAAATGCAAGCGATAAACCTAGGCATTAAAAACCCCGAAGAAGAGATTGATAGAGTGCTTAAAATCGTGCGTATGGAAAACTCTGCTAGCGTAAAGTTTAAGTCTTGCTCACTAGGTATGAAACAGAGAATCGGCATTGCGATGGCACTTTTAGGCGACCCTGCGCTGCTTATTCTAGATGAGCCGATCAACGGACTTGATACCGACGGTATGCGTATGATGCGTGAAATTTTGGTAGAGATTACCCAAAAATATTCCACTACCGTACTTATATCTTCGCATATCCTAGGCGAACTTGAAAAAATAGCAACCCATTACGGAATTATCCGCCAAGGCAAAATGATTATGGAATTAAGTGCAAAAGAGATGGAAAGTCGGTCGCGTCTTTTTGTATCATTAAAAACCGCAGATATACTAGGCGCGGAAAAGGTGCTTAAACAAAAATTCGATTGCGTAAAAATCGACGGCGATATATTAAAGGTTTACGACGTAAACGACGTAGAGTCAATAGTAGAACACCTACTTAAAAACGGTCACGTTATAAGTATGATAGAGAAAAACAAGATAGGTCTTGAAGAATACTACGTTGAACTTATGAGCAGAAAGGAGGAAAAATAAATGCAAAACGAAAATAAATTAGTTTTTCAGTCCCCAACTTTTATTCAGCGCATTAAGAGTATGCTCGGCGTGGACTTCTATCGCCTATTCCACACGCCTTTACTTTATATCTTCCTAGGTATAGCGGCAATTATTCCTGCAATGCTGATTGCTATGACGGGTATGCCTGCGCCCGACGGTTCGGTTTCCGAGCCGCTGTTTACTAACGTTTGGCAAGCCGTCGCCGCAAATACGCCTATATACGTCGTATCGAACATCGGCGAATACGCTAATATGAATATGGTTTTCATTTTCGGCGGAATAATGGTTTCAATCTTTATCGGTCACGATTATAAAAGTGGATACGTAAAACAATTATTTACCACCCACTCTAAAAAAGGCGATTATATGCTATCAAAGACCTTGTCTTGCGCCTTTGCTATGGCGGCAATGTGCGTTTCGTATCTTTTTGGCGCAATAATAGCAGGCGGACTTACCGGCACGGATTTTAGCGTAAACTTCGGCTCGCTTTTAGCTGCCTTGTTTGGAAAAATCATTATGAGTTTGGGCTGGGCAAGTCTATACACTTTCTTGAACGTTATTTTCAGAAGATATTTTGGAATATCGATACTGTCTTGTTTCTTTTTTGGAACGGGAATTTTAATAATCGGCGCGGCGGCAATAGTCGGTTCTTCACCTATACTTAACGTCTTCTTGTATGGCTCGTCGGTTTTTGCTTGCCTATCAGGAAATTTTTTGACCATACTAAACTGCATTGCCGTTTCCCTTGCCTGGACGGTTATTTATAACCTATTAGGCACTCACGTACTCGATAAGAGCGACGTTTATTAAGGAGAAGAATATGAACGCTATTGAAATTAGAAATCTATGCAAAAACTTTGGTGAAAAACAGGCTGTCGTCGGTCTTAATATGACCGTTCCCGTAGGTTCGGTTTACGGATTTATCGGCGAAAACGGCAGCGGAAAATCCACTACCGAAAAAATGATATGCGGTCTTATCCGTCCAAGCAGCGGTGAAATAAAACTGTTCGGCAAAGATTATCAAGACGACTACGTAAGGGCTAAAATCGGCGTACTTATCGAAGCACCCGGTTGCTTTCCCAACTACAGCGTTTGGAATAACCTTATGTTACAAGCGGCTAACCTTTCGTTAAAGAACCCCGAAGAAGAAATTCGCAAGGTATTAAAGACCGTTCGCATGGAAGGAAGTGCAGGCAATAAGTATAAAAACTGTTCTCTCGGTATGAAACAGCGTATCGGTATTGCTATGGCTCTGCTTGGCGAACCTAAACTCTTAGTCCTTGACGAACCTATCAACGGTTTGGACGCCGACGGTATGCGCATAATGCGAGAAGTTATCGGCAATATTACCAAGAATTATTCAACCACCGTGCTTATATCTTCGCACGTTTTAGGTGAACTTGAAAAGGTTGCAACACATTACGGTATTATTCGTCAAGGCAAAATGATTATGGAAATGACGGCGGAAGAATTAGAAAACAGTTGCAGAACTTTCGTGGCTATAAACACGTCTAATAACGATAAAGCCAAAGCATTGCTACTCACAAACTTCTCAGAAGTAAAAGAAGCGGAAAACGGTCAACTCAGAATTTACGATGCGGAAAATCCCGAAGCGGTAGTAGCTTTCCTTTATGAAAAAGGCATTTTAGTAAACTACTTAAACACCGCTAAGATTAGCCTTGAAGAATACTATATCGACCTTATGAACCAAAAGGGGGTAAGATAATATGCAAAAAATCACGTTCGAAAAACAAACTTTTTGGAACAAACTAAAAAGTATGATTGCCGTGGACTTTAAAAGGGCGTTTACTATGCCGCTTATTTATATAATGATAGGCGCATCACTTATTGCCCCTATACTTATCCTTGTTATGGTAACCATGATGGAAGGTAGCGTTTCAGTCAATCCGCAAACGGGTGTAGAAACGGTTATGGAAGGCTTTGATAACGTATGGCAAATAATCGGCACGGTATCAGGTGCTAGCGCGAACGCCGCGCCCGCTATGGATATGACTGCTATGTGCAATATCAATCTTGTATATTTTGCAATCGCCGTTTTCGTTTGCCTTTTCGTGTCTGACGATTTTAAGAGTGGATATTCGAAAAACCTATTTACCGTGCGTTCTTGTAAAACCGATTACGTCATATCAAAAACCCTTATCGGTATGGTTTGTGGTGCAGGCATGATTGTAGCTTTCTTTATCGGCGCGTTCTTAGGTGGAGCAATATCAGGTCTTTCTTTTAACACAGGTGACGGCGTAAATTCTTCTAACCTATTATTCTGTTTTTTCGCCAAGGTTTTACTCGTATCGGTTTTCGTTCCGATATACCTTGCTCTAAGCGTTGCTGCAAAACAAAGAACTTGGTTATCACTAGTTTGCTCGTTCGGCGTTGGATCGTTCCTGTTTATGATGATACCGCTTATCACACCCCTAAACGCTACTATCCTTAACCCCGTTCTCTGCGTAGTTGGCGGCACGGCGTTTTCATTAGGGCTTGGGTACGTCAGCAAAATTATACTGAATAAAACAAGCCTTGTTTAATTAAAAGTAAAAACAAAAGCCTAGTGGCTAAATTTTTGCCACTAGGCTTTTTCGTTGTTTTATTATTAGAAAGAATATCCACTTAAACTGTAATACGCCATATTATCTTGGCGAACATCAAGCCTACCAAAGCAAGCACAAACTGGCACGTCTGATATAATATGCAGAGCATATTGACCAAAAGGTATTTGATATTTTTCCTTACCTATCGGGTAGTCAAGCCTTAAACAAGTAGTTCTTTCAGCTTTCAAGTCGATAGTAATTTTATCATAAGGCTCTTTATCTTCAAACAACACTTTAATTCTGATATGAGCGTCTTCTTTACCGACGTTAGTTATCATAAGTGCTTCGTGTCCTAAAAAGTTAGGATTGTCGCCGTGGGGTGGCAAATCACCGTCACAGAACACCCAATTCTTCTTTCCGTTAATTCCGTTTTCCATAATTATTATTTCCTTTTAATATTTTTTATTGTTATGTGCCACTATTTAAGTGATGTCATAAAAGTCGTCAAATGCAAGCAGATCAAGGCGCGTGAGTATTGCGAAAGGGCGTGTACGTCCGTACACAACCCAAGCAACACGGAACGGAACAATGAGATGCGACGCATTTCACGGCTTTTATTTAATTATTTTACATAGTTAAATAATTCCTCTTCAAACCACGGGCAAAGTGGTTCTGCGCCGTTTTCTGTTATAACGTAGCAAGTTTCTACCCTTAGACCGTTGAGAGTGGGGTGACCAAAGAAAGATACGTCAACGTTTATTATCATATTCTTTTCAATCTTGTCGTCACTATTCGGTCCAAAGAAAGGTGCTTCTGCTTCCATTAAGCCCATAGTGTGCGCAAACGGACAAACGATATATTTTAGATATCCGCCCTTTTCATAAAGAACTCTACCTGCTTTGTCTATTTCTCTGCCTGTATTGCCGATTTTAAGGGCGTCTTTAACGTCGCGCATAACTTCAATCATATCTATTAGACACTTTCTCTGTTCTGGCGTATATTCACCACTAACAGGAACGGTATGACCAAACGTACCTGCATAGCCGTTAATTCTCGGCGCAATGCCAAGCATAACCATTTCGCCGTTCTTCATTTCTTTATTCGTTGCGGTGGGAACTACTGCGTTTGAACGAACACCGCTACCAACTATTGTTCTATATGCAAAACTATCTGCACCGTTAGCACGACAAACCTCTTCACCAGCAGCTGCAACTTCGTACTCTTTTGCGCCTTCTTTTACTTTTGCAGCCATTGCTTTATACGCCTGGCAAGCAAGCTCAGTTGCCTTTCTTGCCTGTTCAACTTCCCAGTCGCTCTTATTGTATCTAAACTTCAAGTAATCTTCGGTGATGTCAAGAATTTCACAACCGTCAAAGCCTTTAACCAAATCTTCGTGTACGGCGTAAGGCATATCGGTAGTACCAACTAAACCTATTTTCTTAACGGGGAACTTTGCACGAAGTTCAGAAAACAAGTCTGCAAAACTAATAATGGTTGCAAGCGGATATTCTTCGTCGGGAACCATAAACACGGGGAAACATCTTACGTCGGTAATTGCCGAGTCTTGCTTTGCAAATGGTTCGCTTTCTGGACCACCTAGTAGCATAGTCGTGCCATCTCTACCAACTAATACCGCGCCCTTTTCAAACTGACCGCACCAGCCTGTAAGATACCAACCGTTTGCAACGTTGAGTTCGTCAAAATAAATAATTGCAACGTCAATATCCTTTTCGCCAAGTAAATTTACTACCTTTTTTACTCTGTTTTCTGTTTCTTGTTTGTTGTAATAAGCCATAATTTTTCTCCTAAAAATTATATATTTTTATTTTTTGAGCAATGTGTTAACGACCGCTTGATTTTAATAAAAATCGGCAAATACAAACAAGTCAAGGCAAAGTCCGTAGGCAAGAGTTTACATCTTGACAAGGGCTTTAACGACGAATTATGCAGTATTTCACGGTTTTTATATCAATCGTTCGTTAAGTAATTGCTTCTTTTATGCTTTAAATTCAAATTCGTCTAGTGGATACATAGGACGAATAATATTTTTTAAGTTTAATCTTTTTAGTTCAACACAGCTTGCGCCGTCGGATAACGCAAAAAGTTCTCTATCCGCAAATGGTTTAAGTTCGGTAAATAAATAGCCAAGTTTTACGACCACGATACTATACGAAAATAAGTCTACGTTAGCCTTGTCAAAGTTACCCTTTTCAATAAACGCGCTTCTAAGTTCTGTAAAAATTGCGTCTACCCTACCGAAAGAAATAGTAAGACTTCTTCCGATAATCTCTTTTGCCCAGCCCAAGATTTTGCCGTGTACTTTAACCTTTCCGCGCGCGTTGAGTTCTTCAATATAAACTTCTTCCCCGTCGGCGTTTTCCCAAAAATCGTGAACGATTCGCGGATTAGTTATTCCTGCAACGCAAACTTTCTTTCTTGAATTTGCGCTGAGAAAAAGTTTTAGAATATCCATCGACTCGCCCTCTGCGCCTGCGGTTGTATTGTCACCGCTATCGGTAATAAACACTCGTTTTCCGCGACTTTTTATGGCGCGTTTAACACACTCTTCGGGAAGTTCTGCTTCGCATAAAAATTTATAATCACGTCTAGTTGCCCAAAGTTTATTCGCTAAATCCTTAGCAACGGTTTCCGCCGTTTTTTTACTAGTTGCGCAAACCACGGTCGACGCGCTTGTGTTGGGCGCGTCTATCCAGCAATGTCCTAAAAATAAATTAGCAGTAAAAATATCTTCCTGAGCTTCAAGTTTAACCGTTTCCGCAATCAAACTTTTAAGTGGTTCGTAAGCTGTTTGCAAGGTGTCGTTTTTAAGTAAGAAAGGAACGCGCTGCATATACGCATACGGCATAACGTTGTTCTTTAAGCAATATACGAGCGCGTTAGCCGCTCTTAATTGACACTCGACTTGGTCGGTGTGCGGTACGGTCTTAAACCCACTAATAATATTGACGTAATTACAAAGTTCGTCGGTAACGTTAGCGTGCGCGTCAAACGACAGCGCGATTAAGCAGTAATTAGAAACGATTCCCCTTATTCTTTTTACTAAATAAAGTTCACCGCTACCGATATTGTCAACTTCCATGCTGCCGTGAAAGAAAATGTATACGCCCACCGCATCAGAGTTTTCTTTTACCGTTTGTTCGATCTGCTTTTCAAAATGAAAATACACGTCTTCGGTAACGGTAGCAGACGGCAAAGCAACTGCATAAATAGACGGCACTACTTCGTAGCCCGCATTTTCAAACACTTCTTTTACTGCAAGTTTATCAAAAATCTTTTCGCCCTTAAAATACTCAAAGTCTTCTATCTTTGGGTGAAGTCTTGCCTTACTGTTGGATTCGCATTGAAAAGATGCAACGATAATCTTCATATTCTCTTTTTTACCGCCTAACTTTAACTTTCTCAAATTATACCATTACTAAATCGTCAGCGCAATACACAAAAGAAAACAAAAAGAGTAAAAAATAAAACTTATTAATTTTTGATTGATTTATTACTTTTTGTCTGTTACAATATTTGTGCTATGAAAAAGTATTATTCTTATACGGTAAAAAAAGCCGTAACCGTCAATAATTTAGTAACGCTAGAATACCTAGACCTTTCGCCGTCGTTTACATACCCCGAAGAAGTGCACGGCTTTTATGAGTTTGCTTACGTCGATAAGGGTACTCTTATCTGTAACGTGGACGGAGAGAGTGTTTGGTTAAAGCAGAACGATTTTTATCTTATACCGCCGCTAAGTCACCACTATTACTCAGTTGCACCTGATAATAACGCGTCGGTATTTATTGCATGCTTTAATTCTAAATCAAACATAATCAACGCTATAAAAGGGTTATCCACCTTAAAAAAACGCCAAAGGAATTTAATCGCTAAGATTTTATCCGAATCGCAAAACGCGTTTAAGTTCCCTTTTGAAAAGAAACTTATACTGCTAGACAACCCTATTTTCGGCGCACAACAACTGATTGAACATACCATTGAAGAAGTTTTGATAAGCCTTATTCGTGATAAACTTAGCGGCGAAACCGAGATTAAGATAGTTATGAACAGCACCGAACTTGAAGATAACCTTGTTCGTGACATAACCACTATGTTAAAGGAAAACGTGTTTGGAAAAATCGACCTTGAATACGTATCTAAAAAGACCTTTTACAGCAAGACTTATCTAAATAATATTTTTCGCAAAAACATGGGATCTTCCATTATACAGTATTATATAAAGCTAAAAATTTCTGCGGCAAAATCTTTGCTTAAAGACGGACTAACGGTTACTGAAATTGCCGATAAACTCTGCTTTGATTCCCCCAACTATTTTTCCAAGGTGTTTTTTAAGCACGTCGGCGTAACTCCGTCTAAATATAAACAGGGCCTAATATAGGAACAAAAACCGCGCTATCAACTGATAGCGCGGTTTTTTTGATAATATATTTCTATTAAAAACTGAGTTCAAATATTTCTTTTACTCTTTGATAGTCAAGGGGCAAATAACTCTTTATTTCACGAGTTTTTCCGTAAGTGCAAAGGTCTGCAAGCCTTTCAATGCTTTGCTTTTCAATCCCAAGTTCTCTTAAAGTTAAGGGCATTTTTATATAGGCAAAAAACTCTTTTATTTTGTCTATGCCTTTCTCTGCGGCTTTTATGTCGTCGCTCTCACAAACGCCGAACACACGCCTTGCAAACTGAGCAAACCTTTGGGGGTTTTCCTTATAGATATACTTCATCCAAGCAGGGAATAAAACGGCAAGCCCGGCGCCGTGCGCAACTCTATCGAACTCTCCGCTTAACGCATGCTCTAACTGGTGCACGGCAAGATAGTTTTCTCTTCCGCAACCGGTAAGTCCGTTATGCGATAAACTTGACGCCCACATAATCGTTGCCCTTGCGTTGTAATCGGTAGGGTTTTCCACCAAAACTTTTGCCGCATCTATTACCGATATTAATATACTTTCGGCAATGCGGTCGGTAAGATCGGTAGGTTCGTGCACGGTAAAATACCGTTCCATAGTATGACTCATTATATCTACTACTCCGCACGCCGTTTGATAATCGCTTACTGTAAAAGTTAGTTCTGGGTTCATTATGGCAAACTTCAATCTATTGAACTCGGTTGAACAACCTTTTTTCATATTTAATTCAAGGTTAGTAATAACCGCAGAATTGCTCATTTCGCTACCTGCTGCCGCCATGGTTAGTATACACGCAACGGGCAGAGCATCTACGGGTTTTTGTTTTCCCATTGAAAAATCCCATACGTCGCAGTCTGCTTTCGCGCCAAGTGCCGTGTACTTGCACGAGTCTATAACGCTGCCACCACCAACCGCCAAGATTAGTTCGACCTGTTCTTTTTTCGCGACTTTTATAGCCTCACGAACGAAAGTAATTTTCGGGTTGGGTTCTACACCGCCCATCTCAACTACTTCAATTCCGTTTTCTGTTAACGAATTAATAACGACGTCGTAAAGTCCGCTTTTCTTTACGCTACCCTTGCCGTACTGCATCATTATCTTTTTATAGCCGTATTCACGAATAATACTGCCGACCTGTTTTTCGGTATCTTTTCCAAAATAAACTTTTGTCGGAGTGTTATAAATAAAGTCTTTCATAATACACCTCTTTAACTATTGTAATATTATTTTACCACAACGCCTTTAAAATCCCAACAAAAAAATACGCAGCTCAATAAAACTGCGTATTTTTATTTTTTTCTTTATTATTCTATGGTTGAATTTACTGCAAAGCGACGAACCGATTCGATCGCGCTTTCACAAGAATCTAGCGACTCGTAAGCCTCACCGATACAGATAACCGATTTTTGCGCCGTGCGAAGTTTGTAGTAAAATCTGCCAAACTTGTCGTGGTCTATTACGAAGTTACCTTCGGTAGCGTTCTTTCTTACAGATTCGATAGCGTTTTCCGCGCTCTTTTTCTGCGCAACTTCTTCGGTCGCAAGCATAAGTTGACCGTTATTTGCAAAAAGTTTAGCAGTGAACTTTCCTTCTTCGGTCTTTTCAATACGCCACTTACCGCGCGCGCCACCTTCGGGGATTTCCTTTGCGGTGTAACTTATATATTTTTCGCTTTCGCTAACTCCTGCTACTACGGGAGAGTCCGCCGCAATACGCTTAACTGACTCTACTGCCTTTAAGCATTGATCCTTGGACTTATAAATTTCACCAGCGCAAAGCAATCTGTTGTTCGCGCTCTTTAATTTATAGTAGTAATTCTTGTTCTTGTCTTGGTAAATAACGAAACTTCCGGTAGTAACACCTTTTTTAATGGTTTCAACACCAGTTCTTGCGCCCTCTTCGGTAGTGTAAATTTCACTAGACAACATAACTTCACCGTTAGACGCTAAAAGTTTGGATATGTATTCGCCCTCGCTCTTGATTTCGATTATCCACTTTCCGACAACCTTTTTGGTTTTAGCAGGTGCTTTTTCTGCCTTTTCTTCGGGGACTTCTTCTACTACGGGCTTAACTTCTTGCTTTTTCTCTTCCGCTTTTTTCTCTGCCGTCTTTGGCTTAGCCGGCGTTTTCTTTTCCTTTGCAGGTGCTTTTGCCGCAGGTTTTGCCTTTTCTTGCGCAGGCTGATCTTCAACCTTTTCTTCTATAATAGGCTCAGACTTTTCTTCTGCTACTTTTTCTTCCACCTTTTCTTCTACCGTTTTTGCAGGAACTTCTTCTACCACGGGTTTAACTTCTTCAACAGGCTCAACTTCTTCCTTTTTCTCTTCTGCCGCAGGCTGAACATTTTTGTCGTGCAGAACGCTGCACATTACGACTTCTTGCTCTTTCTTGTTTTTGCCTTTCTTTGTAGCCTTGACTATCAATACGATAATTAAAACGACAACCAAAAGTGCTAAAACGAGTGCGATAATGCCAGTCACCAACAAATCAAGCCCTAAAGTATCGGCAACAGGTTTTAAAATCGGGGTAATAATTTCTTTAATTTTATCCATATCCGACTCCTTATATAAATAATTTATTACTTGTTAATATATAGTAACACAAATTTTTGAAAAGTGCAATAACGAAATGGCAAAAAAATAAAAAATTTTGCTTAAATTTATACCAAGACAAGGAAAACGAAAAGCCACCGTCAGGCGCGTACTTTTTTGTACGTAACTGATGGTGGCTTGATGTTTGACACAACACAATAAAATTTTAGTGAAGAGTGAATAATGAAGAGTGAAGAGTTGTGGTATAAATTTGTGTGCCGAAGAAACAAGCAAGACAAGGAAAACGAAAAGCCACCGTCAGGCGCGTACTTTTCGTACGTAACTGATGGTGGCTTGATGTTTGACACAGTATTGAAATTTTAGTAAAGAGTGAATAATGAAGGGTGAAGAGTTGTGGTATAAATTTGTGTGCCGAAGAAACAAGCAATGCAAGGCTCGGAAAAGGGTTTGGACTGAGTTGACCTTGTTGGTCACGAAGGTCAAATCCCTTTTACAGTAAACGCAGCAGTGCGCCGTTTATTCGGTGCACAAACCGTCGTTGAAATAAAGAATACCCAAAGTATTTCCGCCGCAATGGCTTGCTATGGTGCAGCCGGCAAACGTTTCGTATATGTTCTTAAATCCACGCTCAACAAGAGCGGCTTTTGCGGCTTGAACCATTTCTGGTGTAGCAGTAGTATAGGTTACGAAAACCTTGTCAAGATCAGGGGTATTAAATTCGTCTAGGGTTTCCTGACAGTATTTTGCAACGACTTTTTCCATCGTTCCGCGATATTTTTTATCCGCGCCCATCTTGCCTTCTTTAACGATAATTCTTGGGCGAAGTTTTAATAGGTTCGCGCCAAAGTAAGCAAGGCTACCGCATCTGCCGCCTTTATAGAGATAATCAAGTCTTTCGATAACGAAACTTACTTGAAGTTTAGATACCCTATCTTGAACCTTTGCTGCGATTTCTTCGGGCGCAACGCCTGCATCTGCAAGTTCACGAGCGTAAATTGCAAGAAGTCCTATACCTGTTGACAAACTTAAACTGTCAACGGTGTAAACGTCGTTAAGGTTTTTTGCCGCGCGGAAAGCGTTCCCACAAGACGAAGACAGTCCACTTGATAAGCATACGTGAACGACAGCGTCGTAGTCCTTTTTAAGTTCTTCAAAGTACTCGGTGTACTCGAACTCGTTTATGGCGTTGGTCTTAGGTAAAGAGCCTAACTCGTCAACTTTTTTAAATAAGTCGGGGGTGGAAATTTCACCGTCTTTAAAGGTTTCGTCACCTAAAACTATTTGGTAAGGTATAACTTTTATATCGTATTTTTCAAGTAAATCTTTGGTTAAATCGTTGGTTGATTCAACGGATACTGCAATTTTCATACATCTAATCTCCGATTATTTTTAAATATTTTAGCATATTTTTGTTGTTATGACAACTATTTTAGCACTAAATATGCGCACACCTTTCTTTGAATTTAATTTTTTTCAAGAAAAATACTTGCTTTAATTCGTGTAATAGTTTATTATATTAATAATTATACAATAGAGTAAAAATAACAATGCTTAGGAGTAAAATTATGGACAAAATCAACGGAACAGTTTTAACCGACACCATAGATTTTTCGGAATTTAGTAAGCACGACGGAGAAGTTGTTTCTATCCGCGGTTACGTTCACCGTATTCGTGAAATGACCGGCTTTTCTTTCGTTATTATAAGAACGGCAAAAGACACCGTTCAATGCGTATACGCGCCCGAATTTTCCGATTACCGTTGGGACGAAAAGATATGCGAAGAGGCTTGCGTTAAGGTAACGGGTAAGGTCGTTTCAAGTAAGGACGCTAAGGGTAACGACAGATACGAACTTCAAATCCACGATATCAAAATTTTATCGTTGCCTGCTGAAGGTCTTCCTATCGTCATCAATAAAAAACAACTCGATAATATTCAGCTTTCAACCGTTTTGGACCTTCGCCCTATCGCTATGCGTAACCCAAAAGAGCGCGCTATCTTTAAAGTTCAGGAAGGTATCGCAAGAGGGTTTAGAGAATACCTTATGAAAAACGGATTTACTGAAATCCGTTCGCCTAAAATCGTGTTTGCCGGCGCAGAAGGCGGTACTAACATATTTAAGCTAGACTACTTCGGCAAAGAAGTTTTCCTTGCTCAGTCCCCACAGCTTTATAAGCAAGCACTCGTTGGCGTTTACGAAAGAGTTTTTGAGATCGCGCCCGTTTTCCGCGCAGAACATCACGACACTTCGCGTCACTTAAATGAGTATACTTCTATGGACTTAGAAATGGGCTTTATCAACGGCTTTGAAGATATTATGAATACCGAAGTTGGTGCGCTCAAATATATTATGAATCTTCTTAAAACCGAATACAAGGAAGAAGTTGAACTTCTTCACGCCGATATCCCCGAAATTACCGATATCCCCGTGATTAAGTTTATGGACGCTAAAGAACTACTAATGAAAAAGTTCAAGTATCAACCGCAGGATATGAAAGACTTCGACCCACAGGAAGAAGAACTTTTAGGTAAATACGCTAAAAAGGAATTAGGTAGCGACTTTTTGTTCGTAACCCACTATCCGTCAAAGAAACGTCCGTTCTATACTATGGACGATCCCGCAGACCCCGAATACACACTTTCTTTCGACCTTTTGTTTAGGGGCTTAGAAATAACTTCGGGCGGTCAACGTATTCACGACTATAAAGAACAGGTTGCAAAAATGGAAAAACTCGGCATGAACCCCGAACTGTTTGAAACCTATCTTATGCTCCACAAATACGGCGCGCCACCCCACGGCGGTTTAGGTATCGGCTTAGAAAGACTTACCATGCACCTACTCGGCGCAAAGAACGTTAGAGAAACCACAATGTTCCCCCGTGATATAAACAGGGTTACACCGTAAAAAAATACTGACACTCAAAAGGCTGTTGCAAAATCGCAACAGCCTTTACTTTTATTTTATATCTAATTCTATTGGTTTATCTATCTCTTCGCCGACGTATTTGCCGTTCTTCTTGCGCTGTTTTACACACTCTGTAAGTAGATACTCTATCTGTCCGTTTATTGAGCGGAAGTCGTCCTCTGCCCACGAGGCTATGGCGTCGAAGAGTTTTTCCGATACCCTCAAGGGTATCTGTTTCTTTCCGCTATCACTCATATTAATATAGGCTTCCCGAATTTACTATGGGTTGGGCGTCGCGGTTACCGCAGAGTACTACCAAGAGATTTGATACCATAGCGGCTTTTCTCTCTTCGTCAAGGTTGACTATATCTTTTTCGTTAAGTTTTTCAAGTGCCATTTCAACCATGCCGACTGCGCCGTCAACTATCATCTTTCTTGCGTCAATGATAGCAGATGCTTGTTGACGCTGCAACATTACTGCTGCGATTTCAGGTGCGTAAGCAAGATAAGTTATTCTTGCCTCTATAACTTCAATACCAGCCTCGTCAACTCTCGACTGAATTTCGTCACGGATTCTCTTAGCAACAACTTCGCTTGACCCCCTTAAACTACCTTCGTCAGCCAAGCCGTCGCCAGTAGTGTCAACGTTGGGTGCAACGTCGTAAGGATAAATTCTTACAATATTTCTTAGCGCGCTATCACATTGAAGTGAAAGGTATTCTTTGTAGTTATCTACGTTAAATACAGCCTTAGCCGTATCAACGACTTTCCACATAACGGCAATTCCTATCTCGATAGGGTTACCTAAACAGTCGTTTATTTTTTGACGACTGTTATTTAAGGTCATAATCTTTAACGATATCTTCTTATCAACCGCATTAAAAGAAATACTGCCGTTTGCGTTTACTTTTACGCCCACGGGCTCTGCTTCCCTATTTACGTCACCGCTTTGATTGAGTTTAGTTTTAGCAGCAGGGTTTACGCTCGCGCAGAAAGGATTGACAAAATAAAATCCATCACCCTTAATAGTTCCTACGTATTTACCGAATAAGGTCAATACTAACGCTTCTTGCGGCTTTAATATTCTAAGCCCTAAATAAGGTATCCAGCCGATACACATCCACACACCGCCGACTATCATAAGCGCGCCGCCTATAACACCCGAACTTGCATTTTCAACTATAACCGCGCCAACGATAAAAAGCGCAAGCGCAACTAAATACCCGACCGACGTCAACAACAAAACCGCCATGCCGTGCTTTCTGTTATTAAGTACTTTTTCTTGCATAATTTTTCTCCTTTTATTTTGATATCAAAATGATATCATATATAAATCTTCTTGTCAAGGGTTTTTATAAAAAAATTTTCAAGCCGTAAAAGATATAAGGAACGCCGTTGTCAAGAAGTATTTTTTCGGGGGTGGTACTAAATTTTTGGGCGATACTAATTAGGGTGTCGGTTGCCTTGACGGTATAGACGGGGCGATTTTCTATTTCTATATACAGAATATCACCTTCTAGAATTTCCTGTTCAAGGTTATTAAGGGATATAATTTTTAGGGGTGATAAATTAAAGGCAGAAGAGAGTTTAGAAACGGTATCGCCTTTTTTTACTCGGTAAAAAAACTTTTTCATACTGATATTATATTTGCGGTTTTTAACGAATAGAATACTTAAAGGACAGTTTGATTTATCGAGGTGAGTGATTGAAAGGATTTTTCAAGACGGTTGCAATAGTCACCGTGTTTGCTATGTGTGAAAAATTTCTTGGGTTTTTATACCGAATATATCTATCGAGAACGATAGGTTCGGAAGGCATAGGACTATATCAGGTTTCCCTTTCGGTATTCGCGCTGCTATTTACCGTAATCTGTTCGGGAACGCCTATAACGGTATCTAGGCTTATGACCAAATACCGTGCCGAACAAAAGTACGATAAGGTCGGGAGGATAGTTGCCGCAGGAATTACCTATACCCTTGCCGTTGCAATACCCGTTTGCTTATTCTTTTTATTGTTTGGAAAATCGTTCACATTTCTCTTTGCTGACGATAGATGCATGAACATATTTTTAGTGCTGCTACCTGGGCTTGTATTCACTTCGGTTTACTCGGTACTTCGCGGTGTGTTTTGGGGCAACAAAGATTTTCTGCCGTACAGCGTGACCGAACTTTTAGAAGAAATATGCATGATACTTGTTGGGATTGTCCTTATAAACCGAGCGACGGACGTGTATCAAGGCGCGTTCCGCGCAGGGGTTGCCGTGCTTATATCGTACGTCTTTTCCTTTTCGCTTGCTACCGCCGTATTTATTTTTAGAAAGAATAAACTTAAAAACCCCGCATCTGAGTTTAAGCCACTCTTAAAATCTGCGCTACCTATAACGGCAATGCGCACGACCAACTCACTATCCGTGTCGCTAGTATCCATTATTCTTCCGATAAGGCTGGTTGCGGCAGGCTTATCGAGTAGCGAGGCAATGAGTTTATACGGCGCGGCAGTCGGTCAGGCAATACCGCTGCTATTTATTCCCACCACGCTTATCGGTTCGTTCACGCTCGTTTTAGTGCCTGAAATTTCCGAGAACTTTTATAAAGGCAATCATTACGCCTTAAAACGCGACGTAGAAAAGGCGTTAAAGTTCACGGTGTTTTTATCTTCACTTTTCGTGCCCGTTTTTTTAGTTTGCGGAAAAGAAATAGGCGCGCTAATCTTCGGCGGACACGACTGCGGCGAATACCTATGTTATTCTAGTTTTTTAGTTATATTTATGAGTTTATCATCCATTACCACGAGCATGCTTAACTCTATGGGTTTAGAACAACGCACGCTTATATATTTTATTGTCAGCGGTGTGTTTATGCTTGCAGCCGTTTATTTTCTGCCACAGGTTTTGGGTATATACTCTCTACTTGTCGGGTTTACTTTTATCTACGGACTGACTTCCGTCTTAAACCTTGTCTTATTAAATCGTCATTGCGAGAAAAAAACTACCTACTTAAAGTTCTCTCTTCTTGCGGCGATCTTTATTTTCCCGACGGCTATTTTAGGAAAGATGCTTGAAAACCTACTTTTACCCATACTCGGTATGTTCTTTACCTTTATCGCGTGCTCGGCTGTTATGGTAATCTTTAATATTCTTTTGTTTTTAGTGTTCGGCTTAGTAAAGACCGACACTTTCAAAAGCAAAATTAAAGATAAAAACAGCGCAAAAAAACAGCGCGGCTTTTCTGCCACGCTGAAAAAATCCATCTAACCTTAACTTTTATATTTTATTAAGATTTTGCTTTTATAATCTCGTCTATACCTTCAAGGTATCCGTCAAAGCCTTTACCCGTTATGGTTATAAAAGCAAACTTTTTAACGAAAGATATTTGACGGAAGTCTTCCCTTTCGTCCACTTTGGAAATATGCACTTCCACCGTCGGAATATTGACCGACTTTAACGCGTCTAAAATTGCTACGCTGGTATGGGTATACGCGCCGGGGTTTATGACTATGCCGTCAAACTTATTGAACGCTTTTTGTATCTCGGTAACTATTGCGCCCTCATAGTTAGACTGATAGCACTTAACCTTTACGCCCTTTTCTTTTGCGTGGTTTTTAATAAGTTTTACAAGTGACTTATAGTCCTTATCCCCGTAAATATTCTTTTCCCTAATCCCTAGCATATTTAGATTAGGTCCGTTTATAACCAAAATTTTCATAATTTATCCATAACTCCTTTAACAGCGTTTTCCACGCTTTGGTTATTGTCGATAATAACGTCGGCAAACTGCGCGTATAAACCCTTTCTTTCGTCAAACAGTTTTTTAACCGTTTCTAAATCTTTGGATAGCGGTCTGCCGTCGGTAACGAGTTTTTCCACGTCACGCACTATCCAAAAGATTTTGCCGTTAGACTTTAACGGGTATAAATTCTCGCTATTTTTTATTATTCCGCCGCCGGTAGAAATAACCTTGCCCGTAAGTTTACCGACGTCTAGCAAAACTTCGGTTTCTAGTTTACGGAAATATTCTTCACCGCTTGCGCTAAATATAGTCGGAATATCCCTACCGTCCCTTTTAACTATCTCTTGATCGGTATCAATGAGTTCTCTGCCGAGTTTTTCCGCAAGAAGTTTTCCGACCGTACTCTTTCCAGACCCCGGCATACCTATAAGCACGACGTTTTGTTTTTCTTTGCTCAGTTTATCGTATACCTTTTCAATAATACCGTCGTCGCACGGCTTAGACAAGAATTTTTCCATAGCGTATTTTGCCTGAGCAATCAGCATATAAAAACCGTTGACGGCTTTTATTCCTTTTTGCTTTGCGCTCAAACAAAGTTTAGTACAAAAGGGATTATATATAACGTCTGCAACGCCTTCTAATTTATTAAAACCGTCTAACGTTATGGGACTGTTATAGCTGTCGGGGAACATTCCGACGGGCGTAGTATTAATAATAATCTCGGTATCCGTACGGGTTTTCATATTCTCGTAATTAACTTCGCCCGAACGAGAAACGATAATTATTTCCTTTGCGCCCTCAGACTTTGCCACGGCGCGCGCCGTCTTGCTAGTTCCGCCGCTGCCGAGTATCATAACCGTCTTTTTGCAAAGGGTTATACCCGCCGTGGATAGCATATATTTCATACCTAAAAAATCGGTGTTATAGCCGACGAGTTTTCCGTTCTCGTTTACCACGGTGTTGACCGCGCCTATAAGCTGTGCGCTTTGGTCTATTTTATCAAGGTATTGTATTATATCCGTCTTGTAAGGTATAGTAACGTTAAAGCCTTTATACTTTTTACTTTGCACAAAATCTTTAAGCGCGTTGGGTTCAAGTTCCACTAAGTCGTAAGGATAAGAGCCTAACTCTGCGTGAATAATCTTAGAATAACTGTGCTTTAACGTTCTACCTATAAGAGCGAACCTTTCCTTTTCTTTCATACTAAACGGTTTCCTCATACGCGCCAAGGAAAGTGAACTGTTCGGTAGAATTATCCAACTCTATCAACAAGTTTTGAACGCTGTTTTTCTTTATGTCGCACTCAAAGTCGAAGTAGAACATAAACTCAAAGCTAGACCCGACTATGGGGCGTGATTCGAGTTTAGTAAGGTTTATCCCAAGGTTTGAAAACTTGGATAAAAGTTTGTTTAAGCTTCCGGGCGCGTTCTGTGGAAGTGTGGTCATAATACTTATCTTATTCGCGCCTTTATAAAATTCCATATTCTTTGCGATAAGGATAAAGCGAGTGTAATTGTTGTCGCTATCCTGAACGTTGGTTTCTAATAGTTTTAAACCGTAAAGGTCTGCGCATTCCCTTGAAGAGATTGCAGCAATATCCTTTCTTCCGCTCTCGGCAAGCGTTTTTGCAGCGACAGCGGTGTTTGCTACCGCGGTAATCTTTACGCCCGGGAACTGCTCTAAATATTTTTTACATTGAGTAAGTGCCTGTTCGTGAGAAATTATCTCTTTTATATCACTCATTTTAGTGTCTTTATTAACGACTAGATTGTGCGTAACCGATATGCGGATACTCTTTACAATATAGAACTTGTGTTCTTTCATTAAGTCGTAAACCTGATTTACAGACCCAGCCGAACTGTTTTCGATAGGCAGAACGCCGTACTTACAAAAACCTTTCTCAACCGCCTGAAACACGCCGTCGAAGTTTTTGAAATAGGTTATGTCTGCAAGCTCGAACAATCTGTCCGTAGCAATGCCCGAATACGCGCCCGACACGCCTTGACACGCAACCTTTGCCTTGGGCGAAAACTCTAAGTCGCCTTTAAGGATTGCTTCTTTAATCTTTTCGCCTATTGCCGAGTGATACTCTGCGTTCATTGTTTGATAGGCTTTGCTCGTTTCAAATATACTTTCAAACACGCGCTTTAAGTATACCTGATTGCCTTCGGAAACCTTATCAGTTACGCGAAGTAAAATCTTCTTTTCTCTGTCGGGATCGTTTACCGCCTTTCCGCTTTGCTTTTTAGCTTCCGATACCTGTCCGACAAGCTTCATTCTCTCTTCGTAAAGTTCTGCTATTTTATCGTCTATGGCGTCAATGCCCTGTCTTATTTTATCGAGATCCATTTTTGCTTTTCTCCTTTTATATCAAGTCGTATACTGCTATTGCAGAAATTGCTTCTATTACGGGCACGGCTCTCGGCACTATACACGAATCGTGTCTGCCCTGTATTTTAAGTTTGACGTTTTCCTTTTTCACAAGGTCAACCGTGTCTTGTTCTTTGCCTATCGACGGCGTTGGCTTTATCGCCACTCTAAACGTTATAGGCATACCGTTTGACAGTCCGCCGTTTATACCGCCGTTGTGGTTGGTTTTAGTCTTTACTTTTCCGCTATCGTCGATAAAAAACGGATCGTTTGCTTTAGAGCCGCGCATAGTGGATATATCAAACCCCGTGCCGAACTCTATTCCTTTTACCGCAGGAACGGCAAACGCTAGTTTTGATATAACGCCCTCAATGCTGTCGAACATATATTCGCCTGCGCCTATCGGCATACCCGTTATAACGCACTCTATTACTCCGCCAACCGAATCTAAATCCATACGCGCGCTTTCAATCTCTTCAAGCATTGCCGCTTTATCTTGCGCGTCAAGCACGGGGAAGTCTTGGTCAACCTTTTTAAAATCAAACTTTTCTTGGTCTATATCGTTATAGCCTTTACCACAAATTCTGCCTATTCTAGATATATAAGCGTTTATCTCTATGCCCTTTGACTGTAATTCTTGCTTTAATATTCCGCCCGCAATACACATCGGCGCGGTAAGTCTACCTGAAAACTTTCCGCCACCCCTATGGTCAAACCCGTCGCCGTACTTTTGCCACGCCACGAAGTCTGCGTGCGACGGACGCGGCGTCTTTACGACTTTATCGTAGTCCTGACTTTTTTGTTCGGAATTTTTAATGACGGCTTTTAGTTCACCACTTATCGCACCGTCACTTTCGCCCTGAACGAAAATCACCTTATCCCCTTCAAGTCTTTTGGTTGAAAACGCCATGTTTTTAGGTTTTCTTCTGTCCATAAACCTTTGAAGTTTATCTTTATCAAACCGCACGCCGTCTAGCCCCTTAATAAAAACGCCTATTTCGGGTGCGTGCGATGCGCCGTATATTTTCAGGTTAAGTTTTTTTCCGCAATATACAGATTGCTGATTGTCGTTATACATTGACCTTTCCTCCAACCGACTGTAAATCTTTGAAAAAAGTGGGGTATGACTTTTCTACGGCTTGGGCGTTTTTAATAACGCTAGTGCCTTGACATACGGTTGCAAGCACCGCCGCCGACATAACTATTCTGTGGTCGTTATACGAATCAATCTCCCCTGCCTTAGGCAGCCCACCGTAAACTATAAGATTTCCGTCCGTATACTCTGCCTTTATCCCGAACGCGTTTAGGGTTACTATGGTACTCTCTATCCTATCGCTTTCTTTTATTTTAAGCCTTGATACGTTCTTGATTACACTCGTTCCCTTTGCATTAGCCGCAATAACCGCCGTTATCGGAACTAGGTCGGGGCAATCTTCGGCATCTATGGTAAACGCTTTTAGCCTGCTTTTATATACGGTTACCGTATCACCTGACCTTTCAATCTTTGCGCCTGCAAGTTTTAATATTTCAAGTATCGCTAAGTCGCCTTGAACGCTATCTAGGTTAAGCCCGAAAACTTCGGTTTTTCCGCTTAACGCGCCGAGCGCAACAAAGAACGCTGCGTTAGACCAGTCGCCCTCAGGCGTAACGTTTCCTTTGAATTTTTGTCCGCCTTTTATAAAATAGCCGCTATCCGTTTTTACAATTTTTATACCGTAACTAGACAGCACTTCCAAGGTAATATCGACGTATGGCGCGGAAGATAACGGGGTTAAAAGGGTTATCGTGCTGTCACCGTCTAGCGTTGCTAGTGCCATCAACAGTCCCGATATATATTGAGAACTTATATCACCGCGAATACGGTAATCCCCTGAGGTTAGTTTTCCGCTTAGATTTATTCTATCCGTCTTTTCCCAAACTGCGCCGTGACAAGACAACGCGCCGAGCAACTCGTCGTTTGGTCTATCCATAAGTTTTCCGTGTCCGATAAACGTGTAGTTACCGCCACGCGCCGCCATAAGCGGCAACAAAAACCTTAAAGTAGAGCCCGATTCACCGCAGTCAAGTACGCTTTTTCCCGAAAGTACGGCTTTTAAGCACTCTTCAGTAGCCGTTATGTCCTTGGACGTAAAGCCTACGCAACCGGACGATACGGCGTTACCTGCAAGAAAATTGCAAATAGCAATTCTGTGGGCGTAAGACTTAGACGGTATTGCTTTTATCTTTCCGTTCACGTCTGATTTGTCTATTCGTGCAATCATTTTAAATATCCTTTCAATTCGTCAGCCTTTACCTTTACTTCACGAACGTCACCGACGCCGTAAACCATCATTAAGGTTATAGTATCGCCGCTGCGCTTTTTATCGTTTTGTGCAGCATCGCAAATATCTTCAATAGAAAAGGGGCAGGGATTTTCGCCCACGCATTTTTTTACTACCGCATTGATTTTTTCTAAATTTGTTTTATCGATATATCCATGCGAATAAGAGTTATCAAGTATGATATCAAGCCCTATCGCAACAGCCCGTCCGTGCGAAAGGGTATATTCGCTTAGTTTTTCTATGCCGTGCGCAGGGGTATGACCGAGATTTAATAGTTTTCTTATTCCACCCTCGAACTCGTCTTTTTCTACCACTCGTCTTTTATAGTCAACGGCAAGATAAATAAGGTCTTTTATCTGGTATTTATCGCCTGATATAACGTCGAAAATATTTTGGTCTAGTACTGCGTACTTTGCCATTTCACCCATACCGTCGATATAGATTTCATTAGGCAAGCTGTCTAACGTGCATACGTCGATTAAAACCAAGTTCGGCTGACAAAACGCGCCGACAAGGTTCTTTCCTTCTGGAAGATCAATCGCCGTCTTTCCACCGACGGAAGAATCTATCTGTGAAAGTAAAGTCGTTGGAATTTGTATATATTTAATTCCGCGAAGATAGGTCGCCGCGGCAAAACCTGCCATATCCCCGACTACTCCGCCGCCGAGCGCAACCAAAGCGTCCGTACGCGTTAATTTATTCTCGGCTAAAAAGCTGAGTATCTTGCCGTAAGTATCAAGGTTTTTACTCGATTCGCCGTGTTGAAAAACGAATTTTACCACGCCAAAACCGTTTTTCTTTAATGAGTCAACCACCGTTTTTGAATAGATTTTATCCACGGTATCGTCGGTAATTACGGCAACCTTGCACGGTTTAACCACTTCTTTTATTAATTCGCCCGACCTACTAAGTATTGCGCTATCTATTATAACGTCATAACTTTTCGAGGCGCAAACGCGAACTCTTTTTGCGGTATCAGTTTTCATTGTTCCAAGTCCTTCTCATCTTTTCCGATTCAAGTTTTCTTCTGTTGCCGTCGGCAAGCAGTTCTTTCATTTTGTCGGTGTCTTTATTCATAAGCGCGGATTTATATTCGGTTAGGCTGGCTATTATAGAATCAAGTTCACCCACTAAAAAGTCAGAGTTGTCAACGGTAAGTTGCGACCACATTTCAGGCGAAAGCCTTGCAACTCTGGTCATATCCCTAAAACTTCCTGCTGAAAAGCCCATAAAACTTACCGCCGTGTCGCTCTTTATATAAGAACTAGATACAAGGTGGGCAAGCTGAGAAGTAAACGCTATGATCCTGTCGTGATTTTCCGCCGTGGTGATAACTACGCTGCCGAACCCAAGCGATAAGGAATACGCTTTAAGGAAAGCAACTATTTTAAGTTCGGCTTTTACGGGTACTAATATCATTGACGCTTTATCGAATAGCGTTGCCGTAGAGTGGCTTACCCCCGAAAACTCACGCCCTGCCATAGGGTGCGCGCTTATAAAGTCTAGTTTTGGATATTTTTTGGCTAGCTCTTTCATCTGAGCTACTACTCTGCGTTTATTTCCGCAACAGTCCATAACTAAGCACCCGTCTTTAAGTAGCGGACAGTATTCTTCTAACGCCTTGGATAGCGATTCGGGATAGAGCGAAAAAATAACTAAGTCCATTTCCCCGACGTTATCTTTACTCAGTTCTTCGTGGTACGCTGAAAGCAGTTTGCCGTCAAGCATAGCTTTCTTACTGATATCAAACGCATAAACACGGTCTTCGGTTTTCTTGACTATCGCGCGTCCCATTGAGCCGCCGATAAGTCCTAATCCTATAATGCCTATCTTCATACTTTTTCTTTTATTTTCCGTCGTAGTCTTTTCCGACTATCGGTAACATGGTTTTAATCTTAGTCATAAGCGATGCAAACTGAGCGGGATTTAACGACTGCGCACCGTCACAAAGCGCGCGCTTTGGATCGTTGTGGACTTCAATTATAAGTCCGTCCGCGCCTGCGCCGACTGATGCAAGCGACATAGGCTCTACGTATTTTGCAATACCCGTTGAGTGGCTAGGATCTATGATTATAGGAAGATGCGATTTATCTTTTAACGCAGGAACAGCCGAAAGGTCAAGCGTGTTTCTCGTCATAGTTTCAAACGTCCTTATGCCCCTTTCGCAAAGAATAACTTCAGAATCGCCTTCCGCCATAATGTATTCAGCACTCATTAAAAGTTCTTGTAAGGTGTTTGCTAGTCCACGCTTTAAGAGTATAGGTTTACCCGTCTTTCCAACTTCCTTTAAGAGTTCAAAGTTCTGCATATTTCTTGCACCGATCTGAATAACGTCAACGTCTTTGAATAAATCTAAGTGGCTCACGCTTAAAAGTTCTGTAACGATAGGAAGTCCCGTTTCCTTTTTGGCTTTAAGTAAAAGTTCAATACCCGTATCTTTAAGACCTTGGAAAGCGTAAGGCGAAGTTCTAGGCTTGAACGCGCCGCCCCTAAGCATGGTTGCGCCGGCAGCCTTAACAGCCTCGGCAACTTCAATTATTTGCGCCTCTGACTCTACCGAGCAAGGCCCTGCGATAACGTGGAAGTTATTCCCGCCAAATTTATGCCCTGCAATATTTACTATAGTATCTTCAGGGTGAAATTTTCTGTTAGCGTTTTTATAAGGCTCTTGAACACGCTGAACTTTTTCAACGATATCAAGGCTGGATATAAGGTCAATATCAACCTTACTCGTATCACCCACAAGACCCAAAACGGTAGAAATTTCACCACGGCTAACGTGTACGCCGAGCCCAAGTTCTTTGACCCAATCAATAAGATTATCAAATTGACTTTGTTCACAGGTGTTTTTAACTACGATTATCATAAATTCATCTCCGATAAATTGTTTTTTTATTTATAGGTTTAATTTTATATCAAGCGGTTTGATATTTTATTACGTTATAAACAAGCAGTTCAAGGCTCGCAAAAGGGTTTGGACTGAGTTGACCGTCTGGTCACGAAGGTCAAATCCCTTTTTGCAGTAAACGAAGAAATGCGAAGTTTAGAACGTATTAAAAAATTTAAGGCGTTATAAACGAGTTAGGCTAGGCTCGAAAAGTGGGACGGACTCGATTGGCCTTGTTGGTCATTCGAGGTCGTACTGCTTTTCAGCAAACGACGCATAACGAAGTTTAGAACGTATTAAAAAAGGCTTTGTAGCGATTACTACAAAGCCCGTTTCTTTCTTCAAGCGAAAACAATCCGTATAGTAATTACTAACGAGATATTGAAAACGAGGTATTAAAGTAAAAATAAAAGTAACGAATTGATTTCATAGACTACTCCTAAAAAGTAATTTTATTATACTCTCGTAAAACACGGAGTGTCAAGTATTTTAATAATTTTTTTCTGCTTTTTTTAACTTTTTTTGGGCGCGTTAAATTTTAGATAAGAGTTTTTCGCCTTTAATTATTATAAAGCCGTAAACCAATGCATTAAAGATTAGTACCACACCTAAAATTATAAGCAAGTTATAAATTAAGGCAAGCGGAACAAAAAATCCTATCACGAACAAGCCTACCGCAAATAACATTGCAACTAATATACATAAAAACACCGACAAACTCTGTTTTACTGCTTTTATAGGATTATCCCAGTTCATTGACGGAAACAAAAGGTTAAGCATAAGCCCCACACCACCGCCAAGCATAGCAATAGATACCGCTATAAAGGTTATTAGAATTACTTCATAGTAAGGCGCGCCTATAATTATAGTGGATACAAGCCCTGCAACAAAGGCCGGCGCAACTGAAAAAATCACGTTCACCATGAGTTTTGCGCAAATAAAACGGTTTGCTGATATGGGCGCAGTTTTAACTATCCAATACGCACTACCTTCTAACGATATAGAACAGTTGGTTAGTGGCGCAAGCATGAACATAAATGCGAATATTGCCGGGAAGAAAACAAGTATTTCCCCAACGTAACCACCGATAGACGTTCTAATAATTATAGCAAAGGCTATTGCTCCTACAATGCCGAAAATAGGACCTATAAGAGCGTTTAACGTATAAGTTGCGTTTGAAAACAAACTTTTTATTTCCTTATTTAATAATGCGCCAAACTGAGTTTTTCCACCGTATGATTTAAGCTTAAATTCTTTTGCACGTTTTTTAGCGGTAATAAGGGTGTTCATCTTCTTATAGGTTAGAGCGCATACAACTGATATAATTATAAAGGGCAAAAGGTTTGCGCCTATATACAAAAGCAAGAATACCGCATCGTCTAACCCCTTAACCGCCCAAGGAAAAATAAAATATATCTTCCCTATCATTACGGTTGGGTCAATCATTTCTGCGCCGGTTAAAAATCCCGATGCAAAGCAAACTATAAACACGAAAAGGTAAAGTATAATCTGCGCTATGTTTTTCTTTCTGAACCTTGAAGATATAAGCGCGATAAGCGCGCCGAGAAAGAGCGATAGTGCCGTAGGAAGTAAAGGCGAAAAAATAGCCATTACTAAAACACTCAAAACAAAGCCTATATTTATAGCGGCGTAACCAGCGTATACCACCATGGACGGAATAACTACAAGCAACGCAAAAATCAAGTCAAACACGTAGATAAACGTTAGTTTCGACAAAACGATTACCGATTGCTTAATAGGCATTGACATTAAAAGGTCGTAGTCTTTATAGCCGTACAAGACGTTTGCCGAAGTATAAAAGGACAGCATGAACGACAAAAGACAGGATATTGCTATCATAACGGGCAAAAGTTTCTTTATGCTGTCGGTCGGTGCTAAAACGAGTGCGAAAATATCGGCGTAAGTGTACCCCAAAAACGCTATTGCCGCAATCATTAAAAGCACGAAAAAGCACAGTCCCGAAAGCCCTGATAAACGCTTACTCTTTTTTGAGTGAAGAATTTTATTCAGTCCGAACTGTGATAAAAACTCCACTTTTACTAAAGATAAAAAGTTATTCATTTGCAATCTCCAAGAATAAACTTTCTAACGACGCATCACCGACTATTTCTTTGGTGTCGCCCTCTTTAACAAGTTTGCCGTTCTTAATGATACCAACCCTATCGCAGAGTTTTTCAGCCACTTCCAAAACGTGCGTCGAAAAGAAGATTGCTCCGCCTAAATCACAAATCTCTCTCATTATGGTTTTAAGTTCGTGCGACGCTATCGGGTCTAATCCAACAAAAGGCTCGTCCATAATAAGAAGTTTGGGCGTATGTATAAGCGCGGATATTATGACGAGTTTTTGGCGCATACCGTGAGAGTATGACGATATAAGGTCGCCAAGTGCTTGTTCAAGTTCAAAAATAGCGGCGTATTTTTTAATACGCTCGTTTCGCTCTTTGCCTACCGAATATATATCCGCTATAAAGTTTAGATACTGTATGCCCGTTAGATGCTCGTAAATATCGGGATTATCAGGGATATACGCCATAACTTTTTTACAAGCAATCGGGTCGTCCTTTATAGACTTTCCGTCTATTATAATATCCCCGTCTTCAAAGCCTAGCGCACCAACAACCGCCTTAATAGTCGTTGATTTTCCTGCGCCGTTATGTCCTATAAAACCGTAAATTTCACCGCCGTTGACGGTTAAATTCAATCCGTCGACAGCCTTAAAAGTACCGCCGTAAATCTTGGTTAGATTTTTTATTTCCAGCATTTTTAGTTCTCCCTATATATGATATCGAAATGATATCATATACCGTTTAATCTGTCAAGTGTTTTTTATTAATCGGCTAAAAGCCCCACTTTGCGTTTTTTAAGCTCGGTGTTTACGATAACGCCGGATATTAGCCCTAACATTAATATATACGCCCACAAAAGGAACACGACGACCGCCGCTAAGCTACCGTAAAAGGCGTTATATGAATTAAAAAATCGAAGATATAGAGTAAATCCTATCGTGCCCAAAACTATTATAAAGAGTGACACCAAGCCGCCTACGCCAACTTCCTTAAAGGATAGTTTTACTGGGCAAATAAATTTGTTTAGGACTATAATTATGATGTAACTTATTATGACTACTACCAAAAACACCGCAACGGTTAAAAGTATTTTTTGTTTACCGCTAACTGCTTTCGGGGTAAGCACGACGCTGCCAAAAGCAAACAGGAACGCCGCCGCCAAGAACACGGTAAATAAAACCGCAAGCGCACCGAACGCCCAAAGCCGTCTAAAAAAACCGCGCTTTGTAGTAGATTCTACGCCGTAGAGAAAATCGCCGTCCTTAGACATTTGGTTTAGTAAAGTTGTACAAGATATACTGACTGTTATAAAAAACAATAGCGTCGCGCTTTTCGACGCGCGTTCGGCAGTAGAAACTATTGCCTCGCCCGTTGCCCTAAATTCTTCGGGAAGCCTAGACACTAAGTCGGCGGAAAGGTTTACCCCGAAAACGCCGAACGCAGTAACTATTAGAAAGGCGAGCGGAACAACAGATATCAAAAAGTAGTACACCCAAGCCCCTGCAACCGTGGTAAGACGTTTTTTATTTATATACTTAAAAAAATCGGATATCCTTTTCTTTACCATAATAAAACAGTCTGCGTATTTTGCAGACTGTTTATTCCATAATTTGGATATTAAATTTTTTGAGAGTAAATCTTGGAATAAATTTCCTTATACTTGTCGTAGTAGAAAAGGTTTGTTCCGCTAGTGGTAACCGCGGCAGTACCGGCAGCAACGCTCATCTTTAAGAGTTCGTGCATGGGCACGCCTTTAGAAAGCCCCACACAAGCCGCCGCGACCATACAATCGCCTGCGCCTACCGTAGAATTTACGGCAACCGACGCGCTCTTGCAATAATAACTGTCCTTGCCGTCGGTTAAAACTGCGCCGTCTGCGCCTAAAGATACCAAAACGTGCTTTACGCCTAGATCGATATACTTTCTACAAGCGGCGACCATTTCATCAAGACCGTGAACGGTCTTTCCCGTAAAGCTTTCGAGTTCTCTTAAATTAGGCTTAGCCATAAAGATTTCTCTGCTTTTAATCGCTGCAAGCATATTCTGTTTTTCGGTGTCTACTATAACCTTAACGTGCTTAGGAATTACCGACAGCACTTCACCGTAAAAATCCGAGTTTACGCCTTTGGGAAGACTTCCGCTCATTACTGCTATTTCACACTCAGGGGAAATCTTTTTAACAAGTTCAATAAGCTCTAACTGCTTATCCCTTTGTACTGTTTCGCCCCTATCGTTAATCTCGGTCAGCATTGAGCGTTTATCTATAATTTTATAATTTACTCTCGCCCTTCCGCTACTGTAAACAAAGTTGTATTTTACTCCGTCTTTATCGAGTACGTGCTCGAATAATCTGCCGTGGTCGTCAAACATAAACCCGGTTGCAAAACTCTCTTCCGAAAGTCTTGCGATACCTTTCGCCACGTTCAGAGCCTTGCCCGAATAAGTTTCCACCTTGCTGTCAATTCTATTAAGCATTCCCACGTTTAAGCTATCTAACTCTATGGTGCAGTCAATGCTTGGGTTCGGGCATATTGTTAGTATCATTTATAATCATCTCCAATCCAACGCCTAAGCGTCAGTTTATTATTTATTAGCCTCTGCGATAATTTTTTCCTGCGTTGCAAACGGTACTTCTTCATAACGCAAGAACTCTGCGGCAAACTTGCCTCTGCCCTGCGTCATACTGCGTAAGTCGATTGCGTATTTAAGCATTTCTGCAAGGGGTGCTTCGGCTGAAATTTCCTGCAAGCCGTCCACCGTTTCCATGCCGAGTATTCTGCCACGACGTTTATTCATATCGCCTAAAATATCACCCGTAAAGTTATCGGGTACAGTTATTTTATATGAATAAACAGGTTCTAATATTACAGGTTTTGCGCGGCGCATACCGTCGTCGTAAGCAAGTTTTGCTGCCGAAACGAACGCAACTTCCTTAGAATCTACGGGGTGATATTTGCCGTCAAACAACGTGCATTTTAGATTTACTACGGGGTATCCTGCAAGAACGCCCTTTGTTATGGCTTCTTTAAGTCCTTTTTCCACCGCAGGGATAAACTGCTTAGGAACTGCGCCGCCGACTACCGCGTCCACAAATTCAAACTCGCCGTCTGCTGCGCCCGACTCAAACTTAATGTTTACTACGCCGTACTGTCCTGCGCCACCAGTCTGTTTCTTGTGTTTGCCTTCGGCTTCCGCGCTACCCATAATGGTTTCCTTAAACGCTACCTTAGGATCTCTTAAAACTGCCTCGCAACCAAATTTCGATTTAAGTTTTTTGCATATAATATCGAGCTGGGTTTCGCCCTGACCGCGAATAACCATTTCGCCCGTTTCCTTATCCTTTTCAACCTTAAAGGTAAGATCTTCTTCTGCTAAGCGGTTAAGACCTTGGAACACCTTGTCTTCTTCGCCGCTCTTAGCCGCAGATATCGCCATAGTAAGTACGGGAACTGGGAACGCTATGTCGTAATATTTTATCTTAAAGCTTTCGTCGCAAAGTGTGTTGCTAGTGTTGGTATTTACTAGTTTATTTACCGCGCCGATATCACCTGCCGTAAGTTCTTCAACAGGTTCTTGCTTTTTGCCTTTCATTATATATATACTGTTTATACGCTCTTTTTCGCCAGTAGTTGAGTTATAAACGGTCATACCGCTCTTAAGCGTTCCGGTAAATACTCTTATCATATTGAGTTTTCCAACGAACGGGTCAGCAACCGTCTTAAATACTTGAGCAGAGAAAGGCTTGTCAACGTCGCATACAATCGACAAAATTTCGCCCTTTTCGTCACTAGCAAGAACGGGACGTCTTTCAAACGGTGACGGAAGAAGGTCGACTATCTCGTACATAAGGTTGATAACGCCCATGTTCTGCAATGCCGAGCCGCCCATAATCGGGATAGTTTCACCTGCGGTAAGACCGCTGCGAACACCTGCTACTATTTCGTCGTTAGTAAGCGTGCCTTCTGCAAAATATTTGTCTAGCAATACTTCCGAAGTTTCAGCAGCCGCTTCGGTGAGTGCTTCTTTAAGCGCGGCAGCATCTTGAACTAAATTTTCAGGAACGGCGATAGGTTCTCTTCCGCCCGGCGAAAATTCAAACGCTTTACCCGATATAACCGAAACGTAACCTTTCATCTTTCCGTCTCTTAAAATCGGAAGGTGTGTAGGTGATATTTTTCTTCCGTATTTAGCGCGGAAAGCTTCAACGGTCGCTACGTAGTTAGCGTTCTCTTTGTCAACGCCGTTTACGAAAATCATAAGCGGAATATGACGGCGCAAGCAGTAATCTATTGCTTTTTCCGCGCCGACTGCAAGCGTTCCGTTTGCATCTGCTACTAAAACGGCTGAACCGATTGCGCGCATTGCACTTTCAAACTCACCGTCAAAATCATAAAAGCCCGGCACGTCGACTATGTTGATTTTTGTATCCTGCCAAGTCGTACTTGCGCACGCTAAAGATATTGATATACCCCTTTGCATTTCTTGCTCGTCATAGTCCATTACGGTGTTTTTGTCCGTAGTTTTGCCAAGCCTGTCAATAGTCTTTCCGTTAAATAATATGGCTTCAGCAAGAGAAGTTTTACCCGCTCCGCTGTGTCCTATAATTGCAACGTTTCTGATGTTTTCTGATAAAATTTTACCCATATTAATTGTTCCCCCTATTTCTTTGATGGTAAAAATTTCTCCGCTTTCGCGGTTGCACCTATTATAAACCAAAACTTGCAATTTTTCAAGGGGGTTTTAAAAAATAATTGGTATATTTTTCAATATTTTAGCAATTATCAATAATCGTCGGTATCTATCCTTCCGCTTACGGAAGAAAATATCGAAAAGTTCTGTCCGTCGTCATCATCTTTTCTACCACCGTGTTGAGGCGGACGCGGTGGTTTTGGCGGTGGGCAGATGGGTGGACATGGTGGCGGACATGGATTTGGTGGCGGACAATGTTTAGCCTGCCCGTCGCTAGGCCGTGGTGGACTTGGTCTATTTATCCTACTGCTATCCGAACAAAAATTTCCACACTTTAAGTCAACTAGTATCACGTCGCCACCGATTTTTATAATATTGCTTTCGTCAATGAACACCGTCGACTTACTGAAAAGTTTTGCAAGCCTACTCATACGCCTACCCGGAACGTAAATCCCCGTTAGTACGCCACGCGGAAAATCTATCCTTAAATCGGTTATTCTGCCTAGGCATTGCCCGTCGACCACGTTTATTACGTCTCTTTTTTTGAGTTCGTTATAAGTCAATTCCATAATATTAGAATATGCTGCGCGCTTATGAAAAAATGACAACGACAAAAAATCCGCTTTTGATTTGCCTAATCAAAAGCGGATTTCCTTATTTATATTCTTATCATTGTTTTTATTTCTTTTAAAGCGGTCTTTTCTAGCCTTGACACTTGCGCTTGACTTATGCCTACTTCTCGGCTTATTTCCGTCTGCGTTTTCCCTTCAAAGTATCTTAATTCTATTATCTTTTTCTCTCTATTGTCAAGAGAATCTAACGCGGTATATAGAGCAACGTTTTCCGTCCAGATTTCGTCGGTGTTCTTTTCGTCGCCGATTTGATCTACTAAAAGTAGTTCATCACCCGACTTATTATACACGGGGTCGAATAACGACACCGTGTCGGATATGGCATCGAGCGCGTAAACCACTTCGGATAATTTAATCTTCATTTCTTCGGCAATCTTTTCTAACGTTGCCTCTTCGTCACGCTTTTCTATCTCGCCCCTTGTTTTAAGGACCTGATAGGCGGTATCCCTTATTGAACGCGATATCCTTAAAGAATTGCCATCACGCAAAAACCTTTTTATCTCACCTATAATCATAGGCACGGCGTAAGTGGAAAACTTTACGCCAACTGACAAATCAAAATTGTCAATCGCTTTAATAAGTCCTATACAGCCCGCCTGAAACACGTCGTCGGAATTAGCGTTCTTCATCCAAAACCGCTTAATAACCGATAAAACTAAGCGCATATTTCCAACTATAAACTCATCTCTAGCACGTTCGTCGCCAGCCTTTATCCTTTTAAGAAGTTTTACCGTCTGTTCTTCGTTTAGCCTTGGTAGAGTGGACGTATCCACACCACAGATTACAACTTTACTGCTCATAAATCCTCCTTTATGTAAGCCCGACAAGGAAGACCTTAGACATTAAGTATGTACGACAAAAAAAATTTTATACAAAAAAATTGAAAGTCGACCGGTTTGTCGACTTTCATATAATTGTTAAAATTTCTAAAAATTTAATTTTGCAAAGAGGCAATAATTGCTCCTATCGTTCTATTGTCTGTTGCTTTCCACGTATCGGTGTCAAACGAACCACTACCAGGATAACCGTTATACTGTTTGATAGTTGCCGTACCTTGATACATATCGCCTACTTGATACCAAGATTCCCCGCCGTCGTCCGAACTAAATACCGAAACAAAAACAGGTGCTGTTGACGTACCAAACCAAGAATCTTTTTGCAAATCATCAGTGGTCATATAAATAGCCATTTCTCTTCCGTTTGCATCACCCGTAGACAAATTGTTATCAACGTTTTGACGCTTAATTATTATTGTAACCTCAGTATCTACACCGTCAATATTTATGCTGAGATTACCTTGGAACAACTCATCTAAAAGTTCAACGTCTTGGTCACTAGCACCTCCAACGTTTCCTATGTAAGAATCGTCGTATCTATCATTATTTTGATGGTCGTCCATTTGATTTATAAGTGTATCTAGCGTCCCTTGCTGATTTATGTCGTTGATAATATTGTCAAACTGTACAAGTGCGCCATTAACGGCAATTTGCTCCTCCTCTGGCAGTTCGTCAAGCGGTAAAAACTGGAAATTTATGATAGATTGAAGGACGCGATCAGTAATTTTGATGCCCGTATCATACTTAAACGTTGCATCAAATTGCAAATAATCTCCTGCCGCAATTTGGTCGCCGTGTTTCAATGACGGTAACGAACAAACAATATCCGTATTAGAATATTCGTTTGTACTGTGTTTCATTGCGTTATAAGCGTAAGTCTCGTTTGAACTATTATAAACGGTTACGGTCACCGTTACAAAGGAATTTCTATTATTAAGTAAAGTAACGTTGCTGTTTAGAAAAGTTTCAACAAAACCGTCAATCTCAACGGTTTCAGTAGAATTTTTATCACCAACAACGACTTTTGTAATATGCACGGTTGCAGTTCTTTCCGCACTCAACGAAAGCGACTCACTCTTTTCAACTGGTAGTAAATACTGCCAAGCCGCCGCTACCCCGACCACCGAAAACAAAAACACCGTTAAAACCAAAATGAGAAGAATTCTCGAAAGACTCTTAATTTTCATCTCTCTTTTCTCCCACGTAACCAGCGTTTATTGATATTACTTTTTTTACTAATTCAACCGTCCAGCGTGCTTGTCTATCCGAAGAAATCTTAACACGCATAGGATAGTTTGCGTGCTTATTTACAGCCGAAACGTCCGTATAAATATACTTTGTATTTTCAAATTCTTTGGGGTTAAGCGCAATAAATGCGTTAAGAGTTTTTCCACGAACGGCAAAACGCGCGAGAGCAACACTACCCGATTTATAGGTTTTTTGCTTTTTACTTTCTATTACACGAACACCGTTTACACGGTCAAGCAATTCCTTAATAGCGTCAAATCTTTGTTTTGCAACTGGTAAATCGTTTAGTTTTTCATCAAAAGTCCTATTATCTTTTGCCGTTATATTAAACGCTTTTTCGCTACTCTCAATTATTTCAACTTCTTGCGGTTTATCAAGCAAGGTTATGCCGTTATTTTTAGCAAACAAAAGAATAAGTTCGTTTGCCCAACGCGCTTGACGATCGGAAGAAAGTTTTATACGCATAGGATAGTTTGCGTGCTTATTAACAGCCGAAACGTCCGTATAAATATATTTAGTATTCTCAAATTCTTTGGGATCAAGTCCTAGATAAATATTAAGTGTTTTTCCCCTAATAGTAAACCTAGCGACTGCAAGATTACCACACCTATACGAGTGCTGTGTTTTACCCTCGATAACCCTAACTTTTTCTAACCTTAACAACGTATCGTTAAGAAGATTATATCTTGCCTTAACCGTATCACTAGCACTTTCAAGACGTTCAATAAACGTTCTCGTATCTTTCCTTGCACCGAACGAAAAGAATTTGTTTTGTTCGGTAGTAACGGTTTCTTCCGAAACTTCGCTTTCGCCCAAAATGACTTGATATCTTTTTAACCTTTCTTTCGTCAGTTTACTTTCAAGTATAGGCGTTATTACAACCGCTGCCAAAACCAACATTATGCAAAGCCACCCTGCTGGAGACTGCATAAAGGTGATAAAACTACCTATCATAGGTATTCTTTCACCACGGTAAATACCCTTTATTTGATCGTATCTGACAGGGAAACGGTCGGGCGTTTCAACTGCGTCGCCTTGACACAAAAACCATCTCTCGTTAGGGTGCGTTTTGTTTGGCTCTTCAATTCCAACGATACGATGAATTATCAAATTGCCGTTTACCTCATAAACGACTACGTCGTATAGTTTTAAATCGTACTCGTCGGGGGCTTTATAGGTTAAAATCAAGTCGAAAGTACTGATTTGGTTATTTATGTTGTTTTCAACTAAATAGGTGTTCTTTTCGTGTTTTGTTTCCATCGAAGAACTTCTTACAACACTTAGCGTGGGCGTTTTTTCTGAAAAATCATCTCCCTTAATGCCAACAATTAATGAGAACGCAAAAACAACACATAGGATTAAGCACAAAAGCAAGGACAAGACGTAGTCTATGCCCTTGCATTTTTTGTTCTTTCCTTGCGTTTTTGCGTATTCTTCTTTAATTTTGTCGTCCTCTGCTCCGCACCTAATTAGTTTTAGTGAAAGTTTTACAATCGTCGTCAACAATACTGAAGACAAACCGACCAGTAATACGAATACTATAAGGCACAGCACTAAGGAATAGAGGTCGTAACCCAACTCTAAACCACCTTAATAATAGTTAAATTTTACTAAAAATTAAGCTTTAGGATTTTGACTAGTAATATGTACGTCGAACGTTACTAAACCACCTGCGGTAAGTGCCGCATAGAATTCAGAATAATCGTCATAAGTTGGAAGTTCAACATCCATCAACTCAATAGCATCAAGAATAGTTTGTGTAATATTGCATTTAAACTCTACTTGTCCAGATGTGTTGGTTTCCTTTATAAATTCAAGTGCTTCACCAGAGCCTACCTTTCCTATTTTTATAGCGTTTTCAGCACCGCTACCGTCAACGTAAGAAAGTATCTGCGTACTTTCATAAGTTTTCGAAGCCAAGAACTCTGCGTTAGTGAAGTAAAAATATGTATCCAATCCGACTTCTTGAGCCATTTCAGATGCATTGCTATACGGCGTAAACACTAGATAAATGTCGCTTGTATTAGTCAATTTAGCTTTGTAATCAGAACTACTTGTAGGCTCAATCTTTATCGCCGCAGTTTCAGGTCTAACAATTTTGTATTCACCTTCGGCACCATCTTGTGAAAAGTCCATGCCAAGAGCAATCGGAACGTCGTGCTTGATTTCTTGAGCAGTATTACGATAACTCCACGTTGCATACACGCCACCGATGGTTACGCAAAGAATCATTGCAATAAGTGTGCTTAATTTTTTCATATTTTTTTCTCCTTATTTAGGCTATGCGCCTATTAGATTTAGTTAGAGTACATACTCTAAAATTTTAAAAGTCAAGTGTTTTTCACAAAAATAAAATCGTTCTTTACATAAAATATAATTTACACGCTCGGCTAATTGTGATACAATGTATAAAAAATTATAATTTTTAGGAGAAAAGATATGAAAACACATAAAATAGCGGTAATTGCTGGCGACGGTATAGGTCCTGAAGTAATTAATGAAGGAATAAAAGTGCTTAACGCCGTTGCTGAACTTGACGGCAACTTTAAGTTTGAATTCACGCATTTTCCTTGGGGGTGCGAATACTATAAAGAAACGGGCAAAATGATGGCTGACGGCGGTATGGACGAACTTAAAAAGTACGACGCGGTTTTTCTCGGCGCGGTAGGCGCACCGGGTGTTCCCGATCATATTTCGTTATGGGATTTACTGCTCGTTATTAGAAAACAGTTTGATCAATATATAAATCTTCGTCCCGTAAAACTCTTAAAAGGCGCGCCGTGTCCCTTAAAAGACGTAAAGGAAGAAGACGTCAATATGATATTCGTCCGCGAAAACAGCGAAGGCGAATACGCTGGTAGCGGAAGTTGGCTCTTTAAGGATAAACCCAACGAAGTAGTTATCCAAGACGGCGTTTTCTCTCGCGTGGGTTGCGAAAGGGTTATTCGCTACGCCTACGAACTAGCAAAAAAAGAAGGCAAGACTTTAACCAGCATAAGCAAGGGCAACGCGCTCAACTACTCAATGGTGTTTTGGGATAAGATTTTCAAGGAAGTTGGAAAAGATTACCCAGAAGTTAAAACCTATTCTTACCTAGTAGACGCCGCAAGTATGTTTATGGTTAAAGATCCTAAGCGTTTTGAAATCGTCGTAACGTCTAACCTATTCGGCGACATTCTTACCGACCTTGGCGCGGCAATCGCCGGTGGTATGGGACTTGCTGCTGGCGCAAACCTTAACCCCGAAAGAAAGTTCCCGTCTATGTTCGAGCCTATCCACGGCTCTGCGCCCGACATTGCAGGAAAAGGCATTGCTAACCCCTTAGCCACTGTTTGGTCGGCAAGCCAGATGCTAGACTTTTTCGGACACGAAGACTGGGGCAAAAAACTCATTGACGTTATAGAAGAGATTTTAGTTGAGAAAAAGGTTCTCACCCCCGACCTCGGTGGAAACAGTTCTACCAAAGACGTGGGCGCAGAAGTTATAAGAAAACTTAAAGCATAGTAGCAATAAAAAGATAAATCCGAAGTCAAAGCACTTCGGATTTATCTTTTTAGACCATTTTGGAAAACTCTTTTTTTAGCCTAACTATAATTTTCTTTTCTAGCCTTGAAATATAGCTTTGCGATATCCCAAGCATATCCGCCACTTCTTTTTGGGTTTTTTCGTCACCGCCGTTAAGTCCGTATCTAAGTTCCATTATTTCGCGTTCTCTATTGTTTAACCGCTTTAACGCAATGGATAAAAGTTCGGTTTCCACTCCGTTTTCTATCTTTTTATAAACGACGTCGCCGTCCGTTCCCATAACGTCGGATAGCATTAGTTCGTTGCCTTCCCAGTCGGTGTTTAAAGGCTCGTCAAAAGACACTTCGCTCTTTATCTTTACCGTTCGACGAAGATGCATAAGTATTTCGTTTTCAATACACCTTGACGCGTAAGTAGCAAGTTTGATATTCTTTTCGGCGTTAAAAGAGTTTACGGCTTTAATAAGCCCTATCGTGCCGACCGACACAAGGTCGTCAAGGTCAACGCCCGTGTTTTCAAATCTGCGCGCTATGTATACTACTAGCCTAAGGTTATGCTCGACCAGCTTATCCCTTATATCCTTTTCGCCGTCGGCTAGTCTTCCCACCATTTCCGCCTCTTGCTCGGGCGAATATGGTTGTGGTAAGACTTCCCCGCCACCAATAAACCTAAGTAGGTTTTGATTAAGCTTAAATATTTCAAGAAACTTCTTTAACTTTAACAGCATCAACTTCACAAATACTTTCCTCCATAAAGTCAGGGTGCAAAATAACGTCGTAACCGTCCCCTAAAAGCTTTGCGGATACGCATACCGTAACGTTATTATATATATTCACTTTGTCCTTTTTATATATCTTTAACTCGGCAATTTTAAAGGCTAAATTTTTGCTTTCACCTATCACCGTTTTAACGCTTATCTCTATTATTTTTACGCAGTGAAAATCACCTAAAAGTTTTTTAGCAAAGCTTTTATTAATAATTACAACGGGGTCTTGACCGTGATATAGCGCATTCCCTGTATCAAAAAAACCGCGACCTTTAACGACTGTGCCGTTTAAGGATAGTTCCACTTCTAAACACTTGCTCATAACGTTTTTTTGCCTATAAATATATCGCACTATCTCACTTGCCGCCTTTACGGCAAGATAGGCGGGAATTATCATTACGGCAATCGACAGTTCGTTTGAATAATCTAGGTTTAGAATTGAAAACACGCCTATAATCGCGCCGCCGGTCAAAAAGGTTAAAACAAAAAACATAAGAGCGGTTATATAGTATTCACGAAAAGTTTTATAACTAGTTGCCGTTAAAACTATAAGCAGTCCCGACAAAAGTTTAACTAAAACCGATATGAGTTTTACTCCGCTAATTAGCGGATAAGTCAGCGCAATAACTGCGCCTAAAATCGCCGAAAAAAACAGTCGTTTCTTTCTTGCCGTACGCCCCGTAATAAAGCAAGCGGCTTTTAGCAGTAGATAGTCAATGACTAGATTATCGATTAATACGTATTCGATATATACCTGCATAAAAAAAGCCCCCGTGCCTAAAAAATGATAGCACTAGGGGTTTTAATTTTTAAGTAATATTTTTGATTAAATCAAACTTTTTTGTAGAATTTAGTTCAACTGGAACTCTAATATAATATCGTTTTGAACGTACATATAATCGTCTTGTATCCTAATATAATCACCGTCACGGACGAGATATTTGCCTTTCTTTTGAAGAGCGGCTTTATATTTCTGGTCAAAGTCTACGTTAAACTCTTCATTAAATTCTTTTACGTTAAGCCCTTTAGCCGTGCGAAGCGCAAGCATAATCTTTTCAAACTCCGCGTCGTCACCTTCTATTAGGTCGCTACTTATTTCAGGGGATTTATTATAGATAACCGCGTTCATATATTCGTCGATTTTGAAAGTGTTGGTAAAACGTCTGCCGTTCATAAACGAGCTTGCCGACACACCGACACCTATGTATTCACCCCTATCCCAGTAAATTTGGTTGTGCTTGGATTCGTAACCGGGGATAGCGAAGTTAGAAACTTCGTAACGGTTAAAACCTTTTTCTTTTAAGTAGGCTACTACTTCTTGATAAATATCCGCTACTTCGTCGTCCGATAAAAGTTCGCCGTTAAGATAATCGGTGTAGATAGGCGTACCTACTTCGGGCGTTAGGGCGTAAACGGATAAATGTTTTACTCTGCCAGCAATAGCAAGTTCAATGGTCTTTTTGACTTGGTCAATAGTTTGGTCGTGTAGTCCTATCAAAATATCCGCGCTGGTGTTTTCGCCTTTCAAAAGGTTGGTCGTCAGCAAAAAATCTTTTGCCGTATGTATACGGTTAAGACGCTTTAATTGATCGTCAAACCCCGTTTGAAGTCCAATTGAAAAACGGTTTACGCCCACGCTTTTATATTCTTTTATTTTGTTGGCGTCTACCGTACCCGGATTAAGTTCTATGGTTATCTCTGCGCCCTTTTTTAGGGTGAAACATTTTTTAACCTGTCTAATTGCGCCTGCAATATATTTAGCGTCCACCGCCGACGGCGTACCGCCGCCGATATATACGGTATCAAATATCTTGTCGGGATATTGCTTTGCTCGTCCCTCAATCTCACGGTAAAGACAAGCAAAATAACTCTCGGTCTTTCCTATCTCTTTGGGAAAGGATGCAAAGTCACAATAAGTACATTTTTGTTTGCAAAAGGGAACGTGTATATAAATACCTTTCATAGTTTACTCCTTTATTTACGGTAAATATTATATAATGAAACGGTTATTTTATCAAGCAAAAAAGGCGGAAAAAACTTTTCCGCCTTTTTGTTTCACTATAAAACGCAGTATTGCGCAATAAAGAAAGAACAAACACTTCTATTATAACAGCTTTATTTCAAGCAAGACAAGGCTCGCTCAAAGGGAAGGACTGCTGCGACCTTGTTGGTCGTAAAGGTCTTTCCTGCCGAGCAGTAACGCAGTATTGCGCAGTAAAGAAAGCCGTTATAAAGCTCTGATGCTCTCAACAGGCGACTTCTTCGCAGCTAGATATACGGGGAAGAAGGTCGCTATAATAGAGATACCGAACGATACGGCAAAGACTAAGCCTACGTTGATAATGCCGAAGTCTAAGAGTTTCATCTTTACTATAGTTAGCATTGACGTATTAATTACGTTGCAAACAATAAACCCACCAACTGATGCGAGCAAGAAACAGATACTTGCAATAATGAACGCTTCCGAGAAGAAAATCTTGAACACGTCCGAACCCCTTGCGCCAACCGCACGAAGTATACCGATATCTTTCTTCTTTGCCGAGATAGATACGGATATAAAGTTAAGTAGCATCAACGCCGCAAACACGCCGAATACCGCACCTAAAATCAAGAATATCTGCTTTAATTCGGTAATCATTTCTAGGAACATAGAAAGTTCTTCATAGACTTGGTTTTTAATACCTATAACGACTGCCCCGTCCGCTGCAAGTAAACTTGCAATATGTTCCTGAGAGTTGTCGGTCTTAGTAATTAAATAGTTATACTTAGCATCTTCAGGCGCAACGTAGTCGGTAACGTCTTTGCTAGTCCAGATATAATCTTGTTCGTAAGTGTTTACGCTACCGTATTGATCGATAAATTCGTCTGATACAAAGTAATTGACTTGGTTATCGCTATCGACCGTAAAGAAACCAACGACGTCAAGTTCGCCCGACGCACCCGTATACGACTTAAAGTAAACCTTTGAAGGTATGGTTGCATCAATTCTAGGTTCAAACATTATTGAAACGTTTTGTTCAATCGCGCTAAACGAATAACCGAAACACCTTTCACTATTTTCTTCAAGCGCGGCCTTTATGCCATTTATGTTCTGTTCGTAAAGTTCACGTTCTTCTGGAATTGGGCTTCCTTTTCCATATACCAAGTTGCCTAACACACTATTAAAATCTCTTCCGTTAACATACTCGTTTAAGTATGAAACATCTCCCTTATCACTTGAAGAGCGATATAGTTTCTCACCAAAATATCTATAATAATCTTCGGGAGAATCTGTTTTTAGACTCGCTATGTTTTCATTTACCAAAGTTTGAACTTTTGCCCACTCAGCATTAGTTGGAACATCAGGAGTTATTCCTTCATCAGGGTTAACGTATTTGTTAATTTTTGTTATAATGTCTTGCACTCCTTCAACTGACGAATAATAAGCACTCATATTATTTGCCATATATAATACGTATTCTCTATAACCGATAGTTGCATAATGTTTCACAATAAATTCTTGCATCTCTGCAACTGCACCCTCGTCCAAAGAATACATATTGTTGTAATTATTTCTAAACCAACCGTCTTCTCCTAACGCCTCAACCGTTTCGGGCACGAGTTTATAATTAAGATTGTACATCATCGTCCATGCTACGCTAGACACGGCGTTTCTGTACGACTGCATAATCATATTTTGAGAGATTAAGACTTGATTTTTCTCTAATTTCAAATCGGTGATTTCTTTAACCCCTTCTTCTGTGTCAACCATTTCATAGAACTTAAAGTATTCTTTAAAGTTTTCTAAGGTCTTTTCAGAATAAGGCTGTTCGTACCAAGAATTTTCTTCAATTATTTCATCAGATGATATTTCGTACTCAGAAATTCTAAATCCGCCAGCATTAGCCGTTTCAATATACGTTCCTTCAGAGTGAATATTGTTTTTATATTCGTCATAAAACCCTTCGGTAACAAACACTAACGAACTAAATCCGCCAGCGATATAGTCGGTCAAAGACTCGGTTAAATCTTCTTTTTCTTTTGCGCTTATCGAAGAATCGTTAGCATCTTTAAGCACGTCGTATTTAGCAGGGATTTGACCTACGCCGTAAACGCCTACGATAGTAAATTCTTCAGACGAGCCGATAGCGTTACAACCTGAGAATTTAACCTTTTTGTCAATTAAATTACTTGCGTTAGCAACGCCGAACCCTTCGGAATTGATAAACAGATTTGCAGCGTATTCGGAAATAGCAATTTCTTCTACAGTTTCAGGATATCTACCAGCAAGCAGATTAAAGCCGTTTCTATTCATATAGTCTGCGCCACAATCAGTAAATCCCGTCACGTAGCTAGTAGGATAGTAGGACTTTAAATCACTCTTTACGTTAGCCCTTTCGTAAGCGTTGCCCGATTTACCTAACAAGAGATCTATACTAGTACCATCGTTATACGAATACTTACTGTTTGTAAAGTTATATACGCCTGCGTAATCTAAGCCGCCGCCAGCAGCGTTCCTATCCTTTAATTCCTGAACGCCAAAACGAGTGTTATACTTTTCTTCATACTCGTAGTCTACTTCGCTTTCGCCCGTATTAACGTCAGTCTTTATCTGTTGTCTTAAAACGTTGTACTGCTTACTTATCATAAGGCTCGGATAATCGGCTTCTCTTAACGCTTCGGATACCGAATAACTTTCGTCGTACAACATAAATGTCGATACTACGCCGAACATAAGGAAAGCTACTACCGATAAAAGTATGGTAAATATAAGCCTAATAGGCTTGGTTTTAAGACCGCTTGCGCCCATCTTGAACGCGCGTGATGCGGGAAGACGAGATTTAATAAACTTAGTTTCTCTTCCGTCGTATTCTTTAATGTCTACTTGGTCGGTTTCCTTAAAGTATTCCTTGTTACCGCTGTCGTTAATACGGCAAGCGCGCTTAACGTCGGGAATATCTTTTTTGCCTGCGCTGATTATGGCTTCGCCGCCGTTCTTTTTAAGCATAGCGACGATATTTTTAACGTCCGTCTCGGTAATCTTGTCTGCGTTTTTAATAGCGATAGTATCTTCGGACACCATCTCAACGTTTTCACTTACCGCCTTGGGAACGGACTGCGCCTTAGTTACGTCGGATATAATCTGACCGTCTTTAAGTTCTATAATTCTGTCGCCGTACTGTTCTGCGAACTCTCTATCGTGCGAAACGATAATAACGAGTTTGGTTTCGGAAAGTTTTTTCAATGTATCCAAAACCTGCTTACCCGTGTTTGAATCGAGCGCACCTGTCGGTTCGTCCGCCATAATTATTTCCGGCTCTTTAATAAGCGCACGCGCAATAGCAACCCTTTGTTTTTGACCGCCTGACAAGGTGTTTGGTTTTCTTTTACCAAAGCCCGTCAAGTCAACCTGATCCAAAAGGTCTTCAACCGCTTGCTTGTCGCTAGGCTTATTCTGCAACTGCAAAGCAAGCGCAATGTTCTGTTCAACCGTAAATTCGTTCAAGATATTATATTCTTGGAATATAAAGCCTATAAACGTGTTGCGGTAACTGTCAAAATCGGCAGGACTAAAATCTTTACTACTTCTGCCCTTAACTATAATTTCACCGCTGTCGGGTTTGTCAAGACCGCCTGAAACGTTAAGCAATGTAGATTTACCCGAACCGCTTCGTCCGAGCAAAAACACCATACCCGTTTCGGGGAACTGCACGGAAACGTCGTCAAGTGCTTTGACCGTTACACCGCCTTTAGTAGAGTAATATTTGGCTAAATTTCTGACCTCTAACATAAAGTTCTCCTTTTTTAGATATTATTTAAATCTACCAAGGACTGCCGTCTACCTTGGATTTTTTCAAGGTAGACGAGGGCGCGCCCTCGTTAATTTATTAGGTTAAAAAATTATTTGCTATTGTCGGTTTTAAGAATAGATATAAACGCTTCGGACGGAATTTCAACCGTACCGATAGAGCGCATCTTTTTCTTACCTTCTTTCTGTTTTTCTAAGAGTTTCTTCTTTCTAGTGACGTCTCCGCCGTAACACTTTGCAAGCACGTCTTTTCTAAACGCTTTAACCGTTTCTCTTGCGATAATCTTTCCGCCAACTGCCGCTTGAATAGGTATTTCAAACATTTGACGTGGGATAACGTCCTTTAATTTTTCGGCTATCTGTCTGCCACGCTCGTAAGCCTTATCCTTATGCACGATAATTGAAAGCGCGTCGCATATATCGCCGTTAAGCAACATATCTAGTTTTACTAAATCACTTCTTTGATAGCCCGACACTTCGTAGTCGAAAGACGCGTAGCCTTTAGTGCGTGATTTTAGGCTGTCGAAAAAGTCGTAAATAATTTCGTTAAGCGGAAGAACGTATTTCAGTTCAACGCGCGACTTATCGAGATATACCATATCTTTATAAACGCCGCGCTTATACTGACACAGTTCCATAATCTGCCCAACGTAGTCTGGCGGAGTGAGAATACTTGCGTTAATTATAGGCTCTTCCATATAATCTATTTCTGTTGTTGGCGGTAAATGCGTAGGATTTTCCACCGTTAATTCCGTACCGTCGGTTTTATAAACCTTATACGAAACGGACGGCGCGGTGGTTATTATATCAAGGTCGAATTCCCTTTCTATTCTTTCCTGAATAACGTCCATGTGCAATAGTCCCAAAAATCCGCATCTAAATCCAAACCCTAGCGCAGCCGAATTATCAGGCTCGATTGAAAGCGCAGCATCGTTCAGTTTAAGTTTAAGTAGCGCGTCTTTTAAGTCGTTAAACTTACTGCCGTCAAGTGGGAACACGCCCGAAAACACCATGGGAAGTGCCTTTTTATAACCCGACAACGGCTCTTTTGCTGGATTATTAACGTCGGTTATGGTATCGCCAACTGCCGTGTCTTCAATACTTTTTATGCTTGCGGCAATATAGCCTACTTCACCTGCCGAAAGAGTATCCTTTTGTTGCATTTTAGGTGAGAATACGCCGACTTCAGTTACGTCAAACTGCTTGTCCGACATAAAGGTTTTTATCTTCGTGCCTATCTTTACTTGTCCGTCCATTATCCTAACGAAACAAATAACGCCCTTAAAGTTATCGTAATAACTATCGAAAATAAGTGCTTTTAAAGGCGCGTTCTCGTCACCTTTGGGCGCGGGAATTTTTTCTATTATCTGTTCCAAAACGTCTTCAACGTTAAGCCCCGTCTTAGCGGAAATCCTAGGCGCGTCCGACGCGTCCACCCCTAAAATCTCTTCGACTTCGGTTGCTACTTCGTCGGGACGTGCGGACGCCAAGTCCATTTTGTTTATGACGGGCATAATTTCTAAATCGTTATCTATCGCAAGGTAAGCGTTAGCAAGCGTTTGAGCCTGAACGCCTTGGGTTGCGTCAACTATTAGGATTGCCCCCTCGCACGCCTTTAACGAACGTGAAACTTCGTAAGTAAAGTCCACGTGACCAGGGGTGTCGATAAGGTTAAATATATATTCTTGTCCGTTCTTTGCTTTATAGAACATACGAACAGGGGTTAGTTTTATGGTTATTCCCCTTTCACGCTCTAAATCCATTGAGTCAAGAAGTTGTTCTTCCATATCGCGCTCTGATACTTGACCGGTCTTTTCCATAAGACGGTCTGCAAGCGTACTCTTACCGTGGTCGATATGCGCGACTATGCAAAAATTTCTGACGTTTTCTTTGTTTACTGACATACACTACCTGTATCATAAAATTATAATTTCTTAGTTTTTCAACATAAAGGTTTACGGTTTTACAAATTCTTTTAAAAATATTTCTTTCCGTTCAAAATCACTAGGAGCATTATAACATATAACATTTTCACCCCTATTAAATTTAACATAGATTTTACATTGTTCTATTCTAGTAATAGTGCCCCAACCATAATCTCTACTGAGAACTTGTTTATTAACAACAATTGGAATGCCTTTATATTCCAATTTTACAACCTTATCTTCTTTTTTATTATCGCCTCTAACGGCATTATTAACTTTACTCTCTACATAAATTCTTTTATTTGTTCCAATAAGTATATTTTCTTTGGTTTTTCCAAACTTGTCATTTATCGCAATTAAGTCTTCTCTACTTAAAAGATAAATTTTAAACTTACTTCCAAGTGCGGTTTCTTGCGCCCCCACGGAAAATCCATTTAATGAAACAAATATTCCACTTGTGTAGCCACCATCTAAAACAACTCCAATTAATGCTCTTATATCATTAGGACCAATCTTTGATTTGTGATGCTTACATTGAACTGCAATTTTCCCAATATTGTTGTAAATAATAATGTCTACGCCACCATCACCTGTCGCTTTAGTCACCCTTGCAGAAAACCCCATGCTTATAAACAAGTTAGCCACTTCTTCTTCAAATTGATATCCCGTTAGATTATCCCAAAATTCTTTTTTTGTCCTTTGAATATATGCATCATACTCTATCAACGCACGCTTATAATCAAAAATTTTTTTCTCTAATTCTGAGTCTATGTAAGAATTTTTTAAAAAATTTTTTTCTCTTTCGTCTTTCTTTCCATGATAGCCATCAAGTACTGCTAATACAACAAGTGAAATCAGTAAAGAAATAATTATTGCGGAAGGAACATCTGAACTATTTATTGATAAAACAACAATCAATGATAATATTTCTACAATAAAAAACACCCATATTTTTACATTTCGTTCCTTTTTCTTGCGAAGTTCGTTAGCCGCATAAAACTTGTTTTTCTGCCGTTCATATATGGATTCTGAATCTTCCGTTAATCCATAATCTGCCAATTCTGGTTTTTTCATGTAAAAAATCTCCAAAGTCTTTTGACTATGCAAAAATTTCTGACGTTTTCTTTGTTTACTGTCATACTATACCTAAGTCTAAAAAATTATTTTTATTATTCTATCATATCTTGCAGTATTTTACAAGCATATTAATAAATTTTCCCTTTACGTTCACTTGGTTTTTCAAAGGTTTTTATTTAAGTGCGCTAGGTCGTAAAACCCACAAGCCTGCGCTATTTCGGTTTTGCTTATCTTTTTTTCTTTTATGAGCCGAGCGGCTTTTTCCACCCTGCATTTTTTAACGTATTGCATAGGCGTTAATCCAAGATTAGCCCTAAATATTCTATTAAGCGTTGCGCTCGACACGCACGCCCTTTCACATAAAATAGGCAAGGTTATCTTTCCGTCAAGGTTTTCGTTGACGTAGTTTATGCACTTAATAAGTTCCGCGCCCGACCTTTCGGGTTTATTTGTCATCTTCTCTTGATAGAGTTTAGATAGGTAACACACTAGTGCAAGCGCGGTGGCGTTCTGGTAAGAAAATTGTTTTTCTTCACCTGCACTAACTATCTCTTTAAGCGCGCCGCCCACCCTTTCAAGTTCTTTTAAGTTTAGTTTTAAGTTATAACCTTTTTCGGCTGAACGCCTTACCGACGGCTCTGCATCAAACAGTATTCCGAACCCTTCCGTGCCCTTTAACTGACGACTAAACTCGGAAAAAAACTGCTTGAAAAATAGCAAATGATAAACGTCTATTCTTAAATCCGACCTATAACAATGCTTAGCAAAAGGCGGTATGACGAAAACGTCACCCTCTTGGGTTTTAAGTTTTGCGCCGTCAATCAAGTGTTCGCCACTTCCACGCCAAACGATATTCAGTTCGTAAAAATCGTGAGCATGCATGCCGATAGCATAGTTTTCGTGAAGATACGCTTTTACTAAATTCAACTCGTCTTGATAAAAATTTTTATCGCTATAAAAATCTTTCATGCCGTAATTACTCATTGTTTATCCTTTTGTTTATGATTAAACCATACTAGTTTTTGATTATATTTTACTATCATTATACCATAAAGTATAGTATAATTCAATCAAACATACAACTTTTAAGGGGTGGGATATGATAAAATTAAATAAACAAGTATATCTTGACAAACTTCGCGCGTGCTGGATAGGCAAAAACGTCGGCGGAACTTTGGGCGCGCCGTTTGAGGGGTGGAGAAAGTTTTTGGCGGTTACGGGATTTTCCACGCCGTCGGGCGAACCGCTACCGAACGACGACCTTGACCTTCAATTAGTGTGGCTATGCGCGCTTGAAAAGGCAGGGGTTAAAAATTTTGACGCCAACGTTTTAGCAGAGTTTTGGCTGGACTGGATCGCGCCACATTGGAACGAATACGGAATAGCAAAGACCAACCTTTCCTTAGGGCTTTTGCCACCTATGAGCGGTGAAGTTGACAATGAAAAATGGAAGACGTCTAACGGCGCGTGGATTAGAAGTGAAATTTGGGCGGCTATCGCACCGGGCGTGGTGGACGTCGCTATAAAATACGCCGTAATGGACGCTATGGTTGACCACGGTATTGCAGAAGGAACTATTGCTGAGATATTTACCTGCGCAATGCAGAGTTTAGCGTATATTGAAAGCGACGTAAGGGTTTTAATTGAGTCTGCGCTCAATAAAATACCCACTCAATCAATGGTTGCAAAAACCGTTCGTAAGGTAATGGAACTTTACGATAAGGGCGTGGACTACGAACAGACAAGGTCGGAAATAGTCGAATTAAATAAAGAACTCGGCTGGTTCCAAGCACCCATTAATTTGGGGTTTGTAATCATAGGTCTTTTATACGGTAACGGCGATTACAAGAAGTCCGTTCTATACGCGGTAAACTGCGGTGACGACACCGACTGCACGGCAGGAACGGTCGCATCAACGCTTGGTATTATCGGCGGAACGGCGGCTATCCCCGACGACTGGAAAGCGTTTGTCGGCGACAAGATTTTAACAGTCAGCATCAACGGTAACTATCAGTACGAATACCCAAGAACTTGTACCGCGCTGACAGAACGCGTCGCTAAGATTTTGCCCGAAGTTATGAGAGAAAATCACGTTGATTTTGAACTAACCGACGGAGAAAACGAAATAGATTTTGAGAGCGTTAAAAATTATAACCGCTTGACGTCTGCGGACGTTATATATAAAAATCCGTACACTTTCGAGTATAACTTTTTCCGTCCGTTAAAAATTGAAGTTTCGCTTGACGGCTCGCCAAAACTATCTGAAAAAGATAACGGAAATCTTGAAAGAAAAATCACTTTTACCTTTAAGAACGTCAGTCAGCAGCCGTTCAAACTTTTCTTTAAGGTTATTCTTCCCGACGGTTGGACTTGCGACACTTACCAAAAGACAATGACGTTAGGTTATCCGCAATACATTCACGGGTTATACGGTGTTAAATCAGCAGAGTTTAAGGTTAACGCCAACGGCAACGTGGCAGACGTAAACAGAGTGTGCCTACAAGTGACGTCCTCAGCTATACCGTACCCTATCGTCGTTCCCGTAACTTTTTTAGGCTAAACTTTTTTGCGTTGACTATTTTGATAAAACCGTGTATAATTAGTTTTATAGGAAATAATTATCTACGGGGTTATTATGAGAATTGACGATAATCATTGGTTAAAGAGTAAACCTATCGCGCATAGGGGGCTTTGGGGAAACAAAGTGGTTGAGAACTCTTTAACTGCGTACGAAAAGGCGGCAATACAAGGTTTACCTATAGAGATTGACCTTTATATGACCACAGATAAAGAGCTTGTAACCTTTCACGATAAAACATTAAATCGTATGACGGGTGAAAACGGGTTTATTTATGAAAAAAGCCTAGCGGAACTGAAGAGTTTAAGTCTTGGCGGTACGGCAGAAAAAATACCGACGCTCAATGAAGTGTTAGAGATTGCTAAGGATAGATCGCCATTGCTGATTGAACTTAAAAATCAGCCGAACGACGGATACGTCGATCAAGTGATTAAAATTCTTAACGACTATAAAGGCGAGTTTGCCGTGCAGTCTTTTAACCCTTTCTTTATCAACAGAATAAGAAAGGTTGCGCCACAATTTATTCGCGGAATACTCGGCACGCACCAGCACGCAAAGGAAGAAAATTTCCTGACCCGCTACGTTCTAAAACACTTACCGTTTAACGGTATTATTAAGCCCGACTTTATAAGTTACGATTATGAAGGCTTAAAGTATATCGAAAAAAAGCGCGGTGACCTTACCGTGCTCTGCTGGACGGTCACCGAAAAAAGTGTTGCCGAAAACCTAAAAGGCAAGGTTGACAATATTATCTTTGAAAACTTTTTGCCAGATTGCTTATAATCAATGCTTACGGCGCAAAAAAAGGACCTACGGAATATTTTCCGTCAGTCCTTTTTTATTTCGTCAATTTACTAATTAGCCTAGAATAAATTTTAATTTGCTCATCATAATCCACAATTTTTGATGCGTATAGTACAACAATTGAATGATACTTTTCGTAGGCTTTTTTGCGTATCTTTTTTGCAACAATAAAAAACGCCACGCAAGGTAGAGCAAACACACTTATAATAGGCAATGAAAAAATGCAAAGCATAAAAAATATTGCAATAGCTAACGCTATAAAAGAAAAACACTCTAATTTACGCATAGTTTCCTTTGCCGAATATATTGACAATAATTTTTTATCTCTATACTTTTTTATTTCTAGTTCTTCAATTTTTTCATAAAATGCAGTTTTTAACTCTTCAATAAATATTTTGTTGCTATCGTTTATTTCTAGATTTTGCAAATCATAATTAAATTTTTGATTACAATATTCGCAAAGAAAAATATCTTCTTCAACAATATTAAATCTATCCGAACCACAATGTGGACATCTTAAAGCACTATAAACTGCTCTCATATTCTTTATTCATTTTTTTCCTTGGGAAATCTATTTTATATTCTTCTCCATTACAAGTTTGATACAATCTTTTTCTAATCTTTATAATTGCAACGATTAAAGGAAATATCATTTTTAACGACATTATAGCGTATTGACTGCAAGATGGAATACACTTGCACCGCCTACGTATTTTTTCATCAGTATAATGTTGATAATATTTAATAGATAAAATAAAACAATACCGTAAATGCGTTTCAATTACTAAAATCAACAAAAATACAGATATTAACATTTTAATAAGCAATGTAAACTCTGTTAAATACGGCAAAATACAAACAGACATTAGAAACGGCAATATAATATACATTGCCGTTAAATGCCATTTTTTTGTTTTTGGCCGTTCAAGAATTCTATTGTTTACAATATTTTCAAGTTTTTTTTGAATTCTATACTCTCGTCTAAAAAACTCAATGTCTTTATCCATTATTACTTTTTGTCAGCAAATGATATGCACCCTGCTTTTTTAGGCATTTCGTAAGACGGCTCAATCTTCTTAATCTTTTCCGCATAAATTTCCGCTTCGCCTTTAGGTGCGTAAGCATACCATTTTTGCGCTAATGACACGTACTCTTTCCACGCAATAACTGCAAGGCGTTTTGCCTCTGGATCTGCTATAAATAGTTTATCTAGTTCGTCCCCTAAATCACGTATAGCAAACATACCGTTTTTACAGCAAGATACGATCGAAGAATTGTCAAATACTTTTACGTATGAATCACCTATCTTAGTTTCGTGGTTTTTGTGATTCATATAACGGTTTTCCGCCCAAACTTCTGGAACAAAAACATTAACTATTTCTTCTATGGATTTTAACTGCTCTTCTTTGGGCAATTCCGAATTTCTTACCATTTTAATAGAAGATATTACCACTTTACAGAGATTTAAAAATCTTGTAGGCACTTCTATATTTTTTCCTTCATACAACGAATAGTAAGCATAAAAGAATTTTGCCTCTCCGTTTTCTGGATCTTCTTCCCTTACTTTATTGTAGTAAGTTTTAGCATCTTCGGTATTATTATCCGCTTTTGCTTGTCTAGCAAGTTCTAAAAATTTGTTTTTTTCCATTTCCCTAATCTCCTTTTGTATAAAAAATTTTATTTTGTAATATTATTATAGTAACAATTTTTGTTACTGTCAAGCGTTTTGTAACAATTATTGATACTATTTTAATATGGAATTTAGGGAAAGATTAAAAGAATTAAGAATAGAAAAAGGTGTTTCACAAATTGACGTGGCTAAATTGTTAAACATGTCAAAAATGGCAATATCGCATTGGGAAAAAGGAAATAGTGAGCCGTGTATAGAGCAATTAAAAATACTTGCTCAATATTTTTGCGTTACCGTTGATTATTTAATAGGATATAACGATTAATTATTAATAAAATTTACACAAACTAAAAGGCGCATTGACTTTTTTGGTCAATGCGCTTTTTTTAATTTATTCTTTTATCTTTTCTCTTGCCGTATATTTAACTATGCGGTGGTGAGGATAATAACTGAGTTTTGCCTTTCTTAAACCTTCAATTCCCATGTCTTCTTCCCTGTCGAGATATTTTATTTCGGGGAATTTTTCTCTAACGTATTTAGCGTATCCGTTATTTATTGCAACGTACGCGCCGTCGACGTCCGTTCTTGCCTTTTCAAAGTGAACGTCAAAGGTATCGTCCTGCATTTTACTGCCGAAAGTTACCGCTAAGACTTCACCCTTGTCCATAAGCGCAAGTCCGACTAGACCTAAACCATCAAAGTTATCGATAGCGCGACGGAATACTTCCATTTCGTAATCAAACTCACCCGTGCTTTCCGCCTGCCTGTCCTTATACCACTTTTCCACCATGGATTTTATTTTATCTATATTATCCCTAGAAAACGGCTCTAACTGATAATCGGGGTGTTCGGTCATAAACCGCCTTAGGTGGGTACGTTTTTTGTGGTACTTTTTACCCGAAAGATCGGCAAGGTCGTCAATATTATATACGTAGTCGTAAGAATTTTCGGTAGTTGCAAACTCGAACCTATCGGGGTAAAGCCTTTCAAGTTCTGCTTTCATTTCTTCTGTTATGGAAGTTAAATATAGGCTTAAATTTCTCTCTTTGGAATCCAAAATAATTTCATCGATTATCGGTTTAATATCGCCGCTGCCAACTGGGAAAGGATAAAAACTTTTGCTAAAAGTTGCAAAAAAGACAGCGTATCCGTTTATATACGCTATCTTTTGATCGCCCCACAAAAAAAGATTACCGAAAGACATTTCGCAACCGCGTGGGGCTGCGCCCTGTTTATAGTTTTCATAAATCGTCTTATCGGCAAGTTCAATGCTCTTAAAATTTATCATTTGTTTTTTTATTCACCTTCAAAAAGCGGTGTAGAAAAATAACGTTCCGCCGTATCGGGAAGAACGGTTACCACGGTTTTTCCTTCGCCCAAAATCTTAGCAAGTTTTTTTGCTGCGGCAACGTTAGTACCCGAAGATATCCCGCACATAATCCCTTCTAGTCTTGCTAAGTCCTTAGAAGTTTGCAACGCCTCTTCGTCGGAAATTATGCAAACGTCTTCGTAAATATTGCAATTTAGTACGGGTGGAATAAGTCCGTCGCCTATGCCCATCTGTATATGCGAACCTATCGTTCCGCCTGCTAGAATAGCCGCGTTTTCAGGCTCTACCGCCCAAATCTTAATTTCGGGGTTTTGCGCCTTTAATACTTCGCCTATACCGGTAATAGTTCCGCCCGTGCCTATCCCCGAACAAAAACCGTGGATAGGTCCTGCAACTTGTTCTAATATCTCTAATCCCGTATGGTGACGGTGCACGGTGGGATTAGCTGGGTTTTCAAACTGCTGCGGAACGTAAACCTTGGGGTTTTCTTTCGCCATTTTAAGCGCGCGCTTTAAGCACCTATCAATGCAGTCGCCGATATTGCCGTCGTCGTGCTCTAAGATAACTTCCGCGCCGTAATGACGAACGAGTTTACGCCTTTCTTCGCTGACCGAATCGGGCATAATGATTATGGTTTTATAGCCCTTTACCGCGCCAACTAACGCCAAGCCTATGCCTTGGTTTCCGCTAGTCGGTTCAACGATAATAGAATCTTTAGTGATAAGTCCTTTGTTTTCGGCGTCGGTTATCATGTTAAAGGCAACTCTAGTCTTGATTGAACCGCCAACGTTAAGACCTTCAAACTTAACCAAAATATCCGCCGAACCTTTCTCTTTCATTTTATTGAGTTTGATAATCGGGGTATGCCCGATTGCTTGTAAAACGTTTTCGTATATCATACCTAAAATAATACTACATCTCTCCTTTAAAATCAAGAAAATTTCGCACTCGGCGAAATTTTCCTTGTCAAAAGTATATTACGTTACGTTCTATTAAAACGTTCCTCGTAGTTTAGATATTTTTCTCTGTACGAAGAAACTAGTTGTTCTTTTGGTGAAATGGTGTATCCGTCAAACTCAAACTTCTTATAGTCACCGCCTAGATACCCTTTCTTTGCTATCGAAAAAGCACCGAAACACGTTCTATCCGACTGATTTGATATATAGACTTCCTTTTCAAGCACGCTTGAGAGTATTTCCATCCAAACTCTGCTTCTAGCCGCGCCGCCGCTGACTATTATTCTGTCTTCGTTAATCCCACTTGCGCGGTAGATAGAAATAATTTTCTTTATCTCGAAAGCAACGCCTTCCATAGTTGCCCTTGCGATATCGAACTTATCGTGTCGCATTGCTCCGCCAACAACCGAATAACTGAGTTTATTTTTGCCACGGTAACCGCCACCACCCGATATAAATGGATATACCAAAAGGTCCTTATCCACGGCGCGTTTTTCCGCTTCTTCGTCAAGCGTCTTAAAATCCACCGCCAAAAAGTTCTTCGTCCACTCCATAACCGTTCCCGAACTTACCGCCGAAACGATAACGCCGTATCCGCCTGCTGGGTGTTTACCTGGCGCAAGGTAGTAATCGTTGAACACGGGTTTTTCAGAATTGCCGAAAAGCACCCAAGTAGTTCCAGTAGATATAACTAGGTCGTTCTTAGAAAAATAGTTCGAGCCAAGGCTTGCCGCATACTGATCGTGCGCGCCGCTATAAAGCATAACCCCGTTTTTAAGACCTAAATCCTTTGCAACGTCGGGTAAAATTTCGCCCAAGCACTCGCCCGTTGGAACAAGTTTAGGTAACAGTTCTTCACTAACGCCTGCAACGCTCGTAAGTTTTTCGTCCCATTTCGCGTCTGAAACGTTGAACATACCCATCATTGCCGCGCTTGAATAGTCTATTACTAGTTTGCCAGTAAGCCTATAATAGATATAATCGGCAGTTGACAGAATAATCTTGGTTTTATCAAATATTTCAGGCTGATGTTTTTTTAGCCAACGAAGTCTGCATATTGCAGAGCCTCTACCCATTCTCCAACCGGTTATGCGGTAAACTTGGTCTGGCGATATCTCTTGTTTTGCTTCTTCAAATTCTTTTTCTGCGCGGACGTCCATCCAAGTAAGCGCGCGGCATAGCGGAATAATTTTTCCGTCCACGATATCCGCAAGAAAAAAACTTCCGCCCTGTGACGACAAGGATATGGCTTTTATATCAAGGTCGCTGTCCTTTACTGCGTCAATGATGCTCTGCTTTAACGACAAATACCAATCTTCGGCATCTTGTTCGTATGCGCCTTGAAAAGGCGTATATAGATTATAGCCTTTATAACCCCTTCCAACGGCGTTATCGTTGCCGTCGAAAAGCATGGTTTTTGTTCCTGTCGTGCCGATATCAGCACCTAAAAAACCTATCATTAGACTTTATATACCTCTAAACCTATAAGTTTTCCAAAATATTCCATGGCTTTTATATTTACGTCGTAAACTAAGAAACTGTGATGTATTGCGCCGTACTCAGACAATACTTCCAAGAACTCGTCGATAGGACGTTCAGGTCTAAACCAACCCCTAATACTGTTTTCAAAGCCCGGTATTTCAGGTAACATTTCTACGTTAGCAAGAAGTAGTTTATATTTTCCGTCGCTATCCTTATAAACGTTAGCAAACACCGCAGGTCCACTCTTATAGCACGCCAACGCTTTGACAGCGTTTCCAGCATCAGTATAGGGGAATCCCTGCTCTACCATAACGGGCTTTTTGTCTGCAACGTTATAATTCATTTCGCCCATGTGGCTGATAAGCAGTTTGTCGTTCTTCCAGTCGGGGCAGAAAATCTCAACGAACGACGTTTCCTTAAAGGTTTTAAGTAATGCGCCGACGAAAGATGCGGTCAACACGTCGCCTTCTCCTGCATAGCCTACGCCGTTTTGCATTTCTTTACAAGCCTCAATAAACGGCATTGAGCCTAGGTTGTTAGAATTTATATCTAAGAAGTTAGCCGAGAACGCGTCTAAACCGTATTCTTTAACGCCTTTTCTTACTGCAAGCGACGCCTTAACTGCTTTAATTAAATCTGCGCTTTCTTCAACGTTAAATTCAAAGTCTTTTTTATAAGCAGCAATCTCAGCTTTTATCTCTTCGTCAGTTACGCTTAAAACTAATTTTTTCATCTCTTCGTCGGTAAATGAAATAAGGTCTACGCCGAAAATCTTTTTAAGGTCTTCCTTGGAAATAAGGAAATCGCCCATACCGTCAAAAGAAGTTCCAAAGTTACCGACCTTGCTACCTTTAAGCGATTTTGCAGCCACAGCCGCTTTAACTAAATCAACGGTTTTCTTGATAACCTTTCCACCGTTTTCATGACCTGCCGCTATCGCGTAAGCCTTTCCACGCTGTTTTAATAGGTTGCACATATCCATTACACCGTGTATACCATGGTTATTACTGATAGGATTAGGCGTTTCAAACTTGTTGAGCGCGTAAGCTTCGGTTGCGTCAAGAACTACGATAGGTAGATCGGTTGAGCAAAGGGCGTCTATACTTTCTAAAGACGGCGAGTACGCCATGTGTAGCGTTACGATACAGTCTGCGCCCTCTTCTTCAAACTGTTTTACAGCAGCCTCAAATTCAGGTTTAATTCTGCAATAGTCAATCTTTATGACGTCAAGGTTTTGATTTTTAAGAAGTCCTGCCATTCTATCGTAAAACGCTTTGGTATACGTTCTATCCGATCCTGCGTCGTCGTAGAGTTTAATGTATAAAGGCAATAAGCCAACTTTAATCTTTTTCATAATTTTTCCCCTTTTAATTAAAATTTAATACCGTAAAGATCGGTAGCGTTTTTCCACATAACGTTGTCGATATCTTCCTTAGAAAGGGTAAGATTTGTCGCGGCTTTCTTGAACGCGCGAAGAATTTCGTAAGTGAAGTTAGTAATATCCTTTTCGTCGGTTTCTCTCATGTGGATATCGCCCGTAACGTCGCCGTACATGCCGCGCGGAACAACGTTTACGTACACGCCGTTTTCTGATACACGATACATTCTCATTTTTGCAATCGGCATATCCGTACCGAACATAACTCTCTTACTACCCATAAGGTCAATACACTTTTCGATAGCGTAAGAATAAGTGTTTGCGCAGAAATCGAACATCATATTCTTGGTGTTCTTTTGCAAGGTTTCAAGCGCGTCGCCCAAATCTTCTGGACAATATGCTCTTCCGATATGCGCAACTATAAGTTTTACGTTCGGATATTTTTGTTCAATCTCTATAAGTTGTTTAACGTTGGTTGGGTTTTTAAGTCTGTCAGGTTTAGAAATATGAAGAACGACTTTCCAACCGTGTTTATCGCAAACCTTTAAGTGTTCGTGCGGAAGAAAATCAAAGATATCCGCCTCTGCGCCCAAAACAGCAGGATTACAACTGTTAAGGTACGGCTTTAAACCTTGGAAACCGCCTTCAATAACAGACTGCTCAATAAACTCCGCGCTATCGCCGTATTTATTCATAAATAATGCGGGATATCCCGACTTTTTAGAGCATTCGGAAACGTATTCGTTGCTCTTTGGAACGATACCGCTCGGCGTGCCAAACATTACGGGCACGGTCTTTTTGCCGGGGAATAAATCAAGATAGGTCTGTTTTATATCTTCAAGACCACACTGGTCGTAAACTAGACTAACCCATTTATTTTTCGTTCCCGTCTTAGATTCGTCTCTAGGTTTTTTATGTTCGGGCAAAAATATATGCGTATGTGAGTCCACTATTTTATCAGGCAAAAATTCCGCTAATTCTTCTTCCCAAACTTTCTTATCGTAATCTGTTCTTGTAAATCCGTACATAATATTACACCTTCTCATTTTTTTACAGTATAACACCACAAAAAACAACTGTCAAGTAATTTTTGAGCGGTTCAATCATTTTTTTACTATTCTTAAATTTATACCAGCCTGCTTCATTGCCTTTACACCGTCTTCTGGAAGTTTAGAATCGGTTATTACCACCGAAATATTATCACCCTTTGTAAAGCAAATGACCGCTGCTTTTTTATACTTGTGCGAGTCCATAAGGATTATCGAATTATCCGCTCGTTCAATCGCCGTTTCACAAATTTTTGCCGATTCAAAGTCGGTAGTAGTAAACCCGGATATCACGTTATATCCGTCAGTTCCCAAAATGCATTTATCAAAGTGACAGTCTTTCATTGCCTTTTCCGCCATATATCCGCAAAAATCCTTTCTGTTCGGACGATAAGTTCCACCTATAAGCACCACTTCCGCAAGGTCGTTAAGAATATTAATTATCATATACGAATTAGTGAAAACCTTGATATTTTGCACGTTTTTCTGCCTTAACGCCTCGGCGAGTGCCATACTGAAAAGACACACCGTCGTTCCAGAGTCCAAAAATATTGCGTCGCCGTTTTTAATGAGTTTAACCGCCTCTTCTGCAATCTGCTTTTTTTCCTTAACGTAAAGTTCTTCCGACGCCTCGTAGCGGTAGAAATTATAGGTGCTGTCGGGAAGGCTTATTTTTCCGTGCGAACGTATGCCTAATCCTTTACTTTCTATTCTCGTAAATAGTCTTCTTGCCGTAGCCTCGCTTATGCCAAACTTGCGAGTAGCCTCCTTTAAGGTAATACACCCGTTAAGTTGCAATTCTTTAAGCAGTATATTCTCTCCCGCCTCTGTCTTTTTCATTTTTCTTTTCTCCCGTTTGAGCGTTTTTGTTTATTATACCCCAAATCGCTCATTTTGTCAATAAAACCGCTCAAAATTTTCCCAAGTTATTAAAAGTTCTTGACAAAACGTGCGCTTAAAAATTATGATTAGATTGAAACTATGTATGAATATATAAAATAAATTTTTGGAGAACAATACAATGAGAAAGATTAGAACGCCTTTTTTTGAGATCGGAACTAAGAACTACATTTACGGTGACGACGTTTTAGAACTTGCAATGGCTGCCGACAAAATGGCTGAGAAATACGATATTGACGTATTGATGACCACGCCTTACGCAGATATTAGACGCGTTGCTGAAAACACCAAGAACCTTATTATAATCGCGCCGTATATGGATACTTTACGCCCTGGTAGAGGTATGGCGGCAGTACTTCCTGAAAGTTTAAAAGCAGCAGGCGCGCACGGCGTAGTAATAAACCATTGCGAAAAGCCGATGAGTCTTCCCCAAATGAAAGAGACCATTGCCCGCGCAAGGGAAATGGACTTTATCGTTTTTGCGTGCGCAGATACTACCGCAGAGGCTCAAGCATTAGCGCATCTTAACCCCGACATTATTAACCCTGAACCATCAGAGCTTATCGGCGGCAACGGCGGTCAGGTAAGTGATATGGGATTCGTTAAGAATACCATTGATGCGATTAAGGCTATTAACCCCGATATTTACGTTGAACAAGCGGCAGGTATCACCACGGGAAAACAAGTTTACAATTTTATAATGGCTGGCTCTGAAGGCGCAGGCGCGGCAAGCGGTATATGTAACGCCAAAGACCCCATCGCTACTATGGAAGAAATGATAAAGGCTACCCGTCAAGCGGCGGACGACCTAAAAAAGATAAAATAAGGAGTGAAAATTATGATTTTCAAGAATAAAATTAAAGTTGAATCCGACCACAAGGAAGTAAGCTTCCACAACGTAACCGCAGCGGTTAAAGAAACGGTTAAAAATTCGGGTATTAAAGACGGTATCGTCGTAGTATACTCACACCACACCACTTGTTCGGTTATCACCCAAGAGTGTGCTTTCGATATGAGTATGACTGGAAGAGAAACACTTCAGCAAGACTTAGTTGACGTGTTTGAAAAAATTTGCCCCAGCTATACTAGAGAAGGTTTATATCTACACCCCGGTCCTAAGGCGTTAAAGTTTGCAGAAGAACACGGCGAAGATGCGCGCGGCTGCCACAACACCGAGGCACACCTTATATCTTCTATTATCGGCAGAAACGTAACCGCAGTTATCGACGACGGTGAAATCGACCTTGGCGAATTTGGATTTATTTACTTTATCGACTGGGATAAAACACGTGGCAGAACCAGAACGGTTCAAATCATGGTTATAGGCGAGTAATTATTTTATGGAAAAGAGAAAATTAGGTAACGTAAAACAAATAATGTCCGCTTACGAAATGGAAATCACCAGCGGAACGGCGACAGGCAAAAAAATTCTGCTTGTAAATAACGGTGCTATGGAAGTTATGTTTAACTGCGACAACGCGCTTGATATCGGTTGGGTTAAATATCACGGTCAAAATATTTCTTTCCTTACCAAGAACGGATTTAACAACAACGCTGGTCCGTTCGGGCAAAAGTTTGAAGGCGGTTTTATTTACACCTGTGGTCTTGACAACGTTAGCAGTTGCGATAAAGAACAGGCTATCCACGGAAGTTTACATTATAGAAAAGCCGAAAACCTTAGGTACGAAGTCGGTGAAGATAAAATCGAAGTTTTCGCAACCATATATAATACCCAACTTTTTGGTCAGAACCTTATTCTAAACCGCCACTACACCGTTTTTGAAGATAAAATTCTTCTTGACGACACTATTGAAAACCAAGGCTTTAAGCCAACGGGATACGTCGCGCTTTATCACGTAAACTTTGGCTATCCTTTCCTTGACGAAGGTCTTGAACTCGACTTTAACGCGACCAAAACTATTCCTGCAAACGCAAAGTCGGTAAACACCATTGACGATTGCAAAAAAATCGTTGCGCCCCAAGACGAAGGCAGCGAAGACTTGTTCTTCCATATACTAGATAAAGGCGAAGTTTCATTAAAAAACAACAAACTTAAAATATCTTGCAAAATGGAATACGACGTAAATAAACTTCCCTATCTCGTAGAGTGGAGAAACCTTTACAGCGGCGATTACGTCTTAGGTATCGAACCGTCAACCGTTCGCTTTGACGAGTTCAAAAGAATAGAACTTAAACCCGAAGAAAAAGCAAATCTTCAAATATCTTTTTCATTTAATAAATTCTAATGAATTTAAGTTAAAAGGCAGATACTTCCTTGGTATCTGCCTTTTTTGTATAACCGTTATTTATTCTGTGGATTTTTCTTAAAAAACCTTATCATTGCTATCACCACGAATATTCCTATTAACGGGAACAGCGCGTTAGTTAGCATACCGAACTTCATAGAAAATTCACTTACAGTTAAGCCGAGTGCCGAACTACTTTTTGCCGCGAACTCACTTGATGCAACCTTATCTACTACTACGCCCAAAAGTTGCGGCGCGAACGACGAACCGAGATCGCCCCCTACCGCCATAAGCGCAAACGCCGCAACGCTAGGTGCTGGAACTTTTTCTTCCATAAATATCAGCGTTCCCGGCCAAAGCATTGCCGAGAAAAATCCGACTAAGATACACGATATAAAGGACAAAACCACACTCATTGATACGCCGACCACAACGTAACAGATGGTAGAGCCTATCATACTTATAAGCAAGGTCTTACCTATATTCGGCGCAAACTTTGCGTAAAGAACACGAGTTAGCGCAATTAAAAGCGCAAACACCGCAAGCCCTATAACGTCGCCGAACGCCTTAGGTATTCCAAGCGCAATTTCTGCAAAACTAGATATCCAAGCCGTCATAGTATTTTCCGCGCATGCGCCAAGGAAAATGCAGACGGTACACAAGAACAGTCCAAAACTTCTGCCACCTTTTCCCATCGGTTTTTGAGTATTCATTTCGGGGAAAGGCGAAACGCAGAAAAAAACACAAGATATAATAGGAAGTATAGCAAATATTAAGACTAAATACTGCCAGTTTTCCGTGCCTAAAATATTGAAAAACGCTACGCTTATTCCAACCGACATAACCACGCCCCAACCGTAGAGCGAGTGAAGAAAACTCATATCCTTTTCCGGCTTATCCGACGGACAAGCGGCAACTATCGGACTTATAAGTACTTCGCAAAGACCCGACGCGACCGAGAATATCACCGTACCTATTACAAGACCTATAAAGACGTTGTTTGGCATAAGCACGGGAAGCGCGGCGTAAGCAATTAATCCAACCGAAGTTATAAGTGGCATTACGCGCACGGTTATCTTGTAATTAAACTTATTAGACAATGCGGTAAACACCAAATCTATCAACATCTGCGTTAAAAAGTTTGCCAAAACGAGCGTTCCGAGCAGAGTAAACGAGATGTTATACATTTGGTTAAACGTCACAAAAAGCATAGGCGGAACGACAAACACGGACGCCATTGCTGGGTATGAAAAATAACACGCGCGACGCGTTGATTTGTAGTTTGTCATACGGTTTACCCTCCTAAAAACTTTTGCTTTTTATAGCAGCCAAGATATTGTAATACAAATAAATAAAAATAGCAAACGAATATCGCTTGCTATTTTCTTTTTTATTAGCGTCATTACCAATTAAGTTCTTTCATTATCCTTTTTAGTTCGGGCCAAACGATATCGACGTTCCACCAATGACCGTGGTGAGTTACTATAAGTTTGCTGTTCTCTTCTGCTCCGACCTTTTTATATACTTCTTTTACCGTTTCGTATCCCCTTTGAACTCCACTCACTAAGAAAGACGGATCAAGTTCACCTGTAGTTATTAACAGTTTTCTCGGTGCGATTAAACATGCTAAGTCCTGCATGTCAAAATACTTATACGCATGCGGTATATAGTTACAAGAACAATGATAAAATCTAAGTATACTTTCTTTATAAGGGCAGAACGCGCTTGACGGCATACATACCTTTATTCTCTCGTCGTAGCACGTTGCATAGTACGACGCAGTCCCACCACCAGAGTTGCCTGTTATCACTATCTTATCGGTATCGCACTCGGGGAAGTTAGAAAGCACGTCTATCGCACGGCTTATATCCCAACATCTTTCACCGATAACCGTTCTTCCTAAAAGGGTTGCGGTGATTGATTCGTAATAGCAACGCCCTATTCTTTTATCCAGTTGAACACGCCTAAAATCGGTATTTTCCGCGCTGCGCTCACCCATTGCCCTTTGCTCAATCGCTAAGGCAATATATCCTTCTTTTGCAGCCTGAATAGCAAACTGTCCACGGGGTTGATAGGTTTTGTCTTCTTCAAACTTTATCTGCCCAACCGAATTATGATAACCCGTTGAGTGACCTTGCAAGGTTATAACAACAGGGTATTTTTCTTTTTTAGTATCGGGGATTAAAAGATAACAAGGTACGACTGCGCCGACTTCGCTGTAAAAAGAAAATTTAATCTGGCGATAACCGTCCATTTGTTCTTCTTTTTCTATATCGAGTTCTGGCTCACAAGCGTTTAACGCTATTTGATCTAAACCTGTGAGTTCAATAAACTTTTCCCTTATTTCCTTTTTCCATTTTTCGTAGTTCTTTCTCTTATTGTAAGAAAGTTTCGGTTGCATTTTTTCGGTCAAAATATCATGACAAAGTAATCCGTCAGGTTTCATCTTTTTCTCCTTTATTTAGCCGTTTGGCAATAACTAGTTTAATTATAACAATCTATAAATTAACTGTCAATGTTAAAATTGAATTTTAACGCAATTATCAATATTAAGCAAAATTTATGTCAAAAAAAGACACAGTCAAAACGTTTTGACTGTGTCTAAGTTTAATTACCAGTTAAGTTCTTTCATAATCCTTTTTAGTTCGGGCCAAACCACGTCAACGTTCCACCAATGCCCTTTATGCGTTACGATAAGTTTACTATTCTCTTCCGCACCGACCTTTTTATATACTTCTTTTACCGTTTCGTATCCCCTTTGAACACCACTAACCAAGAAAGACGGATCGAGTTCTCCCGTCATTATGCAAAGTTTTCTCGGTGCGATTAAACATGCTAAGTCCTGCATGTCAAAGTACTTATAAGCGTGGGGTATATAGTTACAAGAACAATGATAGAATCTAAGTATACTTTCTTTATAAGGGCAGAACGCGCTTGACGGCATACATACCTTTATTCTTTCGTCGTAGCACGCTGCGTAGTATGATGCAGTACCGCCGCCCGAATTTCCTGTTATTACAATCTTATCGGTGTCGCACTCAGCAAAGTTTGAAAGCACGTCTATTGCGCGGCTTATATCCCAGCACCTTTCACCGATTAGCGTTCTACCGAGCAAAAAGCCTGTAACAGCCTCATAGTAGCAGCCGCCTCTTTCACCCAAGTGAACTCTTCTAAAATCACCGTTTTGAGCAGACCTTTCTCCCATACCGCGCTGCTCGATAGCAAGGGTTGCATAGCCTTCTTTTACAGACTGGATAGCAAACTGTCCACGTGGTTGATAGGTCTCGTCTTCTTTGTACTTAACGATACCTACCGAGTTATGATAACCCGTTGAGTGACCTTGCAAGGTTATAACCACAGGGTATTTTTCCTTTTTTAAGTCTGGTAATAAAAGATAGCAAGTTACTACCGCGCCAACTTCACTGTAAAAGGAAAACTTAATCTCACGGTAGCCGTCCTTTTGTTCTTCTTTTTCTATTTCAAGTTCAGGCTCGCAAGCGTTAAGTGCTATTTCATCTAAGCCTGTGAGTTCAATAAACTTTTCTTTGATTTCTTTTTTCCATTTTTCATAGTTCTTTCTCTTATTATAAGAAAGTTTAGGTTGCATTTTTTCGGTCAAAATATCATGACAAAGTAATCCGTCAGGTTTCATTTTTTTCTCCTTTATTTAGCCGTTTGGCAATAACTAGTTTAATTATAACAGCGTAAAATTTAGTTGTCAATGATTTGTTTTGATTTTATTAATTAAATAAAAAACTTGTTATATTAAAAAATCACCACTCTTGACAACTATCAAAAGTGGTGATTAAAATTTACTTATTTATTACGGGTAAATCCAAGACGTCAACCGTCTTTCTGTTTTTGTATTTGCCCCTAGTAAAGTCGGGAACTTCTACTGGCTGAGAACCATTTTTAATGGACTCGGCAGAAAGTGCCGTTATACTCATCCAAGAAACAGCGTCGTAAACGTCGATAGGCATAGGACGTTTTTCCTTTACGCACTTAAAGAAGTGACGCAGCATTACGTAGTCCATACCGCCGTGACCTGCTTCGATTTGTTCTTTGGTGATAAGACGCCAGTCGTCGGGAAGATATTCGTCGTATTTATCCGCCGTGTTGATTTGGTCAATCATCTTTGCCGATTCGTGATCGACAGAGCCGTCGTCCAAAACAACCATATTCATAGTTTGATAATAGAACCCTTTAGTTCCACTTACGGTAACGCCCCTTTCGTAAAGTCTAGGCAAAGTCGTGTCGAGTTTTAAGAATATGGTTTCGCCGTTTTCACACTCTATCATAGTGGTAGTGACGTCGCCCTGCTTAAACTCTTTGTTTGGCATAAGTTTTTCATATTCGGGTTTGCTTTCAATATATTCCTTTAAGCCTTGCGCCTTAGAAGACATTGATACGAGTTTAACAAAGCGGTTGCCGCTGTTGATGTTAAGTATTTTAGCGATAGGACCAAGTTCGTGAGTGGGATAGTTTTCGCAGTTATTATTTCTGTACTCTTCCAAGCGATAATGGTTGTTTCTTATACCGCAACCGATTATCTCTTCACGAAGGTCGTGACAATAATAGCCTTGGCAATACGAAACGTTACCAAGCACGCCGTTTCTTACGAGCGAAGTAACTAACGCTTCTTGCTTATTATAGCAGCAATTTTCAAGGAAGAAGAAAGGCGTACCCGTCTTTTCGTACATATCAACGAGTTTCCAACAGTCGTCTATGTTATGCGTTCCGCCAACTTCGATTGCTACGGGAACACCTGCTTCCATTGCCGCAAGCGCAACCGCGACGTGAAGTGCCCAACTAGTGGAAACGATTATAGCGTCAACGCCAGCGTTTACTACGTCCATATAGTCGGTGGACTGCAACGGCTCAGCCTGTCCCGCTTTCATTATGCTGTTCTTTGCAGCCTCTATTCTTTCTGGGTACTTGTCGCAAATAGCGGTAACCACAACGTTATCCGCATTTTTTAGTACGTTACCTAAAAGTCCCGTGCTGCCGTCGGTCATCTTCCAGCCTGCACCACGCTGACCAAGTCCTACAAAACCTATCTTTAAACGCTCGTCTTTTTTCATTTTTAATCCTCGCATTTTTTTCGTTAATATCTAACGCTATTATTATACCACTAATGTTACCATAATCCGTTTATAAAATAAATAGTTTTATTTGCACAAAAGGACGGTAAAACTATATCTTATATAAACGGCTTAGTTCAATAGTACCAAAGCAATAAAGCAAAGCTTTTCATTGCCCGTGTTTTTAAGGGCGTGGCCTTGCCCCGACGGGGTAAAGGTTATAACGCCGTCGCTTACGGGAATATCTTTGCCGTTGTCGTTATATATGCCGCTTCCCGATATTATATAATAGTTTTCCGCATTGCCTTCGTGGACGTGGAAAGGAACTTCTTCGCCGCAATCAAGTTCAACGTAAGAAAACTGTTTAATCTTTGGGTTTATCCCATTAAACTCTTTTAAGTCGTAAAGGTCGAACGCCTTTCCACCTTTATTATTATACTCGCTGGTTTTGGTTTGTTCGGCTCTAGTTTTTATCATAATCGCTCCTTTATTACCTTGGTAAAATAGTTTAGGGTTATATTTTCATATTAACATATTTCGGCTACAAAATCAATAATATTAATTACTTGCTAGATAAATAAAATAATGTTATAATTATCAAAAAAAGTTACGAAAAGGAAAATCTAATGAATATTCCCAAATTTTCTAGTCTTGCAGGGCAAATATATCCTATCGGAAGTATGGGCTATGGTGATGAACAGATTTGCGCTATAAACACAACCCTTGAAGACTTTCTAAGTTATTCCGACACGTTAGAAAAAAACGGCTATAAACTGTATTCAAAATCTTCGCTGTCTGCCGGCAGTTTTAATCCATATCCAGAGAATTTGTTCTATACTTTTTGTGGTGAAAAGGAAAACGTGTTTTTATCGTTCAATCCGTCTATGCATTTAACTAGAATAGTTGAAACACCAAAGACGAGTTTACCCGAAATAGATAATAAAGAAAAGAATTTTGACAGCGTAACCGCGGCATCTATAACGCAGTACCCTGTAAAAATAGGTATGTGCTATATAGCACAACTGACAAACGGCAATTTTATTATGATTGACGGTGGAAGTTTTGATGACGACGACGTATCGGGAATTTATTCGTTCTTAATGAAAAAATCAGCTGACAAAACGCCTATTATTGAAAACTGGATTTTCACCCACCCCGACGTTGACCATATAGAACTTGCCACGCATTTTTTGAATAGATATCTAGGCAAAATTAAAGTTTTAGCGTTCACCTATCAGTTTTGTGATCCCGACCTTATAACCAACAAAAAAATCGTGGATCAAGTAAAGACTGACACTCAAGCGTTAAACGACGCAATCGCTAAATATGAAAACGCCGTAGTTTTCACTCCGCACATGGGACAAACCTATTATTACAGCGGATTAAACGTAGTGTTTTTATGGACGTGCGAGGACTCTTACCCTGCCATTTTTAATAATTTCAACGAAGTAAGCCTTGCACTAAAAATAAATTTCCAAAACGGAAAAAGCGCGTTGATACTCGGCGATTGCATGCACGAGACGTGTAGACGTATCGCGCATACTTACGGCGAATACTTAAAGTGCGATTATTTGCAAGTAACCCACCACGGTTTAATCGGCGGAGATAAAATGCTCTACCATTTCGCAGATCCCGACGTCTGCTTTTGGCCAACGCCCGAAGAAAGGTTTTTAGGAAAACTTAAAAACCAAAAATATCAATGGTGTATAGGTGAAGGCGGCTGCGACTATAACGCATTTCTTCGCGATAATAAAATAAAGAAAAGAATACACTACCCGAATAAGGATATTATTACTATAACCAACGACTAAAACAAGCAAAGAGGTTGTAAACGTTTTGTTTACAACCTCTTTTAGTTTAATCGCGCTTATTATTTCTCATCAGGTTCTAAGCTCATAGCCTCTTCTGCGAGTTCGTCTTCTTCTAAAACACGGCAGAATTCTTCAAACACTTCATCAAGAAGTTTTTCGTCTTCTACGGGAAGAAGATCTGCGGTTTCTTCGTCGTCGCCTGCAAGTTCAAAGATAACGAGATCGTCGTCTTCAATACCGTCGATTTCTTCAGCAGGCTCGAAAGCCGAATAGTTTTTGCCTTTGTATTCAATAGTACCTACGAAATAGAATTTAAGTTTTTTGCCGTCGTCGGTGGTAAGTTCTACGATATCTTCACACCCACAATCGCATTCTTCTTCACAGTCACATTCGTGGTCTTTGCAGCCGTGTTCGTCGTGACCACAGTTGCATTTCTTTTCTTTCTCGCTCATAATATAATCTCCTTTATTAATTAACTTTTTTTAAGGGTTTGCCCTTTGTTTTTGTCGTTCAAAAATCCTTGCAGTATAGATGCCGCCGCCAAACTATCAACGAATTTTTTCCGTTCTTCCCTGCTCTTCCCTTGTTCGATAAGCACGTCTTCCGCTTCGCAAGTGGTGCAACGTTCGTCCACTAAATAAACGTCAACCGTGACAAGTTCTTTAAGCCGTTCGATAAAATATAGAGCCTTATTAGTCTGCACGGACGGAGTACCGTCAAAGTTGACAGGCAGTCCGCAAACTAATGCCGTCGCACCCTTTTCCGTAACGTAACCTTTTATTCTCTCTAAATCTAGCCTTAAATTTTTTCTATTATAGGTTTCGACAGGCAGAGAATAAGTGTTGAAAGGGTCGGAAACGGCAACGCCTATTCTTTTGTCACCGATATCTAAACACAAAAATCTTTCCACAACATTATTTTACCATATTCTGCCTATTTAATGCAACGAAATAAGCAAAATAGCGGAGTTTTTACTCCGCTATTTTTAATTAGTCTTGCGAATTTTTACTTGACTGCTTACCGACGTCGTTTAACTTTTCCTTTACTTGCGCCTGACCTTCTTTAACCATTTGTCTGGCTTTAGCCGAATTAGTCGCAAGCACCGCGCCGCCAAGCATACCTAAAATTACACCGCATAAAAACTTATCGTCCATAATTCCCCCTTTAATCCGCAATAATTATTCTGCGCGAATTTTAGGGAATTATGCAGAAACTTTTTTATAAGCACCGCTAAATTACTCTTCGCCTGCCTTGGGTTGTTCCAACAAATTATTTTGAGTGGTTGATTGCTTATGCATTAAAGCACCTGCTATTTTACCAAGCATCTTTGTTTTTTTGCCGGCACCTGCGCCTGTTGCAGCAGCAACAGCCACTTCTCCTGCAAGATTTGCCGTTTTCTTAGCTATTTCCACCACGTCAATATCAAGCGAGTCGTTTGTTTCGCTAACCGCTTTTCTAACCTTTTTAACACCACGAACTAATTTTGATTCACCACTAACTAATCTTAAAACGGCGTTTGAAAATTCTTTTGCTTGCTTTTCCTTTTGGAACTCTAAAAACTTTTCGCCCGACAGCATATAAATATCAACCTTTTTCTTCTTTCTTATTACTTGATATTTTTCGTCGTATATTTTAATTTCCTTTACGTCATAAACTTCCTTTTCTAATTCCGTATGAAAAAATTTTTTCGACTTAATAATAAATAGCAAATTCAAGTTGGTAAGTATAAGTTCTGCTTTAATCTTTTTTGTTCCCCTAATTAAATCAACTTCCCCCTTAAATAATACTGTTTCGTTAGATTGCAACTTGTAATTTTCCATATAAAACCTCCTTTGTTTTAACAGCCCTTGCAAATTTCGCGAACAAAAAAAGTGTCGCTCTTGCGAAACGACACCTATAAAGTGCCTTACCGCATAGTTGCGACACTATTGATATAATATAAAACTTGAAACAAGATTTTTATATAACGCAAATAAGGTACACTTTATCAAAAGTATGCCTGTTTCAAAATTTCATATTCAATAATGTCGCAAAAAAATTATATCATACTAATAGAAAAAAAGCAATACAACAAAGAAAACTCCTGACAATAATCAGGAGTTTTGTGTTTTTTGATTAAATACTCTTTTCAGTAAACGACGCAACACAACGCAGTATTGCGAAATTTATAACAACCTTAAAAAGGCGTTAGAAACAAGCAAGACAAGGCTCGCTAGAAGATAAGGACTGCGGCGACCTTGTTGGTCGTAAAGGTCTTATCTTCGTAGCAGTTAACGCAGTATTGCGAAATTTATAACGCCTTTTTTGCTTTGTAATCTTCTATAGCCTTCTTTATAGCCTCTTCCGCTAGAACTGAACAATGGATTTTTTGAGATGGTAGTCCGCCAAGACACTCAATAACTTTCTTGTTGGTAACTTTTAAAGCCTCTTCAACGGTCATGCCTCTAATCATTTCGGTTGCGGTTGAACTTGTTGCGATTGCCGCTGCACAGCCGAAAGTTTTAAACTTTGCGTCTACGATTATATCGTTTTCTATACGCAAAGATATCTGCATTATATCACCGCACGACGCATTACCAACCGTGCCGATTCCGTCCGGATTTTCTATTTCACCGACGTTTTTAGGGTTCTTAAAAGCGTCCATTACTTTTTCGCTATACATATTTTATATCTCCTTCCGCCTTAAATAAGGGCGACATTTCTCTTAAACGTTTAACAGCATCTTTGATTGTATCCACGGCGTAATCAACTTCTTCAATCGTGTTGTGTTTTCCGAACGAAAACCTAATTGAGCCGTGCGCAAGTTCTTCGGGAAGTCCAAGGGCAAGTAGGACGTGTGACGGTTCTAACGAGCCTGACGAACAAGCTGAACCCGACGATACCGCAATACCTGCTAAATCTAGGCTAAATAGAATTGATTCGCCCTCTATAAACTTAAAGGAAAAATCTGCGTTTGCAGGAAGTCTGCCCGTTCTTGGTCCGTTGAGTTTAACGAACGGAACTTCTTCAAGCACTCTATCAATAAACCTATCGCGAAGCATTGACACGTACTCAAAGTTCTTGTCTATATCGCGGTCGGCAATCTTGAACGCTTCGGCAAAACCAACGATGCCTGCAACGTTGGTCGTTCCACCGCGTTTCATTCTTTCCTGATGACCGCCGGTCAAAATACTTTCAACCTTAACGCCGTTTCTTATATACAACGCGCCTACGCCTTTCGGCCCGTAAATCTTGTGCGCGCTCATACTCATAAGGTCTACACCCAAGTCTTTGACGTCAATTTTAAGAACACCTGCCGCTTGAACGGCGTCTGTAAAGCAGATAACGCCGTGCTTTTTAGCAATCGCTGCAATCTCTTTTATAGGCTCTATCGTGCCGACTTCGTTATTAGCCATCATACAACCGATAAAGATCGTATCGGGACGAATAATGCTTTCCAAATGCTCTAAGTCAACTACGCCGTACTCGTCAACTTTCATATAACTTACTTCAAAGCCTTCTTTTTTAAGTGCCTTTGCCGTAACAAGCATTGCCGCGTGTTCAATAGGGCTTATAATAAGATGTTTACCCTTGTCCTTAAAAGCGTGAGCAACACCGCGTAACGCCCAGTTATCACCTTCCGTTCCGCCCGAAGTAAAATATATTTCGCTAGGTTTAGCGTTTATTATCTTTGCGATTGTATCCCTTGCTTCGTCAACGGCTTTAACCGATTCCCTACCGAACGCGTGCTGGCTGTTAGGATTGCCGAACACTTCGGTAAAATAAGGGATCATTTTATTCAAAGCTTCTTCACACAGAGGCGTGGTTGCCGCATGGTCAAAATATATGTTCTTGTTATTCATTTCTCCTCCGTTTTTCACAACTCTCCGTTTATCATTTGCTCAACGGTCATACCGTCCAGCAGACTATTTATACCCTCGTAAAGTTTTTTCCATACCTTACTTGTCGGGCAACATTTGCATTTTCCGCCGTCTTTTACACACTCAACTATTTCCATATCGTCTTCTAACGCTCTAACTATCTCACCAACCGTTATATCCTTGGGTGCGCGCGCTAAATAATACCCACCGCTTTTACCACGGGTAGCAGTAACTATCCCCCTATTCGACAGCATACGCATTATCTTTTCAAGATACTTGCCCGACACCGAAAGTTGCGCTTCCAGCGCACTTGCCGACACCGCGCTATCGGGGTAGTTCCTGCCCAAAATATGACAGGCGTTTAGACCGTAATGTGTTTTTGACGAAAGTTTCATTTTTCTCCTAATTGCAACTTGTTTGGTTGCAATTAGTATTATATTCTTTTCTATAATAATTGTCAATCATAATACAATGCCCGAACGCAGTTTTTTGCGTTCGGGCGAAAGATTTTTATTTAATGATATCAAGTACTTCGACGATTTTTTCTATCGCCTTATCCATTTGCGCTTTGGTGTGAGTAGCAGTATAACTAGTTCTAAGCAAGGCTTGTCCTACTGGGGTGGCAGGTGAAACGACGGGGTTTACGTATACGCCGCGGTCAAATAATAGTTTGCATGAAATAAACGCCTTTTCGTCTTCATAAGTATAGATAGGAATTATCGGGGTTTGGCTGTCTATTATATCGACCTTATTTTTCTTTAAGCCGTCGCGCATATAATTGCTTATATCTCTTAACGCCTTAACCCGTTCTGGTTCACGTTTAAGAATTTTTAGAGCCGCCCTTGCGCAGGCTACGTTTGCAGGCGGTATACTTGCGCAGAAAATAAAGGGACGAGAAACGTGGCGCACGTATTCGCAAACTTCCTTTTTTGCCGCCATATAACCGCCAAGGCTTGCAAGTGATTTTGAAAAAGTACCCATATAGATATCGACGTCGTTTTCTAATCCAAAATGCTCTGCCGTACCCCTACCGTGTTCGCCCAAAACGCCAAGACCGTGCGCGTCGTCAACCATAACGCGCGCGCCGTATTTTTTTGCAAGCGCAACTATTTCGGGAAGTTTACATATATCGCCACCCATACTGAAAACACCGTCCGTAACTATAAGTATGCCCGATACGGTGGTATCGATTGATTTTAACTGTCGCTCCAAGTCTTCCATATCAGAGTGGTTGTATCTCAGCATCTTTGCAAAAGACAGTCTACACCCGTCGTATATGCTTGCATGGTTTTCTTTGTCGCAAACGATAACGTCGTTTCTGCCTGCGAGCGCGCTTATTATACCAAGGTTGCTTTGAAAGCCCGTGGAAAAGGTAACTACGTCTTCTTTTTTCAAAAATTCAGCAAGTTCACTTTCTAACTGCACATGCGCCTCCAAAGTACCGTTTAAAAATCTACTCCCCGAACAGCCGCTGCCGTATTTTTCTATCGCGTTTTTGCCCGCCGCTATAACTTCGGGGTGAGAAGTTAAGCCAAGGTAGTTATTAGAGCCTATCATAATAATATCCTTGCCTTCCATAACTACCTCAGGACCTTGCTTAGAGTTAAGGCGGTGGAAATAGGGATATATCCCCTTTTCCTTTGCGGTTTTTACGTTTACTAAACTTTCACACTTTTTGAATAAATCCATTATCTATCTACCTTAAAAAAACTTTCGTCTATTATATATGCTTATCTTCAATATTATATCAAAAATAATTCAATAATACTTGAATTTTTCCGGGTAGAATTTTATGCTGATAACGGTTTACTAATATTTAGTTTATAACGTTCTCGCCGCTTTCCGTACGGAAAAAGCGTAAACTCGACTGCTTTTTGCCTCCGCCGTAAAGCTGCGCGGAAAGTTTTAGATTTTCACTTTCTAAAAAGGATATTCGCGCCTTTAACTGCTCGTTTTCACGCCTTAGTTTATGCGATATTCTGCCAACCAAGCCGTTGATTTCCGACTTCACTCTTGAAAGTTGCACTTCACTAATAAAGTTTGACGGTTTTTCTTCCACATCGATTAGTGTTATATCCTTGCCTTCGTCCTTTAATTCTTTAACTATTTCTGCGATTAAGTGCGGTTTATTGCGCATTGCGTTTCTAAACTTGTTTTGGTATCTAAGCGCGATTTTTCCATCGCCATTTGCCATTTCCATAATTGTTCCGCGCACCGACCTACCGTCCTTTCTTGACGATAGCACTTCCTTGACAAGTTTTCTTTCTTCGTCAGCGTCAAACTCTACTATTTTTCCGACGGAAAGTTCCATACCGTCAAGGTATTTATCCCTAAACCCCACGTCTTGCGCAGCAGTTTTTGCTAGCGCATAATAAAGGTTTCTCACCGTGCCTTTTGCCTTTCCACTCTTTATTGCGTACTTTTCAAACACCGCAGATAAAGGTTCGCCCTTTCGGTCTTTCAAAAACTCCGCTAGTCCTAAAACGTCTTTTTCTTTGTATCCGTAAATCTTTTCCATAACAATCTCCTTAAAAAATTATTTTTCGTAGAGTGTTATTGACATAATAAAGTAAAATTATACATACCTTTTAAAGATATGTATTTTTATTTTTCTTCGAGTTTCCCTGCGGCTATTAAGTTTAACGGAATTTATTACGGCGTTATCCACGACACGGTAAAGTCTTGCAATTTTGAAGATAACTTTACACCTTTTATCGAAGTCTGTCCGCTTTCTTCTTCGGGCAACGCTCTTAATTTTTTGCCCGAAAAAGAGTTTTTAGATAATCCGCCCGACGGTGTAACCGTTACTGATATGCGCGGCGGATACCTTTTGCAATTCCCAAAACGGTACAGTTTTTCACAATTAAGCGTTATTAAACAGCAAAAATTCCCCGATCTTTTGGTTACGGTTTTTAAGGAAAACGGCATTAAAGTTTCCATTGAAACAAAAAGCGATTTTTTTGTTGAAACAATAAATCTTGACCTTTCTGCGGTAGACGTTAAAAGGTTCAGTATAAACAATAAAAACTTTATCGCATTAAATTTTTTAGGTGATTATAATACGTTATCCGTTTATTTAATCGACCAAAAAATCACAAAAGTTTTTTCAAGGGAAGTACAATCTTTTAGTTTTGACAATGGATTTTCCACAACAGAAGTTTTTAAAGATATGGCAAAACACAAGGTGGTAACCGAGTGGATTTTTGAAAACAACGCTTTCCGCTCTCACCTAAAAACCGTTACTTGCGACCCAAATTTTAAGATAGAAAAACTCCCCCTATCCCTTTTGCCTTTTGCGTTTTTAGAAGACCTTTTAGTCGGCGCGGACGTCAGCGAATACCTAAGCGATAGCATAAAGAAAAACGCCGATAAATTAAGTGGTTACTTAGGAAAATTTATAGGCGTTATGCCACCGCCACTATTTAGGAATATAGATGAAGTGGGTTTAATTTACCCCAACGGAAAAAATAAGTATAAAGTAGATTACTGCACGCTAGATTTTATAGACAGAAAAATTACCAACGTAAAAAAGTCGGACTGTTAAAACCGTTGACACCTTGAAAAAATTCTGCTAAACTGAATTTATAAAAGGTGTATTATGAAATTTGCAAAAAGATTTTCTCAAGTTTTGAAAGAGTGTGGATATTCACAAAAAGAACTTGCTAAACAACTTAACATTTCTGAAAGCAATATTACGAACTGGAAAAAAGGCGAAAATCTGCCTAGTGTGGATATGCTTTATAAACTATGCAAACTGTTAAATGAAAGTTCGGATTATTTGTTAGGTCTTGAAGATTAAGAAAAGTCGGCATTTTATATGCCGACTTCTTTTTGTTATTGACAATTATAATTTACAGTTATTCCCGTAAAATCATGACCACTAGTTTCAACGACAGTTTGCCATTCCGCCTGCGAACCACGATAATTTATGGTTTTCATTTTGTTGCAGCCGCTAAACGCCGTCTTGGAAATAAACGTGACACTTTTTGGAATGGTTACAGTAGTAAGATTATCCATATCGTAAAATGCCGCTGCTATAATTCTAGTTACTGGCTTGCCATTAAATTTTTCTGGTATTACTATCTCTGACGCGGTTAAATCTATATTGCCACCAACTATATAGTTATCGCCACTTCTTTTGAATAACAAGCTAGTTTGGTCTATCTCGTCAGGGTCTTGAGCGATTTTACCCACCACTTCAACTTCTCTTGTAGACCTTATCGCTAAAAATAAGTTCTCTTTGTTTACGGCTAAGGATACTATATCGTTTTCTTGTTCATCAATACCAAGTCCTCTTACTCTGCCTATATTTGCTACTTCGCCACCCTCATAAACTACCGTCAAATTTGTCGTAAACTTCAATTCGTAAATAGTTTTCGCCCCGTCTTCACTTATCTCATACTTTTCCGAAACAAAGCCGAAATTTACTTTGTATTGATTAATTCCGCGTATTACGTCCGCTTTCAACATGCCTAATTTATTAACGTATGGCGAGCGGAAAACTGAACTGAACATATAACTTAAAGCAGCATATTCGCCTTCATAACCTAATTTATTTGCTTTTTCATTTAATGCATCTACTGTAAATCCTAAACTTTCCCCTTCTTTTAAGTATACCTTATCTTTATTTTTATTACACCTTGTACATACACCGTCTACGTAATCGTGCCCAAGTGCTTTAATCACGTCTTCATTTTCTTCCGAACATTTGGAACAAACACCCGTCATTTTACCATCAGTTTCACAAGTCGGCTGTTCAATAATAGTCCATTCATATTCGTGTTTACAAGAATTTGAACAACCCATAAACATACTCACAACTAATACTAAAACAATGGTTAGTGTTATTATTTTTTTACCTATCTTTCCCATAAAACTCTCCTTTATTCAATTTTACTACTAAATATTAGTAGTGTCAACTAAATTTTAGTAGTTTGGTCTAAAATAAGAGTATGCGATATGAAATAAAGCACCGCATAAAAGAGTTGCGGAAAGAAAAAGGAATAACCCAAAAACAACTCGCGAAACTAGTGAATAAGTCGGAAACAGGTTTGGCTAGCTGGGAACAAGGCTTATCCGAGCCTAACGTGAACGATATACGGTTATTGTGTCAAATTTTTGACGTGTCGGCAGATTATCTGCTCGGTTTGGAAGATTAAAATGAATTTAAATAGATTGTTTGCTTTAAGGGTAAGTAAACTTTTAGAAGAAAAGAAAATATCTAAATATAGATTAGAAAAGGATAGTGGGATTACGCATTCTGCAATGCGTTATATTTTTAACGAAGTAAACTCGGACGTTAAATTTTCTACTATTGCAAAGGTATGTTCAGCATTGAACGTCACCTTATCGGAATTTTTTGACGACGATTTATTCAAGCCTGAAAACATTATTTTTTAGTTTTAGACAACAAAAAAAGCGGTGATCTTTCACCGCTTTTTTATCTTTATTAATTCTTATTTTACTTTTACCGAAGTGATTTTAACTGCGGGGGCTTTGGTTTCGCCGTATACTGCAAGCTTAACGGTGTGGTAATTATAACACTCGTATTGCTCACCTTCTGCCACGAAAAGACCTTCCATTTCTTTGTCAAAATCTTCTTCTAATTCGCAGTTATAAGTTAAGCCGAAGTTTTCGTCTTTCTTTTCTGCGTCGTATTCACCCGTATAGTATACAACGTATTCTTCTATGGTTGCGTTCGTGCCGTACGCTGCCTCGATAAGTGAAAGAGCTGCTGCGTTATCTTCAGCGGTTAAGTCTATTTTTGCAAACACGCACAACCAGTCGTTATAATTGCTGATTGCTTCGGTGGGTAAATACATAGTTGCTCTACCCGAATCGCGCGCGCTACTGCTGGTCATATAACCGCCGTCGGAAACGTAAGCGTTTCTCCAAAGACCGATATAACCCCTTTCGTTGATAAGGTTACTACCTACTACACCGCCGTTTTTGAACTCGCCTTTGATTTCGGGTTTAATGTCGTTCTGGGTAAGAAGTCCGTCTGCGAACTTATAGTCACCTATCATGATTTGATTATCAAAATCTTCTAACTGATAGAAAACTGTATCGGTATAATAGCCTTCTTCTAAATACGCTGTGATAGCGTCAACCGTTTCGGGCGCAAGGTGACCGTAAAGGTCTGCGGTTAAAGTAACGGTTTTTGCGCTAGCTGCGTCATAGTCGTACACTTGAACGGAAAATTCAACCGTTCTGATATCTTCTTTGCAAGCGGTAAGCCCTATGCATGCTGAAAGGGCAACGACGATTACTAAGAGATTGATAAAAATCTTTTTAACTAATTTCATAATTTAATCTCCAAAGATTACAAAAATTATCTTACCGTTATATTTTAACTGTTTTTGCATTAATTGTCAATATTTATTTGGCGTTTCAAACTTAAAACAATTTAATTTTCGCTTTTTTTTGATAAAAAACCTATAAATGTAAGATTTTTAAGCAAAAGTTTAAATGACAAAAGCGGTACTTAGATTTAAGTACCGCTTTTCGTGTAATTTTTAGATTATCAAAATTACTCAGCAACAACAGTTGCGCCAACTTCTTTGAATCTTGCGATGATCTTGTCAGCTTCTTCTTTGGTTGCGCTTTCTTTGATAACGCCCTTAGATTCAACGAGAGCTTTAGCTTCGCCAAGTCCCAAAGAAGTGAATTCACGAACAGCTTTGATAACGTCAATTTTCTTGTCGCCGATTTCTTTGATAGAAACCTTGAATTCGGTCTTTTCTTCAGCAGCAGGTGCATCAGCAGCAGCTGCAGGAGCAGCAGCAACTGCAACGGGAGCAGCTGCGCTTACGCCAAATTCCTCTTCCAAAGCCTTAACGAGTTCGTTAAGTTCCAATACTGTCATACCTTTTACTTCTTCAATCATCTTCTGAATGTCTGCCATTTTTCTATCCTCCATTGATAACTTTTTAATTTAAATTTTTTATTTTTTAATTTTTTTGTTTTGCTCTAATTACTGAGCTTTTTTCTCTGCAACTGCGTTAAGCGCAATTACGAGGCTTCTCGGCATAGCGGAAAGTACACCGACGAAGTTTGCAATAGGTGCCTGCAACGAGCCGAGCATCTTTGCGATAAGTTGTTCTTTGCTGGGCATTGCTGCGAGAGCTTTAACACCGTTCTCGTCCACCTTGCCGCCGTCAACGAACGCACTCTTAACAGAAACTTTGTTTTCATACTTCTTAACTGCGTCGATAATAACCTTAGCTGCACCAGTTTCGTCTGCGCCGAACGCAACCGAAGTAGGTCCGTTCAAATCGTCGTCGAAATCGGTAACGCCCATGTCGTTAAACGCACGTTTGATTAAAGTATTCTTCAAAACTTTGTATTCTACGTTGTTCTTTCTGAATTCACGTCTTAAAGCCGTATCTTCTGCAACGGTTAGTCCTTCAAACTTAACCAAAACGACTGACTTTGAATTCTGAATTTTTTCTTTAATGTCTTCAACTACTTGTTTCTTAGCTTCAAAATTTGCCGACATTTCTTTGATACCTCCTTGTTTTAATGAAAAAGCCCTCGATTACCAAAACGGAAAACGAGGGCATGAACATATCACGCTTATAAAAGTTTCCGCCTCGGTTGGTCTGTCGTTACCGACAAGTTATCACCTACTGTCTTAGGCTATTTAATTTTTACTTTGTGATTATAACACTATCCGTATTAGTTTGTCAACTAATTTTTAGCGTTAATTTTTACGCCGGGGCCCATGGTGCTTGCGAGCGATACACTCTTAACGTACTGACCCTTTGCTGCTGCAGGTTTTGCTTTGATGATTGCTTCCATTAAAGCTTCATAGTTCTCTTTAATCTTAGCATTGCCAAAGCTCTTCTTGCCGATTGCACAGTGGATAATTGCGTTCTTATCAAGTCTGTACTCAACCTTACCAGCCTTAGTATCCTTGATAGCCTTTGCAACGTCCATAGTAACCGTTCCTGACTTAGGGTTAGGCATCAAGCCTTTAGGTCCTAATACCTTACCGATACGACCAACCAAACCCATCATGTCGGGGGTAGTGATAATTACGTCGTAATCAAACCAGTTTTCGGTCTGGATTTTCTGAATCATTTCTTCTGCGCCTACAAAGTCTGCGCCTGCTTCTTTTGCTTCGTCAGCCTTTGCGCCCTTTGCAAGAACCAAAACCTTAACTTCTTTACCGGTTCCGTTCGGAAGAACGAGAACGCCTCTAACCTGCTGGTCAGCCTGTTTGGGGTCTACACCCAAACGAACATGAAGTTCTACAGTTTCGTCAAATTTTGCTTTTGCGGTGTCAAGAACCAAACCGATTGCTTCGTCTACTTCGTAAAGCTTTGCGGTTTCGATGGTTTTTGCACTATCAATATATTTTTTACCGTGTTTCATTTAAATTACCTCCCGTGGTACGCTCGGGCAAAACTGCCCTCCCACTTATATATTCTTAGTCTACGACTTCAACGCCCATGCTTCTTGCAGTACCTGCGATCATGCTGATTGCTGCTTCGATGCTGTTTGCGTTAAGGTCAGGCATTTTGAGTTTTGCGATTTCTTCAACCTGTGCTTTGGTTATCTTTGCAACCTTATTCTTGTTAGGTGCTGCAGATGCGCTCTCGATTCCGCACGCTTTCTTGATTAGTACGGGTGCCGGGGGCGTCTTTAAGATAAACGTAAACGAACGGTCCTGATATATGGTCATAACGACCGGTATAATAAGACCTGCCTGATCCTGAGTTTTAGCGTTAAATTCTTTCGTAAAACCGGGGATATTGATACCGTGAGGACCTAACGTTGAACCTACGGGCGGACCAGGTGTTGCCTTGCCCGCGGGCAGTTGCAGTTTAACGATAGCCGTAACTTTCTTTGCCATAATTGTTTCCTCCATTTGGTGGTGTTAGCGTTGCGCCAGTGTGAAAAAATTTAACGCAACTCCCACTTATTTGCAAGCCGACTTTTGCCAGCATTTTGCCTTATATTATTTAATAATGTTTATTCTGCCTCTTCGACAGTTACTTTCTTTACCTGAACAAAATCTAATTCAACGTCGGTATTTCTTCCGAACATCTCAACGTTGACCATAACCTTCTGCGAAGCCTCGTTTAAGGTCATAACCTTTCCGCTGAACGATTCGAGCGGGCCTGACACTATCGTAACGGTATCGCCAACGGTGAAGTCAATGCTTATAGCGATCTCTTCAAGACCCATTCTTGCAACTTCTTCTTCGGTGAGTGGCAAGGGTCTTCCTTGCGGACCTACGAATCCCGTTACACCACGAGTGTTTGTTACGAGATACCAGATATCGTTAGAATATATCATTTTTAAGAATACGTAGCAAGGGAATTTCTTTCTTTCAACGACCTTTTTCTTGCCGTTAGCCTTTTCTTCTAAGGTTTCTTCGGTAGGAATTTTAATCTCGAAAATATTCTCTTGCAGATTGTTATTCTCTATGAGTTTTTCAAGGCTGTCCTTTACCATTGCTTCGTAACCGGAGTAGGTATGGATAACGTACCATCTTGCTTGTTCTGCCATAATTCTCTCCTATTACTTAGAAATCAGCCCTAACAACGCTGAAATACCGTAGTCGAACCCGGTTATTACCACGAGAAAAATAACCACGACAGCAAGAACGATACCCGTCTGCTTAACTACCTTTGAAAAGGTCGGCCAGTTGACTTTTTTCAGTTCTGAAAAAATGTCTTTGAACTTCATACCGATTCTTTTAAAGAAGTTGGGTTTTTTGTTCTTGTTGTTGGTTTTCTTGGCGTTCTGCTTTTTATTGTTTTCCGCAGAAACCGATTCGCTGGTTGCAGCGACTTTCTTTTCTTCCATTATTGCCCCTCTTTTCGCTATCAGATAGCGATAAACAAACGATTAATATTATTTCGCTTCTTTATGAGTAGTGTGTTTTTTGCAGAATTTGCAATACTTTTGCATTTCAAGTCTTTCGGTATCGTTCTTCTTGTTCTTGAACGTATCGTAGTTTCTCTGCTTGCATTCCGTACATGCTAAAGTTATCTTTGCTCTTGCGCCTTTTGCTGCCATAATGCACCTTCCGAACATCAAAAAATTACACCTCGGATACGAGATGCTTATTGATTTTACCAAATCTAAAAATATATGTCAAGTTTTTAGGCGGCTTTTTTAAAGATTTTAAACATTTTAGCCCCTTTTTTTATACCTTTCAACATTTTGCGAGAAAAATCATAACTACGCGTAAAACGCGTAGTTTGCACAAGCCCTATAAGGGCATGGTACTGGCAGTGCTATTCGCACTTGAATAGTATGCCAACCGCAATCGTTTTCAGGCTGCTGCTTAAGCAGCCT
>SVHN01000010.1 GCA_015055805.1 Clostridiales bacterium
AGCTTTTATGGACGAGGAGGTAAAGCGGAAATTTGTTTCCGTATAATATCGTAAGGAGGTGAAAAGGCAGGAGGTTAATAAAGTTTTACAAAGTATTGAACTTATTCCTGATGAAAGCGTTAAAGACGAAATTTCAAATATTATAATGGGTTGGTCTTTAGAAAATGCTAAAAAGGAAAAAGTCAAAACATCCTCTTCATTACAAGAAGGGGTTTTAGAAGATAAGACAGGAGCCTATCTCAAATTTAGTAAAAAGGAGATAGAAAAGATGTCAGACAATTTAAAAAGATTATTTGCTATTAATGACAAAATTGTTACGTATCGAGTTGTAAGAGGAATGTATCAAGCTAGATTCCGTCGTGATGGATATGATATTGAGGTTGCATCTAAGAGTTTTGAAATAATGAAACTTAAATTCATTGAGAAACTTAAAGAGTTTGAAGTGCAAAAGAAACGCAATAAATATCCGCTCTTTAAGGAGTTTGTAGAAGAATGGTTAAAGATTAAGAAACAAACTGTAAAAGAAAGTACCTTTACTTCGTATAGAAACATGGCGAAATCGATGGTGCTACCCAATTTTGGTGAGAAATTTGTAAATGAAATTACTAGAAAAGATTTGCAAGATTATTTGTTTACTTTAACAGATGCAGGTAAAAACCGTTCAGCACATAAATTAAAACAAATGTTGTCGGCAATGTTTGATGTGATTTGTGAAGACTATCCAAGTATTCCTAATCCTACAAAAAAACTAGTGCTAACACATTACGAAGTAAAGAAAGGTATGGCATTTACAAAGGAAGAAGAACTTCAGATTATTGAATTCTGTAAAGCAAATCCGCATTTTTATGGTAACTCAGCACTTTTAGTAATGATGTATACTGGAATGCGAGTTGGTGAGTTGCCGAGCTTGCAAGTGGAAGGTGATTGCATAACGTGTGTATCATTAAAAACGAGAAAGGGGTATAAAGAGATTGTAAGAACAATTCCGATTTCGCCTATGATGCAAAAGGTATTACCTTTGATAGATTTTGAGAAAGCAAGAAAAGCAAGTAAATTTACTTCGCGAGACGCTTTGAAAAGAATTTTTCCAGAAAGGCATGTGCATGAGTTCCGATATACATTCATTACAAGGGCAAAGGAATGTGGTTGTAATCCAGAAGTAGTTATGATTTGGGTTGGTCACGAGTTTGATAAGGACGTTGTGACCAGTAGAGTCGATAGAGGGTATACAACATACTCAAAAGAGTACTTCAGGGCGGAAATTAACAAAATTGACTACGAATTGGTCTAAAAATGTTAATTTCAAACAAAAAAGGTCAAAAAGGGCGATTTTTAAGTAAATTACCCATAAAAAAAGCCGATTTTGGTTCCCAATTAGTTCCCAATGCCAACAAAAAAGGGTAAAACCCGAAGATTTTACCCTAATTTTGGTGCCGCTGGCCGGACTTGAACCGGCACGAAAGGTTAATTTCGATGGATTTTAAGTCCATTGCGTCTGCCTATTCCGCCACAACGGCATGTGTGTATTCAGTTTTTGTTAAAAATTATCAGCTTTTTCACAAGGGACTAACTTTTTTGAGACGCCAAAAATTTTAAGTCCCTTGCGTCTGCCTATTCCGCCACAGCGGCGTGGCTATTGGATATATGGGGATACCTATAACAAAGTAAAAAACTCTGCACACGATAGCGCAGAGTTTTTTTGGAGGCGCCACCCAGATTTGAACTGGGGGTCAAGGCTTTGCAGGCCCGTGCCTTACCGCTTGGCTATGGCGCCACCGATTAAATTCAGGGAAAACCCCATAATAAAAAAATGGAGCGGGAAACGAGATTCGAACTCGCGACATTCGCCTTGGCAAGGCGACGCTCTACCACTGAGCCATTCCCGCAACAGTTGCAACGACGAGTTTTGGTGGGAACAATAGGGCTCGAACCTATGACCCTCTGCTTGTAAGGCAGATGCTCTCCCAGCTGAGCTATGCTCCCATGCGCTCGTCATTGCTGATATAATATAACAAATTTGAAAATAAAAGGCAAGTGTTTTTAAGGGGTTTTTCAAATTTTTTTTAAAATTTTTTTATTTAAATTTTTCCGCCTAAAAACCTAATAGAATTAGCACTATATTTATTATAATACAGTAAATAAAAAATTGTGCCAACAATATTCAATTGTTATTTTTAATATAAATAATTGACAGTAAAATTTTAACTTGTTATAATGTTTTCATATTATTAAGGAGTTTAGTATGTACACGATAGGCGTTGATATTGGTGGAATGAGTATAAAAATAGGTTTAGTTGATGAGACTGGTAAAATTGTTGCCCGTTCAAGAGTTAAAACCGCAGACACAGCAGCACAGGGCGTCAATGATATAGTAATTCACATAAATAAAATTCTAGAAGAAAATAAACTCGACGTAAAAGATATTAACGGAATAGGCGTTGGTTGCCCCGGTGCAGTTGATAGCGCAACGGGTACTGTGGTGTGCTTGCCAAATTTAGGTTGGGAGAACGTACCGCTTGCCGATATGATTAAAAAATCTTTTGATACTAACGTAAAAATATCAAACGACGCAAACGTTGCCGCGTTAGGTGAAGCAATTTATGGCGTTGCAAAAGATTATAATTCGTCAGTTATGATAACCCTTGGCACGGGTGTTGGCGGTGGAATTATCATAGATAAAAAACTGTTTGAAGGTGGTTGGTCAAGAGGGGCTGAACTCGGTCACGTAACGCTCATAATGAACGGCGAACCTTGTACTTGTGGAAGATACGGCTGTGTTGAGTGCTATTGTTCAGCAACCGCGCTTATGAAACAGACTAGGGAAAAGATGCTTGAAAACAAAGACAGTAAAATGTGGGAGTACGTGGGCGGCGATATAGAGAACGTTGACGGAAAAACAGCGTTCGAGTGCAGTAAACTTGGTGATAATGCAGCAACGGAAGTGGTAGACACTTACGTTTCATACCTTGGTGAGTGCGCTTTGAATATATTTAACGTGTTTAGACCAGAAGCTTTTATATTCGGTGGCGGAGTAAGCGCGCAAGGCGAATATCTTAACGATAAAGTAAGGGCGTATTGTGAAAAGTTTGATTACGGCTATAAAAATGCCCCAAGAACTAAAATCTTAACGGCAACGCTAGGTAACGACGCTGGAATTATCGGCGCAGCCGCATTGATAAAATAAACGTGCAGTATTAATACAGCAAAAAAGGACTTTTTGTAAGGTCCTTTTTTATTTTCTAAATTCACTTGACTAAATGTTATTAATTTGGTATATTGTGTTTGCGACTCCAATTTCATACTTTTTTAACTGCACGACCATACTATGGGAAAGTGTGCTTTTTCGCATTTTTCATTTCGTGCAGGATATGAAATTGGTGTCGCAACTACGCGAGAAACGCGCTTTTCAAGTGTCGTTCTCGTTGACGGCACTTTTTTATTTTTAAATTATATATCAAAAGGAGAAAACTTATGAAAAAGAAACTGTTGAAACTTTTAACATTAGTATTTCTGATTTTAGCAACGCTTGTGTTCTCGTTCGCTTGTGCACTCGATAGCGGTAAACTTGGTGGCGGTAACGAAAACGCCGAACAAAAACAAGAAATTGACGACGGCAAAGTGAACAACGACCAAATGCCCCAACATACTCATTCTTACGCCTTAAAGTATGATATTAACAATCACTGGGAAGAATGCGAGTGTGGTGATAAAAAGAATTCTGCCGTTCATAATGGTGGTACGGCTACTTGTAGTGAGAAAGCAATTTGTACTATCTGTAATCAACCTTACGGAGAGTTGGGAAACATTCACAACTATACGGCAGGAAAATGTTTTTGCGGTGAGTATGAGCCGACCTATTATACGGAAGGCCTAGTATTTGAACTTGACGGGGAAAGTAATGTGTATAAAGTAACCGATTATAACGGAACATTAAATGAAGTTGTAATACCGTCAATTTATCAAGATAAACCAGTAACAAGTATAGCGAGTTATGCGTTTAATTGTTGCGTTTCATTAACGAGTATACAAATACCAAACAGTGTAACAAATATAGGTTATGGTGCGTTCTTTAATTGCAGTTCATTAACAAGCATAGAAATACCAAACGGTGTAACAAGCATAGGCGATTCTGCGTTCGTATATTGTAGTTCATTAATAAGCATAGAAATACCGAATAGTTTAACAAGTATAGGAGATAATGCGTTCTGTGAATGTTGTTCATTAACTTATAACATAAAAAACGGATTAAAATATTTAGGCAATAATAGCAATCCGTATTTATATCTTGCCGATACAATAAACACAAGTATAACAACGGCAATTATAGATAATAATTGCAAATTTATAGGCGAATGGGCATTCTGTGAGTGCGATTCATTAACAAGCATAGAAATACCGAAGAGTGTAACGAATATTGAAAGTTATGCGTTTGATGGTTGCGCCTCATTAACAAGTATAGAAATACCAAATAATGTTACTAGCTTAGATAACAGTGTGTTTGCTAATTGCGTCTTGTTAACAAGTGTAGCAATAGGAAATAAATTGACATGTATGGGAGCTTTTTCATTCTATAATTGCACTTCATTAACAAACATCAAATATAGTGGAACAGAATCGCAATGGGCTGCAATTAGTAAAGGTGATAGGTGGAATTATAATACAGGCTCATACACAATTACTTATAATTATGATGGTGAATAAATAGTGGTTGGAAAAATAAAAAATGCTAACGGAAAGAAAATCCGTTAGCATTTTAATATGTTTTTTATAAGGTAAAATTATAAAACGTTATCTGCTTTTATTGAATTTATATATTCAGTGGGGGACATGTCGGTATGAAGTTTGAATTGACGACTGAAATAATAGACCGAAGAAAAACCCAAGGCGTCAGCAATTTCACTTATGGTGAACTTATGTTGGCTAAGTAGTTTTTTGGCCTTATCTATTTTCATATTGATAAAATACTGAATAATAGAGTAGCCTGTTTTTTTCTTAAACTGCGCCTTAATATAGCTCTTGGAAAATCCCAGTTTATAAGATATTTCTGTAAGATTTACACTTGATGCGGAGTTTAGGGTAGACGACAAGATTTGATGTACGCTCTCAACGATTTTATCTGAGTTGACGTTTACGCTGTTCACGTCGTTAAACTTTTCGGTTGTGTCGTGGTTTCTTAGCAGTGATATCAGTAGTAATTCAATGCAGTTTTTTATTATTTGACTACCACCGAAAGGCGCGTCTGAACTTTTAGTCATTTTTTTAAGATAAATTTCGTTAAGCTTATCGTTGTAACTAATTTTTACCTCGTGAATAATCTTGTTTAACAAAGTTTTTTCAAAATCATTGAACTTGAAAATTTTATCCGCCAAAGGTTTAATGGCTCTGCTGTTGCAATCAAAGGTTATAATAGCAGAGTTGGCAAACTCTTCGTCGGTAGAAATATTGTGCAGTTCGTTGGGTTTATGAAAATACGCTTCGCCTTGGGAAAGTTTAAAAACCTTGTCGTCAGCGACAATGTTTGCCGTGCCACTGTCAATAAAGACCATTTCCCAAAAATCGTGTGATTCGCCCTTGAAACGAAAGTTTCTGCCATACTTAAAGTAGTGCACGGTGTAAACACCGCTAACTTTAATCGGGCAATTTAATTCAGTTTTAATATATCCATTATTTTGTTCCATAGTTATATAATATATTATTTTTAGATAAAAATCAAGCAAAAGTGGCTTTTTGTGCAAATAGTAGTTTTTATTTTATAAAGCTAAAAAAAACGAATTGTTGTATAATAAAGAAAAGGTATAAATTTAATGCCTAAAAAAGGAGATTACTTATGAAATTCGTTCCGGTTTATGACAAAAACTTTACGCCGCTTAGCGTTGTGCTAAAAGAGTACAGGGCAGAAGTTGTGGCAAAAGACAATAAGCTTTTAAAGATCTGTGTAGAAAGAAACGACGGATATAATTATATCTTCGACCTAAAGATTTTTGCTGACGAAGAATACTGCGAAAAGAACTACCGCATTGCAGAAAGGCTTATCAAGTCAATCTTGTGGGTAGTAGGCGGTTATAAAATCTATATCGCTGGTGACGAATATGTGTTTAATAGAATAAAGTCAGACTATACTTTAGACGGAAAACGTGCTTTTGACGTGGACTTTATGCAAACCGTTTACGAAAAGCCTTTTGAAGTCATTGAGTCGAGTTATGAATCTTTCCCTAAACTTAATCTTTGCGACGTTAAGATTGGTGGACACCTTGACGGTTGTCGTATCGGCTTTGATGCTGGCGGTAGCGATAGAAAGGTTAGCGCAGTAATTGACGGAAAAGTCGTATATAGTGAAGAAGTAGTATGGTTCCCGAAAACTAATTCCGATTATCATTACCACTATGACGGAATTATGGCAGCAATGAAGACTGCTGCGTCAAAGATGCCGAGAGTAGACGCTATCGGCGTTTCTAGCGCAGGCGTGTATATTAACAATAAAATAATGGTTGCATCACTATTCCTTAAAGTTCCAAAGGAAGACTATAAGGACCACGTTCAAACTATGTATATAGACATAGCAAACGAACTTGGCGCACCGCTAGAAGTTGCAAACGACGGTGACGTAACCGCACTTGCAGGCGCAATCGACTTAAAAGACAATTCAGTACTCGGTATTGCAATGGGTACTAGTGAAGCCGTTGGATACATAAACGATAAGGGTTTACTCAACGGCTGGCTTTCTGAAGTAGCGTTTGTTCCGGTCGATTTTAACGAAGACGCAATGGTGGACGAGTGGAGTGGTGATTACGGCTGCGGCGTTAAATATTTTTCGCAGGACGGCGTGATTAAGCTTGCAGAAAGCGCAGGGTACAAGTTCCCCGAAGATTCTTCGCCCGCAGAAAAATTAAAAATAGTGCAAAAACTTATGTTGGACGGCGACCCGATGGCTAAATCTATTTATGAAGATATAGGTATTTATTTGGGATACGCTATACCGTACTATGCTGAGTTTTATAAAATTAAGCACTTATTGCTACTTGGTAGAGTTACTAGTGGCGAGGGCGGAAGTATTATCGTGAATAAGGCAAAAGAAGTCCTCTGCGCAGAATTCCCTGAGTTTAAGGATATAAACATAACTATGCCAGACGAATCGAATAAGCGCGTTGGACAGAGTATTGCCGCTGCATCACTTCCAGAGATTGTAAAGTAATTGCATAATAAAACATTGACAAAATGAAATATTAATGATAAAATACAGAAAAGGAGAACTCAAATGATATATACTGATACTTTAATGTGGAAAGAAATTAACGAAACCCCCAGAATTTTTGATGAAATTCAGGTGGAAAACGCAGAGACCATGAAAAATCTCGTGCAGGATATAAAGTCCAGCAAAGCAAGCAACTTTGTTGCCGCTGCAAGAGGTACGAGTGATCATGCTTTGATTTACTTTAAGTATCTTCTCGAAGTAAACTCAAAGTATACCGTTGGACTTGCTGCACCTAGCGTCGTAACCCTTTACAAAGGTAAAATCGACTACACCAACAGTATCGTTATCGGTTGTAGCCAAAGCGGTAAAGCCGAAGACGTTCTTGAAATTATCAAAAGGGGGAACGAGCAGGGCGCAATAACAATCGGTGTTACTAACGATAAAGAAAGTCCTATCGCAAAAACCGCTAAATATCATCTTTATTGTTCGGCTGGTGAAGAAAAGAGCGTTGCGGCAACCAAAACTTTCAGCGCGCAACTCTTCATTATGTTGTGGCTTGCGTCAGAGCTTTCAGAGCACAAAGAAAATCTTTTGTATATAAAGAATTTAAGTAGCGAAATCAAGAAAATTATTCCTCAGATTGACGAGCTTACAACTAAGTATGCTGACAAATTCAAGGAAATGAAGAGCGGATTCGTTCTTTCTCGTGGTTTAACTTACGCTATCGCACTTGAAGCAACCTTAAAACTTCAAGAAACTTGCTATATCCAAATGAAAGGTTATGCAGGTAGTGACTTCTATCACGGACCAATGGCAATGGTAAACGAGAGTACGCCCGTTATAATTTACTGCGCAAACAATAACGGTGATGCAGAAATGCAAAATCTTGTTAGAGCCGACCAGATTAAGTGCATTGAAAAGATGCTTGGCTTAAACGCGCCCGTGCTATTAGTAACCAACGACTGTGTTCTTACAGGTAAATTTGCTAAGTGCAACGATGCGTTTATCAATTTTGGCGCGCCCGAAGAAATTTGTATGTTTGCTTTTGCGTTGTTTGCTCAAATGTTTGCTTGTAAAATTTCTTGCGGAATCGGCAATAACCCCGATAGTCCGAGAGCACTCAGCAAAGTAACTATTACAAAATAAGAGAATAAATATGTTAAAGATAAGAAAAGAACTTCAAAACTATAGAACTGGTGGTGTAATTAAAGGTCACGAAACGACGGTGGAGATCATTATGACCGAAACCGAACTGTCGTTTGAATTTTTTTGCAAAAACTCAAAGTTTTTTAGCGCAGACGGCAAGTATAACGGACCGATTTTCGATGGTGACGTCTGCGAGGCTTTTATCTGTACTGGTACAGATATAACGAGGTATTTTGAAATAGAAGTTGCGCCAAACAACTGCCAGTTTGTTTATAGGGTTAAAAATTTGGGTATGGGCGAGTTTGAACTTGACCCCGTGTCTGAGGAGGAAAATTTCTTAACGTCTGAAGTCGAAAAACTTGGCGACGATTATAGACTCAAATTTAGCATGCCGCTTGATAAAATAGGTTATGACGAAAATATAGGTATCCGTTTTAACGCTTTCCGTATAGAAACCGAAGGTGGCCACACCGATCTTCATTTAATGGCGTTAAATCCTATGATGCAACCGAGTTTTCATTGTGTGGACGGCTTTGTTAAATTAGACGAAAATTTAAAATAAGCACTTGTAACTTGTGCTAACAAAAAAGGCTTTTGCAATTAGCAAAAGCCTTTTTTAACGTTAGAGTATTATTTAATTCTATTTATAAGATAGGGGAACGCTGATTCAAAATCAACCCCGTACCAGTTGTGGTTTGCGTTTTTAATCGTAGCCGCAATGCTTTCAACCGTAAAGTCAACAGCAATTTCCAAAGCGTTTTGCAAGTTCTTGCCGATAGTTAATCCACCTAGTAACGCGCTAGCAAACACGTCGCCCGTTCCGTGAAAACTTTTGGGAAGGTGTTCTCTAAAATAACTAAAATATTCGTTTGTTTGGCTATCGTATCCGTAAACGCCCAGTTTTCCGTCACCAAAGTTTACGCCTGTTAAAACGGATTTTTTAGCCCCTAGCTTGCAAAGTTTTTTAAGTGTTGATTTTATGTATTCTTCGTCGTATCCGCTTGCCACGAAAGGTTCTCTGAGCATAAACGACGCCTCGGTGAGGTTTGGTACTATAACGTCTGCTTTTTGGCAAAGTTTTGCCATTGCGTCGGCAAATTCTTGAGTAAATCCCGTATAGAGTTTGCCGTTATCACCCATAACGGGGTCAACGAGTACTAATCCGTTATCTGTCTTAAAATCGTCAAAAATCTTGGAAACTATTTCAAGTTGCTTAAAAGACCCTAAATATCCCGTGTACATAGCATCAAAACTTATTTTTTCTTTTTTCCAATGCTCGGCAATAGGATCTATATCGTCGGTTAAGTCACGAAATGTAAATCCGCTAAACGCCGTGTGTGTGGAAAGTACGGCGGTTGGGAGAACGGCAGTTTCAATCCCGAAAGCGGAAATTATAGGAAGTGCTACGGTAAGGGAGCATTTGCCTACGCAGGATATGTCTTGAATGGTTAAAATTCTTTTCATAAATATACCTCGTTAGTCTGTTGCATCGTTAAATAGTTCAAGTTTAGAGATTTTTAGAACTTTGGTAATAAGTGTGGGGGTAAGTTTGGGGAACAGTCTTCCGAAAAAGCCCATAGACCTTCCATCAAACCCCATAACGGTGCGTTTCTTTCTTTTATGAATTCTTCTTACGATTTTTTTTGCTGCCTTATTGACGGGCATCATAAGTCTATTTATAAGTTTGCTTTCTTTGTCGTTCACGGTTTGTCGGCATAGTATATCCGTCTTAATAAATCCCGGATAAACGCCACCTATATATATCTTTTTCCTATAATCTTGTTGAAGTGTTTCGGTTAATCCGTGTACAGCGAATTTTGTTGCGCAATACATGCTTTCACCAACCACAGCGCAAAGCCCAGCCGCGCTTGCGATATTGACGATAGCAGGCGTTTTGGATCTTTTGATATTCGGCAAAAGAGTTTTAATGGAATACACGTTAGAAACAAAATTCGTATTGATTATTTCATCAATTTCCTGTTCGGTGTAATTTTCGAACTTAGAAAAGGGGAGCATAAACCCAGCGTTGTTGATAAGTAGGTCGATATTAATGCCGTTAGTTTCTAAGTACTCATTAAACGCCGTCCAGTTTTCTTTTTTAGAAACGTCAAATAATTGATAGGTAAACTTATCTTTATTATCGCCTAACGTTTCAATTGCGTTAAGGATTTTCTTTTCGTTCCTTGCTATTCCTAAAACGGAGCAGCCGTATTCTTCAATGAGAAGTTTTGCCATAGCAAAACCAAGACCGCCACTCGCGCCGCTGATTACAACTTTTTTGCCGTTAAGCCAAGATTTTTTCATAATATCACCTAAAAATTATAATACCACAAACAATGTTGAGATTGCAAGAAAAATTAAATATAAAGGCTATATTTTATAAGTTTACCGCTTGAAAAAAAATCGACTATATGATACAATGTTAAGGAAAATTATTCTGGGGTGTTATATGCCTCACGTTGAATTATTTATTATCTTATAGACTAGCGAGAAATAAAATGCAAAACATAAACGATTTAATATTAAAACTTAACGGCGAACAGGTTAAACCCGTGCTTGATACCGAAGGGGCGGTGTTAGTTATAGCAGGCGCGGGTAGCGGAAAGACTAGGGTGTTAACTACAAGAATAGCATATCTTGTCAGCGAAAAAAATGTTTCCCCTTATAATATTATGGCTATAACCTTCACCAATAAAGCCGCAGGCGAAATGAAGGAAAGACTATCAAGTTTAATTGACGGCGTAGAAGATATGTGGGTGTCAACCATACACAGTATGTGCGTAAGAATACTTCGTAGGGATATAGATAAACTAGGTTACGACACTAATTTTACCATATACGACGAAACCGATAAAGACAGGGTACTAAAACGTGTGTTTGAAGAACTTGGTTACGATCAAGACAAGCTGTTTAAGTCTGCAAAAAATATGATTTCAAACGCAAAAAACGACTGCGTTGGTCCTAAAGAATTTAAGGATGTGTACGCGAAGCTTAGGTTTAGTGAAGAGTTTTCTAATATTTATAAGGCGTATGAAGATACGCTTGCACGCTCAAACGCACTTGATTTTGACGACTTGTTGGTTAAAACTTATTTGTTGTTCAAAGAGCATACCGAAGTTTTAAAATACTACGCAGAACGCTTTAAGTATATCCATATAGACGAGTTTCAAGATACGAATAAGGTTCAGTTTGCCATTGCTCAGGCATTAAGTTCGGTACACGGAAATATATTCGTCGTAGGTGACGACGACCAAAGTATTTACGGCTGGCGTGGCGCAAAGATAGAAAACATCTTGACTTTTGACGACGTTTTTCGTGGCGCAAAGGTCTATAAATTACAACAGAATTACCGTTCCACTAAACGCATATTAGAGCTTGCAAACTGCATAATAGCAAACAACGTCAACCGTCGACAAAAGGAATTATGGACGGAAAACGAAGAAGGGATAAAGGTAGAAACCTTCGTTGGTTCTGACGAGAATAACGAGGCTACTTTTGCGGCTATTCAAATAAAAAATCTTATGGCGAGAAACCCAAATCTTTCGTATCGAGATTTTGCCGTATTTATGCGTGTGAACGCCTTATCTCGTGCGTTTGAACAAGAGTTTATGAAATACGGAATACCGAGTAAGGTTTTCGGCGGATTTAAGTTCTTTGAAAGAAAAGAAATTAAAGACGTTTTAGCATATCTTAAAGTCGTAAACAACCTTTCGGACGATGAATCGTTTTTGCGTGCCGTAGCGTGCCCTAAGCGGGGTATAGGCGATAAGACGCTCAGAGAGTTAAGAGAATTTACTACGGCAAACGGAATATCGCTATACGATGGATTGTTAAGACTTGAACAGACTTCAATCGGTTCTGCTGCTAAAACTAAACTATTCAATTTTGGCACGCTTATATCAAGTTTTGTTTCATATTCCAAAACAAACTCAGTTGCAGACTTAATAGATTACGTTTTAGAAACGACTGGATTTTTGGAGCAGTTTTCGGATAAAACCGAAGAAAATACTTCAAAACTATATAACATCAGCGAACTTAAAAACTCTGCCGAGCAGTTCCAGAAAGACAACAAAGGTTCAACTCTTGCAGATTACCTTAACTCGGTAACGTTAAGTTCAGATACCGACAGTATAAATTCGGACGACGCCGTAACTATTGCTACGATACACGCGGTAAAAGGTCTTGAATATAAGTGTGTGTTCGTTGCTGGGCTTGACGAAAAGATTTTGCCTATTGCAAGAAGTGTAGACGACCCTGCTGAAATGGAAGAAGAACGTAGGCTTATGTACGTTGCCGTTACTAGGGCAAGGGAAAGACTGTATTTAACAAGAGCAATGAGTAGATATATGTACGGTTCTCGTGATTATATGACGCAATCTCGATTCTTAAAAGAAGCGCAAAGCATACTTTCGCCCGTGCAGAAAAAAGAAGAACTATCGCGTGAATACGGCTACAAGAAAGAAAATACTCGCTATTATAACGACGACGATAGCGGTTATACGCCTAGTGGCAGCGGGTATTCGTCAAGTTATGCAAAGAGTTTTTTACAGGGTAATAAGCCAAAGGCAAACACTAACGCGGTGGTAGCAGGGTATAAAGCAGGCGTAAAGGTTCGCCACGTTAAATTTGGCGAAGGTATTGTTATATCAACTAAAGGGGCTGGGGATAATATAATAGTCGACGTCGCATTTAAAGGCGTTGGAATAAAATCCCTATCAGCAAAATTTGCGCCCATGGAGATAATATGATTAATGAAATGAGAGAACTAGTCGATAAACTTAATAAATACGCTTACGAATATTACGTTCAAGACAATCCAACCGTTTCAGACAAAGAATATGATAAGCTTTACGATAGACTTTTAGAACTTGAAAAAGAAACGGGAGAAGTGTTGTTTGATTCACCGACAAAACGTGTCGGCGGTGAGCCTATATCAGCGTTCAATAAACACGTTCATTTGGAAAAACTGTATAGTTTAGACAAGACGACCACCACCGATGGATTGATTGCTTTTGATAATAAAATTAAAAAGAGCAGCGTAAATCCAACGTATACGGTAGAGTATAAATTTGACGGACTTACCATTTGTATAACGTATAAAGGCGGTAAGTTTTTATGCGCATCAACACGCGGTAACGGCGTGGAAGGGGAAGACGTAACGGCTCAGGTTTTGACCATAAAAAGTTTTCCATTAACCATAGATTATAAGGGGACTGTGGAAGTTCAAGGCGAGGCAATAATGCGCCTTTCGGTACTTGATGAATATAATAAAACTGCATTAGAACCGCTTAAAAATGCGCGCAACGCAGTCGCTGGGGCGATAAGGAATTTAGACCCGAAAGTCACCGCAAAACGCAAGTTAGACATAATGTTTTACAACGTAAATTTTATGTCGGAAAAAACCTTAAACTCTCAATCAGAGTGTGTTGAGTTTTTGAAAAAGAACGGTTTTAAAGTTCACCCGTATTTTAAGATTTGCGCGGATATAGACGAGGTTATGTCTGCAATAAATGAAATCGAAATCGCAAGGAAATCACTAGATATTTTAACGGACGGCGCGGTCGTTAAAGTCAATGAGTTTGCAACGAGAGAAGAGCTTGGTTTTACCGATAAATTTCCGCGTTGGGCAATCGCTTTTAAGTTTGAGGCGGAAGAAGTTACAACCATCTTAAAAGGTGTAAAATGGCAGGTTGGAAGAACGGGGAAATTAACACCTCTTGGCTTACTTGAACCAACAGAACTTGCCGGCGCAACGGTAAGAAAAGCGACATTGAATAACTTTGGCGACGTTCAAAGAAAAGGCGTTAAAATCGGCGCAAGGGTACTGGTTAGAAGAAGTAACGAAGTTATCCCTGAAATTCTCGGTACGACGGAAATTTTTGAGCATTGTAAAGAAGTGGAAAAACCTACGGTGTGCCCGTACTGCAAGACGGAACTAGCGGAAGTAGGCGCAAACCTATTCTGCACGAATAAGCGTTGTAGACCGCGCGTAGTTGCAAAGCTTGCAAACTTTGCGTCTAAGGGGGGTATGAATATAGACGGATTTAGTGAAAAGACGGCAGAACTTTTGTTTGATAAGTTCGGCGTTGAAAACTTTTCCGATCTGTACACCCTTGATAAAACGGCAGTTAGAAGTCTTGACGGATACAAAGACGCAAAGACGGAAAATTTATTCGACGCTATTGAAAAGTCTAAACAAGTCAATTTTTCAAACTTTATTTTTGCGCTTGGAATTGATAACGTGGGCAAGAAAACGGCAAGGGATTTTTCTAAAAGATTTGCTGATATAAACGAGCTTATGAGCGCAGACAAAGAAACCCTACTTACAATCGAAGACGTAGGAGAAATAATTGCTGATTGCGTGGTTGCGTATTTTAATACGGCGGAAAACGTTGACGAAATAAATAGACTTATGGATTGTGGTGTAAATATACTTTACGACAAAAAGACGGCAGACGGCGTGTTCAGCGGTGAAAAGGTAGTTCTTACTGGGACGTTAACCGATTTTAAGCGTGACCAAGCGGCGGCAATTATAGAGAGTTTGGGCGGAGAAGTTCAAAGCAGCGTGTCGAAAAAGACAACGATAGTTCTTGCTGGAGAGAGCGCGGGAAGTAAACTCGACAAAGCGCGTGCGCTCGGTATTAAAATAATAGACGAAGAAACCTTTAAAGTGCTTATAAAAACTTGATAAAATAAATATTTTGTGATAGAATAATTTAAATAAACGAAGGAGACTAAGTAATTATGCTGAGTATGACAGGCTATGGCAGGGCAGAATATAGTGAAAACGGACTAAACCTAGTGGTTGAATTAAAGTCTGTCAACAACCGTAATCTAGATCTTAATTGCAAGACGCCTAGAATGTTTCTTGCATTAGAAGACGTTATAAGAAAAACCGTCCAAACATACGTAAAACGTGGTAGAGTGGATCTGTTTATTAATTTTTCAGATACGAGAGAAAAGACGTCTTGCGTTGAAGTGGATATAAATAAAGCCAACGCATACTATAACGCAAGTAAAGTGATTGCCGAGAGTTTATCTTTACCCAACGACGTTTCGGTAAGTATGATTATGAAATCCCCAGACGTAATAATAGACGGAGCTAATCCCGATGCGACCGAGTTTGAAGAAATCGTAAGAAGTACTGTTGAAAACGCTTGCGTAAAACTTAATCTAATGCGTAAGGTTGAGGGCGAAAAACTCGTGACGGATATGCTTTCGCGCATGGACACCATAAGTGAACTGGCTGAAAAAATCACCGTCCGCGCTCCGCTCGTCGCAGATGAGTATAAGCAAAAACTTAAAGCAAGGGTAGAAGAATTCTTAAAAGAAGTTAAATACGACGAGGCAAGACTTCTTAGCGAAGTTGCTTTCTATACCGACAGAGTTAATATTGACGAAGAACTCACAAGGCTTAAATCTCACGTTGCGCAGTTCAAGAAGATTGTATTTGACAACGAATCGGGTAAAAAACTTGATTTTTTGATGCAAGAGTTTAACCGCGAAACAAACACTATCTGTTCAAAATCTAACGATATTCAGGTTACTAAGTATGCGCTAGAACTTAAAAACGAGATAGAAAAGGTAAGAGAACAGGTTCAAAATTTGGAGTAATATGAGAAACGTTTTAGTGGTGCTTAGTGGACCTTCGGGCGTAGGAAAGGGTACGATAGCAAAAAAACTCGTTGAACGTGATAAGAATTTATCGCTTAGCATTTCTTGCACGACGCGCGCACCGCGCATAGGCGAGATAAACGGCAGGGAATATTTTTTTATCGGTAAGAGTGAGTTTAAGGAAAAAATAGCAGAAAAAGGCTTTTTAGAATATTCCGAACACTTTGAAAATTTTTACGGTACGCCAAAAGACTTTGTTTTAAATAAACTAAAAAGCGGCGACGTGCTTTTGGAGATTGACGTAAACGGCGGCTTGGAAGTTAAAAAGAGTTATCCTGATGCGATATTGATAATGCTGTTACCGCCGTCTGAAGACGAGATAAGATTAAGACTTATGAAACGCAGTACCGAATCTGCGGAAAAGATTAAACTTCGTATGCAGAGAATAGAATACGAAGTTGGCAAGAAAGAATTGTACGACTATTCGGTGGTAAACGACGATTTGGATACGGCAATTTTAGACGTGGAAAAAATAATAAAGAACGAAAAGAATAAATAAACACAAAACTTAAAGGAGATAGAATTATGATACATAAACCGCCTATTGACGAATTAGCACAGAAGATCGGCTCAAAGTACGAACTTTGCGTCGTAACCAGTAAGCGCGCAAGACAGCTTATGGAACAAGCGCAGAATCAGGGATACACCGAACTTCCCAGCAAGGAAAAACCCCTTTCTGTTGCAGCGCAGGAAATTTACGACGGAAAGTTGATTGCAACTAACGACTGATAAAAAAGAAATGTGTTCATCTTTTCTCGGTGGACATATTTTGTTTTAACGAGCGGAAAAATTATATGTATGCAGACGTTATCGTCGACATAACCAACGCGGAAGTCGATAAGATTTTTGAATATTATTTTTCTGACTGCAAGATAACTCTTGGCAGTCGCGTTGTCGTGCCGTTCGGTAACAAGGTGCTAGAAGGGATAGTTATAGGGGTAAAGGAAAAAAGCAATTATCCCCCCGAAAAGATTAAACCTATTTTCAGACTTTTAGAAGAAACACCCGCACTAACTAACGAAACTCTATCGTTAATGCAGTATATATGCGATACTTGCTACGTTACGCGCGCCCTTGCGCTTAGACTGTTTTTGCCCGTGGAAATGCGAAAAGGCAAGGTGAAGGAACAGTTCACTAAGTTCGTGTGTCTTGTGGACGGCGTTGACGTTGTGCAAACTGTTGAAAGTATAAGAAAATCCGCAGTAAAACAGAAAGAACTTTTGTTATACCTGGACAAGGAAAAACGCGAACAGTTCACAAAACTGAACAACCTTTTCGGCGCGTCTGCCGTTAAAGGCGTTATAGAAAAGGGATATGCGTATACCGTGGAAGAAAAATACTTCCGATCACCGTACAAAAACCTTACTTATTCTAACAAGGACGTAACGCTTACCGATAAGCAGGCGGCGGCGGTTGACAGCGTAATAGGGACGGATAAGACTACTAGTTTACTTTTCGGCGTTACGGGTAGTGGTAAGACAGAAGTTTATCTAAATTTAATAGACAAGACGATACAGAGCGGAAGAACGGCAATAATGTTAGTGCCGGAAATCGCGCTTACGCCGCAAATGTTAAAACAACTTCGCGCAAGATTTGGTGATGATGCGGCAATACTTCATAGCGGACTGTCTGCGGGCGAACGCTTTGACGAGTGGTGGCGGCTTAGAAACGGTGAGGCAAGAATTGCCATAGGCGCAAGAAGTGCAATATTTGCGCCGCTAGAAAATGTCGGGCTTATAATAATAGATGAAGAGCACGACGGCAGTTATACTAGTGAATCTTCGCCAAGATATTCAACCGTAGAAGTAGCAAAATTCCGCGCGCGCCAACTTAACGCTAAACTTGTTCTCGGTAGCGCAACCCCGTCGATTGAAAGTTTTAAAAGAGCAGAAGACGGCGAATATAACCTAATTGAACTTCCCGATAGAATCAATAAACGACCATTGCCTAAAATTGAGATTGCAGATATGCGTGTTGAAGTCAGGCGTGGCAATAACACGCCCTTTTCGTCCGTTCTTAAATACGAACTTGATTCGTGTTTAAAAAAGGGCAATCAGGCAATTATATTCTTAAACCAACGCGGCTACTCAAAAACTGTCGTTTGTACCGAGTGTGGGCACGTTCAAAAATGCGAATCTTGTGACGTTTCGCTGACCTATCATAAAGAAGACGACGCGCTACTTTGTCATTATTGCGGCGCAAAATACAAAATGATAACTGCTTGCACCGAGTGTGGCAGTCCGTTTATAAGATACGGCGGAACGGGAACTGAACGAGTTGTTGCAGAACTTAAAAAACTTTATCCTACGGCAAGAATTTTGCGTATGGATAGAGATACCACGCAAAGTAAGGAAGGGCATTTTAAGATACTCAATCAATTTTCCGCAAGGGAAGCGGATATTTTAGTCGGTACTCAGATGATAGCAAAAGGACACGACTTTCCTGCCGTAACGCTTGTCGGCATATTAGATGCTGATATGAGCCTACATTTTTCCGATTATAGAAGTGGCGAACGAACTTTTCAACTTTTAACTCAGGTGGCAGGAAGAAGTGGAAGGGCCCAAGATGCTGGCAAGGTCGTGTTGCAGACCTATTCACCCGATAATCCCGTACTAAGACAAGCGGTAAACTACGATTATTTAGGGTTTTATAAACACGAGATTTCCATAAGGAAAGCAACGGCGTTTCCACCATTTACCGACGTTGTAAGGGTGCTTATATCCAGTGAAAACGACGATAACGCGCTTGCTGTGACTAAGTCTATTTATGGTGAATTAAACTTATTATATCTTGAACAGCGCGATAAATTTAGATTTTTCGGGTGTATGAAAGCACCGCTTAAACGTTTGCAGAATAAATTTAGATACCAAGTACTTATGCGTATTAACGCCAACGATAAACAACTTTTGGACAGGATATTTTTTACTTCTGACAAATATAAAAGTCGTTCGGTATTCCTGTCTATGGAAGTCAATTCAAATAACTTAACTTAAACTTTGGAGAACGGATATGGCATTGAGAAATATAATACAACTAGGCGATCCAACGCTTAGAAAAAAGAGTTTTGAAGTAACCGATTTTGGCGAAAAGACGCACCAACTCTTAAACGATATGAAAGAAACGCTTATAAAAGCCGACGGCGTAGGACTTGCCGCGCCACAAGTCGGTGTTTTAAGGCGTGTATTTATAATAAAGATAGAGGATTTGTACTACGAGTGCATTAATCCCATTATTACAAAACAGAGTGGAAAACAAACGGGAACGGAAGGTTGTTTATCTGTTAAAGGAAAGTGGGGGGAAGTCACAAGACCAAATAAGGTTACCCTAAAAGCACTTGATAGAAACGGCAAACCGTATACGGTAAATGCCGAAGGTTTTCTTGCTAGAGCGATATGCCACGAATACGACCACCTTGACGGAATAGTGTACGTTGATAAAGCAAGTAAGGTCGAGGAGGACTAAAAACTTGAAGATAGTTTATCTAGGTACGCCCGATTTTGCAGTAAAACCGCTAAAAAAACTTGTCGACAGCGGGTACGAAATAATTGCCGTCGTTACAAATCGTGATAAACCCGTGGGTAGAAAACGTGTTTTAACCCCACCACCCGTAAAAGCGTACGCAGTAGAAAACGGAATTGCCGTTTATCAGTACGACAAAATTCGAGTTGAAGGCGTCGAAGATTTAAAAAAACTTAATCCCGACCTAATGATAACTTGCGCGTTTGGACAAATATTGTCGCAAGAGATTATTGATATTCCAAGACTTGGTGTCATAAATATTCACGCGTCAATTCTACCAAAATACCGCGGCGCGTCGCCTATACATTACGCAATATTAAACGGCGAAAAAACTACTGGTATTACCATAATGAAAACCGACGTCGGTATAGATACGGGTGATATAATTTTGCAAAAAGAAACCGAAATAGGTGACACGGAAACCTGCGGTGAATTGTTTGATAGGCTCTCCGACTTAGGCGCAGAGTGCATAATTAGCGCGTTGCCGCTTATAGAGAGTGGAAAAGCAACGTTTATAAAACAAGACAATAATAAAGCAACCTTTACAAAGATAATAAAAAAGGAAGATGCAAAGATTGATTTTAATCGTTCAGCCATAGACGAGTATAATAAAATACGCGCGTTTAATCCTGCGCCGATTGCCTATACCACACTAAACGGTGAGCCGTTTAAAATTTATTCGGCAGAAATAGTTGACGTTAGCGGTGTGCCAGGTACCGTAATAAAAGCCGATAAAGAACTAGTAATTGCTTGCGGTAGTGGTGCTATTTCATTAAAGAAAGTGCAAAAAGCAGGTGGCAACGCAATGAATATATCCGATTTTTTAAGGGGTAATAAGTTTAACGTGGGCGAGGACTTTATTTAATGGTAAACTATTTTTACGATTGTTACACTATTCTGAATAAAGTGTACAGCGAAAAAACCTATATAAAGCAAGCAATAAATTCCACGTTTATCGAAGAAAAGAATCGCGCGTTAACAGTAAAAACTTGTTACGGCGTACTTGATAAGGATATAGAACTGTCGTATTACTTAAAAAATCTTGCCGAAAAATCCCCAAAACTTGCAATTAGAACCATACTTAAAATCGCAATGTACGCAATAAAGTATCTGGACAAAAAAGAATACGCCGTCACTAAAAATGCGGTAGAACTTACCAAAAAACTCGGCAAAGGCGGCGCAAGCGGATTCGTCAACGCGTTTTTAAGAAAATTCGTCAGAGAAGAAATTAAGTTCCCGACCGATCAAGTTCAATGCTTGTCCGTCAAGTATTCTTACCCAGAGTTTGGTGTTGCTGAACTTATTAGTACGTTCGGCGAAGAAAGAACGCAGAGTATAATAAGCGCGGAAAATTCAAAATCAACCCTAGTGTTTTACGACGTTGACGGCAAAAAGTATTTGGAAAATCTTGGCGTGGAATATGCAACTACGCCGTTTGATAACGTCTTTACGGCAAACAATTTCGTTAGGAACGCAGACTATGATAACGGTGTGTATACCTTTCAAGCCCTTGGTTCGGTAGCGATATGTGAAACGGTAGAGAGCGGTCAAAAACTTCTAGATTGTTGCGCTGCGCCAGGTGGAAAAAGCATAAGACTTTCATATAAATTTGAAAGCGTTACCGCGCTTGATATCCACGAGCATAGAGTTGAACTTATAGAGCAGTACAAAACCCGTATGAAAAGGGATAACGTTACGGCTATGACTTGGGACTCGAAAAAAGTTAAGCCTGAGTTTATAAAGGCGTTTGACGCCGTTCTTTGTGATGCGCCTTGTAGCGGACTTGGCGTGGTGAACGATAACCCCGATATGAAACTTAACCGCACGTTAGACGACGTTAAATCGTTAAACAAGGAACAGTATTCTATACTAACGACGGTTGCCGATTACGTTAGTGTGGGTGGGTATTTGTATTATTCTACTTGTTCGATACTAAGTAGAGAAAATATTGATATAGTAAAAGCCTTTCTTGAAAAAAGATCCGACTTTGAAATTTGTCCTATAAACAGTAAATTACCGCACGAAGACGTGCTTGGAACAAATCTATTTTTGCCAGATATATCGGGCGGCTTAGGATTTTACGTTGCAAAATTAAAAAGAGTGAGATAATCGTGAAAACTTGTCTTTTAGAAAAAGATTTGGAACAACTTAAAAATACAATTGTCGAAATGGGTGAAAAAGCCTTTCGTGCAGGTCAGATTTTTAAGGCGTTACATTTAGGTTTAGAATTTTCAGAGATGACCGAACTATCTAAACCGCTTAGGGAAAAACTCGACGAAAAGTTTATATCCCAGCCTGTTAAAATCATTAAAACGTTAAAGTCCGTGGACGGCACGGAAAAGTTTTTGTATGCGCTTACCGACGGCAACGTCGTTGAAGGCGTGCTAATGAAATACAAGTACGGATACACCTTGTGCGTGTCCACTCAGGTCGGTTGTCGTATGCATTGCGCGTTTTGCGCTTCGGGATTAAACGGTCTTATAAGGAATTTATCGCCGTCAGAAATTCTCGGTGAAGTAATCGCTGCGAATAGGCATATAGACGGTGGACTAGGTGATAAACGAAAGATTATTAATATTGTTATGATGGGGAGCGGTGAACCGCTTGATAACTACGATAACGTCATAACCTTTTTAAAGCTTGTGTCTGCACCTAACGGAATAAACGTTAGTCCTAGAAATATAAGCTTATCAACTTCGGGAATAGTTCCGAAAATGTACGACCTTGCAAACGAGAATATACACGTTAATCTCACCGTGTCTTTGCACTCACCGTTTGATGAAGAACGCCAAAAAATTATGCCGATTGCTAAGGCGTATTCTATAAAGCAGATAATAGACGCGTGCGTAAACTATTTTGATAAAACGGGAAGAAGATATATATTCGAGTACGTTTTAATTAGGGGTGAAACCGACACCGCCCGTCACGCGGAAGGTCTTATTAATTTACTTAAAGGTAAGCCTTGCCACGTAAATCTTATAAGGCTTAACGAAGTTAAGGAAAACGACTTAAAAAGCGCAAGCGATAAAGATGCTTATAGGTTTATGGGCATGCTTGAAAAAGGCGGACTATCTGCAACTCTTCGCCGTAGAATGGGTGTGGACATTGACGGTGCTTGCGGTCAACTGCGCCAAAGATATCTAGACGAGATGAAAGAGGATTAATTTTTAGTGAAAGGTCAAGTTTATAAGGCGCACTCAAATAGTTATTACGTTTGGTGTGATCAAAAACTACATAAATGCGGAGCGCGTGGGGTTCTAAAACTTCGCGGTAGCGAAATCTGCGTAGGTGATTACGTTACCTTTGAAAAGGGCGTAATTACAGCCGTACTGGATAGACGTAACCGATTTATACGCCCGAACGTTGCGAACGTTGACGTTATCGTTGCGGTAATATCACCTGAACCAAAACCCGATTATTATTTAGTTGATAAACTTCTTATAAGCGCGATTAAAGAAGACGTGGAGTTTTTAATCGCAGTCAATAAAACCGACGTCGATAAAAATCTAGTAGATAAGGTGAAAAACGAATACGGACATCTGGGAATTGACATTATGGAAATCTCTGCAAAGAGCATGGAAGGGATTGACGATTTAAAAGAGAAATTAAAAGGTAGGCTTGCTGTTCTTGCTGGACAAAGTGCGGCTGGAAAAACTTCTATAATCAATTCAATGTTTGGCTTAGAATTAAAGACGGGCGAACTCAGCGAAAAGATACAGCGCGGAAAGCACACCACGACAAGGTCGGAAATCTTTGAGTTTGGCGAGTATAAAATAGTCGATTCACCGGGGTTTGCGGTGATAGAGGCTATGGTTAATATAGACGAACTTCCCGAGTGCTATCCCGATTACTTTGAAGTGGCTAGCGAGTGTAAGTTTAGGGGGTGCAGTCATATAAGCGAGCCCGACTGCAAGGTTAAAGAATTAGTTAATAACGGCAAGTTTTCTGAAGACAGATACAGAAGATACGTCGAAATATATAATGAGATATCAAAAAGGAGAGAAGTATATGAAAAAGATTAAAATTGCACCGTCGATATTGTCGGCGGACTTTGCAAGAGTAGGCGAAGAAATTAAGGCAACTACCGAGGCTGGCGCAGACGTGTTGCACCTTGACGTTATGGACGGAAGTTTTGTTAAAAACATATCTTTCGGACCTAAATTTATAAAAGAAGCAAGACCTTATTCAAAGGCTATATTCGACGCGCATTTAATGATAGTAAATCCTTGGAACTACATTGACCGCTTTGCAGACGCAGGTTCAGATATCATAACCGTTCACTACGAGGCTTGCGGTGATAGACTTAAAGATACACTTAAAGCGATAAAGTCGCTCGGCGTTAAATGCGGCGCGGTTATTAATCCCGATACGCCCGTTGACTGCATAAAAGACGTTATCGAAGAGTGTGATATGTTATTATTGATGAGTGTTTTCCCTGGGTTTGGCGGACAGAAATTTATTCCCGAAGTATTGCCGAAAATTGAACAGGCGGCTAGACTTATTGAAAGCACAGGCAAAGATATAGACTTAGAAATAGACGGCGGAATAAATAAAGAAAACGTCGGACTTGTTAAAGCGGCAGGTGCAAACGTAATCGTTGCAGGTTCAACCGTGTTTAACGAACCAGATAGAGCCAAGATTATTAGAGAGTTAAGAGAAATATGATTTTAACAATAAAAAAACGCCTCGCATATAATTATGTGTGCGAGGTAGTTTTATGAAGATATATTGCATTAAACCGCCAATGATAATACGCAAGATATTAAAACTTGTGTTTTACCGCAGCGCAAAAGATAAGTGTGATAGATAAAAAAACACCCGACCAAAAAAGTCGGGTGTTTTTTTGCTAAACTAATTCTTATACTAAATCTACTACAGTTTCATAAATTTTGTTTTCCTTTTCCAAAGTTTCACTCATCTTTTTCATAACTTCGGGAACGGAATCATAAGACGCAGTATCAAGTTTTAAGTGTGATAGGTTAATAGCCTTGTTTGCAATTAAGTTTATGCTGGCGGCGGTGTTACCGATTCCGCTGTTAATGCATAAAATTTCCAGTTGTTTTTTAACTGCTTGGGCAAAGGATACTGAACTGTTTTTGTTGGAAAATCCCGTGTAAGCAACGCAAGCGTTAAAAGCAGCAAGAGCAAACGCCTTAGCTGCAGGGATATCACAATCTGAGATATATACGACGCTTTTGGTCATTCTGCCACTAGTCATAAGCGAAACTTCTTTTTGCCAGTTATCGTTAGGACCTAATACGTAATAAATACCAGAGTCTTTAGCAATCTTAAAATCTTCTTCGTCGTTAGTTAGTACGATAGGGACAGCCTGATAATAAATAAGAAGTTGTGCTAAAATGTTACCAAAATTATTAGCACCGACTATCGCAACGTAATCGCCTTTTTGAATTTCAAGTTTATCAACTACGGAAATAGCAAGGGCTATGTGATTGATAAAAAGTGCCTCTAAGTCGGGAACGCTGTCGGGCAAAAGGAAAAGCTTTCCGGGGTCAACAGCGGTAAAATCGCTCAAAAAACCGTGAAAATCCTCACCAGCGACCTGAATATTTGAACATTTTGAAGTGCTGCCGTTTTTACAGTTATAGCATTCAAGACATGCACGTTTGGGTTCAATATAAACGTGTTTGCCCTTTTCTAACCCGAATAGGTTCGCTTCGGTTTCGCTGACAACACCGATACCAGAACTGCCAAGTACAACGTCGTTGCACTCGCTTTCGCCGTTATACCTTAAAACGTCCGCAAGGGTGATAAGAGCTTTTGTTATTTTAACCTTAGAGATAGAGCCGTCGTTGATAGTTTCGCTGATTTCCTGTTCCACGATTTCGTTTGGTTTAACAAGTTTCCAACCTTTCATGTTTTCTCCGTGCTTAAATTGATTTTACGCGAAAATTTTTATCATTATATTACAAAACGCAAAAAAAAGCAACTAAATTAATATACCTAACATAATTAAAAGTTTTTTGAATTTTTCTAAAATGGGTTGATTTATAGTTGACTATCTTGAAAAAATATAATATAATTACTGGGTAAATCACAAAAAGAGGTGCGTTATGAAAGAAGCTATACATCCGGATTATCATGAAGTAACGGTAGTTTGCGCTTGTGGCGAAACTTTTAAGACCGGTTCAACCAAAAAGTCGGACGTAATTAAAGTTGATATTTGCAGCAAATGTCATCCTTTCTTTACTGGCAAGCAGAAACTTGTCGATACCGGCGGACGTGTTGATAAGTTCAACAAGAGATTCGGCAAAGCAAAATAGTACGCTATGTTGCGCGGCTTTAAGAGTATCTTGGTACACTTAAAGCCGTTTTTTTTAGCAAGATGTCAAAAAATAAAGATAAAAACGTTAAGCCTGTATCGATAGGCGGACAAGCGGTATTAGAAGGCGTTATGATGCGCGGCAAATCGTCAATGGCGACGGCTGTGCGTGACGCTGACGGAATTATCCGCATTGAAAAGAAAAGAATAAAACCGCAAAAAGAACGCAACCTGTTTTTCAGGTTGCCTTTAGTGCGTGGTGTGGTTTCTTTTATAAGTTCGCTCGTCGGTGGTTCTTCGGTGCTTATGCGCTCAGCCGAAGTATACGGGGAAGAAGAGCCGTCGAAAGCAGAAAAGTGGCTTGCGGAAAAACTTAAAATTAACGTTATGGGCGTAGTTACTACGCTGTCGCTTATTTTAGGGCTTGCGCTCGCCGTGTTTTTATTTATGTGGTTGCCGCAGTTTATTCGCGTGACTATAGAAGGCTGGTGCGGCGAAGGCTTTCAGTTTAATCTTTGGGCAAAAAATTTTATTGAAGGCGGACTAAAACTACTAATATTTCTGTGTTATATCCTTTTGGTTTCATTAATGAAAGATATTCGCAGAACGTTTATGTATCACGGCGCAGAGCATAAGACTATTTCTTGCTATGAAAAAGGGCTTGAACTCACGGTGGAAAACGCAAGAAAGTGTTCAAGGGTTCACGACCGTTGCGGAACTACCTTTATGGTTTTCGTTATGGTCATAAGTATACTAACCTTTGCGCTTACCGAATCGCTTATCGGTACGAGTATAGAAAAATTTTACAGAGTTTTACTAAAACTTGCACTACTTCCGATAGTTGCAGGACTTTCTTACGAACTGCTAAAACTTTTAGCAAAAACCAAATCGCCATTAGTTTATCCATTAAAAGTTCCAGGACTGTTGTTGCAGAGAATTACTACGAGAGAACCTGACGACGATATGCTTGAAGTTGCTATAACCGCGTTCAAAGCAGTTATGGAAATGGACGAAGATCCAAGCATCGAAGAAGTTGAGTTCGTTACGGCGCAAAAACGCTCGGTTTTGCTTGAAAAAGTTAAACAAAAACTGTTGGATAACGGAATAACCGAAGAGTCGGAATCTGAGTGGATAGTATCGCTCGTTATAGGCTGTAAACGCTCAGAACTTAATTGTGAAACGCTCGTTACGCCTAAATACGTCGAAGAGATCGACCGCATAACGTTAGAGCGTATAAGCGGCAGACCGCTTTGGTATTGTATAGGCGATACTGATTTTTACGGTTATAAAATTAAGGTTGACGAAAGGGTGCTTATCCCAAGACCTGAAACCGAGATTTTGGTTAGCGAATCTAAAAAGGTTGTAAAATCCGATTCAAAAGTGCTTGATTTATGTACGGGTAGCGGTGCTATAGCGATATCCGTTAAAAAAGAAACTTCGGCAACCGTTACGGCAAGTGATATTAGCAGAGACGCGCTTAGCCTTGCTAAGGAAAACGCAAAGGCGAACGGCGTGGATATAGAGTTTGTTGAAAGCGATATGTTTAGCGCGTTAGTGGGTAGAAAGTTTGACGTTATAATATCAAATCCGCCTTATATACCAAGTGACGATATACAGACGCTACAAAAAGAAGTTAAAGATTTTGAACCAACTCTTGCGCTTGACGGTGGAAAAGACGGCTATGTTTATTATAAAATAATAGCCGACAATGCACGCGCGTATTTAAATGATAACGGCGTTCTTCTTTTAGAGTGCGGTATAGGACAAGCCGAAAAGGTGAGATCAATGCTTGACGGTTTTACTTCGGTTGAGATTATAAAAGATTACGAAAATATAGACAGAATTGTTAAGGCGGTGCTTTAATGTTTAAAAAGCTAGATAAAATGCTTGAAAGGTTTGATAAACTCAACGAGTTGGTCGGGGATAGCGAAGTTATTGCCCGCATTGACGAGTGGAGATCGTATACCAAAGAGCTTGCCGATATTACTGAAACGGTAGAAAAATATTCGGAATATAAAAAAGTATTAAAAGAACAGGAAGAACTAAAAGAGTTGATTCCACTTGAAACCGATCGTGAAATGAAAGCACTCATGGAAGAAGAAGTGGAAGCTTGCAAGGAAAAACTTAATAAGATTTCTGAAGAACTCAGAATACTTTTACTGCCCAAAGACCCTAACGACGACAAGAGCGTTATTATGGAAATAAGGGGCGGCGCAGGCGGTGACGAAGCAAACCTTTTTGCATACGAATTATATAGATTGTATATTAAATACGCTGAAAAAAATCGTTGGAAAACAGAAGATATAGATATAAGCACGACCGAACTTGGCGGCTTAAAAGAAGCGGTGTTTTCAATAACTGGTAAATCCGTTTACAGTAAACTTAAATATGAAAGCGGTGTTCATAGGGTTCAGCGTGTTCCTGAAACCGAATCGCAGGGTAGAGTTCATACGTCGACTGCAACGGTTGCAGTTCTTCCCGAAGTTGAAGACGTTGAAGTCAATATCGACGAAAAGGATTTAAGAATAGATACGCTACGAAGTTCGGGTGCAGGTGGTCAACACGTCAATAAAACCGAGTCTTGTATAAGACTTACGCATATTCCGACGGGAATAGTCGTTCTTTGTCAAGACGAGCGTTCGCAGACTAAAAACAGAGAAAAAGCAATGCGTGTTTTAAAGAGTAGGCTGTATGACTTTTATCAGTCACAGTACGAAAAGGAATATTCCGAAAACCGCAGAAGTCAAGTCGGTACGGGGGATAGGTCGGAAAGAATTAGGACCTATAACTTTCCGCAAGGTAGGGTAACCGACCACAGAATAGGCTTGACGTTACACTCAATTGACAATTTTATGCTAGGTGATATCGACGAAATGGTCGAAGCGCTTGCAATACACGATAGGGAATTAAAGTTAAGTGCGGGAATTGATGAAGAGTAAAAAAGGAGAAACGATATGAGTATATCAAAGAAAGTTAAAGAAATTGCTCCGTCTTTGACGCTGGAGATAACGGCAAAGGCAAAGAAAATGAAAGCAGAGGGAATATCGGTTATCGGCTTTGGCGCAGGAGAACCCGACTTTAATACCCCTGAGTACATAATAGAATCAGCAAAGAAAGCACTTGATATAGGCTTTACTAAGTATACCCCAGCGGCTGGTATGGTAGAACTTAAAAAGGCAGTTTGCGATAAATTCTTATCTGATAACGGGCTAACTTACGATCCAGCGCAAATAGTTATATCGTCAGGTGCAAAAAGTTCACTTTATCATGCTATATGTGCAATCGTTGACGACGGCGACGAAGTAATTCTTCCTGCTCCTTTCTGGTTGACTTACCCAGAACTCGTTAAACTTGCAGGTGGAGAGTGCGTTTTAGTTGAAACGAATAAAGAAAACGGTTATAAAATGACTGCGGAGCAGTTTGAAAAAGCCGTTACCGCTAAAACAAAGTGTTTAATTTTGAACTCACCAAACAACCCTACGGGCGCAGTTTATACCGAAGAGGAAATAAAATCACTTGCTGCCGTTGCGGAAAAACACGGTTTATTCGTTATATCCGACGAAATATACGAAAAGTTAGTGTATGACGGTGCTAAGCACTATTCAATAGCTAGTTGCAACGATTATATGAAAGAGCATACTATCATAATAAACGGTATGTCTAAGACCTATTCAATGACAGGTTGGAGAATAGGTTATCTTGCTGCGCCTACCGCTATTGCTAAGGCAATATCTAGCATGCAGAGTCATACTACTAGTAACGCTTGTTCTATCGCTCAATACGCATCGGTTGCAGCTTTAACTGATCCAAAAGGCGAAGAGTTTATAGTAAATATGCAAAAGGTGTTTGACGATAGGCGTCGTCTAATGATAAACACTTTAAAATCTGTAAAGGATATCGTATGTATAGAGCCGAAAGGCGCGTTCTACGTTTTTGTAAACGTCGGTAAACTTTACGGCAAGAAGTATGATGGTGTGGAGATAACGGGTTCACTATCGTTTGCAGATTGCGCGTTAAAAGAAGGGGTTGCGCTTATTCCCGGTATCGCGTTTGGTAACGACGAGTGTATAAGACTTTCTTACGCAATATCAAAAGAGGACATTGCCGAAGGTTTGTCAAGACTTATTAAGTTTATAGACAAATTGAATTAAGTTTTAATCTAAAAAAAGTAGGGTAAATACTGCAAAACTAGCGGTGTTTACCCTTTATTTTTGTTTAAGCGTCAACAAATTAAAAAAATATTGATTTTTACACAATAAATTTTTAAAAACCTATTGAAATTTTGGCAAAAGTGTTATACAATATAAACAGATAAGATATATAACAGGAGGAAATTTTCCAATGAAAATTATTTACGGACCCAAAGGCACAGGCAAGACCAAAGCGATAATCGAGAGCGCAAACAATGCGCTTGACGAAGCTAAAGGTCACGTTATCTTTATTACGGACACTAAGAGATATACATACGACTTAAAATATCAGATAAGATTTCTTGACGTGACTGGTTTTGACGTGCAGGGTGCGGACCGCTTACGCGGCTTTATAAAAGGCATTGTTGCAGCAAACGGTGACAACGAATACATTTTTATAGACGGTATAGCAAGGATTGCAGGCGCAGAACTTAAAGATCTCGGCGATATTTTTGCCGCAATGGAAAAGCTTGAAGCAGATTACGGCGTTAAATTTATCGTAACTTGCAGTGCTGCTAAAGAAGATTTACCAGAGTTTGTATTAAAGTACGTTGATTAACTTGCTTTTTATAGTCAAAATAGTGTAAAATAAAAGCTGGAAAGTTTTTTCCAGCTTTTAATTTTTTTTCGGGAGTTACTATGAAGTTTATCAGTACTAGAGGAAAGAGCGAAGTAGGTTGCGCGGCAAACGCAATCGCAAAAGGATTAGCTGACGACGGGGGACTTTTCGTTCCCGAAAAATTCCCTTCCGTAACAATGGAAGAGATAGAAAAAATGACCGAGTGTAACTATGCTGAGCGCGCGGCTATTGTATTACATAAATACCTTGAAGAGTACGATTACGCAGAACTAAAAAGCGCGTGTGAATTAGCGTATTCTAAGTTTGAAAATGCAGACGCTGCGCCACTCGTAAAGATTGACGATAATTTCTATATTATGGAATTGTTCCACGGGCCGACACTTGCGTTTAAGGACGTCGCTTTGACGTTACTTCCATATCTATTAAGGAAAGGCTCGGATATAAGCGGTATAAAAGAAGAGATACTTATTCTCGTTGCAACTAGCGGTGACACGGGGAAAGCCGCGCTTGAAGGTTTTAAGAACGCAGACGGCATAAAGATAATGGTTTTCTTTCCGAGTGAAGGCGTTAGCGATATGCAAAAAATGCAGATGTGTACCCAAGAAGGCGACAACGTTAACGTGGTAGCCGTTAAGGGGAATTTTGATGATTGTCAAACGGCTGTAAAAAAGATTTTTACAAGCAAAGAAATAAACGCAAAGTTGCTTGAAAAAGGCGTTGTACTATCAAGTGCAAACTCTATTAACTTCGGTAGACTTGCGCCGCAAATAACCTATTATTTTTCCGCTTACGCCGATCTTGTATCGTCGGGCGAAATTAAACTTGGTGATAAGGTAAATTTTGTAGTTCCTACTGGAAACTTTGGTAACATTTTGGCGGGATATTACGCAAAGAAAATGGGCTTACCCGTTGGTAAACTCGTTTGCGCGTCTAACGACAATAATGTTTTAACCGAATTTTTTACAACTGGAACGTATGACGCTAATAGAGAGTTCTTTAAGACTACTTCACCATCAATGGATATTTTAATTTCTAGTAATTTGGAAAGACTTATATTTGAACTTTCAGACCGTAACGCAGCTCTTACCGCTGAACGTATGGAAGAACTTAAATCTAAGGGCAAGTATTCAATATCCAACGTTGAAAAAGATAAAATGAGCAAAGAGTTTTACGCAAACTATACCGAACAGCAAGACTGTGCAGAAACTATTAGTGAGTTTTTTGAAGAATACGGCTACGTTGCAGATACTCATACGGCTGTTGCCATTGACGTCGCTAACGAGTTTGTTGCTAAGACGAAAGACGATAATCAAACTGTAGTTTTGTCAACGGCAAGTCCGTATAAGTTTGCTCACGACGTTTTGACTGCAATTGCAGGCAAAGCACCGATTGATGCGTTTAAATCGGCAGAAAAACTATTCGAAGAAACAGCTGCGCCTATACCTTACCAGCTTTTATCTTTAAGGGATAAAGAAAAAAGGTTTACGGAAGTTATAGACAGGACTAAAACTGTAGACGCCGTTTTTGAGTTTATTAATAAGTAAGATATAATTTCAATAAAATTTAAATCAAGGTAATATATAATGGAAGAGAAAAAGATATTGTTTAGCGCGATTCAACCGAGTGGAATACTTACTATCGGTAATTATCTCGGCGCGTTAAGAAACTTTAAGAAATTGCAAGACGATTATAACGGCGTATTTGCGCTTGCCGACCTTCACACTTTGACGGTAAAGCAAGACCCCGCAATACTTAGGAAAAACACTTACGAACTAGCCGCTCTTTATCTTGCTTGCGGAATAGATCCCGAAAAGTCTATACTGTTTGCTCAATCGCACGTTTCGGCGCATGCTGAACTTGCTTGGGTGCTAAATACCATATGTTATCCGGGTGAACTCTCAAGAATGACTCAGTTTAAGGATAAAAGTCTTAAACACGAAGACAATATAAATATGGGACTTATGGATTATCCCGTTTTAATGGCTGCGGATATTCTATTGTATCAGACCGAACTAGTTCCGATCGGGGCAGACCAAAAGCAACATTTAGAACTTGCAAGGGATTTGGCGATTCGCTTTAATAACCGCTTTGGAGAAACGTTCAAAGTTCCCGAAGGCTATATAGGTAAATCAGCCGCAAGGGTAATGAGCCTTGCTGAACCCACCCATAAAATGAGTAAATCAGACGCTAACTTGAATGCGTTTATATCAATGGACGACGATCCTGCGACCGTGCTTAGAAAGTTTAAGCGCGCGGTAACCGATAGTGACGATAAAATCGTATATTCACCTGAAAAACCAGGTATAAGTAACCTTTTGTCAATATACTGCGCGTTTACAGATAAGACCTTTGAAGAGGCGGAAAAAGAATTTGCCGGCAAAGGCTACGGTGACTTTAAGATAGCAGTTGGTCAAGTCGTAACTGATAAAATCGAGCCTATAAGACAGGAAAAAAATAGGCTTTTACAAGATAAAGCATACCTTGACGACGTGCTTAAAAACGGTGCTGAAAGGGCTGAACGCTTGGCATATAGAACCTTGTCTAAGGTTTATAAAAAAGTTGGCTTAGTTTTAAGAAAAAGGGGTTAAAATGTTTGGATACGTAAAGACGGATATGCCGTATTTGTATCTTAAAGATATGACGCTTTACAAAGCCATGTATTGCGGGTTATGTAAAGGCATAGGCAAAACGTGCGGTGCAAAGGGCAGATTTTTATTAAACTACGACCTAACGTTTCTTTCGGTTTTGGCGCATAACCTAATGGGAATTGACGTCAAGATAGAAAAACAAAGATGTATTATTCATCACGTTATAAAACGTCCCGTAGCCGTTCCTGATGAACTGACCGAAAGAATTGCAGCGTTAAACGTCATACTTGCTCACCATAAACTTAACGACGACGTTATTGACGACGGCAAAGGCAGGTTTGGAAGATCGTTTTTTAAGTCGTCGTATAAAAAAGCAAAGAAGTTAGAGCCGAAACTTGACGAAATCGTTGCTAGGCGTTATGCTGACTTACTTAAATATGAGAAGACAAACGGTGATAGTGTCGACATGGCGGCAGACCCTTTCGGCAATATGATCCAAGAAGTTATGCTAGAACTTTTGGGAGAAAAGTATACCGAGGCTGTTGGTGAAATATCGTATAATCTAGGCAAATGGATTTACCTTATTGACGCGCTAGACGATTTCGATAAAGATATTAAGAAAAAAAGTTTTAACGTTTTTGCAAATCTTTACAGCGACGTAAAAAGCAAAGAAGAACTGCTTAAACAAAAACATCAGGATTTAGTTTATATTTTTGGACTAGTTTTAGGAAATATAGCCGAAAACAGCAGAAAACTTGAATATAAATTCAACCATGATTTGACAGATAACGTGTTTATAAGAGGACTTAACGTTCAAACGAAAACGATAATGGAGAACGAAAAATGCAAGAATACTACAAAATTCTAGGAATAGATCAAACAGCTTCGGACGAAGACGTGGAAAAAGCGTACGCTACTTTAAGAAAGAAGTATCAAGAAGAACGTTTTTTAGAGGGCGAAAAGGGGAATGAGGCGGCTAAAAACTTAACCAAGTTAGAAACCGCTTATTATGAAATTAAGGAGTCTAGAAAAACTGTGAAAAAGAACGACGACCAAACAACCTACGATTTTAGCGAAATTGAAAGGTTGATTAAAAACGGCAACATCTCAGCTGCGCAATCAGCACTTGACGACTGTAACGATAGAAATGCAGAGTGGCATTATTTACAGTCTGTGGTTTTCTATAAGAAAAACTGGATGAGCGAGAGTAAAAAACAGTTAGAGATAGCTTTGAATATGGATCCTTACAATAATAAGTATTCGGATTCGTATACTAAACTCAAACAAAAAATGGAATTTAACGATAGACAGTTCCATTCTGGTAATGCAGGTTATAGTGCAGGTCCTAACGGACAGTATCAGCAGCAAAATAATTATAACCAGCAAATGGGCGGAAGCGATAGCAACGGTTGTTTAAGTTTTTGTACCACTTGGTGCTGTATGAACTTGCTTTGCAATATGTGTTGCGGTCAGTAATGAAAAGTAAAACAATTTCAGTATCTGCGATAGCTGCGGCTTTTGTTACGATATGTTTAACCATAGGCGCGTATTTTGAAGTTGCCGATCTCGTTGCGCTTGTCGCCGCGTCGGTTTTTGTAATACTTCCGCTATATATGAATTCGTATAAAGGCTGTCTACTTTGCTATCTTGCAGGCGGTGTTTTAGCATTTTTGTGTAGTGGTTTTAACATAATGTCCTTGGTTTTCCCTGCATACTTTGTATTTTTCGGGGTTTACCCGATAGTTAAAAGCAAGTTTACGGACGTTAATTTTAACAAATACTTAGGCTTTATAATAGGTCTTGTATGGTTTATTTTGGTCGCGTACGGAATGTTTTTCTATTATACTGCGATAATGGGCAGAGTGTTTACGGATTTGCCCGAATGGATATTAAAGAACGTATTATATTTTTTAGCTCCGCTAGCGGTTATAGTGTTTGTCGTGTTTGATAGATACGTCGTGGTTATGCGTAGAGTTATTAATCATTATCTTGGAAGGATAATAAAGTAAAATTTACCATGGAAAAGAACGAAGAGAGAGTGGGCGTCGTCGTTGGCAGCGGCGTCAACGGCGAAGGAATAATAAAACAGGACGGTACGGTTGTTTTCGTACCGTTTACCTTGTTGGGCGAAAAAGTAAGGTATAAAGTGCTTAAAGTAACGTCAAAGTGCGCATACGGAAAAGTGCTTGAAGTATTAACGCCTGCGGAGAATAGAGTTCGCGCTAAGTGTCCTGTTTTTGGAAAGTGTGGTGGCTGTCAGCTTCAACACGTAAAATACATAAGCCAACTCAAAATGAAAGAAGATAATATTGCCCAAAGCTTTAAAAAGATTGCAAATCTTGACGTAACTGTTAAATCAAGCATTAAGGGCGACGATTCTATAAGGTATCGCAATAAACTTCAATTGCCGGTTGCGCAAACAGATAAAGGCACGATAATAGGTTTTTACGCAGAGAATTCGCATAGAGTTGTAGAAATTTACGATTGTTTAATAAACGCGCCGTGGACTAAGGACGTTATATCGGCTTTTAAACTCTATATGGAAGAGTTGGGGTTAAAAGGCTATCATGAACAAACGCATACAGGTGATATAAGAGAAATCACGGTAAAGGAAGTTAAAGGCAATCTTATTATCACGGTAGTGGTGCTCAATGAAAACTTACCTGGAAAAAATAGACTTGTAGAAATTTTACAAGAACAATTAAAGTTTACCTTTTCGTTATACTTAAATGTAAACAGCCGAGAAACAAACGTTATTTACGGCGACAAATTTATTCTTTTGTACGGTTCACCGTCATATACAGCAGACATGCTTGGCATTAAATATAAGATAGGCGTGCAGAGTTTTATGCAGGTGAATACATCCGTTTGCAGTAAACTTTACTCTGCGGTTAGGGAAGTGGTTGATGCAGACGAAGATACGGTTGTAATTGATGCGTATAGTGGTGCAGGACTAATGACGGCAATACTTTCCAAGAACGCAAAAAAAGCAATCGGCGTGGAAATTGTACCTGAGGCAGTTGAGTGCGCAAACGAACTTATAACGTTAAACGGCTTAGAGGAAAAAGTCAAGAATTATCTGGGCAAATGCGAAGAGATTCTGCCAGACATAATCGAGCGCGAATGTAAGGAAAATACTAAGGTTTGTGTAGTTTTAGATCCGCCTAGAAAAGGTTGCGACATAAAGGTATTAAACGCTATCATAAAGAGCGGAATAAATAAAATAGTTTACGTATCTTGTAAGCCATCAACGCTAGCAAGAGACGTTGGTCTACTTGTTGGAACGTTAGAAGTCGTTGACGGCGAGATTAAAAAATCAACAAATCCCGCAATGAGATATGACGTTTCGTTAGTTCGTCCGTTCGATATGTTTGCTCAAACAAAACACGTGGAGACGCTAGTTTGTTTGACTAAAAAATAAAAATTAAACGAGTAAAAAATCCCGTAAAAGGAGAAAACTTTTACGGGATTTTTTGTTAATTTTATTGTTTATCTTTTATCGGTATCGTCCATGCTTTGCCAAGTTTTGCGATGGTATTTGTATACCGTTGGATCTATGTCAGGATTTCCGCCTTTTCTACAGGGAAGTAGCATTTCACCAGCAACCAAAGGGTCTACGCAAGCCGTATCGTTTCTCCATTTGTCGCGTTCTTCTTTTTTACGCAAATTTGGAATTTGAACGGTAATTCCGCCTTGCAGTATAGAGCGATAGGCGAAAATTCCAACTAATGACATATCAAGTGCCTCGTATACGTCAATGATATCGGCGTCTTGTTTACCTGCAACTTTTTCGATAAAGTGTTTCATTGCGTAAAAGTCTGAACCACCGTGACCGAATTTAGCGATTTCACCTTGATATTCGTCGTTTGTCATATAACTTTTGATTTGACTTTTGCCGTATGCGCCAGAATATTCGTCAGCGTTTATATAAATTCTGTCGTAAGCACCGTTTTCAGCGTCTTCTCTTGCTGTTTCCATTCTACCTTTTGTACCGCTTATGCTATACCAAACTGAATCACGGTATGTGCCTAAGTGTCCACTTTTAACGATAGCACCGTTTTCTAGTGTTATCATTTCTATACCAAAATCTCTGCCTTTTAGCCCCATGCGTTTTGCTCTTTCGTCGCTTCCGCCTTCAAAACCTACGACCGATACAGGACGTAAACCAGTTATATGGCGGATAGGTCCAAAACTGTGAGTGCAATAAAACGTAGAGTACATATTGTTTCGCCAATGGTTGGGGTCGCCTCTTGTTATTTTTGACCATATACTTTCACAGTTGTGAAAGTATTCACCTTCAGCGTATTCAATTTCACCGATTTCACCTTTTTCGTATAATCTTTTCATTTCATACGGGGCAGACATATAGCAGTAATTTTCGCCGTATGCGTAAATAAGACCGGTTTCTTCCACCGTTTCTATAAGTTCAACCGCTTCTTTTAGCGTTTGCGTGGGTAGAACTTCAGAAAAAACGTGTTTGCCAGCTTTTAGTGCTTTTATAGCAAAAGGCGCGTGTTCCGTTGCGTAGTTGGCAAGTATAACCGCATCCATATCGTGCTTAATAAAATCGTCAAATTTTTCGTAGTAAGTTATATTTAGATGTGAGTGTGCGGATTTTTGTATGTCAAGACCTTCCTTCCATTTGTCGCAAATAGCAACTAATTCAACGTCTTTTGCAATGTCGCAATACTGAATCATGCTTTTACCTCTACCAACACCAACGACACCAACTTTTATCTTTTTCATTATACATACTCCTTTTGCGTTGTTTTCTTTATTATAGCACCTGTTTTGATTTTCTAAATGGAATTTTTCCTTATTATGATGTAAAAATTACAGTTTGTTAAAGTTTTCCTCTGCCTAATTGTTGACAAGAAAAGGTTTAATATTATATATTAACAGCGATATGAAAAATTTTGACGATAACGTTTGTACGTTTGTTCCGTCGCATTTGCCTTATGGTGATTTGCAGGTTATGCACGTAGTTTTAGAAACTAAGCAAATGAATTTTGACGGTTGGAAAACGATCTCACACTACAAACTGAATATCTGTATTGAAGGAGAAGGGGTACTGCATACGCCCAACGGTGAACACGCTATAAAAAAAGGAACGGTATTTTTGTGTTTACCGTCCGTACCTTTTGGGTTGCAGTCCTTAAGCAATTTTCAATACACGTACGTTGGATTTATGGGTGAGCGCGCGCAAGCGTTTACGCATAGATTTAAAATTAATGAAAACGACTGTGTCTTTAACAACTTTGAACATCTTGTCGAAATGTGGAAAAAAGGTGTGGCCTTTTCATCGGAAATTACCGACGTTTACGCTGAAGGATTAATTCATTGTACTTTTGCCGAGATTGCTGCTCGAAATGTACAGTTTGAAAGCGATAAAAAAGAAATGCAAACGGCATCTTTAGTTAAAAAATACGTTAACGAAAACTTTACAGACAGTACGTTGTCGCTGTCTACAATCAGCAAAGCGTTATCGTATAATAGTAAGTATTTGTCTAACGTTTTCAGTAAAAAGTTTAATGTTAATTTTAAACAGTATCTTAATGACGTTAGGATAAATAATGCATGCAATCTTATTAAGAAAGGGTTTAATAGTGTTAAGGACGTTGCTTTTTTATGTGGCTACAATGATCCGTTGTATTTTTCAAAGATATTTAAGAAGAAATTAGATTGTTCGCCTACTGAATTTATCTTAGAAACGTCTAAACAAAACGAAAGGAAATAATAATTTTAAGGGTGATTAAAATGAGCGGATATTTTACGAAGATATTTAGCAATTTAACCGACGAAGAAAAAGAAAATTTTTATAAAACCGTCATGCTTAACGACGATTCAGCCTACGCTCAAAATGCGCGCGACGAATACTATAAAACGGTGCTTGGAAGTATGGGGGAAGATTGCCATATATACGCTGGCGTTAAAATTATCAATCCGCAATACGTGCATTTAGGGAACGGCGTTCAAATTTACAGCGGAGCAACTCTTATTGCACGCGGAGAAAAGGGAATTACGCTAGGTGATTATACGCGTATAAAAGAAAGGGCACTTCTAGATACTGAACGCCCCGAAACAGGGTATATTAAAATCGCAAATAACGTGTATATAGGGACAGGCACGTCGTTGTTTGGTCATATGGGCTTGGAGATAGGTGAGTTTTCTTTGCTTGCGCAAAACATAACAGTTACTCCGTATTCGCATATATCAGACGATCCTCTGAACTTAATCGTCAAACAGGGTGGGCATTGTCAAAAGGTTACAATCGGAAGAGATTGTTACGTTGGAATGAATACTGCGATTATGTATTCTGGAAGTATAGGTGATGGTTCTGTTGTTGGTGCAGGCGCGGTAGTAAATAAGGCTATTCCACCCTATTCTATAGCTGTTGGCGTACCTGCAAAAGTAATAAAAAAGCGCGCAAAATAATGAATTAGATGAAAAAACTCGCTCCAAAGTGTATCTTTGGGGCGAGTTTTTTCATAAGCTTTTCCGATTTAATAAGTAAAACTAAAGGCCAATTAGCCAAATTTGTACGGCAAATTATATATAAAATTATATATTAATGCAGATAATAAGAGTAAATTTATAGTTAAAAAATTTTTTAAAAAAAAGTAACTTGCTTTGTAAAAAGCAAGTTAAAATGCAAAAAATAGCGTTAAATGAAAATGTGACTTTTTTTGTGCTATAATAGACAAAAATATCGAAAATTAAGGGTGAAAATATGTTTAAAGGTTTTTATGTTAAAGGTCCGCATAACCTGATGTGTCCAAAACATATAAACAGCGAACTAGAAATAGTTTACGTAAAAGACGGTGAAATTGAAGTCGATTACGGAAAAGAAAAAGTAGTCGTCGGCAAAGGTCAAGCGGCAATTATATTTCCTTACTGGCTACATTGTTTCGTACCGAATAACCATAGCGAAGTCTACGTTATAATGTTCCCTTATGATTTAATTAAAGGCGTATATCTTCAATACAAGGACAAAGTGCCGGCGTCCTATAAGTTTAATATGTCGCCTGAGGCGATGGTATACGTGGATTCTTTGATTAGGAATAAAGAAGAACTTATCGAGAGCGAGATCAAAAGTTTGTTTTACGTTTTCGTGAGTGCGTTTTTTAAGAGTAATTCGTTTGCTAACGGTGCAACAAACGGTATGCTAGAAATGATAATGAACGTCGTTTTGGCTGATGCCGTAGAAAATATAACGGTGAAAAAAGTTGCCGAGGGTTGCGGCGTAAGCGAAAAGTATATAACTTCGTATTTTAAGAACTATGCAAGAATCAAATTTAGGGATTTTATAAACGGTTTACTAGTAAACCGAGCGGTAGAATTGTTGCGCGATAGGAACTTGTCGGTAACACAAGTCGCAATCAAGAGTGGGTTTGGAAGTTTGAGATCTTTTAACCGTGTGTTTTCTGAGACGATGGGGTGTACACCAACACAATTTCGCAAAAAAAATTAAAAAGTCATTTTTTTGGCTAGAATAGAATTTTTTTGTCTTGAATTATGCATAATTTTTTAATAAAATATCTGTGCTAAACTGCGGCACAGGTATTTTTTGTTTTCAGGTTTTTAGGAAAGTGTGCGTATTTAAACAAAATTCGCACCTTAAAAAACAAAAACCTAGACGATAAAAATATCTAACTTTTAAGTTTAGCGGTAGCGAAAAGAAAAATTAGTAAAAGGAGAGAAAAATGAAAAAACTAATTGCACTATTTTTAGCAACACTCGTGTCTTTGTCTGCAATGTCAATGGTGGCTTGTAATCCAGATGATAAAGACATAGACAAGACCAAAACTCAGTTATACGTAAGTAACTACGATTCCGGTATCGGAAGAAAATGGATTGAAACTATTGCAGACTCTTTTGAGGAAGATTTTGCAACCTATTCTTTCGAAAAGGGCAAGACTGGTGTTCAAGTGGTAATAGACCACAACAGAACTGACGCCGGCGCAAAACTGCTTTCAGATATAAACAGTTCAAAGAATAACGTATTCTTTACCGTTGAGGCAGACTACGCTGCAATTTCAAAGGAAAAGACGTATGACGTTACTGATATCGTAAATCAGGGCGCAATTACGGGCGTTGACGATGCTGGAAATCTTCTAAGGGAAGAAAAGACCATTGAAAGCAAGATTACTCCAGAACTTCGTGACTATCTAAATAGGGGTACGGAAACCGAAGAAAACTACCGCGGTCTTCCTTATTATCTAGGTTGTAAAGGTTTTGTCTTTGACCGTGACCTTTGGAATGAAAAATATTATTTCTGCGGAAAAGGTTTAACACCTAGTGAAAAGGCTCTTGACGCTCTTGCTAAGGGTGGTGACGACGCAGCTGTAAAAAAGGCATATGACGAACAAAAAGGTAAGGATAAATCTTACTGGTTCTACGTTAACTCTGACGGTAAGGACGCAGAAGGCACCGAAATCGGTTTGGCAGCAGGTCCTGACGGTAAGTACGGCACTTACGACGACGGTATGCCCGCTACTTTTGATGAGTTCTACGCTCTTATGGATAAAATGGTCGGTGACAATATCACGCCCTTTATCTGGACGGGTAAATTTGCAGGATACGCAGATTTTATCACAAGCACAGTATGGCAAGCGTTTGATGGTGCGGAAAACTTAAAAACTTATCACTCGCTCTACGGTACACACGATAAACTCGTAGTATTTGAGAACGGAAAAGCAAAGGTTGACGAGAACGGCGTTCCGCAAACTGAATCAATGACATTTAACGGCGGTGTTGAAGATGGATATAACGTACAGCGTTCGTTAGGTAAATACTATGCTTTGCAGTTTGCAGAAAAAATTGCTACTACGCCTACTTGGACGGCAAGTGAGTGCTATACGGCAGCTGTTTCACACATAACTGCTCAGTCAACTTATTTAAGTAGTGTCAATGCAGAAAAGGGTAATCGTATAGCGATAATTGCAGAAGGTACTTACTGGCAACAAGAATCAGATCAAACCTTTGAAATTATGGCAACTAAAGACGAAAAATATTCAAAAATGAATAGAGATTTTGCCTTGCTTTGCGCACCCAATCCAACGGTTGAGCGTTTAGTTGAAAGAGAAAAGAATGATATTAGAAATACTTGGACGCAGGCATCAGAATGTTATTGCTTAGTAAACAACAATATGAGCGAAGATTCACCGCAACTTGCTGCCGCAAAAGTATTCGTTTCGTACGTAAACAACGACGAGATGTTAAATCTCTTTACGGAAATCACGCAGATGTCAAGAGCGCTTAACTACGAAATAACCGAAGACACCTACGCAAAATTGACGCCGTATGGTAAAAATCTTATTGATTATACAAATTCGTCGGATATAGTATACGCATCTACTAGTAACCCATTGTTCTTAAACAACTATCAGTACATGGCAAACAGAACTGAAAACTGGAACTGGCACTTCTTGCACGAAGGAGACGTTGGTGGTGACGAAGTTGAACATTATTATCCGATGACACAGTTGCACGACAGTAATAATATTGGCATGGGGCTTAACGGAAAGTCATTATTTGAAGGTTTGTATAGATATTATAAGAACACTGTATGGCCAAGACTTATAAAATGACGTTAAATTTTATCCAAATATTCCTTAGCGTAAATTTTTGCGCTAAGGAATAACACTAATAACTTAAAACTCGGGGAGGATAAGATGGCAAAAAGACAAGAAAAAGAAAATGGTTTGTTTGATAAATTAAAAAATAAACTGTCATGGTTTTTTTATAATTTAACGCAACCTATTTATGCAAAAATAAATAAAAACAAAAAACAGAAGAAAGAAAGCACTTCGGGACTAAGAAAAAAAGAACTGATATTTTATACTGTGTTTATGATTTTTCCAATAGTTCAGATGTTGATTTTTTACGTGTACGTAAACGCGAACAGCTTTGTTATGGCGTTTAGAAAGTACGATTCGGTAAACAGTACGTATATTTGGGTTGGACTTGATAACCTTAAGGACGTATTCAAGGAAATAAAAGCAGGCGGTCTGCTACGTACTTCAATAACGAATTCCTTGCTAGTTTACGGTCTGGATTTATGCATGTTACTAAATTTGATTTTACGCTAAGTAAAGATAGCCCTGCATTTAAAGTTGGGTTTGAACCGATAGACATATCCAGTGTCGGGTGCAAGAGATAGACGGAGAGTTTTATGATTTTTTTTGATGAAAACTTACGAACTTTTTTCTTGGAAAGTAAAGACGTGACATACTCTTTTAAAATCAATGAAGCGGGTTTTTTGCAACATCTATATTTTGGAAAAAGGATTGAAAGAGAAGATCTTTCTTTTGCACCCCCGATAAATACAGAGTGGCGTATTCACGGTACTTATATTAAAGAAAATGGGAAAATTTTCAATCTTAATGCTTATCCTAATGAATGCCCAACGTATGGAAGAAGTGATTATAGAGAGAGTATGCTAGCGTTTGATTTTGACGGCGTTAGGGTTGGCGATTTGGTTTATGACAGTCATTATATTATTAATGAAAAACCCACACTTTCAGGTATGCCATCTATTAAGGGTGGACAAACGCTTGTTGTTTTACTAGTCGATACCATACATAATGTAGAAGGTAAATTATTTTATACGGTTTTTGAGGATTTGCCAGTAATATTAAGACATTGCGAGATTGTAAATAGAGGCAAAACTTCTTTCAATATTGACAGAGTATATTCATTTTCTCTAGATTTCCCTGATAAAAATTGGAAAACATTATCTCTTTTTGGCGCTCACGGAAGAGAACGAATGGTTGAAACTTCCGATATTGTTCACGGTGTAACCGTATTTGATAGCAAACGTGGCGTATCATCTTCACAACTAAATCCATTTATGGCAATGGTAAGGAATAAAACCACAGAGTTTTGTGGCGAAGCTGTCGGTTTTAACCTTGTTTATAGTGGCAATTTTGCGTTAAAAGTACAAAAAGCAGAAGCTGACGGGGTTAGAGTTACGGGCGGTATAAACGATTTTGATTTTTCTTGGAAACTGAATCCTAACGAAACATTCGTTTCGCCTGAGGCTGTGTTGGTTTATTCTGATAGTGGAATAGGTAAGATGAGTAGAGCTTTCCACGATCTCTATAGAAATTATTTGATAAATCCTAAGTTTGCTTTTAAACCGCGACCTATAGTCCTTAATGTATGGGAAGCGTTGAGATTTGATATTAGCACGCAAAAAATCTTAGATATGGTTGATAGCATTAAGGACACTGGCATAGACACATTAGTTGTTGATGATGGTTGGTTTGGTGGCGAAAAGGGCAGAAATGATGAATTTTCAGGACTTGGTGATTGGGTTGTAAACAAGAACAAAATCAATCTTAAAGAGATTATTGATTATACGCATAACGCGGGGTTGAAGTTTGGGCTTTGGTTTGAACCAGAAGTAGCAAGTCCAAACAGCAACGTTGTAATTAATCATCCAAATTATATTTTGCGCGCTGATGGGCTTGAACCTTGTGAGGGGCGTTGGTCTTACGTCCTTGATCTTACCCAAAAAGAAGTTTGCGACTACGTTGTTAACAGCGTCAACGCGATACTTGAAGAGTATGATGTTGATTACGTAAAATGGGACATGAACAGATCGCTGACTGAATTTTGTTCAAGTTTTGATAAAGAAACTGCCCACAGATATATTTTAGGACTTTACGATATTTTAGAAAGAATAGTATACGAACATCCTGAAATATTTTTTGAAGGGTGCGCAAGTGGTGGCTGTAGATTTGATCCAGCAATGCTTTATTACTTCCCACAAATCTGGACCAGCGACAACACCGATGCATACATGCGTGCGCTAATTCAATACGGCACCGGACTTTGTTATCCGCTTTCTGCTATGTCGTGTCACGTTTCAGCCGTTCCAAACAAACAATGCGGAAGAGTAACGCCGTTCAATTCACGGTTTAATATTTCAAGACTAGGTGCGTTTGGTTTTGAACTTAAAATAGCGGAACTGTCAAACCAAGAAAGACTTTCGGTAAAGGAATTTGTAGACGAATATATAAAAACACAGGACTTAATATTAAACGGAGATTTATATAGGCTTAACAGTCCTTTTAACGAGAATTTGTTTGCAGAGCAGATTGTCAGTAAAAACGCAAAAAATTCGATTATAGTTGTGTTTAAGCCTATTAGTGTACATAATGAAGATACCGTTAGGGTTTATCCGCAAGGACTTATGTCAGATAAAAAATATTTTATAAAAGAACTTGGTATAGAACGAAGTGGTGGCGTTATAATGGCGATAGGATTGCCAGTGAACTTAAAAAAACAAGATTTTGAATCTTTCGTTTATCATTTAGAAACTATTTAGACAAGTTAATTTGAGGCAAATATTATGAAATTAAAAGATTATAAGGTAAAAGTTAATATTATAGATTTTGGCGCAAAAAGCGGTGTAGACGAGTTACAGACTGATTTTATACAGGCAGCTATAGACCATTGCTTTAAAATGGGTGGTGGAGAAATCCAAATACCAAAAGGTGAGTTTTTATGCGGTGGTATAAGATTAAGGTCTAATACGACACTGCATTTGCTTGAAGGTGCAAAACTTATCGGTTCACGCGACTGTGAAGATTATTTCGTCTTACAAAAAGATAAGGTTGAACCTGTTGAACCGTACATACTCACCGAAGAAGAAAGGATAAATGGTCGTTCACCCGACGGGCTTCATTACGGAAGAAGATGGCTAAGTTCACTTATTAAAATTTATAAGGCAAAAAACGTTGCTATAATAGGTGAAAAGGACTCGGTTATTGACGGTAGAGACTGTTACGACGGTGATAACGAAGAAGGGTTTAGAGGTCCGCATTGTATATGCGTGGGTGAGAGTAAAAATTTATATTTTCACGGTTATACGATAGTAAATAGTGCAAACTGGGCGCATTGTATTTGGAATGCTAAAAATATAACCTGTCGTGAAGTAACGATTAAAGCAGGGCACGATGGTTTTGACGTGTTCGGCTGTACCAACGTGCTTGTTGAAAACTGTGACATATTCTCTGGTGACGACAGTATTGCTGGATATTCTAATTATAAAGTTAGGATAAGAAACTGCAATTTGTCTTCGTCTTGCAGTGCGTTTAGATTTGCAGGAACTTGTGTGACCGTCACCGACTGTAAAATTGAAGGTAATTCGCCCTACGTTCACCGCTATACGTTAAATAAAGAAGAACAAATTACAAACAACATTTTGTCAGACGAAGAAAACCCAAATCACCGTTACAGAATGAAGAGTTTTTATACCTATTACGGCGACAATAGGCTGGTAATAAAAAGACCACCGTCAAAGATGGTTTTTGACCGTTGCGAGATAAAAAACCCGACTAAGTTCTTCCATTATAATTTTTCAGGTAGCGAAGAATGGTCGTCTAATCGTCCACTTGTAGATATTACGTTTAAGAATATGAAGGTTGAGAACGTAAATCTTCCTATGATTGCTTATGGCGATAAAACTCAGCCTGTTACCATAACTATGGAAAACGTAGAACTAACGCTTGGTGACGATTTTATGGACGATTGCTTACTTAGAACGGCTAACCTTAAAAAAGTTACGTTTAAGAATTTTAAGCTCAATAATTTTAAGGGCAATACGTTGATCAAAAATTACGGCAAAAATAGCGGTCAAATATTATTAGAAAACACTAATCTTTCTAGTGGATTAATAACTGTTTTTGAAACGGACGACAAATTTGAAGTGGAGATGATCTAGTTATGGCTTGGGTGTTTATATCAATAGTTCTACTTATGCGTGTGGTTCAGAACGTGTTGGGAAAAGCAGCTGCAAAACTAACGCCTAATCACTCGGTTGGATATCTTAAACACAATGCGTTTTATATGTGGCTTGCTACAGTTCCCGCACTTATATTGTTTTTAATAAGCATTATTGGTCAAAACGGTGAACTTTATTTTGGCGAGACTTTGCTTTATGCTTCCTTGTCGGGTATCGCGTTGGCGGTTTCAAGTTGTTGTTCTCTTTATGCTATGACGACTGGAACAATGGTTCTTAATTCACTTTTTGGAACTGCTGGTTTATTAGTTCCGTCTATTGCAGGAATTTTTCTATATGAAGAATATTTAACTGTTTGGCAGTACATAGCGATTGTTATATTTATTATAGGTGCATATTTTTTAATGGGGAACAGCAAAACGGTCTACGGCAAATTTACGTTAAAAACTCTGTTAGTTTTAATTCTTAACCTAGTTATGAACGGCGTGACCATGCTTTCTCAGACTATGTTTGCAAGAAGTTTGCCGGACGGTAACGTGTCGTTTTTCTCGTTACTATCGTTTGCGGCAGGCGCAATTGCTTTATCGATAATTCTAGGCGTTATATATATTGCAGTTTATAAATATAAAGATAAACCTGAAGTTGAAAAAAGCGACGTTAGTTTTGTGCTTATTCCTAAACCAGGCAAGCATTTAAAGCTTGATAAGAGAGTATATATTTGGTCTATATTTTTAGCAGTTGCAGTATTTTTAGTAAGTCAACTCATAACGCTTTGCGCAGCTACGGTTTCACCAGTGGTTCTTTTCTCAATAACTTGTGGCGGTGCTACGATTATAAGTTCGATAGTTGGCACGTTAGTGTATAAGGAAAAGTTTACTAAAGAAACGGCGATAGGTTTAGTGCTTGGTATCGGCGCGTTAATAATGATAAAGGTATTTGCAGCGTAATTAACTTTTTTACGTGTGATTGATACGGTAATCTTTTGTGGGGTAAATTTATGCAACAGTTTACGTTTAATGAAAAGGCAGAAAATAAATATAAAAAAGAAAGTATCGAGTGGCTTAACATTTGGTGTGAAGATACTAACGACGATTCTTTGCCACGAGTAGGTTTGATTGGTGATTCAATTACTACGCAAACTCATAAAATAGTGAAAGAAGAATTAAAAGGGCTTGCGAACGTTGATTATTTATCTACGTCTTACTCTATACTGTCTTTGGCGTACGTAGGTATAATTGAAAAATTTATTGAAGATTCTAAATACGATATTATATATTTTAATTACGGATTGCACGGCTACGGGGTAACTGCTAACGAATACGAAAATGCTTTTAGAGCCATGATAAAAATGTTTTTATCTCATAATGCTAAAGTTATAATCGGATTGACTACTACGGTTCTAGAAAAAGACGATTTAAATATAGAATCTGAAAGATGGACAAGCGTTGTAAAAGAGAGAAATGCAATAGCTATCAGTCTTGCCAAAGAATTTAACCTTGCTATTGACGATTTGTACAGCATAAGTAAAAAGTTGGGTAAGGACGGTAAAAGTCCTGACGGTGTGCATTTTAACGATTATGGAAAAGAAATAATCGGAAAAAGCAAAGCAGATTCAATAAAGAAACTATTAACTATTATATAATGTACATAAGTTATAAATAAAAAGAACGTCACAAGCGTGACGTTCTTTTTATTTGATATCGAATCTTTGTTGGCTTATTTCGCGGAATTTTTTTGGTGAATAGCCTGAATATTTTTTGAATAGTTTTGAAAAATGCGCAGCGTCGTAAAATCCTAAATCTTCCATAATTTTTCCTATCGGGTCGATTGATTGTTCTATTAAAAACTTTGCACGTTCCATTTTAATGGTTATAACGTACTGCATAGGTGAATAACCTGTTCGTTCCTTAAAACGCTTAATAAAGTAGTTAGGGCTTAAATTTACTTTTTTTGCAAGGTCATCAAGCGTGAATTTTTCTTGATAATTATTTTTTATGAATTCAACTGCTATGTCAATTTCGTCTTCAGCAACTGTATATTCTTTATAAACGCACCTTTCCATATAAAAGGATACGATAGATAAAATTGCGCTAGACGCTGCAAGTTTTGACGCCGGTGAGTTGTTTTTTGCATGTGATAAAACCGAACGGAACAAGTCTTCAAGTTGCTTAGATTTTCCTACTGAAAGTTTATAAGGGGGATAATAGTAGTCGAATAGGTTGTTGCCGTTTGCAAGAACGTCAAAGTGTATCCAGTATTTTTTAGCATACTGCTTATCGGTTAGTTGGTAACTATGTTTAACTCCCGACGGAATAAGTACCATATCGCCTTCTTTTGCGATAATTTTTTCTTTTCCAACTTGTACCGAGATTTCACCGTCGGTAATATAGAATATTTTGTTATGCGGAATAATAACGTTTTTATCTTTCCAAGATGGGGACAATACTGGATTTCCGCCCCAAGCAAACACCGTTGTTATTTGTTCTGAATAGAATTCGGAATTTTTCATTTGCTTACTCCTGTTTTCTTATGCTTTTTAAGTATATCACCATTATATATTCTTGTCAAATAGTATGATGATTTTATACAACTAATACAGTAAGTTTGTTATAACACATAAATAAAACTAATGGTATAATTGAGAAAAAAGTAAAATTTTTGTGAGGTGAATATAATGGCAAAGAACAGATACGTAGGCGATTATCCTGTAATAGGTATACGTCCTGTTGTTGACGGCAGACGTGGACCTATGAGACTTCGTGAAAGTCTAGAAGGTCAAGTAATGGCAATGGCCAACGCCGCTAAAAAGTTGTTTGAAGAGAATCTTTATTATTCAAACGGTGAACACGTAAAAGTTGTAATGGCAGACACTTCAATAGGTCGTGTACCAGAGGCTGCCGCTTGCGCTAATAAGTTTAAAAAAGAAGGCGTAAGTATAACGCTTTCGGTAACTCCGTGCTGGTGCTACGGCTCTGAAACAATGGATATGGATCCAACGACAATTAAGGCGGTATGGGGCTTTAACGGTACAGAAAGACCGGGTGCAGTATATCTTGCAGCAGTTCTAGCTGGACACGCGCAAAAAGGACTTCCAGCGTTTGGTATTTACGGACACGAAGTTCAAGATAGAGAACAGGTTGCAGAAATTCCCGAAGACGTAAAAGAAAAACTATTGCGTTTTGGTAGAGCAGCGGTTGCAGTCGCTACCATGCGCGGTAAATCATATCTACAAATCGGCTCTCAATGTATGGGTATTGCGGGATCCATTATCGACCAAGACTTTATTGAATCATACCTTGATATGAGAGTAGAGAGTGTTGACGAAGTTGAAATTCTTCGCCGTATGGAAGAAGGCATATACAACGAAGAAGAATACCAAAAAGCATTAAAGTGGACAAAAGAACACTGCAAAATGGGTAGGGATGACAACCCCGAATCAGTAGAGTTCTTAGGAAAAGAACGCAGAATTAAATTCACCGACGAAGAAAAAGAAAAACAGTGGGAATTTACTGTTAAAATGTACTGCATTATAAAAGACCTTATGGCAGGCAACAAAAATCTTCCCGACGGATTTGAAGAAGAAAAAGTAGGTCATAATGCAATCGCTGGTGGTTTCCAAGGTCAAAGACAGTGGACCGACCATTGGCCCAACTGCGACTATCCAGAGGCTTTGCTTTCGTCTTCGTTCGACTATCAAGGTGCAAGAGAACCGTATACACTCGCAACCGAAAACGACGTTTTGAACGGTCTTTGTATGTTGTTTATGAGATTATTGACGCATAGAGCGCAAATCTTCGCTGACGTTAGAACTTACTGGTCGGGTGATGCGACAAAGAGAGTTACGGGCTATGAACTTGAAGGTAAAGCAAAAGAATCAGACGGCATTATCCACCTACTTAACTCTGGCGCAGCGTGTCTAGATGCTTGCGGTGAATGTGCGGACGAAAACGGAAATGCTACCATGAAGAAATGGTGGGAAGTAACCGAAGAAGATATTAAGAAAATGACCGATGCAACCGTATGGTGTGAGGCAGGGTTTGATAACTTCCGTGGCGGTGGATTCTCAAGCCACTATACAACGAGAGCGGAAATGCCTTGTACAATGATAAGGCTTAATCTCGTTAAAGGTTTAGGACCTACAATGCAAATAGCAGAAGGGTGGACGGTAAAACTTCCCGACGACGTGTCAGATAAACTTATGGAAAGAACAAACCCGACGTGGCCTTGTACTTGGTTTGCACCGCGTTGTGACGGCAAGGAAGGCAGTGCGTTTAAGACGGCATACGAAGTTATGCAAAACTGGGGGGCAAACCACGGCGCAATCTCTTACGGACATATCGGTGCTGATTTAATTACGATGTGTTCAATGTTGAGAATTCCCGTGTGCATGCATAACGTACCGTTAGACGATATTTATCGTCCCGCAGCATGGAACGCATTTGGCATGGATAAAGAAGGTCAAGACTACAGAGCGTGCGCAACTTACGGACCGCTTTATAAAAAATAAAATATACTAAACAAATATGGGTGTGCGATTGACAAAATTGTACACCCTTTTTTTATTCAACAATGTGTGGATTGTTTTCATAAAACACTTATATCGTCAATATAAATATAGAGAAAGTTATCAACACTATACCTAAAAACATTGTCGAAATGTTGATAACTTAGTGGATAAAGTCCTAGTTATCCACATTTTTGGTGTCATATGTTTGTATTAAAAAGAAGAAGTATATTTATAGTTTCGGTGCTATTGTTGACGGTTATAACTTTTATTGTTTGTTTTGGCGCGCTGGCGCAAAAACCTATAGGCGAAGCGTCGTCAAGCAATATTAAAATAGTGTTAGATGCTGGACACGGCGGTGTGGACGGCGGAGTTAGCGGTGTAAATACAGGGGTTAAAGAGAGTGAGATAAATCTAGCGGTTGTTAAAAAACTTGAAAAATATCTTAAAGGTGCTGGTATGAGTGTAGTTTTAACAAGAAGTACCGACGCAGGACTTTACGGCGTTGCGACTAGTGGGCTGAAAAAGAAAGATATGGCAAAGCGCAAGGAAATTATATCAAAAGCAAAGCCACATTTGGTAGTTAGTGTACATATGAATAAATATAGTTTATCGACAAGAAGAGGAGCACAAGTCTTTTATAAAAAGGGCGACGAAGCGAGTAAACTTTTAGCGACTGGGATACAAGATTGTTTTAATTCCATGGAAGAGGCGGTTAGAACTTGTAGCGCACTAACGGGTGATTATTATATCCTAAATTGTACAGATTATCCGTCAGTAATATGTGAATGTGGATTTTTGTCAAACCCTGACGACGAAGCACTTTTGATAACCGAAGAATATCAAGATGCCGTGGCGTATACCATATTTAAGGGTATAGTTGCATATTTATCAAAGTCAACTATAATATTTACCGATTAAGATTATTAAAACTTTATTCAGCCCGAAAATATTCGGGCTTTTTAATTGTCATTTTTAATAAAATGGTGTATAATTAAAAAAATAGAAAAATGGGGTAGGTTTGTGTTTCGTTTAGGCGAGAAAATGGATAGACAAAAAGCGAATAATTTAAGTCCCGTGGTGCTTGCGTTTGTAGGTGACGCGGTTTATTCGCTGTTCGTTCGCGAAAAATTAACGTTTTCTTCTGATTTTAAGTGCGGCGAACTAAACAAACTTGCAACTAGCGAAGTTAAGGCAACGGCGCAGGCAGAGTTTGCTAATGAAATTATGCCGTTACTAAACGACGCTGAACTTGCCGTGTTTAAAAGAGCAAGAAACGCAAAGAAGGCAAATAAAGCAAAGCACGCTACCGTTGCTGAATATAATACTTCTACAGGTTTAGAGGCTGTTTTAGGGTATTTATATCTAATAGGTGACGTAGACAGGTTAAATTATATATTAAACAAAGGTGAAATAAATGAAAGTTGAAGGAAGAAATTCGGTATACGAACTATTAAAGACCGATAAGGAAATAGACAAAATTTTAGTCCAAAAAGATCTAAAAGACGACGCTAGCAAAAGACTAATAAATGTCATACGTTCACATAAAATAAAGCTTCAACCCGTCGATAAATACGTCATTGAAAAAGAGAGCGAAAGTAAACGTCATCAGGGCTTTATTGCTTACGTATCCGACTACAAATATTTTGATATCGACGACATAATTGAGGCAGGTCGTGATAAAGACGGGCTAATAGTTATTCTTAACGAAATTTTAGACCCGCACAATCTCGGCAGTATAATAAGGGTTTGTGAGTGCGCAGGTGCAGACGGTCTTATTATAGCTAAAGATAGAAGTGCAACGGTGAGCGATACCGTTATGAGAATATCCGCCGGTGCACTAAATCACGTAAAAGTAGCGCGCGTAACAAACATTAACAATGCGATAGACGAACTTAAAGATAACGGCTACTGGGTGTATGGCGCAGAACTTGGCGGTCAAGAGATATATAAAGCAAACCTTACAGGTAAAATTTGTCTTGTTATAGGTGGCGAAGATAGCGGAGTAAAACGCTTGACGAAAGATAAATGTGACGGAATAATCTCTATACCCATGTATGGAAAAGTTAATTCACTTAATGCGTCGGTTGCTTGCGGTATAGCAGTTTTTGAAGTTTTAAGGCAGAAAAACCTTAAAGGTTAGACGCGTCAAGGGGGAATTATGTTGGGTTTATCCAAACATACAGATGAAGAACTTGTAATTTTAGCCAAAGAAAACGAGCAAGCAAGCGAAGAACTTATTAATAGATACACAAAGATAATTAAATCCATTGCGAATAAGTATTATCTCGTTGGTTACGACGAAAAAGATATTTTGCAAGAAGGATATATTGCGCTACTTAAAGCAATAATGAGTTATAACGGTGAATCATCGTTTAAGGCTTTTTTCTATAAATGTTTAATAAATAAGATTTATACGCTTATAAAAAGTTCAAACAGTCTAAAAAACAAACCGCTAAATAATTATGTTTCCTTAAACGGTTATACTGACGGTGATAACGATAAAAGCGAAATAATTATGGACTCAGAATTCGGTCCGGAAGACGCTTATATAAACGGCGAGGCAGAGAAAGAGTTTTTGAGTTTAATAGAAAATTGCCTTAGTAAACTCGAATATAGAATTATAAAATTATACGTTCAGGGCTTTTCTTATTCGGCGATTGCAAAAAGCATAGGAAAGACTGAAAAGTCAATCGACAATGCACTTCAGCGTGCAAGAAAGAAAATTTTGACGAAAATAAACCAAAAATAAAGGTGAAAAATGGCGTACTTAGCGTTATACAGAAAATATCGTCCGTCTACGTTTCAAGGTCTTATCGGCCAAGAACACGTTGTAAAAACACTTGTCAATCAGATAGAAAGTGACAGGCTTGGTCATGCATATCTTTTTACAGGTACACGCGGAACGGGTAAAACGTCTGCCGCAAAAATTTTTGCAAAGGCAATAAACTGTCTTGATCCACAAAACGGTTCGCCGTGCGGGAAATGTGAGGCGTGTAAGGCACTTTCTGATTCTTCAAATATTGACGTAATCGAGATAGACGCAGCCTCAAACAACGGTGTAAACGAGATAAGAGAGCTTAGAGAAAAGGTACAGTATCCGCCGGTTTCTTGTAAGTATAAAGTTTATATAGTTGACGAAGTTCATATGCTAACGGGCGCAGCGTTTAACGCTCTTCTTAAAACTTTGGAAGAACCGCCAAAGCACGCTATGTTTATACTTGCAACTACTGAAGTTCATAAAATTCCAGCAACTATTCTTTCTCGTTGCATGCGTTTTGATTTTAGGTTAATACCTGCTGAAAGAATAGCCGCACTTATTAGTGAAATTTACGACGAGCAAGGGAAAAAATACGACAAAGAAGCCGTTATGGCTATAGCTAAGGCAGGTGAAGGGAGTATTCGTGACGCGCTATCTATTGCAGATATCGCCTTGTCGTATGGAACGGGTAAACTTACTTACGACGACGTTATGGATATACTCGGATCGTCAAATTCAGAAACGCTTAACGAGTTCGTTAAAAATATTTTAGACGGTAATTCTAGCGCGGTTTTGGAGAGTATTGAAACGTTATGTTCGCTTGGAAAAAGCATGGGCGTTTTAACTAAGGACGTAACGGCAATGGTTCGCGACTTGTTAGTTGTTAAAACCTGTGATAATTCCAAGGAAATTCTTGCTTTACCCGAGATTAAATTTAACGCTTATAAATCACTCGTGGATAACGTTAGCGAAGAAAGGTTGTTGCGCATTTTAGAAGTCTTTGCAGAAGCCGAAAATTCATTAAAGTTCACAAATCACCCAAGAGTGGTTTTTGAAACGGCGGCGATAAAGGCGTCTAGACCTGATTCAGATTATAACATTGAGGCACTTTTAGCAAGGATTAAAACTTTAGAAGAAAAAATCAAAAACGGCAATTTTACTGTCGCTGAAGTTAAAAACGCAGTAGAACCAGCAAATATACCGACTAAAGATATTCAACCTGATTTAAAAAAGATTGAGGAAGAAAAAGTAGTAGAGATTAAAAAAGAAGATAAAATTCCTATAAATTCCGTAACAGCTGATGAATTAAGGGGTAAACTTTTATTTAATTTAAGGCGTATCGGAAGTGAAATGCTTTGGAATATTTTACAAAACGTAGAACTTAACGTTCGCGGCAACGTTTTGGAGTTTGTTTGTACTAACGAAGCAGATATTGAACTTATTGATTCGGCGCATACTAAGGAAAGATTGAATCAGGCCTTAGAAGAGTTTTTACCGTGTGAATACAGCGTAAAACTCTCTGCTGAAGAAAAGTCTTTGGACGAAGTTGATAAAGCTACGGACAGAATTAAACAGATATTTGGTGACGATATAGTCATTATAAAATAAATTCATAATAAAGGAGAATATAAATATGGCATACAGAGGTGGCGGATTCGGTGGTTTCGGCGGTGGCGGAAACCAAATGCAGAACCTAATGAAACAGGCGCAAAAAATGCAGGAAGAAATGCAGAGAGCGCAAGCAGAACTTGAAGAACTTGAAGTTGAAGGCACGGCAGGCGGTGGACTTGTTAAAGTTACTATGACTGCAAAAAAGGTTGTAAATAGCGTTGCGATTGATCCGAACGCCGTAGATATGGACGATTTAACAATGTTAGAAGATCTTATCGTGGCAGCTCTTAACGACGGTTACGGCAAGGCTGATAAAGTTTGTAATGAAAAAATGGGCGCATTTGGCGGTTTAGGTTTATAAAATGAAGGTTTATATCGAGCCTATCGGTAGATTAATCAACGAATTTTCTAAACTTCCAGGTGTTGGTGCAAAAACTGCTCAAAGATTTGCGTACAAAGTTGTTAATATGAGCGAAGAAGAAGCGAAAGTTTTTGCTGATGCAATAATTAACGTTAAGAAAAACGTTCATTACTGTAAGGTGTGTGGAAACTTTTCCGAAGGTGACGTGTGTGAAATATGCACGCACCGCGATAGCGATACTATTTGTGTTGTTAAAGAACCAAAGGACGTTATTGCTATTGAAAAACTCAATGAATTTAACGGCGTGTATCACGTTTTGCACGGAACTATTTCGCCGCTTGACAGTATAGGACCTAACGATATTAATATTAAAGGTTTGTTAGAACGTATATCAAAGGGTGGGGTAAACGAAGTTATAATGGCTACTAATCCCGACGTTGAAGGCGAAGCAACGGCAATGTATATATCAAATCTATTGAAGCCTTTGGGGATTAAGGTCACTCGTCTTGCTCACGGTATACCTATCGGAACAGACTTAGAGTACGCTGATGAAGTTAGTCTAGCAAGAGCGTTTGTTGATCGCAAAACGCTATAACAATTATAGGAGAAACGGATGAAAATATCTGTACTAGGCTGTGGAAGATGGGGCTCGTTTATCGGGTGGTATCTCGTAAACAACGGACACGACGTTGTGCAATGGGGTACGGAAGGTAATTACACCTACGATATACTTAAAAACACGGGCAGAAACGAATATGTCGAACTTGATAAACGAATAAATCTTACTTCGGATTTAAAATTCGCAGTCGAAAATAGCGAAATTATTATAATATCAATAAGTGCGCAAGGCTTAAGAAATTTTATGCAGCGCGTCACGGAATATGACGTTAGTGATAAAATTTTCGTGCTTTGCATGAAAGGTATTGAAACGACCACCGGCAAACGACTATCAGAAGTTGTTATCGAAAGTGGTGTAAAAAAAGATAGCGTAGCCGTTTGGGTTGGACCGGGGCACATACAAGCCTTCGTAAAAGGTCTGCCTAATTGTATGGTGATTGACGGATATAATAAAGACTTGGTTAAATATCTTGCCGATAATTTCCGTAGTCAAACCATAAGGTTTTATTATGGCGACGACGTAATAGGTAGTGAGATCGGCGCAGCAGCAAAAAACGTTATGGGTATTGCCGCGGGAATGCTTGACGGGGGTGGATATACCACGCTGAAAGGTCCGCTTATGGCAAGAGGCGCAAGAGAGGTTGCTAGGCTAATTAAGGCTATGGGCGGAAGTGAGTTGTCTGCTTACGGATTATGTCATTTAGGTGATTACGAAACAACGCTTTTTTCGGAGTATTCAAACAACCGTAATTTTGGTGAAAAGTACGTCAAAGGCGAAAAGTTTGAAAAACTTGCAGAAGGCGTCAGCACGGCAAAAGCCATGCGCGAACTAGGACAAAAATATAACGTTGATTTACCTATAACAAATGCTGTTTATTCGATTATTTATGAGAATAAACAACCTATGAAAGTATTTTTAGAACTGTTTGGTCGTAGTACAAGAACCGAATTTTAATTTGTAAAAACCAAAAATGGTCGGAATTTTTCCGACCATTTTTTACTTGTAGTTATTTATAATTTCTTCCGTACATTTTTTAATTTCCTCTCTAAGCGATTGCGGCTCTAAAACTTTTATTCCACCGCCATAACCCATAATTTTATTAATTAACCCTTTATCGTGCGGAAGTTTAACCGACGCTATAAACTTACCGTTTGAAAGCTTAACGTTCTCAATACCAAGCCACTCTTCAACGTCAGAAACTATGGACTTATCTATTTCCATAACTACGTCAATGCAATCAAGGTTTTCCTGCCAAAAATCAAGGGGGAGATCCATTTTAGATAAATCTTGGCGTATAAACGTTTCGTTCGTGACCGTTGCTTGTTCAATTCGTCCAGTCTTAAAAAATCTAAACTCGTTTCTAAGGTCGCAATAGGCGTAGACGTACCACAAACCTTGCTTAAACACTATGACGTGCGGTTCGATTAAACGTTCGGTGACGTCGCCGTTTCTATCGTGGTATCTTATAAAAAGTTTTTTGTTTTCTTCGATACTTTTTTGTAGGACGGCGAGTTTACTCTTGTATCCAACGGCGTCGCCCCAAGGACCGGCATCAATTATAAGATTACCGCTTTTTATGTTAAGACCGCTAGATTCGTTTTTTACGGCTGATTTAAGTTTGTTTATCGCGCTGTCAAGCACTTTGTTTGGAACGCTTGAATTGATAGCGTTTAGGGCGTTGATTGTCTGCTCAAATTCTTTTACCGTCATAAATGACGAAGAAAACTTATATGTATCAACTATTGCAAAACCGCCTTGATTACCCCTTATGGTGTATAAGGGCACGCCTGCCATTTCTAAACAGTTTATGTAACGGTGAATACTTCTTACGCTTACTTCAAATTTTTCTGCAAGATACTTTGCTTTAACACATTTTTTCGACAAAAGTTCAAATAATATTCCAAGCATTATTTCGTATTTCATAATATATTTTACTCCTTTTATACGTATTTTAATATATACGATAAGTATTGTCAAGCGAATAGAAAAACTTTTCAAATATGACAAGCATATGTCAATTTTAGTTGATATAATTAACGTGTAAAAGGGAGATTTAATATGATAGAAAAGATTATTAAACTATTTTTTGTAAAAGAAAAAGTTGAAAATAAGGATAGAAGAATTACCGTTATTAAAGAAAGGAAAGTATCGGATTTTAGAGAGATGTTAAAAAAGGAAATTTACTTAAATGAAAATAATCCTGAAAACGAAAAAACTTGCCTTTCAGGATATTTTGAAAATATTAAAAGTTTATATGGTTTTAGAGTGGAAAATTCTACTTCTTTGCGTAGTCTGCGATAACTCTTGATATATGCCTACTAGCATCTTTTACGGGGAACTTTTCAAAGTTTCTTGATAAATTATAGCGGTTTGCATATATAGAATTTATTGCAAGTGTTAGTGATTCGGGTGATAGGTTTTCTTGTTGTAAAACCGTCGCTAACCCTTGTTTTTGAAAATATGCTGCGTTTAATATTTGGTCACCCCTTGACGCGCCTTTTGGGAGAGGAATTAATACGCAAGGAATTTTTAGGCTCATTAGTTCGAATAGCGTGTTAGAACCCGCTCGTGATACGCAAACAGATGCAACGGCAAAAGCGTTTTCGATTTTATTCATAAACTCCGTTTGGAAATATCCTTTCGGAGTTTTTTCGTTTATAAGATTGTTTTTTCCGCAGATATGGATTATATCGTACTTAGGCAGAAGGTCGCTAAGTGCTAGGCGGAGAGTGTCGTTAATTATTTTTGCGCCTTGACTGCCACCAGTAACTAGAAGTATAGGTTTATTTCCTTTAAATCCAAATGAATCTAAAACTTCGTTTTTAGTAACGGAAAAAAGAGATTTTCTAAGTGGTGAGCCGCAGAACTCACCGTTTTTAATAGTCTTTGCTGTTTCAGGAAAAGAAGTTAAAACCTTTTTGCAATACTTTGCGCTTATTTTGTTTGCTAATCCAACCGTATAGTCGCTTTCGTGCGCTATTACGGGAATTTTACGTTTATTTGCAGCAATAACCGTTGGAACGGAAACGTAACCGCCTTTAGAAAATACTACGTCTGGTTTAATCTCGTCGAGTATTTTTCCGGCTCTTATTACGCCACTAATAACCTTAAACGGCATTTTTAAATTTTTAGTTAAAGATTGCCTATCGAGTTTTGCGCACGGTACAGAATAGTAAGGGATGTCGGTGTTTTCAATAATTTGCCGTTCTATTCCGTTTTCGCTACCGATATAGTAAATTTTATCAAAATCGTTTTTGATATAGGGCAGGAGTGCTAAGTGCGGCGTACAATGCCCAGCAGTTCCACCACCCGTTAAAATTATTGTTGCCATACATTATATATATGCGTAAAAAATATAAATGGTATACAATATAAAATTATAAAAAAAGTGTGCTGATTTTATTCAGCACACTTTTTGACCTTAGTTTTTATTAGTTGTTTTCAGGATTTTCTTCCGTTTTCGTCGCGTCTTCCGATTTAACTTCTTCAGTTTCGCCGAAATCTTGAACGTCGCCGTAAACGTATTCGTCTAACGTTTTTTCTTCTTCAACTGCGTCCGTCGAAGTTTCTTCGGTTTCAATTACAGGTTCTTCTGTAACTTCAGACTGTTCTTCAACTTCTTCAATTGTATCTTCGTCAGTTTCTTCCTTAACAGTTTTCTTAGCCTTTTCAGCATCTTTAGCAAGCTTAGTTCTGCTTGTTACTTTATAGTGTGATTTAGCATCGCTTGCGTTAGCTTTGCGTCTACGTCTTACGTTTTTAATTACAAGCATTATGATTGCAAACGCAAGAACAACACCTAATAGGATAGAGGAGAAAGATAACCAGAAGGCTGAAGGATCAGTTTCTGCTGCGCAGCCACTTTCTTCAGTTTCTTCTTCCTCTTCTTCGCTAGCGTAGGGATCAACTTCAACAGGATCAATCGTATTATATACAGCATAGATAAAGTTGCTATTTTTAGCCCAAACGTAATTTGCGCTATAAGAAACGATTTTAGATGTATCCGTTTGTTCTTCGTTAAACTGCTTTTCGGTAGCGGTTAGAACGCGTTTATATAAAATGCAGTTTTCATCATCAAATGCGCTGATACCTTCTTCATAAAGGGGATTGCCAGAAACGGTAAACGTTTCAGACCATTTAGCTGGTTCGGTGAACGCGCCAGTCGTCAATACTTCAATGTTCTTAACAAAAACGTAACCTTGTGATGCGCTAGCATCTGCGCCGTCTCTTCCGCCGTTCCAAACTTCAACACGGAAGTTTTTAGCGGTTGCACCGGTTGCTACGTAGAAGTCTACGGTTGTCCAACCATCGTTTTCCATCATGCTCTTATCAACGGTAAGGGCAAGGGATAGGTTTTCATAAGTCGTACCGTTTTCAATGCTTTCACCACGGCTATTAACGTTTGCAGTAAAGGTGTCGAAAGTCATAACGTCTTTCGTTGAACCGTCAGTATTTACGAGATAAACGTAAGCTTTCGCATCGTCGCAAACGCGGAGCGTTACAGAAACTTTCGCATAAGCACTTGCAGCAATATTCTTGCTTGCACCAACGTATCCATAGTGTGATGCGTCTTTATTGTAAATAACTATCGGTTGAATACTCTTTTCGTCGTCGGTTGCCGTGAAATTTAGTTTGCTTTTAACGTCGGGGAGCATTGTGTATTTATCTAAATAATTAGTATTAATAAGACCTGCGGTTTCGCTAGTGTTAATATCTCTTACAACGTCTTTAGCATCTTCTTTAATGTAGAAGTGGTTTGCAACTATTCCTTGATATCCACTGGGGATAGCAGGTTTGGTTTCGATTGTACCTTTATCGCTAGGAGCAACGGTTAAAGCGTAAGTTTCTTCTTTTTCAGTTTCTTCAGCAAAATCACTTGCGCTACCAGCATAGAGAGCAGTAGTGCCGTTAGCGGTTTCAGTAAAGAAATTATAAAGTTCGTAATTTTGGTCGTTGGAATTGTCGGCATCATTATTGAGAGCTTTAACTGCGTCTTCGTCAATAAGTCCCTTGGTAATAGTGGGGATAGTCATTATAACTGTTCCGTTTGCATAATCCATAGCGTAATCGGTTGCCGCAACGTCGGTAGGTCCAACAACTAAAGACAAGTAGAAACTTCTTGAACTGCTATCTAGTGGTTCAGGTGCTTCAAAATTGTTTTTAATCAAAACACCAACCTTTTGCCACTCGTCGCTAACTTCGGTAATCGTTGCAACTGCTGCGCGTTTTTTGGTTATTTCATTGTTATCAATTCCAGTATCGGGATCGTAAACGTCAAAAGCATCAACGGTTATAGTGGTTGAACTGAAAGAATTTAACTGATTCTTTATAAAGAAATATACGTAAGCGTATTCGCCGTAGTTTACGTCGAATGCATTGCTAACGTTGTTGAGCGTTACGGTGTAACTTGCGTTGGTGAGATCGAGTTTGAGCGCGTTGCCTTCTGTTGTTGCGGTCACGTTAGAATTTTCAAATCTTTTACCGTTTACGCCCTTATTTGAGGTAGTATAACCGTGATTCAATGCGGATAGGTTGATATCCTGTGTTTGCGTTCCTGCAAAATTAATGGTCATGTCGTACAATGCGACAGTTTTACCAACGACTTTTAACGCGTTTTCACCGTTATAATCGAGTTTTAATTCCGTACCAGAAGATATAGCGTCGTCATATGTTTTTTTGTCAACAGTCTCATATTTGACTTCGTCAAAATATACGGTACCTTCGGTTGCGCTTAACTTATCGTAGCCAAGACCTAATACAACGGAGAACGAGCAACCATAGATATCATCAGACTTAACGTATAGGGTGAACTGTTTCCATTCGTTTTTGGTGTCGATATTAAAGATACCGAAGTCTGCTTGTTCTGAGCCTTGGAAAGTATTCTTTATGCGGATATTTGCGCCGTAATCAACCGTAGTGTCGTCACCGTCATTATAAAGACCGCCGACGTTTTGAGTTTTTACCCAAACGGTAATTTTGCCGTATTCACCCTTGTCCATAGTGATAGTGGAAGAAGAGGTGATACTCTGCGCAGTACCTAAGCCAACTTTGCTCTTAGTGAGATAGTTGTTTAACATATAAACTTTATCGTCAGAATCGGTGGTAGGTTTACCAGGATTAGAGAACTCGTTCTTTTTGCCGTTAAGCAAGTTTGCTTCAGACTTAAAGTAGTTCTTAATAATATATTCATTGATAGCGTCGGTGCTGGTGTCAGCATCTTCGCCGTTTGCTTCTTTAATAGCTGCCTTGATTTTTGCATCGTCAAAGTTGTAATTTACTTTATAGTAGTTTAGAAAATAAGAATCCTTGACTAAAGTATTCAAAAGTTCGTCCCAAGCAGCATCAGAAGTGCTAATAACACCCGATTTGGCAGAAGATGCGGTCATATTTGTTTCGGTCTTTCTGCTCCAACCGGTAACAGACGTCTTGGGAAAATCTTTAACGCCAAGATTTTTAGTTCCGTTAGAGAAAGATGCGTTGCTTATGGATTCTTCTATTTGATCTTCGGTATAAGTGTACGTAGTCGTATCTTCTTTTGCTTCGTCTTCTTTTTTGCAAGCCGTAAAAACAAATAGCGAGGTGCAAAGAATGCAAATCAATAGTAGTGCAATAAAAAGTCTCGATTTAATTTTGTTGATGCTGTTGTTACTCGTCATAGTTCACCTTTTTTATTAAAATACGTTTTTGAGTTAGCGTTCGTACACGCACGTGCGTATAACAAATATATAACGCATGAAGATATTATATAGTATTTTTTTTAAAAAATCAACCGTAAAAGCAAACAAACTCATTAATTTTCTAAAAAAATAGTAAAATTATTTTAAATTGCTCACAATACGGATATGGAAAACACTAAAAACGGTCAAAAAAATCAACGAAATTCCAAAAGGTTAAATCTCTACGCTGCATTGACGGGCGTAATTGCAGGTCTAATAAACGGCGTTTTTGGCGGTGGGGGTGGCATGATTGTCGTTCCTATGCTGATAATGCTATTAAAATGCGATCCTAAAAAAGCACATGCGACTGCAATTTTAATAATACTTCCGCTCTCGCTTGTGAGTGGATTGTTTTACGCGTTGTTTGGGAATTTGAATTTTCAAGTGTTTATACCTGTTTCAATAGGTGTTGTGCTTGGCGGTGCGGTAGGCGCGCTGTTACTTTCAAAACTTTCTAATAAGTGGATAATAATTATCTTTTCCGCAGTTATGGCTGTTGCGGGTGCAAAGATGCTGTTTTTTTAAGGAGAGAATATGGAATACGTTTGGTATGGAATTGCAGGAGTTTTGGGTGGCGTGCTTGGCGGAATGGGTATGGGTGGAGGAACGGTCCTTATACCGTTACTTACTATTTTTTATAGCGTTAGTCAACATACGTCGCAAGCGGTTAATTTAGTAAGTTTTATTCCTATGGCGGTCGTCGCGTTAATTATACACTTAAAGAATAAATTGATAGATTTTAGCAGGGTTTTATGGATAATAATTCCAGGTGTTTTAACCTGTATAATAGGATGCTATATCGCTAGGGCGATGAGCGGGGAGTTATTGAAGAGATGCTTTGGTGGTTTTTTGTTGATTTTATCGGTTTTTCAGGCAATTACTGAGCTAAAAAAGGGTAAAAATTGATATTTGTTTTGTGCAATTTGCATAAACAAATATTTTAGTAAAAATTTGAAAATTCGACAAAATTTGCACTAACTTTGGTCAAAGTTAAAAACAATTGGTCAAAAATAATTAATTGAAAAATTCCAAAATTTTCAAAAATAAATAATTGAAAAAAAACTGCACAAATTTTAAAAAAGGTCTGTACAAACACAAGATGTTGTGTTATAATGTTACCAAACTATAATAGAATGGCATGGTGAATTAAATTGGAAAGAATTGCAATTATTGATTTGGGCTCAAATACAGCGAGATTATTATTGGTGGACGTTTCTGAAAGCGGCCACTTTCAAATTGTTGATCAGTTAAAGGAAGCACCGCGTTTAGGCGAAGGAATGGAAAGAGACGGGTTCTTAAAACCTGCAAGAATTCAGGAAACTATTAGAACCTTAAAGATGTTCCGTAAGCTTTGCGACGTAAACGGTATCGAACATATCATAGCCGTTGCTACGGCTGCCGTGCGTCGCGCTAAGAATCAGCGCAGTTTTCTTGACGAGGTTTCTGCAACTTGTGGTATTAAACTGAGAGTATTGAGTGCCGAAGAAGAGGCTATTTACGTATATCGTGGTGTTATAAATACTATGGATATACCTAAAGGTATAATTCTCGAAATCGGCGGTGGTAGCACCAAAATCGTTTACTATAATAGACGTAATCTCTTGAATTACGAAACTTTGCCGTTTGGGGCAATTACTTTAACCGAACTTTTTGCTGGGGACGGTCTTTCGCCGACCGAACAGGCTGAAAAGATAGAAGAATTTTTTACAGAACAGTTAAAGCGTATCGAGTGGCTTAAAGACGTTGATCCAGAAGTTCAAATGATAGGTGTTGGCGGATCGTTTAGAAATCTTTGCCGTATGACGAAGATTATGAAAAAATATCCGCTTAAAGCTATACATAATTACGTCGTTAATGATACTGATTTTAATCACGTTTACGATCTGTTAAAAGGTCTCGACCTTGATAGAAAGAAAAAGATTAAAGGTTTATCTAGTGGTAGAGCAGATATTTTCCCAAGTGCGCTTGCTGCAATTGCTGCGTTTAAAAAATATATGAATCTCGGCAATACTGTTATAAGCGGAAGTGGGTTAAGAACGGGTATACTTTATAATTATGCAGTACCCACGACGATGGACAAGCCTATCTCTGACGTTTTGACGTATAGTCTTAATAATTTAGTGCATTTCTTCGGTTGTAACCAAAAGCATACCGAACAGGTTGTTAATCTATCTGTTCAGTTGTTCAAGCAACTTCGTGTATTGCATAAATTCCCAAGACAATATCTTAAAATTTTGAAAGTTGCTGCGTATCTATACGATTCGGGTAAGCGCGTAGGTTTCTATAACTTTGAAAAGCATAGTGGATACATTATCCTCAATACTAATATTTACGGAATAAGTCACAGGGATTTGGTTATGGCGTCTTTTGTTGCGTCGAACTCTGCAATTGAGGACATTAACCCGTTCGACTGGGCAAGGTATCGCGATTTGGTTACTGACGAAGACGTTGATGCAGTAAGAAAGATGGGAATAATGCTTAGAATTGCAAGTTGTCTTGATAGAAGTTTGTCTTCGGTTGTCAAAGGTATCAACTGTGATATTTTGGGCGACTCGGTGATAATGAAAACTGAAGTTGACGGTGATGCAACTCTTGAGATTAATTCCGCAATGGAAATCGGGTCGGATTTTAGAAAAATCTTTAAGAAAAATCTTGAAATGTTATAATCGGACAAACTACGCCGTGTCCTACACGGCGTTTGTTTTATATTAAAGGAGAGAAAATGGCATTAGAAAAATTAGCAATTGATTTTGATAGTGTTTGTACTAATATCTATATGCTTGGCGGCGGTATTGTTTTAAGTGAGCCAACCGTTGCGGCTGTGTCCACCGACGACAAAGGCGAGGTTAAAGCTATCGGGGAAGAGGCAAGAAAGCTTATAGGAAAGACCGCTAAGAATACTAAGATAGTTTTTCCTGTTTTTGAAGGTGAAATAGTTAATGAAAAAGTTGCAGTTGGTGCGCTAAAAGCCTTTTTAAATAAGATAGGTGTAAAGGGCTCGTTAATGGGTGTACATGCTTTAATGTCCGTGCCATGTGGTGTTACTGCGGAAATGCTTGAAAAATACAGAAAAGTTGCTAAAAGTTGTGGGATATCTAAGGTGCAGTTTGCCGAAGCACCGCTATTATCTGCGCTAGGACAGAGAATACCGCTTAATGATTCTACGCCTTGTTTTATTATTGATATGGCTGGTGGTACGACTAATATTGCGGCGGTTTCGCTTGACGGTATTATTGCGGGGATATCGGTAAACTTTGGTGGCAATAAAATAAGTACGGATATTATTGATTTTATAGCCGATACTTACGGTTTGCAAGTTGGGCTTCTTACGGCTGAAAGGCTCAAGAAAGAGATTGGTAGTCTTGACAAAAACGACGGTTTGGTTGCAGTTGTGAACGGAAGAGATTTAAAGACAGGCGCGCCTAGGGCAATATCGATTAAGGCTATGGATATTATTGAGCCTGTTATGCGCTACTTTGACAAGATTGCAGAACTTGCTATCGCAGTTTTGAAAAAGTTACCGCCTGAAGTTTCTGCGGAAATTAGACATGCAGGAATTTACGTGTCTGGTGGCGCGTCGTCAATTTACGGCTTGGAAAAATACTATTCCGACAAGTTCGGAATGAAAATCAACGTGGCAGAAAATGGATTAATGAGCGTTGCGCTTGGTGGTGGAGTTGCAATAGGCAACGATGAACTGCTTAAAAAAATCACTATATCTGCAAGATAAATTTAATTTTTTGACATTATACCACGCTTTAAGCATAAAAAGGCTAAAAAGCGTGGTCTTTTTTTATGTAAGATTGTTTATCGGGAGGAGATACAAGTGGCAAGAAAAATAGTCGTTACTTCCGGTAAAGGTGGGGTTGGAAAAACTACCGTTACGGCAAACCTAGGTTATGCGCTTGCGAATATGGGGCATAGAGTTGTGCTTTGTGATATTGATTTTGGATTAAATAATCTTGACGTTGTTTTGGGTGTTGAAAATAAAGTGGTTTACGATATATTTGACGTGTTTGACGGGCGGTGCAGAATTAAGCAGGCTCTTGTTCAATGTTATAATATGCGAAATTTGTGCGTATTACCATCTGGTGGGTTAAGATCTAATTCGATTTTGACTGGTCAAAATATAAAACTAATAGTTGAAAATATTTCACCGTTATTTGATTATGTGATATTTGATTGTCCTGCTGGTATAGACGTTGGGTTTCATCGGGCGGTTTCTTGCGCGGACGAGGCTATAATTGTTGCAACACCAAATATACCTAGTTTAAGAGACGCTGATAAGGTTGTTTCTATATTGAACAGTTATAAACTGGATAAGGTTGGACTTGTGATAAATAGGGCACGTGGTGATTTGATGGCTAATGATAAAATGATGTTGCCAAAAGATATACAAGGCTTACTAAAGACTGAACTCATTGGCGTTTTACCAGAAGAAGATTCAGTATTTTTGTCGATAGGCTATGGATTGCCGTCACGTTCGGACTCTAAAAAGGCGTATAAAATTTTGGCTAACAACGTACATAAAGGCACTAATAAAATTTTTGACGTGATGGGAAAGTATAGTGGGTTTTTTGGTAGTATTAGAAGGAGTATAAAAAGAAGTATATGAAAAAAGACAAGCAGCAATTATTGCGTATTCAATCTCTTATAGAAAATGATAGGTTGAGTGCAGGTGAAAGTTTTTCTGAACTCGTCGCGGGGGATTTGAGTAGAGTTTTAAATGATTATTTTGATTTTAAGGAGTTGCCGATTGTAAAAATTGAAAAATTTGGTGATAGGTTTAAGGTTGAGTTTTCAATTTTGGCGTCTAGAATAAAGTCGTTTGAAAGTCTGCCTGATTGATAGTATTTAATTAATGATTTTTAGACCGATTATGTCATACATAATCGGTTTTTTGTTGTTAATTTTAAAAAATTCGATGTTAAAATCATTAGTAAAATCCTTACTTTTCCGTTGACAGCGTGTTTGATTATATGTATAATAATATTATATAAATAATAAAGGAGACTTTTATGGAAAAAAAGTATTACTTGGCTATTGATATAGGCGCATCAAGCGGAAGACATATTTTGGGCTGGATGGATAACGGAAAACTTGTTTTGGAAGAAATTCACCGTTTTAAAAACGGTGCTGAACATAAAGGCGACAAGTTAGTTTGGAACGATAAATCACTTTTTGATAGTATTGTCGAAGGTATAAAAAAATGTAAAGAGATAGGTAAAATTCCCGCAAGTATCGGCATAGATACTTGGGGTGTTGACTATGCTCTTCTTGATGAAAACGATCAACTTATCGACGAAGTTTATTCTTATAGAGACGATAGAACGCTTGCTGTCATTGACGAAGTGCACGCTATTGTTAGCGAGCAGGAAACGTATAAAAGGACGGGTATTCAAAAACAAGTCTTTAACACTATTTATCAACTTTATTGTGACAAAAAGAGCGGAAAACTCGCAAAAGCAAAATCATTTTTAATGATGCCAGATTACTTGCACTTCTTATTGACAGGCGTAAAGAAAAACGAGTATACTAACGCGTCTACGACTGGACTTCTTAATGCAAAAACGCGTGAGTGGGATTATGAGTTAATCGATAAACTTGGACTTAACAAGGACTTGTTTAACGAACTTTCTCTGCCTGGTAGCGTAGTTGGAAATCTTAAAGATGAAATAGCAAAAGAAGTAGGGTTTAACTCGGTCGTATGCTTGCCTGCAACTCACGATACTGCAAGTGCGGTAATGGCTGTTCCGCAGAGTGGATTCCCGCTTTATATTTCTAGCGGTACTTGGTCGCTTATGGGGGTAGAAACACCCGATGAAAATACGACCGATATTGCAAACGCTTCGGGATTTACTAACGAGGGCGGATACAATAAGAGTGTTCGTTTCCTTAAAAACATAATGGGTTTATGGATGATTCAATGCATCAAAAAGGAATATAACGACAAGTACAGTTTTACCGACTTTGTCGACGAGGCTAGAAAGGTTAAAGATTTTAACAGTATAGTTGACGTAAACGATTTGTCTTTCTTTGCGCCTACTAGCATGATTGACGCAGTTAAAGATTATTGCAAAAAGACTGGTCAAAAAGTACCCGAAACCGTTGGTGAAATTGTGCTTTGCGTATATACAAGCCTTGCAGTATGCTATAAGAAAGCAGTTGAACAGATTGAAGAAATCACAGGCGTTAAGTTCAACGCAATAAACATAGTTGGTGGTGGATGTCAAAACGTATTGCTTAACGAGCTTACGGCAAAACATACGGGAAGAACTGTAATTGCTGGACCTGTCGAGGCTACTGCAACAGGTAACTTGCTTGCGCAAATGCTTGCATCGAAAGAGATTGATTCGTTAGATGCTGGCAAAAAAATCGTTAAAGAATCGTTTGAAATTAAGGAAGTTTTAGCTTAAATAAATTGATTAGGTGTTGATATGAGTAAAAATGTTTTTGACGTATTAAAGGAAAGAGGATTTATAAAACAGACTATATTTGAAGAGGAGCTTTACGAATTGCTTGGTAAAGAAAGCGTTCCGTTCTATATCGGATTTGACCCGACGGCAGACAGTTTGCATATAGGTCATTATATTCCTATTATGGCTATGGCATGGATGCAAAAATTTGGGCATAAGCCTATTGCCCTTTTCGGCGGTGGTACGGGCATGATAGGTGATCCGTCGGGAAGAAGTGATATGCGCCAAATGATGACTGTTGAAACTATTCAGCATAACATTGAGTGTTTTAAAAACCAAATGTCTAGGTTTATTCGTTTCGACGGTGATAATGCGGCTATTATTGCTAACAATGCTGATTGGCTTTTGGAACTTAATTACGTAAACTTCTTGCGTGATATCGGCGCGTATTTTTCGGTTAATAAAATGCTTACGGCGGAGTGCTTTAAGCAAAGAATGGAAAAAGGTCTTACCTTCTTAGAGTTTAACTATATGCTTATGCAGGGCTACGATTTCTTGCATCTCTTTAAAAAATACGGTTGTGTTTTGGAAGTTGGCGGTGACGATCAATGGAGCAATATGCTTGCAGGCGTTGACCTTATTAGAAGAAAAGAACAGAAGAGCGCGTTCTGCCTTACTTGTACGTTGCTACTTAATAGCGAAGGCAAAAAAATGGGGAAAACCCAAAAAGGCGCGCTTTGGTTGGACGAAAACAAGTGTTCTGTTTATGATTTCTATCAGTATTTCCGTAACGTTGAAGACGTTAAGGTTGAAGAATGTATGCGCCTTTTAACGTTTATGGATATGGACGAGATAAAAGAGCTTACCAAATATAACGACGAAAGAATGAATGCTGCAAAAGAAAGACTTGCTTTTGAAGTTACGAAGTTGGTTCACGGCGAAGAAAAGGCGTTAAAGGCTCAAAGTCAAGCGCGCGCTGCGTTTGGCGGTGGAAATGTTGACGATATGCCTACCGCTGAAATCGATTCTTCGATAGTGCTTGTGTCAGACTTGTTAGTTGCAACTTCTCAAGCAAAATCAAAGGGTGAAGCAAAGCGTCTTATTGAAGGTGGCGGCGTTTCTATTGAAGATAAAAAGATTACCGACGCTTTTGGTGCTATTCCCGAAGAGTTTAAGGCTAAGGGAGAATTTGTTCTTCATAAAGGTAAAAAAGTTCACATTAAAGTAGTTGTAAAATGAGTCAAGGATATTTTACTGTATCCGAACAAACGGAAAACGTAATAGTTATTGAGCGTTCAAAATTTATATGCAACGTTAAAGGCGTTAAAGATGAAGATGAGGCAAAAGATTTTATTGACTCGATTCGCAAAAAGTATTCGCTTGCAAATCATAATTGCTACGCTTATATTGCAGATGACAAAGGGCTAGTTCAGAAATTTTCAGACGATGGCGAACCGCAAGGTACGGCGGGACTTCCTATGCTGGAAGTATTAAGGAATAAACGCATGTATAAAACCATTGCGGTTGTAACGCGATTTTTTGGCGGTATAAAACTTGGTACGGGTGGTCTTACTAGAGCATACGGTGGATCGGTTAGTGAAGTGCTTGGCAAGGCTAAAATATCCGATATGCAACCTGCGATATTGTTTAAGTTGACGTTAGAATACGATTTGTATTCGCATCTTCTTAAATACTTAACAAAACAAAACGTCGCGATTATTGATACACAGTTTGAAAATTCCGTTACCGTAAATTTTGCTATAAAAAAAGAACAAGAAACTGCGTTCTTAAAGGGCGTTGCCGATACGTTTAACGGTAAACTTTGCGCAGAAAGAGTAACTGAACAGTTTTTTGCTTTTTAATCTAATGGGTTGAAGAATATGCCACAAATTACTTCGATAACTTATCAAGAAAAAAATAAAAACAGATGCAACGTTTTTGTTGACGGTGAGTTTTTTTGTGGTATGTCACTAGAAACCGTTATGAAAAATCGGTTGAAAGTTGGGCAGGACGTCGATAAAGAGTGGCTTAAAGAAGTTGTTAAAGAAAGCGAGAAAAGTGATGCGCTGAATAAAGCCGCAGAGTACATAAGTAAAAGACTTAAAACTAAGCGAGAAATAAAAGACTATTTATTAAAAAAGGGATATTCTGAGGATATTGCTTGGTATTGCGTGGATAAATTAAAAGAATACGGATACGTTGACGACGTAGGGTACTCTAAACGCTATATAGAGAGTACGTCAAAAACGCAGGGTAAGCGGCTTGTTGAATACAAGTTGATGATGAAAGGTGTTAAAAAAGACTATATAGGCGCAGCTTTTGACGAGGTGGACGTTCAATCTAAAGAAAATGCAAGAGTTTTGGCAGAAAAACACATTAAAAATAAAGAAGTAAATAAAGAAAATCTTGCAAAGACTTATAGATATCTCATCGGGCGAGGATTTTCTTATGAAGATGCAAGTTACGCTATAGATAAAATTAAAGGGGATAACTGATGGAAAGAATTTTGACCTCTGAACAGATGAGGCTCGCGGATAAATTCAATATTGAAAACTTAGGGATATCAAAGGATATTTTGGTTGACAGGGCAGGCATGGCTGTTGCAGATGAGATTGATAGGCGGTTTTTAGGCGGTAGAGTTCTTGTTTGTATAGGTAAAGGAAATAACGGCGAAGATGGCAGAATTGTTGCAGATGTGCTTTCTAGAAAACATGGTTTTAGCGTTGCAACTCTTACCGTGTCTAACGGTATTTTTAAGATTTTTGATAAAAAATTTGATATTATCGTCGACTGTATCTTTGGAACGGGACTAAACAGAGACGTCGAAGGCAAATATAAAACGGCGATTGAAAAAATAAACGCAAGTGGTGCATACGTCGTTTCTTGTGATATTCCTAGCGGCTTAAACAGCGATAACGGTAAACCTATGGGGATAGCCGTAAAAGCAAATTTAACGGTTGCTATTCAAGAGTTTAAACTCGGTCATTTCTTAGGAGATGGCATTGATTATTGCGGTGAAGTTGTCGCAAAAGATATTGGTATTAGTATTTGGGGTGAAGACTTTGTAAAACGTTTGAATAGTGATTCTGTTGCTAGGTTTTTTGAGGCTAGAAAGCGTAACGTTCACAAAGGTGATTTTGGTAAATGTGCGATTATTGGCGGCAGCAAGCAGTATTCTGGTGGTGTTTTACTTTCCAAAAACGCTCTTTGTGCTTTTAAGTCGGGTATGGGTTATGTGAATTTAGTTGTTCCTGAAAGTTTACATTGCGGTTATATAGGTCAAGTTCCCGAGTGTTTATTGACACCGCTAAAAGACGTTGACGGTCAAATGATTGTAGACGAAAAAGTTTTGAGTTCATTACTTGCGTACGACTCAATTGCTGTTGGTATGGGTATGGGTGTAAGTGAAGGTGTCTATGAAATTGTTAAGTATTTCCTTGATAATTACGAAGGTAAACTTCTCATTGATGCAGACGGCTTAAATTCCCTTGCAAGTTTTGGCGTTGATTTATTAAAGAATAAAAAATGTAAGGTTGTAATAACTCCACACGTAGGCGAGTTTTCAAGACTTGCAGGTGAAGATAAGGATAATATCGTTGCGAATCCTATTGAGAGTGCGAGAAAGTTTGCTGAAGAATTTGACGTTACGGTAGTATTAAAAAATGCCGTCAGTATTATAACGGACGGCGAAAATACCTTTATTAATACAACAGGGTGTGCAGGGCTTGCAAAGGCAGGGAGTGGTGACGTTTTGAGTGGGTTCATTTCCGGCATGATATCTAAGTCCGACGACCTTGTAGAATCAGCCGCGGCAGCTTGTTATCTATTTGGTTCTGCTGGTGAAATTGCGACTTTAGAACAGACTGAGTTTACAGTAACTGCATCTGATGTTATAAATGCAATTCCTAAGGCAATAAAAGCGTTATAAGGCGCGATTATGTCAGGTATAATCCAAAACCACCATTTAAAATCAATATAATGACGTATACGTTTAGCGCAATCAGAACGGGCATAAACACCATCATAAATAAACTTTTTAATCGGTACTTAAAAATAAACATAAAAACGAATATTCCCGTTGCTCCACCAAGGAGACCGGCAAGGAAAAGTTTGGTGTCGCTTATTGCTATATTTTCTTCGTCACCGTCTTGTCGGGCTTTTTTCTGAAAGTTTAGCATTAAGATACCGTAAAAGTTGATTGCGACAAGGTATACAATTGTAAGAACGTAAATTAACACAGGCATAATATTTCTAAACGTATTTTGAGTAATTTTTGATAAATTATTGATTATTGTAGAAAAATATTTTTTTGTGTGATAAAATATAAAAAATTTTCTAAGAGGTTTTTTTATGAAATGTATGTATTGTGGCTGCTTAGACAGTAAAGTTATTGACTCTAGAGCTGCTGACGACGGAACTATTATACGCCGTAGAAGAGAATGCATCAATTGTGGTAAGCGTTTTACTACTTATGAAACGGTTGAAAATACGCCTATATTTGTTATAAAAACTAACGGCGCAAGACAAGCATTTGATCCTAATAAGATTAAAAACGGTATAATTAAAGCATGTGAAAAGCGTCCCGTTGCGGCGAGTACGATTGACAGAATCGTTGAAGATATTCAAAAGAAAATCTATAATTCTTTAGCTCAAGAAGTAACCAGTAAAGAATTAGGCGAAATGGTTTGCGAGGCGTTAAAAAATATAGACGAAGTTGCATACGTTCGTTTTGCATCGGTTTACCGCTCGTTTACCGACACCACGTCTTTTATTAAAGAACTAGAAAAAATGGTAAAGAAAGACAAATAAACACAAAGGATAAAATTTTATGAATAAGTGGGACGAAAGATTTATGCAACTTGCAGAGACTGTTGCAAGTTGGTCTAGTTGTTATCAAGAAAACAGACACGTAGGTGCAGTTGTCGTTAAGGACAAAAGAATTTTAACGACAGGGTATAATGGTGCACCTAGTGGCATTGAGAGTTGTGCGGAACGTGGTGAGTGCTTAAGAAGGGTAAGAAACATTGCCAGTGGCACAATGCAGGAAGTTTGTTATGCAGTACACGCAGAACAGAACGCTATCATACAGGCGGCAAAGCTTGGAGTTAGTCTAGAAGGTGCTGTAATGTACGTTACGCATCAGCCTTGCGTTATTTGTACGAGAATGATTCTTAATTCAGGGATAAAGAAGGTTATTTATAAAAACGGCTATCCCGATGCTTTTGCGCTAGAACTGTTCGCTGCATCAGGTGTTGAAATAATAAAATATTCAGATTTGTAAAAAGTAGTTAAAAACGTTTGCAAAAAATAAAAAAATAGTATACAATGTATCGTGCTGAGCAAATTCAGCCTATACATTGTTAGTGGAGAGCTATCGAAGTGGTCATAACGAGGCGGTCTTGAAAACCGTTTGGGTGCAAGCCCACGGGGGTTCGAATCCCTCGCTCTCCGCCAAAACAAAAGAGCCATCTTTTGATGGCTCTTTTGTTTTGTAGGGGATTCTCAGGGTTTGAACAAGTGCGCTGATGACTATTTTGTTAATCAATAATAAACTACTTGCGCACGGAGTTCGGCTTTGCCATCGTAACGATAGTGTAGATGCATCCCTCGCTCTTTTGCTTTATTAAGTGAGATTATATTATACGACGTATTTTCAATTTAAAAATTCCATTATAAAACCCCGTACCGATTGATTATCTGTGCGGGGTTATTGCTTGTTTTAGCGCATTATTTCTCTTTTTCTACCCCTAAAAAATTTACCGGGGGGGGGGTAT
>SVHN01000002.1 GCA_015055805.1 Clostridiales bacterium
TAATCTCCTTTGATTTATTTGATTGCGGTTGGTCACCACTTTCATTTTATCACAGGAGATTTTTTATGTCCATAGCCATAGGCTTTTCCCACCACCCGCATAGCAGGTGGTTTACTATACAATAAAATCCCGACCACAATATGTAGTCGAGATTAAGCTCTATATATACTCTTCAAGTTTGGAATACAGGTCAAACCTTGCTATTATATCGTTTAATTTTGCTTGCGAAAGGGTGGCAATGCATTTATCGCCCGAATATACTGCTATTTCGTTTATAGCCGTTTGATCGAGCAAGGTCATAAGTTTTTTCACGGTGATACTTTTATCCACCGCTTGGCGTTTAACTTCCATACCGCGCTTTAATTTTTCGGTAGTAACAGCAGTATAAAGTTTGACGTACTTATTCTCTCTGCCCTTACCAAACGCGCCGAACAGCACGAACAACGAAAAGAACAGCAGAGAAAGATTTAGCGTATTAAACGCCGTAAAGATAAAGGCTATCAGTAGTAGCGCGGAAAACACCGCGCCCGTAACCTTGCAAAACACTTCCGAACGTTTCTTGCCCATCTTTAAGGCGGTAACGGCTGATAACACCCTACCACCGTCTAGCGGAAACACAGGCAAAAGGTTTACTATTGCAAGCGATAAGTTCGCCTCTGCAATAACGTCGGTAAAGGCGTAAATTTCTGGGAATATCCACCAAGTAGCCACAAAAAACAGTCCGATAGCAAGATTTATTAGTGGTCCGGCAAGCGCAATCTTTATTTCGTCTTTTAGTTTTAATCCGTCTATATCTCCACTTGCAACCGCCCCGAACGGCATTAGCGTAATTTTATTTAAGCGATACCCCAAGCCTGCCGCTGCAAAAGAATGCCCTAACTCGTGCACAACGGCAGACAAGGTGTAAATTATAAAGATTAATATTTTTCCCGTTAAGGCGTAATACGCTCCGAATATTAAAAATAGTGGGTGTACGTATAATCTTAAACCGCCCATATAACAGAGCTATCGACTATCTCGTAATCGGAAATAACCGAGCCGTCCGCACCAGTAAAGCACATGGTTGCGCCGTCTGCCGACATATAACCCACGGGGATATTAAAGTAAACTTCTTGTTCTAAGTCGGCATACGCATAGTCAAGACCTTTTAACGTCGTCTTAAAGTTATCGCTATGCGAGATTTCCACGCTAAACTTTCCGTCTTCGCCCTGAGTTATTGCCGTAACCTTTCCATCGCAAGGCGCGTAAACACTTCCCTTTCCAGCAAAGCTTATAACGCCCTTTTCTAAGGAAGTAGTCATATCCGCATCAACTGCAATCACAGGCGCGAACTCAGAATAGTTTCTATCGTCTACTTCTACCGTCTGTTCGTTCCCACCAAACATTTGGCGCATAAACACGTTTATTCCGCTATCAGCAAAAAACACGTTGGTCAAAAATATTGTAGCGACAAGCACGCCTATAACTACTAACTGAATACCGATTACCGAAAGTTTGATTGAACCTATATTAAACCGCTTTTTTTGGTTTACGGGCGGTTGATAGGTTTCTACTTCGGATACTCCTGAATAACAAAAACCGTCTTGATCGTTAGGGTAGTTTTGCTGAACAAAGTTTTCAGGCTCTGGCTGCTCTAATGGATATTCTTCGGCGTTGATTTTGTTCATAAGTTCTTCTTTTACGGTGTCGGGATTGACGTCCTTTTTGCTAGTTGCTTTTCTTTTTTTAGACGGCTGAAAAGTTACGTTACAAGTATTAACGGGAATTTCCAGCATGGTCGCGTACTGCAATTTTTCGTTCATAATGTTTCTCCTTTTTGGTTTGTTCATAAAAACTATATGACTAAAAAAAAGCGGTTATGACAAAAAAATACCGCCCGATAATTTTTCGGACGGTTTTTTTGTCGATTAAATTATTTGTTGCCCATTAATCTCTGTATAAGTTCATATCCGTGCTCAACGAAAATTCCGCTATTTTTCGCCTCTTCTTCGTCGTAAGATTTTGCGCCCACGCCTTTTTCCTTTCTACTGTCGTATATAAGATAAGGTACGGGGTCGGAACAATGCGTTCTTATTGCAATCGGGGTTGGGTGGTCGGGCGCAATCAGCACGGCAAAATCTTCGCCTGAATTTTTTAAGCTTTCCACAACCGTCTTAACGACCTTTTCGTCTATTTCCTCAATAGAGAAAATCTTTTTCTCAACGTCGCCGTGGTGTCCACACTCGTCGGGTGCTTCCATGTGTATATACACGAAGTCTAGACCGCTATTTAACGCGTCGATACACGCCTTTGCTTTTCCGCTAAAATTCGTATCGTAATTACCTGTTGCGCCTTCAACTTCTATAACTTGCATACCCGTAAGTTTTCCTATGCCTTTAAGTAGGTCTACTGCGGATATTATACCGCCTTTAAGATTAAAACGGCTTTCAAAACTTTGAAGGCTCGGCTTTGTCCCTTCGCCCCAAAACCACAACGAGTTGGCAGGGTTTTTACCCTGCGATATTCTTTTTATGTTTATCGGGTGGTCTTTTAACAGTTCGTAAGAACGTTTCATTAGGTCTAGATAAAATTCACCGTCGCCGTCGGGAAGATGTCCTTTAACGGGTTGCCCCGTAATATCGTGCGGAGGGGTTAATTTGCCATAAACCTTGCCGTTATCAATGACCAAGCAATGACGATAGCTTATCCCCGCGTAGAGCGAAAGTTTATCGGTATTAAGTTCTTTTGCAAGATATTCGATAAGTTCTTTTGCCTCAGCGGTAGATATTTCACCTGCGCTATAATCAATCATTGTCTTATCTTGATACTCTTCTTCGTTTGAAACAGTGACTAAATTTGCGCGCGCGGTAACGTCGGTATCTTTAAGGTCGATACCGATACTTGCCGCCTCTAACGGCGATCTGCCCGTATACCCTTCTTTGGGGTCGTACCCTAAAACCGAAAGGTTTGCAACGTCGCTCCCCGGTTTCATACCGCAAGGTACGGTCTGACAAAGCCCTACTTCGGATATTTTACTAAGGCTGTCCGTATACGGTTTTTTCGCTACCATAAGCGGTGTTTTATTGCCCAAAATTTCTTGACGATAGTCTGCCATACCGTCGCCTAGTATTACAACGTATTTCATAACGCGCTCCAGTCAATCGGCGTTTTGCCGTGTGATAATAAATATTCGTTGGTTTTCTTAAAGTGTCCGCACCCGAAAAATCCGTTATACGCAGAAAGCGGACTTGGGTGAGCGCACTCTAAAATTAGATGTTTAGTTTTATCAATAAGCGGTTTTTTACTGCGAGCATTTCCACCCCACAGCAAAAACACGACGTGGTCTTTTTGGTCGGATATCTTCTTTATTATGCTGTCGGTAAAGAACTCCCAACCCTTGCCTTTATGCGAGTTGGCTTGGTGCGCCCTTACCGTTAGAACGGCGTTAAGAAGTAATACGCCCTGCTTTGCCCAACCGACAAGGTTTCCACTTTTTCTTATAGGAATACCGAGTTCGGCATTTAGTTCTTTATACATATTGACGAGTGACGGCGGAACGTCCACACCGTCAGGCACGGAAAAGGAAAGCCCCATTGCTTGACCTTCGTTGTGGTAAGGATCTTGCCCCAACAGCACGACTTTAACGTCGTTAAACGACGTGTATTTCATACTGTTAAAGATGTCGTACATGGACGGATAAACGACGTGCGAAGAATATTCGGTTTTCAAAAACTCTCTTAAAGCGAGATACTCTTTCGAGTTAAACTCTTCTTTTAATATTTCGTCCCACTCTTCGGTTATCTTAATCATTTTATCCCCTTAGTATTTACGGCATATTTTAACCGTGTAGTTAATATAAACTATATGAAGCTAAAAATTTTGCAACGCAAAATCTTTCGCAAAACTGACGTTTTGCATTAAAAACTTTGGTTTTTATTCTTCAAGTTTGAAATATTGCGAAGTTGTAAATCCTTGCAAGCAAGTTTCCAACTTCTTATATTATAATATCACATTTACTTTGACAAAATCAATTTAATTTAATATAATATGTGGGTATTTTATTTTTGCACAAGGAGTCTTATGCAATTATACGAAGTTATTTTAATAGGTATTGCAATGTCAATCGACGCTTGCGCGCTGACCATATCCAACTGCACCACCTATAAAGATTCGCTGAATAGAAAAAAAGAACTAGCAATGCCCATAACCTTTGGCTTGTTCCAAGGCGTTATGCCCTTACTTGGGTATTTTATCGGGTCGCTGTTCAAAAGTTTTATCGGTTCAGCGTTAAAATTTATTAGTGCGGCAATCTTTTTGGTGCTAGCAATCAAAATCGTAGTTGACTTATTAAAAGAGCGCAACCAAGAAATAAAACTGTCGGAAGTAAAAACCGCTAAATCTCACGTCGCTTTTACTTTTGCTATCCTACTAATTCAAGGCATAGCAACCAGCATTGACGCTTTCGTTATCGGAATAACCCTAGTCAGCGTAACCTTTTCTATATATCTTGCCGTTTTAATTATAGCGGCGGTTACCTTTATATTCGTTCTTCTAGCATTGTTTTTTGGAAAATGTCTTGGCAAAATCTTCGGCAGTTACGCCAAATGGCTAGGCGCGGCAATACTTTTCGCCCTATCAATAAAAGAATTTATCGAAGCAATAATTTAGTTTATAAATATAGATTAAAGGCACTTGCCATTGTTGCAAGTGCCTTTTTATTTTGTCAATTAAATTCTTTTTGCGATTGCTTTTAAGAAATCTTTAGAGTTGAGTTTTTTTGGCGTTACGCCGTCTTTTTTGAATAAGCCTACTAAATCGCCTGTCATTTCGCCCTCTTCAATAGTTGATATAGTTGCTTTTTCCAAACGGTTTGCAAAGTCAACTAATTCGGGAAGATTATCAAGTTCACCACGCTTTCTTAACGCTCCACTCCAAGCGAAAATAGTTGCAACGGGGTTGGTGGACGTTTCTTCGCCCTTTATATATTTATAATAATGTCTAGTAACCGTGCCGTGCGCCGCCTCGTATTCGTAAACGCCGTCTGGTGAAACGAGTACGCTAGTCATCATTGCCAAACTTCCGTAAGCGGTTGCGACCATATCACTCATAACGTCGCCGTCGTAGTTTTTGCACGCCCAAACTATTCCGCCCTCACTTCTAACTATTCTTGCAACGACGTCGTCGATAAGGGTATACATATATTCTATGCCCACCTTTTCAAACTTTTCTTTGTATTCGTTTTCGTAAATATCGCTAAATATTTTCTTAAAGTTACCGTCGTAAATCTTGCTTATGGTATCCTTGGTAGAAAACCATAAAGGAAGACGCATATCGAGCGCGTAATTAAAGCAAGCGCGCGCAAAACTTGCGATTGATTTATCGGTGTTATGCATAGCCATTACTACGCCGTCACCATCGAACTCGTGAACGGTCTTAATCGTCTTATTTCCGTTCTCGTCGGTAAAGACTAGTTCTGCCTTGCCTTTCGTCGCCTTTCCGTCGACTGCTTTATAAATATCGCCGTAAGCGTGTCTTGCAATAACGATAGGTTTCTTCCAGGTAGGAATATACGGCGTTATTCCGTCCACTAAGATAGGCGCGCGGAAAACCGTTCCGTCAAGCATAGCGCGGATTGTGCCGTTCGGACTTTTATACATTTTCTTTAAGGAATACTCTTCCACCCTTTGAGCGTTGGGGGTTATTGTTGCACACTTTACCGCTACGCCGTATTTTTTAGTAGCGATCGCGCTGTCAACGGTTACCTTATCGTCGGTGTTATCTCTTTCTTTAAGTCCCAAATCATAATATTCGGTTTTTAAGTCCACGAACGGCTGGATAAGAATTTCTTTAATCCATTGCCATAAAACTCTTGTCATTTCGTCCCCGTCCATCTCGACGAGTGGGGTAATCATTTTTATTTTATCCATAGTTGTTCTCCGTTGTTTTTTTCCTGCTTATTTTACCACACGGACGATTATTTTACAAGCGTTTTGCGCCCTTACTGCCAACACCGCTTAAAATACCCGATTTATAATCGGTCTTAAAGGTCGAACTTACGGCAAACTCTTTTTCTGCTAGGGCTATTATATCGCTAAGCATTACCGTAAAGCCTTTGAGCGTTTTGCTAAAAAGGTAATAGCTTAATGACCCCGGCACGGCGTTTATCTCGTTTAAGTACACAACGCCACCCGATATAAAGTAATCTATCCTTATAACGCCCCTAAAATCCAGTTCGCGGTAAATTTTTTCGGTTGTCTGCTTAATTTTATCGGAAAGTTTTTTGTCGATATCCGCAGGGAAAACGCGTTTACCGTCCTCGTATTTATCACCAAAGGTTAAAATTTTATCTCTTCCTACCGGTCTTTCACACTCGGACACCGTTATTTCTTTATTCCCCGAAAGGTACGCCGCGCAGTTTATTTCTATAAAGTCTTCTAAGCACGGCTCAATGATTGCACCCGAACCGAACCTTAACGCGTACCTTATTGCCGCCACTAACTGCCCCTTATCTTTTGCACGCATAACGCCTATACTTGAACCCAAAAGATTAGGTTTTACTATCATAGGATATTGAAGATTTTTTTCCGCGGTTTCCGCATCGCTCTCTTTTTTTGCAAAAACAAAGGGCAAAGTCTTTACTTTTAGTCCCGACATAACCGTTTTAGTAAACCGTTTATCCATACTCACCGCCGACGGCAATATAGGTGGTGATGCAAGCGGTATTCCGCACGATTTTAAAAGTCCTGCAAAACTTCCGTCTTCCCCCGAACCGCCGTGCATACAGTTTATCGCTACCGCCACACTATCTATCGGTTTTAAGCGATTATTCTTTATGCGATATAAAACGTTGCTCCCACCAACTAGGGTTACCCGACTAAGTTTTTTATAGTTAAGGTTATTATATTCGTCGGGGTCTTTTAAGATATCGCCCGTATACCACTCACCTTTTTTGTCAACGTAAATAGGAACAGGCGAGTACTTTTCCTTGTCGATAGAATTTAAGGTCATTACTCCTGTTATAACCGAAACGTCGTGCTCAACCGACTTTCCACCAAAAAAAACAACAACCGTTTTCATTAAAAAAACACCTCCGCTTTAATTTTTCAGCTTTGGTGCTTTTAATATTTTTAGTGAATAAGTAAAAGTGAATAGTGAATAGTTGCGGTATAATTATTAAATATAGCAACGTTAAACGGATTAGATACAAGCAATACAAGGAAAGTGAAGTTTTACGAAGTGCGTGTACTTTTACGTACACAATCAAGCAAATCTGAAGTTTGACGAACTATTACGAAGTATGTAAGCCAGTTAAACGGGTTAGATGCGAGTTGGGCTAGGCTCGCTCAAAGGGAAGGACTGCCGTGACCGTCTGGTCATAAAGGTCTTCCCTTTAGAGCAGTAAACGACGCCCAACGAAGTATATAAGCCGTTTAAGAGTAGTTGTCGGGCAAATCATTCTCAAACAACACCACGTCACCTTCAGCCATAATCTGGTTGAGAAGATCGTTGCCTTTGTTTAGGGTTTTGGCAAACTTAATGTTGTCGGTACTCATGCCGCCGTCTTTAAGTCCGTTTATAAGCATCTCCGCGTTGTGCTTGCCTATTACTATGACGATATCAGCGTGTTTAGCAAGGGTTTTACCAAATTCAAGGTTTAAGACGTTTTCCATTTTACCGAGTTCGACAAGCCCTGGTGTCAATACGATTTTTCTGCCCTCGAAAGTATCAAGCACTTCCATTGCCGCTTTTACGCCGTCCTCGTTAGAGTTATAACTGTCGTCGATTATGACTATATTTTTATTGTTGGGCATAAGTTCTAACCTATGACCTATCGACTGTATTCTGCTTATGCCAGCCGCTATTTCCGTGCTTGTGAGCCCGATTTTATAGGCAACGCCTGCGGCAAGACAAATGTTTCTTACGCTGTGTTTACCGAGAAGTACGGTTGAACACTCGACGGGTTTTTCGCCCTTTATATTGAGCATAAACGACATACCTTTGACGTCGGTTTTAATATCGGTCGCGGTAACCAAGTTATCGTCGCCACTAATACCAGTAGAATATTTTTCGCCGTCAAACTTATGATAGAGTTCTTGGGCGTTAGGATTATCGGCAGAGAAAACACCCACACCGTCTTTATCCATGTATTCAAAGAGCTCGAACTTAGTTTTCTTAATGTTTTCTAAACTTCCGAAAGTTTCTAAGTGCTGATTGTTTACGCCTGTCAATATTCCGTAGTTAGGCTTAACTAGTTTTGATAGGGATTTAATATCGCCGACGTTTCTTGCGCCCATTTCTGCGATAAATACGTCGTGCGTACTATCAAGCGATTTTAAAGTTATTGCTATTCCCAAAGGCGTGTTATACGATTCGGGGGTAGCAAGCACTCTGTACTTTTGAGAAAGCAAGGTCTTTAAGATTTCCTTGACCGAAGTCTTTCCAAAGCTTCCTGTAATACCAACTTTTATAACGCTTGACTTAGCAAGTTTATTTTGCGCTACACGAAGATGGTGTCTACGCATAATCTCTTCAAACGGCTCGTTTAAGCAATAGGCAACGAACAGCAGCACAGGCGTTAAAATCGGGGTTGCGCATATAAGCGAATACCTTAACAGCGCGACCATCGTGGCACCTATTTTAAAGGCTAATAGGTTTATAAGCGTTATAAACCCAAAAGTAAACGCGAATAGAACTAACATATAAGTTATGCAAAGTCTAACCAGTCTTTTGGTCTTTTTTAGTGGGACTTTTGCATTTACTGCGCTTTCAGATTTAATGTATAAAAGAGTGAACAGAATATAAGAAATAAACCCGACGTACGAACCTATACCCTTACCGATTAGCGGAATAGGCGAAAAGCAAGTGTTTAGCACGCAGAAGAACAGAAAACCTAAAAGGCAGAGCAGCATAAGCCTTGACATATACGGCGTTTCTCTGTTACCCAGCCACTTAAAGTATCTAGTTCCGTGATAACCGCATTGTTGAAGAACGAGTAAAAACTTCATACTCGCAAAGTAAAGTAATACGGCGTTTGCCGCGCTCATTATTAAATATACGGCTAGCTGCGCACCTGTAAACAACTCGCCAAAGGTCTGTACGCTTGATGGAAACATCTCTTCTACGAGAGTAAAAACTCTCTAACCTCCGTATTGAATTTGGCGCATTTATCAATAAAGCAAAAATGCCCTGCGCCCTTTATGAATATAAGCTCGGAATTTTCTATGCCACGATAAAGCCGTTTCGCCATATACGGCGGAGTTTCCCTATCGTTAGCACCGTTAATCACGAGCGTTTTATTTTTGATTTTACCTAGCACGCCGTCAAGATACTCGTTTACTATCAGTTTAAAACTCTCTTTCATAATCGGCGATAATTGCTGATAGTCGGGGGAATAAAAGCGTACGAGTTTTTCTTTTGGCACAAAAGTTTTAAGCACCTTAAAAACTGTTTTTTTAGTCGCTCTTTTTAACGACGGTCTAGGCTTTAGCCCAGCCGCGCCCGTAAGCACGATTTTATCGAAAAGTTCGGGGTCTTCCGCCGCGCCTTTTACGGCTATTCTTCCACCGAACGAGTGGGCTATAACCGACGGTTTTTTAAGGTTAAATTTATAAAGGTATTCCTTAACTTCTAAGAGATAGTCGCTCAATGCATAAGGAAAAGGCATGCCTTGATTTTCGCCGAACCCTTTAAGGTCTATGGCGTGAACGTCAAAGTCCCTAGAAAAAAACGGGATTTGCCTATTAAAGCTGCGCTTATCGGCAAGGTAGCCGTGCAAAAATAACAGACTTTTTTGCTCGTTAGTAAAAACCTTACTCTGGTTTTTAATAATTATATCTCCTTGACCATAACGACGGCGTTTTCCCCGTCGGAATAATATTTTTTCCTGACCGAAAGTCTTTTATACCCAGCATTTGTGTACAGTCCGATTGCAGGATTATTAGACTCTCTCACTTCAAGAAATATCTTGCTTATACTTTTTTCTTTTATAGTATGTTCTGCGATTTTTAATAGATCCTTGCCTATCCCTTTTCTACGGTAATTCTTATCCGTTACGATATCTTCGATATCCGCCGTATCAATAGAGAAAGTAAAGGTTACCACGCCGACCAAACTATCGTCAAAAAATGCGCCGACTGCAAAAAATTCTCTCAAACTAAACGCCGATAAAAGCATATCTTCGTTCCAGCCGTCCGAAAAGTTTTTAGAAAAAAATTCGGCTATCGACTTAGCAAAAGAACTGTCCAGCGACTTAAAATTCATCGCCCTTCCTCCGCCTGACTTTTCCTAACGTACAGCGGTTCAAGTTTATCTAGGTCAAAAGTTATCTCATTGTATTTTTCTTCAATCGCCAAGACGTATCCGTCTAAGGTGGATACCACCTGAACGTCTAAACCGCTAATCTGTTCAAAGGATAAGAGTTTATAACCGTCTTTAATCTCGTTAAGTTTATCGCGCATTATATACGACGGTTCAAAAACCACCTTTCCGCCGTCGTATCCACAGACGTAAAATCCGTCGTGCTTAGCGTCGATTACGGCAAGCACTCTCTCGCCTTTTTCATTATACGCAATGGTGTCGAAAGATGTTATAGGCAGACACGGTTTTTTATAGGCAAAGCACATTGCTTTAATAGTCGCAACGCCTATCCTTATGCCTGTAAACGACCCTGCGCCTAAAGTGCAAGAAAAAAAGTCCATTTCGTTTAAGGCTACCCCTGCTTTAATTGCAAGTTCTTCCACTCTTGGCATAAGTTCAACCGAGTGGCGCACCGCGCAGTCCTTATCGAAAAAGGTAAAAAGTTTATCGTCGTTTTTTATTATAACGGTAAGATTTTTACCGCTTGTGTCTATTGCAAGATATTTCATAGAATAATTCTTCTTTCCTCTTCCGCCGTCTTTAAGATAGTAACCTTTTTTACGCTACTAGGCAAAGCGTCTTCAATATTTTCCGCCCACTCTATCAAGCAGATATTATCACCGTTAAAGTAATCGGTAAGCCCTAGCCTTTCAGCGTCTTCACCGCAAGATAAGCGGTAGCAATCGTAATGATAAATAAACTCGCCGTACACGTTAAGATAAGCGTAAGTCGGACTAGTAACACCGTCTAGCCCAAAGTATTTTGCAACGCCTTTAACGAACGCGGTTTTGCCTGCGCCAAGGTCGCCCTCTAAAATAACGACGTCGCCTTTTTTAAGGGTTTTTGCATACTCAAACGCTATATCTTCCGTTTGTTTTTGACTGTTAGAAATATATTCCATAACGCTTTATATCCGTTTAATAAAACCAGATATCCTTTTATATAAAAGTATAGTAACTATGCTGACGGCAACTGCCTTTATGGCGTTAAAGGCTAGAATAAACGCCCAAAGAGAATTAAACCAACTTTCCGCCTCATCACCGAAAAAGAGCGGAAACATTATAAATCTGTTGGATAGTAATGCCAAAGCGATCTGAACGGCGCAACCCATTAAAATGGTTATTATTACGGTAGTAAGACCTTTTTTATAGCAGTAAACGATAGACGGAATAAGTATATATCCCGATATAACTATAAAGTTTGCTATCTCGCCTATACCGCCGGTCGAACTTTTAGTTAGATATGCGATAAGTTCTTTAATAAAGCAAGCGGCAACGCCGTACACAGGTCCAAAAATAAACGCTGCAAGCGCAATGAATACGGCGGAAAAATCGAGTTTTAAAAAGGGTGCGGCAGGAAATATAGGAAATTCCAGCATACTCGTTACGTATGCAAGCGCCGCAAACATAGCCGTTCCGACAAGTCGTTTAGTTGTTGTTATACCGTTCATAAAAACACGCCCCTAAAAGTATTTTTGGGGCGCAAAGCAAACAAAAAACCGCAGCGAAAAACTTCCGCCGTCAATTCTTTTCCCATCCGGACTTTAACCGTCGGTTTCGGAAACGCTCCGAATCAGCCAAAACTAGGCTCGCAGACTTTACTGCCGATGAGGAATTCCACCTCGCCCCAAAGAATTAATTATTAATTTAAGTATATTGTATTATGATTTTAACCTTTTGTAAAGCAAATCAATGCAACTTTACGCTTTTTATTTCAAATCTTTCCACTAGTTCTTGACCGATAGCGTCGGCAAACGGTGAAAGGATTCTGTCTACGCCCTGCTTAAACAGTTCCTGTATACTGTCCGCGCGGTCAACGTTTGCAATAACCGATACTTTTTTGTTGCCTTTATATTTATTGATTATCTGCATTTTTTCTTTTAAGTCGCTAACCGTTGCTTCGCCGAAAGCAAACACTACGAAAGAAAGTTTGCTCTTTCCAACGATTTTCATGGCGCGTTTAACCTGTTCTTCCTGAATATCGGTAGCGTTTAATACGACACCCGAACTACCCTTATAAGATTTTGCAATCTTTTTGACCTGTTTACGGAAAGTCTTTATATGGTCAGGGGTAGTAAGTAGCGACGGTATCATAACCGAAACTTCGTCAACGCCGATTTTAACCGAATCTTTGACGTTGTTTATCTTGCTCTTAAACGAACTTTCGCCAAACGGGAAGTCTATAATAGAGCCAACGCATACGTTATGTAGTTTGTGCTTTTTTACAATGCGTTCACACGTCGGAAGATATACTGGGGATACCAAAACTTGATTAATGGTCAAAGCGTTTGCGTTCAAAAAGATTTTTTCAAGTTCATTTTCAGTAACGCTGTGACGCACGACTACTTTGCCGATTTTACTCATAAGTTTTCTTATCTGAAACAAGAAAAACTCGTCGCGAAGATTTTCCACCGTGGTATTCATAAGTCTTGCTAGGTCGGGAAACTTTTCGTAAACGTCCTTTTCAACGCAAGATCTTTCCGCGTCTTTTACCTTATCGACGGCGCTCGTTTCTTTTTTCTTTACAGCCTTTTTTTCCTGAACGGCAGGCAGATTTTCACTCGGTGCTTGAACTAGTTCTTCGCCCAAAGGTTCGGTAGTTATTAATTCTTTCTTTTCTAAAACTTCAACTTTTTTATTATCTTTCTTTTTCTTTCCTAACATAATTATCACCAGCCTTTAATCTAAAAAATTTCAATTATCAACAAATAATATCACTAAACTATTGTTTTTTCGTGTTACACTCTAAAAAAAACGAGGTAACTTATGCAAGCTTTTTTAGCATTTTTGAACGGATTTTTATATACCGCCACCCTGTTTTTGCTGTGTTTAGTATTGGTTGTCGGCACAAAATCGGTCTTGGTTTTAATAAAATCAAAACTAAGTAAGCACGAAGAAGTCCCAAAAGAAAAACCTTCGCCCAAACCTAAACCACAAAAAAGCGCGCAAAAATCCACTAAGCCCGTAAGAAGTATTGAAATAAACACCGACGACGTCGATAGAATTTATTTTAAGAAATCGGGCTAAATTAAAACTTAGTATTTAGTGGTGTTCGTGTCGTTTCCCCAAAGGCTTTCGAGATGATAGAAAAGCCTTGTTTCGTCGTTAAAGATGTGAACTAATACGTCACCGTAATCAAGGACAGCCCAACGCCCTTCCCTAACGCCTTCACGGCGAACGGGGGCAATCCCAAGTTTATCTATCTCTTCTTCGACGTGTTCTATCAACGCGCGCGTATGGGTCATTGATCTGCCGCCTGCAACAACGTAATAGTCTGCGACTTCGGTCTTACCCCTTACGTCAATACTGACGACGTCTTCCGCTTTGCGGTCAATGAGTATTTGGCATATTTTTTCAACAAATTCTTTTGATTCCATTTAATTTTCCTCTTTTTTTGACTTTATATAATAATCGTACGCGTTAAGCGTTTCTTCATAAATATACTGTTTTTTGTTTATAAGGTGGATTACTTCTTCTTTCAAGCACTCGGTAAAGCACCTTTCAAAATCGTCCTTTTCGTAAAGTTCTCTCAAAGTTTCCACGCCGTCGTAGTCCCTTCCTTCTTCAAGCATATCGGCAACGAACACCAACTTTCCAAGTAAACTCATATCGGCTTTGCCCGAAGTGTGGTATCTTATAGCGTCGATAATTTCTTGGTCTTGAACTTTAAGAACTTTTTCTGCAATATACGCGCCTAAAAAGGCGTGAACGACCGGCGCGGGTACGCCGTCTGGCAGATTAAACCCGTCCACGGTTTTATAATCGATATACTTTGCCGAGTCGTGAAGTGTACAAGCAGCGACAACCTTTTCTCGGTCCAGACCTAATTCCTTTACCTTTTTTAACGCGCATACGATTACGTCAGCCGTATGTTTTAGGCGTTTAGTTGGCAGAAGTTTTTTTACGAACTCAACGTATTCTCCACCCGAATAAAGTTTATTCTCTTGTATATACTGCTCAACTTTTTTATCTAATAACCCGTCGGTAGGTAACTTAAACGCAGAGTACGTTCTTATCTTGGTTGAAGACACCCTTTTACCAACGTAGTTTAGGCGTATAAACGATTTACCGAAAGTTTTAAGAAAATACCGTTCTTCCGCTTGATAGTCGGTGAAAAAATCTTCCCGACCAAAAACTGCAAGATTACACGACGCTAATACGCGATCGGGATAACGCCAAGTCTTAAAGTCGGTGAGCATATCACCGCCGCAAATAAAGAATAGTTCGCACTCTTCCCTACCCTTAAAATATTCCACCGTTTGATAGGTATAACTTTTGCCTTGCTTTTTTATTTCGTAGTCGGAAACTTCTATTTTATCCAGTCCATGAAAGGCAATTTTTAGCATATTCAGTCTATCTTCCGACGGCGCAGGGGCGTTACTTTTATGCGGTGAAAGATAGGTTGGCATAACGAGTAGTTTATCAAGATTAAGTTCTTCAGCCGCGGAAAGGGCAAGCCTTACGTGCTCGGTGTGCACGGGGTTGAACGTTCCGCCTAAAATTCCTATCCTTTTCATAATGATATTATCGCACATTTTTCAAATAAAATCAATAATTTTATTGCAAATCCTAGCTAGCCAACGTAGGTTTTTAGGTATAATTAATCAAAATAAAGGCAAATATTTAATAAAAACACTTTCGAGGTTATTATGAAGTTTGCCTTTACCGTATTTTTGGACGTCCTTTTCTTTCTGTTTTTAAGTTTTAGCTTATCTTTCGCGGTGCTAAACTTTTTTGTCGACCGTCCTTTTTCCATAGTATTTTCCGCGGTATTTGCCGCGCTCTTTTCTTTGATCGCGACCAGAAAAATGATTGATAATTTCGTAAAGACTAGACTTAAAAAGCAAGAAAAAGAAGAACTTGACGATATGCTTATTCAGTTTAATTTCTCTACCAAAACCGACAATAACGACCTATTTGAAAAATTGATTAACCGCCTTGGCTATCAAACTGAGCGGAAAAAAGGTGGAATATTTCTCACCGAAAAAAACGCTGCGGTATTTGTAGCGTTCGGATTTAACGACGTGGGAAAATCCGAGATAGTGAAAGTTTTTAACTCTATACGCAAAAACGACGTGGCGTATATTCTTTCAGAAACCTTTTCCCAAGACGTAACTTCTTTTGCCGCTAGGTTTATGGGACGAATAATTTTAGTGGACGGAAAAACCGTTTACACTAGCTTAAAATCGCACGACGCTTTGCCCGAAAAAAAGTACGCTATAACACCCGAAAAACAGCACGGACTAAAACTGTTTAGAAACCTTTTGCTAAAAAGAAAAGCCAAAAGCTATCTTACTTTCGGCTTAATTTTTCTGTTCACGAGCTATTTTATGCCCATAAAACTGTATTACGTTATATTCGGTTGCGTTTTCCTTATAGCCGCTCTATTTTGCAAACTTTTCGGCATAAAGGAAACCGAAGAAAACTTTTAGAACTCTAAGTGTTCTACCTTGGGGTTTTTGCTTTTTCTGTAAAACACGAGTTTTCTGCCCGTTGCGCACACGAACTCTGCCGAGAGTTTTTCGGCAATCTCAAAACCTGCATCCTTGGGAACGAGTTCAGAGTTCTCAAGAACGGTTACTTTTATGAGTTCTCTTTTTTCTATTGCCTTATCAAGACTTTCGATAAGGCTTTCGTTTACGCCGAGTTTTCCTACCTGAGTGATCGGCTCTATCTTTGCAGCAATCGAACGAAGATTGCTTCTCTGTTTTGAAGTCAACATATTTTTCCTTCCTTTTTATCAGTCTATAAATTCAAATTCTTCGCCGCCGATAATGATTGTCGATTTATCGGTTGCGCCCATTTTTCTAAGTTCTGCAATAATGCCCCTATCCCTTAAAACCTTATGGAAGTATGCAAGCGAGTTCATATCGTCCAAAACGACGTTGCGCTTTAACACTTCAACAAGCGTACCTTCAATAACAAAGGTTTCGCCTTCTTTGAAAATCTCATAGTCAAGTCTTTCGGGTTTAACGTAATTAAACTCTTCAAATTCCATAGGTTTAACGGGCGGAAGTTTAACCAGCATTTCATAAACGGCTTTTTTGAGTTTATCAAGCCCTTCACCCGTTATTGCAGAAACGCTTATAACCTTGTGTTTTCTTCCTATTTTTTCCTTGAAAACTTTTAGGTTTTCTTCCGCGCCGAACATGTCCGTCTTGTTGGCAACTACAATCTGCTTTAACTTTGAAAGTTCCAAACTGTAATTTTTAAGCTCGGTATTAATCTTTAAATAGTCTTCGTAAGGATCTCTACCTTCTACCCCCGACACGTCAACCACGTGAACTAACATTCTCGTCCTTTCGATATGTCTTAAAAACTCTATGCCTAGTCCTGCGCCGTCGCTTGCGCCTTCGATTAGCCCTGGGATATCGGCAACGACGAATTGATTGTCGTAATAATCGGCTACGCCAAGATTTGGGGATAAAGTGGTAAAGTGGTAGTTAGCAATCTTAGGTCTTGCCTTTGTGAGTTTTGATAAAATCGTTGATTTGCCAACGTTAGGAAAGCCAACCAAGCCGACGTCGGCAATGGTCTTTAATTCTAGAACGACCCTTTTAGACTCGGTCTTTTCGCCCGTCTGAGAAAAGTGCGGCGCGTGTCTACGAGAGTTGGTAAACTTTGCGTTCCCTTTACCGCCGTCACCGCCTTTTAGCACGACTTTACTCTGTCCGTCGGTAAACATATCGGCAATAATTCCGCCCGACTCTCTATCCTTTATAACCGTACCTAGCGGCACGCGAAGAACTAGGTCTTTTCCAGCCTTACCGAAACAGTCCTTAGGTTCTCCCGGACTGCCGTTTTCAGCGACGTACCTAGTTTTATAATAATAGTCGGAAAGGTTGGTCATAGTCTTGTCCGCAACGAAGATTATGTCGCCGCCCTTACCGCCGTCACCGCCGTCAGGACCGCCGCTAACCTTGCCTTTATAGTGGATAAACGACGTCATACCATTTCCGCCGTCACCCGATTTAATTGTGATTATCGCTCTGTCTACAAACATATTTCACCTTTTGATTTTTTTCTTACAGTATCCCGATACGGGACAGTTTAAGCAGTCGGGATTTTTGGCTTTGCAAAACCCACGACCTAAGTAAATAAGATAATGATGCGCCCTTGACCAGTCGCTCTTATCCAAAATTTTCATTAGTCCTTTTTCGGTGTTTAAGACGTTATCAGCCGTAACCAAGCCCATGCGGTTAGCAACCCTAAAAACGTGCGTGTCCACGGCTATAGCCGCGCCACCGAACGCAACGCTATAAACGACGTTTGCCGTCTTTCTTCCAACACCTGCAAGCGAACGAAGTTCTTCAAGCGTGTTAGGGACTTTTCCGCCGTACTTGTCCACGATATCTTGCGTAGCCGAAAGAATATGCTCTGCCTTAGACTTATAAAGTCCACAGGAAAAGATATATTTTTCCAGCTGCGCTTGAGAGAGCGTCAAAAGTTTTTCGGGCGTACCGTAATCTTCAAACAAGACCTTGGTAACCTTATTAACCCTTTCGTCGGTGCATTGCGCGGAAAGAATAACCGCAACCAGCAACTGATATTCTGTTTTGAACTCTAACGCCGGTTTATCGGTAAATATTCCCGACAAGGTTTCCACGACGGCTTTTGCTGTCTTTTTATCCATAATATATATTATAATATCACAATATTCGGATTTTTTACAAGCGTTTTAACCGTCTTAAAAACTTAAATACTTCTAACAATCCGCCGCCCTTCCTTTACGCTCACCAGAAAAAATCCGGCAAACGAATTAAGCCCGACGCTAAACGTTAGGTTTTTTACCGCGTAAAACCGCTCTTTTGCAACTTTAACCGACAGTCCGCAACCAACCCCCGCTTCTTTCGGGGTGTTAATAATTTCGTTAGGCAGTCCGTTTCTTTTTAATATTTCCGAAAACTTAACGGTATGCGCCCTTGAACGGAACGCCACTACAACGTACTCCATAAAACTTTCTCCTTGGCATAAATAACGAATATTTCTTATACAATATAGTATTATCTATCCGTTAAAAATTGTTACCGCAAAGGAGATGTTTTTATGATTTATTTTGACAACGCCGCCACGGGCGGATTTAAACCGAGAGCCGTTACCGACGCAGCGGATACGATTATAAGATACCTATCCGCAAATCCCGGTCGCAGCGGACACCGCCTATCCCTTACTGGCGCAGAAACCGTTTACGGGTGCAGAGAACTTATTGCAGATACCTTTTCCGCATCGCCCGACAGGGTAATATTTACTAAAAACTGCACCGAGGCACTTAACCTTGCAATATTCGGCTCGTTAAAGGTAGGTGGACACGTAGTCACCACGACTTTTGAACACAATTCCGTTCTTCGCCCCCTGTTCACTCTTAAAAACAAGGGGCTTATAACCTTGGACGTAGCGAGTCCGTCTATCGGGCAAAGCCTTCTTGACGCAGTAAAAGAAAAAATTAATAAAGACACCTATCTTATCGCTTGCACCGCCGTATCCAACGTGACGGGCGAAACTCTCCCCTTGCAAGAAATAGGCAATCTTTGCGCTGAAAGGGGGTTATGTTTTTTAGTCGACGGGGCGCAAGGCGGTGGACATATCGAACTCGACATGAAAAAACTAGGCATAACCTACCTTGCCCTTGCAGGACATAAAGGTCTTTACGGCATTATGGGTAGCGGCGTGCTCATTATCGAGGACGGCGCGGACCTTGAACCGCTAATCCTTGGCGGAACGGGCAGCGAATCGTTTAATCTTTCACAGCCGCGGTGCTATCCCGAACGATTAGAGTCGGGTACGTTAAACCTACCTGCTATCGCCGCGCTTTCCGAAGGCGTTCGGTTTGTTAAGAATAACCGTGAAAACTTTGCTAATCATCTTTTATCCGCTACTTCACTACTTATAGACGGACTTTCTAAGATTCCGTATATCACTTGCTATTCTTCACCCAACCGTTCGGGCATAGTTGCTTTTGAGATAGACGGGATACCTAGCGCGGAAGCGGCGGACGTATTAAATTCTAAGTACGACGTTGCCGTGCGCGGCGGATTTCATTGCGCGCCAAAAACACACGAATACTTAAAAACCAACGTTCACGGTCTTATAAGGGTTAGTCTTGCCGTTCAAAACAGTTCTAGAGAAATAAATTATTTTCTTAAATCGGTTTTGGAAATGGTAAAACAAATCAAATCTCTTTAAGTTCGGCAATAATTTTTTTAAGCATCTTGCGTTTTTTATCGTCAAGCATAGGCGACAACATTGCCCCGAAATTATCTATCTCGGCGTTAGTAAGAGTTCCGTTCTTTTTACCGCGCTTTGCCTCTTCGTATATGGCTAGAATAAGGTCGTTTTGACTTTTTCCGTCAAACCTTGACGCCAAAGAATTTACAAGGCTGAACAAATTTTTATCCATACCTTCCACGCCGTCACCGCTCACGCCACCGCCGTTTTTTACGTAATCGTTAAAGTCTTGCATACACTCCTCCTTAATAATCTTTCAATTTTATTCTATGAAAGACATATATTATATTGTTAGCGGAGTGAGTATGGAAATATTACAAGTTTTGTTATCTTTATTCTTAAACGGTGAAAACGGCGGAGCGTTTGCGCCCGTAATAAAAAGGCTTGCGAACAACTCGTTTGACCTTAAAAAAACCTTGCTTAGTTTAACGCCCGAAGAAGTTGAACCTATCATAAAAGAGTTTATGAAGTTTAGCGATAAAAAAAGCCCGACCAACGGTTATTCGCCGTCGGTGGGGCTTGACCCTATTGCAATGATTGCCGATAAAGAAATAGTCTATACGCTAAATAAATACTTTCACGAACCGTGAATTTAACCTAGCGTTTGCTCAGCGCGAATTATAGCATCAGCACTATCCACCGAGTTTATCTCGCTAGTATAAATACCTTTACCGTGGATACAGTTGCCGTTCGGCCATAAAATTCTTGCCGTAGTTAACTTAAACGCGCCGCCACTTATCAATCTATAAGTGGTCTGCATTATTCCTTTGCCGTAAGTTTTAGCAACGCCTTGGGAATTTTTTTCTATAACAAGTCTATCTTCACTAAAAATATCACCGTACGATATAAGCGCGCCTATCAAACACTCGGACGCTGATGCCGAACGCTCGTTTGCAATGACCGATATAGTCGTCAAATGCTCGAAAAAGTTATACGCGCCCGACTTAAAAACGCCGCTTTTATTTTTCCCTTCGTAACTAGCAACGACCATATTGCCCTTGCCGTCGTTACGGATAAGCATTGCGGCAATGTCGGACATAATGTTTACGTATCCGCCGCCATTATCCCTTAAATCGAGAATAAGTTTAGTTCTGCCCTGCTTTTCCATAAATTCAAGGGCGTTTTCTACTTGGTCTGCCGCATCACCTTCAAACTGTTCAAGGCGGATATACGCGGTATCGTCACCTAACCCCAAAACGTTTTCGATTTTTTCACTCTGCGCTATTAATTTTCCGTTAGGCTCTTCCGAACGAAAGCGCAAAACCGTTTGACTGTCGTAATAGGTTACGTACGACGCCTTGTATTCGGACTTATAAAAACTGAAGTCTTTCTGTTCACCGCCACGCACAACCGTTAGGGTTATCTGCTTTTCGCTAGGGGCGGCAACTAAAAAATTATACACTTCTTCCGAAGTCTTAAAATCAATTTTTTCTTGACCGTAACTGTTTCCACAAAGCACAACGTCGCCCTTTTGCAAGCCACTCTTATCGGCAGGGGAATTTAGGGTTACCTTTCCTATCTCGGTTGACAGCGAAAAAAAGGATAAGCCCACGCCGTCGTATCTACCCTTGCCTTCGGCTTTGATTTTCCTATACTCTTCCGCCGTGTAATAATCGGAATAATCGTCTAGAAAGGAATTGACGAGAGCGTCCGCGATATCTTCGTCGGTTAGTTCTCTCATCTCGCCCGTAACGGGGTCAACGACGTAACCGACGTTCTTCATAATTCTAGACACTTCCGCCGCAACGAAAGCCGTTCTGCCGTTTATTAAATAAAAAGAAAAATAACCGCCTACAAAGGAAACGAGTATTGCCACCGCTAATACTAGCGCGAAAATAGTCTTGCTCTTTTTTCCTTTGTTTTGACGGTTATCCGTATTATGCTCCATAAAATCACCTTACAAGTTTAGAAAGTACGGTAATCAGTCTAAAAGTTACCGCATCTGAAAATTTCCTTAAATTAAGCCCCGTTTCCTTTTCGATTTTATCTAGTCTGTAAATAAGCGTGTTTCTGTGTAGATATAATTTTCTTGAAGTTTCGCTGACGTTAAGGCTATTTTCCAAAAACTCTTCCGCGGTATTAGTCATTTCTTCGTCGTTAAAGATTTCCCTAGACCCCGTATCCATAAGAATTTCCAAGTATTCGTTAAGTTTATACTTTGGCAAATCTTCTATCATTTTTATAAGAACGTATTCTTTGAACGAGTGAACGTCGCCCTTAGACTCTATTGCGTCGCGCATTCTGACTGCGCTCATTGCTTGCAAGAAAGAAGTGTTAAGGTCGGCTACCGTTTTGACCGTACCGCCGATAGCGATTAGTGCTTTTGCGCCCGTCTCTTCGTAAATAGACTGTTTTAAAAACTCTGCGTATTCGGTTGAAGATTGATACTCTTCGCCGTCTTCGTTGATAAACTTAACGAACGCCAACTGATTGTCGTCGATAGTTTTAACAAAGTCGGAACTATCCGAACTGTAATTTTTAAGTATATTTTCCACGTCCGAAAGGCTTGACGCCGGAACGTTTATTATCATGACGAAAGCCGGCATATCGCGCATAGAGTATTTGCGCATATATCTATTGATTTGCGAATAGTTTGCTTCGCCTAAAAGTATGGCTTTACAAAATTCCGAACGGGACAAACCGAATTCCTTAAAGAAAGAGTTCTCTGCAAGTTCAGAAATTAGATACGCGTAATTCTTTTCGGTCTTAGTCGCGCCGTCGATTTTGCCTATAAAGCATTTGTTTTTATACTTAATAGTAAACAGCGTGCGATTATTTGCGGTATCAACGACAATGCCGTCAATATTTGTAGGCACGGGTCTTGCGGGATCGTAATCCCCTGAAATATGCGTACCGTCCGCACCGTAAACGGCAAAAGCTATGCCTGTTTTTTCCCTAATACCGTTGATAAAAAGTTTAATATCCGCTTCCATTTTCTTATCCCTATCCGTTGATATATAAAAGATTATACCGCATTTTCTGAAAAAATCAAACAAAAAAGCGCGATTTGTGCAAAATAACCAAAAACCGAGAAAATTTTCTCGGTTTTTAGCGGTTATCTTATTTTTTTAAGTAAATTTACAGCCTTTTCAGTAACGAGTTCAGCAACGCCAGCCTTATATTTGGACGCCCTTGCTTCATATCCGCCCTCGTCGTAAGCGTCTTTCATCGGGAAATATCCCGTTGAACCGTTAGTACAACAGCACGGCAAAATCAAGTCGTACCCTTCGGTTTGCTTTGTGGCTCTGCCTATGCCCGTAAACGGTTCGCCAGAAAATCCCATAAACGCGATATCACCTATTCTAAGCGCAGTTTGCGGTATAGTAAAGAACTCTGGACCGTGTTCAAGGTTTAACATTCTTTTCGCTTCGGAAACGACAGTCGTAAGCATCATTCCTTTATACGGAATTTGGTCGTCTTTACCTGCGCGATGTAATTCAAGGTATTTTCTCGCAAGCGGCAACTGTTCTTTGGTGGGAACGTTTGCAGGAATATCTATTAACTCGTAGGCATAATCAATATCTTTAATATCGGTATAGCATACTTTATCGTAAACTTGCATAACTGCGCCTGCAACCACTCTACCGATATGCCTTGCGTGCCCGTAGCCGCGTGAACAACCGTCAAAATCGTTGAACATATCGTTAAAGTCACCGCCGTTCGGGTGTACGTTTACGTGATTGACGTCACCTTGCGCGCCGTTAAAGAAAACACACTTGGTGTTATCAATGGCTTTTTCCACAAACTTTCTCACAAAACCCGGCCAGTCGGCGGAAATTTTGCTGCCGCCTACCGTGTCGGGGTGGTTGCCGAAGTTTGCTATAACTACGGTTTCCGCATTTTCTCTATCTATTCTTATAACGTTTACCCTTTCGTCAACTTCACCGATAGGTTGAAGTATGTCGGGATTATTTACACCGGGGTTAGTCATGACTGAACCGTCTTTCATACGAAAACGACGAACAAACGCAACCCTTTCCGCCTTGCCTATTCCGTAACCTAGTTTTGCAGGTTTTAAATCGGATACGGCAAGATACGCAGCATCTGCTATTTTACGTTCAAGCTCAGCCAAATATTCAACCAACTTTGGGTCATTACCGCCAAAAGTAAGGCTAGGTCCGGGTCCCGTGTGCGTGTGAGTGGAATGAATAAAAACTGCGTCCTTATCAACGCCCGTCATTGCGTTTATCTTTTCTCTTACTTTATCTAGTAGCATGCTTGATAAACCGCAGTTGTCAACGCTTATTATAATAGCCGTTTTATCTGCCGCCTTAAAAGCCACGGCGTTAGCCTCTAAGTTATCTAAAACGCCCTCCGACCTACGCTCAATATAGTAGCCGATAATCGGCGTGTCAATACTCGGCGTTACGTCAACGCGCGCAAATCCTACTTGAAAATTTTCGTTATACATTTTTCTTCTCTTCCTTTATTTTAATTATAAGTATAAATAAAACCAAAGCCGTTGTCAACGATTAACTTTTAAAATAGTATTACGTTCTTTTAAAAATATCAAAGCCGAAGAATTTTCTTCGGCTTTGACGATATCTTAATTAAAGATTATTCAGCTTTTTCTTCTTCAGCAGCGGGAGCTTCTTCAGCAGCAGGTGCTTCTTCAACTTTGCCTGCTTTCTTTGCTAATTTCTTCTCCATTTTAAGTCTCTGCTTTTCAGCTTCTTCAGCAGCCTTTGCTTCTTCCTCAGCTAATTTCTGAGCAGCAGCGGCAGCCTTGTCAGCTTCTTCCTGTTCACGCTTAGCCTGTAATTCTTCGATTACAGCCTTGTTTTCTTCGCTACGAGCGAGAATAGTGATTTCAGTATCTTTATCGAAGAGATGGCAATGGTCAACGTCAATAGCTACTTTAACAATGTTACCTGCTTTGGTTGCAGAACGTGAGTCAACCTTTGCGATAAGGTTGCTTACGTCGTCTGCGATACTCTTAAGGTCTTCACCTTCAGAATATTCAGAACTGGTCTTGCAGTAAAGCAAGGTTTCCGGTCCGAGTTGTTCAACAACGTCAACTTTAACTTCGATAATCTGCTTCTTAGCGTCTTCTACCCAGTCAGCATCGTCGTGGATATCTTCGGGACGAACACCTAACACGATTTCTTTATCGGTGTTGAGATATTTGTCCATATTGCAGATAAGTTTAATCTTGTCCTTGGGAAGTTCAATCTTATCCTTACCGAATTCAACGTAAACCTTGGTCTTCGTGCCGGTGAGTTTACCGGTGAAGAAGTTCATCTGAGGCGTTCCGATAAAGCCTGCAACGAACTGGTTAACGGGGTAATCGTAAAGATTGATAGGCGTATCAACCTGCTGCATAAAGCCGTCCTTCATAACTACGATTCTCGTACCCATGGTCATAGCTTCAACCTGGTCGTGAGTAACGTAAATAAAGGTGGTAGCAAGTCTGTTATGGAGCTTGGTTATCTCGGTTCTCATTTGTGAACGGAGCTTAGCGTCCAAGTTAGATAGCGGTTCGTCGAGAAGGAATACCTTCGGTTCACGAACGATTGCACGACCTAGTGCAACACGCTGTCTTTGACCACCAGAAAGAGCCTTCGGCTTTCTGGAAAGATACATTTCAATACCGAGAATTCTTGCAGCCTCTCTAACTCTCTGATCGATTTCGGGCTTCGGAACTTTTCTGAGTTTAAGACCGAACGCCATGTTGTCGTAAACGGTCATGTGAGGATAAAGCGCGTAGTTCTGGAAAACCATCGCGATATCTCTGTCCTTAGGTGCGGTGTTGTTAACGAGTACACCGTCAATGTAAAGTTCACCGGAAGAGATTTCCTCTAAGCCTGCGATCATACGAAGAGTGGTTGATTTACCGCAGCCAGAAGGTCCAACGAATACGATAAACTCTTTGTCCTCGATGTCAAGGTTAAAGTCCGTAACGGCGGTTACGCCTGACGGATAAACCTTATAGATGTTTTTGAGATTCAAACTTGACATAATTTTCCTCCATAGTCGGTTCTTACCGACTTTTGTTTTCTATTATATTTTACTGCTTTTCAGGTTTTTTTACAACGGCATTTTTTATAAATAATACGGCTATTTATATACAATTTGCACAAATCTAATCCAGTTCGTCCAAAGTTAGTTCGTATGCTGGCGCAAATTCTTTCAAATAATAGGCAACCGCTGGGTTTTTAACGGCTTTAAGTTCTGCGCCGATAGAAGTTTTTGCCTTTTTAAACTCTGAATTTCCAGCCTTTACTTCTTCCACACACTTAAAGTAAGCGGCTAGTCTATCGGCATATTTTACAAGTTTATATTCTTCACTATCTTCGTCGGGCAAAACGTACTCTTTGTATTCGTCTTGTAATTCTTCTGGCAGCATTCCCAAAAGGCGAACGGACGCGTTCTTTTCTAAATCTTTATACGCCGTCTTTATCTCAGGATTAAAGTATTTTATGGGCGTGGGTAAATCCCCTGTTATAACTTCGCCAACTTCGTGGTATTGCGCAAGCAATACGACTTTATTCACGTCGATATTACCGCCGTATATTTTATTGTTTATAAGTGCTAAGGCGTGGGCTATTACCGCGACCTGCTGACTGTGTTCCATAATGTTTTCTGAACGCACCGAGCGCATAAGCGACCAACGCTTAATGTATTTCATACGATTTAAAAAAGCAAAGAATTTAAACATTATATATATGCTCCTTTTTTTGTAATTTTTTACGCAAAACTTTTTTGTTGGAAATACATTTTACCACAATATTTTGCTTGACGCAATAAAATAAATGTGATATTATTTGGATAATAAAAATTTAATTATTCGCTATGGGTGCCGTTTTGGCTGAGATTACACCATTGAATCCGCAAGGTAATGCTTGAAGGAAAGTGCAAACTTTTTAGTCTTTATAACCGTACCCGTTATCGGGTGCGGTTTTTGTCATTATATAGCGAATAGAAGGAGGCAAAATGCTTTTTAACTTACTCTCGTCCGCATATCTTTCGGACACACTTGAACCGATTGCCAAATGGCTGACAATCGGGATAGTCGCAGCAATACTTATCGGTTATCTTATAACCTTTTTGGTTAACAAAGACTTATCGAAAGTATTCATCAAAAAGTCAGCGATAGGCTTTATTTTCTACGCTTTGGCTTTGGGAATTTTCTTGCTTATATTAGAAATCTCAAAGAAGTTTGACGTAGCGTACCTAGAGGAAAACTGGGTTAGTCTTGACGTTATAAAATACGTTCTCGTTCCCTTGCTTGTAACCCTATCCGTTGCGCTAGTTGGTGGAATAACGCTATTCGTTCTCGTCAAAAATCAATCGCCACTCACCAAAAAAGTAACCGCTATATTCGGTTTGATTTTGGTAGTTTGCCTAATCGTTACCCTCGTTTTAATCGGAATACATTTTTCAAACAATATTAATGGCGACGGATATTACACGGGCGAAGACGCAAACCTTAACCCAACCGCGCTATACGTCTTTGCAGGGGTTTTGATTGTTGCAACCGTTACAATCGCACTTTTCCTTGGCAGAAACGACAAAAAACCGTTTGATACGCATTGTATTGCCCTTGCTGGAATTTGCGCGTCTTTATCCTTTGCCCTATCCTATATTAAACTTTGGGATATGCCAACGGGCGGTTCGGTAACCTTAGTATCACTTCTTCCCGTAATGCTATTCTCTTATATTTACGGAACGAAAAAAGGACTTTTAGTCGGATTTTTGTACGGTGTTTTGCAAGCCGTTCAAGATCCATGGCTTATTCACCCCGCGCAGTTCTTGCTTGACTACCCGATAGCCTTTTCAATGGTATGCTTTGCAGGCGTTTTGACAGATTTAAAACTTCTCGACAAAGTACCGCAAGTTAAGTTCACGCTTTCCGCAATAATTGCAGGCGCGCTAAGATTCTTCTGCCACGTTTTATCGGGCGTATTTGCATTTGGTGCGTATGCTGTGGACGCAGGTGCAACAAACTTCTGGGTTTACAGTTTGATATATAACTCTTACGTCTTTATTGACATTGCATTAGTTGTTGCCGCTGGCTGTATTCTTCTCTCGTCAAAAGCGTTTAATAGAGAGATTGAAAAACTCAACCCCGACAGTTTTTCTAAACAAGATATCGCATAATATCTTCTTATAACAAGACGGCTCGTTCCCAAAATAGGACGAGCCGTCTTTTTGCTTTTATATTTGTTTTTGTAAATATTTAGCGGTTATATCCGCAGCAAGCACACAAAGGTCTGCGCACGGACGCTTTTTATAATATTGTTCGGTGCGTTTTTCAGGTACTGCCGACTTATCTTTCAGGGTTTCCCCGTCTAAAAGTTCAGAGCAGATTATCGAACCCACCGCATCTGAGAACTCTTTGCACGCCGCTTGTATAAGCGAATAGATTTTTAATTTATCTATTCCGTCCGATTTAAGATAACTTAAAACCATAGCCATACCCGACACAGCCCCGCAAACGTTTCTAAGTCTTGCTAATCCACCGCCGTGCCCTATGGATATCTTTTTCAATAAGGTTTCATCTAACCCCATTTCTTCCTTAAACGCCAAAACCACCGCTTGCGAACAGTTAAGTCCCGTCATAAAATTCTCTTTTGCAATCTCACCCTTAGTCATAGTAATCTCCTAAACGTTTATAAAAACATTTTACCACAAGCCTATCAATTTGTAAAATTTTTTTACAAAAAAATATAACGTCAAACCCAAACAGTAAATTTAAATGGGTTAGATGCAAGTTATGCTAGGCTCGCGATGCGTTTGGGGTGAAATTGACCTTGTTGGTCATTGAAGTCCAAACGCAAAGCAGTAAACGACGCAGAACGCCGCATATAAACCATTTAAAAAATTCAAAAAGCAATAACTACAAGTTACTGCTTCCTGCACGACTTTGACGTTGCCCCCTTGACCGACTAGTGCTCCGTAGCATAGCGGAGGAGAAGGAAGCAATATTCAGTTGTTACTCAAATAAATGAAAAAGCCTATAGAAATTCAAAAAGCAATAACTACAAGTTACTGCTTCCTGCACGACTTTGACGTTGCCCCCTTGACCGACTAGTGCTCCGTAGCATAGCGGAGGAGAAGGAAGCAATATTCAGTTGTTACTCAAATAAATGAAAAAGCCTATAGAAATTCAAAAAGCAATAACTACAAGTTACTGCTTCCTGCACGACTTTGACATTGCCCCCCTTGACCGACTAGTGCTCCGTAGCATAGCGGAGGAGAAGGAAGCAATATTCAGTTGTTACTCAAATAAATGAAAAAGCCCATAGAAATTCAAAAAGCAATAACTACAAGTTACTGCTTCCTGAATAATATATGATAAGGGGGAAAATGATGAGCTTTTTTTCGTGCCGAGTAGGTTTCCCTTTCGACAATGATATCTTACTACTTTCGACAAAGTTTGTAAAGCGTTTTACCACCGTTTTTTAATTTTTTATGAAAATTTTTCACACAATTTTTACCATATAGACTATTTTTGTTATAAATTAACATTTTTTGTTATTAAGCACCAGTTTTGTGTTAAAATAAAACCGCTAGACTAAAATCAAGCGGTTTTTCTTGTTGGCGTATATTATTAATTAAATTTTTTTATTAATTCAGGCGTAAGCATTGATGCTGAGTCGGGATCGCAGTAAACGGTGCAATCGTCGTGGTTTTTCATAAGCGTTGCGGGAACGTCTACGGAAAGTTCTGAGTTTAAGGTGTTAAAGATTGCCTCTGCTTTTACCTTATAGGGAACGACGGATATTATGTGCTTACAAGCCATAATTCTTGAACACGTCATACTAATTGCTTGTTTATAAGTTTCTTCAACCGATTTAAACCAGCCTTCGCCGATTTGCTGTTGCAAGCATCTGGGCGCAAGAGTTACTACCTTATAAAATCTTTGGTCGTCAAAATCCGCAGGTGGATCGTTAAACGCGATATGCGCGTTTTCACCGATACCGATAAGACCAACGTCAACGGGGCACTCGGAAAGAAGTGCCGTAAGGCGCGCAATAGTTTCTTCGGGATTGTCTTCGCCGTTTATAAGGTTGGCTTTCTTTAGAGGAACTTTGCTTACAAAACGTTCGGTTAAATATTTATTAAAGCTTGCCGGGTGGTCTTTGGAAATTCCAACGTATTCGTCAAGGTGGAACATTTCAACCTTTGACCAGTCGATATCTTCTTTGATAAATTCTTCAAAGAAAGGGAACTGCGACGCGCCCGTCGACAGAAGAATACGCGCGTAACCTTTTTCTGCAATCGCTGCATTTATAAGTTTTGCAGCGTGATCGGCAGATGCCTTACCTAGTTCTTTAGTGTCTTTTGAGATAATAAGTTTCATTTAATTTCTATTCCTTTATATATTATTTTTTCTATTTCACAGTTTTCGTCTATCAAAAGTAGGTCGGCTAGTTTTCCTTCCCTTATCTCACCCCTATCGGTAAAATTCATAATCTTTGCCGGATTATAAGACGCCATTTTTGACAGAGCCACAAAGTCGTTACCGACGGCTTTAGCCATAGTTTTATAAATCTTATCGAAAGTTGAAGTGCTACCTGCAAACGCTTGCCCGTCGGCGGTAAACGCCACACCGTCTTTTATGATAATGGGCATAGGATCTTCTTTCGTGCCTATAAACGACTTAGTGCCGTCTTTAAAGCCACAACCCCTAGTCGCGTCGGTTATTAAGGATATCTTATCCGCGCCCTTTAATTTATAAATAAGTTTAAGTAAACTTTGCGGTAAGTGTTTGCCGTCTGCAATTATCTCAACGTTCATATCGTCAAGATAATATCCAGCCTCAACCGCGCCTGCAACCCTATACGCGTTTATTCTGGTCACGCCTTTCATGCCCGAATAAAAATGTGTAAGCAGCGTATAGCCGTTCTCGTTTGCTTTTACGATCGTGTCAAAATCGGCGTCGGTATGCCCAGCCGAAACGACTATATTAAGTTCTTTGCCCTTTCTGCCAAACTGCATTTCTTCGTCGATTTCAGGGGCAGCCGAAACCCTTAACAAAAACGGATACTTTTTCTTTAATTCTTCAAGGTCTTTCGCGTTCGGTTTTTTCATAAACGAAGGGTCTTGCGCACCGCTTTGCGCAGGTGAAAACCAAGGTCCTTCCATATGAACGCCGACCAAAACGCCGTCGGGATTAAAACTTAAATACTCGGAAAAAGTCTTTAAACTGTTTTCTATTATTTCCCACTTTGCCGTAAGAGTTGTCGCAACCATCGTCGTCGTGCCGTGCGAAAGATAGAACTTTTCTAGTTCTTCCATTTCTTTTGCCGTACAGTCGGTAAAGTCTAGTCCTTTTGCGCCGTGACAATGCATATCGATAAACCCTGGGATAAGGTATTTACCCTGTCCGTCGATTTCTCTTTCGCTACTTATCGCGCTATCGGAAACTTTACTTATTATTTTTCCGTCGATTTCTACCGCGCCGCCGTAAATAATCTTGTCGGCAGTTACTACGTTTACGTTGTTGATAACAAATTTCATTATTTTACACTTTCAAGGAATTCTGTTAATTCTATCCTTTTTCCTTCCTTTATACTTTCAACGGCTGCAATACCTATCATGGCAGACTTAATGCCGTCGTAACTCGTTGAACATTGTCCCAAGGGGTCGGGTCTATCAGCAAAAAACATATCGAGCATTCTGTCGTCACCGCCGTTATGCATACCCCTAGTTTTGGGACATCTTATAGTATGAGTACTATTATCGTCAAGGAACGCGGTGATTTCTTCGTAGTCGTTTTTGAGATAATCAAAGTGGCTCATTTCCACTCTTCCCTTTGTTCCCGTGATGTTTATTCTAAACCCTTCGTTCGGGCTAAACATGTGTAGCGAATAAGACATTATCGCGCCTTTTTTATACTTAACGGATACGCTCATATTGTCGTAAATATCGGTGTCGGGCTTAAATACGCAATGGTCACGCTGATATCCGTCAACCTTTTCTGGTCCGAAATATAAAAGTTTAATATCTTCCCTATCGTCTTCCAACCAGTCGAAACTCGTACAGGTTTCCTTAAACTTGCATTGCAAGCAACGTTCACCGTGTTCTCTGTCGTCGTTACCATAATATACTCTGTTACCTAGCGCGATTACCGATTCGGGATCGTCTTTTAATATCCAGTTGACAACGTCAAAGTGGTGGGTAGATTTATGAACGAGCATACTGCCACTCATTTCCATAAACCTATGCCAACGCTTAAAGTAGTCGCCTCCGTGAGTATACGGTAAATGATAATCGTAGTTTATTGACAAAGGCGTACCGATAATCCCCGAATCAACAACTTGTTTCAACTGAACGAAGAAGGGAATAAATCTGCAATTAAAGGTTATGGTAACCTTTTTGCCGCTTTTCTTTTCCGCCTCGCGAATAGCCAAGCAGTTTTCGCGAGTGGTGGTTAAGGGTTTTTCGGTATAAACGTCAACGCCTGCGTTCAACGCTTTTATTATATATTTATGGTGATATCCGTCAGGAGTAGTTACGAGCGCAGCGTCAGGCTTTAACTCTTCAAGCATTTTATCGAAGTCGTCGTAATACTTCATATCCTTGTCGATAGTATCGATATAAATCTTAGCACGCTCATAGTTAGGGTCGCATACGCCGACTATTTTACAACGGTCTGAAAATCTATCTCTAATAGTTTTTGCAAACATGTGATAGCATCTAAACCCTGCGCCAACAATTACCATTCTTTTCATAACACACCTCTTAAAGTTTGTTTTTATTTGCCAACATTATACACCAAACTTTTAGAGATTTTTATATGTAATATTACACAATGTATTAATTTTTACATAAATCGTAAATACTTTTTAAGACGGAAAATCCTAGATCGTCTATTCAGGTTGTCCGTCTTAAAACAACTACTTGGTTACGTTTTAAGGGGTTATATACGAGCAAGAGCAGGAAAACTAGGATTTCAGAAGTGCGTGTACTGAGCGTACACAATCAAGGAAATCCGACGTTTGACAAACTTTTGCGACGTATATAGCCCCTTAAAAATTATCTACCGAACTTTTTCAAAAGAAGTTCGCGCAATTCTTCGTCGGTTAATTGACGTTTTTCTTCACGTTTTTTCTCGGCGTCACGGCGACCTTGTTTTCTTTCCCTATCGGTCTTTTGGTTGCCAACCGCTATACCGTGGGGAAGTTCGGTCGTTTTCATAGTAAGCGAAATCTTTTTCTTTACCGTATCAACGCCTAGAACCTTTACCTTGACCAAATCGCCAACCTTTAACACGTCGGACGGGTGCTTAACGTAATTATCGGAAATTTGGGAAATATGCACTAAGCCGTCTTGATGCACGCCGATATCGACGAACACGCCGAAGTCTATTACGTTTCTTACCGTGCCGTTAATTTCCATACCTTCTTTTAGGTCGGATAAATCCATAAGGTCACTTCTAAGTATGGGCTTTGGTAAACTATCACGAATATCCCTACCCGGTTTTAAAAGTTCTGCGGAAATATCTTTTAACGTTGGAACACCAACGCCGCTAATCTCTGCCGTCTTTTCCCAACCTTTCTCTTCTATTCTGGCAATTAAATCCCCTATTTTGCCTTCTGCTACGTCGTTAAGAGTATAACCGACAGCGTCGAGAAGTTTTTCTACCGCAGGGTAAGATTCGGGGTGAACGCCCGTGTTATCGAGAACGTTCCCGCCGATAATACGCAAGAATCCCGCGCATTGCTCAAACGCTTTCGCACCTAGTTTTTTAACTTTTAATAAATCTTCTCTCTTAATGAACGGCTGTTCCGCTCTATACTTAACTATCTCTTTTGCTATACCTTTATTAAGTCCTGCAACGAACGACAATAAACTAGGTGATGCGGTGTTAAGGTCAACGCCGACGCTGTTTACGCAGTCTTCAACTACGCCGCCCAAAATTTCTTCAAGTCTTGCTTCCGGCATATCGTGCTGATACTGACCTACGCCTATGGACTTAACGTCAATCTTTATTAATTCTGCCAAGGGGTCTTGAAGTCGTCTTGCGATTGATACCGCGCTTCTCTGCGCAGGTTCGTAATCGGGAAATTCTTCCGCGCCGAGTTTGCTCGCGCTATAAACTGACGCGCCAGCCTCGTTTACTACGGCGTACGAAAGGTCAAGACCGCTCTCTTTAATCATGTTCGCAACGAATATTTCCGATTCCTTGCTTGCCGTTCCGTTACCGATTGAGATAATGGAAACGCCGTGTTTCTTTATAAGTTTTAGTAATATCGCTTGCGCTTCTTCAATCCTATTCTGTGGCGGAGTGGGGAACACTACCGCAGTATCTAAGACGTTGCCTTCGGAATCTATTACCGCTATCTTACAGCCCGTTCTGTACGCAGGGTCTAAACCTAGAATAATCTTGCCTTTAAGCGGTGGCTGTAAAAGCAAGGGACGAAGATTGACTTCAAACATCTTTATAGCCTGTTCACTTGCTTTCTCTGTCAAATCACTTCTAACTTCCCTTTCTATCGACGGGAAAATAAGACGAGAATAAGCGTCTGCCGCAGCTTCAGCAACTATCTTTGCAGACGGTGTATCGTTCTTAACGTATATAGAGTTAATCGCGCTTATAAACGCGTCGTTATCAACGGTTATATTAACGCGTAAACACTCTTCCTTTTCACCGCGGTTTACGGCAAGAATTCTGTGTGAAGGAATTTTTGCAATCTTTTCAGAATAATCAGCGTACATATCGTAAGTCTTAGCGTTTTCATTTTCCAAAAGTTTGCAAGAAAGTTCGCCGACTTCGCCTATCTTCTTCCTTAAAGTTTTTCTAAGTTCTGCATCGTCGGAAATACGCTCTGCAATAATATCAGCCGCGCCTGCTAACGCGCTATTTTCGTCAGCAACGCCCTTTTCTTCGCTGATAAACTCTTTGGCTTTTACCAACACGTCGCCGTCAGACTGTTCCAAAATAAACTCTGCAAGCGGAGTAAGACCTTTTTCTGCAGCAACACTCGCGCGCGTTTTTCTTTTCTGTTTGTAAGGACGGTAAACGTCTTCCGCCTCAGTAAGCGTTTCCGCGCCGGCAAGGGCTATCATAATCTCGTCGGTCATCTTGCCCTGTTCGGTTATTGACGAAACGATTTCTTCCTTTCTTTTATCAAGGTTTCTTAGGTATTTAAGCCTATCGAAAAACTCACGCAACACTTGGTCGTCACAACTGCCCGTCGCCTCTTTCCTATACCTTGCTATAAACGGAATAGTGTTGCCGTCGTCAATAAGCTGAATAATGTTTGCCGAGTGGTCGGCTCTGATGCTAAATTCTTTACTGAGTTTAATTGAGTAATCCATTGTTTAGTCCCTTTAATAAATTTTATAATTTTTTGCGATACCGCCACGAGCGGTTTCGAGATATTTTTGATTTAAGTCTTTGCCCGTTTCATACATTGTTTTGACTATAACGTCAAAAGGAATTTTCCGCATAGGCGCAAGATAATATGCAACGCAAAAAGAATCAAATGCGCGCATAGCCGCCATTGTATTTCTCTCTATACACGGTACTTGTACGAGTCCTAAAACAGGGTCACAAGTAAGACCTAGGTTATGTTCCATAGCAACTTCCGCCGCGCACTCTATCTGATCAACCGAGAGCGAATAAATTTCACCTATGCCGGCAGCAGCCATTGAACACGCCGTACCTATTTCCGCTTGACAACCGCACTCTGCGCCACTTATTGATGCGTTAGTCTTAACGATATTACCTATAAGCCCAGCCGTTGCTAGGGCATCAATTATAAGGTCTTCATAAACGTGTTCGTTCTTATACGCATAATAAAGCACCGCTGGTAATACGCCGGCAGCACCGCACGTCGGTGCGGTAACGATAGTCCCGTTATCGGCGTTTTCTTCTGCTACCGCCAAGGCGTAAGCACAGGTAAGTTTATTCCTAAGCAAAGAATCTCTTACAAAAATATCCGTGCTTTCAAAAATAAATTTAGCTTTCTTTGCTACATTAAGTCCGCCGGGTAACGTTCCACTCTTTTTTAGTCCGCGCTCAACGCAGTCTTTCATTACAGACCATACGCGTTTTAAGTACTCTTTAATATCGGGTTCGGTCTGATAAACGTAGTCGCAAATCCTTATGCCTTTTTCAATAACGTAATCCTTAATCTCTGAAAACTTATCGTGTTTGTAAATCCCATCGGATTCAACAAACTCTACGCCGTCAATCTTAATACTGCCGCCGCCAACCGAACACGCCCGAACTTTGTTTATTTGTTTGCCGTCTTTATAGACCAACACGTCCATGGTGTTTGGGTGCGGTAAATCTTTTGCCGATACAGAATTATCAAAGATTATTTCCGTATTTTCGCCTAGAACTTTTTTCAACACCCTATCCGTTCCGTGCCCTTTACCTGTATAACACAGCGAACCGTAAAGCGCAACCTTAAATTCACAATCGGGATATTTTTCAAGCACAAACTCTGCTATTTTTTCAGGTCCTATGGTATGTGAACTAGACGGTCCGATACCTATTTTATATAATTCCCTAAGCGATTGCATTAATTACTTTTTCCCTTTATTTAATCTTATTTGTTTAATCTGGTTTTCGTATCCGTTATTTTTAGGCTTATAATAAACCCTATTTTTTAGCGCGTCGGGAAGATACTGTTGCTCGACGTATCCGCCGTAATCGTGTGGATATTTATAGAGCGACTTTAATTTTTTATCGTCCTTAGACGCAAACTCGTAATTTTTTAGATGGGCTGGAACGGTGTCGTCCTTAGCGTTTACCGCGTCGTCTTTTGCGGCGTACATTGCCTCGACTACGGTGTTAGATTTTTCCGCTTCGCAAACGTATATTATGGCTTCGGATAGCGGTATAAGTCCTTCGGGAAGTCCTAGGTTTTGGAAGGCAACCAACGCGTTGGTTGCAACCACTAAGGCGTTGGGGTCTGCTAGTCCCACGTCTTCCGCCGAGTGCACGACTAACCGCCTTGCAAGAAGTAGCGGATCACAACCGCCCTGAACAAGTCTTTGCATGTAATATAGCGCAGCGTCCGAATCACTTCCCCTTAACGATTTACAAAAAGCCGACAGTAGGTCGTAATACAGATTTTCGTCAAACGACAAGGCTTTTTGTTGGATAGATTCTTCAGCGTCTTTTAGCGTAACGGTGATTTTTCCGTTTCCGTCGGGGTTGGTGGTAAGCGCAGCGAGTTCTAACGCGTTATACGCCACCCTTAAATCACCTGCCGCCGTCTTTGCAATGTGCGCTATCGCGTCTTCTTCCACGGTAAGGTCGTAATTGCCTAAGCCGCGTTCTTTATCGTTAATAGCCTTTTTTAAGGCTTGAATAATGTTGTTTTCCGATAAGCGTTTAAGTTCAAAAACTCTGCACCTAGAAACTATTGCAGGGGTCATTGCCGCGAACGGATTTTCGGTAGTAGAACCGATAAATATTATATCGCCCTTTTCGATTGCAGGAAGAAGACTGTCGCTCTGTGTCTTGTTAAAGCGGTGACACTCGTCAAGAAGAAGATAGGTCTTTTTTCCGTACAGTTTTAGGTTGGTCTGCGCTTCGTCAACCACTCTCTTTACGTCGGCAACACCGCTGTTGACGGCGTTTAATTTTACGAACTTTCCGTCGGTGCTGTTTGCTATGACGTTTGCAAGCGTGGTCTTTCCACACCCGGGCGGTCCCCAAAAAATACAGCTGCCTAGCCTATCGAGTTTTATGGCGCGGCGAAGTAGTCCTGTTTCGGAAACGATATGGTCTTGTCCTAAAAACTCCGAAAGGTTTCTTGCGCGCATACGCTCGGCAAGCGGCGCAGCGGAAGTTTCTTGTTGTTTCTCTTTTGCAAAATCAAATAAATCCATAGAAATATTTTAACATATCCCATATTTTTTTTCAAGTCATAATACAATATATTATGACTAAAACCTTTAACAGATTTTTTGAATTTGCCTTTTTTCTCGTGCTTTTGAGTTTTTCGGTGATTTTATGCACGGGAAATTTTACCGCCGCCGTAACGGACGGGGTTGGACTTTGGGCGGCTGTCGTTCTGCCGTCCCTTTTTCCGTACTTTTTTATAACCGCAATCCTATCGTCGCTTAACGTCACTTCCAAAATCTCAAACAAATTATCGCCGTTATTTAACAAGGTATTTAACGTGAACGGCGCGGTCGGGTTTTGTTATCTTATGAGTTTGATATCAGGATACCCTGTGGGCGCAAAAACGGTATCCGACCTAAAAGAAAAGGGGATTATAGGCGATACTGAATCAATACGCGCCGCCGCGCTTTGTTCGACGTCGTCACCTATGTTTTTAATCGGCAGCGTGGGAAGTTTAATGTTTAGATCCACGGCGTTTGGATTAGCGTTATTTTTTTGTCACTTTTTATCTTCGGTCATTATAGGTATTATCTTTTCTTTTTATAAACGAAATGATAAACCTAAAATCCAAGCCGCTTTTAATTTTAATGGCAAAATAGACAACTTACTATACGAAAGCGCGTATTCTTCGGTAATATCTATTTTAGTAGTCGGCGGACTTATTACTATATTTTATCTGCTTACCGAAATCTTACTTTTTTACAACGTTTTATCACCATTTATAAAATTATTGTCGGTTATACTTGGCGATAACGCTGAGCCGCTCGTGCTTGGACTTTTCGAGTGCACCAAAGGGCTTAAAAATTTGTCGGAGTTTGGTATCGGTTTAAGCGGATTTTTAATAAGTGCGTTTATATGCGGTTTTGGCGGACTATCGGTAATAGCGCAGTCGGTTGCATACCTAAAAAAGGCAAAAATAAAGACCGCCCCTTTCCTTGTTGCCAAGGTTTTACAGGCGGTCGTTTCCTTTATGATTGCACCGATTGTTTATATTATCTGCTTTTAAGTATCTCGTTAATCTTTTTTATAGCGCGGTCTGGAACGTAAACGGAAATATCCGACGACAGCGCGATTATATTTCTTATTGCAGAAGAGCTGACGTAAGTCAGTCCGGACGGCGTTGGTATATACATAGTTATAATCTCGTCGTACATATCTTGATTAAAGTGCGCCATCGTGGTTTCGTACTTATAATCGTCTTGGTTTCTAAGTCCCCTTACCGTATGCTTTATGCCGCGCGATTTCATAAACTCAACGAGCATACCATTAAAGGTAGCAACTTCTACCCTTTCATCACCCTTAAAGGTTTCTTTTATGATATCAACGCGTTCTTCTAAAGAAAAAAGCGGTTTTTTATCCACGTTTACGCCCACGGCAATAACCACCTTGTCAAAGGTTTCAAGGCATTTATTGACGACGTATTCGTGCCCTTTGGTAATCGGGTCAAACGTTCCTGCAAACACACACGTTCTCATAAATTTATTCCCCCTTTTTATAAAAGGTCAGTCTTGCCCTGCCGTACTTTCTCTCGTCGTATTTTATTAGCCCGTCCACCTGTCCGTCAAAAGGCTGTTCACTTTCAAAAATTACTATTCCGCCATCATTTAGGGCGTTTACGGATAGTTTTAAAAGTTTGTCGTAAATATCCATCTTATACGGTGGGTCTATATATATTATATCGTATACAGGTCCACTACGCATTAAAAAACTAAGGGCATCAAAGTTGGTTATCTTATAGTCTTCGGTAACTTTTAATTTTTCCAGATTGCTTTTTAAGACGGCAAGACTCTTTCTTTCAATATCGTTAAAGGTAACGGTTTTTGCGCCGTGAGAAATGGCTTCAATACCGATAGCACCCGTGCCGCAAAACAAGTCCAAAAAATTACTTCCGTAAATTCTGTTTCTTAAAATATTAAAAAGGCTTTCCCTTGCTTTATCGGAAGTAGGGCGAATATCTTTTCCTTCAAACCCCGAAAGCACTCTACCGCCGTATTTACCACCGACTATTCTCAAGACTTATCTCCGTAAATCATGCGGTGTTTTTCTTTTATTTGTTGTTGTTGAAGTTCTATTTTTCTTCCGCCGAGATAATAACAAACTCCGGGGATAGCAATAAAAATCGGGACTGCAATGAACACAAAATAATAGGCTGTCGCCGTCAACGCCACCGTGCTATTGACCTGCATAAACGCAAAAAACGCTATATAAATTAGAGCCGCGATTGCGCCGCAAGTGTTAGTTGCTGTAACGGGGTCTTTACCCGCCGTTAATATAACGTGGATAAGCATAAAAATAACGAGTGGAATACAGTTTATTGCGCCGATTAAAAAGCCTTTCCACGGCTTGTACTCTTCGTTGAGTTTTAAGGGGATATCTTTACCGGTTTTAATAATCTGTTCACGACTTAAATCGTTTGCTATGCGAACTTTATACGCAGCCTGTCCGTCCTTATAGAACACCGCGCCCAAGATGAACGCATAAAAGCCAAGACTTACGAGAAGTAATATGACTTTAAGCGCGATTAAGTTGTCGCCAATACACAAAATTCCCAACGCGATAATGTCGAAAATAAACAAATACATTATCGGTATGAACATTTGCTTAACGTAGTACCAAAAAGTTTTCATTTACCATAACCCTCTTTAACGTATGTAAATTTTTTGAGCGCGACTTGCTACGCTAGTTAAAATCTCGTAACTTATCGTGCCGTATTCTTTTGCTAATAATTCCGCATCGTCCATAATAACCGCCTCGCCGTTCGACGTTTTAACCGAAGTTAAAGCCGTTAAATCCATACAGCGATTATTGAACTGCCCTACGATATTTTTTCTTGCCAAGCCGTCTGCGTAACCGTACCGCACAAGACTTACGTCCTGCTCTATACCGCTAGGGCAATTTCCGTACAGCATGGACTCGCCCTTTTTTAGCCGCCGTTTTGTAAGCATAGGGGCACACACTTTCATTACGGGTGAAACGGATATTTTTTCGCACGGGAACGGTTTATAACCGTATAGAAGTATTCCTATTCTCACCATGTCAAAATATGCGCCTTGCAAAAATCCGCCACTTGCCGATATGTGCAGAATTGCTTTATTATTATAACGCTTAACGAGATTATTTGCAAGTAAAAACGCATTTTGCGCACGGATTAGTGCTTTTTTATTTTCAGGCTCAGCAAAATGCGAATATCCACCGCCCAGCCTAACGTGTTTTGACGATTGAATTTTTTCTAGGATTTTTTCTAGTTCGTTAAGATTATCAACGCCCTGTCTATTCATACCCGTATTTATTTTAACGTGAACGGACACTTGCTTATTTTGACGTTTACCTTCTTTTTCTATACCTAAAACGTCGGCAACCGTCGCGACGGTCAACGTTAAATTATAATAGACTGCGCGCTCTAAATCAGATTTTTGGCAAGGTATTAAAACTAATATTTCCTTATCTATACCGCTTAATCTTAACGATATCCCTTCTTCAATAAGGGCGACGGCAAAGCAGTCCACAATATTATATAGCGCGGCAGCAACCGTCTCTGCCCCGTGACCGTATGCGTCGGCTTTTACTACCGCGCAAAACTTTACGCCCTTAGGCAACTTTTTCCTAACTGTTAGGGCATTGTTTTTAAGTTTTCTTAAATCAATATAGGCATTATTTAGCATACCTTTATTGTATGAAAAAACCGACGGAAAATTTCCGTCGGTTTTGATTTAACTTATTCTTTTTTTAATCTCTTTGTAAACGCAACATAGATTTACCGTTAAGTTTTATCGAGATAATTTGTTCCTTTACCGCCATTTGGGCAATTTCTTTTCCGTCAATAGTAACTCGTGCTTTTTTATGAGAAACAACGTGCAAATCGTATACGCCAAAACCGTAGATTTCATAGGCGTTCGTATCTTCCGCGCTCGCCACAACGTTTACTTGTTGGGTTGTTGCGTATACGGCACTTTGATTTTGATACGCGATTTCTAAAAGATTATTTTCTTCCACGTCGCACGAAAAAGAAAAATCATCTTTTACTATTTCCACGCTCTTTTTATTACCTGGCTTTGTCCAGTCAATATTTAAAAGATATAATTTGCCGCAGTTACCGTTTTTCCAATCCGACCAGTAAACTTGCTTAGTTTTATCACGCACGAAAATATCCTTTTTAACGTAAGTTTCTAGCAAGGTTTGCATAATATTTGCCGAAATGTATTTAAGTTTTTCATGCCCTGGGTAAGCATAAGTACAAAGCAAATACGCATAGCCTTTGCCAAGTTTTTTTCTAACTAATAGCGGACGAAGACTTTCTGCGTCTTTTAAGCAGACTTCGGCGTCGTTCAATATAATTTCCGCCAAACGGCAATCGCCGTCTTCATCTTCATTTTTGGACGGTAAGCGTATTAAATCTCTTGTTGCCGTGTAATCTTTTTCAGCAAAATTCACGCACTCGATATTCCCCGACAACTCGTCGCAAGGCTTTCCTATGCTAACGCCAAACAAATCGCTGACGTCACCGTCATTATAAAGTTCGGCATTTTCCCAGTCGTGAAATAACTTTCTGTCCACTCTTTGAGAGAGTTGCGGAACGGATAAAACGATAACTCCGCCTTGATTAACGTAGGCTTTCAAGCGTTCGTAATCGTTATTAAACGCGTCGTCTACGCCTTCCGCATTTTTTGCCATCGTATTCCAGCCCAGCATAAACAAAATCTTATACTGTGCGTAAGCGTTTTGCGTTGCTTCTATCGGCAAGAAGTCCCACTCGCCGTACGGGTTAGACGCGAAAACCTTTCTAGTTTTATACGCGTCTTGATTTAGTGGCGTTAAATAAATATTCGGCGCGACGATTTCTAGTAGGTGCATACCTTTTTCCGGTTGACGATGTCCCCACTCTTCTTCGGGTGAGCCGTTTTTGCCCCAAATGCGCCTATCTTCGTGGTCGTATAAACGTTTCATATTAGCGTTACACGAAGATATTGCAGTAAACGGTGCTTCGTGTCTGCCTTGAATAAACGCAAAATCGACTTGCGGTTTTCCTTTTCTTGCATGCGTTTGGATATGCTTATAAAACTCAGCCGTCACCTTTTGCTTTTCCGACGTCATATAATCGTCGTTTACCATGCGGTAATATTTGTTGTTTTGGAACAAACTATCTTCTTCAAACACTAAGTTCGCCCCAAAAACCCAAGGCAGATACATTGCTAGCCAGTATCTATTTATAGCCGTTTCTAATTCCGCTTGAAAATTGTGTTGCGATGCGACGTGCGCGCCCCAAACGTTTTTGCCATACGCTCTTGCGCTACCACGGGCATCTGGCAAAATGGTAAGGTGGTTTGCGCAATAGGTTTCGTGACGCAAAATGTCAAAGCCTGCCTTATATGCATACCTTGCGCCGCTGGTACAATCACCCATTGCCACCTTTGCATCGCCTATTTTCAACTCTTTATAGTCGGTCTTAAATTTTTCCACCGTCAAGCGTTCGGCTTGATCCATGGTCGTAACCGACGGATTATCAAAGTAATTGCCCCAATAAACAATCCCCGTGCGCTCGTGTCCACCCACGGCAAAATTATACTCTTTCGACGCGTCGATAACCGCTTGCAAAAGCCAAGACTTGACTAAACCGTGCATAATAACGTCGGTATACACCTGATGCTTTTTGCACTTTGCAGCAAAATCATAAATCTTATCTACGGGAACGTTCCACGTTCTATAACCGCGCAAAACGACGTAGTTACCCATTTGCTCGTCTATCATTTTTTGCAAATAGTATTGATAGGTTTCGGGTTGGTCTATCTTTATTTCAATACCCGTTTTAGGCTCGATTTCTTCTCGCGGACCTTCCCAGATTTCTTCTATAACTGCAACCGACTTCTTCCCCTTGATAGCGTCGGTAAAAGTAATTTCCGCCTTTCCTTTTCCTGTCGCCTTAAAAAAGTATTGGTTTTCACCATGCGTAAAAATATTGTTGGTGTTTTCGTGAATTTCATATTTTCCACTTGGGTCACACCCGACCACGCCTTCGCTACAAGTAATTAAAACTTTCGCAGAATTTAATGCAAATACTCGCACGGAAAAAACTTGTCCTTTATTAAGCCATTTCGGGCAAGATAATATTTGTAAATGCTCTAATCGTTTAGTAAACAGCCTAACCATCTGTGCTAAAACGACTATCGAACCGTCATGGTTGACTATTTCGACTTGGTTTTTGCCGTTTTGCAAAACAGCAGTAGGTATCGAGAAAAACGTTTCTTCAAAATGTTGCGATTGATGGTCCCAGTCACACGAATATTTACTGTTTTTGTAAACGCTGTTGCCGTTAATTAACACTTCAAAATCAGCAACACCGCTTATCGACAGGTCGCGATTTTCGTTTCGGCTTTGAATTACACGAATAGCACCTTGTATTTGAAGTTCATTTTCCTTAGTCGTTTCTTCAAAAAAATCAAAAGTAGCACTAACACTCTTTCCGCAAGGAACAACAACGCCGTTTACACCGAAAAAGGTGTTTTGCGCCCCGGAAAAATTTTCGCCCTTGATGCGGATTTCACCTTGCTTTTGCTTGGCTAAATACCACTCGTCTTTTTGCATATATACGTGCATTGCGGCAAGCAAGAAAGGATTTTCAAGGTCAAAAACAAGATGTTTTTTCTCGAACAATTCTTTTAGCGTAAATTTTCCGCTTGCAGAAACAGTTTTAATTTCTATGGTGGTATTTTCATCGCCGTCTACCGAAAAAGCAAAACCGTCGTAACGATTACAAATGGTTGAAGTCCACTCGGTATTTCCGTACGGCACGGCAACTGGGGTTAAAACGTGACAACCAAATCTATCTTCTTGAAATTCCAAACGTTTTATATCAAGCAACTTACCACCCTTTACGTTGACATGTCCGTCAAAACAAAAAGTTGGTAAAAATTTCTCGTCAAAATAAATATGTCTATATCCCCAGTCAACAAAAAATTCTACTTTCATTATTTTTCCGCCCTAATAAAAACAGCGTTTTTACTTATTATATGGCATTACTTAAATATTTTCAAGCGTAAGCACAAAAAAACCGACGGAAATTTTCCGTCGGTTTTGATTTTAGTTTAATCTTAACTTAGTTTCTAGGATTTTTAAGCTGAGCCTGTGCCGCTGCAAGTCTTGCAATCGGAACACGGAAAGGCGAGCAAGAAACGTAAGAAAGACCGATCTTATGGCAGAACTCGATTGACGAGGGGTCGCCGCCGTGTTCGCCACAGATACCGCAATGCATTTCTGCGCGTACGCCTCTTCCGAGCTTAACAGCCATATCCATAAGTTTGCCTACGCCGTTCTGGTCGATTTTTGCAAACGGATCGTTTTCAAAAATCTTGGTGTCGTAGTAAGCAGTTAAGAACTTACCAGCGTCGTCACGAGAGAAACCGTAGGTCATCTGAGTAAGGTCGTTAGTACCAAAGCAGAAGAATTCTGCTTCTTTTGCGATTTCGTCTGCGGTAATGCACGCTCTAGGAATTTCAATCATAGTACCAACTTCATACTTCAAGTTAGATTTTGCGTTTGCAATTTCTTCGTCAGCAGTTGCAACTACTATGCTCTTAACGTATTTAAGTTCTTTTGCTTCGCCAACTAGCGGAATCATGATTTCAGGAACAACCTTCCAGTCGGGGTGTTTAGCCTGAACGTTGATTGCTGCGCGGATAACCGCTCTAGTCTGCATTTTTGCGATTTCAGGATAAGTTACCGACAAACGGCAGCCACGGTGACCCATCATCGGGTTAGCTTCGTGAAGAGCCGAGATGATTGCTTTGATGTCTGCAACGGTTTTACCCTGCGCGTTAGCGAGTGCTTCAATATCGTATTCCGCAACGGGAACGAACTCGTGAAGCGGTGGGTCAAGGAAACGGATAGTAACGGGGTTACCCTCCAAAGCCTCGTAAAGTTTTTCAAAGTCACCCTGCTGCATGGGAAGAATCTTGTCGAGTGCTTTTTCTCTCTCTTCAAGAGTATCCGAACAAATCATTTCACGGAACGCGTCGATTCTGTCGCCTTCAAAGAACATGTGCTCGGTACGGCAAAGACCGATACCTTCTGCGCCTAGTTCTCTTGCCTTTGCTGCGTCTTTCGGTGTATCAGCGTTAGTACGAACGCCGAGTACTCTGTACTTATCAGCCCAAGCCATAATTCTACCAAAATCGCCAGAGATAGTTGCGTCTACCGTGGGGATTGCGCCGTCGTAGATGTTACCAGTAGAACCGTCGATAGAAAGTATATCGCCTTCCTTGTAGGTCTTGCCAGCAAGAACGAAAGTCTTAGTGTCTTCGTCGAAGTTAGAAATAGCCGAGCAACCAGAAACACAGCAAGTACCCATACCACGAGCAACAACTGCTGCGTGAGAAGTCATACCGCCACGAGCGGTAAGGATACCCTGTGATGCTTTCATACCTTCGATATCTTCTGGTGAAGTTTCCAAACGAACGAGAATAACCTTTTCTTTTCTAGCCTTCCAGATTTTAGCATCTTCTGCGGTGAAAACGATTTTACCGCAAGCAGCACCAGGCGATGCGCCGAGCGCTCTTGCCGCGGGTTTCGCGCTCTTTAACGCTTTTGCATCAAACTGAGGATGTAAAAGGGTATCAAGATTTCTGGGGTCGATCATTAAAACAGCCTGCTTTTCGTCAATCATGCCCTCGTCAACAAGGTCGCATGCGATCTTGAGCGCAGCCGCAGCCGTTCTCTTACCGTTTCTGGTCTGTAGCATATAGAGTTTGCCGTGTTCAACGGTGAACTCCATATCCTGCATATCTCTATAATGATCTTCAAGGATTTTGCAAACGTTTTCAAACTGCTTATAAGCGTCGGGGAATTTTTCAGCCATCTGAGCGATAGGCATCGGTGTACGAACACCTGCAACAACGTCCTCGCCCTGAGCGTTAGTAAGGAATTCACCCATAAGTTTCTTTTCACCGGTAGCAGGGTCACGAGTGAACGCAACGCCCGTTCCGCAATCGTCGCCCATATTACCGAACGCCATTGCTTGAACGTTTACTGCCGTACCCCAGCTGTAAGGAATATCGTTATCACGACGATATACGTTTGCTCTGGGGTTGTCCCACGAACGGAATACAGCTTTTACTGCGCCGATAAGCTGTTCTTTGGGGTCTGAGGGGAAATCGCTACCGATTTTAGCCTTGTATTCTGCTTTGAACTGGTTAGCGAGTTCTTTAAGATCTTCAGCAGAAAGTTCAACGTCAAGTTTAACGCCCTTTTCTTCTTTCATCTTGTCGATAAGCTGTTCAAAGTATTTTTTGCCGACTTCCATAACGACGTCGGAATACATCTGTATAAATCTTCTGTAGCAGTCGTAAGCCCATCTTGCGTTGCCGCTCTTTTCAGCCATAACTTCAACAACCTGTTCGTTAAGACCAAGGTTTAAGATGGTGTCCATCATACCCGGCATAGACGCTCTTGCGCCCGAACGAACGGATACGAGCAAGGGGTTTTCAAGATCACCGAACTTCTTGCCGGTAATCTCTTCCATTTTAACGATATATTCCATGATTTGACCCATGATTTCATCGTTGATCTGCTTTCCGTCTTCATAGTATTTAGTGCAAGCTTCGGTTGAAATGGTAAAGCCTTGGGGAACGGGAAGACCGATTTTGGTCATTTCTGCAAGGTTTGCACCCTTTCCGCCCAAAAGCTCACGCATCGACGCGTCGCCTTCACTAAACAAATAAACATACTTCATTACGTTTGTTTCCTCCTAAATGTTTTCCTAAATTGCATTTTTGTTATACTGTTATGTCATTTGACTTATACATTTTACTATAAATAAAAATTTTTTTCAACTGATATTAGGGTGCTTTTTTACTTTCTATAAAATTTTAATCAATTCTTTTAGAGAGTTAAAAGACTCTTCCGCGCGGTTTTCGATATAATACGATAAAAGTTTTAAAGCTTTTACTTCAAACGCGTCCATACTATCAAGCCCGCTCTCTGCACGCTGTAAGGTTTTCAAGGTGTCCAAACTGACTTCACGCCCCACGCCGTCAAAGCACTTTTCGCAATAAAAAGACCCCGAACGATAATCGAAAAACACTCTGCCTTCGATTTCTTTTTCGCACGTGGCGCAACCTTTAACGTCCAACTGAAAGCCTGTATCTTTTAGTTCTTCAATAAGGTATGATATAAGCTTGCGCCTTGCGCTTCCGTCGCCGTAAGCAATATCTTTTAACACGTTTACCGTAGATATAAAACCTTCGGGGGAAGTTATGTTTTCCTTATAAAACCGCCTGACGAATTCTAGCACCGTGCCTGCGGCAAAATACTTTATTATATCTTCCCTTACCGGATAAAAACTGTCGATTAAACTTGCGCCTATAACCGTTCGCATATTCGCCCTAACCGAAAAAATAAATTCGGCAAAACAAAAAGGCTCGGCTGCAAATTTTAGTTTTGCGCCTGCCTTTTTTACGCCTTTTATTTTAGCGGAAACTACACCTTTTTCCAAGGTGAACACGTTTAGTATTTTATCGTTTTCGCCAAAGTTTACTCCGCCCAAAACGATTCCGCTAAGTTTTTCTTCCATATCAATCTTCTTCCGTCAGTTTTTTATATAAACGGTAATAAGAAACTTTACCCGTATTCTTAAACGCTGCCCAAGCAAGTTCGCTTGGCGTACCGCTCTTTTCTTTTTTATCCATTTACTTCTCCTTTTCCCAAAAGAGAGTATGTGGATTATCTTTGTTTTTATACGGTTAAACTTCTTCGCCGTAGCCGTATTCCTTCATAAGGAACGCGCTGTTCCGCCAGTCTTCTTTGACTTTTACATAGGTGGTTAAAAACACCTTTCTTCCCAAAAACTTTTCCATATCTTGACGGGCAAACGACGAAACTTCCTTTATCGCTGCGCCGCCCTTGCCGATAAGTATTGCCTTGTGGTTTGCCTTTTCACATACTATATCAAGGCTTATTCTATACGTTTTTCCGTTCTCGGAAAGCCTAAATTCGTTTATAATTATAGCAACTCCGTGCGGAATTTCCTTGTCGAATTTAAGCAAGATTTTCTCTCGCATTATCTCGGATATCATAAACTTTTCCGAGCGGTCGGATATTATGTCTTCGGAAAACAACTTGTCCCCTTCGGGTAATTTATCCACTATAACCTTTATTAATTCCTTAATATTTCTGCCCTTTCTCGCAGAAACGGGAACGATTTCGACCTTTTCTTCCGCAAGTTCTTTGAGTTCGCTTATCAAAAGGCTTTCGGTCATTATATCTGTTTTAGTAAGCGCAAGCACGGTGGGTACACCTAACGCCGTGTACTTAGACAAAAGTTTTCTGTCATTATCGCTTATCCCTTCGTGCGCGTCCATAACGAAAAGCACCAAGTCAACGTCTGCAACCGAATCCTGAGTGGTCTTTTGCATTACCGAATTTAATAGGTTATCGGCTTTATATATACCGGGCGTATCAATAAACGCTATTTGATAATCGTCGGTGGTGAGTATTCCTAAAATTCTATCCCTAGTGGTCTGCGGTTTTGGTGAAACAATGGCGATCTTTTCTCCCACCATAACGTTTATAAGCGTGCTTTTCCCTGCGTTCGCCCTGCCGACTACTGCAACCTGTCCACTTCTCATTGCCGTTCTTCTCCGCTAGGCTGTTCTTCAAGTTCGACCTTTACTTCTTCCGCTTGAACGGGTTCTTCCACGGGCTTATCTTCGGGTTCGTCGGGGTGCAAAAGCGCGACGATTTTCTTTTCTAGATCACGCATTTCTTTCTTGTCGAAATCGGTCATATGGTCGTAACCGAAAAGGTGTAACAACCCGTGAATAATAAGGTATTCTCTTTCCCTTTCTTCGCTGTGTCCGTACTCTTGTGCTTGCGCGCGAATTTTTTCGTCACACAAAACGATAGAGCCGATAAAGATATATCGACCTTCAAGTTCGGTCGGGCAATCCTGTGGACGAACGATTTTCCCGCGAATACCGTCCAAAGTGGGATAGGATAAAACGTCGGTTATACTATCCACACCGCGAGTGGTTTTATTTAAGTTGTGCATATCTTCGCCGTCCTGAAAGACGAGTTCTACTTTAAACCTAGAAACCTGACCTAACGCTCTATACACAGCCTTTGCAACTTTTCTAAGTTTTAACTTTCTATCAAGACACTCTATAAATATTCTTCCCATAAATTTCTTCCTTTAAGCATTTACAAATCTATTCCGTCAAGGTTTACCTTGGGGTATTCAACCCTGCTATGATATATACCCGTAAGGTTATTGACAACCGTATGGATAATAATGTTCAGTTCTTTTAAGGTTATCTCGCAGTCGTCGAATTGACCTAGCGCAAGTCTATCGTTTACGATTTTTCTCACCACCGTCTTAACGTTTTCACGCGAACGGTCTTGAAGTGATCTTGCCGCCGCCTCGCACCCGTCGGCTATCATTATTATTGCGGCTATCTTGCTCTTTGGCTTAGGCCCTGGATAACAATACTGCGCAAGGTCTACGTCCCCGTCGGTGAACTTTCTTGCCTTGTCGTAAAAGTAAAGTATCGGCAGCGTTCCGTGGTGTTCCACACAAACGTCGGCAATCTCTTGCGGCAAACGGTTTTTCTGTATTAGTTTATAACCGTCTTGAGCGTGCGATTTAATTATGTTTGCAGAAAGTTCGGGCGTTAAATCGTCGTGCGGATTGACGTTGTCCGCTTGGTTTTCCTTAAAAAATTCAGGACGCCTTAACTTTCCTATGTCGTGATAGTACGCGCACGTTCTAGCAAGCAACGAGTCTTCGCCTATTGCCGTTGCGCACGACTCTGCAATGTTGGATACCACTATCGAGTGGTTAAAAGTTCCGGGGGCTTGGGTAATAAGTTTTTTGATAAGTTTTGCTTTGTGGTCGGTAAGTTCGGAATACTTAAAGCATGAAACTTTCTTAAACAGAGTTTCAAACATAGGTAGCAGTATCATAAAGGTTGCTACTGCAAGCGGACCTGAGCACGCGCCGCAGATAAGCGCGACCACTATGTTTCCGCCGCCCTGTTCCATAATGGATAAAACTACGCACACTACGGTTGGCAAGGATATTACTACGCTCATAAGCAAAAGTTTAAGACGAGAATAAACCTTATCCATACAAAAACACGCTATCGTTCCCGACGAAAAGCCCATTACGAGAACGGGATAATTGCCGATAGAAAATTCGGTCGTCCCGAACGAGTCGAACAAAAAGATAACCAAACAGAAAATAATGTTCATGAACACGGCTTTTCTTCTGTTCCCCGTCACGAAAAGTGTAAGCAGCGCGGCAAGCGCAATCGGACGTAGATAGATGTTGATATAACTACCGCTAGCGTAGCAGATTATAATGGTTAGTTCTATAATTAAGAACAACATCTGCGAGTTCACGGCATTTTTTAGAAAATCTCTGTCTTCAAACATAAAGTAGAACGCCATTATCGCCAAAATAAACACGAGCGACACCACGAAGTATACGAACGTGGTTGCGTTGGCAAAGTACGCTTGTAAGTCCAACTGATCGCGAAGTCCATCAAGGTACAGCGTAAAATAAAACAGCAACACCAAAACGATGGCGTTTGATAAATACGTTAAGACGTTAAGAACGACGTCTTTGGTTGTCCATTGCAAAATCTTTTGCGAATTGGTTTTTTGCATATCCGTTTCCTTTTCACCCGACGCATAAGGCGCGTCTGTATTTTAGGGTAACCCTATATAAGTATCCCTCATTAGTCTGAAATTTTTCTACCTGAGAAGATATTATTTCCTTTTCAAAATGTTCGCTCAAAGCAAACAGTTCGGCTTTTTCTTCCTGATCGTCACCGCTCAATACGTACTCTTCGGTTTGATCAACTATTAGCGTAACCGACGCTAAGACGTTGGTTTTTACCGTCTGATCCTTTACAGTCATAAACCCGTCGACAAGTAAGTCGCCGACCTTTACCGTATCCCCGACTTTTACAACCGCCGTCCCACGATAAACCTTAACGCTTTCCACTTCGCCCGCCGCATCAGATACCATTTGGTAGACGTTGCCGTCTAACGCCTTGACCTTTTCTGTGGAAAGAACGAGTTCTATCATAAGACGGTTGCCCTTCTTTTTGCAACTGACGAACGACAGTCTATCGTTAGATGCGAGTATTCCGTCTTCTAAGCGCATAAGGTCGATATCCGAAAACTTAGAATATTCTTTTACGCCTTTGCTCTCTAAGTACTTATCCACTTCGCGGTGATAAATCTTGCCCGTTCCCGAATAGCACACGTCAAAGACGATATCGTTTGCAAGGATAGCAACCGCAATAAAAATTGCCGCGCCGATAACGAGCCCGAACGAAGACAGTAGCGAAAACAACGGACGAGCGCGCCCTCTTTCGCCTACTTTTTTTATATTATAGCACAATTCTTCGGCGATTGCAAAAAAATTTTGGCTTAACGAAAACTTTACCGCAAGTCGCATGCGTTTATTTGAATATTTTTTTACGTCGTAAAGGTCTATACCACGTTTTCTGACCGTGTTTATAAACCTGTCAAGGTTAAGCCCGTTTATCTCGTATATACAGTAAAGTTCTACGTCCGTTCTATACTTTTTATTTTCCCGCAAATCACCACGTCCCCTGCGCAATATTTTTTAATATACAGTTCTTCACCCTTGATTTTTAGTCCGCCGTGCCTTAAAGATAATTTAATCTCGTCCAAGGAATAGTACGATATCTGACAAACGTTTTCCAGATACACCGCGCCGTCCCCGAAAATCACCGCCCTATATATCGGCTCTTTTATACCTTCTTCGGGTGTAAAACACCTTTTTATGTCGTCAATAAATCCCATTATTTTACCTTTTTATATGTTTAGCCAACTTCTTATATTAATATGTTTATGCGCTCTTTCTTGCAAAAAAAACTTGACGGCTAATTTTATATAGACTTTGGTTATTGACAAAACCCGACTTTAACTATATACTTTAATCAATAAATCAAATATTCATAACTTTATGTCAACTTTTCATATTGAATTGACAGATAAAATGTATTATCATTGAACTATCGACCGTTAGGAGTTTAGTATGCGATACAGAATAACCGAAGACCCCTTTAAGGATAAACAGCCAAAACAAGAGTTTATAAAAGAACTCACTCGTCCCGTTCACGAGAAAAAATCGCTCGGTTTTAACAAGCGCGCGGCTAAGGATACCGAACTAAAATTAAGCGCGGTAAACCTTAACTTTACTTTCCCCGACCCCGAAAACCTTTTGGATACTATATATGACGATTTTAAGTTATTCTTAAAAGTGTTCGAGATTCCCTTATCCCCCGACGGAATAACTATTCTAACCGCTTATTCGGCTATCGGAAAAAAGGAAGGATATAAAATAGAAGTTACCGAAAACTCAGTCCGTATTCTTTCAGAAGACACCGAAGGAATAAGGCGCGCTCTTATTTTTATTGAAGACGAAATGCAAAGAAGAGACGGTGCGTTTTTACAAAAAGGCGTTATCGAAAGATTTCCATTTATAACCACGAGAATTTCACGCTGTTACTTCACTCCGCCAAGCCACAACGATAATCAAGGCATGGTCAACGAACTTGACAGCGATATAGATTATTATCCTGAAGAATATCTAAATAGACTTATGCACGACGGAATAAACGGGCTATGGATAGGTTCTAATTTTAGGGACTTAGTTAAAACGGATATTATCCCCGAACACGGTGAAGGCGCAGAAAAACGAATAAAAAAACTTAACGCAACCATAGAAAGATGTAGAAAATACGGCATAAAAATATATCTGTTCGTAATAGAGCCTGCGTCAACCTACCGCAATGACGCGCTTAAAAATCACCCTGAACTACTAGGCGCAATGGGATACCCCGACGTGTATCTTTTTTGTCCGTCAAATCCTAAATGCGAAGAATATATTAATCAAGCGGTGGAAAAACTCTTTACCGCCGTACCAAACCTTGCAGGGCTTATAGACATAACCGCAGGCGAAGCGCTGTCTGGTTGTGGGTCGCATAAACTTTTTAGATGCCCTAAGTGTAAGGAAAAATTCAAAACCCACGGCGCGACGCTTGCCGCTACCGAAAAAATGCTTGCCGACGCCGTTAAAAGGGTTAAGCCCGACGCCGAATTTATCAGTTGGACTTACGCGCAAAGGGGTTGGAACGACGACGAACTTATAGACACTTGCGCCCACCGCGATAAAAACGTTATCCATATGCAAAACTTTGAAGATATGCTGATCGTCAACCAACTCGGCAAGGAAAGGCTTGCAATGGACTACTGGCTTGCTCAAGTTGGTCCAGGCAAAACAATGAGATTATCGCTTGAAGAAAACACCAAGCGCAAAATTAAGACTTACGCTAAAATTCAAGCGTGTTCTTCACACGAAATATCTTCCGTGCCGTATATCCCAGTACCCGGAATACTTTACGAAAAGTATAAATTTATGCGTGAACACGGTATAAGCGGTGTTCTTCAATGCTGGTATTTGGGCAACTATCCAGGACTTATGAATAAGGCGGCGTGCGAACTTTCTTTCGAGCCGTTTATACCCGACAAAAAACAATTTTTAATTCACCTTGCAGGCATATACTGGGGCAAAAACGCAGAGATTGCTGCAAACGCCTTTATTGAGCTTGAAAACAGTTATCGAAACTTCCCCGTAAGTTGCTCAGCGCCGTGGTTAGGACCGTTCCACGACTCACCAGTTTGCCCCTTACACCTTAAACCCGTTGACCTAGTTATGCCGTCAACGTGGATGGTCGTTCAAATGGTCGGCTCGGACCGTATAGGCGACTGTTTGCTTGACGGGCACTCTATTGAAGAGGCGGCTGAACTTTCTAGGCTTATGACCGAATATTGGAAAAAAGGCGCGAATATCTTTAGCGAGATTGACGATAACGACGGATATGCTCATTTTGAACAGCAAAGCGTTAGTAAAGCCATTGATGTTTTATTAAGAAGCGCGCATAACGTCATAGAGTTTTATAGGTTAAGACGACTTCTCGGCATAGGAAAGGGCGGAATAGAAATCCTTAACCAAATGCAAAAAATCGTCCGCGACGAAATGGATTTAAGTGCCGCGCTCGTTCCGCTGTGCGAAAAAGATTCAAGGCTAGGTTATCACTCGGAAGCGTTCGGCTACAAATTCTTTAAGGAAAAACTGCTTTGGCGAATAGCAGAACTAAAAAAACTACTAGATACTGAATTTAACGAAGTAAGAGAAAGATTGAATAATAATCTTCCACCACTAACCTTTTATCTTGGCGAAGAAGACAATGCTAGGGTATGCAAGATTGCAAAAGATAAAGGTTCATCAAAACCGCTATACTTTGTGAACGCAGACGGCAGTATCGACCAAAACACTTGCGTTACTGCTTGCGAAAAAGGCGGGGTTATCAATCTTGAATTTACGGCAAAGGACGCTGATGAAAATATTCGCTTTGATATAATGCCTGAATTTAGAATGTTCCATCTATCTGCACCTTTCTCGTTTTCACGCTTTGGATTATCCTTTCCTGAAAACCCACAGCAGTCGTTTTTTGGTAAAAGAATTGAAGAGCGAAAACAAGCAATAAAACTCGACTATAAAAAATTAGACGATAGAGTGGTTTTTAACCTTTCTTTAGATAAAGCAAAACTCAATATGGACGAAAACGAAGTTTTCCGCTTAGGAATTTCAAGGGTAGACGGCAAGCCGTCCACCATAGGAATAGCCGACAGAGTTTTTGTACGGCTTGTTCTCGGCAGATTTTCCCCCGATTCTTTCGCATTTTTTATTAACGAATAGATTTAAAAACCAACGCCGCCGCTACTTTTTCGTAGCGGCGGCGTTTTCTTTTGTTTTTGTTTTGTATTAACCTTTATAGTAGTTAATCAAGCAACCTTTAAGTATAATTTGTTTTTCAGCGTCGGTAAGCGCGTCCATTTTAAGAACGATTTCCCTTGGATTATCGCCGATAACCTTTGCGGTAAACTCTTTTGCGCCGTTTGCTATTTTTTCTTTTACGTTTTCAACGTAAATATATTCGTCCACTTTAAAGTCGTTTTTATCGAATAAGAAAGGTAGCATACCCCAGTTGATAAGGTTACTTCTATAACGCTTGGTAGCGTACTCTTTTGCAATATTTGCAACGCCGCCAAGTACTCTTTGGCATGACGCAGCCTGTTCCCTTGCAGAACCGTCACCCGGTTTTACCGAGCAAACGACGCTGCCGTAAGAAGTATTTTCTTCATTAAGCCCAAGTTCAGTTGGGAACGCGCCGTCACGAACGGCCTTTGCTCTACCAACGTATAAGGGGTCTTTTCTTGAAAGAGCGAACTCTGCAAGCTTTAAGGGGTTAGAACGGTAAGACGAAGTTTCGCCCGACGGAATAAGTTCGTCGGTCGTAGTTACGGGGTCGTTTAGTACCGAAACAACTTTTAGTAAAAGGTTGTCTTTTAGCGGTTGCATTTTGGGCCAGTCGGCTATATTCGGGCCGTAAACCAACTCGTTTTTATTGTCTGCGTTGCCTACGCCGTTAAATACTCTTGCCTTATAAATTTTGTTTTCAAAACGATACTTTCTAATCTTTTCAGAATATTCCATATCCATTGCCGAAGTTATCGCGCCGCCGTTTTTAGCGGTTGCCGCAATACTTCTTGCGTCCATAAGCGCAACGGCTGAAAGTTGACCGTTTGCAGGCTTACTGCCTTCACGGCTTTCAAAGTTTCTGGTCGTATGTCTTATAGAAAGTCCGTTGTTTTGCGGTACGTCGCCCGCGCCGAAACACGGTCCGCAGAACGCCGTTTTAATAACCGCGCCGTTATCCATAAGTTTTCCGATATAACCGCCTTCAACAAGACCTTTATATACCGGCTGGCTGGACGGATAAACGTCTAGGGTAAAGTCGTTGTTATCGATAGCAGTATCGCCCAAAATCTCTGATGCTGCCGCAATGTTTTCATACATACCGCCTGCGCAGCCTGCAATAACGCCCTGTTCAACGTAAACCTTGCCGTCCTTAATTTTATCGGTAAGTTTGAACGTGCCTTTGCCTTCGGGCAAAAGTTTTTGTCCTGCCTCTTCCGCCTCTTTTAAGAGTTCGTACGGACGCGACAAGAAGTCTTTAATAGTGTAAGCGTTAGACGGGTGGAAAGGTAGAGCAATCATAGGCTCTACTTTTGATAGGTCAATGACAATTCCTCTGTCGTAGTACGCGCCGTTATCGGGCGACATCTCTTTATACGCGCTAACTCTGCCGTGTTGTTCGTAATATTTTTTGGTTTTCTCGTCGGTTACCCAAACCGAAGACAAACAAGTAGTTTCGGTAGTCATAACGTCGATACCGTTTCTAAAATCCATAGAGAGCGTCTTTACGCCGTTACCGATAAATTCTAAAACCCTGTTCTTAACGAATCCGTTCTTAAAGGTTGCCTTAACGAGTGCAAGCGCAACGTCGTGCGGACCAACGCCTTTTCTTAATCTACCTTTAAGGTATACTGCAACTACTTCGGGCATATCCACGTCGTAAGTTCTGTTTAAGAGTTGCTTAACTAATTCAGGACCGCCTTCACCTACCGCGAGCGTGCCGAGCGCGCCGTAACGGGTGTGTGAGTCCGAGCCTAAAATCATGCCGCCGCAGAACGCGCGCATTTCACGCATATACTGGTGGATAACGGCAAGGTGTGGCGGAACGAACGCGCCGCCGTATTTTTTTGCTGCCGAAAGACCGAAAACGTGGTCGTCTTCGTTTATAGTACCGCCGACTGCGCACAAAGAGTTGTGGCAGTTGGTAAGTGTGTACGGTATAGGAAATTTATCAAGACCGCTTGCCTTTGCAGTTTGGATTATTCCGACGTAGGTTATGTCGTGAGAAGTAATCTCGTCAAACTTAACGTTAAGTTTTTTATCGTTACCCGAAAGGTTGTGCGCCGATAAAATCTTATACGCAAGAGTGCCTTTCGCCGCTTGCTCGTCTTTTGATTTTGCGCGGACTAGTTTGCCGTCCTTAAAAAATACGCCTTTTTCAATAAGTTTAATCATAGGTATCTCCGTAAATTTTGTGTACGGTTATTATACAATATACTTTAAATTTTGTAAAGCGTATAAAAGGGGGTGTTTATGGCAAAAAAACTTATCGGGGCTTTGCTTTTTTATTAAAGACCTTGCTTTTTCGCGCGTTTTATAATACAATATAGTATAAGGTGGAATTATGAAAACTTTTAGATATATTCATTCTGTCGCCGTTTACGTTATGTTATCGGTTATTCTAATCCTATCGGGCGTTGGCGTATACTTTAACGTTTACAGCGCGTTTAACTGTGACGGCGTTATCCCAAAAATTATTTCTTACTGTGTTCTAGCGGCGATTTGCTTAATTCTTATCGCTGCCGTTGGTAGCGTTATTATTAAAAGTCAGTACGTTATTAAAGACGGAAAACTTTGCCTTTATTTCGGTGTGGTTTCGGTAAAGACGGATATCAACGATATGGTATCTATCACTCTAATAAAGAAAAGCAACCGCTTGGTCGCAGAGTTTACGGGGTCAAGATTTTCCGCCGTCGTTATTGCGCCGCAATACTTCGACGAGTTTATTTGCTCAGTAAGGGAAGTCAAGGCTGATATTATATACAACGTTGATTCTTCGGGAACGGAAGAACCAGAAGAATAAAAAAATTCTTTTACCTGTATAAAAAAATTAAAAACCCTATAAAATATCCTTGACAAGTGCTATTTTTAGGGTGTACACTAAGTTTAGAAATTATAAGTCCGGTAGGTAAGGCTACCATAGGGATACGGACTGCTACCGCGAAATGGTGGAGACACTATTAGTTGGTGAACAGACCACGTCGAATCAAGGCGTGATTTAATGCAGTTTCACAGCCCTACGGTGCTAAAGCCAGTATGGTTATACGCAAAAGGTTTTTGCGTTTTATTCGGTTTAAAACCCACCGCTTATTTTCGGTGGGCTTTTTTATTTGTTATCAAGGAGGTACGGCTATGACTGAAGAATTAGAAATAACTTTTGAAAAACTTAGTTTTTGCTTTGAAACACGGAAGTTTGCCGATCTCCGAATTTTGCTCCTTGATATGGAGCCTTTCGATATCGCTAGTTTTATGGAAAATAACCTTGACGAAAAAGAACAGATAATGTTCTTCCGTCTACTTCCCAAAGAACTTGCCAGCGACGTTTTCGTCGAGTTTGATTCAGATACACAAGAGCGACTTATAAAGGCGTTCACCGATAAGGAACTTAAAGCGGTTGTAGACGATATGTTCCTTGACGATACGGTTGACATCATTGAAGAAATGCCTGCTAACGTTGTCAAGAGAATACTTAAAAACTCCGACCCCGAAAACCGCAAACAAATAAACGAACTTCTTGAATACCCCGACGACTCGGCAGGTTCGCTTATGACAACCGAGTATATCTCGTTTGCCGCAAGCACGACTGTTGAGGCGGCGTTCGATAAGATTAAAAAAATCGGTATCAATAAGGAAACCATTTATACTTGTTACGTTACCGACAGAAAGAAAAAACTTATCGGCGTAGTGACGGTAAAAGATATGTTGCTTGCCGAAAAGAACGAACTTATCGCGCACATTATGGACACTAACGTTATCACCGTCGAAACGCTAGACGATAGAGAAAACGTTGCCCTAAAATTCACTAACTACGGTTTTCTTGCCCTACCGGTTATTGATAAAGAAGGGTGCTTGGTCGGTATCGTTACCGTTGACGACGCTGTTGAAGTTATTCAGGAAGAAGCCACCGAAGATATCCAAATGATGGCAGGTGTCATTGCAGACGAAACGCCTTATCTTAAACAGTCTATTTGGAACATTTGGAAATCACGCGTGCCGTGGCTACTATTGCTTATGATATCCGCAACGTTCACGAGTATGATACTTTCTAACTACGAAACCAGCCTTGCGGCAATCACGGGCGGCGCAGTATTATACGCGTTCGTTCCTATGCTCATGGGCACGGCAGGTAACGCAGGCAACCAAACGTCGGTCACCGTTATCCGCGCCGTTGCGCTTGGCGACGTCAAGTTTAAGGATATTTTCAAGGTAATTTTGAAAGAACTCTTAGCGGCGTTACTACTTGGACTTACCGTATCGGTAGTGTGCTTTTTAAAACTTATGTTTATAGACAATCTTTATAACGAAATCTCGGTGCGTGTCGCGCTGATAGTTTCTTCGGTTATGTGGCTATCAATCGTTATGGCAAAACTTGTCGGGTGCATACTCCCCCTTATCGCAAAAAAATGCAAACTCGACCCAGCCGTCGTTGCAAGCCCGTTCATGACCACTATCGTAGACGTATTATCGCTTATAATTTACTGCTCGGTCGCAATCGCCGTGTTGTAAAAAATATTAATCTGCAAAATGCACGGTGCTAGGCAAATTTGCTTAGCACCGTATTAATTTTATTTAGTTATTTTTGCCACAAAAGAATCCTGTCACTATAATTTATAAAATTCTTACTGCTGTAAAACTCTTTGTGCGCATCACTCATATCAATGACGTTATTTGAAACGTAATAAGTGTTCTTATTGAAGTTGTCTACCACTTCAAAGCCCTTAAATCTTCCGTCGCCAGCTTCCCAAGCAAACTGCCCGTAGGGCGAAAAGTATTTTTTACAATTCAACGCGCTCGCCACTCTATACGGGTTTTCTTCGGTATATTTTACCGCTGATTTGCTAGTTTCCATAATGTTGTCCGACCAAATAAATCTATAATACTCGTCGTTCTCTATATATCCGTATTCCACTCTTGGATAACCGCTACTGTATTCAATTATAAAATACTCTGGCTCTCCGTCAAAGGAATATAAAAAACTAAAATATTCTATTTCCCTGTTTCGCTTTTGTACTTCCGCGCGTATTCTTAGTTCATGTTCTTCTAGCGTATATATCGTGGAAAATTCGGGTTTTATGTATCCGCTTTTATAATCCCCCGTAAATTCTTCAATCCGCCCATCACTTACAAACCTATTCATTTTTAATTCTTCTATTTTTTCTGCGGATAGTTCAAACAAGTTTTGATTAAATCGTTTTGTTTTTTTATCGTAGTCTGGGCTTGTATCATATCCTGTTATTTTACCGTCAGCATTTTCCCAAGCAAAAATACCTGCGGTACTGTAATATGTTCTATCCGCATAATATTTCTTTTTATCTAGAACACCATTTAAACTATAAGGATTTTCACCATCAACAACTTTTACAACACCTTTATCTCTACAATAAATTTTCATTAAATAGTATTTATCATTTTCAATAACACCAAAAGAATAATAAACGGGAATATCTTTTCCGTCTTCGCCCACCCTATAATGTTGTATTAAAAAATATTCGGGCGCGTTATCAAATGAATAAACGATATAAACTTCGGCTTTAGTCCTTCCATTATTGTTACGCTCTTCAATATCTTTTATTCTCGCCAAATGTTCTTCTTCGGTCAACTTGCTTGAATACACGCTGCGTTCGTAGCCACTTGGAATGCTCTTTTTTCCATATTGAATTGCCACTATAGTTTCCCCGATTAAAGTTACTAGTATGGGAATTAATAACAAACCAACTAAAATTGCTGATGTAATTATAATCTTTCTTTTCACTAATTTACCCCCCTAATATTCGAGTTAATATACTATTTCAAACTCCCCACAATACAAGCATTTATCTCCATATTTGCTAAAATGTGGAGATATATGCTTTTTCATTTGTTTCTCCTTTAATTATTTTTCGCTAATTCAAGCAATGACTTTTTCACGCCTCTAACGTAAGTACACTTTTTATACTGTTCATAAACCTCCTCACTCATCTCAACTATCTGATTATCTATATATAACGTATCTCCAGAAGGTGCAGTTGTTAAATAGTGAAAAATTCTCCTCTCTTTTGAATTTTTAAACGTACTCTCCTCTAATTCCCAAGCAAACATTCCCATACAACCATAATATTTCCGAGCATTAATCACACCAGCCTTTGAATAAAAATTTTCTCCTACACAAATCCTATTACCGTCTAGTCCAATGCCCTCTTTACCTTCTTCGTAAAATTTTACAACTCTAGAAAGATTAAATATATAATATTCATCATTCTCCACATGTCCAACATAATAACAAAACGGCTCGCCGTCATCCCAACTATATGTTTGGATCAAGAAATACTCGGGGTTCTCTTGAAATGAATATAATATATAAACTTCATATTCTCCAGCCCGAACATCAAATAAACTTGACTCTTTAAACTGCTCCGCAATTCTTTGAATATGTTCTTCCTCGTTATATACACTTTCGTATTTCCTTCGAAAATACCCATATGAACCGTCACCATATGCTTTCTCTTTGTGTGTATGCTCAGCGTATTGATTAATCGGTGGTTGTGCCCAATCTGTATTTCTATGACAACCACAAAAACTACTACAACTAAAAACTATTACACAAAAATTTGCAAAAAACTTAAAAATTTTTTTCATGTTGCTCTAATTATTTTCTATATACGGACATACAAGACATTTATTACCATTTTTAAACATATGCTGTTCTAGATAAGTATCTTCTCCGCATATTGTACATTGTAACATATGCCTTGTTTTATCAAACGGAATAAACTTGGTTGCTCTATGTTGTTCCTCATATACAAGCCCACATATACATTCGCAAATATGATAATTTTTATCCACCACCATTGGTCCGTTATCTTCCTCATAATGATACTTAGCCCTTACTGTTTTAGCCGTGTGGAAATCGTTTGCTTTATATCTACCACAAATATCACATTGCATTATGTGATAATTATTATTCCCCTCTAAAAACACATAAGACTCACTTGTATGTGTATGCGAAGTTTGAAAAGTCAAACAATCATCAGCCCAACTCGCATTAAACCAAACATTGTTACAATCCGTATTATACACATCCCCACTTTTTACTCCCCATCCAAAGTGGGCAATATATCCAGCAATATTAACATTATTAACTCTAAACGTTTGATATCCATAAACCACAACAGAATGTGGTTTTACCTCTATTTCTTTTGGTTTACTTGTATCGTTTCCGCTCGTTTCTGTTTCATTTGCATCTTCAGTGTCTGCCTTCACCCTGTAAACATTCATACCTACAATTATGGGATAACCTTGATTTACATTACTTTTTATTATACTGTCAATGTTTTTGTCGTAAAAATTTAGTTCCACATTTTGTTCAACATCTGACACTGTATTATTATCCAAATATCTTTCAATTGCCCTTTTTGCCGTAGTTAAAGATACGCCGTCAGAAGTATCCCCCATGTACGATTTTAACAATTTAAAAAATTCATCATTCGCCCCTAAGCCTTTAGGATTATAAATTTGTTTTCTTTGTTCTTCCGTTCCATTCAAATAGCTTTTATCTATCAATCTTCCATCATTTGACCAATTATTGTATCCTAAAAGCAACTGCGTTGCTACAACAGAACACTCTGTTCCACCGTTTATTGTATGGCTAGGTTTTAGCAAAAAATATTCTTTGTTAGGAATATATCTTTGACTAACTATTTGGTATTCGTCAATATCAACATATCCTTGATCTGTTGAACCTGTTCCCGTTGGTCCTGGATCTACAGATAATAAAGACACGTTCAAATTCGGTTTGGCAACGCTTTTTGCCGTTACTTCGTTTGATTTTACAACGTCTACTTCCTTTTCTTCTTCTACTTTATCTATCCTTTTTGCAGAAGTTTTTTCCCTTAAATTATCGGATATTGTTTTTAGATGTTCCTTATTTATTCTCTCTTTTGTGTTTATATTCTCAATTTCTCCATCTTTTTTAGTAAAATAGTTGGCAGGTCCACCATAATAACTATCCGACTTGTTTAAATTTCCAAAAGGCGAACTTCCCTCTGCACTATATTCTACTATTTGCATATCTTTCCTTGTAAAAATAACGTATCCTTTATCTTGCCCTGTCGCAATTATATAATCATTTTCGCCGTCTAAACTTTTCAAATCATACGACAGCACGGATTGATCAACAGGATTTATATCTTGTTCAAAAAGTTTAAGGGCAATAGCCTCGGCATTTAGTTTCTGCTCATCATAAACACCTGTTCCGCTTAAGCCTAAGATTACCGTAACAAAAATAACCATACTTAATAATTGCGAAATAACTTTCAAATACTTTTTCATAATTGTTTCTCCTTTTTTCTAAAATTTGGCAAAACCGCACCTTATACTGCGATAGTAGCATAAAAAGGCAAGTGTTTCAAGACAAAAAGTTCTAAAACTAGCCAAAAAATTAGAAATAAAAAAGAGAGCTGACTTTTTTATTTGTCAAACTCTCTCAGTTTTAAGGTTTTAAATAGGCTTATTTTGCCATGTTCTTTTCAAGCAATTCTTTTATTGACTTTAATAAATCTTCGGTAGTGGGATTTGCAAGTCTTTCTGCTAGAGCCTTTTCGTCGGCAATTCTCTTTTCTTCAGCCGCTTTTTCGTCCGCTGCTTTTTTCTTGTCGTCAAAGTATTTCTTTACAGCGTCTTTATCGGTCAATTTTACGCCTGCCGCTTTAAGTTCTTTTCTTTCGTGTCTATCGAGATACTTATCGTCGAACTCTTTGTGGAACTGTTCGTTGCGTTCTTTAATCTTGTTGATAGTTTTAACGATAGTGAATAAAACGATTGCGATTAAGAAGAAGTTTATAATCGCGCTGATGAACGAACCCCAGTCGATATAGATAGAACTTGCCAAATCGTAAGTGCCGTCTTCCTTAGTCACCATAGATAGTGGGGTTATTGCGCCGCTCAAACCGTCCTTGCCGATTAAAACTGCTAAAAGCCAGTTGATAATAGGCTTTAAGATAAAGTTTGACAGACCGTTTACGATACCTGTGAACGCACCGCCAACGATAACGCCGACAGCCATGTCCAGCACGTTTCCGCGCGTGATAAATTTCTTGAATTCTCCAAAAAACTTTTTCATTTGTTTTTTCTCCTTTTTATTTCAATTTATTTTTTATTATTTTTCTCACTAATCTTGCGCACTCTTCAGGTGACGCATATTTAAGTTTTCTTTCTAAGTCTTCTAATCTTTCCTTTTTCAATTTACACTCCAAACGCAACGAAACTTATAACTGACGCTGCAGCCATTATAACTAAGTAAAGGCTAAACCATTTATAGTTGGCTTTCTTAATTATTTTGAGCATTACTTTAATGGCTATGTATCCTGTAATAGCAGCGGTCACCACGCCGAAGATAAGCGGCAGAACTTCTATGGTTGCGCCGTCCTTTATAACCTTTACGCCCGAAACCAACGCCGCGCCCAAGATTACGGGTATACTCATTAAAAAGGCAAAGTTTGCGTTTTTGCTCCTTTCAACGCCGGCAAAGCAGCCAGCGGAAATAACCGTTCCGCTACGAGATAGTCCCGGAACAATTGCAACGCTCTGAGCAAGCCCCATTGCAAGACTGCTCTTATACGATAGTGGTAACGCCCTGTCGTATTTTTTGCTTACCCACTCGGATATAAACAGTTCTGTTGCCGTGAGAAGAAAGGTTGCCGCTAAAAGACAAGCCGCCAAAAGGTCGCCGCCGTAGAACGCGCCTTCGACAAAGTCGCCGAGGAACATTCCCGTTATTGCGGCAGGAATAGTCGCTATTATAAGCATCAACATTTTATCGAACGGCTTTTTGAACAGTTCGAGTATTTCCTTATAGAAAACGATAATAACGGGTATTAGCGTACCTATATGTAACATTATATCAAAGAATAATCCGCCCTCGGTTATCCCAAGCCATCTCTGCATAATTAGCAGATGCCCGCTTGAAGATACGGGTAAAAATTCTGCAAAGCCTTGAACTGCGCCAAGTATTATTGCCTGCCAGATTTCCATAAACTCTCCTTAAACTTTATTGACTAATTTTATAAACTCTTTAACCGCAAAGGTAAGATTTTCGTGTTTGGGAAGAGCAAGCCCTACTGCACGAGTGGGAAGAGCAGGGTTGGTTTTTATTTCTTTAAGCGTGCCGTCTTCTAGTTCGTGCGCAACAAATTCTTTGGGTATACAAGCGATACCTATACCGTTTTTAGCAAGTTCGGTCATAAGTTCTAAGCTTGCAAGCTCGATTTCAGGGTGAAGATGAACGCCCTGAGAGTGCGCAAAACTAACTATTGCTTGCCTTGTTGCAGTAGAGAGTTCAAGCATTAATAGCGGATAGTCCTGTAGCCTTTTTAAATCCACTACTTCGCCGAACAGTTCGCTAAACTTTTCACTTGCAACGAAAGTGTCGTGCAATTGCATAACCGTATTCGACAGGTGAATATCGCTGTCGTCGATAGGTAGGTTTACAAACCCTACGTCGCCCTTGTTGTTTTTCAAAAGTTCTATGGTTTCACTCGAAGTTCCGTTCTGTAAAATAAGGTTTACGTCGGGATACTTTTCGTGGTATTCTTTAATAAACGGAAGTAGAAAGTGGGTAGCAACCGTGTCTGACGCGCAAATTCTAACGACGCCCGTCGCGGTATCCTTAAACTCTGCGTACTTACTCTCAGCGTCGTCAAAAAGTTTAAGTGCCTTTTCCACGGTGGAAAAAATCTGTTTCCCGCCCGTTTCTGAAAGTTCCATACCCTTGTGAGTGCGGTTAAAAAGTTTACCGCCCAGCTGGCTTTCAAGCTGCTTGATTGCCTGCGATACCGCCGGCTGAGATATATATAGTTCTTCAGCAGCCTTGGTTAAACTTCCACATTTTGCCACCGTATAAAATACTCTGTACAACTCAAGATTTACCATAAATCTTCCCCCGTCGTTATTTGCCTACACAGAATTTTTTAAATATATCGTTTATAATGTCTTCGGTTGCCGTACGCCCTGATATTTCACCGAGCGCGTCCCAACCGTCTTTTATATCGATTGATAGGACGTCAAGAGTTACGCTATCTACCGCAGAAAACGCAGCCGCGAGTTTTTCTTTTGCGCGGTTTATCGCATCAAAATGACGTTCTTCACACAAAAAGTCACCGTTTAAGTCTACGTTTGCACCAACCGTTTTTTCAAACATAAGAGTTTTTAGTTCGGAAAGGTTTTCCTTTTTAAGCGCAGAAACGTAAACGTCCGCCCTGTCGTCTTTATAATCGGTCTTGTCAATCTTATTTACCGCTACTATATGGTTTTTATCCTTAACCCTTTGATAAAGGGCGTCGTCTTCGGCAGTAACGTTTGCGCCGTCAATCACCAAGAGCAAAAGGTCGCTTTGCTCTAATACGCGTTCGGAAAGTTGAACGCCTAATTCTTCGACCTTATCGTCGCTGTTCCTTATACCTGCCGTATCCGAAAAATTAAACCTTACTCCGTCTATATCAATAGAGCCTTCAACAACGTCGCGCGTTGTTCCTGCGATATCGGATACTATTGCTTTATCATAGTTTAGAAGCGCGTTAAGTAGTGAACTTTTACCCGTGTTGGGTTTTCCAACTATACCGACCTGAACGCCGCTTTTAAGGGTTCTGCCCATGCGGTAAGTGGAAAGTAGCGCGTCAAGTTTTTCAATAACGTATTTTAAGGTGGTCTTAACCGACTCGGTGGACGCCTTTTCTAAATCTTCTTCGGGAAAGTCCATATCCGCGTCAACTTCTGCTAAAACGTCGGTTATTCTTTCTTGTAAATCATTGATTTCTTGGGTTAGTTTTTCTCTATAAAGATAATACCCCGCCTTTACCCCGCTTACCGATTCGCTGTTAATCATATCGATAAGTCCTTCCGCGCTTGAAAGGGATAATTTGCCGTTCATAAAAGCGCGCTTAGTAAACTCACCGTTGGTAGCAAGGCGCGCGCCGAGCGTAAGAATTTTTTTGAGTATTCCTTTGGTTATAGCCGTTCCGCCGTGAGAGTGGAATTCAACTATATCTTCGCCCGTAAAACTTTTCGGTCCTTTAAAATATACGCAAAGACCGAAATCACTAAAACCGTCGGCGAGAATTTCGCCGACGTACATTTTATAAGGCTCAAAATCTTTCACCAACGTTTTCCCCGTCGGCAAAAACATCTTTTCTGCTATTGAAAGCGGATTGTCGCCGCTTATTCTTATGACCGCAACGCCACTCGCCGAAAGGGCTGTGGATATGGCGGCTATGTTTTCCGATGCCATTAATTATTATTCGTCCTTTTTGCCGTCTTTATCGTTAGAAAAATCCGCAAACGGATCACCGGGATCAATCTCGCCCCTTTCCGCAAACTCCGAAAACGGGGTTTCCGGTGGACGCTGTTGATTTTGCGGCGGATTGCCGTAAGGATTGTTATACGGATTACCGCCGTAGGGGTTTCCGTAATATCTGTATCTTGAACGCACGTAGTCCATATAGTCTATAGGTTCTCTCTTCCTGACCGCAAAAACGAACGGTCCGAACAAACCGAATATAGAAAGTATACTAAATAACATATAGTGCTGCGGACGATACTTCTTGAAAAGGTTAATGTAAATCATTACGGTAATAACGATACTTGCAATTTCAAGTAAGGGAAGAATATAGTTGCAAACAGAAATGATTTTTCCCAAAGCATTAGCCGCGCTGCCGTAAGGATCAACGAAGTTGCTTGCGCCGTAAACACCCGAAATAAAAGTACCTTTCAAACCGTTTGCGTATGCATAAGCATCCATTTCTGCAATGGTGTTAAAACTTAATACAAACAACTTTCTGCCCATAAGAACGTTACCGACTATCGGGAAGTAAGCAATAGCATTGACGATAAAGTTAAGCCCTTGGAACACGCCGAATAAAATGCAGAATAAAAGAGCAAAACTCTGGAAAGGTTTACCGAAAACCTTGTCGTCACCTATAAGCTTACACGCAGTAAACACCCAAAGAATAGGTATCCACGAGAAAACCACGCAAGACTTACTTAGTCCTACTTTTTTGGACATTACCATCAAGCCGATAGAACGAAGAGCGTAAAACGCCACCATAACGGCAAGAACTATTGATAGTTCAACTATTAGTGATGCGAGCGGCATTGAAAGTTCAACGCCCGAACCGTCACTGTAAATAAAAGTAATCATTAAAAACTCCTTAGGTTTTAATTAGAAAAAGCAAACCGAATTTTAGTGAAGAGTGAATAGTTGCGGTTTGGTTTTATATAATTTTGGTTTTGTATAATAAGGGGTTAGATACAAGCAAGACAAGGAAAGTGAAGTTTTACGAAGTGCGTGTACTTTTACGTACACAATCGAGTAAAACTGATACTTGACACAGTATTGCGCAGTATATAAGCACTTATTGTAAATAAGGGGTTAGATACAAGCAAGACAAGGCGTGTGAGTATTGCGACGGGGCGCGTACTTCTTGTACGCAACCCTAGCAACACGGAACACAACGCAGTATTGCGCAGTAGGTAAACCCTTATTTTAGTAGGCGCGGGCAAATATTACCTTATGCTTAGCAGGTTTTCCACAGATTGCACACTTTTCAGGAATACCTTCTTCGTCAACCATGACGCGAGCGGTGGCGGAAGCAAGTTCTTTTACTTTGTCTTCACACTCACGACAACCACACCAACCGGCTTTTACGAATTTTCCGTCTACGCCGTTTATTATTCCGTCGAGAGTATCCGTTTCTATTATACGCGCGTCGCGGTTTGCCCTTGACTTAACGAGCATTTCTTTTTGGATAATATCGAGAAGTTCTGGAATAAGGGTTTCAAGCGCGTCGATTGACTCGAACTGCTTTTCGTTTTTATCCCTGCGAACGAGAACGGCTTGATTGTTTTCAATATCTCTAGGTCCTATCTCGATACGTAAGGGAACGCCTTTCATTTCCCACTCGTTAAACTTCCAACCTGGGCTCATATCACGGGTATCGGTTTCTGCGCGAATACCCGCTTTTACTAGCATTGATTCTATTTCTTTTGCCTTTTCGATTACACCGCCCTTATGCGCTGCAACGGGAACGATAATAACTTGGATAGGCGCAATCTTTGGCGGCAGCACAAGACCACGTTGGTCGCCGTGCGCCATGATTACCGCGCCGATCATACGAGTAGAAGTTCCCCAAGAAGTAGTATATCCATACTTTTGAGTACTATCCTTATCTAAGAATTTTATATCGAACGCTTTTGAGAAGTTCTGTCCTAAGTAGTGGCTAGTACCCGACTGCAAACTCTTTCCGTCTAGCATCATTGCCTCCAAGCCGAAAGTAGCAACCGCGCCTGCGAACTTTTCCTTTTCGGTCTTTCTGCCGCAGATTACGGGAAGAGCAAGGGTTTCTTCCATAAACTCTCTATAAACGTTGAGCATCTTTATGGTTTCTTCCATAGCCTCTTCTTCGGTGGCGTGAACGGTATGACCTTCCTGCCACAAAAATTCGCTGGTACGAAGGAAGGGACGTGTGGTCTTTTCCCAACGCATAACGTTACACCATTGATTCATAATAACCGGAAGATCACGATAGGACTGAATCCACTTTGCGTACATCGTTCCGATAACCGTTTCACTAGTTGGACGGATTGCAAGCGGTTCTTCAAGTTTTGCGCCGCCCGCGTGGGTTACGACTGCAACTTCGGGCGCAAACCCTTCAACGTGTTCTGCCTCTTTGGTGAAAAAACTCATAGGGATAAGCAATGGAAAGTACGCGTTCTTAGAACCGTTTTCCTTAAAACGCCTATCCATATCTTTTTGTATATTTTCCCAAATAGCGTAACCGTAAGGACGGATAACCATAGTACCTTTTACAGGACCGTAGTCAACCAACTGGGTTTTTAACACCACGTCGGTATACCATTGGGTAAAGTTTTCGTTGATGTCTGCGATCTCTTTTACAAACTGTTTTTCTGCCATAATCTTTCTCCGTGCATAATTTTCCATTATTAGACAGTCTAATTATAGCACGCAAACGATAAATATACAAGTTTTTTTCTTTAATTTTACACAAAAAGGCTTGAAAAAGAATTGATATTGCTATATAATATATATCGAATTTACGTTAACGGTTTGCCGTTTACTTAATTTTTTAAGTGAAAATCACACGGCGTTCCGTTTATCACTACATTTAGGAGGATATTATGCAAGACGTAAAACAACTTACTATTAACGCTATTAGGGTACTCTCTGCCGAGGCTATCCAAAAAGCAAACTCCGGTCACCCCGGTCTTCCCCTCGGTGCTGCTCCTATCGGTTACGCAGCATTTACTAACATGGTTTTCAACCCGAAAGATACCGCGTTTGACAACCGCGACAGATTCGTTCTTTCCGCAGGTCACGGTTCTATGCTTGATTACGCGCTTTACTATCTCTTCGGATTCGGTCTTACCAAAGAAGACATCATGAACTTCCGTCAGCTCGGCTCACGCACGGCTGGTCACCCCGAATACGGTGTTTGCCCCGGCGTTGAAACCAGCACCGGTCCGCTCGGACAAGGTATTGCTAACGCTGTTGGTATGGCTATCGCTGAAGCTTATCTTGCTGAAAAATTCAACAAAGAAGGTTTCCCCGTAGTTGACCACTACACCTACGCTCTCTGCGGCGACGGCTGTATGCAGGAAGGTATCGAAAACGAGGCTGCATCACTTGCAGGCGCGCTTAAACTTGGCAAGCTTATCGTTTTATACGACGATAACGATATCACTATCGAAGGCGATACGGATATTACCTTTACCGAAAACGTTGGCAAACGTCACGAGGCTCTCGGTTGGCAGGTAATCAACGTTAAGGACGCTAACGATATCGGCGCACTTAACCGCGCTATCAAGAAAGCTAAGGCTGAAACCGAAAAGCCTTCGCTCATCATCATCAAATCTCTTATCGGTTACGGTTCACATCTCGTTGGCAAGGCTGCTTGCCACGGCGCACCGCTCGGTGAAGAAGGCGTTGCAACCTTAAAGAAAAACCTTGACTGGACGGGCGAACCGTTTGAAGTTCCCGAAGAAGTATTCAAACACTGCAAGAAGTTTGCTAATAAAGGCAGACGCGCTGAAAGGGCTTGGAAAGCAATGTTTAAGGCTTATGCTGAAGCTTACCCCGAACTCGCAAAAGAGTATATTTCTTGGAAGAAGAAAGAACTTCCCGATCTTAAAGCTATCGAAGAATTGTGGCAGTTTGAAAAGGACGACGCGTCCAGAGGTTACGGCGCAACCGTTCTCAACAAACTCGCTAAATATATTCCGCAGCTTATCGGCGGTAGTGCTGACTTAGCACCTGCTAACAAATCCAACATGAAATCTCGCGGCGAATTCTTACCTAACGACAGAACCGGTTCAAACATGCACTTCGGTATCCGTGAACACGCTATGGCGGCTATCGTCAACGGTATGTATTTGCACGGCGGTCTTATCCCCTACTGCGCAACGTTCGCTGTTTTCTCTGACTACATGAAGAACGCTATGCGTATGTCGGCAATTATGGAACTCCCCGTAATTTATATCCTTACTCACGACTCTATCGGTGTCGGCGAAGACGGACCTACACACCAGCCTATCGAACACCTTGCAGGTCTCCGCGCTATGCCGCACATGAAAGTTTATCGTCCCGCAGACGGCAGAGAAACCACCGCTGCTTGGATCAACGCTCTCACCGGCAAAGATCCGTCTTGCTTGGTTCTTTCTCGTCAGACTATTCCTATGCTTGACGGCACGGGCGAAAAGGCTATGAAAGGTGGATATATCCTCGCTGATTCAGCTAAGAAAACCCCCGACGTTATTCTTATCGCTACTGGTAGTGAAGTTAACCTTGCAGTATCTGCTAAGGCAAAACTCGCTGAACAGGGTGTTGATGCAAGAGTCGTTTCTATGCCTTGCGTAGAAGACTTTGAAGCACAGAGCGAGAAGTATAAAGAAAGCGTTCTTCCGAAAGCTGTACGCGCTAGGGTTGCTATTGAAGCAGGCTCACCCATGTGCTGGTACAAGTACGTTGGTATGGACGGAAAGATTATCGGTATGGAATCTTTCGGCGAATCTGCTCCTGCAGGTAAGCTTTTCGTTAAATACGGTTTCACCGTTGATAACGTTGTAAACACCGCGTTAGAAGTAATTAAATAATTACCGAAAAAGATTAAGGGCGTGTGCTGGTGCACACGCCCTTGTTTTTTATATAAGGTTTTAATCTATCGTGTATTTATATAGCGACGACTTGGACACACCGCGTTCTTTAGCGACGGCTTTTAATGCGTCTTTTTTGTCCATGCCCTGTTTAATATATAGTTCTATATGTTCCTTTTCGGTAAGGTTTAGGTTTTGGTTTTGCCTTGTTCCACCTTCAATTAGAATTACGTATTCGCCTTTGGGTTCGGTGGGCAGTCCTTCTGAAAGATTGAACCGTTCAGCGCGTTCGTGAAGTTTGGTTATCTCCTTAACGGCAACGGCTTTGCGGTCACCGAACACAGAATAAATACTTTCCAAATCTTTTTTAACGTCGTGCGGCGCAGAATAAAAAATTAAGGTTAAGTCTAAATCCTTATACTTTTCTAAAAAGGCTTTTCTTTCCGAACTTTTATCGGGCATAAACCCTAAAAAGCAAAACTTAGAACTGTCCAGCCCCGCTAAAACTAGCGCGGAAATAAATGCACACGCCCCCGGAATTACCGTAAACTCTAAGTCGTTTTCAATGAGTTTATCGACCAAAACGCTACCGGGGTCGGATACGATAGGCATACCTGCGTCGGTAATTACCGCTATGCTTTTCCCCGATTTTAATTTGTCAATTATCTTTTCACTAATCTCTTTTTCGTTAAACTTGTGATAAGCAAACAGCGGTTTTTTTATCTCGTAAGCGTTCAAAAGACCTAACGAGTGTCTAGTGTCCTCACAAGCAATCTCGTCCACGCTTTTTAGAACTTCTAAGGCGCGCAGCGATATATCTTTTAAGTTCCCTATCGGGGTTGCAACAAAATATAACATAATTTCTCTCTTCAATTGATAATCGTCGGCAAAACTTTAAGTCCGCTCTTTCCGCCTTTAACACCTTCCATAAGGAAAAGGTACGGCTCTTTATTTCCACCGCTTACAAACTGCAAGGTTTTAGGCTCGATATTTTTTTGTTTAAGTTCGGTTATAACTTCAACAAGTCTGTCTGCACGGTGAACAAGGTTTACCCTACCCCCGAATTTTAACGACGTGGATATTGCCGAAACAAGGTCTGTTAGTGGTAGCGTAAGTTCGGTTCTACAAACGGCAATACAGTCTTTTTCGTCGATAAAGCCTTTGCCTATCGGCATATACGGCGGATTGCAGGTTATAAGCGAAAACTTTCCAGCATACTTTGAGCCAAGGTCTTGAAGTCTAACGTTTTCCGCATTAAAAATTTCACCAAGATTATTTAATTCTATACTCTTTTTAGATAGTTCGTAAAGCGGTTTTTGCATTTCAAAAAAGGATACGCTCTTTATAAGGTTTTTATTTAACCCGTAAAGATGAAAGCCAACTATACCGCTTCCCGAACAAAAATCCGCAACGACGTCACCTTTTTTTACTTTGGTAAATTTAGATAAAAGTACCGAGTCGGAAGTGAAACGGTACAGTTCGTCGTCTTGATAAATTTTTATACCTTCTAAAAAAAGGTCTTCTAATCTTTCCATAGTTTTATAATTTTTTATTGGTTTATAGTTAAAATATTTAAGGCGTTATAAACAAGCAATGCAAGGCTCGCAAAAGGGTTTGGACTGAACTGACCGTCTGGTCACGAAGGTCAAATCCCTTTTTGCAGTAAACGCAGCAGTGCGCAGTTTAGAACGACTTAAAAACTGCTTGTTCAATTACACCGCCCCCTAAACACTTATCACCGTCGTAGAATACGGCAAACTGTCCTTCGGTTATGGCGCGTTGTTTTTCTGCGAACTCTACCTCAATGCAGTCGGGTTTAATGCGGACGGTACATTTTTGTTCGGGTTGACGGTAGCGGAATTTTGCCGTGCAAGTAAATTCGTCGGTCTTAGGGCGCGAAGGTATCCAGTTACACTCTTTCATGATAAGTCCGTCGCTAAAAAGTTTATCTTCCGCACCGTGCGCAACGTATAATATATTGTTTTTCAAATCCTTTTCAATGACAAACCAACGACTGCCGTCGTCACCTGCTTGACCACCTATACCTAAACCGCGGCGTTGACCTATCGTGTAATACATAAGTCCTAGGTGTTCGCCTAAAACCTTGCCGTCATAGGTCATAATCTTGCCTTTCTTGTTAGGGATATAAGTCTGCAAGAAGTTCCTAAAATTGCGTTCACCTATAAAGCAGATGCCCGTGGAATCCTTTTTTCTTGCGGTGGCTAAGCCGTGTTTTTCGGCAATAGCTCGAACTTCGGACTTATCGAGTTTTCCGAGCGGAAACAATACGCCGTCCAACTGGTCTTGAGATAGTTGGTTTAGAAAATAGGTTTGGTCTTTGCTTTGGTCTTTAGCCTTTAATAGGTAATGCGTGCCGTTGTCGTGCAAGATATCGCAGTAATGCCCCGTAGCGATATAGTCTGCACCAAGACGTTTAGCCGCCGCCTTAAAGTCTTTGAACTTAATCTCACGGTTACACAAAACGTCGGGGTTGGGCGTGCGACCGAGATTATATTCTTTTATGAAATAGGAAAAAACTCTGTCCATATATTCTTTGGCAAAGTTCACCGAATAGTAAGGAATACCGAGCGCGTTACCAACACGCCTAACGTCTGCAAAATCTTCGTCAGCCGTACACGCGCCGCACTCGTCCTTTTCTTCCCAGTTATTCATAAAAAGCCCGATAACGTTATAGCCCTGTTCTTTAAGCAAAAGCGCAGCAACCGAACTATCGACGCCACCGCTCATACCAACGACAACCGTTTTCATTTTGTTCTCCTTAACGGTCTAATGATAGCATAAATAACGAAAAATATCAATAATTTAGCAGCAATAGTTAAAATACTTGGCACAATTTTGGTCATATGCTTGATTATTTTGGGTTTTATGCTATAATATATCTGTACGCCTTTGCGTATAATAATTATATTTCTTTTATTTAAGGAGGATTTTATGCCATCAGACGGCTCTGTTCCGTTGCAAACCTTGTTACTCTCAGGATTCACCCCTAACTTTAACGTCGGCTTGCTCATAGCAATCATAGCGTTAGTAATAATGTCTGGTTTTTTCTCATCAACGGAAACTGCTTACTCTTGCGCAAACAAAATCAAATTGCGCTCACTCGTTTCTAACGGGAACAAACGTGCTAAAAACGTTCTTCACCTTGCAGAAACAAACTACGATAGGTTTATCAGCACGGTTTTAATCGGTAACAATATCGTCAACCTTTCGGCTACAACGCTAGCGACCATATTCTTTGCTAATCTTATTGCCGACGGAAATACTTCAGCGGTTGTTTCTACCGCGGTAATGACGGTTGCCGTTCTAATATTCGGCGAAATCACACCGAAGTTCCTTGCTAAAACCTTTCCGGAAAAATTCTCGATGGCGTTCTATCCCATTATTAAATTTTTCTATTACTTATTCTTCCCACTAAACCTAATATTTGGCGGTTGGAAATGGATGCTCAGTAAAGTATTCCGCTTAAAGAACGCGGAAATCGTTACCGAAGACGAAATCATGACCATCGTTGAAGAGGCGGAAGAAGACGGCACGCTCGGCACGGAAGAAACCCAGCTTATCCGCTCGGTTATCGAGTTTGACGACTTGGAAGTCGGGGATATTCTAGTTCCCAGAGTAAATATAGTCGGCGTGGATATTGCCTCTTCTATGGAAGATATACGTAAAGTGTTTAACCGCGAAGGTTATTCACGCGTACCCGTTTATAAGGATAGCATTGATACTATAATCGGTACTATTCATGAAAAAGACTTCTTTAACGCCTACCTTAACGGAAAGAAAGGTATCGACGGTATAATGCAGAACGCTTTCTATACCACCGAACACGCTAAAATTTCCGATCTTCTTAGACAGTTGCAGAAAAAGAAAGTACATATCGCAGTCGTTTTGGACGAATACGGCGGTACGCTTGGACTTGTAACGTTAGAAGATATCTTAGAAGAACTAGTCGGGGAAATTTACGACGAGCACGACGAGATTATCAATTATTATAAACAATTATCTAGCGACACTTTCTTGATTGACGGTAACGCACCGCTTGACGATACGTTTGAATATCTTGGACTTCCCAAAAACGAGGACGAAGAGTTTGAGGCTATAACGGTCAGCGGTTGGATAATCGAACTGCTCGGTGAAATTCCAAAAGCAGGCGAAAAACTAACCCACAAAAACCTTGACGTGGAAGTGCTTAAATCTACGGTAAAGAAAATACTTCAAGTAAAAATCGTAGTCAATCCACTAGAAGAAACCGAAGAAGAATAAATAAAAAATTTTTACTGCCACTTATAATTTTTAAGTGGCAGTTATGCACCCGTAGCGCAATTGGATAGAGCGTCGCCCTCCGACGGCGAAGGCTATGGGTTCGACTCCCGTCGGGTGCACCAAAAACTTTAGTTCGGACGCCTTTGATGGGCTTTTTTACATAGACTTAGTCCTCCGTAGCGTAAGCGTAGGAGCGTCCCGTCGGGTGCACCAAAAAAACAATCGTAAAAATTATGAAACTAATATTAGCAAGTAAATCGCCGAGAAGAAAGGAAATTTTAAGTAAGTTCGGATTCCATTTTGAAGTTAAAGTAGCAGATTTTTCCGAACTAGATTTTTTGGGTGATCCCGAAAAGACGGCAAAAGAAAATGCGTTTGGAAAAGCAAAAGCCACTTTTAATGCTTGCCTAGACAAAGACGTTATCGTTATAGGCTCTGATACCGTGGTCGCTATCGACGGCAAAATTTTAGGCAAGCCTAAAAATAAAGCCGACGCTTTTAATATGCTTAAAAATTTGTCGGGTAAAACTCACCAAGTTATATCTGGATACGCGCTTATAGGTAAAAACTTTGAAAAGGTCGGCTTTGATAAAAGCCTAGTTACCTTTAACAACCTTTCCGATAAACTTATTAACGAATACGTCGAGAGCGGTTCTCCCCTCGATAAAGCCGGCGCGTACGGAATACAGGACGACTTCCCTATCGTTAAAAATTATCAAGGCAGTTTATATAACGTAATAGGTCTGCCGATTGAAAAAATTAGTCCTGTACTTAACAGCATATTAAAAACCGAAAATTAATTCGGTTTTCGATATACAAAAAAAGCAATCTAGTCGTTGTAGATTGCTTTTTCTTTTTTTTGTTATGATTATCTATTGTTGATAAGTTTGGTAAGTTCAACGGGTTCAACGATTTTGTCGCCCTTATAAACACGCATGTTGCCCGACGCGATTTCGTCAATTAAGATAACTTCGCCGTTATTGTAGCCGAACTCAAACTTAATATCCCAAAGGTCAAGACCGATTTCTTTAAGGTCGTCTGCAACGATTTTAGTGATTTTCAAGGTCTGCTCTTTCATGCTGTTGAACTGTTCTTGAGTCATAACGCCGAGAGCAGCCAAGCCTTCGCTAGTTACTAGCGGATCACCCTTTTCGTCGTTCTTAAAAGTACACTCAACGTAACCGCCTTCTAAACGAGTTCCGTTTTTGATGTATTCGCCGTATCTGCGAACAAAACTACCAGTTGCAACCAAACGGCAAATAACTTCTAAGCCGTTACCGCCCTGCGCTTTACCAAAGCACTCGGCAGGAAGAACTTCCATAGTAGCATTTTCGATATCAGCAGAAACGTAGTGTGTTTTGATGCCTGCTTTTTTAAGCATTTCAAAGTAGTAAACCGAAGTGATAAGGTTTGCCTTGCCGATACCTTCAATGGTAAGACCTACGCTGTTTTCACCCGGATCGAACACGCCGTCTTTACCCGTGCAATCGTCCTTGAATTTGAGCATAACGTTGCCGTTATCAAGCTTATAAACATCTTTTGTTTTACCTTCGTAAAGTTTTTTCATAAAAACACCTTCTTTTTATAGAATTTACAGTCATATTATAACAAATTCAATCTAGTTTTGCAATAATATAAAAGGCGGTTATATAAAATTTTTATTTATACGAATTAAAAGCACAGATTATCACGCTGCGCGTTTTAAGTGAAGAGTGAAGAGTGAATAGTTGCGGTATAAACATTTTAAGGCTTAGAAACAAGCAAGACAAGGAAGGCAAAAATTGACGAAGTGCGTGTACTTTTTGTACACAATCAAGTCAATTTTTTTAGCCTGACACAGCAGTGCGAAGTTTAGAACGGATTAAAAAATTTAAGACGTTAGATGCAAGTGTGGCTAGGCTCGAAAAGTGGGACGGACACGATTGACCTTGTCGGTCATTCGGGGTCGTATCCGCTTTTCAGTAAACGACGCCACACGCCGCAGATAAAGGCTTAAAATTAGACTTCAATTTTCTTTGTCGCCGTCTTCTTAGATTGATTAAATGCCATATTTGAATAGCCTGTGGTGCTCTTCAAGTCTTCTTCAAAAAGTTTTTTCTGAACTTCGTAGACTGCGTCGGGATAAGAAGTTACACCTTGATTGTTGGACGGAATATGGTCGGGTGAACCTACTTCTGCAAACACGCTCTTTCTATCGTTCCTATATTTTTCACGAACGGCTTTATCACGGAAGTTTGGTACTTCAACAGGAATACCGCCTGCTAAAATAGAACGGTAAGCGAACATACCGCACATGCACATATCGAGCGCCATATAAATATCAATAGTATCGGCAGCAGGATTGCCGTTAATTTTTTCAACAAAGTTCCAAGCCGAGTAGAAGTCTGAACCACCGTGTCCAAACACTTTACTTGCCTCGTTATCAATAACGGGTACGACGTCTTCACGCTTGGGGTTTTTATAATCGCCTTCAAACGGATCGTATTCTGCGTAAAGTCTGGTATAAGAACCCGTATTTGCAGATGCTCTTGCCGTTTCAAGTCTACCCTTAGAACCATACAACGAATACCAAGTATTGTGCTTATAAAGTCCACCGTGCAAACTCTTAACGTGCGCGCCGTTTTCAAGTTCGACGATTTCCATGCCGTATGCAGGGGCAAGCTTACCCATTCTTGCACTTCTTTCGCCCATTTTGCCCTCAAAGCCTGTAACTTTTACAGGACGAAGTCCGGTCGTAAATATTATCGGGCCTAAAGAGTGAGTGCAGTAGAATGTGCAATACATTCTATTTCTCCAGTGGGTTTTATCGCCGTAAGCAATGCTAGGCCAAATAGATTCGCAGTTATGAACGTATTCGCACTCTGCGTATTCCATTTCGCCGATTTGACCTTCCCTAAAACGCTTTTTCATTTCGTATGCGCCGGGCATATAAACGTAGTTTTCCGCGTAAGCGTAAGTTAAACCCGTTGCTTCGATAGTCTCAACTAGTTCAACAGCCTCTGCCGGTGTCTGAACGGGCAAAACTTCACTTGCGACGTGCTTGCCTGCTTTCAACGCCTTGATTGCAAAGGGTGCGTGTTCGTGCGCATAGTTAGCAAGCCAAACTGCGTCCATATCGTGTTTAATAAAATCGTCAAAGTTATCGTAAAAGGCAATGTTTCTGTCGCTGTAATTTGCTTTCTGTCTTTCTAGCGCCTCGGGCCACTTGTCACAAATCGCAACAACTTCGGCGTTATCGGACGCATCACAGTAACTTATCATACTCGTTCCACGGTACGCGCCGAGAACACCTATCCTTAATTTCTTTTTTTCCATAAGTCTTTTTCTCCTTTTAATCGAAGTTTGTGACTATATTTTACCACCCTACACCCTTACTGTAAATGATTTTTTACCCTATAAATATGAAAAAAGGTATTTATTTGCATTGACATACTAATTTTTATCTTATATAATTATCATTAAAGGTTAGTTATGTTTTTTGATAGGAATATTTGTCAGTTCGTTCCTAAGGCTGACGCAGCACAACTTCTTCACCCCCTACACTTCGTGGTTGAATTAAAATCGCCGCTGGTTGAAAACGGTTCGCTTTCGGTGTACCGCGTGCATTTCGTTTTAGAAGGCACGGCTAAGTTTAAAACTCGTTGCGGCGAGTTTCTCGTTCAGCCAAATGACGTGTTTTTTTGTTTGCCTGGAAAAAATTACAGTTTAGAGCCGAACAAAGATTTTAAGTATGCGTACGTTAGTTATTTCGGGATACGCGCGGCGGCTCTTGCAGACAAGTATAAGGTGAGTGAAAAAAACTGCGTTTTTAAGAATTTGAACGATCTTAAATGGTTATATTCTAACGCTCTACCTATCCCCGAAGAAGAGTTGTCGGTAAGGGCGGAAAGCGTTATTTTATACACCTTTTCGGCAATAGGCGCAAAGGTGAGTTCTGCACGGGTTATAGATCTTCAACAAAACGCGGCAAGTGACGCGCGCAATTTTATCGACGCGCATTTTTCCGACCCTAATCTATCACTCAATTTGACTTGCAAGCAGTTATCTTACAGCCCAAAATATCTTTCGACGTCTTTTACCAAAAGATACGGCTTGACCTTTACCAAATATTTATCAAACGTAAGGTTAGACCACGCCAAGGGGCTTTTTGACCGTGGGATAACAAGTATTAAGACGGTGGCGTTCTCGTGCGGATACACAGACCCCTTGTACTTTTCAAAGGTGTTTAAGGGGGCGTTTAGCCTTTCGCCACGAGATTATTTAAAGAAAATTCAACAAACGAAAAACAAATAATTATAGGAGTTTATTATGGAAAAAGTTACGGTATTATTGTTTATAGGACAGAGTAATATGCAAGGCTCGACCGGTGAAAAGTGCACCGCGCCTGCCGCCAACAACTGTTTAGAATATAAATTCTTAACCGACGAATTAGTCGCGCTTAAAAACCCTGTCGGCGAAGATATCGGCGAGGACGCAATTCTTAGAGAAAGCGCGCTAAAAAACGGGTCGCTCGTTCCCTTCTTTTCTGAAAGGTACGCCACCCTTTCGGGTAAAAAAGTTATCGCTATCCACACGGCAAAGGGCAACACTAAGATTTCCGAGTGGCTACCTGATACCGAAAGATTTCCCCTTATGCTAAATAAAATTACCGCAGGATTAAAAAAGATAAGCGAAAGTTACGAGATTGAAAAGACTTTCGTCGTTTTCTTACAGGGCGAGTCTAACGCGCTTATCCAAACAAGCGAAAAAGATTATCGCGATATGCTTATTATGTTTAAGAACGCCCTTAAAAGTTCGGTGGACTTTGATAAGTTTGCTATAATCCGCGTTGGGTATTTTGCTGAGTTTGCGCCTTGGATTAAACTTCCTAAAAAGGTCAAGAAAAAAGCCGACAAGGTTATTATGAAAGCCCAAGAAAACGCCGTTAAGGTTGACCCCGACTTTATCATTTTAACGAGAATACTTAAAAAACTGTCCAGAAGAAAAAAATACTTAAATCCCAAAGAATACGGTCCGCACTACAACAACGAGGCTATGAAAATTATAGGTAATATCGCCGGTAGTAAACTTTACAAAATTACTAGAAAATAATGAAAGTATCTTCTTTTAAAAACTACTTTACTAAACTTGAAATCTGCATTTGGTCGTGCTCGGTTTTAATGATAATCTCGTCGTTTCTTATCTTTGATAGACAAAATTATCTCAACCTTATAACTTCGCTTATCGGCGTTACTGCGCTTATATTTATCGCCAAGGGCAATCCGATAGGTCAAATGCTTTGCATTATATTCGGGCTTATTTATGGAATAATTTCGTTTAAGTTTAAATACTACGGCGAAGTTATAACATACGTCGGTATGACTATGCCTATGGCGGTTATTGCGCTTATATCTTGGCTTAAAAATCCGTTCAAAGGCAATCACGCCGAAGTTACCATCAATAGGATTAAAGGCAAAGAATTTATTCTTATCTTTTTCCTGACGGCTTTAGTCACCTTTATATTCTTCTTCGTGCTAAGATATTTTAATACGGCAAACCTTGTCCCTAGCACCATATCTATAGCCACTAGTTTTTTTGCCGTGTATCTAACTTTTAGAAGAAGTCCTTTCCACGCGCTTGGCTACGCAATTAACGATATCGTTCTTATAGTGCTTTGGGTGCTTGCCGCGATCGAAGATATTTCTTGCATCTGCGTCGTGGTTTGCTTTTCGGCGTTCCTAATAAACGACGTTTACGGGTTTATCAACTGGACGAGAATACTAAAACGCCAAGCCGACCAAGATTCTCAACTTGTTTTAGATAAAAAAATACCCACGGTCTAATAACCAACCGTGGGCTAATTTTTTTGATAATCAACGTTCTTTATTAGAGCGTTTTTCTTTTTTTATCCGCTTTTTTTCTTGCTTTAATTTTTGGCGGTGCTCTTTTCCTAAACGTTTAAGTTCATTAAACATTTCTTTCTTTCGCTTGTAGTCTTTGACGATTTTTTTATACTTTTCAAGAACTTCTTCAGCAACCATTTCCCAACTGCGGTACAAGGTTTTACCTGCGTTTATACCTGCTTGTTTAACAAGTTCGGGTGTATTTACAAGTTCACATATTTTATCTGCAAAACTTTCCGCGCTCTCTTCGGCTAAAAACCCGTTCTCACCGTCAACGACTAGTTCCGCGCTACAAGAATCTTTGGTCATTATTGCCGCCAAGTTATGCGCCGCAGCCTCTACGCCCGTGACGGGTGCCATATCGAAGGTGGACGGAAACAAAAGCAAGTCACCCCTTAAATAGTAGCCTTGTATAAGTTCTTTATCAGCGACTGCGCCCGTAAAGATACAGTCGTTTTCCAAGCCCTGTTCTTTTGCGTAAGCCTTAACTTCTTCATAGTCAAAGCCGCCGCCGACGAACAGCATCTTAAAGTCTACCTTTCTTTGCTTAATTATCTTTAATGCGTCAAGTATAATTTTAAGGTTTTTATACCACGCCATTCTACCGACGAACAAGAAAACGTTCTTTTGTCCGTCAAGGTTATGCAGAGCGTTTACCTTGGCTATAAGTTCGTCGGGGTTGTCGGGATATTTATAGTCTGTACCGTTTCTTACTACTTCGATTTTGCCGTTATAGCCGTAATCGCGAAGTATTTGGCAAGACCGATTGCTAACCGTCCACACGCTATCCGCGTCTTGAAAGACTTTTACGATATACCATATCATAAAGTCGGTCAACGCTTTGTTTTTAAGCACCCTTTCAAAATCTTGATGATATTGCGTATGAAGGGTTGCAACGATAGGTATGCCGCGTTTCCTAGCCGTTTTTAGGGCGTATCTACCCAAAACAAAGGGTGAGTGCGTGTGCATAATATCGAATTTTTCTTCCCTGATACGACGCTTAAACCTTAAATCCTGTTCGGGAAACGCCGAACGGTATTTTTCGGGCGCGCCCGTAGACGCGCAGCGAATAACGTCAAAGGTTTCTTTGTCTTCGTACTTATCTTTTTTTGCAGCTTTAGGGACTGCAAGTTTGCACTCGGCAATTTTATTAAGTTCTTCGCAGTAGTGCTTGGTAACGTTTATCGCGCCGTCAACTACCGGATAGTAAGTGTCGATAAGTTCAAGGATTTTAAGGGTTTCCGGGGTCTTTTCCATTAATTTCAATTGCTTCCTTTTTTAGTCTCTTTAATGAATTCAAGGTCTAATTCTTCACCCGTTACGCTTTCGTATAATTTTATCGCGTTCATAACCGCTACGTCCATGTTTATATATTTATAGGTCGCAAGCCTACCCAAAAGGTATAGGTTTTTGTAGTTTTTGGCTTCCTTTTCATAAAGGGCGTGGGTTAAATGGTTTTTCCCAGTCGGTATAGGATAGTAGGGTATATTTTTGTTACGCTTGTATGGCTTAGCGTATTCCTTTACCACTACCGTATTATCTTTCGGTTCGCAAGTAAACTTTGAAAACTCGGTTATTCTCGTGTACTTATTCGACACGGTGTAGTTTACCACCGCCGCGCGTTGATAAGACGAACATTTCTTGGTTTCAAACTTAAACTTCAAACTTCTGTACGGCAGAACGCCGTGTTTATAGCCAAATAATTCGTCGACACAACCCGTATAAATAAGCGTTCCGTCGAACTCTTTGCCTTTTACGTAAATCTTTCCGTCGGCTAGCGCGATAACGTTGTTTGCGTCGGTTTTTAGTTTTAACTTAATGCGTGGGTGGCGTAAAATATTCGACACCATTTCGTGAAAACCGTCTTTGGGCATGAACTGATATTCGTCGGTAAAATACCTATCCTCTTCAGTAAGGTATACGGGAACTCTATTCATAACCGAACAGTCCAGATTTTCTGGTTTTATACCCCATTGTTTCATTGAGTATATAAAGAATATGTTTTTGTATACGTAAGTTGCAAACTCTTTTAGTTCGGGGTTAGTCGTCTTTATAAGGTCAAGTATAGATATGCCTTTGCCGTCGCCAAACTCTTCCCTTAAAAGATTTTCGATTTTCTCTGCTTTTTCGGCGGAGAAGAGTTGTCTTAACGCCGTAAGGTTAAAGGGCACGGGAACGAGTTTATCTTTCCTTACCTTTGCTAAAACCTTATGCTCGTACTTCCGCCAATCGGTAAACTTAGACAAAAACTCGAACACTTCCTTTTTGTCGGTATGAAAGATATGCGGACCGTAAGGCTGAATAACAAACCCGTTTTTATCCACGTAGTCGTAAGCGTTTCCGCCGATATTTTCCCTTTTGTCAATTACCGTGACGTCATATCCGTTTTCAGCAAACAGTCTAGCGGCGGTTGCGCCCGACAAGCCTGCCCCCACGATTATAATTTTTTCCATAAGTATTTTCGCCCCTATCCTATTTAGTATTCAGTTTTAGTTCCTTTACAAAGTCTGCTATTCTTTGCGTTGCATCTGCAAGGTTTTTCATTGAATATGCGTACGAACATCTGACGTAATATTTTCCGAACTCACCGAACGCGTCGCCCGGAACGACTGCAACCTTTTTGCTTTCAAGTAAGGCAGTCGCGAACTCTTCGCCAGTCATACCCGTACTCTTAACGCAAGGGAAGATATAGAACGACCCCTTGGGTTCAAAGCACTCTAACCCCATTTCGGTAAAGGTGCGGAACATAAACTGACGACGTTTGTCGTACTCTTCACACATTTCCCTAACCGATTTATAACCGTCTTTTTTCCCGCGTTTAAGTCCTTCAAGCGCAGCGTACTGCGAAAATATAGGCGCGCAGATTATGCTGTACTGGTGGATTTTAAGCATAACGTCAAGTATGGCTTTGGGCGCGGCAACGTAGCCGATACGCCAACCGGTCATAGCGAACGCCTTGGAAAAACCGCTGATTAAAACCGTGCGGTCTTTCATGCCTTTAAATCCAGCTATCGACGCGTGCGGTTCGCCGTAGGTAAGCTCGGCGTAAATTTCGTCGGCAATAATCAAAATATCGTGCTTTTCGATAATAGGAATAATCTTTTCGATAAACTCTTTTTCCATAATGCCACCCGTTGGGTTGTTCGGGTACGGAAAAACGAGTGCTTTGGTCTTATCGGTAATAACCTTTTCTAACGCCTCAGGGGTAAGCTTAAACCCGTTAGAGCCGTCACAAGGCACGCTGACAGCAACGCCACCCAAGAGTTCCACGCACGGTTTATACGAAACGTAGCTGGGATCGGGTATAAGAACTTCGTCCCCTTCGTTTATGGTCGCGCGGAAAGTTAGGTCAATCGCCTCGCTTGCGCCAACCGTGATAATCATATCGTCGGGAGAATAGTGTAGCCCGAACACGTCTTTTAGATAATCTGATATTTCCGAGCGGAGCGCGGGTAAACCTTTGTTGGAAGTGTATTGAGTATAACCCCTTTTAATCGCGCCTATCCCTGCGTCGCGGATTTCCCAAGGGGTAATAAAGTCGGGTTCACCAACGCCTAAAGATATTACGTCTTTGCGCTCTGCTACTATGTCGAAAAACCTTCTTATCCCAGAAGGTTTAATATTCTTTGCTCTGTCGCTTAAAAAATTTCTCATGCCTGTATAATCTGTCTTTTCCCCTCTTCGGAAGGTCTTGTAATCTGACCTTCAATCTTATACTTTTTAAGTATAAAGTGTGTCTGTACGCTAGTAATGCCGTCGATAACGCTTAGTTTTTCCGAAACGAACATGGCTATATCGGTTATAGCGTCGCCTTCAACGAAAACTGCAAGGTCAAAACCGCCGCTCATAAGATATAAACTCTTAACTTCGGGGAAATTATATATTTCTTCTGCGTAAGAATCAAAACCTTTTAACTTTTGAGGAGCGACTTTAACTTCGATAAGTGCTTGAACTTTTTTATTGGTCGCCGCTTCGGTGTTGATAATGGCGGCGTACTTAACTATAACGCCTGCGTCTTCAAGTTCTTTTAACGCGTTATTAACGGCGGCTTCTTCTACGCCAAGTATGGCGGCTAATTGCGCGTTGGTATAGCGCGCGTTTTCTGAAAGCAATTCTATCAGTTGGTTTTTAATCTTTTCCATTATTGTCCTCCTAAAAACAAGTAATTCTCTGCCTATTATAATATATTATATTGTATAATTTTTAACGCCGTTTGTCAATATAAAACGTTGATTTTTAACAGCTCTTATGATACAATAATTAAACGAGAGGATAAATTATGATACGTATATGGGCAAAAGTGCTAAAAAAAGACAAAATAATTAAACAGTATATGTTAGAACGGAATACCGCAATGGATTATTCAGAGTTCTTCGACTACCTACGCGAGATTTGCGAAAACCTTGATATCGCCACCCCCGTTCTAATTAAAACGCATCTGTTTAACTACGCAAAATACAATAACGTTCGGTTTACGTCCGGCGACTTTGTCGAGCCCATAAACTTTGATAAACTAGTCCTCGAAAACGCCTTTTTATAATAAAACCAAATTCACGCATAACTTTTTCCCTATTGCAAATACTTAAATCACGGGGGAAAGTTATGAAAATCACTTCTATTATTGCATTTTCGCTGGTGATTATAGGCGCACTCGTATGGTTGCTCGTCGGAATATTCGACTTTAACCTAGTCGCGTTTATATTCGGAAGCGGCGCGAGCGCAGTAGTCTCGCGAATCATCTATTCCTTGGTAGGGATTTCAGCCCTGTGGTTACTTTTCATTTGGGCTATGTATCACCCGTTCAAGGTTGTAGATTAAAAGAAAAAAAGAAAAAAGTTCTCATCTTCTTAGAGAGAACTTTTTCTTTTTTTATCAATAATCTTTTCTTCCTACCAAATAATCTATACTAACGTCAAACGTATCCGCCAGTTCACAAAGATTGCTAAGCGTCGGCTCAATATTTTCCTTTTCCCACTCGGATACGCATTGTTGCGTCACCCCTACCGCTTGCGCCAGCTTTTGTTGGCTCATGCCGTTTTCTTTTCTCATTCGCTTTAAATTTTCACTAAAACTACTCATGTTTATATTGTACAATTATAATTGTTATTTAATTGACTTTACAATTATACTTGTGATACAATTTTATTATAAACAATAATAATTGTAATTATGCCAAGGAGAAAGATATGAACTGTAAAAAATGTTCTGCGGTTATCCCCGACGGCGGATTGTTTTGTCCGTCTTGTGGGGCAAGAGCCGACGGCAACAAAGAGTGCAAAAGTTGCGGAAAGTTGATACCCGACGATTCGGTTTTCTGCATTTTCTGCGGCAATAGAGTTGACGGAAACAAACTGTGCCCTAAATGCTCAAAACCTATTCCCGAAAACGCCGTATACTGCACACATTGTCAAGCAAGAGTAGACCAAAAACAACAATGTCTTAATTGCGGAGAATACTTTGAAGGTGATTTCTGCCCAAGTTGCGGTGTTGCCGCAGGTCAGAAAAAAGCTGCCGAAAACACAGCCACCGAACCTACCCCCGCAATACCAGTTATTATTCCAGTAGTAGCAAGTGAAACAGCAGCAAGCGCAGTCCCCACTACTCAAACGGTAATTGCAAGCGCGCCACAGCTAAGCACGGCCGAAGAAAACGATTCGACTTTGGATGCTATTATTTGTACTCAATGCGGCTCTGCTGACGTAGACGTTATTGCAAAAGATATGGCAAGATGCAAAAATTGCGGCGCGCAAATTTTGATAAATAAGCCTAAAGACGTGAAAAACGTAAGTAATACCGTACATATTCACATGGACTCTAACCTTGGTGATTCCCCCATCTCTTTTTATGCGCTGCCCGAACTAACCAACAGCCAAGACTTTTTGTCAGAGGCGTTAGCAGAATTAGCACTTGACAAAGAAACCCCCGAAGATATTATAGACAACAGCGAATTTTCCCCCGTTGATACTCAGTATAGACAATATTTAATTGCTAGCGGAACGGCGAACTTGTCTTATTCCGCGACCGTCGGTTACGACTATCAAGTAACCTATACCGAATACGTAAACGGTAAACCGCAAAAAAGAACGAGAACGGAAACCAAGTGGGAACCGTTTTCGGGAACACATACAGGCGACTACACTAGAGCAGTTGCAAACGGTGACGACGCAGAAACTAGCGACCCGTCAGGCTACCTAACCTGTTACGAACTTAATAACGAGGCGGTTGAAATAAGCAAAGTAGACTTTGCAACCGAAACTCCGTCTGCGCCCGATAAAGAAACGATATCAAACGCCAACCAAGCAATAAAGACTGCCGCAGAAGTTCAATGCGAAAACAGTTTGCCCGGACATAGACACAGACAGTTTTCGTGTAGCGGTAGCGTTAAACTTAACAGTATGGAATGCCACGTTGCGCCCCAACACATACTTGACTACAAATATCGTGACGAAAGTAAAAAATTATATGCGCACTCTTTCTCGTCCTGCTTGGTTCGCGGAAGTATGGTAAATACCAAAAAGGAAACGGCAAACGAGATAGAACAAAGCATTAAGTTACACAATATCATTGCGCTTGCTCTAATGATAGCGTCAATTATCGTATCGTTGACCGTTCCACTCACCTTTATTGTTGTGATATTCGGCGTTGCGGCAATCGGTTGGTTTATCTTTTTGGAAGTAATGCGCGCTAAAACAAGAAAAGCAATATACAAGAAGAAACGCCTAACCAAGCTTAAAGCGGTAATAAAATACTTAAAAGGTAAAGGCATGAACGTTCCGCAAAGGGTTTACGACATGCTTGACAAACTGTCGGAAAAAACTCCCGATCAGCCTACCGAGCAAGCCCCTGAAGAAACCATCGAGGAGGCAAAATAATGAGTACAGAGAAAAAGAAATTCAATTATTTAAGGTTTATAAAAATTTTGAACCGCGTATTAATTTGCTTGTGTGTCGGTATTTTGTTTGCAGGAATAAGCATGTCGGGAATAAAACAGGAAAAATTAAAATACAACTATAAACAGTCGGACATATCAATAACCGTTCTACAAAAAACCACAAGTGCGCCCGTTTCGTTAAGCTTGCAAGTGAAAAATAAAGGCAAACAAACCATTACAAGCATAAGGGTAAAAATGACTATGAAGTCAACGGTATCTGAAAAAGATTCAGTAACCGCTAATATGGACCTAAGTTTTAAGGCGTTAGAAAAAGGAGAAACCGAAAAGACTAACGTAAAACTTGACACGACCAACTCAAAGATCATAAGTGCTGCAAGTACAAAAATAGAGTATGAATTTCAAATTATACGGATAGAATTTGAAGATGGACCCGTGCTGTATTTTGACGAAGACGGTAAGTCGTCGCTATCAAGTTAATCGCAAATAAACAAAAAATAGAGAATCGACCGATTCTCTATTTTTTATTCTAAAAATTTTGCACCACTTTTCTTTAATCGGTTAAGGCTTACAACGAGCGGCGTACCTACGGCGTATACGGCAAGCGATTGCCCTAAAATAAGTATTAACGCTTGTATGATATAAATATATTCTAGCGCGCCGTAACAATAAACCCAAATTAGCGGCAATAAAAATGCGTTCAGTAGCACGGGGAAAAGTCCACCGACTATTATTTTAAGGGTAAGGTTTTTAATAAGTCTGCCCGCGCCGTAAGTTAATACTGCCGCGATAAGCGTAACTAGACTTCCAAAAATGATATCGGGCGGAGCGCAACCAACGATTAAGTTGGAAAGAATACAGCCGATAAATAGCGCAGGTACTGATTCTATAAAGAATAACGGCAAGAGCGTAAACGCTTCCGACACTCTCAGTTGAATAGATCCGCCTGCAAGCGGAAACACAAGCAACGATACAGCCGTGTATAAAGCCGCGATAATTCCTGCGCGCGATAATTTTTTGACCATTGACGATTGCATAAAAAAATCTCTCTTTTTCAACGCACCGAAAAAGAGAGAATTATATTCCTTTTTCTCGGTTGTTTTATAGAAGTGTTATCCGAAAACCTTCTTAAACTTATTATATATTAAAAACGGTTAAAAAGCAAGAGAATTATTATAAAAAAACAAATCTTCGTTGACACGAAAGCGCGCGTATGGTAAAATACTAACTATGAAAAACAAAGTTTTAACGGCTGTCTTTGGCGTTTTGACCTTCGTGTTCATAATAACCGTGTCTATTTCTCTGCCGATATATTTAAGGTTCTTCTATTATATGCAGATAGAATCGCTCGGTTTAGAACGGTATTACGATTACCAAACCATAAAGACTTGCTACGACCAAATGCTAGACTATCTGACTCTGCCCGGCGGTGAATTTTTAAGCGGCGCGCTTCCGCACACCGCTAGTTTTGCCGACCACATGAAAGACGTTAAAGGGCTTTTTATGCTCAACTTTTTCGGACTGATAATTTCTGCGCTTGGGATTATTTGCTTACTTATCTTAAACGCAAAAAAAGTCATAAAACTTTGCCGCCCGTTCGGCATGCACGTAAGTTTTATTTCCGCCGTGTCAATATTCGGATTTTTCCTAATCGTTGGCGGACTAGTCGCAATCGACTTTGAAAAGGCGTTCGTGATTTTTCATAAACTGTTCTTCCCGGGGAAAGACAACTGGCTTGTAAGTCCAACAAAAGACCCCGTAATAAAAATTTTGCCCGAAGAATTCTTCCTTGGTTGCGCTATCGTGATATTCGTTTCCATAACGGCAATATCGCTAGGCATAATTGTTTTCCAAATAATTGCTAAAAAACGCCGCCTTGGTCAAAAAAAGATACAAAAATCTTTAGAAAACGACACAGATTTGAATTTACCTATTGACAACGATTAAAAAATAATATATATTAGATGTAATATTTTTAAATTAACAAAGGAGAAAGCAACAATGCTAGAAACAACCAAAAAAATGAGCAAGAAAACGATAACGCTACTTATATCGTGCGTTGTAATTCTCGCTCTCTTAATCGTTGCAGTAGCAACAGGTGGTGTAAACAACGAAATTGTTTGCCCCGATTGCCACAACGACGCGCAACCGCTATGCGAAACCTGCGGCGGACACGGTATGGTAATCGGCTCGTTCTGGGCACTTCTACCCCCGATTATCGCTATAGGTCTTGCGCTCATAACCAAGGAAGTTTATTCTTCACTATTTATCGGAATTTTATCTGGTGGAATTTTGGCGGCAGACTTCGCGCCTATGGCAACCGTTGACAACGTTATCAATATCGGTCTTATCAGTGCAGTTTCCGCAACGGCAGGTATATTCGTGTTCTTGGTTGAACTTGGCATTTTAGTATCGCTCATTAATAAGGCAGGCGGCAGCGCAGCGTTCGGCGAATGGGCAAAAACTCATATTAAAACCAAAGTCGGCGCAGCAATCGCGACATTTGTTCTAGGCGTATTAATTTTTATCGACGACTACTTTAACTGCTTAACAGTTGGCTCGGTTATGCGCCCCGTCACCGATAAGCACAAAATCAGCCGTTCAAAACTTGCGTTTTTAATCGACGCAACGGCTGCACCTATCTGTATGATTGCGCCTATCTCGTCTTGGGCGGCAGCAGTTTCTCAATACGCGGCGGACGGTCAAGGGCTTAACCTTTTCATTATGGCTATACCCTTTAACTTCTATTCAATCCTAACACTCGTTTTCGTGCTTTCTATCGCTTTAATGAAATTCGACTTCGGTCCTATGAAACAGCACGAAATCAATGCGGAAAACGGCGAACTATTCTCTGGCAAACGCATTGAAGAAGCACCCTATACCCCGTCAACGCGCGGCAGAGTTTTGGATCTCGTTCTACCCATTATATTCTTGCTAGTAACCTGTGTATTTGCTCTCGTTTACGTAGGCGGAATATTTGACGGCGCAGACTTTATTACCGCATTCGGCGATACCGACGCAACGGTTGCTCTTCCTTGGGGTGGTCTTATCGCGCTTATCCTTACTATAATATATTTAGCAATAAGACGTGTAGTTGACTTCAAAGACGCAATGAAGAGTATTCCCGAAGGCTTTATCGCAATGGTTCCTGCAATACTTATATTGACCTTTGCAACCGCTCTTAAAAATATGACCGGTGAACTTGGCGCAGCTTATTACGTTGGCGACCTTATGAACGGCGCAGCATCAACCTTGCAGAAATTCTTGCCCGCTATCGTATTCGTCGTTGCTTGTATACTTGCTTTTGCAACTGGTACAAGCTGGGGTACGTTCGGTATTCTTATTCCTATCGTAAACGCTATGTTCCCCGTTGGCAGCGGTCTTGGTACGGTATGTATGTCCGCTTGTCTTGCAGGCGCGGTTTGCGGCGACCATTGCTCGCCCATATCCGATACGACCATTATGAGTAGCGCAGGCGCAGAATGCGAACACTTAAATCACGTAACCACGCAGATTCCTTACGCAGTATACGTTGCGGCAGTTTCGTTCGTATGCTTTATAATTGCAGGGTTCGTTCCTAACGCACTCATTATGTTACCGCTCAGTATTGCAATAATGATAGGCTCACTCTTTGCTACTAAGTTTATAGTACAAAAACTTGAAACAAAAAAAGCAGCCGTTGCAGTAGACGAAAGCGACTCTGACGGTGCTATAGAAGAATAAAGTTTAATCGATTAAATCAAATCACGGCAAAGCAAACGCTTTGCCGTGATTTTTGTTTTGCTAATTTTGTTTATGATCAATTATCCAAGAACACAGTTCTTCGTATGACATTTTTCCGTCTGCCAACGAAAGCCCTATAAACACTAACTCTTCGTCGGTGTATTTTATATTTATACCATTAATAGCCAAAAAAGAAAGCATTACGAGTAACCCTATTCTTTTATTGCCGTCAACAAACGCATGATTAGATACAAGATTGAACCCTAGCCTTGCGCCCTTTTCTTCTTTGGTTGGGTATAACTCTTTTCCACCGAAAGTTTGATAAGCCGACTCAATCGCAGAATCCAAAAGCCCAAAATCTCTCACCCCTGCACTTCCGCCACTTGATTCAATAACTAACTGTTGCAATAATAAAACCTTTTCCTTGTCAAACTTAATCATTGCGCAAGCTCCTTAAACGCCTTAATATGCTCGGTCAATATAAGCTTTGCAACAACAGTCAGCATTTCCATTTCTGATAGACCTTTGTTTTGGTCAAATTTGGAAAGCACGTATTTTGGTTTGTTGTTTTTCAAAATAACTACTTCTCCGTTTAACTCAACATTTTTCGCCACTTGAGAAAAATTCTGATTTGCTTCGGTTATAGAAATTAAATTTTTAGTATCAACTTTCATTTTTTGATCTCCTATTAATTTTATTATACACAATTAATAGGATAAATTCAACCTATTTTAGCAAAAAATATAATTTATATACAACATTATTTAGGGGACGAACTGTGTTCGTACCCTAAATAAAGATTAACTCAGCTGATGCTTGGTTTTTTCAAACTGCTCTCTTAGTGCCGACAATTGCTCTTCGTCTGCCGAGTGCGCGCGGTAATAATCGTTCTCGGTCAGTTGTAAAAACACTTTTAGTTGATCGTCTGCCGTTTCTATCCAATGCCCTTTTATAGCGTTCCTAAACCCCTTGCTCACCCCTTCGGTAAGCGCGGTTGAATAAAGTTTAACAAGCGTTTTTTCCACGCTTAACATATCGATTAAAGAATCCCTTTCGTTAAGGGTAATATCTGCCTTATAGTCTGCCATTTCTCTCTCTCCTTATATAAGTTCATAAAGCGCGTTAAAACGCCGCTCGTGATTGTCTGCAATTTCCTTAAACGCCTCGGCCACTTTTGGGTTAGTCATAATTCTTGAATACAGTCTTGCTTTTTTGCACGCACTCTCTTCAGCCGTTAAAAGGTCTGCTATAAACGCAATTTCTTTAGTGGTTAGCATATTATCACTCATAACTATTCTCTCCTTTTATATCCTTTATTTTTCCCATTAGATAAAACTTTATACCCGATAAAACTTATTTGAACGCAAAAAAACTACCCGACAGGGATTAACCTATCGGGTAGATAAAATTTAGATTTTATTTTACTGCTATTTATCCTTAATGGATATTATTTGCAGTAGTAGTATTCGGTAAATGTTTCGTAACCGATTACAACGTCGTCTTCTTTTGCAGAATTGAACTTAACTACTTCAACAGAGAATACCAACAAGCCTTCAGCCTCAGTTACAACAGTTCTGTCATAAATCATAGTGCCTTCGTCTTCGGTAGCATTATAATCAACGTAAGGAACGTAAGCAACGGTTTCAGTAAGTTTGTCACCGTTCATGTTGTAAACATAGTCGGTTAAAGTAACTTCTTCGGTTGTTGCATTCTTAGTCCACTTGGTGATAACGTAGTAGTTGTCACCAAACAACGCAAACATCTCACCGCTATTCTTATTTTCAATAACTTCTTCTTCCCACTCGGTAGTTACTTTAGCGAAAGTACCTTTAGCAAGCAACCAATATTCAATAGAACTGTTATTTTCGTCGTACTTTTTGTAGATAGCGTTGCCGTTGTCAAACAATCGTACAAAAATGTACTCAGCCGTATCAGCTACAAGATTGCCGTCTGTGTTGTAGAACTTCTTTCCATCAACAATGTACTGTCCCTGGGGATGTGCTTGTGCAGAGAAAGTGGTAATCTTTTCCATTTCTTCATTGTAAAGAACCATTTCGCCTGAAATGCTACGAGCCATATAACGGTTAGTTGCTACTGCATATAAGCCAGCATTTACAAGATAATCTTCCGCCTTACCATAAACAGTTCCAACTTTACCGTTGTTGTTGATTTCGCAGTAAATAAGTGCATCTTCGTTCATGTTTATTCTATTGTCTTCAATAGCGTAAACCATCGCAATGTTGTCAACCTTTTCTGCAAGACCTTCTGATGAAATCGTTCTTACAGCGTAATCCAATTTAATTTCTTTTGCGGTATTCTTTTCCAAGTTGTAAAGAATAGTTACAAGATTTGCTTTTTCTGCACCATCTTCAATAATTTCATAATCGTCACCAGTCCAATCGGTAGCGTATACATACTGAATAAGAACGTTACCGTTTGCAAGAGTATACGCCATTGCCTCTTCAGCATAAGAAGGAACTTTTACAAATCCGTAAAGATTCATATTTGCATCATAAGCGGTTACACCTGTACCATTGATATCATAATAGTAAACGTTTCCGTCTTCATCAATCACATACTCATCAATGCTAGCAATGCTTGCAGTCTTGTTTTCAACGTGAGTAATCTTGTCGTCGACAACCTTGAAAATATAGTCACCAATCTTAGCAAGATCAGCCATGTCGTTGGTTACGATTTCATATTGCTTTACAGAACCTACGGAAACAGACTGTTCGTCATAGTATACAGTCTTTATTACAGTTTCGCTGTCAACCCTAGAAATCTCCACACCGACAGATACACCGAGATACTCACCTGTGGAATAAGGCAACTGGAATCCAGTATTTCCTCTCTTTACACTCTTAGATGCTGCAACTTTTTCAGTAGCGGCATTGTAAAGCTTGTAAGTTCTCGTGTCGTTTTGGGGATCTCTTACTTGATTCGTACCTTCGGTCTTATAAGCCAAGGTATCTTCATAGAAAACTACCCATTCGCCACTGTGAGAAGAAACGTTCCAATCCGTAAAGTCGTTCAACTGACCAGTTTGTGTTGCAACTGCAACGGGATCTTCTTCATAAACAATTGCCGTGTTCATGGTCTTGCCGCCACAAGCTGCGAAGCAGACTGCCATCGTTAATACAAGAGCGGTAGCAATCAAGAGTTTCATTAACTTCTTCATAACTTTTTTTCTCCTTTTTTTACTTATCTTTCGTGTTATGATATGCCGAAAGATATTTATTTGTTACTCTAATTATATTATCATTAAAATTTTTTGTCAATAGTTTTTCCCGATATTTAAAGTTTTTTTAGAATTTTTCTCCCATTTTCCCTTTTACAACCCCGTAATTTTGTTGACTTTTCAACAATTTTCACCGTTTTATTTGGATTATATACATTATATAATAAGGGCGTTGCGAATAGTTCTAATGGTATTATATAGAAAAGAATTGCATAAAATAACGATATTTTTAAAAGTGTCTTATTGTGCAAATTGTCGTACTTTTTTTATAAACTCTCGTACAAAATTTGTTGTATAATTAATAGTGGAAATTGTGAGCGATACACGTCACCACAGAGAAAGAAAAATATTAATTTTTTTGACAGAATATCGGCTTGCAAAAACAAACGATAAAGAATATAATATAATAAACAAAGAACAACAGGGGGAGACCAAAAATGGATTATGCAAAAGAATCACTTAAACTTCACGGCGAATTAAGGGGAAAATTAGAAGTCGTATCTAAAGTCAAGGTAGAGAACAAAGAAGACTTATCGCTCGCCTACACACCAGGCGTTGCGGAGCCGTGTATTGCAATCAATAAAGATTATAACAGGTCGTTTGAACTGACCGCTAGGGGCAATATGGTTGCCGTTATTACCGACGGAACGGCTGTTTTAGGGCTTGGCGATATCGGACCTGAGGCAGGAATGCCCGTTATGGAAGGAAAGTGCGTACTATTCAAGAACTTTGGCGGTGTTGATGCTATCCCCCTATGCATAAGAAGTAAAGAAGTAGACGATATCGTTAGAACGATAAAGCTTTTGTCGGGCAGTTTCGGCGGTGTAAACCTAGAAGATATTTCTGCGCCGAGATGCTTTGAAATAGAAAAGAGATTAAAGGAAGATCCCGAAGTGGATATCCCCGTTTTCCACGACGATCAACACGGAACGGCTGTCGTTTGCGTAGCGGCTTGCATTAACGCGTTAAAGCTCGTCGGCAAAAAGTGGGAAGACGTTAGTATAGTTTTCAGCGGCGCAGGCGCGGCTGGCGAAGCTATTGCTAAACTTATGATAACTATGGGCGCAAAAGACGTCGTTATGTGCGACAGAAGGGGCATTATTTATAAAGGCAGAGTTGAAGGCATGAATTCTGAAAAGGAAAAGATTGCCGAATTTACAAACAAACTGTGCAAAAAGGGCACTCTTGCTGACGCACTTAAAGGTGCGGACATCTTCGTTGGCGTTAGCTCACCCGGTCTTTTAACCGAAGAAATGGTTGCATCAATGAATAAGGGTGCGATAGTTATGCCTATGGCTAACCCGACACCAGAAATTATGCCCGAACTAGCGTTAAAAGCAGGCGCAGCAGTAGTTGGTACAGGCAGAAGTGATTATCCCAACCAGATAAACAACGTTCTTGCTTTCCCCGGAATTTTCCGTGGCGCGCTCGATTGCAGAGCTACCGACATAAACGAAGAGATGAAAGTCGCTGCCGCTAAAGCAATCGCATCTTTGGTTTCAGACGAAGAATTAAAATCTGATTATATTATCCCCTCACCTTTTGATAAGCGTGTAGGCCCGACCGTAGCAAAAGCGGTTAGAGCCGCAGCAGAGGCGACCGGGGTAAACAGAATTTAATGGGCTTTTTTGAAAAGGTTTACGAAATAGTAAAAACTATCCCCTATGGTATGGTAATGAGTTACGGTGACGTAGCAAGGCTTGCAGGAAATCCGCGCGCCGCAAGGCAAGTTGGCTGGGCTTTGCACGTCAACCCATCTCCCGACACCATACCTTGTTATAGGGTAGTGAATAGATTTGGAGAAGTGAGCAAGGCGTTTGCATTTGGCGGAGAAAACCGTCAAAAACAACTTTTAGCGCAAGAAGGAATAACTTTTGACGAAAAAGGTTGTGTAAAACCTTGCTTTTTTGTTTTAAAACAGATATAATAACTAATGCTTGATAAAAAGAAACAGCAAGTGAAAAGTAAATAGTGAACAACGAATAGTTGTTACGGGGTGTAGCGCAGTTGGTAGCGCGCTTGGTTCGGGACCAAGAGGTCGTGGGTTCAAATCCCGTCACTCCGACCATAAAAAAAGGATAGCATACAGCTATCCTTTTTTTATGTTGTAATGCACGCAGTAGATAAGCACTTATGTAATAAGGGATTAGATACAAGTGTGGCTAGGCTCGAAAAAGGGTTTGGACTGAGTTGACCTTGTTGGTCACGAAGGTCAAATCCCTTTTTCAGTAAACGACGCCACACGCCGTATATAAACCCTTATTTGTTGAAGGCTGAGTATATTGCCTTAATACACTTCTCGTAATCACTATTTGCAACACCGATAATAATATTCAATTCGCTTGAGCCTTGGTCAATCATACGAATATTTATATTTGCGTTTGCTAGCGCGGTAAACAAGGTTGCGGCTGTACCGGGCCGGCGCGCCATACCGTGTCCAACGGTTGCTATCAATGAAATATTTTCTATAACGTGGACGTAATCAGGATTAACGTTTTCTCTAATCTCGCCAACCAAGTCGTTGAGTACGCCGTTTGCAAGTTGGTCGGTTTCTAAAACGATAGACAAGGTATCAATGCCAGACGGCAAATGTTCTACGCATAGTCCGTAATGCTCAACAACTGAAAGCACGCGACGGATAAATCCGACTTCTGCGTTCATCATTGATTTTTCTATCAATAAAACGGTAAAGTTTTTCTTGCCAGCGATACCTGTAATGATGCTGTTATCGTCGTTTACGTACTGTTCGTTGGGAACGATCATTGTACCCTTATCTTCGGGCTTAAAGGTGTTTTTAATATTAATGGGAATTCTTCCTTTCATAACAGGGGTTATAGCCTCTGCGTGAAGGACTGATGCGCCCATATAGGATAGTTCGCGAACTTCCTTATAAGTAATCTGTTTTATAACCTTAGGATTATCAACTATTCTGGGATCGCAAACCAAAAATCCGCTGACGTCCGTCCAGTTCTCGTACAAGCCCGCCTTTGTTCCACGAGCAATGATTGAACCTGTTATGTCGCTACCACCACGACTGAAAGTCTTGATTTGGCCTTGAAAATTCTTGCCGTAAAATCCCGGAATAACCGCCTTTTCAACGCCGTTTAAGCGGCTCATTACTTTATCGTCGGTATAGTCTTGATTGAGTTTTCCGTGACTGTCAAATCTTATCATATCGGCAGCATCAACAAACTCGTACCCGAAAAAGTCCGCAGCGATAATCGCGCTTAAATATTCGCCACGCGATGCGGCAAAGTCTGCGCACTTGCTCTCGTTAATTTCCTTTTCGGTTTTATCGAGAACACTTTCGATATCAAGGCTTAATTCTAAGTCCTTTACTATCTCGGTAAATCTTTGACGGATAACCTTAAAAGTTTCCTTACACGTTCCGCTCTCTACGACTTCGTTATAGCAACGATACAACATATCGGTGATTTTGATATCGTCCTTAAAGCGTTTGCCCGGTGCGGAAACGATTATAAATCTTCTCTCAGGGTCTGATTGTACTATGTTTTTTACCTGTCTTATTGCTTTGGCGTCAGCCATTGACGTGCCGCCGAATTTACAAACCTTAATCATTTCGTTATTCTTCTCCCTTCTAAATAATAGCGTTTCTCTACCCCTTCCCCCATTGAAAAGGTCTTGCGTGGGAACGCGCCGTTTTTGGATACGTATTTGAAAAGGTCGGATTTATCAAGCTTTTCAAACAATATACCTACTGCTTTTCCGTTTTCGTCCACGAGTTTTTTAAGATTGCTTTCTCCGTGAACGTAATCTACGCCGCCGCCGTTTTCTGTTATATATTCTTTAATATATTTATCCACCGCGCGGATACCGTCGGGAAGTCCGTTCTTACCAACGCTTGCCTTGGTTTTTCCGTCCGCGTAAATTTTCATGTTCCCACCGTCAACACTTTCAAGTCCACTAAGGAACTTTTCTGTATCCACGCCGAAAACGTATCTAAATATCGGTTCAAAGTATATACCTTCGTCGTAAACGTTTACAAGTTCGACCAACGCGTATCTTGCAGGGTGGTCCTTTGTTTCCGTTTCGGTCAAGGTCTTTTTAACGTTATTCCAATGCGTTTTTGCCGTTGCCAAAGAGTGGTTTCCGTCACCAACAGCAAACAAGAATTTATCTTCTCTACCGTATTTATTAATAAGTCTTTCGGGCGATAAAAGGTCTTGGAACTTTTCTATAACACCCGATTTGTCGTCAACAAAGTAGCCTTCGATATGTCCGCCGCCCATATTTAGGTCAAAGTCGTAAAGTTTTTTAAGGCTTTGCCTATTCTCGTACAAGCGTTCGGTAATCTCTCTTTTTTCGTCGTCGAACAGCACCATAACGTGCGGAAATTCAACGTCTGCGTCCTTTCTTATTTTTAAGCGGGGCGGTATACGCTCTTCTATCGTGCCTTCGGTCGCCCTTATAAGCGCGTCGCTTTTTTGACTATACTCGTATTTTTCTAGGTCGATTGCCGCCATAAGTCCTATACGGCGTTCGACGTACGGTGTCTTTCTAACCGTTAAAACAAACCCTTTATCTAACGCGGAAAAAACGCCGTTTGATAAATATTCTTTTATATTTGAATTTATCTTTGCTATCCTTTCTTCTGCGTTATCTTCAAGATATATCTCTGGAAGTGTTAGCTTTAAGGTGCTCTTTTTGTCGCCGACCTTATTTTCTAGTTCGGTCCAGTAATCCTTTTCGCTAGTAAACTGGTCGCAAGCAATGCACGCCCATGCGCCCAAGTCGTCGGTTGATGGTAGTAATATGTTATCTGCTTTAAGCCCTGTTTCTCTCATTTTTTATCCGTCCTATTTATGCGTTAAGGTAAAGTACGAAAACGGTTATTACGGCAAGTGCCAAGGCTATACCGATTAAACCTACGTGTTTCCAAAACACTTTCGCTCTGCTTTTGTCTTCGTTGTTCGGTTGAATATTTCTGTTATCCATATTCCCCTCCTATTTCCTTGCGCTTTCAAGCTCTTGCCAGTAATACTTGGTGAGCGTCTTTTTAAGCATTTCTATATCCGCGTATCTGGTTATCTTTCCTGCCCTTGCTACGGATATAATACCCGTCTCTTCGGAAACGATAAGCGACACTACGTCTATTGTTTCGGTAACGCCTATTCCCGCCCTGTGTCTTGTTCCCAAATCCTTAGGGATATTATCGTTCTGCGAAAGAGGTAAAAAGCAGCCTGCCGAAACTATCTTTGTTCCGCTTATTACCATTGCGCCGTCGTGTAGTGGCGTTTTGGGAAAGAATACGCTCTCAATAAGCGCGCTTGAAATATCGCTGTCTAAACGCACGCCACTATCTAATATCTGACCGGGAACGTTGCCCGTAGACAAAACGATTATTGCGCCGACGTCGTTTTTAGACATGTTTTGCAATGCTTTTATTATCTCGACGATACAGGTCTGTATCCTTTCTTCGTCGTAAGACAATCCGTCGTGCTTAACGTCAACCATCTTGTTGTGCTTTCTTGCCCAAATAATTCTTTTTATCTCGGTAGAGTAAAGCACTAAAATCGCCACTATAAACACAGCAGGCACTATCAAGAATATCGCGCTGTTAATGTTGTTTATAAAGGTAAGAATTACCGCCGATATCACCATGACCATAACAAACAGCACGGTCATTGTTTCCGACTCGTTGTCGGACAAGAATTTTATCATATAGTAGTAAAGCACGGTAAACACGCCTATACTGACCAGCATTCCCACCGTCATTTCCGGACTGGACGTAAAACTATTCCAAACCGCTGATAATCTTTCGCCAAGATTCATTGTTTCACCACCTTATTTGTCTGTCATTATCTTAAACACGGTCAAGAACACGCCTTCAATGGCGTCAATCTGACCGCTTTTTATTTTATAATCGGTATCTGTAAGGATATCCACCGCGCTTTTTAACGCGCGCTTTTTAAACATATCCGACTGTTCCTTAGTCTTTCTTGCTGCAAACTCTTTAACCCCGAACGCCGCAGCTAGTTCAGGTACAGTCTTTCCGCTAATTGCTGCGTGAAGTAGTCGTCTAAAATAATTATACACCGAAGTTATTATTCTCTGCGGAGTTTCGCCCTTGCTCATCATATCGGTTATAACGGCAAGTGCTTTGTCGAATTTTTTGCGCCCGATAAAATCGGTCATTTCGTAAATTTTATACTCGACGTCGCGAACGACCATTTGGTCGATATCGTCTTGCTTAATCGTTCCGCCCGTCCCGACGTAGGATATAAGTTTTAACGTTTCAGTTTCTATTCTAGTCATATCCGACGAACAGTATTCGGCAAGGGTTTTTGCCGTTTCGCCGTCAATAGCAACGTTTGCCCTACCGCACTCGGCTTTTATCCATTTTACCAGCAGCGAAACGTCGGCTTTTGAACAGTTAACCGCGCATACGCTGTTAAATTTTTTAAGCGCGTCGCAGGGGCTTTGATTAAGTATTGCAAGGATACTGCAATCAGACGGGTTTTCGAGATACTCTTTAAGTCCGCTCTTTAAGTAGTCCTGCTTGGGATAAAATTCCCTTAACACGGTCATGCGTTTAGGACTCATAAACGGATAGCCGTTAAGAGATGCCGTTAAGTCTGCTGCCGACGTATCACCGTCAAGCACGACTAGGTTTAGTTCGGGGTTTTCTACGAACTTATTGATTAGCAGTTTAAGTCCACGTTCCCGAAAAAAAACGTCTTCACCCTCAAATAGATATACGGAGAACGTCGCTCCGCCCTCCATTTGATTTTTAAATTCCGTGTAACTTTGCATACTTCCTCTTATACATTTTATCATCTTTTAAGGGTTTTTGCAACGGTTTAAGCTTATTATGCAAGCAAAACTATGGCATTTCCGCCGCTTTCAGCATCACTTAATAAGGAATTACGCCTATAACTTAAACTGCGTTCGGCTTTAACCGTCGCAGAAAGATTTTCAACAAGGTCTAAATATACGGCAAAATCGTAACTTTTATCAACGTCAGAGTAATAAGCATTGTCTTTATCAAACGCCGAAAATACTATCACACTTTTTCCTGAAACGTCTATCTCGACGGCGTTGCCGTTTATTATAAAATTAAAGGATATATCGCCACACGAAAAATTCTTTCCGTCCAAATAGTTGTCCACGGTTATCGTCGGGAAAGATTTCATAACGGCAAGTTCAACGTCGGCGTTTCTGTCGCCGTAATAACAAATGCTTTCTAAATCAAACACCGTTCTAAGTTGGCTAGCTAGCACTTGAATATCACAGTTAAACCCACCGAGAACGACTACCGTGTCAAGGTCTTTCCCCACCGTCTTTGCAATGCGGTTTAATCTGTTGGTATAAAAGGTTTTGTCGACGTCACTTATTATCATAACGTTTTGACTTGGCGTGGAAATAACCGTTGCGCATATCGTTTCACTTCCACACACGTACGCCCTTGTTCTGTTTGCCTGATAATCGGTATAGACAATCGTTCCCACAACAAAGGTAAGTGCGGTTATACTTGCCACTATACTTTTAGAAAGAGTTTTTAGGTTTATAAGGTCGCTCACTATAACGACCGTTACGTAGTAAAACACCACGAATCCACCCATACATATTCCGCCGATTATAAAGGCTTGATAATCAACGGCGGTTATTATGGCATTTAAAAGTTTAAGCGCAAGGTCTGGAAGAAAGAACAAGGCGTGGTGAAGTCCGATTATCGCGGTAAGTACTACCGCCACTATAAGGGCAATGAATAACGCGCCAACGACTGGGACAAGCAATAAATTTGCAATTACCGCAATGGTTGAAAACTGACCAAATATTGCAAGAGACGCAGGGATTGCAACTAGTTGCGCCGCTATCACCGACGATAGAGAGTGCGCAATTTTGGTAGGTAAGAATTTGAGAAGTTTATAGATAGGCTTAGTTAGTAAAAACATGCCTATTACTATTATAAACGATAACTGAAACCCTGCGCATAATAGTTGCACGGGCGATATACAAAGCACTATTAGGGCGGCGATAGAAACGGACGTGTATTTGTCGTATTTATAACCGCCTATTGCCGAGAACAAAAGGACCGCCGACATAACCGTGGCTCTTAGCGACGATGCAGAAAAACCACAAACGCCCGAAAAGAGTATTAGAATTGCCGTTATTATAAAGGCTTTTATTATGCGGTTAAGTTTTAATTTATCGAACAGAAAGTTAAGTGCCATTGCAAGAAAGCCTATATGTAGTCCCGATACGGCAAAGATATGCGCAACGCCTGCCGAGCGGTAAGCATAAATGACGTCGGGGTCAATCTGTTCGGAATTTCCCGTAAGCAAGGCGTAGGCTATCGGGAATTGCTTTTCGCCTAAACCAAGTTTTAGGTTTTCACGAATACCAACGTTAATGGTTTCAAATACCGTGCGACTGCGCCCTACAAACAATACTTCTTCGGCGGAAACATTAGCGGTATATTTTACCCTATCCGCAATATCGTTAGCAGAAAATCTACCTTCGTAAAACAAGGGTTTATCTTCAAGATAATCGCTAAAACTTATGAAGTCACCAATATCGTAATCCGAGTCACCGTTTACGTAAAGAGCAATCTTGTTGGTGAGAGTTCCCGAAAGGTTGCCTTTAACGTGCGCGTTCTTTATAACGTACTTTTTGCCGTAAGCGGTTTCGTATACTTCTACCACTTTTCCCGTTATCTCGTAGTAGTGATTGCCAAGGTCGGCATCTTCAAAGTTTTTAACTCTAAGCGAAAAGAAAAGTCCACCTAAACAAAAGGCTATTAGAAATAAAACTGAAAATAATAAACTTAGTTTTCTCGTCTTTGACCTGGAAAATAAAATTATGAATATGAGATTAACAAAAAGAAAAAGCGCGGCAACAAATACCGCCCAAAAGAATACGCCACGTACCGAAAAATACACCGAAATAATTCCGGCGCAAAAACTTAGCGCGATAAAAAGCATAAGCCTAAAATTCACAAGCTTTTTCATCATCGGTACCTTTTTCCAAGATTTACCAGTAAATTTTATGATAAACGCCAAAAAAAGTCAATCTAATCGTTGCATATAATAAAAGTTTCTGCTACAATAAAGTTAGCCTTCATGGTGCGATAGGAAAAGCAAAAAAAATCCACAGATAATAATAAAGAAAGCCGTTGTCTATATTGAAGAGCGGAGCTCTTGACCGACGCAAATTCCGGTCACTAATAAGAGATGCAGATGCAATAAGCGCGGCATTCGCCTGTTGACATAACGGGTTATTATTTTCTTTTCCGTCGGCCAATGCAGGTCTTTTTTTAAAAATCAGCAATAATCAGTTGCAAAATATAAAATATTATGCTACAATAACTCTCGCTTGAATTAATTCTAAATTCAGCCTATTCTCTCGAAAAAATTGTCGAAGAAATTTTTTCGAAAAAGGAGAAACAACGAAGAAGTCTTGCATTTTGAACGAGTTCAAAATGCTGACAACGCAGTTTGTTCCGACGCGCCCTCATGGTCAAGCGGTTAAGACGCAGCCCTCTCACGGCTTAAATCCTTGGGTTCGCTCGCCTAGCGGCGGACTGCAACCCTTTTGTCCTTAAGGACATTTCCCCTAACAGGGGAATCACCCCGTGTCCCCACGGGGAACGAACACAACTAAATATTTGAGCACGCCCTCATGGTCAAGCGGTTAAGACGCAGCCCTCTCACGGCTGAATCCGGGGTTCGATTCCCCGTGGGGGTGCCAAACAAAGAAAGACGGTTTTCATACCGTCTTTCTTTGTTTATTATCCGTAGGATAAACGAACCCCGCAGGGGTTCGGTCGTCATTTGATGGACTTGCCGTGACAGGCTAGACCAACGTAGCAATTTATTGCGTAGTTGCTTCCCCGTCGAACGGGGTTCGATCGCCTAGCGGCGGACAGCAACCCTTTTGTCGCAAAGCGACATTTACCCTAACAGGGGAATCCCCCCGTGGGGGTGCCAAACAAAAAAGACAGTCAATAGACTGTCTTTTTTGTTTGTTATCCATAGGATAGGCGAACCCCGCAGGGGTTCGGACGCCTTTGACCGACTTGCCTTGACGGACTTAGTCCAGCGTAGCAGTTTCTCCGTGGGGCAAAATATTTCTTATTATCCATTTACATTTTTTTAATTTATGTTATAATTGTTACTATGAAAAGTAATATTGATATGAAAAACACAACGCTGTGTTATATTGAAGACAATAACTCTTATCTTATGATGCACCGCACCAAAAAGATAAACGACCTTAACCACGATAAGTGGGTGGGGTTAGGCGGAAAGTTTGAAGAGAACGAAACGCCGTTTGAGTGCGCGCGCCGCGAAATTATGGAAGAGGCAGGTGTTTACCCACGCAAACTTAAATACCGTGGGATAGTCACCTTTGTTTCCGATAAATACGGCACGGAATATATGCACCTTTTCACGTCCAAAGGTTATCGTGGAAAAATTAACGATTATTGCAGGGAAGGTGAACTGTGCTGGGTAAAAAAAGATAAAATCAAAGACCTAGCACTATGGGAAGGCGATAAAATTTTCTTCGACCTGCTCGATAAAGAAAAGAAATTCTTTTCCCTTAAACTCGTCTATGAAGGCGATAATCTAGTCTATCACCAAGTCGAATTTTAACGGTTTTATTACACAAGCCCGAAAATTAACACACCCACGCTTAACACGGTGAAAACCGACAGCCAAACCATAAGCCAGTTTATTTGTTTTTTCGTGCGCTTTCTCTTTACCGTTTTTTTAACGTTCATTTCATAACAAAATTTATTCATAATCCTTTTCTCCTTTGTTTTCGCCTAGATTATAGCTCAAACAAAAGACACACGCTTGTCATATAAGAAAAGTTTATAACAAAAAATCCTACTTGATGAAGTAGGATTTTTTAATTTTTATTACGTCTTTTTGTTGTGAAAACGACAACGCCTATATATTAATACATTCCGCCCATGCCGCCTGCTGGCATCTGGGGTGCGGATTCTTCTTTTACGTCAGCTACTACTGATTCGGTGGTAAGGAATACGCCTGCTACTGATGCTGCGTTTTCTAATGCAGATCTTGTAACCTTAGTCGGGTCGATAATACCGCTTTCTACCATATCGGTATACTCGTTGGTAAGAGCGTTAAAGCCAAAGTTTGCTTTGTTTGCTTTCAATACTTCGTTAAGAATTACAGAACCGTCGAGTCCAGCGTTTAGAGCGATTTGTTTTAACGGTGCTTGAACTGCCTTTAATACTATCTGTGCGCCAGTCTTTTCGTCACCACTTAAACCTTCTGCATATTTTTCAAGGGTTTTGATAGTAGAGATAAGCGCGATTCCGCCGCCAGGAACGATACCTTCCTGAACCGCCGCCTTGGTTGCGTTCAAAGCGTCTTCTATACGAAGTTTCTTTTCTTTCATTTCGAGTTCGGTTGCTGCGCCAACGTTGATAACTGCTACGCCACCTGCGAGTTTAGCAAGGCGTTCGTGCAATTTTTCTCTATCATAATCAGAAGTGGTTTCAGCAATCTGCGCTTTGATAGCCTGTTTTCTTGCTTCGATAGCAGCGGGATCGCCTGCGCCGTTAATGATAGTAGTGTTGTCTTTATCAACCTTAACCGTACCTGCTCTACCGAGCATATTCATAGTAACGTCCTTAAACTCATAGCCGAGTTCGCTAGAAATTACCGTACCGCCAGTAAGAATAGCGATATCTTCGAGCATAGCCTTTCTTCTGTCGCCAAAGCCAGGTGCTTTAACTGCAACGCAGTTGAACACGCCTTTAAGTTTATTAACTACGAGAGCGGCAAGAGCATCGCCTTCAACTTCTTCAGCAATGATTAAAAGTCTCATACCCTGCTGAGCGATAGGCTCGATTACGGGAAGAATTTCTTGGATAGCAGAAATCTTTTTATCGGTGATTAAAATAACGGGGGACTCTAAAACCGCTTCCATTTTATCGGTATTAGTTACCATATATGCAGAAGCATAGCCCCTATCGAACTGCATACCTTCAACGGTAGTGAGTTCGGTTTTCATAGTCTTGCTTTCTTCGATAGTGATAACGCCGTCTTTGCCAACTTTTTCCATAGCGTCCGAAATAAGCGCGCCAACGGTTGCGTCACCTGCAGAGATAGATGCTACCTGTTCAATAGCCTTTTTATCTTCAACGGGTTTAGAAATCTTTTTAAGTTCTTCTACTGCAACTTCAACTGCGTTAGCAATACCTTTTTTAAGTATAATGGGGTTTGCGCCAGCAGCAACGTTCTTTAAGCCTTCGCCGATCATAGCTTGAGCAAGAACAACTGCGGTGGTCGTACCGTCACCTGCAACGTCGTTAGTTTTTGTAGAAACTTCCTTAACGATGCTTGCGCCCATATTTTCAAAAGCGTCTTCTAATTCAACTTCTTTTGCAATGGTTACGCCGTCGTTAGTAATGAGCGGTGCGCCGAATTTTCTGTCTAAAACGACGTTCCTACCCTTAGGTCCTAAAGTAATTTTGACGGTATCCGCCAAGGTGTCAACACCCTTTTGAAGAGCCTTTCTTGCCTCTTCACCGTGCTTTAACTGTTTTGCCATTTTATTGCCTCCTTATTCTACAATCGCCAGAATATCGCTCTGACGGATTATGGTCAATTCTTTGCCGTCTACTTTAAATTCGCTGCCTGCGTACTTAGAGTAAAGTACGGTGTCGCCAACTTTAACCTGCATAACGATTTCTTTGCCGTCTATGATTCCGCCGGGACCTACTGCAACGATTTTTGCCATCTGCTGTTTTTCTTGTGATGCGCTCGGAAGAATAAATCCGCTCTGGGTCTTTTCTTCGGTTTCTACGCTCTCCACTACTACTTTGTCAAATAAAGGTTTTACCTTCATATTATATTACCTCCGTATGATTTTAGCACTCTCGCGCTTTAAGTGCTAAGTCTTATTATACACGCTTTCCAATATTTGTCAATAGAAAAGCGGCTTAGTTTACAAATTTTTTTAATAGTTTTAGTTAATTTAAATGTTACCAGCCAAAAAAGCCGTCGAATAATGGAATTTTCTGTTTTTATAGGTATTGACTAAGTTTTTTAGAATAGTTACTTAAAAGCACAAGCTGCCCGAAAATCGGGCAGCCCTAAATTGATTTTAGAATTCTGCAAGTTCGCTAAGCGCGTCGACGGGGGTAAAGCGTTGTTTTTGTTCAATAGACTTTTTCTCCGCCACCGCTTCAATGAGTTTATACGCGTTCTTTAAGCCCCTATCGCTTTTGACCTTAACTGTAAACGGTACTTCTTCGTAAGCCTTTACGTCGGTCATATCTTTCTGAAAATAAATATTTTCGTCAAAATCCTTACAGTTTAACGCAAGGTGCAACTTCATAGTCTTTCCGCGAACGGAAATCTTCGCGATAAGTTCTTTCCCGAATCTAACCGACAAGCATTTACTTGAAACCCTTGGGTTTACCTTTCTATACGATATAAACTTATTATAAAGCGCGTTATAATATTCCTTAGTTTTTTCGTCAGCCGTGGTCAACATTTTTTCCGCAAACGACACCCTTTTAACTAATTCCCTATCGTCAGCGGGATCTTCTAAATCACCTATTATAAGTTCTGCGTCGTCTTGGTCGTCCGCAATCGCAATCTCTTGCGGCTTAATTATCTCTTGTTTAATCGGCTCTTCCGCCTTTAACGGTTCAACGTTTTTAATCGTTTGGTCTTGCTTAATATCTAACGGCTCTTTAACTATCTCTTTTATAGGTTCAACCGTTTCGCCACCCTTTTCTTTTGTCAACCTTACGACGACGTAAATGACGAGCACCATTAAGAGCAGAGCGTCAACGCCGAGCAATATTTTTAGTACTAAACTCATTTTTTTCCTCCTTTTTTGGTTGTAAGTCCTTACGTCAAAAGTTTAACCGAATAAAGTTTAACCGTCAACGGTATATGTCAGAAAATAGTGGTTTTTAATTCTTTGCATACGCGCTGCTGCTCTGCCTTTTAGGCTCGCAAGTAACGTTTATGCCGAGTTTTTTCAAGGTCATTTCGTCTACTGCTGAAAGTATTACCGAAGAGTGAAGCTGCGCACCTTCAAGTTTTGAAAGCTGATCGAGCGCAATCTTTGCCGTCGGGTCGGTTGCCGCGCTAACGGCAAGCGATAAAAGTATTTCGTCGGTATGTAGTCTTGGGTTTACGCTGCCCATGTGATTAACCTTCAATTCTTGTATCGGCTTAATAACCGTTGAAGATATAAGGTCTATCGAATCGTCGACACCACCCAAAACTTTTAGGGCGTTTAGTAACGCCGCTGCGCTTGCGCCGAGAAGTTTACCTGTCTTTCCCGTAACCATTTCACCCGTAGTGAGTTGAAGGGCGCAACCGGGCGCGCCTGTCGTCGCTTCCTTTTCAAGTGCGGCTGCAACAACTTCACGGTCGTTTATGGTTATGCGCATTTTTTGCATAAGTATCTCTATTTTAGATATGGTTTCTTTACTAGTAAGCCCTTTCCTAACGTCTATCTGCGCCGCGTAATAACGACGGATTATTTCCTGCCTTGATGCTTTTTGAACGACTTCGTCGTCTATTATACAATACCCTGCCATATTGACGCCCATATCGGTAGGCGATTTATACGGTGATTCGCCAAGCACCTTTTGTAGCATTGCCGATAGTACCGGAAAAACTTCAACGTCTCTATTGTAGTTTACCGCCATTTGACCGTACGCCTCTAAGTGGAAGGGGTCGATCATATTCATATCGTTAAGGTCAGCCGTTGCCGCTTCGTACGCTGCGTTTACAGGGTGATTGAGCGGTAAGTTCCAGACTGGGAAAGTTTCGTATTTTGCATAGCCTGCTTTTACTCCACGCTTATTTTCGTGATAGAGTTGCGATAGGCACGTCGCCATCTTTCCGCTGCCCGGACCGGGTGCGGTAACCACTACCAACGGACGGGTAGTAACCACAAATTCGTTCTTTCCAAAGCCGTCGTCGCTGACTATCTTTTCAACTTCCGACGGATAACCTTCTATCGGATAGTGTTTATAAACCTTTATGCCACGCATTTCTAAGCGTTTGGAAAACGCTACGGCAGACGGCTGTTCGGCAAAGCGAGTAAGGACCACGCTGCCGACGTAAAAGCCTTGACTTTTGAATATGTCGATAAGCCTTAACACGTCAAGGTCGTAGGTGATACCTAAATCGCTCCTGTGTTTGTTTTTCTCTATATCACCCGAATTGATAACGATTAAAATTTCCGCTTGGTCCTTTAACTGGGAAAGCATTTTAATCTTGCTATCTGGCTCGAACCCCGGCAATACTCTTGCCGCGTGGTAATCGTCAAAAAGCTTTCCGCCAAACTCCAAATAGAGCTTATCGCCAAAAGTCGCGATACGCTCCAAAATCTTTGCGGACTGCATCTCCAAATATTTTGCGTTATCAAATCCACGTTTTTCCATAGTACGTCCTGTCCTTTACTTTATGAGTTTTGCCGATTCGAGTTTTTCAATGAATTTTTCAATATCTTTGGTCGCTAATTCTTCTTCTACTTCGTATTCTGCAAGCAATGCGGAAATCAAGTCTTCTTTCTCCGCGCCCTTTTCAAGAATCTTCCATAAAAACGCGCCCGTTTCGTTAAGATTAATAACGCCGTTAAATTCTTTTACGGCACTACCTACCGCTACGACGATATAACTTCCTGCTACTTCGCGAAGTATAAACCCTTCTTTAATTTTCATCACCGTTCTCCTTTGACATATAGTTATATGAAAGTTCTGCCGCCTCTCTGGATACGTTGCACCCAAGGCTATACAGTTCAACACTCTTAAACATTTTATCTATAAGCCCCAAAAGCTTGTCCATCTTATATTCTACCGTTGGACGCACCGTTTGGTTAAGCACCACCATAAGCATTTCTTGCGGCGTGGCTTTTCTTATAGTGTTTTCCTTTGCCTGCGAAATCTTGCAGATAGCCTTTATTTCCGCGCGCATGTTGTTTCCAAGATTATGTTTACCCGTCCAAGGCGTTCCGTAAACGTAAAACTTTCCGTCTTGGTATCTTATTATAGGCTTATCGTCGTTGACCATAACCGCCCTATCGCCTAAAAGTTCACGCCACAATCTCGCGTGCGTAGATTTGCCCGTTCCACTCGGCGCGGTAAACAGATACGCTTTACCGTCAACGGCTATTGCGCTAGAATGAAAAATTATTCCGTCGGCTTTAGACAGCGTATAGTCGCAAAGCTTGCGAAACAAGGCTAGCCCCTCAAGATACGGTTCGGGAAAATCTTCGGCTAACGCCTTTTCGCTTGCGATATCCTGGTCGGTTATAACCGTGGAAAACTCTGGTTGCTCTTCACCGTCGTACTCGTAATCTTTACAAATTCTTGCGGTATATTTATACCTAATTTTAGCGTCGAACACAACGCCTGCTATTTTATATCTTGGCATTTTTCTTCCCCTTATCGGCTTTTTTATGAGAATTTTCCTATAAAAAACCAATTCGTATATTATTTTACCAAAGCCGTTGCTCTTTGTCAATATAAATTTGATTTTTAAATAATTTTTATATATAATATAAATAGAAATCCGAAAGGGGGGCAAGTCAATGAACGTAAAAGCAAAATTTACGGCTATAATTTTAGCGGCTATTATTTGTCTATCGTGTTTTGGCTGTTCTAACTCCGCCCGTGCAATCGACGCTTTTTATTTTAATTCCGATATCCATATCGAAACTAGGAATAAACCCTTAGGTGCTTCTATGGAACACGAGATTACGGACTATTTAGACTATCTTGACAAAGCCTTTTCTATAACGCAAGAAGATTCAATCGTATCAAAATATAATAACCTTAAAGGTGGCGAAAACGTTTTATTATCCGACCCGCTTGAAATAGACGTTTTTAAGCAAGTGATTGCCGCGCAAGAATTTTCCGACGGAAAGTTTAACTGCGCCGTATATCCATTATCCGAACTTTGGGGGTTTAAGGACGGATACCCCTTGCCCAACTTCGTTCCGCCAACCGACGACGAGATAAATAAAATCCTAACTAGCGGCGCGACAAGTATTGACACGATATCTTACGACGCCTTACTAACCGAGCAAGGCGAACTGAAAAAATTAAACGACAGTTCAAAAATAGATCTTGGTGGAATACTTAAAGGTTACGCAGCGGACGGCGTGGGCAAGATACTCAATGAAAACGGTTATAATTCAGGATACGTTAGTATCGGTACTAGCAGTCTTTATATCTTGTCGGTTGAAAGCCTTAAAATTCGCCACCCAAGAAATCAAGCGGAAACGCCGTCGGTTATATCGGTAAACTTAAAAGGCAAAAAAAACCTTAACGTTTCTACTAGTGGCGACTATGAAAAGACCTATACCTTTAACGGAAAAACTTATTGTCATATCATTGACCCCGTAACGGGAAAGCCTGCCGAAACGGGCGTTATGAGCGCAACGCTTATCGGTGCAGACGGCGGATTTTCCGACGCTATAACTACCGCGCTATGCCTATGCAAACACACTAATGGCGACGGGCAAAGCCAACTAGTTACGCTTATGCAAAAGATACTTTCTACCATTGATATCACTTGCCAAATTTTCGTGCTGTGGTCGGACGGTGAAAACAATCTTTTACTAACAAATAAAAAACAGGGCGAAGACTTCACCCTGCTAGACCCAAATTTTACGGTCGTTAATATTTAGTACTTTAATCTTTACTCACAATGTTCCGCCGAATTTTTTCGGCGGTTTTTTTATTTCCAGCCGCTTGCCTTTTTGCTTAGCCTATTAAAGATAAACTCAACTATTACCCCGAAAATTACGGCAACGCAAACGGTTGCTAGCATTTGCGCTATTTCAAAGTAGACCTTAGAAGTATTGAGCAAATACCCTATCGAGTTTGCCGTTTGGGCTATAACTTCGGCTGCAACCATAAGCTTAAAGTTTAATGATATTCCACCGCCTATCCCACTATATATTGACGGCATAGCTTGCGGAAGTTGGATTTTGGTAAAAACTCTTATTTCGTCTGCGCCGTCCACCCTGCCTGCCTCTGCAATGGTTTTATCAAGCGCGAAAAACGCGCTTTCAATATGCGTATAAAGGGTTGGCAAAACGACTAAGGTCGTAACTATTACGGGCGCGACTTGCGAGTTTGTCCAAAACAATAGTAGCAGTACGACCGCTATGGTCGGCAAAGCGCGCATGACGCTTATTATCGGGGAAACGGCACTCTTAAAAAGGTCGAATTTTGTTGAAAAAATCGCCAAGACAAAGGCTACCGCAAAAGAAAAAATAAAGGCGATAAGACTTCTTAAAAGGGTTAGGAAAAAGGCGGAATAAAAAGTTTTATCAAAAAACAGCGCGAAAAACTTTTCCGCCGTAAGTTTTACCGACGGCAGAATATATTCGCTATTCACTATCGCCCCTGCAAGTGCCCAAACGAGTATTAATACTAACACGGTTACAAGGGGCAATATTCTATTTAAGATTTTCGCGCGCTTATCTTTCAATTTTTACTCCGTTTTTATTCGGCAAAGAAGTCGTCTTCTATTGCTTTTGCAGACTTTTCGTTTATCTCGATTATCTTACTTATATATGTCTTAACCTGTTCTTTTGCATCGGTGGCGGACTGATAATATATCTTGCAGTTTTCCACAACCGAAGTGTTAATGTTTGCCGCAACAAGGCTTGCAGTTACACCTTCTTTTAGAACACCGTTTACAGCGTCAACCGCGCTTGCAGGATTTTCTTTTATCCAAGTAACGTTAGCGGAAAACTTTTCTGCCATACCGTCAATCTGTTCTTTGAACGGCTCATAAACTGACTTTCTTACCATAAGCACGGCTTGGGGATAAGATTTTGCTTGTTCGTCGTATAGGGTTTGTAGGTCGAGCCTTGACCAAGTCTTATCGGCAGCAACCTTGGTAAGGTTAGTTGCCGCAGGTTCGGGCAATAAACCAACGCTGAGTTTACCCGTCTTTAATAGGGGTATCATCTCGGTTGCCGCGCCAAAATAGCGAACGGCTATTTTCCCTTCAACCGCAGTTTCGCTCACCACTATATCACCGAGCAGTCCGTTATTTTTTAATACGGCTTGGAAAGTTAAATCAGGCACTAAGCCTTGACCTATAACGCCGATAACCTTGCCTTTTAATCCGTCCAAAGTAGTTTCGCCGTCGCTCATAATATAAAGGTTACCGTGGGTTATGACCGCAGCCATAACGTAAGGCGAATCGGCGTTTGCTTTATAGAGTTTACTTGCCGCGTTTACGGGCATAACGATAAAGTCGCCTTGACCTTGCGACATAACACCGCCTATATCGTTTGACGATACGACGTGATAACTTATCTCACCGTCTATACCAAAGTTTTCCTTGTCGCTGATAAACTTTGCAATAGCAAGGGCAGGCGCGCCGTCAGGCGCGTAAAAAGATAAGTTTTTAGGTCCGTCGTTCTTATCTTTACAACCGACACACGCCGCTGATGAAAGAAGAGTTAAAACGCTTAAAAGGATTGCTAAAAATTTTTTCATAACACTTTTCTCCTTAAAAAGATATTGGTTTCGTATTAAGTTAAACGTGTTAGGCTAGGCTCGACCAAGCAAAAGGACAAATTGAACGTCTGTTCATTGTGGTCTTTTGCGTAGGGCAGTAACGACGCATAACGAAGTTTAGAACGGATTAAAAAAAGAAAACGCCCTGCGCAAAATATACACTCAGGGCGATACGCGAATCATCAAGACAAGCTTGCTTGCCTTGTAAATTCCAAGATTTAGCCCTGCACTATCAGGCGCACCTTTTAGTTTAGGTATTTAGTAAGGTTATTATATAAGATATAAGAAAAATTGTCAACTTTTTATTAGCACATAATTTGTTGTAAAATTTTTTCTTTAATGGTATAATAAAAGAAAGTAAAAGTTGGAGCGTAGATATGAAGATTATTGCCCACCGTTCAGGTCCTAACGTTTATCCCGAACAGACTATAACTTCGGCATCATTTGCCCTTTATTGTGGCGCGGATATGGTGGAAGTTGACGTTCGCTATACCCTTGATAAAAAAATCGCAGCGTCGCACGACGCTAACACTTTAAGGGTTTTCGGGCAGGATAAACTTGTTAAAGATATGACCGAAAAGGAATTTTTGTCGCTAAGGCATAAAGCCGACGTTTCGTTCGGTTCGCATCTTTTTGAGCATTATCTTATGCGGAAAATCGCGCCCATACTTATTCACGTCAAAGAAGACGAACTTATTGACGATTTAATCGCGCTGCTTAAAAAGTACGACTATCTAGACAAGGTTACTTTCGGTGTTATGAGCGTTAATGCGGTAAACAAAATAAAAGCGGTGGATAAAACCTTGCCCGTGCTTGCGTTTATGCCAAAAGTTCAGGATATAGTTGAGTTCGTGAAGGCTGGCGCGGATTATATTAGGCTTTGGCAAGACTGGACGAACGACGATACGGTAAAGACGGTTAAAAATTCTGGCGCAAAACTTTGGATAATGACGGGAAAGATTACCGACAAGGACTCGGACGTCGGCGTTTCTACCCAAGACGGGCTTAAAAAACTTATCAGCTACGACGTGGACGGAATACTTATAAACGATATAACTATTCTTCAAGACGTTTTGCAAGAAATCGAACAAGATTAACCATAATAGATAAAGGCGGTCGCTAAAAATTGCGACCGCCTATTTTATTTTTCGCCTTTATATTTTCTCTTTGTTGCCTCGCCGCCACGAATATGCCGTTCGGAAAGGTTTTTGTCAAGCACCTTTTTTACCCTGCGGTAAAGTTCTTTGTCTATGCTTTTAAGCCGATCGGATACGTCTTTATGTATAGTTGACTTGCTTATCCCAAAAACTTCAGCCGCCGCTCTTACCGTTGCGCCCGTTTCGGCAACGTAGTTCCCTTCTTCGATTATTCTGTCTATTATATCTTCACGCATTTTACTATCCCCTTTTACTTGAATAGTAAAAACTTATGCGCTATTTCGACAAAATATGTTATTCTACCCTTTTAAAAATAAGTTTACACAAAAAGAAAGCGATAGTGCCTGCGACACCGCCGACTATTATTCCGCCGATAACGTCGGTAAAATAATGCACGGTAAGGTATATTCTTGAAAACGCCATTAATAAAACCAACAAAAATCCCGTCCAACTCCATTTCTTGTTTAGGCTTAAAAACAGCGCGGTCATTGACGTCATTGTGACCGTGACGTGTCCTGACGGAAAGGAATATTCACTCTCTAAATGTCCGCCGACAAATTCCCAAAACTCTCTATATAAGTCGCTCGCCAAATACGGTCTTTCTCTTGCGACGGCATTTTTTATAATGACGTTTGTAAACAGCGCGCCTATCCCGATTGCTAAAAGCACGGCTAGCCCTGTTTTTCTAGTTTTAGAAAACAACAACAATATCGCGCCAAGTATTAAAAACGCTATTCCGCCCTTACCTAAAAAGGCAAGGATTAAGGAAAGTGGCGTAAAAAAGCCGCTTGCTTTTACGGCAAGGTTATGCGTGAAATTAAAAACTGCGCCGTCAAGCCCAGCAAAGCTAGTGTTTAGCCACTCTGCCATATTTACCCCTTTTTTACAGTAATTTTTGCCACTCGGAAAATTTATAACCGAGATTATCTATACTGTGTGAATCGGAAGAAATTATAAGTTTTCCGCCTTTACTTTTTATATAGTCTATCAAGTCTTTGCTTGGGTAAGGTTCTTGCCTATACCCCCTTGATATTGCGCCGACGTTGAGTTCAAAGGGAACGGAAAGTCCGATAAGTTCGTCCACCGCCGCCCTACTTGCTTTTATATATCTTTGGTCGTTAGTGCTAAAATATTTATCACCCTGATTGAACTTGGTTATTAAGTCCAAGTGACCTATGATATTCGGCTTTTTAACTTTAAGTTCAGTTACCGCTTGATAATAATTTTCCACGGCAGCAAAAAAGTCGCCGTTAAACACGGTATTCACGGTATTTAAAAAATATTCTTCCGACCTATCCACGTCGTAATAATTTTCTTTGACCTTAAAATAATGTACCGAGCCTATAACGTAGTCGTACCCGTCGGTCGGGTGCGTGGAAAAAACGTCTTGTTCTACACCGCACAAAACTTCGATTTTGTCTTTGTATTCGGTTTTTAGCCTTGCCATTTCTTTTTTGAACGCCTTTTCGCCGTCAACGGTTACGCAATAGGTTTTATCAAAGTCGGTATAGGAATGAACTACTAGTCCTATCTTTTTAAGCCCTTTTTCTATTGCCGACTTAACCATTTCTTCGGGCGAATTTTTGCCGTCGCAAAAGTTGGTGTGCGCGTGCAGATCGGAAAAAATCATTTGGTCATTTTCTCCTGCTTAACCTTTTTGTCTATAACGTGACGTGACGCAAGTTCACGGTGTATATCTTCTAAAGATATTCCCATCTGTATCATAAGAACGAGCGTGTGATAGCAAAGGTCGGCTATTTCGTAAATGGTTTCTTTCTTGTCGTCGGCTTTTGCCGCGATAATTACTTCGGTGCACTCCTCACCGACTTTTTTCAAGATTTTATCTAAGCCTTTCTCGAACAGATAAGTGGTATACGAGCCTTCCTTTTTCTCGGTCTTTCTGCCTTCAATAAGTTTCATTAAACCGTCAAGCGAAAACTCATGCAAGTCTTCGTTTTCAAACACTTGGTTATAAAAGCAAGAATATTCACCGGTATGACAAGCAGGTCCGTCTGGCTCTACCATAACGATAAGCGCGTCTTTATCGCAGTCTGCGGTTATATCCACGACGTGCTGATAGTTTCCGCTGGTTTCACCTTTAAGCCACAACTCGTTTCTCGACCTGCTCCAAAAACAAGTAAGTTTTTTCTCCATAGTGACCTTTAAACTTTCTTCGTTCATATACGCCAAGGTTAAAACCTTTTTGGTTATCGCATCAACAACTATTGCAGGGATAAGCCCCTTTTCATCAAATTTAAGTTCTTTAACGTCTATCATAATTTCACCTTCGTTTATCTTCTTACGGGTATTCCGCACTCAAATAATATTTCTTTTAATTGGTCTATTCTAACTTCCCCAAAATGGAAGATTGACGCTGCAAGTCCTGCATCAACTTTGGGTAGGCTTGTAAAAAGTTCTATAAAATCTTCCGCCTTTCCTGCTCCGCCCGACGCTATGACGGGCACGTTTACCACGTCACACACAGCCGAAAGCATTTCTAAGTCAAACCCCTTTTTAACACCGTCGGTATCAATTGAGTTTAAGACTATCTCGCCTGCGCCGTTATCCACACCGCGCTTTATCCACTCGATTGCGTCCATATCGGTATTCTCTCTACCGCCCTTGGCAAACACCTTGAACGTTCCGTTCACGCGCTTGACGTCTGCCGACAGCACCACGCATTGATTGCCGTAACGCTTTGCCGCTTGGTAAATTAGGTCGGGGTTTTTTATTGCGCCAGAGTTTACGCTGACTTTATCCGCGCCACATTTAAGTACCCTATCAAAGTCGTCTAGCGTATTAATCCCACCGCCAACGGTCAGCGGTATAAATATGGTTCTTGCAACTTCTTTTAATATATCGGTAAACAGCGCGCGACCTTCCGCCGACGCGGTTATGTCGTAAAAAACAAGTTCGTCCGCGCCGTTGTCACTGTAATATTTTCCAAGTTCGATCGGGGACGAAACGTCCGACAAACCCTGAAAATTTACGCCCTTTACCACTCTTCCGTTCTTAACGTCTAAACACGGTATAATCCTTTTGGTTATCATCTCGTTACCTTAATTGCCTCTTCGATAGTAATTGCTTTGGTGTAATACGCCTTACCGATTATCGCGCCGTAAACGCCGATTTCTTTTAGGCGAATAATATCGTCTATTGACGAAACGCCACCCGACGCTATGACGTTCATACTGAGCCGCCTTTTAAGCTCGCCGTACAACTCGTGGTTTGCGCCTTGCATTGCTCCGTCTTTACTTATATCCGTACTTATTATTGTGGAAACGCCCATTTCTTGAAGTTTTGAGCAAAACTCAAACCCGTCAAGTCCACTCTTTTCCGTCCAGCCTTTAATAGCGACTGCGCCGTCTTTTAGGTCCACGCCAACGGCAATCTTATCTCCGTATTTTTCTACCGCCGCCCTTAAAAAGTCTTGGTCGGTTACCGCCGCCGTACCGAGTATTACGCGCTTAACGCCGATATCTATATATCTATCGACGACTTCCATACTTCTAATGCCGCCGCCCACTTCAATAAACAAATCGGTTTCTTTAACTAGTCTTTCAATGACGTCAAGGTTGGGCGTTCCGCCGTCCCTTGCGCCTTCTAGGTCTACTAAGTGCATAAACTCTGCGCCCTGAGATTTAAAGTCAAGAGCAATTTCCAAGGGATTATCACTATAAACGGTCATTTGGTTATAGTCGCCCTTATATAGTCTTACGGCTTTTTTGTCAAATAAATCTATGGCTGGAAAAATCTTCATTTCTTTTCTCCCATCTCGCAAAACGCGCGTAGAATACTAAGCCCAGCCTTTCCGCTTTTTTCGGGGTGGAACTGACAACCCATTACGTTTTTGTTTGCCACCGCCGCGGTAAGGCTTGCGCCGTACTCTGCGCTTGCTATAACCGACTTAGAACAGTTTGCACCGTAAAAAGAGTGAACGAAGTACACGCACGTTCCTTCGCTTAGATACTTAAAGAGCGGGTGTTTTATCCTGCCGAACTCTAAGGCGTTCCAGCCTATGTGCGGAATTTTAAGGTCTTTCGGTATAACTTCTTGTATGGGACGGACTTCGCCGCGGATAAGACCTAGTCCTTTATGTTCGCCGTATTCAAGGCTCTTATCGAAAAGAAGTTGCATACCAAGGCATATCCCTAAAAGCGGTTTGCCTTTTTTTGCCTGTTCAATAACCACTTCTGCTAGCCCCGACGAAAATAGTTTTTCTGCTGCGTCGCCAAATGCGCCGACACCCGGCAAAACTATTTTGTCCGCACTCTCTATTACTTCTTTGTCACCGCTGACGACGACTTCCGCGCCTACCGCGCGAAAGGAACTTGCAAGCGAGAAAAGATTACCCACGCCGTAATCAACGATAGCAACCATTAAAGCACCCCTTTGGTTGACGGTATTTCATCACAGAACGCTGCGTCGATAGCGACGGCTGCTTTAAGACTTCTTGCAACCGACTTAAACGCGCCCTCTAAAATGTGGTGAGCGTTGCTGCCCGACAACTGTCTTAAATGCAAGGTACAACCACAGTTCATTGCGAACGCTTGGAAAAACTCTTCCAAAAGTTCGGTGTCGAAGTCCCCTACCTTTTCGGCTTTAATATTAAGTTCACGAACGAAAAAGCCTCTTCCCGATAGGTCAATAGCAGAAAGTATCAACGCTTCGTCCATAGGAAGTATGGTGCTGCCGTAACGAACGATACCTTTCTTGTCGCCAAGGGCGTCCTTAAACGCTTGACCTAACGTTATGCCGATATCTTCGGTGGTGTGGTGAAAGTCTACGTCCACGTCGCCCCTGCAACTAACGTCAAGGTCAAACCTGCCGTGCTTAGCAAAAAGGGTTAGCATGTGGTTTAAAAATCCACAGCCCGTGTCAATATTTCCGTTCCCCTTTCCGTCAAGGTTGAGTTTTAACGAAATATCCGTTTCAGCAGTTTTTCTGTTGATTTCAGCCGTCCTCATTTTTGTTCCTCCAAAATTTCTTTTATGGTAGTTATTAGCGTTTGCATTTCCACTCTACTTCCAACCGTAATGCGGTTATAATCGGATATTATAGGATTTGTAAAGTGGCGCACTAGCACGCCTTTTTCTTTTAGTTTTTTATAAAGTTCTGCTCCGCCGATTAAGTCGGTTTTTGCAAATATGAAGTTCGTTTTCGACGGGGTTAGGGTAAAGCCTAGATTTTCAAGTTCAACGCTTGCCCACTCCCTAGTTTCTATTATGGCTTTGCAGTTTTTCTCAAAATACTTTTTGTCTTCTATCGCGCCCAAGCCTGCCGCCGCCGTCGTGCGGTTGACGTTATAGGGGTTGGTGGAATATTTTACTGCGTTTAGATCGCTTATGATTTCCTTGCCTGCAACGCCGAACCCTAGCCTTGCGCCTGCCATTGAACGGGATTTACTGAAAGTCTGCGTGACCAAAAGATTATCGTATTTTTCAATGAGTGATACCGCGCTTTCCCCACCGAAGTCAACGTACGCTTCGTCTATAACCACAACTCTTTCCCTATCGGAATTAAGCAGTTTTTCTATGTCCGATAGCGGTATAGGTATACCCGTCGGGGCGTTGGGGTTTGCAATAAATACCGTTCCTTTTTGACCTATATAGTCGTTAATATCTAGAGTTAAGTCTTCCTTTAACGGTATTTCTTTATAACTTACGTTATTAATCTCTGCAAACACTTTATAAAATCCGTAAGTTATATCGGGGAATATTGCGGGGGTATCCTTATCGCAATACGCCATAAACGCAAAGTTTAATATCTCGTCCGAACCGTTGGTCAATAGCACGTTCTCTATCTTAACGCCGAGATTTTTAGCGACCGCCGCGGTAAGTTCTCTCTGGTCGGGGTCGGGATAAAGCATAAGCCGTTTTGCCGCCGCCGCGCTATACTTAACCGCCTTTTTAGAGGGCGGAAAGGGCGATTCGTTGGTGTTTAGTTTTATATACTTTCTCTCTTTGGGTTGTTCACCCGGAACGTAGGGGGAAAGGTTAGAATATTTGTCGCTTAAAAACTTGCTCATTTTTATTCCTCAAATCTTACGGTCGCGCTCTTAGCGTGCGCGGTAAGCCCTTCTTTCTTGGCAAAGAGTTCAACGTCTTTATACACCTTTTCAAGCGCAGATTTGTCGTAATATATATATTGTGTCTTTTTTATAAAATCGTCAACCGACAAAGGGCTGGAAAACCTTGCCGTCCCGCTCGTTGGAAGAGTATGGTTTGTTCCTGCAAGGTAATCGCCTAACGCTTCGGGGCAGTTCTTTCCAAGGAATACCGAACCTGCGTTTTTAATTTTGTCAAGATATTTCATAGGCTCGTCAACGCAAATTTCTAAATGCTCGGGCGCAATAGCGTTTGCTAGTTCTATCGCACTATCTATGCTATCGGTTATTATAATCTTGCCGTTATCGTCGATAGACGTTCTTGCTATCTCCGACCTTTCAAGTTTAGGTATCTGCTGTTCAAGTTGGTCTTGAACTTTTTTTGCAAACTCTTCGCTATCGGTAATAAGTACGGCACTTGCAAGTTTATCGTGTTCTGCTTGCGAAAGAAGATCTGCTGCGATATGCTTGGGATTGTTCGTGCCGTCCGCAACCACCATAATCTCGCTTGGTCCTGCTATCATATCAATGGACACTACCCCAAACACTTGACGTTTGGCTTCGGCAACGAAAGCATTGCCCGGCCCAACGATTTTATCCACCTTGGGGATTGTTTCCGTACCGTAAGCAAGCGCGGCTATTGCTTGCGCGCCGCCAACCTTATAAATCTTATCCACGCCGGCAACTGCCGCCGCCGCAAGAATTACGGGGTTTATATTGCCGTTTTTATCGGGTGGCGTAACCATTACCACTTGTTCGCAGCCTGCAATTTTAGCAGGGATAGCGTCCATCAAAACGGTGGACGGATAAGCCGCCGTGCCACCGGGGACGTATAGCCCTGCCCTTTCAATAGGGATAATCTTTTGCCCGACGGTAACGCCGTTAGACGGCTGAAAGGAAAAGCCTTGACGTTTTTGGTTTTGGTGGAATTCGCGAATATTTTTTGCAGCCCTTTCTATAACGGCTAAAAATTCCGGTTCGACCTGTTCTTTTGCCGCCTTGATTTCTTCTTCGGTAACCGCTAGGCTTTTAAGAACGGCTTTGTCGAATTTCTCAGCGTAAAATTTAAGCGCGCTGTCGCCTTCCGCCTTTACCTTTTCTATAATTTCTTTGACGATTAAGGATACGTCTGCCTTTTTTTCGGATACCGAAAAAATCTCTTCACGACTGCCCCTATCGTCCTTTATAATCTTTATCATAAATTCTCCGTCTGTTTTTCCAGCGAACGGCAAATTTTTTCTATCTGTTCGCTCTTAAACTTAAAGTTCGCCTTGTTTGCAATAAGCCTTGCGCTAATGGGTTGGAACTTGTCGAACACCACTAAATTGTTTTCCTTTAAGGTCGTTCCCGTTTCCACTATATCCACTATAACGTCGGATAAGCCCAGAATAGGCGCAAGTTCGATAGAGCCGTTTAGGTGTATGATATCTATATCGCGACCTAGTCCTGCGTAATATTTTTTTGCTATGTTTTTGAATTTGGTCGCGACGTGTAGGGTGCGTTTTCTATCGTCAACAAAGTCTGCCTTTGCCGCAACCGCCATATTGCAAGCACCTATTTTAAGGTCCAACAGTTCGTAAACGTCGGGGGCGTATTCTAACAAGATATCCTTTCCCGCAACGCCGACGTCTGCCGCGCCGCGTTCAACGTAGATTGCAACGTCCGACGGTTTAACCCAAAAATATCTTACGCCGACTTCTTGGTTTTCAAATATAAGTTTTCTGTTGTTTTCCTTAATCGACGGACAGGGAAATCCTGCCATCTCGAACATATAATAAACCTTTTCGCCAAGCCTTCCTTTCGGGAGCGCAACGTTAAGCATTGTTTTCATTATTCACACTCTCCTTTAAGTTCGACTAGTCTTTTATACTTTAATCTTTCGGGTATGGTTTTCTTGGCTAGCGCAGTTTCGCCGCCCATTACTATCTCGTTTACTTTTACGCTAATATCCTTTGGGGAAACGCCGTTGTCATACACAACCAAAACGTCTACGTCGTACTCTTCCGTATCCTTAACGAAATTTTCTATCTCGTCAAGATATACGGCAAAGCCGATAGCACGAGCGGTTTTTCCCATCTTGTTCATAAGGTTATCGTACTGACCGCCCGAAAGTATGCCCGTTGGTATTCCGCTGACAAATCCCTTAAACACCACGCCGTTATAATAATTAATATCGTTTATAACCGAAAAGTCTATTCTAATCTTATCGCCCATACCGATTGCGGCAAGACTGTCGGTCAACCCTTTAAGATTTTCCACGGCTTTTTCCGCCCTGTCGTTTACCTTAAAGCAATCAAGGTCTTTAAGCACTTTACTCGGCGCACCGTAAACGGTAACGAGTTTTTCTACAATCGTGGCTTTTTCCGCGTCAACCTTTTCTTCTCTGAGTACTGTGCGCACGCCTTCGACGTTCTTTTCACCAAGGAAAGAAATGATTTTTTCTTCGCCCGAAAAGGAAACGCCTGCGTATTCGATAACGCTTTTAACAAGACTTAAATCTGAAAGATCTAAAACGTTGTTTTCAGATATAAGGTCAAGGCTCTTTGCTGCAAGTGCTAAGACTTCGGTTACGACATATCCGTCAACGTCGCCGATACACTCTAAACCCACCTGCATAATCTCTTTAAAGCTTTGCGTACCCTTAGACACTCTGTAAACGTGTTCGTTGTAATACACCTTGCTTATGCCGTTAGCACTTTCCTTATTGCTCTTTATAATAGACAAGGTTACGTCGGGTTTAAGCGCAAGTAGTTTTCCGTCGGTATCGGTAAAGGTTATAACGTTATCCGACACCAAGAAATCTTTGTTCCTTGCGTAAAGGTCGTACTCTTCAAACTTACTCATACGGTACTGCGTGTAGCCGTATTTTTTATATAAAGCGCGAAGTTTAAACGCCGCGCGTTCGTCGCTGTTTAATGCCCAGCCGTAATTTTCCATCAGTCCTTTTCTCCTTTAAGCACGATATTATATCCGCCACTTCCGTAATTAATGCACTTGTTTACCCTGCTTATGGTCGCCGTGCTAGCCCCCGTCTTTTTGGAAACTTCTTGGTAGTTGTTGCCGTCCTTTAATAACGCTGCAACTTCTAATCTCTGCGAAATATCTTCAAGTTCTTTTATGGTGCACACGTCCTCAAAAAACTTTCTGCAATCTTCGGTGGTTTTAAGCTTTAATATCGCCTCGAAAAACCCGTCGTATTTTTCAATCTTAAATTTTTCCATCTCCGCCCTCGCGTTTATGTTTTAGTTGTTTATCATTTTAGCACGATAAAGTGTTAAAGTCAACACTTTTATACGGCAAAATCTATAAATTTTTAATTTTGGTAATGAAAAAGGGTGTTTCTTTACCAAAAAACAAAAAGCCGAAATCACCATTTCAGCTTTTTTTCGACTTTTTACAAGTTAAAGCCCTATGAATACGGCAAGCATTAAAAATGCTAGCGATATAATAAAGAGAAATATTTGGAACAGTCCTGTTCTTTTTAGCCAACTTAAATAATTTACTTTTGCCAAACTTAAACCTATAACAAGCGTTCCGCAAGTGGGATATAAAACGTTAGTGTAGCCGTCGCCAAACAAAAATGCTAAAATTATTATGTTTTTGCTAATGCCAGGTATGGGTGCTAACGTTAAAAGGGGTATTAAGAGCAAGGCTTTTGCGAGTGAACCTGGAATAAAAAACTCGAACACTAATACTATTAGGTATAAAATGATAACCGAAAAATACGGCGACTGCTTACTCATATAACTATAGCAATAATAAAAGGTAGTATGTAAAATATTTCCTTTTTCAGCAATATACTTAACACTAAATGCGAGTAAAATTATTATAATTGACGGCGCTATATCTTTTGCGCCAGAGAAAAACACCTTAAAAGTTTCCTTAAACGACGCCAAACATTTCTTGCCTATAATAAAAGATCCCACGACAAAGGCTAACGCCATGAACACCATGCCTAATCCTAAGTCTGCCAAAATCGGTACTATCGAAAAAACGATTATTACGAGCAAAGCCGACGAGAATAGGGCAACGACCATTTTTGCCTTTTTTACATATTCTTTTTCCTTTTCTTCTGTTAAGCGTTCATAGCTTTGTTCTAAAGTTGTGTTTTTGTTTAATTTTTCATCTCTTTTTGCCATATAAGTCAAATATAGACAGGTAAACAAGTACAAAATGACAAAAATTATGCTTCTAAACCAAAGCCCGTCCACAACGGTTAAACCCACAAGCCCCGAAGCAAAACCTACCGTAAACGGGTTAAACATTGCGGCTGTAAAACCTACGCCCGTAGTTACTAATATTAAACTTACCGCTTGTTCTTTGCTCCAATTCATTGCCTTAGATATGGCAAGCAAAACGGGGAAAAGTATTAAAAGTTCTTCCTGAAGTCCAAAACAAGAAGCAAGTAGCATCATAAAAAAGGTGACAATCCATATAAGCAAATATCTTCTGTTGTAGAACTTATTGACAATGACGTTAATAATTGCAAGTAGCGCACCCGACTTATCAAGCACCTTAAAAGTACCGCCTAAAACCAATAAAACCGCTATGATTTGTATGATATTCATGTTTCCGTCGCCAAACAAAAGGGCTTCAATAGGCGCAGTAATCCAACGCCAAACAGGCAAAGTTGTCGTGCTGTCAATGAACGTAAAAGAATCGGGAATTATATTTCCGTTTTCGTCGGTTAAATATCTACCGGCAGGGACTATAAACGTTAAAATCCCCACGAATACCATTATGCCAAATAAAATCACGCAAATAGTGATAAAACTTTTTAGCCCAAATTTTAGGTCGGCGTTTAATTCTTTATCGGTGCTACTCATCTTTATTTTTCTCCTTTGGTGTAAAAATCAAATCGACCAACTTTTTCTTATAAACCATCGACAAGACTACTATTGCAATTATCACCATCAAAATAACGTATGACGTAATCGGTGAAGAAGAAGTAGTAATTTTTACCCCAGCCCAAAGAGTTATGACGATATCAGGAATAGGTCCAAGCAGGGTAACGATTGCATATTTCCACCATTTCATGCCACTATCTGCCGCAACCATGTGAATTATCAAAAACGGAACGAACGGTGCTAAATAAGCCAAAAACAAAAAGTAATAAATACTTCTATTGCTGTTTTTTATTTTTTCTTCCATTAAACGATGCTCTTCTTTTTTCTTCTTTGAACTTAAAAACAAGGTGCTTTTTGTAAACAAAAAAGCCAACTGGCTCGCCACGAAAATAGAAAGCGTAACGTGTACAACGCCCCATAAAAGACCGTAACTTACGGCAGAAGCAAGCTGAATCGGCACGGACGATATAAAAGGAAAGAAGAAACATACGATAATTACAATGGACATGGCGATAACGCCCGTTACCCCAAGTGATAACACGTATTCTTTCACTATGCCAGCGCCTGACGAAATTTGCTTAAATAAATAAGATATCGTGCTCCAATTAAACAGCGAAAACACAAGAAGTGCTATCAAAATTAACGCTGTGATTATTATTATCGTCCTTTCCTTTTTATTGCTCATAACAATAAACCTCTTGGCTAACTTCTTTCCAAGTAGTATCGTATAAATTATGAATCTCTTCCGCCGCAATCATCCATTTTGCAACGTGCTTTTCTTCGTGTAAAAGTTTGAAATTAAAGTATTCGTTTTTATAATATAAATCTAAATCATAGTTTAAGGACATAGTCAACGAATAAACTTGTTCAGGCTCAAAAAACATACTTACGTCTTTGCCGTCGTAAATTCCGTTATAGTAAAGACCTTTATTAGTTAACGTCAACTCTCCTTCGCCATGAAACAGTAATGAATAGTTATTGTCCAACTTTTTAACGTTAATATTGCCGATTTTAACCCTTGTCGAAAGTTTAAAATCATCACTTAAAACTTCTTTTGCGATAATTTTCCTTTGCCACTTATACCACTCGTCAACGTTTTTAAACGGCAACTCACCATTTACGCTCGCTATATCGTAATATTCGTCCATTTTAACGGAAAATTGGCAATTATGACAGGTCATAACTTCGTTTTCGGTTGAAAACGAATATTCGCTTTGACAATTAGGACACTTGAAAATAATATTATCTAGTCCGTAAATATTAGGCTTTTTGCCGATAAAAGCCACCTTTTCGTCCTTAAACTCTTCAAACTCATTGTATTGAACTCTTCGTAAAATAATATTATGTATCTGTTCTTTAGAAAGGTTTTTACAATCTTCACCGCTAAAAAGTTTATCGAAAGTAACGGTAATTTTTCCTTTCTTAACGTCGGTTGAATATCTGGTTCTTGAAAAATACGCGCCTTTTAGGGTTACCAACACAACGGGAAGCCCTACCTTTTTAATAAAATTTTTGGTGGCGGGATTTATAGGGTGAGTTGATCCGGAAGTTGACTGTATGCCTTCTGGAAAAATGGCTAAACTTCCACCCCGTTTAACCGCTTGAAGCATTTGCGCCGTCGCCTGCACATCAGGCTGATAAAGCATTTTTGCAATAACGCCCAAGTGCTTTAACATCTTAAAAATTCTTTTTTGAAAGACGTTTTGATATCCGCACAAAACGTGTATATCTAAATTTTTAATGCCAGCGAATAGGTAAATATAGTCTAGGCTAGATTTGTGTTGACACAAATATATTGCTTGACTGTCTTTAATTTTTAAGAATTCGTCAGTATAAACGAATTCAACGTTGCGCTTTTTAGAAATTCTCTTAAAAGCAAACTGAACGATGCGCGCAAGCAACGGGTTTGGCTTTTTTATCTTTCTATTTTTAAATTCTTTATGAAAATCTTTTTCCATTTTTATCTTGCCTTTCAAATACAAGTATTTGAATAACCTTGTAATTTTTTTTATTATAGCACTATCACTTAAAAATAGCAAGTAAACAACAATATTCCCAAAAGACCGTTACAAAAACAAAAAGCACTTGCTTTAGTGCCAAGTGCTTTCATTTGTTGTTTTATAATAGTTTTGCTTATTATTCACCTTTAAAGGGCAATAAGTCAACTAATCTTGCGCGCTTGATAGCTTTTGCCAAAACTCTCTGGTGTTTTGCGCAAACGCCGGTCATGCGGCGGGGAAGAATTTTTCCACCTTCGGTGATGTACTTTTTGAGAGTGTTGATATCCTTATAATCGATAGCTTCAACCTTGTTCTGGCAAAAAGCGCAAACCTTTTTACGGGGAATTCTCTTCACGAATTTTTTAGCTTCCTTAGGTGCGCCAGCTTCAGCAGCCGGTGCGGAAGTTACGTTGATATTCTCTTCCATTTCTTTTCTCCTTGAATTTGTTTAGGATAAATCCTTGTTTAGAAGGGAAGCTGATTGTCGTCAATCGCTTCCAACTGCGGACGTTCTCTCTTTGCCGAAACGACGGGTGCGTCGTCAAACTCAGACTGCGCTGACTTGGGCGTTAAGAACTCCACTTCATTTGCTACAACGTCGGTCACGTTTCTCTTGATGCCGTCCTTATCTTCGTAAGAACGGTTTTGAAGACTTCCAACGATTGCAACCTTGTTACCTTTCTTTAAATACTTACCGCAGTTTTCCGCTCTGCCACGCCATACCGTGATATTGAAAAAATCCGTTTCACGAGTACCGTCTGCGTTTGCATAGTCTCTAGACACCGCGATAGCGAACCTGCATACCGCTACGCCGCTAGGTGTTTCGGTAAGTTCAGGGTCACGGGTTAAGTTCCCTACTAAGATAACTTTGTTCATACTCTTTTTTCTCCCTACTTATCTTTTGGTTATCAATCTTCTGATAATACCGTCTGTAATTCCGATTACGCGCTTAAGCTCTTCAACAAACGATTTTTCTGCTTCGAACTGCATCAAAACGTAAAAGCCTTCAGACTTGTAGTTAATCGGGTACTGCAATTTTTTGAGACCCCAACGTTCGGTCTTTTCGATTACACCGCCGTTTTTAGTAACCAAATCCTCGACCTTTGCAATGAGAGCGTCTTTTGCTTCGTCAGCAAGCTGCGCATCAAGAATGTAAAGCATCTCGTATTTCGTCATATTTTTTTACCTCCTGGACTTATTCGGCTCATACTCTAGGTACGAGCAAGGTTAATATCTAATCTGCTATCGCGCAGAATAGTTCAATAATGATAACAGATTATATCATTTTTGTCAATTATTTTTTAGGGCTTTATATATTTAAATGACACTATTTGGCTAAATTCGCCCCTTTTTCCGCCTGTTTTTAAGAATTTCTACTAGTTTTGCCCTATCGTTTAATTTAGGATTTTCTACAGCGCGCTCAAACAGTTGGCTTAAAACTGCGCCTATCCGCTTATTCTCCACACCTATCTCAATCAAGTCGTTTGCAGAAATTTTTAGCTCTTTTATAGAAAACGGTGTGCCGTCCGTTTTCATTTCGCCTAGAATGCCCTGCCACTTTTTAACCGTCGGGCATACGTCCCCAGATTCCATACTCGCCGTAAAATCCGCTTGTTTAAGGCTAAGCAATTCGGGGATTAGCGGATAGTTTTTCACTAGAAATTTTCTTACCTTCAACCGCCCCGTCTTGCAGTCCATATCCCACATGTGATTTTTTATTAAAAACAAGACTTTTTCCGCCGTTTTCTTATCGACTTTAAGCCTAAAAAGTATTTCTTTTGCGATTTTTTCGCCTTCTAAATCGTGGTTATAATACTCACCGTTTTTAATCATACAGTAGGGTTTTCCAACGTCGTGTAAAAGCGCGGCAAGCCTTATATTTTTTTGTGCGTAAAGCACGGTTTTTAATGAGTGTTCCAACACGTCGAACTTGTGAAAATCTGCGCGTTGCGCCATATCTCTTCCTAAGGTAAGTTCGGGAAAAATCTTATCCAAAACTCGGGTTCTATCCAAAATTTTTAGCGCGGTATAATGTCCGTTTTTATCCGAGAAAGGATACTTTGTGTCCGCAACTAAAATCATTTTTAGTTCGGAATAAATTCTCTCGGCTGTAATGTCCAATACGTTTGACGAAAACCGTTCCGCCGCTAACAACACTTGTTCGGTCGGCGTAAAGTTTAGTTCACCGGCAAACCTAGCAAGACGCATAAGCCTTAATCCGTCGTGCTGAAATACCGTCTGCGCTTCTCTTACGGTGTCGAGGCGTTTTTCTTTTACGTCGCTAACACCTTCAAGCACGTCCACTATACGCTGATTTTTTATATCGTAATAGATTGCGTTACACTTAAAGTCCCTGCGTCTTGCATCTAGTTCTATGCTGTCGGTAAACTCGGTGTTGATAGGTTTATGTTCACCTCTAACGTAAGTTTCCGTTCTGAACGAAGTAAATTCGTAACGGGTTTTTCCGTCTTTAAACATAACCGTTCCCGTTCGGGGATAGGTCGCCGTGATTTCAAGCCCCACCTCGTTTAGCGCGCTAGTAAATTCTTCCGCAGTGATTGCGCCCGATAGGTCGACGTCTTCGGAAATACTGCCGTCAATTAAAAAATTGCGCACGACGCCACCCACGGCGTATAACGGCGCAGATAGAATATTTGCTAAAATATTCAGTTTTTCACCCAAGTTTATGATCATATATCGTATTATAACATATTATTTTTAAATTTAGTTCAATTAAAGTTGAAATTTTGCGGATTTTGTAGTAAACTTAATTGCGTAACTTACGCTTGAGGTTAAAATGTTAGATTTTATAGTAAACCCTATCGCCGGTGGCAAGCACGGAAAAAAGACTAGAAAGACGGTCGCCGTTATTGAATCGGTATTAAAGGAAAAAAATATTGAATATAATATCCATTTTACCCACCATAAAGGGCACGCTTGTGAGTTGGTTTCGGCGGTCATTAACAAGGGCGCAACCGACGTTATCGTCGTCGGCGGTGACGGAACTCTACACGAAGCGATAAATGGATTTAAGAATTTTGAAAATGTAAACTTAGGGCTTATCCCCTGCGGAACAGGAAACGATTTTGCTTACGCAATGGGTATTCCGCTTTCGCCCGAAAAGGCACTTGATATTATTTTAAATAATCAGCCGCAGTTCACCGACTTTATGCAGATGCCAACCGTTAGGGGCATGAACGTTATCGGTACGGGACTTGACGTAGAAGTGTTAAAGCGTTACGAAAGTTTAAAGAAAAAGACTAAGTTCGGCTATACTTCCTGCCTAATTAAAACGCTGTTCAAATTCGACTATACAGAGTTTACTGCCGATATCGACGGTGAAAAAACAGAGCACCGCTCGTTTATAGCCGCCGTTGCAAACGGGTGTGTATTCGGCGGTGGACTTGCAATCTGTCCGACGGCAAAGCCTTTTGATAAAGAATTAAACTTCGTTGCCGTAAAAGAAATGAAGTTGTTCGGAATAATCCGCGCATTTATAAAACTTAAAAAGGGAAATATTTTAACCTTAAAAAAGGCCACGATGAAACCAGCAAAGAAAATAGTAATCACCACCAAAACGCCTTGCACGGTCAACGTTGACGGTGAACTTTACGAAAATATCCCCTTTGAAGTGGAAATCGTATCCGATAAACTTAAAATGTATAGATAATCGTTTATAAACTTTATAAAAAATCCGTTGCAGATTTTTGCAACGGATTTTTATTTGTTGTTTTTTAATTATTTTGCAAGGTTTGCTTTTAAGGTAGCAAGCTGAGCGTAAAGTTCTTCGGGAACTCTTGTTAATTCGCCATAGAACTGTTCGATACCTTCTGCTTCCTTGGTCCAGTTTTCCTTGTCGATGGTAAGAAGTTCTTTGATGGTATCAACGGTTATGCCGTCAAGCTGGTCAATGTTGATGTCTTCAGCCTTAGGAACGTATCCGATAGGCGTTTCAACAGCGTCAACCTTGCCTTCGCAACGAGCGATAATCCATTCGAGAACACGCATGTTGTCACCGAATCCCGGCCAAATGAAGTTGCCTTCGTCGTCGGTTCTGAACCAGTTAACGTTGAAGATCTGGGGTTTATTCTTAATCTTATCGCCCATTTCAATCCAATGTTTGAAGTAGTCGCCCATGTTGTAACCAACGAACGGACGCATAGCCATCGGGTCACGTCTTACAACGCCGACTGCGCCGGTAGCTGCTGCCGTGGTTTCACTAGCCATAATAGAACCTACGAATACGCCGTTGTTCCAGTCTTTGCTCTGGTAAACTAGCGGAGCGGTCTTAGCGCGTCTGCCACCAAAGATGATTGCGCTTAGCGGAACGCCGTTAGGTGCTTCGAACTGGTCAGAAAGACAAGGACAGTTTACGGTAGGTGAAGTGAAACGGCTGTTGGGGTGTGCGCCCTTGATTGCCTTGCCGTCTGCATCTTTCATGTCGCCGTTCCAAGGATTGCCTTTCCAGTCGATAGCGTTCTTCGGGGGGTTCTTATCAAGACCTTCCCACCAAACGGTGTTGTCGTCAAGATTTTGAACAACGTTGGTGAAAATAGTGTTTTTCATAGTAGATTTAAGAGCGTTGGGGTTAGACTTCATATTCGTTCCAGGAGCAACGCCGAAGAATCCGTTTTCAGGGTTTACTGCCCATAGTCTGCCGTCTTCGCCAACTCTGATCCAAGCGATATCGTCGCCCACGCACCATACTTTATAGCCTTTGTTTCTATAAAGTTCCGGCGGTATAAGCATTGCAAGGTTGGTCTTTCCGCATGCGCTTGGGAAAGCCGCTGCAACGTATTTAATTTCGCCCTGTGGGTTTTCAATTCCAAGGATAAGCATGTGTTCAGCCATCCAGCCTTCGGTCTTACCAAGGTAAGATGCGATACGAAGTGCAAAACATTTTTTACCGAGAAGAACGTTTCCACCGTAGTTAGAGTTGATGGACATAATGGTGTTCTCTTCGGGGAAGTGCATGATATATCTCTTTTCTTCAGAAAGTTCAGCGTAAGAGTGCAAACCTTTAATGAAATCTCCGTCACCCAAAGCATCAACAACGGCCTTGCCAACTCTGGTCATGATAGCCATGTTGAGCACGACGTAGATGGAGTCGGTAAGTTCGATACCGATTTTGGAGAACTTACTGCCAACCGCACCCATAGAGTACGGAATAACGTACATAGTTCTGCCTTTCATAACGCCCTTGAAAAGGTCGTTCATAAGATTCATTGCTTCGGTGGTTTCCATCCAGTTATTGATGGGCGCAGAATCTTCTTTCTTCTTTGAACAGATAAAGGTTCTGCCCTCTACCCTTGCAACGTCGTTGACGGTAGTGCGGTGGAGATAGCATCCGGGCAATTTTTCTTGGTTAAGTTTAATCAATATTTTTTCTTCTACTGCCTGTTGTCTAAACGCTTCAAGCTGTTCTTCACTTCCGTCAACCCAAACTATATTATCGGGCTGGCAGAGTTCTTTGGTTTCTTGGATAAAATCCAAAACTTTCTTGTTGGTCGTCATATTTATTCTCCTTATGTATTCTCGAACTACTCCGAGTATTTTCACTAATTTTAATCCACTTTCTTGTCGTGGGGTATAACTTTTTTGGTAATTTAGTGTTTTTTTTGCGGTCGGCAGTTTTATAAATTTTATCTTGCCGCTTTTTCCTGCTTGTTATAAAGATAGACTTTTTATCCGCTTTACACGATAGGTTTACACCGTTTTTCCCTACCTTTTCTCGCAGAAATTTTATCGTACCGCAGTATACATTTTACCAAAAATAAAAATAAAAGTAAAGGTAATATTTGTAAATTTTTAATATTTATTTATATCTTTTTTTATATACCCTCTTATCAAAACGGTTATTTTGCATAAGCTCTGCCCCGTATTCGACTTTTAACACGCTAAAACTCTTCTTTTCTTTATATTTTTCGCCGTTATTACATATATAGTTATTATATACCATAATTATAAGGCGGTGTGTATGGGCTTTTCTAAAAAAGTTTTAGTGTTAAAGCAGGTTACAAACGAATTTTCTATAAATTCTAAACCCATAAGCGGTATAGCGCGGACCGAACTAGAAAACGGGGTTTTCTCTATTCACCTATCGTTAATAAACTTTGCGCACGCTGCATCTGGTGAATTTTCGGCGTTTTTAGTAGATGGAAAAAGGCGCGTTCTTGAATTTAAGCTTGGAAAACGTCCGTCTTCCTTTTCGGCTGTAATTGATACTCCGCCAAACCTTTCTCCAGGTTTTGCCGTCGGCGTGTGTTTAATAAGTAGCGACTTGCCCATCGCCGCGTTGTTTGCCCGTGAAGACGGGTTTAACTTTTCGCTTACCGATTTTAGAAAGGTTGTGGCGGATAAATGTTTAGAGTCGAGAAAGAATTTTAAGCGCAACGACGATACGCCCGTTATAAAAGACCCCGAAGTTAAGCCGCCTTATCCACCTGCGCCAGCCCCCGACCCGACGGTTACGCCACCCGAAGAATTTCCTGCGCCCGATAAGGACCAAAGATATAACGACGAGGCGGTTGCAACCGAAAACTATTTCGAGCTAGACCAAAAGATCGACGATAAACTTTCAAAAATAAAGGAGAAAAGTTATGATTGGCTACGGCTGGAAAATGAATTGCCTTTTAATCGAAGCAAAGAAGAAACGCCAAAAAGCAAAGCGGACGGTTGCGGCGCTGAAAATGAAACAGACGCTAATTTCCGCAAAGAATCTTCAAAACAAGAATTTTACTTCAACACAATCCGAAAAGATTTGACCGAACTTCTTCTTGAATACCCCGAAGAAGAACAACTAGCAAAAACTTTTCCCGACGGCAAATTCGTGCGAGTCAACTATTCGCCTAAAAAATATTACGTCGTGGGGCTTATCAAAGAAAACGGCAAAGAAAAATACGTTTGCTACGGTGTTCCTGCCGTGTATTCACCCGAACCGCCAAAAGAACTTAAAGGGTTTTGTCAGTTTATTCCACTTTCTATTTTTAATCTCACAGGCGACGGGTACTGGATGATGTTCCAAGACGCCGCGTCGGGCGAGTGCATAAAAATGAAGTGATATTAAAGACCTACGCTAATTTAATAGTGTAGGTCTTTAACTTTAATATTTAGCAATAATTTTTTCCATTTCAGGAAGAGCCTTTTCCATATCTTCAACCAGCTTAAACTGCGTTCTGCATCTGTCAAGGTTATGGCTTTCTCTCTTTATGCGGAAGTAAACGTCCCCGTCAAGATAATCGGCTAAAAATCTCATACCACACTCGTAAGTCATAAGTATTGAACCGAAGGCAAGATTGTCCCTTTCAACCTTAGTCGCGCTTTCGCCAACCGCCGAGAGATAACCCTTAGCGTACTGATCGAAAAGTTCGATATCGAAGTTTACCTTGCTTAAATCCTGTTCGCCTTCGTCGGCGTGGTTGCAACCGAAACGGATACTGTCGCCAAAGTCGTAGCAGATACTTCCCTGCATAATAGTGTCAAGGTCGATAACCGCAACGGGTTCACCGGTCACGGCGTCGAGCATAACGTTGTTAAGTTTAGTATCGTTGTGCGTAACCTTGGTCGGCATTTCACCGCTTTTAAGAAGGTTTACTATTCTCCCGCAATATTTTTCTCTGGATAAAACGAAGTCGATTTCTTTTTGAACGTCCTTTGCTCTGCCCATCTTGTCCGCCTTTAAGGACGCCTTAAAATCTCTCATACGCTTTTCGGTGTTATGAAAGTCTGGAATACTCTCGTATAGTTTGGTCGCATCAAACTCTGCAAGTAAGTTGGCAAAGTTTCCAAACGCCACCGCACTCTGATAAAAATGTTCGGGCTTTTCAACCTTTTGGTAAGCAATCGCGTCGGTTATAAAGACGTACGCTCTAAAATATCCGTCGGACTCTTGGTCGTAGTAGTATGCTTTTCCGTCGTTGGTATAAACGAGCGTAAGGCTTTCCCTATCGGGGTTACCGCCGCGCGCCTTAATCTTTTCGCGGTTATACTCGGTTACCAAACGGATATTTTCCATAAGACGTTCAACGTCTTTGAAAAGTTTGTTGTTTATCTTTTGAATAATATAGTCAACTCTTTTTCCGTTCTCGTCGGTTATTGCAAGATAGGTTTCGTTGATGTGTCCTTCACCGTATCTTTCACAGGATATAAGCTTTCCGCTTATCTTAAAGTTTTTTATAATTTTGTTAAAATCGTAGGTCATAACGCCCTCCTTAAAACTATATTTAAAGGATACCATAAAGGCGGCGTTTTTGTAAATATTTTTTTTGCAGTTTAAGACGGCGTTTTTGCATATTAAGCCTTTTACCGCCGTGTTTTTTCAATTTTCATATTGCAATTTGCGCGCGTTTATGTTATACTACTCAAAAAAATACGGCATTATTAAATTTTACGGTGAAATTTTTCCTTTAAAAAACAATATAATAAATATTATGGATAAAGCATTTAACAAAAACGAGTTTAGACTGTCAAACCAAAAAGTAAAAATCATTATCGACACCGACCCCGGCGTCGACGATATCGCTTGCCTCATTTACGCGATGAACGACGAGAATATCGAGATTGAACTTTTAACTACCGTTGCTGGAAACCTTTCGCTTAAAAAAGCGACCAGAAATCTTTTGCATACCTTAGACCTATTTAACGCAGAGTATCCCGTGGCAACGGGCGCAACTCGCGCGCTCAAAAGAAAAAGCCCTACGGCAGAATTTATTCACAGCAAGGAAGGCTTGGGCGGATATATCCCCCCAAAAACAGCAAAGAGAACACCTAATTCTAACGACGCCGTTGAAGAAATGTATAAAACTTTTATGAACGGCAATGGTGATATCGTGCCGCTTATGTTAGGTCCTGTTACAAACCTAGCACTACTTCTATTAAAACACCCCGACGTCAAAACTAAAATTCCAAAGATAGTGGTTATGGGCGGCGCACCGTACGGCAATAAAGATTATCCCGAACACACTTCGTTCAATCTTTCCACCGACCCCGAGGCGTTCAAAATACTTTTGGATTCAAAGATACCTATACTTATGTGTCCGTCACATATGGGCAGAATTAGAGCGCATTTAGAAGAAGAGTTTGTTTTAGACCTACAAAAACAAGGCGATGTCGGGAATTTTTTGTACACTATGTATTCTAAATACTGGGAACCCAACTACCCGACTAAAAGAATTACCACCAACGATTCTTGCGCAATGTTCGCTTTGGTATACCCCAAGATTTTCCAAATCAAAAAGGCAACGGTCACGGTTGATACCGATAAGTTCCCCGGCAGAACGCATATTGACTTTACCGAGAACGGCAACGTAGAATTTATCGACGACCTTAACAAACCCGCCTTTTTAAGCCTACTTCTTTCCGAACTAGACGATATGAAAAATATTAAACTTAACGTATAATAAGATTATAGCACGAAAAAAAGGACCTGCTTTTTGGCAAGTCCTTTTTGTGTTTTATTAAAATTATTCTGCTGCTGTTTGTTTAATCGGGAAACCTTTTGGCGCATAAACGCTATCCAACCCGTCAAACGCTTTGGTCAACACGTCTGCTATATCGGCAAGCATCATGTTTTCAAACTCAGGGTGTTTCTCTAATTTCTTTTGGGTGATTTCGTGTAAAGTATAAGTTGCGTCAGACGCTTCAAATTTACCTTTTTCATAATATGCGTTCATATCAAAAACGAATTTGTCTTCGTAGTAGTTGTCGAAAGTGTAATCTCCGTTCCAGTCATTTCTTGCAGCATTCCATTCAACGAATCGATATTCACCAGAAACCGAAACAGTGTTTTCTTTTGCAGTCCACTTAAATTCCATACTCATTAATTTGTAACTAGCGTCTTTTTTGATATCGACATAACTGTATACAAAGTCTACCCTGTGCTTAGGATGAGCGGTGCCATTTGCCCATGCTCTTAAAGACGTAAAGTTATCATTGATTAAATCGCCGTTCACATAGGAGTCAACGTCTTTGCTCTTATATTCGTAAACGTCGGTTTTTCCGTCGTTACCGAGTTTGCCGTCCGAACAAACGGCGTCCATTACCTTATGCATATTGCTATCCCCACCACCGCACGCAAAGAGCGACGCACAAAGGGTACAAACAACAAGCACCAAACAAATAAGTCTTAAAAATTTCTTCATGTTTTTCTCCCAAAATTTTTTCTATATTATACTTCCCCTATAAAAAAATGTCAAGTATTCGACACATATTAGCCTGTTTAATCAACCTTGCAACTTTTTAATAAATAGTGAATAAGTAAAATCGACAAGCCGCCTTTGTTACTTGTCGATTTTTGGTGCCGCTGGCCGGAGTCGAACCGGCACGGGGTATTAGCCCACTGGATTTTGAGTCCAGCGCGTCTGCCAATTTCACCACAGCGGCAAAATATTTAGTTTATTTGTTGCAAATTAGCGGTATTTTTGGTAAAATTATTAGGTAAAATAATTTTATAACACTACCCTTTCGTAATCTTGCTTTAAGATAATATCATAATTTATTTTTTTTGGCAAGTAATTTTAGAGGATTTTTTATGGAAAAATTAGTCTTGATTGACGGAAATAGTTTAATCAACCGCGCTTTTTACGCTATGCCCCTTTTATCCACCAAAGACGGCACGCCTACTAACGCCGTTTACGGCTTTATGAATATGTTCTTTAAGATGCTATCCGACGTCAATCCCACTTACGTTGCCGTGGCTTTCGACGTTAAAGCACCGACCTTTCGTCACAAACTTTATTCGGAATATAAAGGAACGAGAAAGCCTATGCCAGACGAACTCCGTCCGCAAATACCTCTTCTTAAAGAACTTTTATCTTCTATGGGTGTCACAGTCGTGGAAAAACCTGGTTCTGAGGCTGACGACATTATCGGAACGATTGCTAAGCACACTAAAATCCAAACGGTTATATTTACTGGCGACAAAGACTCTTTTCAGCTTGTTGACGAGGAAACCGAAGTACACTTTACTAAACGCGGAATAACCGAAACCGAGATTTACACCCTAGAAAACTTCCAAGAAAAAACAGGCATAACGCCCCCGCAAATCATAGAACTTAAAGCACTTATGGGCGATTCGTCCGACAATATCCCTGGGGTTAGCGGTGTCGGTGAAAAGACCGCCGTTACACTTCTTCAAGAGTTCGGCAACATTGAAAACCTTTATCAAAACACCGAAAAGTTAAAGGGTAAACTAAAAGAAAAAATTGAACTTGGCAAAGAGTCTGCTTTTTTATCCAAGACGCTTGCGACCATTGACTGCGACTGTGGCGTAGATACCGACGTTAGTAAAATGACTATAACAACGCCTTTTTCTAGCGACGTTCGCAAAAGATTTATCGAGTTAGAGTTTAAGTCTCTCTACAAAAAGGACGAGTGGTTTGAACTGTCCGAAGATCAACCCACCACGATAGCAGCGGAAGAAGAAAAGCCGATAAATGTTATCAACGTGACCGACCTTAACGACCTTTTGCCGAAAGATCTTCCCGAAAAAGTTGCTGTATATATCGGCGAAAACAGCATAAACTTTTCAGACGGCAACACCGAACACGTTCTACCTATAAGGGTGGGGCTTTTTAGCGACGGGTTTTCGCTTGCGGAAATTCTTAACGCAATAAAGCCTATCATTTTTGGGGGAAAAACGGTTATACTTTTCAACAAAAAAAAGTTCCGTCATTTTATTAAAAGCCACGTAGGGGAAGAATTTATCTCACGCGCAGAAGACGTATCACTTATGAAATACCTTGCGGACTTTACAGGAAGAGACGAGTCGGCGGAAGACATGTTCCTTGAATACGATCTACCGTCAAACGCACCGGCGTCATCGATTTTCCGCGCGTACAAAACGCTACTAAAAAAACTTAAAGACGAAGATATGCTTTCCCTTTACGAACAGGTTGAACTCCCCCTTTCCGACGTCCTATACGCCATGGAAGTATCGGGCTTTAAGATTGATTACTCGGCACTATGCATATCTGGCGAAAAATATCGCAAAGCCATAACCGAGTTAGAAAACCAAATCCGTTCGCTCGGTCAAGACGAAAATCTCAACGTAAACTCACCCAAGCAACTAGGCGAACTGTTGTTTGAAAAACTTAAAGTCGGAAAGGGCAAAAAGACCAAGACTGGCTATTCCACGACCGCAGAAGTTTTGGAAAGTTTAGAAGGCGCGCACCCCATTATTCCGCTCATATTAAAATACCGTCAGTTGCAAAAAATTCAGTCCACCTATATCGAAGGGTTTAAGCCGCTTATCGACAAAAAGAGCGGACTTATACACACGTCGTTTAACCAAACGGTTACGGCAACGGGGCGATTATCAAGCAAAGAACCTAACCTTCAAAATATCCCAGTCCGTGACGACGAAAGCAAGGAAATTAGAAAATTCTTCGTGCCAAAGTCTGACGACAGAATTTTAGTCGGCGCAGACTATTCACAGATAGAACTAAGACTTCTCGCCGCATTTTCAGATTGTAAAAGTCTTATTGACGCATTTAAGTCGGGTAAAGATATTCACGCGGCAACGGCAGCAAAGGTATTCGGTTGCAAGATAGAAGAAGTTACGCCGCAAATGCGGTCACGCGCTAAAGCGGTAAACTTCGGTATTATTTACGGTATGAGCGAATACGGACTTGCAAAGACCTTAAAAATTTCCGCCAACGAAGCTAGGGAATATATCAATACTTATTTTAAGGAATACCCCGAAGTCAAATCTTATATGGACGAAAACGTCGCGTTTGCAAAGGCCAACGGTTACGCAAAAACCATGCTTAAACGCCGCCGCTATATTCGCGAACTATCGTCATCAAACTTTAATCTACGCCAGTTTGGCGAAAGGGTTGCTATGAATATGCCCCTACAAGGCAGCAGCGCGGATATTATTAAACTTGCAATGCTGGGCGTTTACCGTAGGCTTAAAAGCGAAGGGTTAAAATCCGAACTCATATTGCAAGTACACGACGAACTTATAATAGACGCTTATATAGACGAACAGAAAAAAGTCGAAAAAATACTCGTTGAAGAAATGGAAAACGCCGTTTCCCTATCAGTTGATCTAACGGTAGGGCTAGGCAGCGGAAAAACTTGGTTTGATGCTAAATAGATATGAAAAATTCCAACCTTAAAATTGCCATAACGGGCGGTATCGGTAGTGGAAAAAGTACTGCTGCCGCCATAATAAAAGAAATGGGCTATACGGTTTTATCTTCGGATACAATAGTTAGCGAACTTTATAGAAAGCGCAGGGTAAAAAAACTGTTAAAGTCTATCTTTCCCGACGCGGTAAAAGGAACGCTATTTTTAAAAATAGACCGAAAAAAGATTGCCGCGCAAGCCTTTAACGACCAGCAAAAACACAAGCAACTAACGGATACTATAACGCCGCTCGTACTAAACGAAATTTTAAGCCAAGCGGAAAAAACGAAAATTCTTTTTGCGGAAGTCCCCTTGCTTTTTGAGTGCAACTACCAAAAATATTTTGACCAAGTAATAGTTGTCGTTCGTGAAAAGTCGGCAAGGATAGCCAGCGTTAAATCGCGTTCCGCCCTTACAGAAGAGCAAGTAATAGCGCGCATGCAAAAGCAGATAGATTACGATAACTTTGACCTTTCACCTTTCGTCGTGATAGAAAATAACGGCAGTAAATGCGACCTTAAAGAAAAGGTACTGTCCGCCGTAAACGCATTAAAGTAACTACACAAAAACAAAAGAGCCACGGAAAATTCCATGCCCCATAGGGATTTTTTAAACATTATAAAAGAGTAGCAAGTTTCTGCTACTCTTTTCACTTTTTCTTTTCAAAACACCCTACTTTGCTTGCAAAGTATAGTGTTCTACACTTAACCTCGTTGAGCCGTAATAACATATGCGTTATCTATTTCTTTTATTTTGAATTTAATAAACCCTAAAGACGTCAACGTTTTACTAATATAGGTAGGATTGTCTGGATAAACCTCAATTCTGCTGTATCCCGTATCAATAAAATTTTGTTGATTTTTGTCTATCGATAAAATAAATTCACCTTTATTTTTTAATAAGTTGAAAACATTGTTTAATGCCTTTTTTTTATCTTTGATATGCATAAATGTTAACGTGGAAAAAATTACGTCATACTTTTCAGTATCTTTGTATTTAAGAAAATCTTCATTAATAAAAAAAGCATTATTAAAATCCTTAAAATGATTTTTTGCTACATCTACTGTTTTTGAAGAAATATCTATTCCCACGTATTTTTTACATTGTTTAATAATTTTTTTAGCAATCCTTCCAGTACCACAACCTATTTCTAATACCGTTTTATAGACATCTAGATTAAGTAGATTTATAAACTCTTTTCCATCCCACTTATCCATATAATCCGCCAACTCTTTACAATCTAAAACGGGGTCGTTGCCATTTTCAATTAACAAATCGTAATGTTTAGAAATATTATCCATTTTTTGCCTTTAACGTTTTACATGAGGAAATTAGCATTTTCCGTATAGTACCACAATCATTATTAAGTTTTTTAAATTGATTTTCTTCTAAATAACCTGTTTCAAAAAGTAATTCTAACCAATATTCACTTTCAAAACACTCTTTTAACGCTATTTCAAGTTTAGAAATAAAATCAGCCGTTCCTTGTGCATATTGTGCTTCGTGGCTATTTGCACCAATACTTGTTCCAGAACGTAAAAGTTGATTTGTTAAAACGCTTTCTTTTTTATTAGACTTAATTTCTCTTGTTGTAAAAACAATATTTTTGGCAAACTCTTTTGCTTTTTCTCTTAAAACACTTTCACCCATAAATTTATTATACCATATTACAAGTTTTAAGTAAAGTGATATTGTTTGCATAGCAAACAGTTATATTTTTAGAGCAAGTCTAAAAGTTATATTTTAACTTACAGTCAAAGTTATATTATATTTGCCATAACTCGCCAAAGGCGAATATAACTTGGCGTAGCAAAATATAACTGCGAAAGCAATATAACTTGCCGATAGGCAAATATAACTAGTGCATCAGTAATAATCCCTATTACTGACGCACTAATTCCGTGGCTCTTTCAATGCTTATTTTTTCTTTATAAGTTTTGTTCTATATCTCATAACGTCCGTGCCGTTGTGGCAGTTAAGGATAGAAAACTCGTCGGTGGTTAAAACGTTGGGTTATTTTTTACTTTTTATCAAAAATTAATTCAAAATAATAGTGCGTTTGGTCTTCTTTGAGCATTATTAGCCCAAGCCGCTCTATAAGTTTTCTGGAATTGACGTTTTCTTTATAGCACCTTGATTTAAGCTTTGTTGCGCCGAGAGTATTAAAAACGTACGCTTTTAACGCGGTTGCGCTCTCTACGGCGTAGCCCTTGCCTTGACAGTCCTTAAAAAACCTAAACCCCATTTCTATTCCGCCAAACTCGTCAAAGTTATGCAAAACCAGTTCGCCAACCATTACGCCGTCTTTTTTAACTGCCAAGGAATATTCTTCCTTTTTTTCTTTCAAAAGATTTTGGAAGTTGTAAAAATAATCTGCGTCGGCAGTTTCACCGTTTAAGTCTTCGCGATAGTCGTACCCCCACCACTTATTCAAATGGTCGTCAAGGTATAGCCGCGCGTAAGCGTCTTTATCGGTTTGTTTTATATCTTCAATGCTTAGCCGTTCGGTTTTTATTAAAACGGGCGGAATAATCTTATTAAACAGTTGTTCGTTCATAGCAGTACTACAAATCCATTTATAAATCAAAGGGGCGTTTTTCGCCCCTTTTTGTCGTATTATTTTTTATTGTTCTTTACGTACTCTAAGATTTCACTAAGTCTATCTAGGTCGTCACGGGTATAATAATCTATATAAATTCTACCCTTTCTGTCGTTACCGATAGCGTTTACCTTAGTGCCGAAAACTCTTTGCATTTCGCCGATAAGTTCTTTTAATTCCGCCGACAATTCCTGTTTGATTTTCTTCTTGGCTTTTTCTTCGGGCGGTGTAAAATAATCCTTTACGCTCTTTTCGACGTCACGAACGGAAAGCTCGTCCTTAATGGCTTTTTCTGCAATCTTAATCTGGTCGGTCGTGGGCAGAGAAATAAGCGCGCGCGCGTGGCCAGCAGACAACTGTCCGTTAGCAACCATTTTAATAACTTCAGGGGATAAGGATAATAAGCGTAGAGTGTTAGCAATGGCAGGACGGGATTTACCGATTCTATCCGCCAAGTCTTCCTGAGTCATGCCGTAGTCGGTCATAAGCGAACGCATTGCGGTTGCCGCTTCAATCGGGTTAAGATCTTCTCTCTGCAAGTTTTCTATAAGCGATATTTCTTTTATTTGGCGTTCGTTATAGTTCTTAACGATTACGGGGACTTTTTCTAGTCCTGCAATCTTACTTGCGCGGAAACGGCGTTCACCTGCGATAATCATATATCTATCGCCACTCTTGTTGACGATAATCGGCATAATAACGCCGTGCTTTGCTATTGAATCAGCGAGTTCTTTAAGCGCAGTTTCATCAAAGACCTTTCTTGGCTGGTTGGGGTTTGCAAAGATAGAACTTACTTCTATCTCTGTAACACCTTCGCCTTTTTTTACAGGCTCTTCGTCAAATATAAGGCTCTTTCCGTAATCTTCTTCGGTTTCGGAAAACAATGCCGACAAGCCCTTTCCTAATCCTCTGTTTGGTTTCATCTTTAACTTTCTCCGTTAGTTTATTTTACCTACTCAGTTCTTTTTTGCAGGTTGTCTTGATAAAAATTCTTCGGTCAATGCAAGGTAAGCTTTTGCGCCCGAACACCTAGTATCGTGTAGCATAATAGGAACGCCGTGGCTTGGTGCTTCGGCTAAACGAATATTTCTCGGTATTGCCGTTTCGTAAACGCGTTTGCCAAAGAACTTCTTTATTTCCGCCGAGATTTGGCGTGAAATTATTGCGCGGTTATCGCTCATAGTCAGCACGACGCCTTCGATTTTAAGCGACGGGTTAAGGTGTTTTACAACCAATTTAATAGTGTTCATAAGCTGGCTCAATCCTTCGAGGGCGTAATATTCGCTCTGGATAGGAATTATAACCGTATCCGCGCTAGCTAGGGCGTTTATAGTCAAAAGTCCAAGCGACGGCGGACAGTCGATAGTAATAAAGTCGTAGCTTGACTTTGCCTTTTCAAGCACGCGTTTTAAGACGTGCTCTCTATCCTTTATGTAAACTAGCTCAACCTCTGCTCCTGCTAAATCTATGTTTGACGGCAGAATATCAAGGTTTTGAACGCAAGTTTTTACTACCGCGTCTTCAATCGGCATATCGTCTATCATAACGTTATACACCGACGATTTAACCTCGCTTTTAGCAAAGCCCATACCGCTGGTTGCATTGCCTTGGGGATCTAAGTCCACCATAAGACACTTGTAGCCCTTTGTCGCAAGATACGCCGACATGTTTACGCAAGTCGTCGTTTTGCCAACACCACCTTTCTGATTTGAAAAAGCAATTATTTTTCCCATAATACACCTCTTAATACGTATATTGCTCTTTGTCGTCTGAACACTTTCTTTTGGTTAACTTGATTTTTTTTATTTATTCGGGTTTATCCGAATTTTCTTGCTTGGTTTGTTCTTCGGTTTGTTGTTCTTCTTGAGATTCTTCCTTAATCTCTTCTTTCTTTTCTTCTTTATTTTCAGGAACGATAACGCTACCTGCCGCCTTTCTCGTAAACGGATTTTCGCTGAGCGTGCGTTCGTTCTCGTCCATAAACTTTATGATTTCTTCAACGCTCTTACCGTCCATAAGCATATCGACTTCTTCTGAGAAAATAGTTTCCCTTTCGACCAAAAGCCTTGCCATGTTGTCGAGAAGTTTTCTGTTTCTAGCCAAGAGTTGTCTTGCTCTCTGTAAGCCGTCGTCAACAATCTTTCTAATTTCTTCGTCAATGATAGCCGCCGTTTCTTCGCTGTACGATACGTGCGACGCCATATCTCTTCCGATAAATACTTCCTTATCCGAACCGTACGAAATAGGACCGACTTTTTCGCTCATACCCCACTCGGTTACCATAAGCCTTGCACGTTTTGTAACCGCCTGAATATCGCCTGATGCGCCAGCCGAGATATCTTTAATAACTATTTCTTCCGCAACACGACCGCCGAGAGTCATAACGATATCGTCGAGAAGTTTTGCTTTTGTCAAGTGGTTGTCGTCAGAGTCGGGACGAGTCATAGTGTAGCCTGCCGCCTGACCGCGCGGAATAATTGATACTTCGTGAACGGGGTCGCAGTTGGGAAGAAGTCTAGCTAAAATAGCGTGACCAGATTCGTGGTAAGCGGTAATACGCTTATCCGTTTCGGTAACTAGCCTACTCTTTTTCTGCGGGCCCATTAAAACTTTATTGATACCTTCGTAAAGGTCTTTATTGTTTATAAACTGTCTATTAGCGCGCGCCGCCAAAATAGCCGCTTCGTTAAGCAAGTTTTCAAGGTCTGCGCCCGAGAACCCGCTAGTCATACGAGCAACGGTTTTAAAGTTTACGTCGGGTGCTAAAGGTTTATTTCTTGCGTGAACTTTTAGGATAGCTTCTCTTCCGCGAACGTCGGGGGTATTGACGTAAATTTGTCTATCAAACCTACCTGGACGGAGTAATGCAGGGTCTAGGATATCAGCACGGTTGGTTGCCGCCATAACGATAATACCGTCGTTGGTTTCAAAACCGTCCATTTGAACGAGCAACTGGTTCAAGGTCTGTTCTCTCTCGTCGTGTCCGCCTCCCATACCAGTACCACGCTGACGACCTACTGCGTCGATTTCGTCAATGAATACGATACAAGGCATACTCTTTTTAGCCACGTCGAATAAATCTCTAACTCTTGATGCACCAACACCGACGAACATTTCAACGAAGTCCGAACCGCTTATCGAGAAGAAAGGAACACCCGCTTCACCAGCAACGGCTTTTGCAAACAAGGTCTTTCCTGTTCCGGGAGGCCCTACAAGCAATACACCCTTTGGAATTCTCGCACCTAAGTCAGAGAACTTTTTGGGGTTTTTAAGGAAGTCAACCACTTCTGCAAGTTCAGCCTTTTCTTCTTCTGCGCCTGCAACGTCAGAAAAACGCACCTTTAAGTTTTGATTAAGTCTTGCGTTAGTCTTAGCAAAATTCATTGCGCTCTTTGTTCCGCCCTGAGTCTGCATCATTATTATAAAGAATACGACTGCAATCAGCACGCAACCAACAAGCGGCAATAACGACGACCACACCGAACCAGCGTTAGGATCAGTATAACTATAAGAAACGCCCGCTTTACTTAACATTGTTTCTAATTCGTAAGCAACGTCAGAAAGTCTTGAATAATTTGTGGTAAACGACACGCTGCCTTGCAAAATAGGCCCAGTCTCACCGTTTTTATACGCTAAAACGTCAAACTCAACCACGTAACTGTCAAACAAGACGTTATTAACCACAACGTAATCAAAACCAGCACCAAGTTTATCTTTAATGGTAGGCGCGTTTACAACGTCCATTTCTTCTTTGGTAATTTTAGAATCACCTTTTGAACTCGCCATTTGAGTTATTGAATAAAATTCCGAATAGTTTACTTGTGTACGTGCGCTCATACAGTTAACGAACGACAACACACCGATAAGAGCAACTATCGCCAAAAGCACTATCCAGAACGTTTTTGAGCTCTTGTTATTTTTCAATTTAAAAATTCTCCTTTTTCGTCATAAACCGATTATAAAACATTTAGGTTTAAAAAACCTTGAACAAATCTAAGGAATTAAAGCTACTAAACGGTCATACTTTCACATTGTTATTATACTACATTACAAAGGAAAATACAATTATATTTAAAGAAATTTTTTCCATTTTTATACATGATTATACAATCAACAAATTTTTAATAGGCGCATTAAACAATCATTTGCGCTATCGATTAACACGCGCAACATATTTCAATTCGCACTTTTAACGCGTAAATTAATTTGCACCAAGAAACGCAAAAAAAACAGTAACGTTAGTTAAAAGAGTTTTATCAAAAAAACAGAAAAGACAATTAGAGATAAAAATCTAAATGGCTAAGCTAAAATTAATATAGAACTCACCACAAAAAACCACTAAAAAAGTTTCACGTGAAACGTTATGAAAAAACAGGACAAGATATTTATGAGAAAATTAATTAACAACACCCATAAATCACTAAATAAAAAATCCGATTTTAACGCCCTCAGACAGAATAGCAAAATATTTTTCTTGGGGAAAATTTCAGTTGTTCTGTTAGAAACAAGCGGTTTTTTTGCTAAAATACTAAATAATAACAAACCAAAAACATAATATAATAATGATTTTCAAACACAACACGGCAAGCCAGCAACCAAACACAGACACAGTTTTCTAACACAACCGCAATAGCACAAACACCATCAAACAGCACAGCAAACAACACGCCAAACCACCAACACTCGACCGCTCAAAAGCCCACAGCAAATTCAATGTCCAAACACCGCACGCACCACACCACAAATTAAAACACCATTAACAACTCATCCACCACACAACAACGCATTTCGATTTTACGCAAAATTCTTTGGCAAACACTAAATTTCAGCAAAGAACAAGCAGTTTTTATGATTTTTTGCCAACTTTTGCAAAACACAATATAATTAAATAGTATTTTGCATAAAATACTACAATAAATCCTACAATAAACACCAAAAACAACACCGCATACACAGCAAAACGCAAGCATTTTAACGATTTTTATAAAAAAATAGCCAAAACGCCCCACACAAACCACACAAGCATACAAAACCACATTGTTTCACGTGGAACATTGTTGATTTGAATTAAAAGATATTGTTTCACGTGAAACAAAGCTATATTTGAAAATACATGCACGTTTCACGTGAAACATTATATACGATTGATGGCTGTTGATCGGTGATGGGGTTGTTAATAGGTGATGAATTGTTAATGATAGTTTTGACGGGTTTCGCAACGCAAATATAGACCTGATAGGCTTAATCAGTAATAAATAGATAATATTACGACAATTTTATTGAAGATTAAAGAAATTATATAATGCGTTGAGTTGGTTTGCCTGGAACAAGACAAGTTTATGATAGTTTTTGAATTAAATTAGTACAAATCATATACGCGGTAAGTTTAGTGTTGTGTGCAAGAAAGGTGCTGTTGATATTAGCATGGACAACGTTGGCCATGTAATTAATATTATAATATTACGCTAATTTTATTATTTGTACAAGCGTTTATAGTTTTAGTGGTGAAATTTGTCGCGCGGTTATATGGCGCAATAAAATATTGCATGCGCCAAGTAGTTGTGCGCCTTAAAAAGTTATCACGATAAATAAACTTAAAAAGTATTAATTGTGAATAAAATTAAATTAAAAGGCTATAATCAATTCGTTATAAATTTAAGGCGGAATTATTATGGTAGAAAAGAACTTTACTTTTAACACTTTTAACGAACATGCAGACGACGGAATTTTTCAAGCTTTATCAGAGTGCAATCCTAAAACAAAAAAGCCCATTGTTATCTGCATAGGTAGCGATTTAGTACTTGGTGATAGCCTTGGTCCACTCGTAGGCACGTTTTTAAGGAAAAAGGACGTAAGGTCTTATATATACGGTACTCTTAACTTTCCTATAACCGCAAAAGAAGTTGATTATGCCAGAACGTATCTAAAACAAATGCACCCAAATTCCATTTCAATCGCTATTGATGCCGCCGTTGGAAACGCCGACGACGTCGGTCTTATTAGGGTAATAAATAAAGGACTAAAACCAGGGCTTGGTGTGGATAAAAACTTAGGCGTTGTGGGGGATATATCAATCGTTGGAATTGTTGCAACAAAGTCGCTACAAAACCATAATTTATTTAACCTTACGCGATTAAACCTTGTTTTTCGTATGGCAGAAAAGATTGCTAGTGGAATAGAAAAGTATATTGCGCACATAATAAACAACCAAAATTATATCAGCACAAATTCTTTTGGCGCATAAAAATATTTTTTGCGCCGTTTCAATTTTATGTTTTCCACAATAAAAAAAGAGAGAGCGTTTCGGCGTTTAGTTTAGACCGATACGTTCTCTCTTATTGTTTATTATATTAAGTTTAATAAAATTTTACTTTTTATTTGTCTTTATTCTTTCTAAAAAACGTTTTGATAAACTCGTGAAGTTTTTCTTCCGACCTAAAGAAATAAATTTCTCCACGGCTTGACGAGGGATATTCGTCTGCAAAATCACCGCTCATTATTTGTCCGTCTTCTGAAATTGTTAGTCTGTGAATACCGTGTCTATTTGTATATTCGTTTCCAACCTTTACTGCCGTATTTGCCTTAAAGCATGTAACTAGCTTGTCTTTGCCGTCCCAATCAACCGCCCAAGAACTCCAACCCGTATTACTTCTAACGTCGTCGTCTTTTACTACTTCACCGTTTTCATCTACGCTATACGAATAATTTATTGCAGAAAACTTTAAGTCGTATAAATCTTGAAAGACGTCGGTTACTCCAGCCCTTAAAAAATCAGACTTAATAACGCCGTTATCGTCTTGTTTAACGTGGACGTGATACCACTTGCCTTTTACGTTTAAGATTTCTTTCTTTACTCTTACGATAACGTATTTATATAAGAAGTAAACTATGGTATATATACCTACGTATAAAAATCCCGATACGATTAGATCGCAAATTGTGACAAGCCAGGGAAGATGAATAACGTTTTCTAAAAAACTGTAAACGTATTGATTGATCACGTTATTTAAAAGCATAAACACGGTAAAAACTATTCCGTGTAAAACAAATATAAATCCCGTTTTCTTCATTTTTGTATCCTTATGCGTCTTTAAGTACTTTTAATAGATATTCGTAAGTGTTTTTGTTGCCAACGACTATTGTGGTCGGTTCAACGTAGGGTAGTGGCGAGCCGTCCCATTGCGAAAGTTTCCCGCCCGCCTCTTCTAAAATAAGCGACGCTGCGCAGTAATCCCAAACCTTTAACGCTCTTTCAAAATACCCGTCGATTCTGCCGTCCGCAACGTAACAAATCGTAAGAGCGGACGAACAGTTTCTGCGAATATCTAAGCATTCCGTAAAGACTTTTTTGGCTATGCCGAAGTTTTTATCCGCCATTAATTTATTGCTGACGTTTGCGCCAAACTCAACGATAGATTTAGAATAGGGAAGATCGGTAACGTGCATAACGTTTTCTTTATAATTCTCTACGCCAACACTTATTAGGCGGTCAATTCCGTCTATTGCATTATAATAATGCGCGCCTTGACCTTTTACGGCAAAAAACATCTCGCCGTAAAACGGATTATAAACCACGCCGAACTGCACGGCGTCGTCCGCATAATATCCAAGCGATATCGAAACTTGCTTTCCACCCCTTATAAGGTTGGTCGTTCCGTCGATAGGGTCTAGAACAAAACGCTTGCCACTAGACACGTGTTCGCTTTCTTCTTCAGTAACGAACGCAACATCCGGCGCAATATCTTTTAACCCCTTTTTTATAAAATCGCTAATAGCAAAATCAACCGCCGTAACAAAATCGTCCTTGGATTTTTCCTGAACGTCGGCTTTAAGCACGGCGTCGGTTGCGATTTTTCTTGCATCATATACTAATTTTACTATTTGATTATAATCCATAAGCACCCCTAACGGATTTTTATGACCGTATTTTTTACTTGTTTAATAACTCGGCAGTAAAATCTATGCGTTTAAGCGTTTCTTCCTTGCCCAAAATATCAGCAACTTCGGTTGCCCCGCCTGCCGTGGACTCTTTGCCTGTTATTGCTACACGCATAACCCAAAGCAAGGCTTGTTTTTTGATTTCGAGCTTGGCAGCAAGTTCAACTAACGCATTGAATAGGTTAGAGTTTGTCCACTCGGTAACCGCCGACAAGGTTTCTTTAATCTGCGGTAAAATATTCTTAGCAAGTTCAACAGAAGATTTTTGTTTTTGGTTTTCAAAAAGCGCAAGGTCAAACTCGGCAAACTCTTCCAAGAAGTCTACCTTTGACGGAATTTCAGAGAATATCTGAACTCTTCCCTTGGCAACTGCCAAAAGTTTATCTTGGTCGTATTTACCATACGCTTTACTGTCCTTTAAGAAAGGCAACGCGCACTCCTTAAACTCTTCAAAGGTCATTGCTTTAATATATTCGCCCGATAACCATTTCATTTTGGTTTCGTCAAATATGGCAGGCGACTTATTAATTCCCTCAAGTGAGAAGTTTTCAATAAGTTCGCTTAAATTCATTTTTTCGGTATTACTCTTAGGACTCCAACCGAGAAGTGCAATATAGTTTACGATAGATTCTTTTACGTAACCCTTTTTAACGAAGTCTTCATAACTTGCGTCCCCGTTACGCTTAGAAAGTTTATGCTGCGCGTCTTTCATAATCGGGGGAAGGTGAATATATACCGGACGCTCCCAACCAAACGCGTCGTACATAAGATTGTACTTAGGCGTAGACGATAAATATTCCGTTCCACGAATAACGTGGGTAATGCCCATAAGGTGATCGTCAATAACGTTTGCAAAGTTATAAGTGGGCATACCGTCGCTCTTTAATAGTATACCGTCTTCAATGTCTTTATAGTCAACGCTTATATCGCCGTAAACAAGGTCGTGATAAGTGCCTGTTCCATGTTCAGGAACGTTCTGACGAATAACGTACGGCTCCCCGCTAGCAATCCTTTTTTCAATCTCTTCCTTGGAAAGCTTTAAGCAATGCTTATCATACCTTAAATTCCCTGCATCGTCCCTTAACGATTCTATTCTTTCTGGGGTACAGAAACAGTAATACGCACCGCCAAGTTCAACTAACTTTTTAGCGTAGTCGATATAAATCTGTTTTCTTTCGCTCTGAACGTACGGTCCGTAATTACCGCCGACGTCCGGGCCTTCGTCATATATAATACCCGAATCACGCAAAGTGTCGTAAATAATCTGAACCGAGCCGTCAACGTACCTTGCGGTGTCGGTGTCTTCAATTCTAAGTATAAAATCGCCGCCGCCCTTTTTAGCGAACAAAAACCCGTAAAGCGCGGTGCGAAGACCGCCGATATGAAGATAGCCTGTGGGACTGGGCGCAAAGCGCGTTCTAATTTTTTCTGTTGCCATAATTATTCTCCTTTAACTGCTCCATGATACGTACAACGTCTGCCTGTTTTTTAATATTGTCCATTTTATTATTATCTCTATAACTATAAGTAATACCGTCCGACCCAAGTATAATGTGGTCGACAAGATTAACGCCGTGAATAGCACAGAGCAAATTGAATTTTTTAGTTGCTAAATCGTCGTCTTGACTAGAATCGGCAATACCGCTGGGGTGGTTGTGCGCAATAAGCGCGTATTTAGGCTTTCTAATAATCAACGCAGTAGCCACTTCGTCAAGAAAAACTTCCACCTTTTGTCTATTATAGCTAGTAAATTCCAAAGTTTGAATAGCGTTTAAATCTTGGTCCATAAGCACGAACAACAGCACTTCATCTTGTCTGCCTTTAAGTTTCGAACAAACAAAATTGCTAGTCTTCTTTGGTGTAGTAAGATCTGGCGTTTTATTCTCATTATTTTTGTAGTTAAAAATCAGTTTACCGATTAACGAAAGAAAAGCCGCAACCGAGTCGCCTACGCCATTAACTACTTTAAGCTCGTCCGCAGAAACTTTAAAGACGTTTTCAAGCGACCCAAACGTATTGATAATACTGTGCGCAAGCGGATTAGTATCCTTTCTAGGAATAGCGTAGAAAAGCAACAACTCCAAAAGTTCGTGATCGTGAAACGAATCGGGGTGTGCTAAAAATTTTTTAATTGTCCTTTCTCTGTGTCCTTGGTGAACGTTATTGCCTTTTTCCATAGACTAATTGTAACATAAAATACTAAAAAAACAAAATGATTAAATTATTTTTATATAAACAGAACGTTTTATTTTGAAATATAGTATAATAAATGTATCAAATATTATAAAGAAAGGTAGATTATGCAAAATTTTAATGAATTTATAAACGACCTAAAAACCCTTATATCCTATAAAAGCGTACTCGCTAGTCCAGAAAAGAACGCGCCGTTCGGGATAGAGTGTAGAAAGGCTCTAGATTGCTTTTTATCGATAGCAGAACGGTTCGGTTTCGAAACGATAAACTACGACGGCTACGGCGGTGAAATCGCAATCGGTAGCGGTGAAGAAGTCGGGATTATCGGTCACTTGGACGTCGTTCCCACGGGCATAGGCTGGAACACCGATCCGTTTACCCTTACCGAAAAGGACGGAACTTATTACGGTAGGGGAATTGCCGACGATAAAGCCGCGCCATTATTGTGCCTTTACGCCTTGAAAGAATTGAAAGATTCTGGCATTAGCGTAAACCGCAAGATTCGCCTTATAGTCGGCTGTGACGAAGAGAGTGGTTGGCGTGATATCGCATATATGAAAAAGGTATCGCATTTTCCCGAATACGGTTTTTCACCCGATGCAGGCTTTCCGCTAAGTTACGCGGAAAAGAGTATAACCGAAGTGGAATTTTGTATTCCTGCGCTCAAAAATTTCCACGGCATAGTTGGCGGAACTGCGCTAAACGCCGTTTGTGATTTTGCAAGCGTTACTACAACACTAGAAAATATTGATTTAGACCTTATTAAAAAGCACGGACTTTCGTTAAAGGATAACGGCGTTATTGAAAGCGTTGGAAAAGCCGCGCACGGATCTAGTCCACACCTTGGCAAGAACGCGATAAAGCCGCTGTTTGAACTGTTTAAGGACTGTGGTGAAGACGTGGATGGTGTTATCGATTACCTGTTCAACGATAAATACGGCTTATTCAATATTAAGACTGAACAAGGCAACGTAACGTTATCGCCCAACTTAATAAAACAAGTTGACGATAAAATTTATATTAAGTGCGACTGCCGTATCCCTGCGCCCTTGAACGAAGAAGACCTTACCGCAGCGTTCGATTCGTTTAATATTCCATACACGGTAAAATCTCGCCACCCATCAATGATGGTGGAAAAGGAAGGTTGGCTTGTAAGCGCGTTGCTCTCCGCTTTCAATGCAGTTACGGGCAGCGACGAAAAACCCTTTGCTATGGGTGGAAGTACGTTTGCAAGAGCATTTAAGCACGGTTGCGCGTTTGGACCGATTATGAAAGGTAAAGATAACAAAATCCACGACGCAAACGAGTTTATGACAAAATCCGAACTTTTAACCGCTTATGAAATTTATAAAAAGGCAATCTTTAACCTCGCGGAAAAATAGTTGTAAAAATCTATCGTTTGATATATAATAATGTTAATATATTAAAAGGAACGTAACAAATGAACTTCGATATTGAATTAGTCGGAAAAATCGGGTCGATGGCTCTTATCGACAAAGAAAGCAATATTTTGGACTACACCCTTATTGCAAGGTTGTCGTCAGAACTTAAACCGGGATATATTTGGGTAACTAGCGGTGCTGCGGAAACGGGCAGACTTGATTACATCAAACGAAACGGCAGAGAACTTAAAGGCTCACCCGAAGACGTTAAGACCGACTACGCTGCGCAAGGTCAATCTATTTTAATGTCAACCTACCGTCAGTACGTAGACAGTAAATATTCGCTCCGCCAAGTCTTGGTTGAACACCAACACTTTAACGACGAACAAAAAAAGGAACACCTTAAAGCCATGCTAATTAGGTGCAAAGATCAGAACGCAATCCCGATTATAAACTATAACGACGCAGTCAGTACCGAAGAGAGTAGAAAGTTTGAAATTCAGTCGTTAAAGCGCGACCGCAAAAAGGTTGTTGAGTGCGTGGATAACGACGAAACAGCGTCCCAAATCGCATGCCTTGTCAAGGCAAAGACCTTGCTTATTCTAACTAGCGCGCTAGGCATTTACCGCGACAGTAAAAACCCCGACACGCTTATTGAAGAAATTAGCGGTAAAGACGTATATGAAGTGCTAGATAATATTACCGAGTGTGAAAACTATTGTAACGGCGCGTCAAGGGTGGGCGCAAACGGCGCAAAAGCTAAGCTTGAATACGTGAAAGATGCCGTTAAGATAGGTACGAAAGTAATAATCGCATCAGCAAAATATTCCATAAAAGATATTTTGTCAGGCAAAGCAAAAGCAACAAGAATAGGCGTTAGGTAAATTTAATATATAAATTATCGTTTAAATTGCTGCACCCAAAAATATACTTTTGGGTGCATATCTTTTCCAAAAATTACCTAAATATTTATGAATAATACTTTTAACCTTGCTCATAATACTACCAAGGGGGAAGTTATGAAGAATAAAAAGAAAAGCAGAACGACTAATAAAAGTCAGAGTAAGACGCAGAACAAGTCGAACGACGCTCAAGATTGCAAATAATAATCAGTTTGAAAGCAGTTTCGACACACAAGGCTCTTATACAGGAGTTGACCCGAATGATAAATTCGCAATTCCTATTCAAGACGCAGACGATCTGTAATTGACTAGAAATTTAAGTAAATAGCGTTTAAGATATTTATTTAGAAAGGTCAAAAAAACTTAATTCTTGAACAGCAAGAACCTTAAAATGAAAAGACGATTAACAAGTTTAACCGTCTTTTTGTTTTGTTTTTTTGTTGACAAGTAGTAAATTTTGCTATATAATAAGCTTACTTTTAAGATAGTTATACGGTCGCGGGGGCAGGGCGAGCCTGTCAATGAGGAAAGTCCGAGCGTTATAGAAACAGAGTGCCGGAGAAATCCCGGTGAAGGCGACTTTAAGGAAAGTGCAACAGAAAACAACCGCCCGAAAATCGGGTAAGGATGAAAAGGTGCGGTAAGAGCGCACCGCCCTTGCGGTAACGCGAGGGGCAACTGTAAACCCCACTCGACGCAAGATTGACAAATCCGTTCAAATAGGGAGTTTCACCGAACGGGTTTAACAAATATCGCTAGGGGACGTTGGTAACAACGTTCGTAGATAAATGACCGTACACGACAGAACTCGGCTTATCGATTATCTTAAAACACACGCGTCCGACAAGGCTAAACCTTGTCGGACGCATTTCTTTATTTGTTTATCTTTGGATTATTAGTCCGTGCTTTTTGATACTTTTTCGCAATCGAAAAAGTATGCTTTTAATAAACGCAAAAAGAGAACGAAAACTCGTTCTCTTGCTTTTTAATAAATCACTTTTTTAAGTAAACCATTAATACCGCAATATCCGCAGGGGATACGCCTGATATTCTGCCTGCCTGTCCTAGGTTTTGCGGCCTGATTTTATCTAATTTTTGCCTTGCTTCAAGTCTTAGTCCACCGATTGAAAGATAATCAATGTCTTCGGGAAGAAGTTTTTCTTCTAACTTTTTGGCTTTTTCTATCTGTTCCAAACCCTTTTGCAAATACCCTTCGTATTTAGCGTCGATTTCTACGGTGTCTAATATATCACCCGATATATCGTTAAATCCGCCAAACTCTTCAATAATCTCCTTTAGAGTTATTCCACGGCGTACAAGGTCGGCTCTTGAAAGTCCGCCACCTGCCCTTTCAAAACCGTGGGCTAAAAGAATTTTTTCGGTATCCTTTGGCTTTAAGGTTTCTTTCATAATCTCGGTTGCTACGCGATATTCCGCTTGTCTTTTTAAGAAAACTTCATAACGTTCGTCGGATACTAGCCCTGCTTTTCTTCCTTTTTCTGTAAGTCGGAAATCGGGGTTATCTTGTCTTAAAACTATTCTGTACTCGGCGCGACTGGTCATCATACGGTAAGGCTCGTTAGTGCCTTTGGTCACCAAGTCGTCGATAAGTACGCCTATATATCCGTCGTCGCGTGAAAGTATAAGCGGACTTTCACCACGCATTTTTAACGATGCGTTGATACCTGCAATAAGTCCTTGCGCCGCCGCCTCTTCGTAACCGCTAGTGCCATTAATCTGCCCTGCGGTATAAAGCCCTTCAATGCGCTTATATTCTAGCGTAGGGTAAAGGTCAAGCGAATCAATGCAATCATATTCGATAGCGTAAGCGTAACGCATAATCTCACAATTTTCCAACCCTTTTACCGTGCGGTACATTGCTTTTTGCACGTCGTGGGGCAGAGAAGTAGACATACCCTGAACGTAAATCTCGTTAGTATCCGCGCCTTCGGGTTCTAAGAAGAGTTGGTGTCTTTCCTTATCTGCAAAGCGAACGACCTTATCTTCAATGGACGGACAATACCTTGGTCCTGTACCCTTAATAAGTCCGCCGTAAAGGGGGGAACGGTGCAAATTTTCACGGATTATATCGTGGGTTTTTTGATTAGTATAGGTAAGATAGCACGGTGTTTGCTGTTGCGGTACGCGCTCGCTCATAAAACTGAACGGATAAACGTCCTTTTCGCCGTCCTGAACTTCTAGTACAGAAAAATCTATGGTCCTTGCGTCCACTCTTGCAGGCGTTCCCGTCTTAAACCTACGCACGTTAAAGCCAAGTTTAATAAGGTTTTCGGTAAGTCCGTTTGCCGCCGACTGAAAGCCGTTCGGCCCAGAGTTTTGACGCCACTCGCCTGCTATAACGCTTCCGTTAAGGTATACGCCCGTTGCGACGATAACGCTTTTCGCTTGCAGTATTCCGCCGAAAGAAGTAAGTACGCCCGTAACATTTTTGCCGTCTTCATCAGTCAAAATCTCTATTGCTTCGCCTTGTAAAATTTTTAGGTTAGGGGTATTTTCTAAGGTCTTTTTCATAAGCGTGTGATAGAAGTTTTTATCCTCCTGTCCACGCAAAGACTGAACGGCTGCGCCCTTACCGCGGTTAAGCATGCGTATTTGTAATAGCGCGCCATCGGCGTTAATACCCATTTCACCGCCGAGCGCGTCAATCTCTCTTACAATTTGACCTTTCGCCGTTCCACCTATCGAAGGATTGCACGCCATAAAAGCTATACTGTCAAGATTAAGTGTCAGCATAGCCGTATTAAAGCCCGTTCTTGCTAGGGCTAGCGCAGCTTCGCAACCGGCGTGCCCTGCGCCGATTACTACCGCATCAAATTGTCCTTCAATAAATCTGTTCATCTATAATTTTCGTCCTTACTGTTTAAGCAACATCTTTCTTATATCGTTAATTTCAACCGATAGACGGTTGTCCGTCTTCATCTGTTCGGCAATCTTATCGCCAGCGTAAATAACCGTTGCGTGGTCACGCTTAAATATGTTTGCAACCGTAACCTTTGGTAGGTTCATCATATCGAGTATTAAATACATAGCGATCTGACGGGGGAAAGCGAACTCTTTGTTCTTTTTCTTTCCTAGCATATCCGATTTGGTTATTTTATAGAAGTTACATACGCAATTAATAATATCTTCCGCTTGTAAGGCTTCCTGTTTTTCGCTTGCCGATTCTTTTAACGCTTCGTTGACAAGGTCAATGGTTATGGGGCGTTCGTGAAGTTTACTTGCAAAAACAACCTTAGTGAGTTTACCGATAAGCGAACGGATATCCCCTTCGTCCATCTCGGCAATATACCCTAATACCTTGATGTCAACCACACATTTTTGTTCTTCGGATTTTCTCTTTAAGATAGCGATACGCGTTTCCAAATCCGGTGGTTGAACGTCGGCAAGAAGTCCGCCCTCAAAACGAGTGCGCAGTCTTTCTTCTAAAACTTCTATTTCCTTTGGCGGACGGTCGGAAGTTAAAACTACCTGTTTATTCTGCATAACGAGTTCGTTAAAGGTGTGGAAGAACTCGGTTTGGATACCTTGTTTTTTAGCAAGGAACTGCACGTCGTCAATAAGCAGAACGTCAACGTTTCTGTATTTCTTTCTAAAATCCGTGCCTGCGCCCGCGCCTTTACCTTTACTTATGCTTTCAATAAGCTGGTTGGTGAACTGTTCACAAGTAGCGTAAAGCACGTTGAGCCTTGGTTTATGCAATCTTAAATAGTTGGCTATCGCCATAAGAATATGCGTTTTTCCTAGCCCTGTACCGCCGTGGATAAATAGGGGGTTATAAGCGTCGCCCGGATTTTCAGCAACGGCTTTTGCGGCAGCGTAAATAAGCTCGTTAGACGAGCCTACTACGAACGAATCAAAAGTGAATTTAGGGTTGATAGGTGAACCGCGATTTTCGATTATCTCACGGTCAGCTTCGTCAAGCTGCTTTAAGTATTCGTCCCTATCTTTAGCCACAACTACCGCGAAATCGGTTATATAGTTAGTGCATTTAAGTAACGCCTCTCTAATCTTACCGCCTATACCGCTGGTTGCTTGGTTGGAAATAGTATCGGCAAAAAGTTGGCTGCTCGTGCAGAAAATAATCTTATTGTCCTTAATATCGACCGGCTTAATCTGCGAAACGTGGGTGGCAAACGAAATAGAACTGACGGTTTTTTCTAGCTCCGGCAGTATTGTTTGCTCCCATAAAATCTCGTAATTTTCCTTTTCCATTAGAACTTTCCTCTTTATCAGTTGCTTTTAAGTAAAAAACATTATATAATATTTTTAAATTAAAATAAAGTTAATACGACAAAATTTTAAAAATTTTTAAAAAACTATGTATATTAAGAGTTTATCGTTAAAAAATTTCCGTAACTACTCGGACGAAGAGATTTGCTTTTCGGACGGAATAAATATTTTAACAGGCGCAAACGCGCAGGGCAAGACCAACGCGGCAGAGGCAATCTTTTTCCTTTGCACGGGTTATTCTCCGCGCGCAAACCGCGATAAACTCGTCGTTAAAAACGGTGAAGAACAAGCGGAAATCTCTGCCGTTGCTAGTTCTCTTTACGGTGACGTTTCGGTCAAAATCGACTTTCACGTATCCGACAGAAAAACCCTTTACGTCAACGGAATTCAAGTCTTAAAAATAGGCGAAATACTCGGAAATATGAACAGCGTGTTCTTTAATCCGTCCGAATTAAAACTCGTTCAGGAAAGCCCGGAAGATAGGCGTAGGTTTATGAACGTTTCGCTGTCGCAAATGTCCAAAAATTATTTTTACGCGCTTCAACGCTACAATAAGATTTTGTCGCAGAGAAATATTCTTCTTAAAGACCCCGACTATAAATTAATAAGGGAAACTCTTCCTATCTGGGACGAACAGCTTACCAAACAAGCGGCTAAAATTATTAAGGCAAGGAACGCTTTTTTATCGGAAATCTCGCCGCTTGCCGAAGAAAAACACGCGTATCTATCCGACGGCAAAGAAACCTTAAAAATGAAAACCGAAAGCAATTATTACGGCACGGAAGAAGAAATTGCTTACGCTATGTATGAAGACTTAAAGACAGGGTTAGACCGCGATATGCGCCTTGGCTATACTTCAATAGGTCCACATAGGGACGATATTAAGTTTACTCTTAACGGCGACGACGTCCGCGTGTTCGGCTCTCAAGGTCAACAGCGCACGGTCGCGCTTTCACTTAAACTTGCCGAAACTGAAACCTTTTTCAATAAGTTCGGTGAATATCCTATTCTTATCTTAGACGACGTCTTGTCCGAACTAGACAAAAAGCGTCAAAGAAAACTCGTCGGCGCGGTAGAACATCTTCAAACAATATTCACCGCCACGGGGCTTGACCGTTCGGTGTTTAAGGGAAGAACGTTTAACCGACTTATAGTAGATAGTGGAAAGGTTAAACAAGGTAAATAGTAAGTAAAGGTTATCAAAAGGCTTGATCCAAAACGGTTCAAGCCTTTTCTTTATAAGATTTTATTTGATTATTAGTTAGAGCCTTTTTCTCTTTCGTAAAAGTCGTATAACTCTTCGGTTGCAAAGTGAAGTTTTGTCAAACAGTTTTTAGCCGTCTTTGGATACATAAAGTAGGTGGTATTATCGTCTGCAATATCAATATTATCACCGCGACCCATAAAGTCGTATTCGATATGTAATGAATACATTGACGACACGGGTTTATTGAGTTCAAACGGTTTGCCGTCCACTTCGCCGATAAAGGTAAATCCGTTTTTATCGTGGGTCATCTTTGCGTTTCCAACGTCGATAAATCCTTCTTTTACCGAATAGAAGTCTTCAATTCTAACGTCGTCTTCAAAACGGTATTCGCCGTTTCTAACTTCTTTTTTGACTTCTTCTCTTTCCCAACGGTACCAGTCGGGAACGTGAGAAAAGCCCTTGTCGGTATTTAAGCCATTTAGTCTACTTAAAGTATCCATTTCCCACTCAGAACCGCACTCTTCGCACCAAAGTTTAATACCGCCGCTATTCATCTTAAACTCTTTGCCACAAACGGGGCATTTATAGAGTATACGGTGCAAACCGTCCGCGCGATCTTTGCATTTGATATGATACCCCTTTTCAACCTGCCATTTATACTCGTCTTTTATAAACGCCTTTTCAATGCGGTCCTGCAATTCTTCTGCCGATAATTTTTCAACTTCTTCCTTGGTCGCTAAAACGTATAAATGTCCTTCCTGACGAATTTTGCGGTAGGGGTGTTTACTCCATTGCGGTGAGTTAAGGAAGTTTCCGTTAGTCATACACATAACCACAGGTACGCCCAAAAACTTACACATTTTACCAATCGCGCCGTCAAGCCTTTCGTTTATACCTGCAAGTTCAAACCTTGCCTCGGGATAAATAGTACAAGTGTGATTTAACTTTTTAACGTACCTTATTATTTCTTTTGCAGTTACAACGCCGTGCGTAAACTTTCTCTTTGGTATTCCGCCTATACCGCGCATAAGCCACTCGCCACGGCGGAACTCTTCAACCGACATTACCCAACCCGTAGTTCTTGGCATAATTGCCCTTACTATCATAGGGAAGTCCATAAACGACGCGTGCGTAGATAATATAAAGTACGGACCTTTAATCTTTTTAACATCTTTGTCCACCTTGACGTGGGCGTTGTTAAACAACATATAGAACGGCGCGGCAATATACTCGACGATTTTAAGATACCATCTGGGTTTATTTGCCGGCTTGTTCATATCAAACCGTTTTTTCTCTCTCATCACTTTTTTCCTTAAATCCTTTTCTATTTTACCATTATACCTTATATGTAATATTTTGTCAATATATGTATGCTAATTGAAAAAACATGGCTATAAAAATAATACTATTTCACAAAAAAATAACTGCTCGGATTTTTCCGTGCAGTTATTTAATAGTTATTTTTATTATAGGTTTGAGATTATGCTTTCAATCTCGCTTTTTTCTAAAAATCCCACCGATTTTTTAACGATTTGACCGTTCTTAAAGAACAATAGGGTAGGGATAACTTCAATGCCGTAAGCAACGGCTAATTCCATTTGTTCGTCAACGTTTACTTTGCCGACCTTGATTTTATCTTCTTCGGCTATTTTTTCTAATACGGGCGCAATCATTTTGCAAGGTCCGCACCAGGTCGCCCAAAAATCTACGAGTACGGGTTCGGTGCTATCTAATACTTCGTCCTGAAAATTCATTTTGGTTAAAGTTATTTCTTTCATAAAATTTTCTCCTTTTAATCTTTGGTTTTATAATAGAGTTTGCAATGGCAAAACCCTTCAAAGTTCGGGTCTTTAATCTGCTGTTTGAACTCTTCGCACATACATTTATATTCTTCGGTTCTTTTTATTCTGCACGGACAGTATCCGCCCGTTCTCTCTAAACCTTCTTGAATAAGTTTTACTACTTCTTTATCGTCGTTTAACTTAACTTTCATAATATTCCCCCTTAAATAATTAACTATAATATAAAAATAATGGCACGAATATCGTGCCATTAAAATTAATTGTTCTTTAAGCTGTTTCCAAGATAAGTACCAAACCCTGACGGTGCTTTTCTCTTTTCTTCGGTAAAGCCTGAAGATCTTCTATCTCTTCCGCCTTTACTGAATTTCTTTCCGCCGCGGTTATCTCTTCCATTTCTACCATTTCTGCCACGGTCGTTTCCGTTTCTGCCTGCATTATAGGGTTTAGCAAACTCGTCTTTGTCGTTGGGCACGATAACGACGTAACGGTTTGGTTCTTTACCATCACTCTTTGTCTTTACAGTTTGACTGTCTGCAAGCGTGGTGTGAATAATTCTTCTTTCAAACGGACTCATTGGCTCTAAAATAACTTCTCTTCTCATTTCAGTAGCCTTTTCTTCAAGACGTTTAGCAAGTTTAATCAAAGTTTCTTCACGTCTGTCACGGTAATTTTCACAATCTACTACGACTTTCTTATAATCTTTTTTTCCTATATTAGCCGCTGCGCCTGCTAAAGTTTGGATAGCGTCCAAAACTTCGCCGCGATAACCTATTACCGACGAAGAATCTTTTGATTCTAAGGTAATAACGGTATTTTCGCCGTTTTCGGTTAAGGTAGCAACCGCGTTCAATTCCATAATATCTAAAATGCCTTGAACGAAAGTTACTGCTCTTTCAATATCGCTCTGTTTTTTAGTTATTTCTACTACTGCCTGACCTTTAATTCTTCCAAATAATCCTTTACTAGGTTCTTCAATAACCTTAATCTCTGCACCGTCTGCCGTTACGTTAAGCTCTTTAAGCCCAAGCTCAATAGCTTCTTCAACGGTCTTTGCCTTAAACTCCATTTTTCTATCCTCCGTGCGCCAAGCGCAAATATTTATTCTATTTTAACCTTCCACGAATATGTTGTTTTTGTTGTTTCTGGTCTTTTTTAGCCATCATTGAAAGGTAATCTTCGCCGTTTTCATGAGCAAACTTATCGTCTTTTTTCTTTTTCGGTTCTTGTTTTTCTTCCTTAGGCTGTTCCTTTGGCGTATAAACTCTGCCGCGGATTTTCTGCGTTTCTTGCGCTGCCTCTTGCTTTTTAAACTTTCTATCAACGAAGAAGTTTATAAGGAAAGTCGTTCCTAAACTTAAAAGCGAACTTAAAACGATATATATTGAGAACGCCGCCGTATACATAAAAGCAAAGATTGCCATCATGATAGGCATCATCCACTTCATTACCTTTTGCGTTTGCGCGCCTTGACCGTCAACCGTCTGCAATTCCATCTGCGCTTGCTGAGATTTACCTATTACTATTTGTGATAAAAGCGATACACCAGCAGTTAATGCAACTAAAATAAAGAATCCGTTTGCCTGTGTCTTTTCTTTGTCAAGCTTAGAAATCAAAAGATCGTAATTTGCTTGTCCAATGTTGTTTGCATCGGTTTGATCTTTAATATATCTCTGTTCGGTAACAAATTTTGTCCAGTCTGTTTCTACAGGGTGCTTTAACGGGCTGTCACTTACCCAAATGTTTTTAACCCATAAGAAATTTTCGTTTTCTTCCCTGAAAGTTTCAGCAGATTTATCCGCTCTTATACTATTAATAAACTGTTCTTCGGTAAGTTCAGCGTTTTCTGACTTTGCCTCTTCGTAAGTTTTGCCATTACAATCTTTAAGATAATTATTTTCTTCGGTAAGTAGGGTAGTACTTAAAATTGCACCTTCTATTAAATCGTAAGAAAATTTTTCTTCCACGTCCCACTCAATACCGGTTTCATTTATCTGATAAGACGCTCTTAAAACAGTGTAACCGTTTTCGGTGCTGATAAATAGGGCAGAGCCGTTATTTTCAACGTTAATTATAAATTCTTCGCCGTCTTTATTAGTGCCTTTAATAATATCGTTATCAGTATTTTCGTCGGTTATTATTTCATAAAGTTCGTTGAGTTTAACAACGGGTTTACCTTCTTCATTGCGGATTATATACGCTGTTTCACCTTTATCTTCTTCTAGTCCTGCGTATATAACGTTATTATACGATAAACTCATATCGTAAAAATACTTTTTGTTTTGATATCTAGAATATGCCGAAAAACCGTTTAAGGCAACGATAAAGATAACCAAAGTTAAAATGGTCGGTAAGCACGCGCCAAACATAGAATAACCGTTCTTTTTGTAGAGCGCAAGCATTTTTTGGTTATATAAATCTTTGTTATCAGCGTACTGTTTCTGTAATTTTTCCAGTTCAGGACGCATTTGTTCCATTTTTAGAGAGTTCTTTCTCATAGACGCCCTTGACGCATAGTCGAACGGCAAGGTTATAAGTTTTAGTATTAAGGTAAATAAAACTACGCCCAAGAAAATTGAAGAGCTTATCTGTACAAGCCATAAAATAATATCGACCAAAAAATTTCCAGTCTCTGGCTTGGTAAAATTAATAATATTCATTTAATACACCCATTTAACGACGCTTTTCTTATCGGGTACTTTATCAAAACCACCCTTACACCAAGGGGTACACCTTAAAATTCTTTTCATACCCAAAAAACACCCGACGAAAAAGCCGTGTTTTAAAATTGCTTCCAAGGTATATTCCGAACAAGTGGGAATATACATGCAAGTTCCCTTAGACAAATATTTCTGATAAAACCTTATCAATTTTACGCCTAAATATTTAAGCATTAAAAAATCCACCTTTTTTGAAAAGATAATTCATATTGTCTTTAAAATTTTTCAGCGAATATTCGTTTTGTACTTTTGGTATAAAAACAAAAAAGAAGTTTTTTCCTAATTGCGGCGTAAAACTTCTGAAAGATTCCCTTAAAAGCCTTTTAATTCTATTCCTAACGACGCTTCCGCCGTGTTTTTTACTCACGGCGAAACCAACTTTTAATTCCTGTGACGGAAAATAAATCATTGTGAGCGACGCGGAAAACAATCTCTTGCCTTTTTTAAATACCAGATTGAAATCTTTTTCTTTTTTTAACCTGTAATCAAAGGTCATCAGCTGTTCCTTAATTATGCAGAAAGCTTATGGCGACCTTTATTACGACGTCTTTTAAGAACGTTCTTGCCTGAACGGGTTTTCATTCTCTTTCTGAATCCGTGAACTTTACTTCTCTGTCTTTTTTTAGGCTGGTAAGTCTGTTTCATAATATTTTTCTCCTTATTTAGGTTGTTTTTTCCTTTGCTTTACTATTGTATATAGATTTTTTTGTTTTGTCAATTAATTTAAGCGTTTATTCTTACCGGAAGTACCAAATATAAGAATCCGTCGTTGCTAACCGAGGTAATTATACAGGGATCTATCGCGGTGTTTAGGTTAAGATTGATAAAATCGTCCGATACAATCTTTAAAAACTCTGCTATGTATTTTCCGTTAAACGCTATCGCTAAGTCTTTACCGTTTAGATTAATCGGCACGTTTTCGTTTACCGTTCCTACTTCAGATTTAGCAGAAACCGTCATGCCTTCTTCCTTAATATCAAACTTAACGACGTTATATCTATCGTTCCTTGCAACAATCGACGCTCTTTCAATACTATTAAGCATTGCCGCGCGATTTACTGTAACCGTGTTTTCAAAAGCCGTGGGAAGAATATGGTTATACTTTACGAATTCGCCCTCAATCAATCTTGATATTAAAAGTGTGTTTTCCACTTCAACGAACAGCGAATTTTTCTGTAAGTATACTTTAATAATATTGTCTTCTTTATCAAGAAGTCTGGTGATTTCTAGTAAGGTTCTTGCTGGGATAACCGCTTTCATATTACCACTTGCGGTAACTTCCTTTTTAACAACAGCCATTCTAAACCCGTCAAGAGCAACACCCGTCAAAGAATTATCCTGTATTTCAAACAAGCAGCCTTTAAGGATAGGTCTGCTATCGTCGGACGAACAAGCAAACGCCGTCTTTTCAACTACGTCTTTAAGTTGGCTCTGTTTAATCTCAAAATAATCAACGCCGTCTTCCTTTTCAATTTTCGGGAAGTTTTCTGCAGGGAAGACTTGAAGTTCAGATTCAGAATCGGAATATTTGATTTGAAGTTGTCCGTCGAAAAGACGACTTAGTTCAACCTGCTCTTTTTCTAACTTTTTAACGAAATCAACGAAATATTTACCAACGACAACCGTTTCACCTTCCATCAAAACGTCCGCTTTAATAGTTTTTTCTATAGTAAGTTCCATATCGGTTGCAAGAAGTGTTAAAGTATCGCCCTTTGCAGTTATTTTTATACCTTCTAAAACGGGGTTAGCTGCTTTTACCGATAAAGCCTTGCTTACTTTAAGCACGGCATCTGATAAATCAAGACCGTCGCATATAATTTTCATAAATTCGTTCTCCTTATACTGTTATAACAATATATACAGATATATTATATAATATAGTCGTTAAAAAATCAAGAAATTTTCACTTTTATAGCCTTTTTTTTGAGGGCATAAGAGTAAAAAATATTTATCCTATTGTTTTGTTATTATTTATTTTTAAAAAATAAAAATAGTATTATTAATATTATGTTCGGTGGATAAGTGGATAAGCTATTTTTCCTTAATTATTATCTAACTTTTTATCGTTTAATAAAGCGTTGATTAAATGTTAAAAGAAATTAGATAAGTTGATAGAAAAAATTAAAGTGTGTATATATTAACAAAATAAAATTGATAAAATATTGAAATAATTTAATTAAAAAAGAGAAAAATGTAAAAATAAATTGTATCCACAAAGTTGTAAACATTTTATAAATATCAACGTTGATAAAAAAAGATTGTAAAATTTTTTTAATTGTGATATACTCTTTTATATGAGAGAAACGTTTGAAAAATTTGGTATAATTATTCCGCAAGAAAAACTTGATAAGTTTGAAAAATACTATGAATTACTAGTGTTTTATAACTCAAAATTTAACATTACCGCAATCACCGAAAAAGAAGAAGTAGTTGTTAAACATTTTATAGATTCCGTTTTAGGTGTGGATAAAGTGTGTGGAAAAACGTTGATAGATATAGGATCGGGCGGTGGATTTCCTGCGATACCGTTAAAAATAGTAAACGAGAAACTTTTCGTTACAATGCTTGAGGCAACGGGAAAGAAGTGTGAATTTCTAAACACGGTTATAAAAGAGTTAGGATTAGAAAATATAAGAGTTATAAACAATCGCGCAGAACTTTTAGCAAAAGATGAAAATTATCGTGAAAAATTTGACGTTTGTACGGCAAGGGCAGTTGCAAGACTAAACACGCTTTCAGAATATTGTATGCCGTTTGTAAAAATCGGTGGAAAATTCGTGTCTTATAAAGGTGATGCGGAAGAAGAGATAAAAGAGGCTTTATCCGCTGTAAAAATTCTTGGTGGAAAGATTGTTGACGTTAAAAATTATAACCTTTTGGACGCAAAAAGAACGCTCGTAACCATAGAAAAAATTAAAAATACCGATAAAAAATATCCTAGGGGACAGGGAAAGGAGAGAAAAAATCCGCTGTGACAGAGTTTACTTTTAATAGAGCAAGATCGGTTGCCGTAACAGGGCATAGAGTTTTAGGAAAAGATATAAATAAACAAAGACTTGATGAAATTTTCAGAAAACTAGTCGATAGTGGGGTTAATATTTTTTATATAGGTATGGCATTAGGGTTTGACACTATGTGTTTTCAGGTTTTAGAAAAGATACGCGAAGAAAAGGATATAAAACTAGTCGCGTGTATACCTTGCCCATCACAACCTATGAGGTTTAACTTTGAGCAGAAAAGAGAATACGAAAGAATGGTAAAATCTGCTGATATAAAGGTTATTATAAGCAACGAATATACACCGACTTGTATGCAAAAACGAAACGAGTATATGGTGGATAGAGCAGGAATACTTATATCGTATTTAAGAAGAGATTACGGCGGAACAAAAAACACCGTAGACTATGCAAAAAAAGTAGGAGTAACAATATATAACGTATAAAACGTTTATTATTAAAAATATAGATTAATTGAAAGGAACTTTTAGTAAAGAGTTTCTTTTTTTGTTAAAGTACCTTTTAAATTATTAGTGTATTGACAATAGATACAAAATATGGTATAATAAGACCACAATAAGCATATATTAATAATAGGAGGATAAATTATGACACAGCCTTTACCTAGAATTTTACCAGTAAACGAACTAAAAAATACAGCAAATATTATGAAAACTTGCAAGGAAAGTCCTGTTCCTATCGTTATAACAAAGAACGGATACGGTGAAGCCGTTATGATGAGCGTTAAACTTTATGAAGAAATGTTTGCAAAAATGCAAGCTGCAGCATTAATCAACGCAGGGATAGACGACGTGGAAAATGGAGAAAAGCCCGTAAGCGGAAATGAATTTTTTGATGCTATGAGGGCTAAATATGGAAAATAAAAAGTATAAACTAAAAATTTTTCCATTAGCAAGACAAGATATGGAACAAATATTTGAATATATAGCAGTTGATTTATGTAATATAACTGCGGCAATCGGACAAATTAACGATTTTGAAAAGGCATTTGAAAATATTTGTAATTTTCCCGAAAGTTGCCCTTATATAAACAACGAATACGTAAAGGACAAGACTTTAAGAAAACTTATCGTTAATAATTACATAGCCTTTTATCGTGTGAGAGAAGAAGAAATTCAATTGATACGCGTCTTATACGGCATGAGTAATTACCAATCATTTTTATAAAGAAAAAAACAACGCAAGCGCGTTGTTTTTCTTTTATATACCGTCTTTATTTTCCACACTTGATAGGAAGTGGATAAGTTTTTCAGATTTGGGATTTTCAAATACTTCGGTGGGTGTGCCTTCTTCTGCGACCACGCCTTCTGATAAGAATATTATCTTATCGGAAACCGATTTAGCAAAGCCCATTTCATGGGTAACTATTATCATTGTTCTGTCTTCGTCTTTTAACGAACGAATAACTTTTAATACTTCGCCCGTAAGTTCAGGGTCTAATGCCGAAGTCGGCTCGTCAAAGCATAAAACCTTGGGTTTAAGTGCAAGTGCTCTTGCGATAGCAACGCGTTGACATTGACCGCCCGACAGTTCGCAAGGATAGTTGTTGATTTTATCCGAAAGCCCGATTTTTTCAACAAGTTCTAAACCGTCTTTTTCAATCTCTTCAAGACGTTCTTTTTTGAAGGAAAGAAGTTTTTCTTTTATAACCTTTCTAGTTAAAGACTTGTCGGTTTTAGCGTTTAATTTAAGCTGTTTTTTATAGTCTTTAATCTTATCTTTAAGTAACATTGTCGGAGCAAGCGTAATGTTATGAAGAACATTGTACTGTGGAAATAAGTGAAAAGACTGAAAAACCAACCCGAAATTAAGGCGTTTAACTCTAAGTTCGCTATCCTTATAATCTTTAGCATTTTCGGCGTTAAATAGTTGTTCGCCGTCAAGAGTCATAACGCCAACGTCAGGGGTTTCAAGAAAGTTAATGGACCTAAGCAGAGTAGTTTTACCGCTACCCGAAGAACCTATTATACTTAAAACTTCGCCTTTATTAAGCGATAAATTAATTCCTTTCAAGACTTCAACGTTATCGAAGTTTTTCTTGAAATTTTCTATCTGTAAATATGCCATAACCTATACCTTATAATAAGAAAGCGTTTTTTCCAGTTTATTGAAAACGACCGTGACCAAACCGTTGAACACCAAGTAAAAAATAGCGGCGTAAAGAAGAGGCGATAGCGTAACGAAATTATTTACAGCCTCTTTAGCGGCGGTAAGAAGATCCACAACGCTCAAAGTAAACGCCAAAACGGTGTCTTTAACTAAGGTAATGGTTTCATTGCTCATCGGGGGCAGAATATTTTTGATTACCTGTAAAAGAACGATTTTATAAAAAATCTGCCATTTGGTAAACCCTAATACTTGACCAGCCTCATACTGACCTTTGGGAACAGCCTCGATACCAGCGCGGAAAATTTCCGAAAAATAGCAAGCGTAGTTTATTACGAAAGCAATCATAACGAATACGAAAAGCATATTCTGCACGGTAAGTCCTAACGCAGCCGCCCACGCTTTAGTGGTAGATGCGAAAAGGTATTTGGGAAGAAAGCTAACAAGTAAAATTTGTAGCATCAAAGGAGTGCCTCTGATAATCCAGATAAACACTTTTAAGACGTACTTTATCGGCTTAAATTTAGACATTGAGCCGAAAGATATGATTAAACCAAGCGGTAGTGCAAGAACAAGGGTTACGGCAAACAGCAGAACCGTATTGCCGAACCCTTGTAAAAGACTTAATAAAATTTCGCCAACCATTATAATTATTCTTCGGAAGGTCCTTCAACGCAAGACTGACCAGCAGAGCCTTTTTCAACACCGATAACGGCGTTCTTGAAACTGTCTTTATCAGAATACTTATCCTTATCGGCAGTAGCAACGACAGCTACCTGCTTATTATAGAGATAAGGTACGGAAATGCACATGCTTTCTTTTCTTTCTTCGGTGATAGTCATACCGTTCCAAACAAGGTCGATAGAACCTTCTTCAAGAAGAGCCTCTTTGGAATCCCAGTTAATTACGAGAAATTCAACCTTTACGTCAGTAGCGTTCTGTTCGTTAAGATATTTAACTACTTCTTTAGCGAGTTCGATATCAAAACCGGTGAGCGCGCCGGCTTCTTCGTAAGCGATAGGCGCAAATACCGTGTAACCGATAACGATTTTCTTAGAATTAACGATTTTAGTCCAGCTGTCGTCGTCTGCGCTAGCTAAGGGGTTAGTGGTGTCGGCTTTAACAGCAAGACTACCTTTAACACCGAACTTGTCGGCAACTTCGCCGAGTTTGCCGTTTGAGTTTAACGCGATAAGCGCGTCGTTAATCTTAGAAACGAACGCTTTGTCGCCCTTTCTACCAGCAATACCGTATTCTTCCTGAGCAAGAACTAAATCTTCAACGATAGCGATTTTGCCAGCGTAGTCACCAGTCTTAGCATAGTAACCAGCCATAATAGAGTCGATAACGACCGCGTCAAGAGTGCCTTGGTCGAGTTTAACGACTGCGTCTAATTGTGATTCGCATTTAATCATTTCTTTACCGAGTGCCAACTTTTGTCCGCAAGCGGTCAAAGAAAAAATCATTGTAACTGCTAAAACGGTAGCAGTTAGTGCTTTGAAAAATCTTTTCATTTTTCATTTCTCCTATAAAAAAGTTATTACCCGACCACTTTATCACGATAAAGTGATAAAGCAATCGAGTAACCATATTATACTAATATTTTGTTATTTAGTAAAGCGATTTTAAGCGGAATTTACAAAAAAGCCAATTTTTTGTTATTAACCGAAGATTTTCGAGTTAATATCACCCTTTAATAGGGTTTCGGCTTTAGAATCGGTTACCGAAACGAATTTTGCAGACTTCATACTAGCGTAGGTAGAAAACTTTTCAGCGTCAGTAGCTTTAACAACTATTGCCGTTGAATTTGTAAGGAAAGGTACGGTAAAGTCAAAATCGTCCGAGCCGATAGAGTCTTTAGTAAAGTTTCCAAACAAAACGTCTACCGTGCCGTCTTCGATAGCGGTTTTTCTATCGTCCCACTTAACGTTTTCAAAGGTATAGGGGTTAGTACCGCTAAACTTATAAACCGAACAAATCGATTTAGTTATAAGAGAGTGGATACCGTCGTAACCGCCGTAATGTCCCACTTCTACGAAGGGAAGAATTTGGATATTACCAGTAGCGTTTCCTTCTGCGGTAAATCCAACTTTAAGTTGATTGAGTTTTGTCCAGTCCGAACCGCTTTCAGGCGCGGTATCGAATTTAACGGTGGGTTCGCTTATAGTCAATAAACGGCTTGACATACCGAAGTGACCTGCGATATCAGCTAAGTTGTATTCAACTTCGTCTTTATTGTTAAGTTCAATTTTTTGTTTATTCTGTTGCATCTCGTAAAGTGCAGCGGTAATATATTCGTCTATATTCGAGCCTTTTTTGCAAGCGGCAACGATTTGTTCGTCGGCAAAAGTGAAATCTTTACCAGTAAGTATGGTAAGTTCGCTATGACCTAAGGCGTTAATGTAGTAGTTAGCGAAACTAGCGTCAACTACCGCGATATCCGCGCCCTGAGCAAGTTCGTCCAAAGCCGCCGACCAAGAAAGAACGCCGTTATAAGTCATAGAAGTAGGTTCTTCGGGTTGGGGTTGTTCTTTTTCACCGCACCCAACGAGAGAAAAGCAAGATATAAGACCAAGTACGAGCGCAATGAAAAGTGTAAATAATTTTTTCATATAAATCTCCTTATGCAAACATTATTATATATAATAATATATTTAGGGCTATAAATCAAGTTGAAAATTTGACCTAAAATTATGAAAGTTTGACATTTTGGCAAATAAGAGTAAAAAGCCGGCAAAAAACCAGCAAAAAAAGGGCAACCACAAGATTGCCCTTTTCGTTCATAAAACTATGAATTATTTGTCTGCAAGATTTTTATAAGTGTTAAGTCTTACCTTGCTGTCTTTCTCGGTCTTCTCGAAGAGTTTTTCTGCGAGTTCGGGACGCGCTTTCATAAGTGATGCGTATCTGGTTTCGCCAAGTAAGAACGACTTATAATCCCCAGTCGGCTCTTTAGAATCGAGCGTGAAAGGATTCTTTCCTTCGTCGATAGCAGTCGGGTTATAACGATATAACTGCCAGTAACCGCAATCAACAGCCTTCTTCTCTTCTTCCTGAGATTTGGTCATATTGATACCGTGGTTGATACAGGGCGCGTAGCAGATAATGAGTGACGGTCCGTCGTACTTTTCAGCCTCAACGAGCGCGTTCATAAGCTGCTGTTTATTAGAACCCATAGAGCATTGTGCAACGTAAACGTAGCCGTAGCTCATAGCCATCATACCTAAGTCTTTCTTCTTAATTCTCTTACCAGCTGCTGCGAATTTTGCAACAGAACCAGTAGGAGTAGATTTACTTGCTTGTCCACCGGTATTTGAGTAAACTTCGGTGTCGAGAACGAGAACGTTTACGTTTTCGCCTGATGCAAGAACGTGGTCAAGACCGCCGTAACCGATATCGTAAGCCCAGCCGTCACCACCGAAGATCCAGATAGAAGGTTTAACTAAGCAGTCAAGGTTACCCTTAATATAATCAAGACCGTCAGCCGATTCTTTAGCGATAGCCGCTTTAACCATTTCGGCAGCAACCTTGCTCTTCTCAGCGTCGTTTTTGTCGTTGAGCCAAGCTTCAAACGCAGCCTTGGTGTCAGCGTTTACTTTATCTATAGTCGCTTTCATATCTTCTTCGATCTTAGCGCGACGAGCGTTCATAGCAAGGTTCATACCGTAACCAAATTCTGCGTTGTCTTCAAACAAGCTGTTTGCCCAAGCAGGACCTTTGCCTTCTTTATTTTTGGTGTAAGGACAAGTCGGAGCAGAACCGCCGTAGATAGACGAACAACCCGTAGCGTTAGCAACGATCATTCTGTCGCCGAAGAGCTGAGTAACAACCTTAACGTATGGCGTTTCACCACAGCCTGCGCATGCGCCCGAGAACTCGAAGAGAGGTTTGCTGAACTGGCTACCTTTAACGGTAGTAGGTTTGCAACCGGGGCAAGCCGAAACGTTTACTTCGGGAAGAGTTTCGCTGAACTCGTAGTTTACGGTTTCTTCGTTTACGAGTGATCCGAACGGAACCATCGTGAGTGCTTTTTCTTTTGAAGGACAGATATCAGCGCAAACGCCGCACCCCATACAGTCAAGGGGTGAAACTTGAATTCTGAATTCATAACCCTTGTTACCAACCATTGCCTTAGTAGCAAAGCTTGCGGGTTTATTTTCGCCTTCTTTAACGATAGCAGGTCTAATACATGCGTGCGGACATACGAAAGCGCATTGGTTACATTGAATACACTTAGATTCGTCCCACTTAGGAATATTAACCGCAACACCACGTTTTTCATACTTAGTAGTACCCGTGGGAACAGAACCGTCAGCGTTAAACGCAGATGACGGAAGTTTGTCGCCTTCGAGAACGAGTATGGGGTGAACGATATCCTTAAAGTATTTGTTATCAGCAACGGCAGCCATAGGTGCGCCCTCGGTAGTAGTTTTCCACGATTCGGGAACGTCAATCTTAACGAGGTTAGCCGCAGCTGAGTCAATAGCGTTGTAGTTCATTTGAACGATAGCGTCGCCTTTCTTAGCAAAGGACTTGTAAGCCATCTTCTTCATGTAATCAACAGCTTCTTCGTAGGGGATAATGTTAGCAACCTTGAAGAACGCAGACTGTAAAATAGTGTTGGTTCTTCCACGAAGGCCTAATTCTGCTGCAATCTTAATAGCGTCGATAACGTAGAGCGAAATGTTCTTGTTAGCGATATCGTTTTTAACGAAAGCAGGAAGAACGCTTTCAAGTTCAGCCGCAGTTTTTGCGGAAGTATTGAAAAGGAAAGTACCGTTTTTCTTGATATCGCCGGTCATGTTATAACGGGTGATATAAGACGGGTTGGAGCATTGAACGAAGTCAGCAGCGTCGATTAAATAAGCCGACTGAATCGGGGTATCGCCGAAACGGAGGTGAGAAACGGTTATACCGCCGGATTTCTTACTGTCGTAGAAGAAGTAACCCTGAACGTATTTATCGGTATGGTCACCTATAATCTTAATAGAGTTCTTGTTTGCGCCGACAGTACCGTCAGAACCTAAGCCCCAGAATTTGCAGGAGATAGTTCCAGTGGGAGCAGCGTCGTATTTTTCAGAGAAATCCAAAGAGGTGTTGGTAATATCGTCGTAGATACCAACGGTGAAGTGGTTTTTGGGTTCAGCCTGTTCAAGGTTTTTGTAAACGGCGTAGATCATGGACGGATTAAATTCTTTGCTACCAAGACCGTATCTTCCGCCGACAACTTTAATGTCGGTCATACCCTTTTCAAGGAGAGCCGAGCAAACGTCGAGATACAAGGGTTCGCCGAGCGAGCCAGCCTCTTTGGTTCTGTCGAGAACGGCGATTTTCTTAACCGTTTTGGGAAGAGCGTTTACAAAATAATCGATAGCGAACGGACGATAAAGTCTAACTTTCAAAAGACCGACCTTGTGTCCTTCAGCGTTCATCTTGTTAATGGTTTCTTCAACAGCGTCAGCACCGCTACCCATCAAAACGACAACGTTTTCAGCATCGGGAGCACCGACGTAGTCGAACAAGTGATAATTTCTGCCCGTGAGCTTATTAACCTTGTCCATCATTTCCTGAACGATAGCAGGAGTAGCCTCGTAGTACTTGTTAGCCGTTTCTCTGTTCTGGAAGTAGATATCAGAGTTCTGAGCAGTACCTTTCTGAACGGGGTGTTCGGGGTTAAGAGCGCGAGCGCGGAAGTCTTCGATATCTTTCATATCGACGAGAGCTTTCATATCTTCGTAGTCTATAACGTCAATCTTAGAAACTTCGTGGCTGGTTCTGAAACCGTCGAAGAAGTGAAGGAAAGGAACTTTCGCTTTCAAGGTAGAAAGGTGAGAAACGAGTGCCAAGTCCATAACTTCCTGAACGGAGTTAGAAGCGAGCATAGCAAAACCGGTCTGGCGGCAAGCCATAACGTCTGCGTGGTCACCGAAGATATTGAGAGCGTGAGCAGCGAGAGCTCTTGCGCTGACGTGGAAAACCGTGGGAAGAAGTTCTCCCGCGATTTTATACATGTTCGGGATCATAAGGAGCAAGCCTTGGCTTGCGGTGTAAGTAGTGGTAAGCGCACCTGCAACGAGTGAGCCGTGAACTGCGCCGGCAGCACCTGCTTCGGACTGCATTTCTGCAAGGCGAAGGGGTTGACCGAACATATTCACTCTGCCTGCGGCAGACCACTCGTCTGCAACTTCAGCCATCGGCGAAGAGGGGGTTATCGGGTAGATAGCCGCAACTTCCGAGAAGGCGTAGGCGACGTGGCTGGCGGCGGTATTGCCGTCAATGGTCAATTTTTTCATTATACTAAATCCTCCGTAAATGATATTATTAAATAAATTTAACAGTACTATTATACATATTGAAAGGCAAATAGTCAACGCAAAACAAAAAATTTTTCGGATAAATTAATTTAATCTAGTAAAAGCCGTCTTTCTTTTAGTTGATTGCTTGTAAAAATTTTGCGGTTGTGGTAAAATACACTTATTCGACCAACGCGTGGAGAGATAAATGTCATTATTAAAAGCGGAAAACGTAAGTTTTTCATACGACAAACGAATAAAGGTGGTAAAGAACGTTTCCCTAGCGGTAGAAGAAGGAGAGAGCGTAGCCATTATAGGTCACAACGGCAGCGGCAAAAGCACGCTAGCCAAACTTTTTAACGCACTCATCTGCCCCGACCAAGGAAAAATTACCGTCGACGGATTTTGTTCGGACGACAAAAAATCCCTTTTCGAGATAAGGAAAAGGGTGGGTGTCGTTTTCCAAAACCCCGATAACCAGTTAGTCGCGTCTATCGTTGAAGACGACGTGGCGTTCGGACCGGAAAATCTAGGCGTTAAGCGCGAAGAGATAGGTCAAAGAATAGACTTTGCGCTCGCTGCGGTAGGTATGGAAAAGTTCCGTTATTCTTCACCGACAAGATTGTCGGGCGGACAAAAACAAAGGATTGCCATTGCAGGCGTTTTGGCATTAATGCCCAAAATCTTGGTGCTTGACGAGTCGACCGCTATGCTTGACCCCAAGGGCAGAAAGGAAGTTCTTGCCGTTGCGGAAAAACTTAACAAAGAACATAACGTCACGGTTATCAACATAACCCACTATATGGACGAAGTAGTGCGTGCCGACAAGGTTTACGTCGTAAACGACGGAGAAATCGTTTTGAGCGGAACGCCGAACGAGATATTTAAAGAAAAAGACTTGCTCAAAACTTGCGGTCTAGAATTACCGCTTGCCGCTATCGTTGCGGACAAGCTTATAGAGTGCGGTGTAAATTTACCACAAGGTATTTTGACCGAAGAGCAGTTAGCGGAGGAATTATGCGCATTGAAACGGAAAATTTAAGTTACGTTTATAGCCAGAGTTCCAAAGCTCTTGCAGTACACGCCCTAAGCGGTGTTTCACTCACCATTGAAGAAGGTGATTTTTTCGGCATAATCGGGCATACGGGCAGCGGAAAATCCACTTTCGTTCAGCACCTTAACGGTCTTATCAAGATAGGCAAAAACTGTGGCGGTATTAAGATAGGCGAATACGACTTAGCCGACAAAAAATGCGACTTTAAGTCGTTAAGAGCCAAGGTCGGCATGGTATTTCAGTACCCCGAACAGCAACTGTTTGCAGAAACGGTTAGAGAAGATGTGGCGTTCGGACTGAGAAACTTTAATAAAGATATATCCGAACAAGAAATCGAATCAAGAGTAAGAGAGTCGATAGAACTTGTTGGACTAAACTACGACAGAATAAAGAATAAATCGCCGTTTGAACTCTCAGGCGGTCAAAAACGCAGGGTAGCAATAGCGGGAGTTATCGTCACAAGACCGGAAATTTTGGTGCTTGACGAGCCAGCCGCAGGGCTTGACCCCGTTGGAAAACGCGAGTTTTTATCGCTGTTAAAAAGATTGCATAAGTCGTTTGTAAGAACGATAATTTTAGTGTCGCACGATATGAATATCGTATCCGAAAACTGCACTAGAGCGGCAATATTTTCAGGCGGAAAAGTTTTGTCGGTCGGAACGCCCAAAGAGATTTTTTCCGACCACGAAAAACTTAAAAGTTTAGGGCTTGACGTACCTGTAACTGCATACTTAGAAAAAGCCTTAAAAACGGTCGGGATAGATACGGATAGCGACCTTACGGTGGACGGATTTATCGACGCTTACTTAAATCAATGCGCGGAGGTGGACGAGTGAAAGACGTAGCCTTCGGACAATATTATCCCGCCGAATCGTTCGTCCACAAGATGGACGCAAGAGTAAAAATATTGGCGGTTATCGCGTATATGGTCGCGGTATTTTTGGTCAAATCCGTACCATATCAATTCTTGGGTTTTGCAGCGTGCTTACTGTTCGTTATGATTGCAACGGCGGTGGCAAAAGTTCCCTTTTTAAGGGTGCTAAAAAGCATAAAAGCCATACTGTTTTTCGTCGTATTATCCGCCGTTTTGCAGTTGTTTTTTAACACTTCGGGAACGCTCGTATTCGAGTGGAAATTCATTAAGATTTATAACGGTGGCTTACTTAACGCCGCGTTCATTATCGCTAGGATAACGCTGATAGTTTTGGGTGCGTCAATTCTTACTTTGACCACTTCACCCGTAGAGATTGCCGACGGAATAGAAAGCCTACTTTATCCCCTAAAATGGATAAAATTCCCCGTACATGAATTCGCGCTTATAATGAGTATCGCGCTAAGGTTTATACCTACGCTTTTGGACGAAACGGATAGGATTATAAAAGCGCAAAAAGCAAGGGGCGCAGACTTTGAAAGTGGCAATATTTTTAAGCGTGCAAAAGCACTTATTCCCGTGCTTATACCGCTGCTTATAAGTTCGTTTAGAAGAGCCGACGAACTTGCAGACGCTATGGATGCAAGATGCTATTCGGGCAGTAAATGCCGTACCAAATATAAAAAGATGAAACTCACTTGGCGCGACCTTATAGGAACGCTTGTTATCGGCGGACTTATAACGGGCGTCGTGCTACTAAATAACAGCGGTCTTTTGGCGGTGGTTATATGAAAATAATTCTTACCGTCAGTTACGACGGAACAGACTACTGCGGTTGGCAAATTCAGCCCAAAGGCGACAGCATACAACAGCGATTGCAAGACGCCGTTAAGGCGGTTACGGGCGAAACGGTAAAGGTTACGGGTAGTGGCAGAACGGACGCAGGCGTTCACGCGGCAGGTCAAGTTGCTCATTTTGATACCGAGAGCGATATTAAGCCCGAAAAGTTTGCACGCGCGCTGAACGCGCATTTACCGTGCAGTATAAGGGTAACCGAAAGTAGGATAGGGGACGAAAATTTTAACGCTTGCACTTCTGCAAAAAGGAAAACCTACGAATATTCGCTGTATTACTGTGACGTTGAACTTCCATTAAAAGAGCGGTATTCTTATCGCTTGATAAAAAAACCCGATATTTCAGCAATGAAAAAGGGCGCAGAAATTTTCGTTGGCGAACACGATTTTAAGTGTTTTAACGCAAGCCGTGGCGGTGCAAAAACCACCGTGCGCACTATATATTCTATTGATATAACGGAAAGTAACGGCGATATAAAAATTGCCGTGTGCGGAAACGGATTTTTATATAATATGGTCAGAACCTTGGTGGGAACGCTCATTGACTACGCCGACGGCAAGACCGATAAAGAAAGGCTAGAAAAAGCCTTAAAGACGGGCGAACGCGCGCTTTTAGGAAAAACTGTCCCGGCAAAAGGGCTGTGCCTAAAAGAAGTTGAATATCAGTAAGGAGAAAAATATGTACAGAGCGCAACCAGAAAGAATAGGCAGACTGAAACAGCCTTGGAAAGGCAAGATTAATCCGTTTAAGATTATTGACGGCGTTTATTTCGTTGGAACGTATCAAGCAAGTAGTCATTTACTCGACACGGGCGACGGTTTAATTTTATTTGACACAGGCTATGAAAACACTACTTATTTAGTGTTAAATTCCATACACCAACTCGGCTTTGACGTCAAGGATATAAAATACATAGTAAACACGCATTGGCACGGCGATCATACCGAAGGTACTGCGCCGATAGCAGATCTTTCGGGCGCAAAGACGGTTATAGGAAGAAAAGACGCTGAAAAGGCAAAGCAGTATTTTGATCCCGATATTATCGTTAAGGACGGCGACAGCATAACGCTAGGAAACGTCACCGTAAGGTTTATGGAAACGCCGGGGCATACCGAAGGCACGATATCGTTCCTATTTGAAAAAGAGCACGACGGCAAGAAATACTTAGTGGGAAGTTTTGGCGGCGCAGGCGCGAATACTCTAAGGAAAGATACCGTAGAGTTTGACGGCGCAAGGGAAATGTATTTAGACTCAATAGCGCGCCTAAAAAAATGCGACGTGGACGTGTTTTTAGGTAATCATTGTTGGAACAACGATACCGAGAGAAGATACCAAGAAATGGTAAAGACGGGCAAAAACACCTTTATCGACAAGACGGCGTGGACTGAGTTTTTGGATTATTGCGAAGATCGCGTACTTAAAATTCTTCAAGCCGAGAAAAATTTATAATAGTAAAACAAAAAGGCGCAAGACACAAGATGTTGTGCCTTTTTTGTTTTTTGTCAAAAAATTAAAGAAATTAGTGAAAAACTGTGTAAAATCTTGTGAAAAACGCTTGACTTAATACCCAAAATATTTTAATATATTTAGGCGTTTATAAGGCAAAGTTCGGTTTTTTCGGGATTAGCCCTCCCAAAATCCGCCCGTATTCGTGTTAAGGCGGAATATCAAACGGCGGCTTTATAACATTAATTATAAAAAATCAAGGAGAATTCACAATGAAGACTTATATGGCTCACGCAGAAAACGTGGACAGAAAGTGGTACGTTGTTGATGCTGAAGGCGTTGTTCTAGGTAGACTCGCTTCCAAAGTCGCAGCTATTCTTCGCGGTAAGAATAAGCCCACCTTCACCCCTAACGTTGACACGGGCGATTTCGTTATTATCGTTAATTGCGACAAGGTCGTATTAACCGGTAAGAAACTCGAAAAGAAATATTACAGATACCACACCGGACATATCGGTGGACTTAAATCCATACAGTACAAAACTCTTATGGAAAACAAAGCGGACGTAGCAGTTTACGAAGCAGTTAAAGGCATGCTTCCCAAGAACAGCTTAGGTCGCAAAATGCTCACCAAACTTAAGGTTTATAGAGGTGCTGAACACAATCATCAGGCTCAAAAACCCGAAGTTATTAAATTGGTGTAATGAGGTGTAATTATGGCAAAAGCAACCAGTAAAAAGAAAGTTCAATATTGGGGAACCGGCAGAAGAAAGAAGGCAATCGCAAGAGTACGCCTTATCCCTGCAGGTGACGGCACTATCGTAATCAACGGCAAGAGTCTTGACGAATACTTCGGTCTTGACACTTTGAAGTTTATCGTTCGTCAACCGTTGGTATTAGTTGACGTTGCAGCAAAGTATGACGTTGCAGTAAACGTAGTAGGCGGTGGATTTACCGGTCAAGCAGGCGCAATCAGACACGGTATTGCTCGCGCACTTTTACAGGCAGAGCCCGAAACCAGAGCAGCATTAAAGAAAGCAGGCTTCTTAACCAGAGATTCCAGAATGAAGGAAAGAAAGAAGTACGGCTTAAAGAAAGCTCGTCGTGCTCCACAATTCTCAAAGAGATAATTGTTTCAAACAAAACTACAAGCCATTGGATTTCCAATGGCTTTTGTTTTTGCCTTATACGCTACGCAATACTGCGTTACTGCTCGGCAGGGAAAACCTTAACGACCAAAAAGGTCGCCGCAGTCTTTTCCTTTGAGCGAGCCTTGTCTTGCTTGCGTCTAAGGCTTGAAAGATTTTGCTATTTCTAATCCCATTAACAGTCCTTTTTTTAGAGCAAACAAATATATTTCTTCTTCATTTTCGACAGTTTCTTCATTAAGAACAAATTCAAATTCTCTATATTTGTTTTTTTGCTCGTCGTTCAAACTTTCCCAAAACTCATCGTGTATTTTAAGCCGTTTTTGATTTTTGGTTTCATATTTCACGTTTTTTGCTAGTTTGCCATCGCATATTTTTTGCATGTCTTCAACAAAAGTTTGTAAAAATAATTCTTTCATATAATTCTCCTTGGTTAATATTTTTTGGATCAACTATATTTATACAATATCACATTGTGTGGCTTTTTGCTTGACAATCGTATATTGGGTGATTTTTAATTTGAGGAACAAAGGAACTTTATTATAATTTGTTTTTTTCTTTTACTCGTTTTATAAACTCGTCGTGTGACGTCATTGTGGATAACATTGAACGTTGCAAAGGTTTTATCGGCTGGGGCTGGCTGGGCGTGGTGTCGGTTTTCGGCTTATTAGCGTTAGAATTATTTGTGTTTAGATTGTTTTTTATTGCCGATAAGATAGAGCCGAAAGTGTCGTTTTTAGTATCGTTTTCTTGGTCGGTATTTTTCTCTTGCGCGCTGTTTGCGCTTAAAAAAGAGTTTAAAAGATTAAAAATGCCGAATTTATCCATTTTATTGCCTCCTTGCCGAGAAAAAAACAGTAAAAAACTTGAAAAATTATTGCAAAAGTTTTCAAGATGGTGTACAATATATAACTGTATAAGTATATAATTATTTATATTCGGGTATAGTCAAAAAGTTTCCCGAATAAGAGCGGAGAGAATATGAAGAAGGTTTTAATTAAAATTTTAGTCTGCGCACTCGCGCTAAGTATGGTTGTTACTGGACTTGTCGGTTGTAAAAAAGACAAGTGGGACGGCACGAGTATGACGGCTTGGGGTAAAGTAGATGCTAGTACCAACGGCGGATTCGTTGCAGAAACCGAAGAGTATATTTATTATATCAACGGTATTGCCGATTCGACGGCTGACAACACTTTCGGTACGCCTGTCAAAGGTGCGCTTATGGCGGCAGATAAAGACGATTTGACCAAGACCGAAGTCGTTGTTCCCAAACTTTTTGCGGCAACTGATTATAAGTCGGGTTTATTCCTTAACGGTGACTACGTTTATTACGGCACGCCGAACGTTGAGAAAGACGGTAGCGGTAACGTTGCAAACACCGAACTTACCTTTATGCGCACTAAGCTTGACGGAACGGAAACTGAAGAATTCTTTACCGTTTCCTCTCTCGCTACTGAATATAGATTTATCGCAGCTAACGACACCGTTTATATCGTATATTATGATACAGCGGAAACCGCGCTTTACTGTGTAGATACCGTTAACGACGAAAAACTCTGCATTGCAAAAACTGATGCTACTACTGAAAAGAATCGTTCAATGGCATCTTATAACTTCCTTCCCGTTGAGGCAACCGACGGCGGACTTGCAGTTCTCTATACCGTATCAATTTATAGTGAAGAATATATTGAAAGCAAGGCTGAACAGCAGGGATATTCAAGAGCAACCGAAAAATACAATGAAATATATATGTATACCGTTGGTGAAGATTTAACCGTAGATTTAGGACTTGCAGGCAAGAAAGTTCTAGGTAATGACAAGAGCACTTTTGCAATAACCCTTGTTGACGGCGCGGATATCTACTACACCGAAACTTTGGAAAACGGAACGGTGAACACTTACGGGATTAAGGCGGCAGACCTTAAAGACGGAAAGGACGCAACTAAAATTGAAAACAGTTCGTACGTTGCAGACGGCAATCTTATCGACCTTGCGTCGGATACCGTTTACACCTTGACCGAAGGTAAAGTTCATAAATCGACTTTAAAGGGTAACGACAAGGCAGACAAAAAACTCGTTGCAAACAATTCTAATATAACCACCATGCTTTTCGTTGAAGGCGAAGAATTATTCTACGTCAACGCAAGCACCCAGATAGCGAAAATCAAACTCGGCGAAGTTGATGCAAAAGAAATCCGCGTTTCGGGCGACACCGTATCAACGGCTTGGTTTGCTGCGGAAATCGCTTGTGGAAAACTCTTTTATCTCGATTCGTCTGCGCTCGGCGCATCTTACGTTCATTACGTTTCGTTAGATGCAAAGGTGGATGGTGACGACACCGATAACGACGGTGAAATCGACGCGGCTTATCACCTTGTTGATGCAACCTTTATCGGTAAAATGGTAGAATCCGACCTTGTAACGATTGCAAACACCAAGATAACTAATATCGCAAACAATTTAGAGAGTGGCACGCTCAAATTTGAAGAAGTTGACGGAAAACTCGTTGCAAAAGACGTATCTGATGCAAGAACGGCTTACAACGCGCTCAGCGAAGAGTCTAAGAAAGAGTTCAGCGAAGAAACGCTTGCAACCTTGGAAAACTACGAAAAGGCAGTTGAAATGGCAAATCTTTACGCAAAACTCGACGGAATGTACGGTTACGTCAACTTGTCTGAGGATGATCGAAAAGCGTTAAAGACTGCTTACGACGAAGTTAAGGCGTCTATCGTTGAATTCCGCAAGAGCGAAAATTATTCAACCATAAGCGCGTATATTGCAAACAACTTAAAAGCAAACTACGACTTAGCGGTTGCTGAGTTTGAAAGTAAGTAATCGGTTTTATAATTTTTAACGCCTTATTCAAAATTAATATCATTAAAGACGAAACTTTTTTTGGTTTCGTCTTTTTTTTGTTGTTTTTCTGTGCTACAAAACGGTTATTTTTAAATTATTAACGCAATATTGTCGAAAAATGGCAAATAATATCGAAAAAATACTAAATAAAATAATATTTTTCATAATTCGACAAATATTTTTCAAAATTATTAAAAATCGTTTGGAAAATTTTGGATTTTGGTGTACAATGGGTTTAAATTAAAAAGGCAAAAGATTTAAGCCGATAAAGAAGGAGCGATTTATGCAGAAAAAGACGGTATTTTTATTGATGGAAACAAAAGAGGCAAATCAAGCGTTGGCGCAAAATTTTCTAGACGATCAAGATTTTGAAGTGGTGGGTTTTTCTTCGGACGGAATTTCTGCCATATCAATGATTGCAGACAAAAGACCAAAGGTGCTGATTACAGAACTTGTTATTTCAGGATACGACGGCTTGTCGGTTATTGCTAAGGTTAGGGAAGTAAACCCAAACATTAAAATTTTCGTGCTAACCGCATTTTGTAGTGACGACGTAGTTAGTAGAGCAAGTCAAGCAGGCGCAGACTATTATATGGCAAAGCCTTATAACTTTTCTATACTTAAAGAAAGACTTTTAGGCTTATTTCAACCAAAAGCAGACGGGCAAAGTTTAAGCGGTGGGAATTTGCACAAGGTTTCCTTAGAAGAAAAGATAAGCAAAATTTTTATCAACGTAGGAATACCGCCACATATAAAAGGTTATTCCTTTTTAAGAGAAGGCGTTAAAATGGCGGTTGAAGACCCTGAAATAATAAATAACATCACTAAAAAGCTTTATCCGTCAATCGGCGAAAAGTATAAGACCACCCCAAGTAAAGTAGAGCGTGCAATCCGCCACGCAATAGAAGTTGCTTGGAATAGAGGAAGGATAGACAATATAAACAATATTTTAGGCGTGCGCGCGTATATCGGCGCAGAAAAACCGACGAACGGCGAGTTTATAGCACTCGTCGCTGATAAAATGCTTTTAGAACAATCGTAAAAACAATAGCAAAACAAAAAACTGCACTTTATTCTTTATAAAGCGCAGTTCTTTATTTAATGTGAAAATTTTGCAAAATTTTAAAAAAAAGTCCTAAAAAATAGTTTACAAATTTTTCATATGTATATATAATATACTGCAAGTCAAAGGATAAGCACTTTGACGGCAGTAGATAAATATATATGATATATATGGAGAAGAATTATGCCAGGTGATTTCGTAAAATGCCCAAGATGTGATCTTAACTACATCAGAAAGGGTGAAGAATATTGCGAAGTATGCAAAGCAGAGCTTAAAGGACAAAAGTTACTGTTTGCGGTAGACGACGAAGAAGAGAACGAAGGTTTAGAACTCTGTCCCGTTTGCCACCAGAACTACATTAAGCCGGGCGAAAGCATGTGCGCAAAATGTGCTGAAGAAAAAGAGTACCACGAAAACCGTGAGGACGAGGACGACGAGTCGTGGAAGGAATACCTTGACGAGGAAGAGGAAGAAGAGGAAGAGGACGAAGAAATGCTTTCTCTTGACAAGCTTGCCAAGGAAGAAGGCGAGTTTATCGACGACGAAGAAGAGGAAGAAGACCTTATATCCGAAGAGAGCGTAGACGACGACTTTGATATTCCCGAAGTTGACGAGTCTGACTTTGAAGATACCGACGAAGACGACGAAGAGGAAGAAGACGAGGACGACGAAGATTTTTAATCTAAAAAGCCTTATCGTAAAACTCTAACTACTTTTCGGCGGAGAAGTGTCGTAAAAAGGTATATAAAACTTTTTATCGGGTATCATTAGGGTATGATAAAGAGTACCTTAACCTTAAACGACGTAAAGAAAACCATACAAAACGGCAAAGATCAATCGGTAGAAGTAACCTTAAACCTTGGCAGAAACAAGTACGTCAGTTTTTCGGGCGTATTGAGTGGGGTTTATCCCGCGCTGTTTACGGTAACGCCATTTGACAAGAGTTTTAAGGGTAAAACTTCATATTCCTATTCGGAATATATGTGCGGAAGAGTAAAACTGCATTTTCCCGAAAAAACCGCCGAATAAAAACCAACTAATAAATACGCGCATTTATAAGTGTGCGTATTTTTTTGTTCTAAACCCTACGCCTTAATAATATATTGTAATAGTGGCAAAGAGATTAAGGAGGGTTATAGAAGTGATAGAACCTGTTTATGAAAAAATAAATTATAGCGTAAAGTCGGGCGTCGTGACCGAACAGATAAAAGCCGAGAGCAAAACGGAAATCTTATCCGAATCGGTTAAAGCTATACTAAACGTTTGGGCGTGGTCGACGGTAAACGACTGCGAAATATCGGACGGCAAAATAAGATACGGTGGCAGAGTAATTTTTTACGTCAGTTATCTAGACGCCGACGGCTTGGTAAAAAAAGTCGAGTGTGGCAACGAGTTTGCAGGAACGATTATAGACGGGCGTGTAAACGACGGTTGCAGAGCGTATGCAACGGCAGTCGTTGACAAGACCGAAGCGGACGTTTCGGGCATAAAATTAACTTTAAGCGCGTTCGTAACCATAAAAGCAGACGTAACGGGCTGCGCAGAAATAGACGCGCTTAGTGGTGGAGATAGTCTAATAATAGACAGAAAAGAAATTCCACTAACTAAAAGCCTAGGCGTTCGTCACGGCTCTTACCCTATTGAAGAAGAGTTTGAACTTAACTATACGGTTGAAGAAGTGTTGTCGCATAGAGTTCAAGCAATAATAACAGCCGTTCAATGCGGAGTGGGAGCAATCATTGTGGACGGCGAAGCGGTTATCTCTGCAATAATGTTGCAAAAAACAGATAAAAGCGATATAATAAAAGAAATAAAGACCGTACCTTTCCGTATGGAAATCGACTGCGAAGAAGCCATGCCCGCAATGCAGGCTACGGCAAGGGTAAAAGAAAAATCGTTTAAGACCGAAATAACGGTTGACGAAGACAGCGGCAAAAGTATCGTCAGCGCAAGCGTTGTTTTGGGTTTTGAAGGCGAAGCCTTTTCGCTTAGTAGCGTTTGGGTAGCGGAAGACGTTTTTAGTACCGAACAAGAAATTCAGTCTGAAAAGCACGACCTATCGTATTATAAGCCTTGCGAAATGCGGACTTTAACCGCGCTAGTAAACGGCAAAGCGGCGGTGGAAGAATTACCTGCTGGCGCAATTATTTTGGCGGTAGGCGGTGAAACGGCAGAAATAACCGCGACTGAGTGCAAAGACGACGGCTTAAAGTTTACGGGCGTTATAAACGCCGTCGGATTTTTCCGCGACGGTGAGAACAGACCGTTTACAAGAAAACTTGAAATGCCGTTTGAAGTTACGCTTGACTGCGCCTTTGACTGTGGCATAGAACTTGAAAGTTTTGCTAAAGCCGTAAAGGCAAGGGCGAGAATAACTTCGCTTACCGAGATAGAACTAGAAACCGAAACTATCTTTACCGTGTATCCCAGCGAGAAGTGTGATTTAAGCATAGTCAAGTCTTTGGAAATGCTTGGTGAAAAGCCGAAAAACACCAGCGCGCTTAGCGTATATATCCCGACCGAAGGCGAAGAATTATGGTCGCTTGCAAAAAGGCTTAACGTTTCACCCGAAACGTTAGTTCAAGCAAACCCCGACCTTTGCTTTCCGCTAACGGGTAGCGAAAGAATAGTGGTGTATAGACAAAAATAAATTTAATTAGGAACAAGTTTACTTATGAAAAAGATAACCAAAAAAGTGCCGGCAAAGATTAACCTTACCTTAGACGTGGTCGGCAATATCGGGCAATATCACGACATAAAGTCACTCGTAGCGTCGATAGATATCTTCGACGCTATAACCCTTTCCGAACGAAAAGACCACAAGATAACCCTTGCGGTTAAAGGTTTACCGCTAGACTGTTCAACGGCGGATAACAACGCCTATAAAGCGGCAAAACTGTTTTATAAAAACAAAAGTCTTTCGGGTGTAGATATAGTTATCGACAAACAAATCCCTATAGGCGGTGGGCTTGGCGGTTCGTCGGCAGATATTGCAGGCGTGCTGTTGGGGCTTAAAGAATTACACGAAACCGAAGACGATTTACTTCCGCTAGCAAACGCGTTAGGGAGCGATTCGGGGTATATGCTAAATGGTGGCTATGCTGTAATAACCGGGCGCGGCGATAAAATTCGCAGAGTTGACTGCGACAAAATATTATATCTATTATTGCTACTTACCGACGGTGAAATATCTGCAAGGTCGTGCTATAAAATTTACGACCAAAGGGGCGAGAAGAGTGAAGAAGTGACCGATACCGTGGAAACGGCGCTCGTTGGTGGCGACGTGTCTAAGGTTGCGTTCGGCTTAAAGAACGACCTTTACCCTGCGGCGACCGAGATTATAGGCACTCTTCCGCAAAATATTGCCGAACTTAAAAACGCAGGCGCAATAAACGCTGCGCTTACGGGTAGCGGTCCTACCGTTTTCGGCATATTTGAAACGGAAAAGCAACGGGATAAGGCGTATAAACAGTTAAAGCAAAAGTTTGCTGATAAGGTAGTAAAAGCCCAAACGGTTATACCGAACTAATAAAATTTTATAAAATAAATATGTAAAATCCGTTTTTCCACGCGTTGGGAGAGCGGATTTTTTGTCGTTGCGATTAAAATTTTATGATTAAAGTATAAAAATTAAAATATATGTTAATAATCAGCGTGTCCTTTAATTAAGGAAAAGGAGAGGAAATTAAAATGAAGAAGTTTTGCATAAGTTTTTTAATTGTCGCCATAATAATTTTGTCGGTAATAGGTCTTAATCTGCCGAATAACGCCGTACACGAAGAATATCTGAGGATTCATATCCGAGCCGATTCCAACCTTGACGACGCTCAAGCGGTTAAATATAAAGTCAGGGACGCCGTCGTAGAGTACTTAACCCCGTTTATAGCCGAGTGCAAAACTAAGGCGCAGGCGGAGAGTATGCTAAAAGATCAGATTGATAAAATCGAGCAAGTGGCGGACGGTGTGTTAAAAAACTTTGGGTTTGACTATAAGAGTACGGCAAAGATAAAGAGTGAAGAGTTCCCCACTAGAGTTTACGGTGGCTTAGAATTAGAAAGCGGAATTTACGACGCGCTAATAATAGAACTCGGTAGCGGAAAAGGTGATAACTGGTGGTGTGTGGTTTATCCACCGTTATGCTTTGTCGGCGAGAGTAGCGGATATCAGTATAGGAGCAAGATTAAGGACGTTATAGACCGATTTTATTCTAACAAGGAGAAATAGGTTATATGAAGAAAGTTATCAAGATAGTTGCCGTTGCCCTTATGGTCTTTTCGCTAGGGTTTGCGGTGACTGGCAATATCGCAAGACCGAACGTGGAAACGGCTTACGCTGCCGTGTATCAGCAAGGCAATCGTGGCACGACGGTAAAAACTATTCAGCGCAAGCTGAAAAACTGGGGATATTATAACGGCGCGGTGGACGGAATTTTCGGTTCGCAGACCAAGACGGCCGTCAAGTATTTTCAAAGAAAGAACGGCTTAAAGGTTGACGGAATAGTTGGAAATCAAACCTTAAAAGCACTCGGTATGAGTACGGGTTCAAACTCGAACTCTTCGGGCGCGACGAGCAGTTATAGCGACGCGGACGTAGCGTTACTTGCTAGACTTATTTACGGCGAGGCAAGGGGCGAAAGTTACGTCGGACAGGTTGCAGTCGGCGCGGTTGTTATGAACAGAATTAAGAGCGCGTCTTTCCCGAACACTATGTCGGGTGTAATCTATCAGAGTTACGCCTTTACGGCAGTAGCCGACGGGCAGATTAATTTAACGCCCAACGAAACGGCGAGAAAAGCCGCTCAGGACGCAATGAACGGTTGGGATCCGTCGTACGGCGCTTTGTACTATTACAATCCTGCAACGGCTACCAGCAGTTGGATATTCAGCAGAAAAACTACGGTTACCATAGGTAATCACGTGTTTGCTATTTAAGGAGGGAGTATGGAAAAGACTAATAACGCAGTAGAAAAAGCCGAAAAGGCAACCAGACCGTCTGGCGGCGCAAGCAAAACTCATAAAAAGGGCGGCGGCGCACAAAAGAAAAAGTCTGCGGCAAAAACTATGAGCGCAAAGGATAGAAAGAAAATGGCTGTCGCCGAAGAACAAAAAAGACAACGCGAACAGTTAAGACAAGAAAAAAGAGAAAAGAAAGAACGCGCCCAAGCGGAAAGGGCAAGAGCTCAAGCGGAAAAACGCGTGGAACTTGCAAGGTTAAAGGCGCATAGAAAAGCCGAGAAAGAAAAGGCAAAAGCCACGGCTTTAAGAGAGAGAAATAGGCGTATTGCCGAGCATAAGGCTCAGGCGCAACAGCTTAAAGCAGAAAGACTTGCTAAGCGTGAAATGCTTAGAAACGAAACAAAAAAAGAAAGAGAACAAAGAAAGAGAGAAGAGCGGGCTGCGGTTTTAGCCGAGCGCAGAAACGCGCGTGAACAAAGACAGCGCAATCAGCAGAGAAATAAGGATAAAAATAGAGGCTACGGCGGTTGGCTTGCTGCCGTTATAACCTTGGGCGTTGCAACCCTTGCTTTGGCATCGGCGTTAACCTTTACTTTCCTTATGCCGACCGAAACTGACGGTATGCTAGAAGCAACCTATCAAAAATCTTTTTACGATACGGTAGATCAAGTGGATAATATCGACCTTAACCTATCAAAGGCACTTGCAACTAGTGACACGGGCGCGCTTCAAAAGTATTTGGTGGATACCGCGATAAATAGCGAACTTGCCGAAAACGATTTACAACAATTACCACTTCAAGACGAAAGCAAGTTTTATACCACTAAACTTATCAACCAGATCGGGGATTACGCTAAATATCTTAACAATAAGATTATTATGGGCGAAGAACTTACTAAATCAGATATGGACGGCTTAAAACAACTGTATAAGGCAAACGCAGAACTTAAAGACGCTTTGCAAAAAACCGTAAGCGAGATGGGCGCGGATTATTCATTTTCGTCGCTCATGGAAGGCGGTGAGGGGAATATCGTAATATCCGACTTTAATCAACTGCAAAATCTTTCGGTGCAGTACCCCGAACTTATTTACGACGGACCGTTTTCGGACGGACAAAACGAGCGTGAAATAAAGGGTTTAGACGGTGCGGAAATAACCGATAACGACGCTTTAAATATCTTTACTGAAATATTTATAGACTATAATTTAACCGACGTCAAGAACGTGGGCGTAACTTCGTCAGGGGTGGAATGCTATAACGTTCAGGGCGAAAACGACGGCGAACTTCTTTACGCGCAGATATCTAAAAAGGGTGGAAAACTCATAATGTTTGACTTTGCGGGAAGTTGCAAAGAAGTAATTTGCTCGTCGGATACGGCAATAGAAAAAGCCGAAGAGTTTTTATCAGGCTTAGGCATTGAAGACATGAAAGCCGTGTGGATAAATCTCGCAAATAACGTTTATACCGTAAACCTTGCTTACGAAAAGGACGACGTGATTATGTATCCCGACCTTATCAAGGTAAGGGTATGCGCAGAAACGTCAAAAGTTATCGGGATTGAGGCAAAGAGTTATTTTACTAACCACGTAGAAAGAGAAATAGCAAAGGCATCACTTACCGAAGACCAAGCGTTAGAAAAAGTATCTAGCGAACTAGAAGTAGAAACGGCAAGACTTGCGATAGTACCGATCGGTAATTCTTCAGAAAAGCTCTGCTACGAGTTTTCTGGAACGCTTGACGGAGCAACCTATTACGTCTATATTGACGCAATGACAGGTAGACAAATAGAAATGTTTAAGGTTATAGAATCAACCGAAGGAACGTTATTAATGTAAAAACCCAATAAAAAACGCACTCAACCGAGTGCGTTTTTAGTTTGCGATAAACTATTAAACTCTCTTTGCAAGGACTTCTTTTTCGTAAGTGTCAATTTCGTCCCAAAGTTTGCAATCGGTGGGTGCGCCACAGCGTTTGCAGTATTCGCCCCAAACGTCGCCGAACGGAAGAGTTTTAACCCTTTCTTGAGCAACCAAGAGTTCGGTGAGTTTGCCGTCGTCTTGAAGAGCTTTAAATTTAGCGTTGGGGGTTAGCATTGCAAGAAGAAGTGCTTTTTGCCAACTTCTAAATCCTACTACCCAAGCAGCGATACGGTTGATGCTTGCATCAAAGTAGTCGAGAGCCATATAAACTCTATCAAGAGCGTCGTTTCTAACGATTTCTTTTGCCATTTCTTTGGTTTCGTCGTCAAAGAGAACGGTGTGGTCAGAGTCCCAACGAATCGGACGGGTAATGTGAAGCGCGATTTCTGGGAAAAAAGTAAGGAGCGCGGGAATCTTATCCGAAACGACTTCGGTCGGGTGATAGTGACCGTTATCCATAAGTGGCAAGCAACCGTCGTGCATTGCTGCAAACGAGAGTGAGAACTCGGCAGAACCAACGGTGTAAGCTTCAACTCCGATACCGAACACTTTGGATTCTACACAGGGTTTAACGAGATTTTTGTCAAACTTTTCAGCAAGAATTGCCTCAATGCTTTCTTTATAACGGACACGCGGCCCCATTCTGTCCGCAGGGATATCCTTAAAGCCGTCGCCCGTCCAGATATTCATAACGCAAGGAATACCCGTTTCTTTTGCAAAGTATTCGGAAATTCTTATACAAGCCTTGCCGTGCGCAATCCAGAAATCTCTGGTTGCCTTGTCGGGACTTGAAAGGGTAAGACCGTCTTTTACTTTAGAGTGTGAGAAGAAAGTTGGGTTAAAGTCGATACCCATACCGTACTTTTTAGCGAGTTCAACCCATTTTTTGAAGTGTCTAGGCTCGATTTTATCTCTGTCAACAAATCCGTCTTCTTCAAAGATAGCGTAGCAAGCGTGAACGTTAAGTTTTTTTGCGCCGGGGCAAAGAGCCATAACTTTTTCCATGTCGGCAATAAGTTCGTCGGGCGTTCTTGCTTTACCCATATAGTTACCCGTGGTCTGAATACCGCCCGTCAAAGGACCGTCTTGGTCAAAACCTTTAACGTCGTCACCCTGCCAGCAATGTAGGGAAACGGGGATAGTTTTTAATTTTTCGATAACGGCTTCGGTATCAATACCGTATTTTGCATAAATCTGTTTAGCAGATTCGTATCTTTCATTACAGCACATAGTTTTCTCCTTATTGTCGCAAGCGCGATAATTGTTTTTTAACCATTTCATTTTATCATAAAGGTTAGTGTTCGTCAATAGTTTTTTATTCTTTTAATTAAAAATACCGCCGCGAAAAATCGCAGCGGTACGTTTTTCAGGTTACGGATTGATTTTTAAGTTTCTTTCGGTTGTCCGATTTTTTCTTTAACGTTGCGAACAAAAATCCGATTATTATATAACTATAAAATCCTAATCCACGCCATAAAATCATTGCAGGGAAGGCTAAGCCTGCCGCTAGACCTTGCTTAAACAAGGCAAAGAACGATAGGTCCGCCGCGCCTGAATTTCCCGGTGTGGGAATAAAGGTTATGGACGCTGTAAGTATAAAGTATGCTTGAATAATAAATAGCCACTCTAAAATCCCGATTGACGGTAGGTCGAAGCCGAAGAATTTTAGAGAAAAGAAGGCTATCGACGCGCTTGCTAAGTGTTCAAAAAGACTGATCAGAAAAGACAGCAAAAAGGCAAGCGGACGAGTGGTCATTTTCTTTATGCACTTGGCGTTATGAACGACCGTCTTCATGGTCTTGTAGGTAGTAAGTTCGGGGCGTTTTACAATCTTCATTTTTGCACCGAGATTGATAACCCATTTGACTATACCGCCACCGACGCGCGGCTTTAGTGAAAATATTATTACTAAGGTCGGCATAACCATACAGCAAAAAAGACCTATTATAGCTAGAATTTTTAATACCGAAGGGAAAATGGCGTATAGTTCGCTAAGCGATATTAACGCAAGACTAAACAGCGCAAGCAAAGCGAAAGCCAACTGGTTAAGAAAGAAGGTCGCGATAGGTAACGAAGTCGCTACGCCGCCGTGTATTCCGTGTTTAGAAAGGTGATATATCTCAAACGGTTGACCGCCGACGGCAAGTGGCGTAACGTTATTATAATAATGACCGATTATTCCCGTTTCAAAGCAAGTCCTAAAATGGAATTTGTCCGTCATAGACTTACATAGTATCGACAGTTTTAGTCCCTTAAACAAAAAACAAAGGGCAAGCGAGACAATAGCGAACACTAAGTATATCCAAGACTTAGAAATAATATCCAAAAAGGACGACCAAGAAAAAGGTTCTCTCTGTTCGGATGCGTTAAAGAAGTCTTGGTACGCGGTAAATGCTAGCACTAAAAGGACGAACAGAATAAATATTGCAGACGATACGTACTTAAAAGTTCGCTGCCGTTTATTATATTTTTCGTCGCCCGCGTTTTGGAAAAGCCTTGACATTTTAAGCTGTTCGCCGATAGATTTATCGGTTTTACGCTCAACGAAGTCGTATTTATTATACGCAGTATTTTCTTGCTTTTTTTCCTTTTTATCCTGGGCAAGAAGTTCTTTTTTGCTGACTTCGACGATTATCGGTTCTGAAGTTTTTTCATCAACGTCAATGCGGTTGATGGTTGGCGGAGTAGTTAAATTATCCATGTGGTCATTATACTAAAACGTTATCCTTTTGTCAATAGAAAGAATAAAATGACTTGACATATTTTGCCGCATAATGTAAAATTAATTTATCGTTATTTTTAGGGAAAGAAATGTTTATTAAAGGCGTAAGATCGGTCTTAGAATCCGAATGGCTAGTCCCCATAGTGTTCTTATTTGCTATGGCAGGGCAAATCTTCAACTTCATAACGTATAGCCTATCTATAATAGTTGGGCTAATAATACTTATTCTTTTTCTTTGCGAAGACGTGAAAAACGTCGTTGCAATTATTTTGTACGCGCCTTTTTATATAAAGAATATCTTTTATTTTCCCCAAGAAAAACTTTTTACCATAGCGGTCGTCGTTGCAATTCTCGCCCTTTTGGTGTCTGCGGCTTTCAAGATTGCAAAGTGCTACAAAAACAACCTATTTAAAAGGGGTGAGTTTTACGTTGCACTTGCGGTGTCAACGGTTGCGTATCTTCTTGGCGGAATAATTTCTAACTTTTCTTTCGAAAGGTTTTTAACCATTTTAATGTTCTGTTCGGCGTCGCTACTCTTTTATTTCCTTGCGCTAAATAGTACCAAAGACCTTGCGCGCTTTATGTATAAAACCTTTGTTTGGGGAGCGTTAATGGTCACCTTTGAAATATTTATATGTAACTATATGGAAGGTGGGGTAAGCGAGATTTTTTCGAGATACTTTATTGACGTTGGCGCGGAAAACGTTAACGTTGCGGCTCTGTTTATACTGCTTGGAGTATGCGGCGCGTTCGGGATTGGATATAGAACTAAATACGACGGAGCATTCTTCGTTTTAGCAGTATACTTTGTGGCGTCGATATTTATTACTCGTAGTAGGATGATTATCTTTTTATCTTGCGTAACACTTGCGTTTTTTACCGTAATTTGCTTTTTAGACTCTCCAAACAAAAAGAGTTTTGCCATATGCTTTTGTGGTTTGCTTGCGCTTGTGTTCATCACGGCGGCGGCAAACGTTCATGCCTTCGTGGAAATCTTTGATGGGTTTTCTGAGAAAAACGGACTTAGCGGTAGAGATAGGCTATGGAAGTGGTGTGTGCAAAAGTTTAAAGAGTATCCCGTTTTCGGCATTGGATTTATTTTTGAAGACGGTGCGCCGTCAGCAAACGCTGAGGCGGCAAGATACGTTCTTGCGCATAACACGGTTATTCAATGGCTATGCTCTCTTGGAATTTTCGGAACGCTATTAATGTTGTATTACACCTTTAAGAAGTATCAAATACTTTCAAGAAGTATGAACGTGGAATTTATTTTAAGGTTTACTCTGATAATGATTGCAGTAAGCGGAATAGTGGATCAAGCCGCGCAGATGGATCCGTTTATATTAAACATAACTATTGTGGTGATCGCTGCGCTAGAAAACTTAGAGCGCAACGAAGAAAAGGAACGATATATAAACACTTACGGCTACAAAAGAATAATACAAGAAGCGGAATTAAAGCGATAAAAAAACTCGATGCAAGATTTTGCATCGAGTTTTTCATTTGCTAATTAATGATATTTACTGAGATTTTAGCCGTTTCTTCTGCGGAAATTCTTATCGTAACGGGGTAAACGCCAGCAGTCTTTACGTTAGACTGAATAGTTATTTTCTTCTTGTCGATATCAAACCCAAGCTCGTTTAGTTTGTCAGCGATTTCCTTGTTGGTGACGCTACCGAAGAATTTTCCGTTAGCACCGCTTTTTACTTGGATAGTAACTTCCGTTCCGTCAAGTTTTTCGCGGAGTTCTTTGTTGAATTTGAGCAGTTCTTGTCTGTGGAATTCCTGAGCGGCTTTTTGCGCTTTATTCTCGTTTAGAGCCTGATTGTCGGCAGGTTTTGCTAAGCCGCGTTTAATGAGAAAGTTTTGTGCAAAACCGTCCTTTGCCTCTATTATATCTCCAGCTTTTCCCGAGCCTTTTACGTCTTTTATTAAAACTACTTTCATAAGTAACCTCCCTTTATAAAACAATTATATGATAACCGTAAAGCGGTGAAAAGTCAAGGTAATACGGTATAATTTTTTCAAAATAACACATAATGATTTTAAGGAGATTAATTATGGAAAAGAATTATTGTATCAAATGCGACGTTACAAAGTGCAGGCACAACGTAGAAGGCAGCAACTGCCAACTTTCAAGCATTAAAGTTACTTGCGGTTGCGGCGATCAATGCACTTGCTGCGGTGACTACACGGAAAAAGAATAAGAAAACCGCTAAAATTTTTAGCAAAAGAATACTAACGATACAAAAAACAAAGAAAAAAGGTTGCCCTTTAAGAGCAACCTTTTTCTTCATATATTATTCGGAAATCTGATATTCGAGATTAAATTAACACCCGAAACAACAAACCTGTAATCGAAAAAACCATCGTCAATAACCCTTTGACGCATACATTTTAACACAAAAAAAATATTTGTCAAGGGGGTTTTGAAAAATTCTTTCAAATTTTTGGAAAAATTTTCAATATTCGCGTAAAAGAGCGGATAAGGCGTACGAATTAAGACGATAAAAGTTGACAAAATCTTTTATATATATTATAATACGAGAGTTAAATTATATGTGGGAGTGTATCCCACGGAAAAACCGAAGTAAACGGAGGAATATTATTATGGCAGAAGAAGTAATTCTTACAAAAGAAGGCAAAGAAGAGTTAGAGAAACGCTTAGAGTTTTTGAAGGTGACTAAGCGTGCGGAAATCACCGAAAGAATTAAGACGGCAAGAGAGTTTGGCGACCTTTCGGAGAACGCAGAGTACGACGCGGCTAAAAACGAACAAGCTATGATAGAGGGCGAAATTCTCGAGATAGAGAATAAGCTTAAATATGCAGTTATTATTAAAGACAGCGCGGCTAAAAAAGGCACGGTATCACTCGGCAGCAAGGTAGACCTTATTGACGAAGACTCCAAAGAAATGGTTACTTACGAAATAGTCGGTACTACCGAGGCCGACGTGGAAATGGGTAGAATTAGTAACGAATCGCCTATCGGAAACGCGCTTTTAGGCAGAAAAGCAGGGGAAACTATCAACGTTACCGTTCCTGCTGGAATCACCACTATAACCATAAAAAAAGTATATTAATAAATCTTTAAGGAAAACATTATGGACGAAATAAGAAACGCCGTTAACACGGAAGAACAGGATTTAAACGAGATATTAAGGGTAAGGCGTGAAAAGCTCGACGCGCTTATTAAGGACGGTAAGAACCCGTTTGAAAAGGTAAGATACGACAGAACTGCATATAGCCAAGACGTTAAGGATAACTACGCAGAATACGAAGGCAAAGAAGTCGGCATTGCGGGAAGACTTATCTCAAAGCGCATTATGGGTAAAGCGTCGTTTGCGGTTATTCTTGACGGAAAAGGCACTATCCAGTCTTACCTATCTATAAACGACTTAGGCGACGACTATTTGGCATTTAAAGAATACGATATCGGCGATATCGTGGGAATTACGGGACAAGTATTCACCACGCGTACGGGCGAAATTTCCGTTCATGCGCATAAGGTTGAATTGCTTTCAAAATCGCTTTTACCGTTACCCGAAAAATTCCACGGCTTAAAAGACGAAGATACGAGATATCGTCAAAGAGAAGTTGACTTAATTGCTAACCCCGAAGTTAAGCGTACTTTCGTTGCGCGTTCAAAAATTCTTTCTGCAATCAGAAGTTATCTAGACGGCGTTGGCTACTTAGAAGTTGACACCCCTGTGTTGCAACCGTTAGAAATCGGCGCGGCAGCAAGACCGTTTAAGACGCATCACAACGCGCTCGATATAGATATGTATCTAAGAATTGAAACCGAACTTTACTTAAAGAGGCTTATTGTCGGCGGTTTTGATAAGGTGTATGAAGTTGGCAGAATTTTCAGAAACGAAGGTATGGACAGATCGCATAACCCCGAGTTTACCACCGTTGAAATGTATCAGGCGTACAGCGATTATCTCGATATGATGGATTTAATCGAAGATATGTACCGCACTATAACCGTTCAGGTTTGCGGAACTGATAAGATAACCTATCAGGGCGTAGATATCGATATGGGTAAAAAGTGGGAAAGACTTACTATGGTTGAGGCTGTTAAAAAGTATGCCGGCGTAGACTATAACGACTGGGCAACCGACGAAGACGCGCGCGCCGTAGCAAAGGCTAAGGGTGTAGAAGTAGAAGAAGGCGACGAGGCGACCAAAGGTCACGTGCTTATTGCGTTCTTTGACGCGTTCGTTGAAGAAAAACTCGTTCAGCCGACTATAATCTACGATTATCCGGTAGAAAACTCACCGCTTGCAAAGCGTAAACCGTCTAACCCCGCGTTCACCGAAAGGTTTGAATACTTTATTTACGCAAGGGAAATGGGTAACGCGTTCTCAGAACTTAACGACCCGATCGACCAAAAAGAAAGGTTTGTTAAACAGGTTGAGGCAAAGCGCGCAAGGGGCGGCAACGACGCGAAAGTGGACGAAGACTTTATAACTGCTCTTGAATACGGCTTGCCACCGACAGGCGGCCTTGGCTTTGGCGTTGATAGGTTGGTTATGCTTTTGACTGACAGCGCGTCGATTAGGGACGTAATATTGTTCCCGACCATGAAACCGATAAAGAAATAATAATTGTCGGGGAAAATAAAGGGTAAAATGGATAATAAGATAACTAAAAAAAGGCTTTCGGATTTTTTGGCGTACGACTGGATACTGATGATTGTTTGCGCGCTTGCGGCAATCTTACTGTGGGAGTTTGTTTACGGTATAGTTTCTGTAAAACTCACCACGGGGCAGCAGTTCAAGATCTATTACGATCAGGGGACGACAAGTAGTGCAAGGGTGGAAGAATTTTTGGTCGGTAACGACGTTTTAAGTTACGACGTCTTAGAGATAGACGTTGAACAGTTGGTGTCTGACGCCAACGTTCTGTCCACTAGGCTTTCCATCTACGAAGGCGATATAATAATTTCCGACGCAATCGAAAGGGACGGCGCGGTGCGTGCAAAACAACTTGTTGACACCACGCCCATTTATTCGCTTGACGCAATGTTGGCGGACGCAAAAACCTATCTTAGAGGTTTTTTAAAGGACGGGATAACTGCTGAAAACGCAGAGTATGACTATGCAAATTTAGACGAGCAGAAAATCCGCGCAAACTTTATTACCCGTCAGGACGGCGACAACCGTTTTAGGAAAGACGAGCAGATTGAAGAAGGCGTTAAACTCGAATGCGAAAGAATAGAAAAATTAATTAAGGACGTTGCGGATTTTGAACGCTTTTTAGAGAGCGCGCCCGACGAGGCGTTTTTTAGATACACCAAGTTTGAGCAAACTTTAGACGGAGATCTTCCTGAATACTATGACGAACAGTATAGGGGGCTTTATGAAAGTGAACTTGCAAATCGTCCCAACGCAAGGTACGGAATTAACGCGGGCGGTTTAACGGGCGGAAAGGTAGATCCGTCGCTATACTTTATGACGTCTGGCGCAACTAGTGCGGACGGCTCGATAATTATGGCGTTCAATTTCTTGGAGTATCAACCCGATTTGCAGTTTGAGTGCATATCGTTTATGACCGCGTTCGTTCGTCAATGCAGTAACTTTATTTAAGGCAAAAGAGAAAATATGAAAGGTAAATTCATAACCTTTGAAGGCTGTGAAGGCGTGGGCAAATCCCGCCAAATAAAGCTTTTAGAAGAGTATTTAAGCAAAAACAAAATAAACTATTACCTAACCAGAGAACCAGGTGGAACGCCCGTTTCCGAACAGATAAGGAGCGTTATTTTGGACGGCAAAAACGTGTCTATGACCGACGAGTGCGAAGCACTTTTGTACGCCGCTGCGCGCGTTCAACTTCTTAAAGAAACGGTAAAGCCGAAACTAGATAACGGCGAACTAGTGCTGTGTGATAGGTTTATAGATTCGTCGCTTGCGTATCAGGGATATGCAAGGGGACTTGGGGTGGACTTTGTTGAAAAGATCAACGACTACGCCATAAAAAACTTTATGCCCGACTACACTCTGTTTTTAAATCTTCCGCCCGAACAGGCGTTTAAGAGAAAGGGCGGGGTGGATAAGAACGACAGGCTCGAACTATCGGGTATGGATTTTCATAACAAAGTATATAACGGTTATTTAGAACTATCTAAGCGTTATAGCGACCGCTTTATCGTGATTGATGCGAGCGGTGAAAAAATGGAAACACACCAAAAGATTATCAATGCGTTGAAAGAGAAAGGCGTTATATGATAGATTTTGCGGCGTTATTATCTGATACAAACGCTTATCGCACGGTAAAGGGCGACAAAGACAATCAAAGGCTGTCGCACGCCTATCTTATTCTCACGGCGGACGGCGAAAACTTGGGTGAATACTTAAAGATTTTTGCTAGGCTTATGGTGTGTAAAGACGGCGCGCCTTGCGGAAAATGTAGACGGTGTAGGCTTATAGGCGAGAACGCTTTTTCGGACGTTTACTTTTATCCTAAGAACGGCGTAAACGTGCTAAGCGACGACGTAAACGAATTGATTGAAGAGAGTTACGTCAAGCCTATCGAGTGTGACAAAAAGATCTTTATAATAAGCCAAGCGCAAACCATGAACGCTGCGGCGCAGAATAAACTGCTTAAAACGCTTGAAGAACCGCCCACGGGCGTTCATATCATAATCGGCGCGACTAGCGAATTTGCCTTGCTACCTACGGTAAAGTCAAGGGTGAAAAAGTTGGAGATTCCAGCGTTTTCTAAGGATAAACTTTTTAGTGCCCTAAAAAACGATTGCCCCGACGCAAAAAAACTCGACACGGCAATCGCTTGCGGTGACGGAACGGTTGGAAAGGCGTTAAGGCTTTACGGCGACGAAAAGTTAAGTAAACTTACAGAACTTGCAATAGATACGCTAGTAAATATGACGTCAAGTAAAGACGTCTTGGAATATTCAAACAGAATATTAGCGGCAAACCAAGACCCGTCGGAATTTATGTCGGTGCTGGAATTAATGCTTAGAGATATGCTTGCCGATAGGGAAGGCGCAACCCAAACGGTGTTAAACGGCGGCGCAATCGAAAGGTTAAGAACTGCGCAGAATTTTTGTACGGGGTCAATCATAAACGCTTTGGAAAAGATTAACGAGGCGGAAAAACGAAAGAAATTTAACGCAAACCCCACAATGCTAATCGAGTGGTTGTTGTTTCAGATTTTGGAGGGAAAATATAAATGGCAAAAATTATAGGCGTAAAATTCAAAAATACCGCCAAAGTATATTACTTTGCCCCGGCAAACGATACAGACGTTTATGAAGAAAAGACGGGTGTAGTCGTTGAAACGGCAAAGGGACTGGAATACGGCACGGTCGTTTTCGGCACAAGGGAAGTTGAGGATAGCGAATTAAAGCACCCCTTAAAACCTATTATAAGAAAGGCAACCGAAAAGGACGAAAAGACGGTTAAAGATAACGAAAAGAAAATTCCCGACGCAATGGAGTACGCTAACCAAAAGATTGCCGAGATGAAAATAGACATGAAACTTATCGGCTGCGAGTACGCGTTTGACGGTAAGAAAATCGTCTTTTACTTCACGGCGGACGGAAGAGTGGATTTTAGAGAACTCGTAAAAGTCCTTGCTGCAAAATTTCATTTAAGGATAGAACTTCGTCAGGTTGGTATCCGTGACGAAACAAAGATACTCGGCGGAATCGCGCCTTGTGGAAGAACGTGTTGTTGCGCAAGTTGTATGTCGGATTTTGGCAAGGTGTCAATAAAAATGGCAAAGAACCAAGGACTACACTTAAACCCCGGCAAAATCAGCGGACTATGCGGAAGGCTTATGTGTTGCTTGGAGTATGAGAACGATTATTACGCAGAAGTTTATAAGAAAATGCCCAAGGTTGGCGGAACGGTTGGAACGCCCGAAGGCAACGGCGTGGTAATATCTAACGATATGTTAAAACTCATAAGTAAAGTAAAAATCACCAAGGGTGACGGAAGCGACGTTTATAAGGATTTTCCTGTCGATAGATTAGATTTTAAACGCAACAACGGCGGAAAAGACGACAAGGATGATGACGACGAAAAGGTTTCCGAAGATATGAAGAAAATTTTGGATTAGTTGTTTACAAATAGAAAAGTTTGTGATACAATATAAAGGAAGAACAAAAATAGGAGGTAAACTCTAATGGCATTTAAAATAAGCGATGCGTGCATTTCTTGTGGTGCATGTGCAGACACTTGCCCCTGCGGAGCTATTAGCGAAGGCGAAACTCAGTACGTAATCGATGCAGAAGCTTGCATGAGTTGCGGCGCGTGCGCAGAAGGTTGCCCCGTTGAAGCTATTTCTGAAGAGTAAGATTTAGCAAAATCTTAAGGTGTAGCACCGCTACACCTTATTTTTTTTGGGTCTGTCTAATGAAATTGACAGCCCCTTTGACTGATATTTGATTGATTGAGGAGAAAATTATGACGATATATACCGTAACGGCTTTTAAGAAAGTGGAAAAAGACTTGGCAAGGCTGTCGCACGTGTTTAACGCAGTCGCGCCATTTTTGACTTTGGTATATTTGTGTTATGCGCTAATAGTTGGCTCAGGCAACACCGTGATAAACGTTATCGGCGCGGCATTGTCTTTTGTTTATTTTGCCTATTACTTGATTTTTCTTTTTCGCTTGGAAAGGATAAACAAAAGATTAAAGAGCGATAAAACCCAAATAAAAGAGATAAAAAAAGAACAAAGGAACACCAAGCGCGTTTATAAAATATCTAAAATTTTAGTCGGGCTAGTATCGCTTGCAATTTCCATATATACAATTTACTTAACTCTAAATAACGTTACACCGTTATCCGTGCTGCTAGTTGGTTTGTCTGCAATAGCGTGGGTGCTTAACCTAATAATATTTTTAGCATACGAGTTTTTCAGCAGTAAAGTAGAGTTTATTATAGACGGCATTGAATACGATTTAGAGAGAATAAATCCCGTAAAGAACGTCAAAGATATCATAAATAGGGCGCAGGGCAAAGAAATAGAGATTGATACCGAAAAGATTTCATTAAAAAATCGCGCGTTACTAGATAAGCTTGCGCAAAAAGAAAGGGAAGAAAAAGAACAAAACGGTGGCGGACAAAGCAAGGTAAAGAATTTTATCAAAAACGTTTTTAGCCACGACGCAAACGACACGGAAAACGAATAAAAATAAAAACTCCGCATTGCGGAGTTTTTTTAACGTCTTCTTCCTATAAGATAATCAACTGAGCAATCAAAATATTTTGCCAGCGTGATTAATGTGTGGGCAATAGGCTCGGCTTTTCCTGAAATCCATTTGTAAGTAACTGAGCGTGAAATTTTTAAATCGTTTTGCAACTTGTATTGCGAAACTTTCTTTTCTTTAAGAATTTTTTTGAATTGATCCTTAAACGGCAGGGGTGTGTAAAGTTTTTCTTCGGTAGGAAATTCGTCTAATCCAAGCAAGTAATCTGCCGAACAATCAAAGAAAGTTAAAAGTTTAACAAGCGAAGTGTAAGTTGGCATAGCCTTGCCAAGCAAGAAAAGAGATGTTGATGCATGTGAAACACCACATTTGTTCTGAAGTTCCATTTGACCAATTTGGCGATCTTCCATATATTCTTTTAATCTTTCGACAAAATTCGACATAATTTTCCTAAATAAGACATAATCCTACAAAATATGCTACTCTCTAATATTGCAAAAGACTTGTGTTGCAATATTAGAGAGTGGTATAATAGTATTACGATATATCGAAAGAAAAATTCAAAGGAGGCAAACAAATGAAAATCAGAATCGAAGAATTGTTGGAGCAAATCAAGTTAGCGTTGGGAGATGAATTTGAGGCAGACGTAAAAGTTGAACAAAATGCAGTAGTTCTTGATTTTAACGGTGAACAAAAATTTGAGCTTACCATTAAAGAAATTTAAAAGTTGGATATGCTACAAAAGAAGGAATAAAAACGTCGGGAATTTTCTCGGCGTTTTTTGTTGGCGTTTTCGTTATTATATATATTATATAATGTATACGCGTGCGCGCGCGAGGGGGCGTTGTGGTTGGTTAAAAAGCAAAAACACAATATCTTGCGTTTTATTGAAAAAGGTCGTTTTTCAAGCGTTTTTGCCTAAAAAACACGCAAAATAAACATTTTTAAACTTTTTAAAGAAATTTTAAAAAACTTTGAAAAAACGTTTGACAAATACCTTTTTTTCATATATAATCGGTAATGCTCTCAAACGAGAGGGCGCGAACACATAGGCAAAATCATTAGAGAATATCAAATGATTTAATATGTAAGGCATTTTACAAAATGTGGTATTTGATTTAAGCGTCAACACAACATTTTGTGGGCGAAAAAGTTTTTTGAAAAAAATTAAAAAAATCTTTAAAAACCTTGAAAAAATGCTTGACTTAATAAAACGCTTATGTTATTATATGTAGGCTGTCGCTCGAACGACGGCAAACGTCAACCGACGTTGACGAGAGTTGCTTAAAAATTGAATAGAAGGAAATAAGACGAAATAATAGTTATTTTGAAAGTTTCTGTCAAAATCTTTTGAGTATGAAATATGTACTTGAAAACAGTCATTAATTGACACAACAAAACGCTAAACAAGCGAAATTCGTTAGAGCAGTTGAGCTTACGAGCTCGGCTTTAAATAATTAAACTTAAGAGTTTGATTCTGGCTCAGGACGAACGCTGGCGGTGTGCTTAATACATGCAAGTCGAGCGGAGTTTGGAGGGCTTGC
>SVHN01000011.1 GCA_015055805.1 Clostridiales bacterium
TGGGTAATCTCCTTTGATTTATTTGATTGCGGTTGGTCACCACTTTCATTTTATCACAGGAGATTTTTTATGTCCATAGCCATAGGCTTTTCCCACCACCCGCATAGCAGGTGGTTTACTATACAAACAAAAAACCGCGCTAGAAAGTTTAACTTTCATGCGCGGTTTTATTTTTTATATTATCTTAAAACAATGCATCTACAAATTCTTCTGCGTCAAAATCTTCGATATCGTCAATCTTTTCGCCGGTACCGACGTAGCAAACGGGAATTTCTAATTCGTAAGACAGCGATATTATAAACCCACCTTTTGCCGTGCCGTCAAGTTTCGTTAGTATTATACCGTCAAGCCCGACCGCCTCGTTAAAGACTTCCACCTGATTATAAGCGTTTTGTCCGGTAGTTGCATCTAACACTATTAATTTATAATAGTTAGCATCAGGATATTCACGCTTAATAACCCTATCCATTTTCTTAAGTTCTTCCATAAGGTTTGCTTTAACGTGAAGTCTACCTGCCGTATCAACTATAAGAATATCGGTATTCTTTGCTTTTGCAGAGTCAATAGCATCAAAAACCACAGCCGATGCGTCCGCACCTTCTGAGTGCTTAATAATCCTTACCTTTGCCCTATCCGCCCAAACCGAAAGTTGGTCGGCGGCAGCCGCGCGGAAAGTGTCCGCCGCAGCGATTGTTACACTCTTCTTTTCTTGAACGAACTTGTTGGCTAGTTTACCGATAGTAGTGGTTTTTCCTACGCCGTTTACCCCTACAATCATAATGATAGCAGGTGTTTTAATTTCCAAGGGGTCGGCATAGTTTAACGTGTCGAAAAGTTCGGTTTTTAACAGTTCTATGACGTAGTCTTTATCCTTGCATTTTTCTTTTACTGCGATATCGCGGATTTCGTCAACGATCTCCATCGTAGTCTTTACCGAAACGTCGGAAGATATCAAAATATCTTCTAGTTCTTCGTAAAACTCTTCGCCAAGTTTATTTTTAGCAAACAGTTCGGTAAGTTTTTTTGATATGCCGTCCCTTGTCTTTGAAAGAACGGCTTTAAGTTTTCCGAATAATCCCATAAAAATCCTTTTTTATTAGTCGTTTTCCTATAAGAATTGATTTTAAGCAAGCGTAGCGTCGCCCGTAATATCCGCAACGTCGGAAAGTTTAACCGATACCATTTTACTTACGCCCTTTTCCTGCATGGTTACGCCGAACAGCGCGTCTGCAAGTTCCATAGTCGGCTTTCTGTGCGTGATAACGATAAACTGAGTTTCCTGACTAAACTTCTTTAAGTAACGCGCAAATCTATCTACGTTAGCCTCGTCGAGTGCCGCCTCGATTTCGTCGAGTACACAGAACGGCATGGGACGAAGTTTCAATATTGAGAACAGTATGGCAATAGCGGTAAGTGCTTTTTCGCCACCCGACAAAAGCGAAAGCTTTTGAAGTTTCTTTCCCGGTGGTTCGGCAACTATTTCTACGCCTGCCTCTAACCTGTCTTCTACTTCCGAGTAGTCTATTTGTAGCATTGCTCTACCGCCACCGAAAAGTTCTTTAAATATTCTTTGGAAGTTTTCGTTAATCTTAGTAAAACCTTCGTCAAACTGAGTTAGCATTTCCGCCTTAATCTTGTCGATAGCCTCTTTAAGGTCTTTTTCCGCCTTTTCAAGGTCTTCTTTCTGGGTAGTCATTTCGTCGTAACGCTCTTTTAACGCCTTGCAATCGTCAATTGCCGTAGCGTTGATTGCGCCGAGAGAACTACGTTTTTTACGGATACGGTTGATCTCAGACTCACCAAAGTTTGCGTCGTAATTTTCAGCTTTTTGCTTAACTGCCGTTTCATAAGTCTCTTGGTAGTCTTCCCAAATACTCTGTTGTAAATACTCTAAATCTGAATCGATTTTAGCAAGCGCGATTTCTTCCGAGTGTTTTTTCTCCGAAAGATCGGTTATTGCGCTGATAAGACTTTGCTTTTTCTCGTCGTTACGGTTAAGTTTTTCGCGAAGTTCGGACTTATCGTTTTCGATATTTTCTATCTTTTCTCTTATGCCGTTAATATAATCCTGTTCGGCTTTGGTGAGTGCGACCTTTTCTTGGTCAAGTCTTAATTCTTCAATAATGCCTTCTGCACCGACGTTGCTCTTCTTTAAACCTTCGTTGGTCTTTTTAGCCTCGTCTATAACGCCGCTAAGTCTTGCATTTTCGCTATCAAGCGAGGAAACTTCTGCTTTAAGTTCGGTTATCTTCACTTGAATTTCCGTGCTTTCCGCACTCAAACTTTCACGTTCTTTCTTTAACGCTTCGTACTCGGCCTGATTTTTATCGGCGTTTTGCGTCGCGTTAGCTCTATCCGCCTCGAGTTTTCTGCCGCCGCTTTGAACGGCCTCAAAGTCTGCGTCGAGTTTGTTTAGTCTATTCTTAACTTCTTCAATGAGATCAGTAGCGTTTTCTATATCCTGACCTATTTCGCTAAGCGATTTTTCTGCTACCGCCTGCTTTTCACGTTCAATAAGTATTTGCTGGCGTTTGCCGTTATATAAGTCACCGAGCATAGTGTGCTCGTTAAGCGCGCGGTCACGTTTCTTTTCAAGCTCAACTTTTTCTGCCTTAACACCGTCCATCTCCGCGCGTTTAGTCTTTAACTGTTCTGCATTATCTTCAATCTTTCTGTCACTAGACAGTAGTCCTACAGTATCAGTTCTTCTTGAACCACCCGTCATTGCGCCTTGGGTACTGAACACGTCGCCGTCTAAGGTAACCATTCTGAACGCAAAACGGTATTTATCTGCTATACGCGTCGCGTTCTCCAAAGTGTCGACAACCAAAGTGTTTCCCAAAAGATTGGATATAACGTTTTCGTACTGCTTGTCGTAGGTAACGAGTTTATTCGCTACGCCAAGCGCGCCACGCTCGTTAAGAGCGGAAGTAACCGCAACGCTTTGTTCTCTGGGTTTAACAGAAGTTATGGGTAGGAAAGTTATTCTTCCTAGTCTATTTACCTTTAAGTATTCAATTAAATATTTCGCGTCGTCGGGCGTTGCCGTAACGACGTTCTGCGCTGCTGCGCCGAGCAAGGTTTCAAGCGCGATATCGTACTTTTTCTCACTCTTTATAAGTTCTGCGACTACGCCTTTGATGCGTTTTTTTAGTTCACCGTTATCCTTTGCTTTATTAAATAAGGCTTTTACCGCAGGGGCATAACCTTCGTAACTGTCCTTTAAGGCTTTATAGAAGTTATCCTTGGTAACGAGTGTGGTAATAACCGAGTTAAGCGAATATATTCGGTTATCAACGCCTGCAACTTCTTCATTGCAGTTTCGTATCTCGTTTTCCTTGTCTTCTATCTGATTTTTAAGGTCGTAAACGGCGCGATCAAGTTCGTCTATATTCTTGTCGCAACGTTCTTTTTCGTTAAACAATCCGTCACGCTTAACGGAAAGTTCGTCTATCTTGTTATTGAGTTCTTCAAGTTTTTCCAAAAGGTTATTCTTTTCAATAGACATTGCGCCCTTGCTCTGCTTGATATCAGACAAGGATTCAATTGATTCGATAACCTTTCTAGTATGCGCCGATTGAAGTTCTTCGCCAAGCGTAATCTTTTCGGAAACCGAAAGAAGTTTACGGCTTAGTTTATCTGCTTTTTCTTGAAGTTTTTTAAGTTCTTCCTTGTCCGCGTCAAGTTTTGCTTTGTTGGACGTGAAAGAATTTTCGCAGTCTTCAATGAGTTTAATATTGTCTTCAATCTCTTTTTCTGCGCGCTCTATTTGGCTTTTAAGGTAAGAAATCTTCTGTTCGTAAAGTTGTTTTGCACCCGAAGATTTTTCCATGCTGACGCGCTTTTCCAAAAGTTCGTCGTTAAGGTTTTTAAGGTTAGTATCCGCCTCGGAAATATCCGAGAAAATCTTGTCGTACTCGTTCTGTGCTTTCTCTAACTCGCTCTGCCTTAACGCGGTCTGCTCGTCTATACCCTTAATTCTAACGTAAATTTTATTCTTAGCCGATTCAACACCGTCAACTTTAGATATGTAGGTGTTTAGTTCGTGATATTTAAGTTCAGCCGACAGTTCGTTAAACTCTTTGGCCTTTGCCGCCTGACGTTCTAACGGTCCAAGTTGGTTTTCTATCTCGGTAAGAATATCCACGTACCTTATAAGGTTTTCGTGCGTACGCTCTAATTTTCTTTCCGATTCGTTCTTTCTAGTCTTAAACTTTGCTATACCCGTCGCTTCTTCAAAAATCATACGGCGATCTTCGGGTTTAGCTGACATTATCTCTTCGACCTTACCTTGACCTATTATGGTGTAACCTTCTTTACCTATACCGCATTCGTGAAGTAGGTCTACTATTTCACGCAGTCTTGCTGGTTGCTTGTTTATATAGTATTCACTTTCACCACTACGGAAAAGCTTACGGGTAATAATAAGCTCGTTATAATCGATACTAAACATTCTCGTCGAGTTGTCAAAGTACAGCGAAACTTCGCAGTACGAAAGGGATTTTCTGCCCTGCGTACCGCTAAAAATAACGTCCTGCATACTTGAACCACGAAGACTTTTTGCAGACTGCTCGCCTAGCACCCAACGTATAGCGTCGGCAACGTTACTCTTGCCGCAACCGTTTGGTCCGACTATTCCCGTTATTCCATCGCCGAATTTTATCTCTGCTTTATCGGCAAAGGATTTGAATCCGTAAATTTCCACTTTTTCGAAATTCACTATTTTTTACCACCCTGTCTTTTTATCGTTATGTTTTTCGGTTTTGCTTGCGCCTTTTTAGATATCTTAATTAGCGCAAGTTCCGCCGCTACCGCCTCGGCAGCCTTTTTACTGCCACCTTTTCCTTCGGCAACTCTTATTCCGTTAAGAAGTACCGCCACCCTAAATTCTGGGGAATGGTCGGGCCCGATTCTTCCTAGAGTTTGGTAGGAAATACTGCCGAGTTTATACTTTTGAACGTATTCTTGAAATTTATTTTTTGAATCGTTAGTAGGCTTAACTTTATTAGCGACGCTCTCTTTTTGTTCGTAGTCGGCAATTATCGTACGCCTAATAAAGTTTTTTGCCTCAGTTAGTCCGCCGTCAAGGTAAATACCTGCAACGATTGCCTCATAAATACTAGAAAAAAGCTTTTCGTCTTGCTTTGAAGATTTTTCTTGTCCCCTACCTAGCAGCACGAAGTCTTCTAGCCCTAACTTTTTCACCGCTCTTAAAAGCGGATCTTTAGACACGATTTCCGCGCGCTTTTTGGTGAGTTTGCCTTCGTCCCCAGCGGCGTTTTTATAAAGATATTCGGTTACGACGAATTCAATTATGGAATCGCCGAAAAATTCCAACAATTCGTTGTCTTTTTCACCGTGCTCATAGGCGTATGACGCGTGAGTAAAACAGTTCCTAAGCAACATTTTGTCGGTAAACGTATACCCTATTTTTTCTTCACAACCGCTAAGATCAAAAATCATCTTTTAAGCCTCTTCACCGCTTTCTTGAAGTTCAAGTTTTGCAGTAATTTTATCAGCTATATCGAAGTGCGCGTATTTTTTAGCCTGCAAAACAGCCGCCTTAATAGCCGCGCGTTTAGAAGAGCCGTGCGCCTTGATAACCGCTTTGTTTACGCCCACGAATAGCGCGCCGCCGTGGTTATTGTAGTCCATTTTTTTGCCGAGCGTCTTAAAGGTGTCTTTTAGTAGCATTCCACCGAGTTTGCCTTTAAAACTTGAATAGATACCCTGTTTCATAAGGGTCATAAAGGTCTTGATTGCGCCCTCTATTGCTTTTACCGCAACGTTACCGGCAAACCCGTCGCAAACGACGACGTCAATATCACCCGACAAAATATCTCTCGCCTCGATATTGCCGACGAAGTTTATACCCTTTGCCGCTTTAAGCATGGGGAAAACTTCGTGGTTTAGCATATTGCCTTTTTCGTCTTCCGTACCGTTAGATAAAAGCGCGACCTTGGGGTTTTCTACACCGAGAGCCTCAGCGTAGACCGTACCCATAAGCGCGAACTGCAAAAGGTTAATACTCTTGCAATCGGCGTTTGCGCCTGAGTCTAAAAGAATAACTTGTTTATCACCCTTTGCCGTCGGCATAATCGGGCAGAGCGCAGGGCGATTAACACCCTTAATTCTGCCGAGTTTTAAGGTCGCGCCAACAAGTACCGCCCCTGTCGATCCAGCAGATACGAACGCCCTTGCCTCGTCGTTTTCCTTTAATTCCTTAAATGCAACGCAGATAGAACTTTCAGGTTTTCTTCTTACGGCAACGGTGGGTTCTTCTTCGCAAGTGATAACGCCGGGCGCGTTGATAATTTCCACTCTCGACTTATCGTATTCGTAACCTTCTAAAAGGTTTTTAATAACTTCTTCTTTGCCGACTAAAACTGCGACAAAATCAGATTCTTCTTTTAACGCCTCAATAGTACCAGCAATAACTTCTTCGGGTGAATTATCACCGCCAAAAGCATCAATTAAAATTTTCATATCATTTTCTCTCTTTTTTGATTAGTTAAAGGTTTAGATAATAAGGGGTTAGATACAAGTGTGGCTAGGCTCGAAAAAGGGTTTGGACTGATTTGACCTTGTTGGTCACGAAGGTCAAATCCCTTTTTCAGTAAACGACGCCACACGCCGTATATAAGCCCTTATTAAATATTGCTGCCCACGGTTCTCGGAAACGGCAACACATCACGGATATTTGAAATACCGGTTAAATACATTATCATTCTTTCAAAGCCTAAGCCGAAACCTGAGTGGATAACACCACCGTATTTTCTTAAATCTAGATAGCAACTGTAATCTTCTTTATTAAGACCGCACTCAGCCATTCTCTGCTCTAAAATATCCATTCTTTCTTCCCTTTGACTTCCGCCGACGAGTTCGCCGATACCGGGAACGAGAAGATCGCTTGCAGCAACCGTCTTTTTATCGTCGTTAAGGCGCATATAAAAGGCTTTAATTTCCTTGGGATAGTCGGTCAAGAATACCGGCTTTTTGAATACTTCTTCGGTAATATAACGTTCGTGTTCACTTTGAAGATCCACACCCCAATAAACGGGCGCGTCGAAACGGTCTTTTACCTTTTCAAGTATTTCGATAGCCTCGGTATAAGTTAAACGTTTGAACTCGTTGTTCTTAACGTTATTTAGTCTTTCGATAAGTCCGTTATCTACGAACTTGTTTAGGAATTCTATTTCTTCCTTACAGGTGTTCATTACCCTTTCGATAATGTATTTTACCATTGCCTCTGCGCAATCCATATCGTCGGAAAGGTCGGCAAAAGCAAGTTCAGGCTCAATCATCCAGAATTCCGCCGCGTGACGAACGGTGTTAGAATGCTCTGCCCTAAACGTCGGTCCGAACGTGTAAACATTTGCGTATGCCATAGCAAAGTTTTCAACGTCGAGCTGACCAGATACGGTAAGACTTGCCTTTTGCCCAAAGAAGTCCTGCGCATAATCTGCCTTACCGTTCTCGGTGGGAAGATTATCTAAATCCAAAGTGGTAACTTGGAACATTGCGCCTGCGCCTTCACAGTCACTACCTGTAATAATGGGCGTATGAACGTATACGAATCCGCGTTCGTTAAAGAAACTGTGGATTGCAAACGCTGCCTCACTTCTAATCTTAAATACAGCGTTAAAGGTATTAGTCCTTGGACGTAAATGCGGCATAGTGCGCAAAAACTCCATGGTATGACGCTTTTTCTGTAACGGATAATCGGGGGTACTAGTTCCGAGTATCTCAATCGTATCAGCGTTTATTTCAAACGGCTGTTTATTTTCGGGGGTTAGAATAAGCGTTCCCGTAACCATAAGGCACGCGCCGACGTTCTGCTTTGCAACTTCGTCGTAATTATTAACCTTAGTTCTGTCAAATACTATCTGACAGTTCTTAAAGTACGAGCCGTCGTTAAGCTCGATAAACCCGAACGACTTGCTATCCCTAATGGTTCTTGCCCAACCGCAAACGGTAACCGTTTTTCCGCCAAATTCGTCACTTGATAAAAAAATCTTTTTTAACTCTGTCCTTTTCATAAATAGCACCTTTTAAGTTATATATATTTAAAATAATACTTATGTATTATAGCACTATTTAAAATGATTTTCAAGAATTTTTATAAACATTTTCCACTCTTTGACAAAAACGGCAAAAAATATCCCGACTTTTGCGCAAAAGTCGGGATATTTATCGTTTTTGTTATTACTTAATAATGGACGAAAAAACTATTCGCCGTTAAATTTTTACTAATCAATTAAACTGCCGATGGCTTTTTGATAGGTTTGACGGCGTTTGACTATTTCATTCTCGGCAAACTTCCATTGATGGTGGATACTGTAGTTATGTTCTAGCATGGGGTTGGATTCTATCTTTTCTATGCCGTCTTCGATAACGTGTTTCATTATTCTTGATATGACGATAGAGTTTATGCCTGAATTTTTATACTCGTTCTTTACGCCGATAAGTGCCATTTCAAGCTGTTTTGGTGCTTTAATACTCTTTAGTACTCCTATAAACCCGAACGGAAAAAGTTTTCCCTTATGTTTAATAAGGGGTTCGCAAATGGACGGCAAAACTATGCCAAACGCAGCGACGTCGTCGTTTTTATCGACGAGTATACTTATATACCTTGTGTTTACGATAGTTGCAAACTGCGAAAGCACGTTGTCGATAGACTTTCCTTCAATAGGAACGTAGCCGTCTAGGTGCGCGTAAGATTCGTTAAGGGTATCGAACAATTTTAAGCCGTATCTTTTTATAATATTTTTTAGGCTCAAAGTGTCGGCGACGTCCACGACGTTTAGTTTTTCTTTGAGTTTATCCGATATTTCGACGATACGGTCATAAGGGTGGTTGGGAATAACAAAGTTTCGCTCCGCCCACTTAGACTCGTCGTCAAAGCCGAGTTCTTTCATGCGCTCGCAAAAATACGGATAATAATAGTTTGTGGAATAGGTACTTCTCTCTTCAAACCCAAAGGTGAGCATACCTTCCCTATCGGTATCGTTAAAGCCCCACGGCCCGTGGATAATCTCCATACCGTTATCCAACCCAAACTTTTCCACCGCGCCTAAAAGTGCGCGGAATACCGCGGGGTCGTCAATGCATTCAAAGCGAGAAAACCTGACGTATTTTTTGCCACTTATCTCGTTTTCCTTTCTGTTGATAAGCCCTGCAATTCTACCGACGAGTTTTCCGTCCTTATACGCCAAAAACGCCTTGCAAATACTGTTTCTTAAATTAAAGTTCTTTTTGGGATTAAAGGTATTAATTTCGTCACTTCTTAGCGACGGAACGTAAAACTTACACCCTTTATAAAGTTCAATCGGATATGCCGCAAACTTCTTTATTTGGCGGCGTGTATTGACTTCCTTTACTTCAATCATCAATAATTCTTCCTTATAGGTAACGTTAAAGATGACTTTATTATAATACAAACGCTTTCAAAACACAAACGATTGAACAACTTTCTCCGCTATTAAAGAAAATTTTGTTGACTTAACAACAAATCGCACTTTAAGGTTTCTCGTTTTTCTGTGTTTCTTCGATAATTTTCGGGGGTTTTTCATCTTTTAACGCCATAATATATGCGCCGTACTGTTCGTCGGTGAGTTTTATTACTTTATTCTTTTTCTTTTTTGACATAATAGCCTCCTTGAATTTGTTGGAATAAATTTCCGTACAGTATTATCGGCAATGAGAGCCTTTTTTATACTGAAAATCAAGGCGGAATATTTATAGGCTATAAAAAAGGGTTCTCACAATACTATATGTGAAAACCCTTTGAGTTATGGTTTAATTTATTAATTTTTCGTTCTTGACGTTTTTTATTCTTTTATAGGTTTTATCTGCTGAAAAATCGCGTTCTTTGGTGTATTCACCGCCAAGCGTTTCTATTGCGAACCTAAGTTCTTCAAAGTCGGCGTAGCTTATCTTTTCCTTTTCTATCGCCACGGTCAAAAACGGTATAGCGCGCTCGTCGCCGAACTTGCTTAAATACCCTGCGTATACGGGGATATTTTCCTGATGTTTCATAAACTCTGCAACGAGAATATCGAACACTCTATCGTCGTTTTTGCAGTTGGAAAGTATTTCGGTAAGGTTTACCTTTTTGCTCTCTTCCACGTCCTTAAACTGAGCAAGGATTTTTTCCTTGACGCGCTCAGCAAATCCGCACAACAATTCGGTTGCGAGTTCCCTTATCACTTCGCTATAATCCCAAAGCACAAATTCAAGGTATCTATCCGCCGCTTTTTCCGAGTTCATATCCGATAACATATTCATTAGATACAGCGTAAACTCTTCGTCGTTATCCTGTTTCAATTCCTTACATAAAGCGTCTTCGTTTTTCTTGTTCCCCGTTATTGCCTCGCATAGAAAATCGGATACGGCAACGCCTTTATTTAAGTGACCTTTCAAGCACTCCAAAAGTTCTTCGCCACTATAATCTTTATAGAAAGTGTTCGGGGTTTTGCCGTCTAAATCTTTTAGCGATTTATCGCCAAACTCAACGTAGAGTTCGGGTATTCTATTCTCGATCTCTTCAGGTTTAACTTTACCGATATTTTTATAAACGTAGTCGGATATATACTTATCAAAAAGTTCGTCTATATCTATTATTTTAATCATTTTTATCTCCTTTCAAAAGCCCCCTTAAAACGTCGAGCTTTTGTTTTTCTATCTCGAAAAAGTTCATAACGTCCCTATCGCTTTTGCACCACTTAAACGCGCACTCAGACACGACGAGTGCCGCTATTTCTTCGTTAGTAACGTCCCTATCGGATATCTTGTCCTTAAGTTTATTATACACCTTATCGGTTATTAATGCAACTTTGTCAAGACCGTCGCCGTCCCAGAACGCCACGCGCGCTACGCACAGGGCGTATGCCGAAAAATAGACCGCTCCGTCGTCCTTTCGTTCGCACGCTAATTTCTTGGGTTTAATCCTTACGTAAAAATTCCCTGCAACCGCTCCGAATTTTTCCTTGTGTCCCTTTACGATAAGAACGTATATTATAACGCGCTTTATTTCTTCTTTGACTTCGGGATCTATCAGCGCGGATAATAAAAGTTTCTTAGCGTATGGCGTATATCCCGACGATAAGATATACACGGCGTCCCTTGCCGTCTGCCCGTCCGCGTGGTAAACTGCCCACTCCAAAAGGTTTTTCATCTCATCGTTGCGTACCGCCCACTCGATTTTTTCAGGGCTTTTAGCAATCGTTTGTATCTTTTGGCAATATTTTTTGGCTACCTTTTTAGGAAGTTCTTTAACGTACTCTAACGGCAACAGTTTTTCCGCCGTCTGCTCTCCGCTAATCAAGCGGTCTGCAAGGTCAAGATAATACTTAACGATACTGTCGGACGGATTCCATCTATACGCTGTTTTAAGTTGGTCTTTCGCACGGTCAAACCTTCCCAAATTTATAAGCGCGACACCGTAGAAAAAGCGCATGGTTAGTTCGTACGGTCTATCGTCTAAAATGTTTTCTAAGCACTCTTTTACGGTAAGGTGGTCTTCTCGCTCTATCGCGCAAGTGGCTATCTTATACGCCTCGGTTTTTTCACCTTTTCTAACGCCCAAAGCCTTTCGGTAATAATATTCCGCGTTATCAGCGTCTTCTCTCATATCGAAAACGGTGGAAAGATTGCACAGCGCAGTAACGTTTTCGCCGTGACGAACTAGCGAATCTCTACATACCGCCTCGGCAAGTTCTAGTTCGTCGCTCATAAACGACGCCACCGCAAGGTCGCCTGAAATCTCTTCGGTACGGTTTTCCTGCGGTATCCTTAAAAGGGATAACCTTGCCTCTTCAAACGCGCCTATTGCCAAGGCGTGTTTTGCGCGTTTTGTTTCAAAGGTATAGTCGGCGCGGTCAAAAGGATACGCCACCCTATACGCGTTCTTCTTCATCTCTTCGCCCGAAAAGAAATCTATTATTTCCTTGTCCAGCCCGTCTTTCATAATCTGTCCGTCGGTGGTTAGTTTTAGGTGAAAATAATAGCTGGACGCCCAATAATTGTCTAGATAGAAAAAGTTTATAGCAAGTTCTTCGTAGGCTACCGAAACCTTTTCTTTCGGGGCTTTATCCATATACATAAACCAAAACTTATTTGAAAGTTCCAAAAGCCCCATATCTGCGTAAGCGTCAGCAATATCCATTATAACTTCGTAGGTAAGCGATATGCTTTTTGCAGAAAACAAAAAGGCGAGCGCGCCTGAAAAGTCTTCTTTTCCTGCGCGTTCTTCGGCAAGTTTTCTATAAGTACCTACGCTTTTTATAAACGGAATAATCTGTCCCATGCTTACTTAAAAAATTTATCCACGTCATCTTTGGTGAAAACGTATTTCTTGTTACAGAACTGACAGTCCACCGTGACGTTACCTTCCTTTTCCACTATATCGTCGAGTTCCTTTTTCCCTAAGGAAATAAGCACCCCTTCAATGTATTCTCTACTGCAAAGACAGTTGTACTTAGGCTCGTAAGCCGTGTACTCAACGTCCCCTATAAACTTATCGAATATACCTTCCGCACCTATCTCTTGTATCAGAGAAGAAACGTTATTCAACTGGCTCATAACGTCTTCCGCCATAAAGATAGCCGCATCACTTGCGCCGGGCATGACTTGCATTACAACGCCGCCTGCGCCCACGCACGTTCCGTCCGTGCCTATCTTGACACCCAAAGCGATTGCCGTGGGTTGCTGTTCACTATACGCGTAATAGGCGGTAAAGTCTTCGGCTATTTCACCGCTAACTAATTCCGCGCTGCCCGAATACGGATCTTTAAGTCCCATACTGCGAACGACGGTAAGTCTGCCGTGTTTTCCTACGCAACCGCCGACGTCGAGTTTTCCGTCCGCACGAAGTGGAAGATCAGCCTGCGGATTGTCGATAAAACCGCGCATGTCTAGGTCGCCGTTTCCACACACGGTAATCTTTCCGCCAACGCCGTCACCTGCAACGGTAACCGAAAGTTTATCCTTTTGGTTTTTTAAGTTGCTTGCCATAAAGGTGCATACGGTAAGAGTTCTGCCGAGTGCCGCCGCCGTTAACGGCGTGAGATTATGTATTTTAATTGCGTCGTTCACCATGTCCGTGGTATCTAACACCGACATGGATATTTGACCTTCAAATATCAAAGTTTTTAATAGTTTGTTCAAGGTTTGCCTCCAAGCGAATAAACGCTCTTTTCTATCAAAAACGCCTTGAGAATATCTAAGGCGTTTTTATAAAGACTATTTGTTTCTGTTGCGCTTAGCAAGTTCTTTCTTTGCTTTTTCTATGCGCTTTTCTCTATCTTCTTTTTCCTGATTTTCAATCGCGATTTCTTCTTCGGACTGCTGGAATTGAGGATCGTTCTTGTGTTCTTCAACGTATTTTTGATGGTCTTCTATAATTCTCTGCTTGCTTTCGTTAAGTTTGATTATATCTTCACGCCTAAACGACGTCGGCAACTCTTCAAGTTTAAGGTCGTCTGTAATAGGCTTAATAGGTCTTGAACTGAGCGCAGTTTTCGACGCCATTGCAATCTGCTCTCTGTACTGTTTAAGCGCGCCAGCGTCGCTTTCTTTAATCTTCTCGTAAATACCCCTATTCTTCTGAGCACCTGGGACTTTATCGTTAATGAACTTATCGTAAGACCATTGGCAGAAATCCGTCCATACCAAGAATATAAGTGACAACCCGAATAAAAGTATAAGCATAATTCCGAGCGTTTGCATAAATCTTCCGAACAGCAAGAATATAAACGGCAACGCGCCGAGCGCAAGGAAGAAAATGTTTTGCGGGAACATACCTATCGTCAAAAGGAAAGAGTTCTTCAAAAGTTGACGGAACTTAATGTCGTAAGTTACCGACATAGTTATCATGTGGAAGGTCATTATGGAATATAGCGCAAGTAAACTGTACGACAATATTTCCGACACGACGAACATCCATTTGTGGTCCGCGCCCATAGCAATGCTCTGTTCGCACATAGCAACCGACAGCATGGTAAAATAGAATACCAGCGAATAGGTTAATGCAATAATAAGCATCTGTTTGATGTTTTGCTTTACGCCACGCCAAAAGTCGTTAGCAACGAAAATACCTTCGGTCCAAACCATATTCCTTATTACGTATGCGCCGCCCGAGATTCCAACCGCCGCTATACACGATACTATCGGCAAAAACAGATACATAAGCATGTTTACGTTAAAGACTATGTTTTCCGAATACCCAACGAGCGAAGTTGCCGCCGCGTACCCTACGCCAAAGCCTTGGTTAAAGGGATATAAAACGCCGTAGTTGACAAGCGCGATATACCTAAAAAATATAAGAGCGACCAAGGGAATAAAGAATAAAAGCATTAAAAGGTTGATGATAACCAGTTTCCAAAATCTTCCCTTAAAAATATCCCAAAACAACTCCCAACGGTTAGAGGGAAGTTGCGCTCTTGCATAGCCTTCGGATTTTTCTTTACCGAGCAACATTCTGTCGATTAAGCCCTGTTTCTTTTTCTGTGCCATCACGTTCTCCGTCTATATTATTTCCACACTAGGATCTTTTTCAGCAAAAAAATTCCGCCGAAAAAGGTTTCTCAAAAACTATATTGCTTTTAGTGTACACTAAATTTAAATATTTTACAAACAAAAATCGCGTATTAAGTAAAAAAAACTTTACTTTTTGCTCTCGGTTTGTTAAACTATGCTTATATTATGTTTATCAGGAGTATAAAACGCAATGAAAAAGTACAACGTAGCAGTCGTCGGTGCAACCGGCATGGTAGGAAATAAGTTTTTGGAAGTTTTGACCGAAAAACAACTTCCCGTTGAAAATTATTATTTATTCGCATCTGCTAAATCCGCAGGCAAGGTAATCGACTTTATGGGCAAACCCCACGAGATTATCGAGCTTAGCGAAAAAAATATTGAAGGTAAGAACATTGATATCGCGCTTTTCTCTGCTGGCGGTGACGTCAGCAAACAGTTTGCGCCCATATTTGCTAAACACGGCATTTTGGTCGTTGATAATTCTAGCGCGTGGAGAAGAGATCCCGAAGTTCCGCTAGTAGTTCCAGAGTGTAACGCTGAAGATATCAAGTGGCATAAAAATATTATTGCTAACCCCAACTGCTCGACCATACAAGCTATGGTTGTTCTTAAACCCTTACACGAGGCGTTCAAGATTAAGAGAGTTATTTACTCGACCTATCAGGCTGTATCAGGCGCAGGCGTAAAAGGCTTTAACGACCTTAAAGGTGGTATCTGTGGCGAAGCACCCCAGAAATTCCCCTATCCTATCTTTGGCAACTGTATTCCGCATATCGACGTGTTTATGGACAACGGTTACACTAAGGAAGAAGATAAGATGATTTTTGAAACCAAGAAAATTCTTAACGACCAGTCGATTAAGGTTACGGCTACTTGCGTTAGAGTTCCCGTATACTTCGGTCATAGCGAGTCAATAAACATTGAGTTTGAAAAGGCTTGCACTCCCGAACAGGTTAAGGAAATTTTGGCAAACGCTGAAGGCGTTGTCGTTCAGGACGACGTTAAGAACAACGTTTACCCCATGGCTTTAACCGCTGAGAATAAGAACGAAGTTTTCGTTGGAAGAATTAGACGTGACGACACGGTAGAAAACGGCATCAATCTCTGGTGCGTTGCCGACAATATTAGAAAAGGCGCGGCAACCAACGCCGTTCAGATTGCTGAAAAGGCTATCGCTCTTGACGCAATCAAAGGTAAAATCTAAAATTTGAAATAAAAGGATATCCTTATGAACAAAACAATTTTCAAGGGTACTTGTACGGCGGCAATAACACCTTTTACCGCAGACGGTGTTGATTACGACGCCTTTGCCCGTCAAATCGAATATCAGATCAATAACGGCATAGACGCGCTTTGCGTACTCGGTACTACCGGCGAAGCACCTACTATTACCGATTCCGAATACGACAGTATTGCTAAGTTTGCTTACGACAAAATCGCAGGCAGGGTTAAGTTTATTCTCGGTTCTGGTAGCAACTGCACTAAAAAGGCTATTGAGAAAAGTCAGTTAGCGCAAAAAATAGGCGCGGACGGCTTACTTGTCGTTACCCCCTACTATAACAAATGCACCCAAAAGGGTTTGGTAAAATATTATAACGATATCTGCAACAACGTGGATATCCCCGTTCTTTGCTACAACGTTCCAGCGCGTACGGGTGTAAATATTCTTCCACGCACTATGGAAGAAATCGCTGAACACAAGAATATCGGCGGAATAAAGGAAGCGTGCGGAAACATGGAACAGATCTGCGAAACCGCTCGTCTTATCCGTGGCAAAACCGCACTCTATTCGGGTGACGACAACCTTAACTTAGCAATGATGTCCATAGGTTCTATGGGGCTTATATCGGTTGCGTCTAACATTGCGCCGAGAGAAGTTGGCGACGTTGCAAGACTTTATTTTTCTGGTAGAAACAAAGAGGCTTACGAATTGCAAGAAAGACTTCTTCCATTAATCGACGCTATGTTCGTGGAAGTCAATCCTATCCCCGTCAAGAAAGCGTCCGAACTTATCGGACTTGGCAGCGGAATAGTTCGCGCGCCGCTTACCGAACTTGAAGACGAACACACCGAACAGATGATCAAAATCTTAAAAGACTTCGGTTTTTGCATTAAGGAGTAATTATGGCAAATATACTCATTAGCGGTGCTAACGGAAAAATGGGCAAAAAGGTGTTTGAGGCGGCAGGATTTAACGACCTTTCAAAAGCCGTTTGCGGCGTGGATATCACCTGTGATTTTTCTAACCCCAACTTTCCCGTTTACAATAGTTTCGATAAAGTTACCGAAAAGGTTGACGTCGTGGTGGACTTCTCTTCCCCCGTCTGCCTAGACAATATTCTAAACTTCTGTTTTAAGAATAACTGTCCAGCCGTTCTTTGCACTACCGGATATACCGAATCGGATATCGAAAAGATAAACGCCGCTAGCAAGAAGATTGCAGTCTTCCGTTCGGGTAATATGTCGCTTGGCGTAAACCTTCTTCTTGACCTAGTAAAAAAGGCGGCGGCTACCCTATACGGATTCGATATTGAAATTATAGAAAAACACCACAACCAAAAAGTGGACGCGCCGAGCGGTACTGCCCTTATGCTTGCGGACGCTGCAAAAGAAGTTCTGCCCGAAAAAGAGTATACATACGGCAGAAAAGGTATTTGCGGTAAACGCGACAAAAAGGAAATAGGTATACACGCAGTACGCGGCGGTAATATCGTTGGTGAACACGACGTTATTTTTGCAGGCAACTTTGAAACGGTGACTATATCTCACCAAGCGACTGACCGCAGCGTTTTTGCAAACGGTGCTATCGCAGCGGCTAACTTTATCGCAGGCAAAAAGAGCGGACTTTATAACATGACCGACGTTATAAATTCAAAATAATGAATACACAAAACCTTAAAGCCGTCTTAGAAGAAATATCAAATGGCAACAACCTTGGTGAAAAAATCACCCTAGTTGGCGCGACTAAGACTATGAGCGCGGAAACCATTAACGACGCTATAAGCGCAGGGCTTAAAGTCGTTGCGGAAAACCGAGTACAAGAATTTAGGGAAAAACACGATAAAATCGTGGGTGCGGAACAACAGTTTATCGGGCATCTGCAAACCAACAAGGTCAAGTATCTTGTAGGAAAAGTTTCCCTTATTCAGTCGGTTGATAGCGTGCATTTAGCAGAAGAAATATCTAAGCAGGCAATAAAACTTAATACCGTGCAAAACGTACTTATCGAAATAAACGTTGGCGGTGAACTCTCAAAAAGCGGATTTGATACCGATAACGCTGAGAGTTTTGTTAAAGAGATTGCATCTAACCTTAACGGCGTCAAAGTCGTTGGACTTATGGCAATGCTACCCCAGACCGACGATAAAGAACTACTTAAAGAATTGTGCTTGAAAATGCGCGGAATTTATGATAAACTAAAATCTAGTGGACTTAACCTTTCCATACTTTCAATGGGTATGTCCTCTGATTATAAAATCGCTATAAATAACGGCAGTAATATGATAAGGCTTGGCAGAACTATTTTCGGCGAAAGAAATTACGGAGAGAAAATATAATGGGACTTTTTGATTTATTTGGTAAAGAACCTAAAACAAGAAACGATCGTGTAAACTTTGGTGAGTTTGAAACCGTTAAACCCGCTGAGCAGACCGCAGACACAAAAGGTCCTGTCTCGGTATTTTCACCGTCGTCATACTCTGACGTCGAAGTTATTATCGATTCGCTTAAAGCAGGTAAAAACACTATCGTTCATTTAACCGAACTTAAACCCGAAACGGCGGTTAGAGTTTTGGATATGTTATCCGGTGCTATATACGCTTTGGGCGGCGGCATTTACGAGATGGGTAAAAACATCTTTATGTTCTCCCCTACGGGCGTTGAAGTTTATTGATTAGATTTAAAGAGATTTAAAGTTAAAAAGGCAGGATCAAACCTGCCTTTTTTGTTTTTCTTAATGATTTTCCGTTACATTCCCCACACGAACCAGCAGAACAGATATCCGCCGAGAACGGCAACGAGTGTGAACGGTATTCCGATTTTGAAGAAGTCGCTCGACTTAACTTTATACCCTTCTTTATTGAGCATACCGATTGCAACGACGTTTGCTGATGCACCGACGGGGGTAATATTTCCGCCGAGTGTTGCGCCGCAAAGTAAGCCGAAGTATAAAAGGTACGCAATGTTTTGCGATACGCCCGGCATACCGATAACGAGTTCTGATATTACAGGCAACATTGTCGCAACGTAAGGTATATTATCAATAAACGCTGATATAAGCACCGAGCCAAATACGATAAGGGTATATAACAAGAATATGTTCTTACTTCCTACCGAACGGAAGAAATTGCTTATGTCGGTTATAATTCCCACCGCAGTAACGGCTGAAATTATGACGAAAAGGAAGATTAAGAACAGCACGGTCGGGAAGTCGATAGAGTTAACGACGTCCTTTAACGCCTGTTTTTTACCGTTTACAACCTTAGTCACCTGTTCGCCGCTCTCGCTAGTTTCAACAACTTCCCTATCCTTAACGGTAAATAAGTGATACACCATACACACCAAACCGAAGAACAAGCAAACTAGACCGTTTATGTGGTCTGCAATAAAGCCTTCGGGGATAGGGATAAACGAACATAAAACTAATGCGAGAATATTTAAGATAAGCATATACGTTGGGAAAAGGTTTTTAACTTGAATATTTTCCGACGCATAAGAAAACCTAACGTTCTGCTTTCTAAACAGTATAATAAGTACGGGAATAGTTAAAACCATGCCTAACTCAACCGCCCAGAATATAGACGGCTTACCGTGCATAAATAAGAAGTCCATAAAACTCATATTAGCGTGTGCACCTAGCATAACCGACGTAGTATCGCCAACCAACGTTGCAGCACCCTGCAAGTTACTTGAAACGGATATACTTATCAAGACTGGTATGGGTGAAACACCGACCTTTTTAGCAATGGTAAGACCGATAGGCGCAAGCATTAGCACGGTTGCAACGTTATCTACAAACGCTGAGATAACGCCACTTAATACTGACAAAAGCACTAATATCCACATAGCGTTTGGAACTTTTGAAATAAGCTTGTCCGCAAGTTTATTCGGCATACCCGATTCGGTAAACAGTCCAACGGTAATCATAATACCGACTAGCATCATAACTACGTTATAGTTTATCGCACTAGTTATAGGCTCATGCCACTTGGTATAACCTGCGATAATACAGCTTACCGCGCACACAAGTGCCGCCGCGCCCGTTGCGTGCGGTTTATACTTAGGAAACGCGATAATTAGAACGTAAGTCAGAGCAAACATTATAAGAATAAAAATTTTCATATGTATCTCTCCTTTTAAGGCTTTAACGAATAAAGTAAAACCAAAACAAAAGACTTCTACCGTTTAATTACGATAAAAGTCTTGTTAAAACTACCTTAGGTAATCTTGCAATACCGGACAAATTGCCGTACTGACGATATTGCAAACGCAAAAACTTTGCGCAAACTACTCCCTTTTATAATCCCTAACCGGGACTTTTTACCTTACTTTCTAACGTTAAGCGCGTTAAAGGTATTATCAAGAGATTGAAGTTTTTCCGAGAAGAGTTTCATTTCGTCTTCAGGAAGTTCAACGTTTACGATTTCTTTAATACCACAACCGCCAACCTTACAAAGAACGCCGGTGCAAAGATCTTTCGCGCCGTATTCGCCGTTAAGAAGTGTAGATACGGAAAGGATAGTATCGGTATCAGCAACCAAAGCCTTAATAAGCTGAACGGTTGACGCTGCGATAGCGTAGAAAGTTGCGCCCTTAGCCTTGATAACCTTAGAACCAGCTGCAACCATACCTGCGTAAATATTGTTGAGTTCTTCTTCTAACGCATCAGGTTTAACGCCCATAATCTTAGTGCAGTAATCCCTAATCGGCATACCGCAAACGGTGCAAAGACTCCAAGGAGCCATACAAGCGTCGCCGTGTTCACCGAAAACGTAAGCGTTTACGTTCTTAGCGTCAACGTTGCAGTAAGCAGCAACAGCCTGAACAAGTCTATTTGAATCGAGTAACGTACCCGTTCCGATAACCTGATTTACGGGAAGACCGGTATCTTTAATAGTAACGTAAGTAAGAACGTCAACGGGGTTAGAAACTACTACGTATAAAGCATCAGGTGCGATTTTTGCAACGTTGCCTATAACGCTCTTCAAAATACCAACGTTAATGCCTGCTAAATCCAATCTAGACTGACCGGGTTTTCTACCTACGCCGAAAGTAACTACTACGATATCCGAACCAGCAACGTCTTCGTATTCACCGCTCCAAACCTTAACGGAAGGAACGCACGCAGCGCATTGAGAAATATCGAGAGCCTCGCCCTCTGCCTTTTCCTTGTTGATATCAACGAGAACGATTTCCGAGCAAACGCCCTGTAAAGTTAAAGCATACGCGATAGTCGCGCCAACGTTTCCCGTACCGAGTACGGCTATCTTTCTTTTTTTCTGCACCATTTTGCAAATTTTCTCCTATTATAATTTTGTAATTTAATAATACAACGAAATGAAAATTTTTGCAAACGTTTTTAGGTGTCTTTTTTAAAATTTTAACTAGGCTTTTATATAAATTTGATTTTATCAACGCCCTTCACCATTAAGGTAGATAAATCGTGTTAAAATTATTCTTCGCCTAAATCACTTCTTTAATACGCAATCGTTAAAAATCTCGTATATATCCCCTGCGCCTAGAACGAGTGCCTTGTCGTATCCTTTAAGAGAACTTAATAACGCGTTAAGGTTTTCTATATCGTAAACGTAATTGCAGTCGCAGCCTTCTTTTTTAAGGTTTTCGTAAAGTTTTTCCGCGCTGCCGTCCACATCAAAATCTTCTCTTGCCGCATAGGTTTTATAAATGATAAGACTATCAACATCTTTAAACGCGTTTACGAATTCACCCATTAAAAACTTGGTTCTTGAATAGGTATGCGGTTGAAATACCACGAAAAATCTTTGACCCGTTTGTCTATACGCGCTTAGTGTTGCCGCTATCTCGCTTGGGTGGTGGGCGTAATCTGCAAAATATTGAACGCCGTACTTTTCGCCCAAATATTCGTTGCGGCGTTTTACTCCGCAAAAGCCTTCTAACGCGCGTTTTACCGCACGCGTAGAAACCCCTAAAAGATCGGCAACAGCGCAAGCGGCAAGCGCGTTATAAACGTTATGCCAGCCGAAAACTTGAAGATTAATTCTTGCAATAGGACGGTAATGCTTGCATAGACTAAACGAATACCCCCTTCCGTTATACTTAATAGATTTTGCAGTATAGGTCGCAGGGCGGTCTATACCGAACGTTACGGTGGCGGAATTAAATAGTTTATCCAAATATAAATCGTCGGCGTTTAAGACGGCAAGGCTTTTTTCGGTAAACTTTCTAAACGTTTCGGTCATCTCTTTCATGCCGTTATAACAGTCCATATGGTCGTTGTCAAGGTTTAATACGACGGCGATTTTAGCGTCTATATCAAGCAAGTTCTTTTTGTATTCGCACGCCTCTGCAACCGCAACGTCGGAGTTTCCCAATCTAAACCGTTTTGCACCCACATAATCACCACCTATAAACACGGTTGGATCTTTTCCACCCTCTATCAGTATTTCGGATATCATAGCTGTGGCGGTAGTTTTTCCGTGACAACCTGCAATCGCCACAGAGTTTTTGTAAAGTGAAATAATATCGCCAAGCACCTTACTTCTGTCAAACACGTCCACCCCACGCCGTTTAGCCTCTAAAACTTCTGGATTGTCCACACTTACAGCAGACGTTACCACAACGGCGTCAGCGTTTAAAACGTTGCTTTCCTTGTGCTCGTTAAAAATCTTCGCACCCAATTTTTCAAGTTCGTCAGTAACGTCGTTTTTTATAAGATCGCTACCACTTACACTTCCGTTTTTTGATAAAACGTACTTTGCAATACCGCTCATTGACACACCGCCTATACCTACAAAATGTATTTTTTCATAACTACTAAGACAAAATTTGGTTCTCATACCCAAAATTTATGCAAAAAAGGGTAAAAATAGCACAAAAATTTAAAAAAATTAAAGTTTTTTTAAAAAAACCTATTGAAATTATTAAATTTGTGTGATACAATGTACATAATATATGTTAAGGAAGGTAACAACTATGAAAATTTCCGACGTCAGAGTCAGAATCGTGAAAAAAGACGACAGCAAACTTAAAGCTGTTGCATCAGTTACCTTTGATGACTGTTTTGTCGTACACGACATTAAGGTTATTGAAGGCAACGAGGGCTATTTTATTGCAATGCCCAGCAGAAAGACCGGCGACGGCGAATACAAAGATATAGCTCACCCCATCAAGACTGAGACCAGAGAAGAGCTTATTAAAGTTATTCTCGCTGCGTTTGAAGAAGAAAAACTCAAACCCGCTGAATAATTTTTTTCTTGAGAATTTTAACTTAAAAAAACACTCAAAACTCTCCGTCGAACTAAGGGCGGATAGTTTTGTTGTATTTTAAATCGAGGAGCATTAAATGAATATCGTAACCATAAGCCGTGAATTCGGTAGTGGCGGAAGAGAGCTTGGGAAAAGACTTGCAGAACTTTTAGGCTATGACTATTACGATAAAGAAATTATCGCGACCATTGCCTCCCGTCACAACCTTGATGAAAACTACGTTGAACACGCTTTAACGAGCGCGCACCTTCACGTTGCACCTTTAACGTTTAAGCATTCATTTTCTTCGCCAATGTATATTGCTGCGCCAAAAATGGAAATACTTCTAGAACAAAAACGCGTTATCGACGAAATTGCCGCGCTCGGCAAAAACTGCGTTATCGTCGGCAGAAACGCTGACGTTCTTTTAAAAGAACACGACCCGTTTAATATCTTCGTTTGCGCTGATATTAACGCTCGTATCGCTAGATGTATTGAAAGGGCAAACGACGGCGAAAACCTTTCCCCTAAGGCGATAAAGAAAAAAATCAATCACATTGATAAAAACCGTAAGCGCACTAGGTTTCTTATATCAGAAAAGGACTGGGGCGAAAGAAAATCTTATCACCTAATCGTAAACACTACCGACTGGAATATAAGTTCTCTTGCGGAAGGCGTTTGTGAAATCGTTAAAAACTGGTATAAAGACAAAAATTCTTAAAATAAAGAAGTCGCTATGCGATAGCGGCTTCTTTATTAGTTAGATTAGTTTAAGGTGAACTATGGCAGAGATTAAACCGATAGCTTATATTCAATCGGACTTTAAGGAAAAATTCGGAATACCCAGACAGAGCGGAAGAGCACCGTCTATTTTATCGCGCGTGGTTTTTCTTCCCGAATACCGAACCAAGGACGCTCTGCGCGGCATAGACGGGTTTTCTCACCTTTGGCTTATCTTTGACTTTTCGCTATCCCACGTCAAAGAGTTTACCCCCACCGTTAGACCGCCACGCCTCGGTGGAAACGAGCGCGTCGGCGTCTTTGCAAGCCGTTCCCCTTTCCGCCCTAACAGTCTAGGACTGTCGTCGGTAAAACTTGTAAACGTTGAACACACCGACAACTACGGTGACGTGCTTATAGTGTCGGGCGCAGACCTTTTGGACGGAACGCCTATTTACGATATTAAGCCATATCTTCCCTTTACCGATTGCCACTTAGACGCAACGGGCGGATACGCAGAGAAAGTCAAAGATTATAAATTGCAAGTGGTTGTAAGCAATGAATTATTATCGGTTATCCCCGAAGAAAAACGCCAAGGTTTAATCGAGTGTCTATCTGACGACCCACGCCCGTCCTATCAGGACGACGGCAGAGAGTACGGCATGAATTACGCAGACTTCAACGTAAAGTTCACCGTAAAAGATAACACTCTAACCGTTAAAGAAATAAATAGAAACTAAACTTAAAGCCCCGCTCGTAAGCAGGGCTTTTTATTATTTTTCTTCGTCCTTAAATTGCATTTTGTAGAGCTTAGAGTATTCACCGTTTAGGTCAAGTAGTTCTTCGTGCGTGCCTTGCTCTATTATTCTGCCGTCGGATACGACTGCAATCTCGTCTGCGTTCTTTACGGTTGAAAGTCTATGCGCGACGACTATAGTCGTTCTGCCTTTACAGAGTTCGTCGAGTGATTTTTGTATAAGAAGTTCGGTTGTATTATCAAGCGCGCTAGTCGCCTCGTCCAAAATCAGTATGGGCGGATTTTTAAGGAACACTCTTGCGATAGACAGCCTTTGTTTCTGTCCGCCTGAAAGTTTTACGCCCCTTTCGCCGATTACTGTATCATAGCCTTTTTCAAGCGATAACACGTAGTCGTGGATATTAGCGCGTTTTGCCGCCGCTATGACTTCTTCTTCGGTTGCGGACGGTCTACCGTATAAGATATTATCGCGTATACTAGTATTAAAAAGATGAACGTCCTGTTGAACTATGCCTATATTCTGTCTTAAACTTGCAGCGGTTATATCGTGCAGTTCATAATCGTCGACGTAAATTTTGCCGCGCTCAACTTCGTAAAAGTGCGGTATAAGGTGACATATAGTAGTTTTACCGCCGCCGCTAGGTCCGACAAGCGCGAACATCTGTCCTTTTTTAACTTCAAGAGAAAGGTCGTGCAAAACGTCGCCTTCTTCGCCGTAACCGTACGTTACGTTTTCAAAGCGTATTCTGCCTTCCAAAACGCCGACGTCCTTTGCGCCGTCTTTATCCTTTTCGCTCTCGGTATCCATAATCTCGATAAATCGCTTAAATCCAGTAACGCCGTTCTGATACTGTTCCATAAACATTATGAGTTGGCGAACGGGTGCCAAGAACACGTTTATTGAAACTATAAACGTCGCGTAGTCGCCGAGTTCAATTGAACCTGCGTATAAGAACAGACCGCCTGCAATCAACACCACAACGTTAAAAATTTCGGTTACGAAAGTGGACGTTGAGTGGAATATTCCCATAGCGTGGTAAGACTTTTTGCGTGAAGACACAAAAGATGCGTTGCCCTCTTCAAACTTTGCCTTTTCGGTTTCAGAGTTGTTAAAGGCTTTGGTTACCCTTATTCCCGATATGCTACTCTCCAACGACGCGTTGATCTGCGCTATTGATTTTCGACTTTCCATAAACGCATCTCGCATTTTCTTTCTTACCGAAAAGGATATAATGATTAAAAACGGTACGCAAACGAAAATTATTAAGGTAAGGTAAACGTTTATAGTCATAAGATATATAAACGCAACTATTATGGATATGCCCGATATTAAAATGTTTTCAGGGCCGTGGTGAGCGAGTTCGCTTATGTCGTTTAAATCGCTGGTCATTCTTGACATAATCTTGCCCGTTTCGTTATTGTCGTAAAATTTATAAGGCAAGGTTTGCAGATGGTTAAACATATCGCTGCGCATTTGCGCTTGCATCTTTACACCGACCATATGTCCTTCGTACTGTATGAAATAGTTAAGCAGTAGTTTAACAAAATATAGCGCAAGCAGCGCACTACCGCAAATTATTATCATATTGTACTGTTTTTCGGGGATAAAGTCGTTTAACATTGCCCTTGTTATTATAGGATAAACAATCCCAAGCATAGCCACCAAAAACGACGCTATCATATCCAGCGTAAAGGTAAGTTTATGCGGTTTATAGTATGATAAAAATCTCTTTAACATATTTTTTCCCTCGTGTATATACATTTTAACATTTTTATGACAAAATGTATATCACTTAGCATAAAAAAATTCCGCCTTTATTAAAAGACGGAATATTTTTTATTATGCTTTTTATTAAAGTTTATTTCTCTGTATCTTACCGCTAACGGTTTTGGGCAGTTCATCTCTGAACACGACTATTCTAGGATACTTATAGGGCGCGGTCTTAGCCTTGACGTAGTTTTGGATATCTTTCTTCAATTCTTCGCTCGGCTCTGTACCTTTAACGAGAACTATACTTGCCTTAACTACCTGACCACGGACTTCGTCTGGTTCAGCCGAAACGCCGCACTCTAAAACGTAGGGAAGTTCCATGATAACGCTTTCAATTTCAAACGGTCCAATACGGTATCCCGAAGACTTAATAACGTCGTCTACACGACCAACGTACCAGTAGAAACCGTCTTCATCACGCCAAGCGGTATCGCCCGTGTGATAAAATCCGTCGTGCCATACTTCTTTGGTTTTTTCTTGGTCGCGATAGTAGCCTGTGAACAATCCGCAAGGCGCGCCGTTAGAAACGTTTACTACTATCTCACCAACTTCACCGACCTTAACAGAATTGCCGTTATCGTCAACTATATCTATATCGTAAATAGGCGCAGGTCTACCCATAGAACCTATCTTATGCGGTTTTCCAACCAAGTTGCCGACTAGCATAGTCGTTTCCGACTGACCGAAACCTTCTTTTATCTGCAATCCCGTAAGTTTTTCGAACTGATAATAAACTTCGGGGTTAAGAGCCTCACCTGCCGTTGACATATGCTGAACGGAAGAGAAATCGTATCTTGAAATATCTTCTTTAATGAGCATTCTCAGCATTGTGGGCGGTGCGCAGAACGTAGTGATATGATATTTTGCAAACATAGGCAGAATATCAGCCGCGTCAAACCTATCGAAATCGTAAACGAAGGTTGCCGCCTCACACAACCATTGTCCGTAAAGCTTACCCCACATAGACTTTGCCCAGCCCGTATCTGATATAGTAAAGTGCAGTCCGTCGGGGTCAACGTTGTGCCAGTATTTAGCGGTATGGAAATGACCGAGCGGATATTTATGGTTATGAAGTGCCATTTTGGGATAGCCACTCGTTCCCGAAGTAAAGAACATAAGCAACGGATCGTCTCCGCACGGGGTTTCCGCAGTACGCTTGAAAGTCGTGCTATACATAACGTATTCTTCGTTAAAGTCACGCCAGCCGTCCCTTTTACCGCCGACCATAATCTTAATCTTCATATCGGGGCAGTTAGCGGCTGCAATCTCCGCCTGATGCGCCGTTTCACCGTCCGCAGTACAGATAATCGCGCTTGCGCCTGCCGCCTTAAAGCGATATTCAAAGTCGTGCTCTTGAAGTTGGTTGGTTGCAAGTATTGCTATCGCGCCGAGTTTATTAAGACCTATCATTGCAAACCAGAACTGATAATGACGTTTTAATACTAACACTACCCTATCGCCTTTCTTAATGCCTAACGACTTAAAGTAGTTAGCGCAACGAGCAGACTCTTTCTTTATATCTTTAAAAGTAAATCTTCTCTCGGTTTTATCCTTAGCAACGTGTAGCATTGCGAGTTTATCAGGCTCACGCTCAGCAAGCGCGTCAACCAAGTCGAACGCAAAGTTAAACTTGTCGGTATTCTTAAATTTAATAGAAGTCGGCGTACCGTCTTCGTCTTCTGTAACGTCGATATAATTTTTATAAATACGGTCTTTATCGTCCTTACTCTTTTCCCTTTTAACTTTGACAGTCTCTAACTTTCTATCCGAAAGTTCAGGGATAGGCTCGCCCGTAGGATTTAGAACGATTGCGTAGAAAATACAATCCTTGCCGTTTACCGCTATCATGCCGTGAGGCTTATCACTATCGTAATAAATACTGTCCCCCGGTCCTAAAACTTCTTTATGCTCACCGATTTGAACCATCAAATATCCGTCAACGACGATATCGCACTCCTGCCCTGCGTGAGTGGTAAGTTCGATATCCTTATGCTGCGCCTCTTCCGAGTAAACGCTCTTGACGTAAAGTGGTTCTGCAATACGATTTTGGAAGGCGTACGCCATATTATAATAGGTCATACCGTGAGCGTTAGCAATCTGCTGACCTGCACCGTTTCTAGTAACCGTATAACCTTTAAGTTTGGGACTATAACCTTCTATAATATCGGTAACGTTTACGCCGAGCGCAAGCGCGCAACGATAAATAAACGCAAAGTTAAGGTCGTTATTTCCGTTTTCACATAAAATATATTCTTCTTCGGAAACACCCGTTTTTTGCGCCATGTCTGCAACTGAAAGCCCGACGACATCGCGAAGTTCGCGAATACGGCGCGCCATTTCTTTAATTTTCAAATCCAGACCTGTCATTTGTTCCATAACCTATCTCCTTGTTTTAAGGGCAAAAAAAATCGCCCCAAAGATTCGTTCTTTGAGACGAGCATTATTAATACCCGCGGTACCACTCAAATTGCGGAAACTCCGCCACTTCAGGATCTATCAATCCCTATGACCTTAACGCAGCAATCACGGAAGGGGTCTACTCACTACGGTTTTCTTCCCTTCGGCTCAAAAGCTACCGCAACGACAATCCACCAAACGACTTGCACCACCCGTCGTCTCTCTGAACGGCTTTCCTTCGCGCGCTCTTCTTCAACGCCTTTAATTAATGGTATTTTATCATAACCTTATGCTTTTGTCAACGATTTTTTTGCACTAAACGTAAAAACGGTGGGTAACTCTTGGCTACCCACCGCTTATCAAATACAAAACTTATTTTCTAAGGTCTGCTAAAATCTTCAAACCTTCTTCAATAATCTTTTCTGCCGTTCCTGCCTTAAATCCGGAAGAACGCGCTTCGTATCCGCCTTCGTCGTAAGAGTCTTTCATTGGATAATAGCCTTCACTACCGTTGGTTAAACAGCACGGAAGAACGTAGTCCCAACCAGCAGCCTCTTTTATTCCCCTACCGATACCCGTGAACGGTTCGCCCGGAATACCAAAGAACGCTACGTTACCGATAGCAACGCCTGCAAACGGAAGTTTGAAGAAATCGTCGGCATTTTCTAGTCTTACCATTCTTGCTGCTTCTGCAACAACGGTAGTGAGCATCATTGCCTTGTAAGGAATTTCGTCGTCTTTACCTGCGTTATGTAAATCGTTATACTTATGTGCTAAAACGAGTTCTTCCTTAGTTGCCTTGTTAGCTGCGATATCTACGATATTTAACGAGTATCTAATAGAATCAACGTCAACGTATTCAACCTTGTCGTAAACTTGCAATACTGCGCCAGTTACAACGCGTGCCATGTGCCTTGCGTGTCCGTAACCACGTGAGCAACCGTCAAAGTCGTTGAACATATCGTTGAAATCACCGGGCTTGGGGTGAACGTTAACGTGGTTCACGTCACCTTGCGCACCGTTGAATAGTATGCACTTGGTATTGTCTATGGATTTTTCCACAAATCTTCTGGTCATCGACGGCCAGTCACCTGAGATTTTGCATCCGCCAACTACGTCGGGGTGATCTGCAAAGTGAACTAAAACGATAGTGTCTGCATTTTCTCTGTCGAAGCGGAGAACGATAACTCTTTCGTCAACGTCGCCGATAGGCGCAACGATATCGGGGTTGTTTACACCGGGGTTGGTTTTAGCCGTACCGTCTTTCATACGGAAACGACGAACGAAACTGATGTTGGGTGCTAAGCCTTGACCTTGACCCATTTTTGCGGGCTTTAAATCTTCGATAGCGAACTGCGCAACGTCTGCAAATCTCGTTGCCACGAAGTCGATATAACCATCTTCCAAAGGATTGTTAAGTCCAAAAGCAGGACCCGTATGAGTGTGGGTTGCCGACATAAATATAGCGTCTTCTTCAATACCCGTTCTTTCGGTGATAGCCGCTTTGAACTTTTTGATGTAGTTCATTTTAACGCCACAATGATCGATACTCATAAAGAGTACGGTTTTGTCGTTTGCCTTTAATGCGAGACCTACAATTTCTAAATCGTCTAATATGCCGTCTGCAATACGGACTTTATAATAACCTGCGATATTGATTCCCATAGGGGGATTGATGTTTGCTTTTGCATATCCTGCTTGAAGTACGTTAGCCATGATTTTTCCTTCTTTATTATTGATTTAACCATTATATGGTCATATTATAATTTACCATTAACCAAAATTTTTGTCAATGGTTTAAATAATATTTATTTAAATTAGCTGTTTTTCTTAATGCTTATGATAATACCTGCAACTATTTGAGCAATTGAAATAACGCCGCCTATAACGATAGGAATTATACCGAAAAGATTGTTTTTTTCCGTAATGAGAACGCAGCCCCAAATTATAAGGGCAGCCACCCCTATTAAAACGGTGAACGCAATAAGCGCAACCAACACTCTAAACTTTTTAGTAGTAGTTTTTTCTTCGGGAACGATGAGCCCCATAAGTTCAACGTAAACTTCAAACAAAATATCTAATAGCAAATCCATAATAAACCTTTGATTAATTGTACTACTTTTCCCTCGCTTTATCAAGCAATATTTTGTTTGTACATTGCTAAATAGTTGTTTAATTAGATTTCTATATGGACGTCAACTCTTCGATAAGTTTATCGGTGTTTATAATTTTTTCCAAAAGATTTCTTTCAGTATAAAAATAATGATTTGACGCTTCAAACCCGATACGAGCATCCTTTGCAATAAGTTTAATGAGTTCGACGGTTATTTGTCTTTCTTTATTCAAACAGTCTAATAGAACTTCTTTGTTTTTGATAGGTTTATTTTTATAATGAGAAAACCGCGTCTGTAACAAATCAGCCTTAAAATGCACGTATGCAACTCGAATATAATTATAAATTTCACATATATCCTTATCGCTTGTATATTTTTCCAGCAGATCCATGGCTTTCATAAACCTATTTAAGAGTTTACGATACAAACGAACGTATACCGCGTAAGGATACGGCGACGTATAATTTTTGTAATCATCAAAAGAAAAACACACCATTGACGAGCGTTTGTTTTCTTGCTTTAAGCTCCAAAGATTTGATGGTCCAAGCGTATGCGGTGAATAATACAAGACGTTTATTGAAAATGGAAAACTTCTAAACCCTTCGCAAAATAAGGATACTGCTTTTTTCACTATTTCTGGATAATTATAGTTATCTTTATAAAATTTCTCAAGAGAAAAATTAGTATCGCTATAAAATTCATTTACAAGTTTTAAGGTTTTTGACGGATACCCACCGGTAGTCCACGAAAGCAGCAAGTTTTTAACACCAACTGCTTGTAAATTATTCAAGTGTTCTACAACCAAATCAAACGCTGGCAGATACGGAACACAAGAACATTCCCAACTATTATTAAATTGCACTTTTGCATATACTTTATGACCTTTCTGTTTAGCCTTTTTATACTTTAACGCAGAAAGTTTGCTTGGTCCTGGATTTGAAACGGAATAGTCTACTAGATTTAACTTTACGCCACCTTTATTAAGATCTAACCAAAATTCGCTTGTTTCCATAATGGAAACGTCCTTGTCAATCAACTCTATGCCATGCAAAATTTGAGTTTCGTTCCACATATTATTTGGTGACCAGCCCCAAAGGTTAGCAATCATTTCAGTATTTTTACCACTATCACGGACTGCCTTTGCTATCAAATTAATCGTATCCGCGCAGAGTTCTTCCATAGGAATATCTTTGCATCTAGGGCAATCTGTTTGTACGTGCGATTTACAATGCGTAAGATATTCGCTCATTGTAATATTAAAAATACCGCCTAAATTTTCGCAATATACAACCAAATCCTTTACGGCATTATATAAGTATTCTCTTACTTCTTTAGTAGAAGTACATAAACTACCGAACCCGTTTAAAACAGTACCGCATAGGTGTTCTTGACCTTTGAATTTTTCCAAAGGAATTCTTCTTGGCTCGTTAAGATAAAGATAAATTTTTATACCAAACTTTAAGGCTCTGTCAATCAGCGATTTTAATTCCTTACGGTTGTCTTCATAACCTACACTTTCTTCTGGATTGAAAGGATTATATGACAAGGTCGAGAGTACTCCATGTATCCATATACCTTTTATTCCGCAATTAGCATATTCACTTAACAGTTGGTCTGTAAGATACTCTCTACTGTCCGTTTTGAACGCATTGCCACACGGCGAAAGATAGCCGTGAACAATCAAATTGTTATCATTTACTTTTCTTGCGCTATCGGTTTGGCAATTTTTATTAAGGCTATCGAAAAACTCAAACGGTTTAACTTTATCTTTTTGCAAATATTTTTTTATAACGCTTGCAATTTTTTCCGTTTTAACTATTTCATCTTCAGTTAATGGGCAATAATAAACTTCTTCACAGCAAGGCTTAAATCCGCCAAGTTTACCAGCAAAAAAGTCCTCTTCTCTTAATATGAAGTTCAACCTTTCTTCCGTCATTTTAGTCAACGTCGTCAACTGCGAGTAAGGCAATATAAACCAATTATTGCGAATAATAGTTTGGTATCCTTTCTGGCTAAAAATCAAGTTTTGCTCTTCAAAAACAAGCCCTAGACGACTCGCCTCTTTATCAATTACTGCAACGTCTGTTTTAAGCACACTAGCAATGTTTTCTGTTGGCACGTAAGAATAATTACGAAAAATAACCGTCTGCCAATCTTTTACAAAATTTAGGTCTTGTAAAACTGTTTTTTTAATCTCTGGTAACACCCTATACCTCACGATAATTTATTCACTAATACGCTATACGCTAATCTCTTAAAGCATACGTCTTAATATTGTTTGCTTTAATTTTCATAATTTATATCTATTTGCGACAAATGTATTACCACACCGTTATCTTTCAACGTCTGTTGCAATTTATCTACGTCTATTTTAGAAAAATCGTCGCACATAGCAGCGGCAGTACCTATTGCCTGACCACTTAGGGCACATACAGGAATAACCCTAGTCAATTCCCACATATTTTCGGTAGTAGATATACTTCGTCCGGCAGTACCGCAATTTTTTAGTGTTTTAGACCATAAACACCTGAACGGAAGTTCATAACACGGTCCCCGTCTAATCCAGTCGGGGAAAGTTCCAACGCTGTCGCTAAAATACTTTTTGTTGTCAGGAATTCTGTCTAGATAATATTCACCTATTATCTTTCTAGTCATTCTAACGTCAGGAATCGTAGGAATTATTGCCAAGGTATGTTTTAATGATTCTTCGCCGTTTGATAAGAAATCATCAAGTAATTTGCCGTGTACTTTTACCGTTTTATCGGTTAATTCTCTAGCGTCTATCCCTTCAAATCCGCCGACAGAACTGTTAGTAGCACTATCTATATCTCTTGACCCACGTTCTCTAACGTACATTTCACCGTCAAGTAGTTCGTAAAACCACCAAGCAAGGGTATTGCCCTTAACGGTTTTATCCGTGGTTTCCCCCACAAAACGATAAAGCGACGCGTCACCCGTAGTATCAACAAAGCTTTTTCCAACTATTGCATATCTTCCGCCACGCGTTTCAATGAAAACAGCTTTTAAGAAGTCGCCCGACTGATTTCTGATTCCGCCGACAAGTGTTGTACCATATAAAATTTCTACACCGTTTTCTATTAGCAACTGTTCACATAGAATAGCAAACACGTTAGGATTAAAATAAACCTGATAACGTTTTTTCTCTTTTTCTTCTAAAGTACCGCCTTCTATCCATGCTTTCGGGTATTCTTTATCATATCCGTGCTTAATAGAAAGTTTCAAAAGTTCTTCTGCTATTCCGAAAGCAACTTGTTTTCCATTGCCGTCACATATGGGTAGATAATTTGTTACGACACCGCTTGTTGCAAGTCCACCAAGCATATAAGTGTTTTCAATCAGTACGGTTTTTGCGCCTTGCCTTGCCGCAGCGAGTGCCGCTGATATCCCAGCAACACCACCGCCAGCAACAACTACGTCGTACTCACCGTAAATTTCCGTTTGCCTTGCAGGTTCTTTAAAAAATCCCATAACTTCACCTTAAATTATATTTCAAGTTCTAACACGGCTACACGCACTTGCATGCTCGTGCCGTATAAAAATGGTTCAGCATAAAATGAATTATCCGTTACTGGTATGCTTTTACCACTATCTAACCATTTAGCATTAGTAACTTTTGCATTTATCACAACTTTCTTAGCACCGCCCATTTCTATAGTAACGTTCGGATTTCCACTCATTCCCACACCTTTTATAACTGCATAATATTTTTCACCGTCGGTGAGAACGTCTGCATTTTCCGCAGTTATGGTGCTTGCTTTTATATTGTAAATAAATCCTTTGTTTAAAGAAACCCACTTTCCGATTTCTTCTAATATGCCTTTATCTATCGTTCTTAAACTGCCGTCGCCACACGGTCCTACGTTTAATAAATAATTGCAATTATATTTTCTGCAATCAACCAAATCTTCTATGAGCGTTTTTACGGGTTTATAATCAATATCGTATTTTGCATAACCCCAATGGTCATTGAAAATTTGGCACATTTCCCCTGCTACGGGGCGTTCACTTTTGTCTACGAATTTTGGCTTGCCACGTTCAAACGTTACGCTGTCGAGTTCTTTGTGACCAAGCTTTCCTAATTCAGAAAGTCCAGTATTATTAATTATCATTGCAGTCGGTTGATATTTTCTTATCGTTCCGTAAAGCCTGTCTTCTTGCCAATCTGCACCTTTTTTGTCCCACATGCCGTCAAACCAAAATCCACCGATTTTCCCGTATGACGTGCAGAGTACTTCTACGCTCTTTACAAGATAATCAATATACTTACTAAAGTCTAAATTATATTCAGGTACATGCCAGTCCAATAACGTGTGATAGAAAAACGGCACGATACCGCCCTTATTACACTCATGAACAAACTCTTTAATAAGGTCTCTACCGCATGCCGAATGCATAACGTCATAATCACTTAACCCCTTTGTATCAAAGAGCGAAAACCCGTCGTGATGACGAGTTGTAATCGTTATGTATTTGCAACCGGCTTTTTTAGCATTATTAACAAGTTCTTTTGCCCAAGTCTTTTTAACCTTAAAACGCTTAATCAACTTATCATACTCGTTATCGGAAATTTTAAGAATGTTTTTAGACCATTCGCCTTTTCCTAAAACGCTGTACAACCCAAAATGTACAAATAGTCCAAACCCTAACTTTTCAAAATCGTAAACATAACTTCTGTCCATCTTTGCTCCTAAAAACACGTATCCGCCCGCCAAACAGCGGGCGGATAAACCGTTAATGTTTTTTAATAAATTATATATCTCTAACTTTTAATAAGTTATAAAATACAATCTATTTGTTTGTATAAAATTATCCTTTTTTTTGTTAAGCATTTTTAACAAAACTTATTTCTGCAAGATACAAGGTTGTAGTACTACCGATATTTCCTTTTATTTGAACGCCTGCCCCGTCACTGCCCACTTTTTCAAGGAAAGTATTTAAATCTGTATTTGCACTAATTATATCTGCAATAGAAATATCATAGGTTCTCCATGTGTTAATAGGTGTAGCAGGTAAAGCAACTCCGAAAACGGTCGTATTTACAGCAGAATAACTTGCCGTAGTCGTCCAAAGCAAAGTGATTGAAATAGTATCGTTTTCATCTAAGCCAAGCGATTTCAGTTCAGCGGCTGTCCTATTAAACCTTACGCTCATATCATTTGCATAACCATTTACAGAAACCACACCTGTTTTTTCAACACCAACAGTAGGGGTGATTGAGATTATTAATCCTGCAAAGAAGTAAGGCATATCGCCCGTTCCCCTTGCAATATCTTCTATTTCGTACAAACCAGACGCCATTGTAGGATAATCAGGCATATACATTAAAACGGTCATATAATCGTTCCAACTGGTAATAAAAGACACTATACTTAGAGTTAGAATAGACATTGATGCTTGTGGTAACATTACTTTGAAAAATGCTGCACAATGTCCGCCGCCGTCTAAAAATACCGCCTCGGCATAACTCCACGATACGTTCTTAAAGAATCCGTACATTACCATAAAGTTAAAGCCCCACCCACTAAGACTAGTAACTATTACGTACATAGGCGTATTATGAATACCCATATCGTTTACGAGTTTAAATAGTGACGCCGTCGTACCTACTACCGGTATGGTCATACTGAATATTACTAATGCGTATATTACTTCTTTACACTTGAAGTTATACTTAGCCATTGCGTAACCGGTAAAACAACTCATCAATACCTGTCCGCCTACGTGTATAGTACAATACCATAAACTGTTAAAGAACATTTCCGGAAGATAAATATTTCTTCCCAAAGTATTAACCGTGTGCAAAGAAAATGCTTTTACATAGTTTTCAAAATGCCAAACTTCGGGCAATGCAAACGGACTTACGTTGCCGTTTACACGCATATCTATATAGCCGTAAGCATCATAGAAAGAGTTTATCAACAAATATATAAGCGGATAAAGTAATACTGCGGAGTAAATAGCAAATATCAAAACTACAACAGTAAATAGTATTTTTTCACCTTTAGTACGCCTTGTAAGTATACTCGCTTCATCTTTTTTAGCGTGTTTAAATAAAGCCATTATTCTTCTCCTTAATATTCTACTGGTTCGATTTTTTCAGTTAATTTGCGGGCAAGCAAAATAAGGGGCACTCCTACCAGAGTGAAACATAATCCTGCACACGCAACTATGTTATACGCGCCAAGGGACGGTCCTGTTCCGTCTAATCCGTAAACTTTAGAGAATATCCAGAACGCAATAGTTGAAGTTCCCTTATCGCCGTTTGTAAACAACAGAATAGGTCCGCCAGCACTAAATAATCCCGTCATAGTAAAGATTAACTGTGTAGAAAACGTCGGCCAAATAAGTGGGAAAATTATTTTAACAAGTTCCCTTCCCGGTCCTACACCGTCAAGTTTTGCCGCCTCTAATATTTCAAGCGGAATTCTCGCCATGCCGCCACTAAACAGCAAAACGTTCGTCGTAAGGCCTGTTAATATCGTATAGACGATAATAGTATTTGTTGCCGTTGCAGAACTTCCTAAAAAGCTTACTTCATAACTAACGCCAAACGCTTGCATTATAGCACCGAGCGGCCCGTTAGGATCTATAAATTCCTTATATGCGGTAACCATTGCCATACCCGAAATGATTGCCGGAAGATAAAATATTACTCTAAAAACTTTATAACCCCAAATTCTCTTATACAAAAAGAAACTTACCACAAGACAAAGTGGAATTATAATTAAAATGGTCGTACCAAAATACTTCAAAGTATTGACTAATGCAAGACCTATCGTATTATTAGTTTCCGAAGTTATCTGCCGCCAAACTTCTACGAAGTTATTTAAGGTAAAGCCTGACCCGTCTATCGTGTAAGACTGAAAAGCAAGAATTATCGATTGCAAATTGACGTACAGCCAAAATATTAACCAATGTACAACGGGGATTACTAATAGAAAGAATATAAAACCTTTTTCACGTCTTTTCATACTGCTTACGGCTTCAATTTTTTTACCGTCACGCTTAGGGAAAAGTTTTCTATTAAGTTCATAGAAAAAATCGCCTATAACAGTTTTCAAAGAACGCTTTTCTTCAGAATGAGCACTACTTTTTTTCATACCATATTTTCTCCATAATTTATCGTAAAAAAACAATCTAAACGTCTACGTCAATAAATCCGTCGAAAGAGTTTACACTCGCTATCGCCATATAAGAGAACAAGTCGCATCTACCGTCGCTTTTTATTCTTGACACGGCATCTTTATTGAGCGTTTCTTCAAGTTCGGGAATTGTTTTGGTTACGCCTTGCAGATATTCTTCAAGTCTTAACCTACACCCAGTAAGTCTTTCTTTTAGTCCACCTAGCCTAATCTCTTGAATTTCAAGTCCGTTTGGCTTATTCTCTTTAAGCCATTGCCTACGGTAAACTTGAATAAACTTTTCAAGTTTGTTTATTACCGTATCAATATCTAAGCATATCACTTTCAGTTCATTTAAGTTTTTTTCTTGGTATGCCTTTCTAAGTCTTATACCCAAGTCGTATTTTACGAACATCAGATCGTTAAGCGCGTATGCCGTTTCAAACAAATACCCGTACTGTCCGACAAACATATTCTTAATTTCGTCTTTAGCCTTAGCAAAAAACACTTTATCTTCAGCATTTATCACTACGTCTACGTAACCTGAAAAGACGTCGTTATACAGCCCGTATTTTAATGGATTAGCAAAGTCCGCCTTGTGCTTTCCACAGAAATTCTGTCCGTGTTCAATCTTTATAAAGTCATCAAATTCATAACCTGTGAGAGTTTCAAATTCCTTTTTTAACCGTTCTTCTTCTACACCAAGTGCCGTGTAAGAATATTGCATTATTGCGGGTAATTGCGAGAAAATCGCACATTCCCCACCGTTATCGCCCCAAGAAGTTTCAACCAAATGCTTTATGCCAAACTTTTTCGCTTCTTTTATGGCTGCTTTTGCAGTGTTCATTGAATAGCTTAAAAGCGGTATAAATCCACGATTATCCATAGACGTTCCGCCTGCAAACCATATTTCGTTTTCAAATTGCTTGTGTATTTCCAGTTTTTCAGTAAATCCCTCAGGAACTATCGAATGATAATCCCAATGACACAATATAAGATTTTTAGGAATTTTTTCTAAAATCTCTTTAGGGATTTTCACCTTTCCATCTGCATCTTTACAGTTTTCATCGGCGTATGCTATTCTCCAAAACATATCGCTCCAAATCATGGGCGTTATGCCGTATTTTTCCGCAATCTCACAAATCTTGTATAAATGACTAAGTATAATGTCGAACGGATTTTTATAGCCGTTAATCATTAAGTATTTGCCACGCCCCAAAAGCCACGCCTCGTCCATTCCGATATGCGCTATTCGTGAAGAAAAACATTCGGCTAACGTACTAAAAATATTGTCGATAAGTTCATACGTCCTTTCATGCCCTACAAGCAATATGTCCGAACAGTCAAAACAGTTAAAATGCTTTAACGAATATCTAGTGAGCTGGTTTAAGTGCGCCAACGTTTGAACACAAGGTATTAACTCTATGCCCAAGTCTTTAGCATACGCGTCAAGTTCTTTTAATTCGCTCTTAGAATATCGCCCACGAAGATATCCAAACATAGGTTCATTGTTTACTTCGTACGTGTCTTCCGTATAAAGCATTAACGAATTATAGCCCATTACAGCAATATTTCTTATGAGTTTTTTTACGGTTTCTACGTTTCTAACGGCGTTTCTTGAACAATCTATCATAAGACATACGTCTTCAAAGACGTAGTTTTCTTTAATAGAATAATCGCTTTCCGTTTGGTTTGCTTTTATGAGCAAAAGTGACCTAGCAATATCACTTTTTTTGCTATAAAACACCGTTATTTTTGAATTTTTTCTCTCAACTTTTAAACCCGAATCGGTTTTAATAAACTCTATATTCTCTAAGGATAAATTTAGGTTTAATTCTTTTTTGATTTCATCAATAATTTTATTTATACTACTCATTTTAACCATAAAATATTTGCGTGTTTTATTTTATAAACACGACAATTATTTACTGAAATTTTTCTTTCCTACGCGGTAAATCTCACAAATAAGCTTATGCGTTTTTAGTGCCTCTTCGCCGCTAATTTCTAGTTTTTCCTGCTTTAAGCATGCCTTATAAAACTGTTCTATTTGACGAATATGCTGAAATCCCCAGTAATCCTTTCCGCCTTCGGGCATAACTTCAGTATCCGCTTGATGCGTTTGTTCTACCGTACCGTCATTATAAGTTATCACGGCGTCGTCATAACCAAATACCACCTTAGCGTTTTCACAATAAAGACGAATTTCAATCGGTTCGTCAGTACCGTAGTTATTCATGCAGTAAAACCCGTACTTCACTCCGTTTTTATAGGTTATAAGCCCTTCCGCGCTGTCTTCTACGTTTACGCAACTATGCCCTCTGTTCGCCATAGAACAAGATACCTTTTCCACTTCGCTGTTTATTATCCAATTTACTAAGTCTATAGAGTGTATAGCCTGATCGATTACTACGCCACCGCCTTCTTTATCCCAAGTGCCTTTCCAGTCGCTGCTATTATAATATTCGTCAGGTCTTGCCCAAGTAAGTACAGAACGTGCGGAAATTATCTTACCAAGTTTTCCGTTTTCGTACGCCGCTTTTACGAGTTTAGCCGAATTATTGTACCTACATTGCATGATTACACCAAAAGTAACCCCACATTCTTTTGCCGTTTCAACAGCCTTTTCCGCACTTTCTAAGTCCACGTCCATCGGTTTTTCTGTCAGAACGTTTACACCCTTTTTAAACGCGTAACAAGCAACGGTTGAGTGCAAATAATGTGGCAAACAAATATGTACTGCGTCCAAGTTTTCTTTGTCGATCATTTCTTTATAATCGACGTAACTCTTCACGCCGTATTGCTTTGCCGTTTCTTCCGCTCTCTCACGTATTATATCGCAACATGCAATAAGTTCTGCTTGCTCTAAACGTTTGATTGAACCTAAATGCATAACGGAAATTCTTCCGCAGCCGATTACCCCTACTCTAAGTTTTTTCACAATGCCAGCCATGCGCCTTCTTTTCCTTTCGCCTCTATAAGTTTCTCGATTATTTTCATTACTTCTAGCGTTTCCGCTCCGTCAAAGTCACTCTTGCCCGTTTCAAAAAATTCTAAAATTTTATGCATTAAATTCTTGAAATAACCAAACGACAAATTTGTAAACTTCAACTGTCCCTCTTTATTACATACAGACAAAGCATACGGCATGCCGGTAGCAAAGTTCAACGTTACCATCTTGCCGTCGCCGTAATCAAGCGTGCATACGTTTTGCTTTATTTGATTTATGGTCCTTACTCTCTTACAACCGATACCCATTATCTTAACGGCAATTTCTACCAAGTGTATTATATATTCATCAAAAGATACACCGTCACCCATAACTATTGCCGATTGACACTCTTTAAAGTCTGCTAGTTCACTCGCATACCTTAGCGCAGAAGTGCTAAAAAACGGCGTTCCGTATTCGTTACCAAGCTCAAATATTTTCTTTGCAGTCTTGTAATCGGGCGCGAACGTTTTATCTATATACGTATTCTTGTTAAACTTTAAAACTTGCTCGGCATACTCTAAATGCTTTTCAGGATTTGCAGGTGCTAAAACTATTATATAATCGCTTTTTTTGCAGAGTTCTTCGATAGTATCGCACTTTTCAATGTCATGTTCCTTACACCATTCGTCGGTATTCATTCCACCAACAGGCGCAACGTCTTTTTCCGCCCAAGCATATTTAACGACAAAATCTTTGCCGGTGTTTTCAGATATTTCTTTTATCCATTTAGGATAGTTATTTGCGTGCCATTCGTTTATATAATAATCAACTAATCCAATAGTTTTCATTAAAACTTTAACTCCTTTTTCTTATCAGCAGATTCATATAAAGCATCTAAAAGTTTAGCACTTTCTAAAACGTATTCTATGTTGTTTTTATCTTTCTTCCCAGTCTCTATCGACTCAATAAATGCCTCATCTTCACATTTATACATATTAGGAATATCATAATCTGGGGTTATGGTTTCTAAAGTTGAACCGTCGGTAAACTCAAACTTGCCACCGTAAGTAAGTCTAGCGCCGCCTTTATCGCCCATAAAATCTATAAACATTTCATTTTTGCTTATATTCTGCGCCCACGCGCCGTTAAATGATATGCTAGCTTTATCCGTTCTTATATGTCCGGTAATATAGTCGTCAACGTCGTTAGTACCGTTTTCAAAATCAGCAGTATCTTCCGCCCACATATTGGAATACTTATAAGCTTTCATATCTTTTGCCATTTCATTATACGCATCACAAGTAACGGTCTTTATCTTTGCGCTACCGAGTATGTATAGTATCAAGTCAAAGAAATGTACACCCCAGTCAATTAACACACCACCACCTGACTGCGCTTTTGTAGTAAATGCGCCGCCAAGTCCAGGTATACTTCTAAAACTTCTAAAAGAACAATAAACGTGGTAAATATTACCAAATTTACCTTCTCTATTCATTTGTTCTAGCAATTCTACAGATTTATTATAACGATTGCATACGCCTATATTCAAAATTAAATTGCGCTTTTTAGCCGCTTCTGCCATTTCACACGAAAGCTTATAATTAACGGTAATCGGTTTTTCACAAAATACGTGTTTGTTAGCTTTGAGCGAATCCATAGTAACGGTGTAATGTGCATAGTTTGGTGTAAAAACAAATACAGCGTCCACTTCATTATCCGCAAGTGCAACGTTGTAATCAGTTATTACGTTCTCTATTTTAGGAAATTTTTCTTTTAATTTTACTGCTTTTTCTTCAATAATGTCGCACGCATATTTAATCCTTACGTTTTCCATTTCTGATAAAACACGCAAATGCATATTGCTTGCTATTCTTCCACAGCCAATAATCGCTACAGTTTTCATATAATTTCTCCTCAATTTCTGTTTTCATTATTATAAGACAATTCATCGCTAGTGTAAATACTTATTTTTTACTAAAAAGATAATATTTTTTTGGATTTTAATTTTTAAACCTCTTGAATATGATAGTTAGATAAAATACAGTTCGCTCAAAGAAAATCGGCGATTGAAAGGATAATATTTCTATTCGTCCTAAGACCTAAAAAACAATAATAATATTACAGAAAAGCAAAAAAACAAAACGGCTTTTTTGCCGTTCTATTTTTTTGTGGTCCTTTGAGAACACCTACTCTTCGCTACGGTGGCAAAGCCGAACCCCTTCGGGGTTCTTATCGCTTTGCGATAACAAAAAAAACAAACCACCTAACGGTAGTTTGTTTTTTTGGCGGTCCCACAGGGAATCGAACCCCGAACTAGCCCTTAGGAGGGGCTTGTTATATCCGTTTAACTATGGAACCTTATGTGTTGTACAGGTTTTAATTTATCAATTATTTACAAAGTTCTATATGATTAACGGATAGAACAATGTTTTGCCGAGCATCGCTAGATGCGAACGCCGTCGAGATTAACTCGACATATCCATTTAACTAAGGAAGCTTATGTGTATTGTGTTTTTAAGCCTCTATATTTTACTACAAAGTTTACAGAGTGTCAAACGTAAAGTGGTAAAAATTTTTAATAATGGTTAAAATTTTGAATTTTAAGTATACGTTGCCCATTAAAAGGTTAAAATCTTCGTAGCGGAAAAGTAACCATTTACACCAAAAATACATATATTGATAATGGGGAAAATACTTGACGCGTCGGAGACATTATGATTAAACGAGGAGAACTTTACTATGCCGATTTAAGTCCCGTAGTCGGCAGCGAGCAAGGTGGCGTACGACCTATACTTGTCGTACAAAACGATACGGGTAACAAATACAGTCCGACCATTATCGCCGCGGCGGTAACAAGCCAAATTAACAAGGCTAAACTTCCCACACACATAGAAGTAAGCGAAGGCGAGTTCGGACTGTCAAAAGATTCGGTAATACTATTAGAACAAATTCGCACGCTTGATAAACGCCGCCTAAAAGAACGTATCGGCGAACTGTCCCCCGTTGCAATGAAAAAGGTTAATACCGCCCTTTTGATAAGCTTAGGCTTTAATGAAAACCTTTATTCCCCAGCAAACTAAAAGACGGCTTTCGCCATCTTTTTTATTTACAAAGTTTTGATTGTTTCTTCTATCGGTTTTCTCTTTTTTTCGCGCAAAGGAATATCCGAGTATCCTAACGCAACGGCAACGTTGCAAATCTCACCGTCGCCTAAGCCAACCGCATCACCGATAAGGTTTTGGTCTACCATACCTATAATGCAACTCTCTACACCCATGCTTTTTGCGCCGAGTGTTATATACGCTAAAAGTTCGCCGATATCGTATTTAACAAAATGATTGCGGTCAAATCTTACGCCCGGTTTTAACGTTGCCGATTTTTCCGCTAGCACGATAAACGCCTTAGCACCGCTTAAAAACTTATTATGACCGTTTACGCCTAGCGCATCAGCGGTAAGTTTTAAGCGTTCGGGCTCGGTAACTAAATACATTTTCCAAGGCTGACTATTGCAAGCAGACGGCGCGAGCGCGGCTAAACTTGCTATCTCTTCAACCGTTGCTTTATCGAGCGGTTTATCGTTAAAATCCCTACATGACTGCCTTGATTTTACTAACTGTTCAAAGTATTCTTTCATATTAAACTCCTAAAATCAGTTTTCATACATTATTATACAGAAAAACCAAGTCAAACGCAACAACAAAAGAAAAGTTTTTTACTTATATGACCATAATTACGATTATTAGTGAACAAGTAAAAGTGAAAAGTGAAGAGTTGCGATTCATACATTATTAGAAGAGATTCTTCGATTGCCCATCACGTGGGCTTTGCTCAGAATGACAGAAAAGTGCAAAAAATCAGGATTTATACTCTATTGCTTTTTCCTTTCTAAACCGCTCTACCGCTTGCAAATACTTTTCGGACAAACTCAAAGTATATCTTTGTTGCTCGTCATAAGATAAGGTTTTATAATACTCTGTATCGGTAAGCCGTCCTATGGCGTTCGAGATCTCACCCTCTTCAATCAAGATTTTCTTTACCTTTTTATAAAACTCTTCCTTTTCTTCACTAACGCTCTTTATATCGTCAGATACTTTACTTACGTAATATTCCTTGACCTTAGATGCGGCAACGCCGGCTTTTTCGGCACGGTCAAGCTCGTTCTTTAAGTTTTGGTGATAGTTCTGCCAAAACCCGTTTTTTAGTCTCTTTTTGGCTTCCCTACAATATTGCTTTAAGGATTTCAAATCTTCCTGCATAATTACCCCTTTAATTTTAATAGTGATACCGACAATTTTCGACAAAATTCCCCAACAATGAAAAAAATCTACCGAAATTATCTTCGGTAGATTCTTCATTTTTTTAGCCTTTAATGCTTCTCTTTCTTGCAGCTTCGGACTTTTTCTTTTTTCTTACGGAAGGTTTCTCGTAATGTTCTTTCTTCCTAAGATCGCCGATAATACCGTCTCTAGAGCATTTTCTCTTAAAACGACGAAGTGCGCTGTCAATGTTTTCGTTTTCACCAACTCTTACTGTGGACATCTCTTTCACCTTCCTTTGCCCTGTGGCAGTTCGATAAAGCCTAATTAGTATACCAACGATAAATTTTTTTGTCAACGATTTATAAGCCGATATTAAAATTTTAATTAATTTTCTCTAGCTTTTTGCCCAAACGGTCGGCACACCGTCAACGTAATGCCAGTAATTCCAGTAATGGATAGGCAAATCGCTTTCATTTTCTACATAATAATATCGCGTTGCGTTTGTTAATTCTGTGTTGTAACTGCCGATAGTAATTCCTGTCCAGTCGTCCGCATTGCCACCATAGTAAACATCTGTTAATGAATCGCAAGCTATGAAAGCAAAACCATCTATCTTTATCACGCTTCTTGGTATTACTATACTTATTAATGAACGGCAATTATAGAACGCCTCTTTGCCTATACTTGTTACGCTATTTGGTATTTCTATACTTGTTAATGAATCGCAATTATAGAACGCAGAATTACCTATACTTGTTACTGTCGACGGAATAGTGAATGAAGTTGCCGTTTTGCCAATCGCATATTGTATCAATGTTTTACCATCTTTACTATACAAGTTGCCGTCTATATCTTTATAATTTGCATTGTTTGAATCTACAGTAATGCTTGTTAATGACCTGCAATAAGCGAACGCAAAATTACCTATACTTGTTACACTGTTTGGTATTTCTATACTTGTTAATGAACTGCAACCAAAGAACGCAGAAGAACCTATACTTGTTACACTGTTTGGTATTTCTATACTTGTTAATAAACTGCAATAAGCGAACGCATAATCAACTATACTTGTTACGCTGTTTGGTATTTCTATACTCGTTAATGAACTGCAATTATAGAACGCAAAATAACCTATACTTGCCACTAGTTTATCTTGATAAATTGATGGTATCACTATTTCTGTTGCTGTACCATTATAATCCGTTACCTTATATGTTTCTCCGTCAAGTTCAAATACTAGACCTTCCGTATAATATGTAGACTCGTATTCACCACAAGAACATTTGCCTTTGGTATAGTTGTGTACATTGCCTAATTCTCCGTATGGTTGATTACATGTAGTACAAACGGCTTTCGCGCTACAAGTAGCCGTCCCACCACTATGGTTACCTATATCACCATACTCTTGTTTGCAAGTTACACATATCGCTTTTGCCAAGCACGTTGCCTTGCCACCGCTATGCGCTGTTAAATTTTTCTTATCACCACACTCACACTCTTCCCAGTGGTTGTTGTTGTCGAATTTTAAGACGTAAGCATGGGTATGTTCGGGCGTTTCCGTCTCATTACTTTCTTCACCGTTATTTTCTTTGCCGTCGTCAATTACTTGGTTTTGCTCTCCGTTTCCGCTACTGCCGTCTATGTCCCCACTATCGGGCGTGCAGGCGAACGCAAAGCAGACTATCGTTAAAATTGATAGTAATAGGGTTAAAAGTTTCATTAGTTTGTTTTTCATATTTTCTCCTTTTCAACAAACAAAAAGTGCCGTATGCAAAACGCAAACGACACTTAGTAAAAATGCCATTTTCGCTTGCTGCGACACAATTTTAACAATAGTCTTAACCAAAAGATTTGTAATGCGAAAAAGATACACTCCTACCCCAGAAGTATATGCTTTCGATTAAAAACTATTAAATTATGTCGCAAGTTCATTTTAACACTTTTACGTATAAAAATCAAGAATATTTATATAATTAAAAAATCCTACTAAATATTCATTAAGACTATGCCTGAAATTGCGATTATAACGCCTGTAATCGCGCTTAAAGACAGTTGCTCTTTTAGGATAAGTTTTGATAGAGCTGCCGTTGCTATTAAGTTCGCGGCTTGCAAGGTTGGGTACATTACCGAGCCGTCAAGGTAGGTAGCGGCTAAAGTTTTAGTGAGTGACGATGAAAACAGCGCAACCGATATAACGATAAAAATAATAAGGTGTTTTTTATCGAAAAGTTTTTTATTTAACGCTTGAGATTTATTGTTTCTTAATATAAATATAAGTAGTAGTTGCGGAACGATTGTTAAAGCATAGGTATAAAAGGTAAAAGTAGTGACGTGGGAATAATCACCCCTTACCCAAACCTTTTGCATAAAGTCGGCAAGGGATAGCGAAAGTCCGCCCAAAATCAAGGTTATCATACCTTTAAGAGTGATTTTACCTGTGATTTTCTTATTAAAAATGGACGTAAAGTAGACGGCGACAATCAATACAGCCATGCCTATTATCTTAGTTGTTTTAATGTTTTCGCTAAAAAAGATCCAACCGAGAAGTCCTGTTACTATTGATGCGAGCATAGTAAACACACTCAAAAAAACGTACGCTTCATTGCGGTAAGCGTACAGCCAGCTTATGCAAAAGGTCGCCATAAAAACCGACGAACATAAACACACGATAAAGCCATCGCTACTTATCGCTAATCCGTTAAAGCCTTGAAACAAAAGCAATAAGACAAGCCCTATTAACGCGCAAAGAATTGTTCTTAAAGTATTTACGGCGACGCCGTCGTAAAGGCTGAAAACTTCACGGCTTAAAGTTTTTCCCGAAAAGCCTTTAACTAGCCCTGAAACTAGTGCTAAGAATAAAAACAGATAACCTATCATTTTAACCCGATGATTTTAATTAACTTCAAATTATTATACGCAAAAATATCGTTTTTGTAGAAAGTTTTATCCTTTTTTGCTCAATTAAATATCTTGACCCTTATTTGATTGACTTGCAAATTTTTTAATAATATAATTGTTGATGTTTTTAGGTGGATTATGGAAAATAGAAAGTATCAGAATTTTTTGATTTTCGCTTGCTTTTTCATTTGGATTATGATGATGGGCAGCAAAAACGTTTACACAGCGGAAATAGTTGAACTGCAAGAGATTTTTAGCGTGGGCAAACAACAGGTTGCAATGGCTATGACCTACTACTTTATAACCTACTCGATAGCGCAAGTAATACTATTTTTCTTTATGGAAAAGATAGATATAAAGTGGTTTTTAGGGCTATGCATATTCCTATCTGGAATAGTTACCGTCTTAGTTGCGTTCGTTACTGGTATGTGGCAGATATGGTGGCTGTTATCGCTAAACGGTATCTTACAAGCAGGCGTTTGGGGCATGTGCCTTGCCGTGCTTAAAAGATATTTACCCGAAGAAAGACTGCCGTTTGCAAACACGGTTATGAACGTCGGCATGGCTGTTGGTGGGGTTATATCTTACGGTTTTGCAGCCGTATTCGTAGGTATTGATATGTGGAACACCCCCTACATAATACTTGGCGCAATACTGTCCGTATCGGCAATAGTATTCTTTATTGCCGTTTATCTTTGTGAAAAACACGTTACGGTAAAAAAATCGTTTAAAAGTGAAATAGAAGAAGAACATCAACCGATTATAGTATTAAAATCTAAAACGGCAAAAACTATTTTTCTCATCGTATCGTTTGTACTCAGTTTCTTTATACATAGCGTTTTTTACGGCACAATGAACTGGCTACCCGACCTTATGACAGAAGTCCACGGTTTAGAAAGTCATTTTGGCATTTTAATATCCGTTCTTGCCCCGATAGCAACTATTCTAGGCGCAGTAATATCTATCTACCATTGCGAAAAATACAGTAACTTTATAGCTGTGAGCGTAGTTTACCTTGCAATAGGCACGGCTTTATCACTAGCAATGATATTTATTTTCGATATAAGCGTAATCCTTTCACTTGTCGTTCTAGTCGCTTACTTGGTTATCTTCCAAGGCACAATTTCAATAGTATTTGCCGTTTTGCCTTTAAAAATGAGTGGCGGAATAAGTTCGGGCGGGCTTGGTTGTCTAATGAACGCCGCAGGCGGTTTTGCCGCTGGTTTTGCGCCTATGATCGTCGGCAGTATTATTGAAACTTCCGGCTGGCAAATCTCATACGTTATAGTTTTTATAATAACCATTGCGCTATTTATTGCGCTACTAGCAACAATGTTTTTACTAAACAAAAACAAGAAAAAGGCTTAAATAAACTCAACTTAAAAACGCTTACAAGCAGGGTACTTGTAAGCGTTTTTTCATTTTAATATAATTCATAGTCTGAATGACCAAAAAACGTAACAACCATTACTATCCCCTAACCCTTTATGAATGTATACATTCATATATTAACACAGCCACCTTTAAATAGCAAGCAATAAGGAAGTATCCATTCATATATTTTTGACGTGGAAGAATATAATAATTATGGAAGTGCACTTTCATACGTGTTCTTTTGGAGGTAAAAGGTGACTGTAAATGATGCCGTAGCAAAAAGAATTATTGAACTGCTTGCTAAAAAGAAAATGACACAATACAGATTAGAGCAACTGTCAGGAATTCAACACGGGCATATGCAATGGATACTAAGCGGAAAAAGCAAGACTGTAACGTTTTCAACCGTCTTGCGTTTAGCTAACGGATTTGGTATGACGGTAATTGAATTTTTAGACGACAGTAAATTTCTTTTTGAAAACCTTGATGTTGAATAAATAATTATAATGCAAAAGGACGAGATTGAGTTTATCAATCTCGTCCTTTTTGTTTGTTTTGATCAACTTGTTTATACGCTTTAAGGGGTTAGATACAAGCAAGAGCAGGAAAACTAGGATTTACGAAGTGCGCGTACTTGCCGTACGCAATCTAGTAAATCCGACGTTTGACGAACTATTGCGCAGTAGATAAACCCTTAAAGAAGGGTTGATAGCATAACTGCCTTTATAGTATGCATGCGGTTTTCTGCTTCGTCAAATACTATGGACTGATTACTTTCAAACACTTCGTCGGTAACTTCCATAGCGGATAAACCGAAATTATCAAAAATATCTTTGCCGACGGTGGTTTTAAGGTCATGGAAGGCTGGTAAGCAATGCATAAACCTACACTTTTCTCCTGCGTTATCCATTACGGTTTTGTTGACCTGATACGGTAAAAGGTCTTTTATACGCTCTGCCCAAACTTCTTGCGGTTCACCCATTGATACCCAAACGTCGGTATAAATAACGTCGGCGTTCTTTGTAGCAATCATCGGGTCTTCGATAAACTCTAACACCGCGCCCGTGCTTTTAGCAATCTTTTTGCACTCTGCTACGAGTTCAGCGTTGGGAAAATATTTTTTCGGTGCGCAAGCAACGAAGTGCATACCCATTTTTGCGCAACCAACCATAAGTGAATTTCCCATATTGTATCTTGCATCACCCATATAGCAAAGTTTTCTGCCTTTAAGTGTGCCAAAATGTTCTTCAATAGTCATAAAATCGGCTAGAATTTGTGTGGGGTGGAATTCGTTAGTTAGGCCGTTCCAAACGGGAACGCCTGCATACTTTGCAAGGTCTTCGACTATTTCTTGACCGTAACCGCGGTATTCTATACCGTCGAACATTCTGCCTAAAACCCTTGCCGTATCTGCAATGCTTTCTTTCTTGCCTATCTGTGATCCCGACGGATCAAGATAAACGGGGTGCATTCCAAGATCTGCCGCTGCCACTTCAAAACTGCAACGCGTTCTAGTGCTTGTCTTTTCAAAGACCAAGGCTATATTTTTGCCTTGCAAATACCTATGCGCCTTGCCTTTTTTCTTTTTGGCTTTTAATTGTTTTGCTAAATCTATGAGTCCTTGTATTTCTTCAGGGGTAAAATCCAAAAGTTTCAAGAAACTCTTTCCTTTCAAATTCATAATATTCTCCTTACTTTGCCGCTGCAACCATTATGACTTCTACGGCTTTTTTGAGCATTTCCATAGGAATATTAAGCGCAGGTAACAGCCTTAATTTATCCTTTGCAGTAAGGCACAGTACGCCGTTTTCTATGCACTCTGAAAGCACTTCTTTTACTGGACGAGTGGTTTTAATACCCACCATAAGTCCCATTCCGCTAACCGACTCTATGCCCTTAGCATTTTTTAAGGTATTAAAAACGTACTCGCCCTTAACCTTAACTTCATTTAAGAACTCGTCGGTTAATCTTTCCACAATAGAAATTGCGCCTGCCGCGCATACGGGGTTACCGCCAAAGGTTGAGCCGTGATCACCGAAACCTAAAACGCTTTGAGTTTTCTCGTTCATCATGCAAAGCCCTATCGGAAGTCCGCCGCCAAGTCCTTTTGCGGTAGACACGACGTCGGGTTTAACGCCATAATTCATATATGCATAAAGCGCGCCCGTCCTACCGTTACCCGTTTGAACTTCGTCAACTATAAACACGAGGTCGTTATCTTTACAGATCTTTTCAACCCCTTGAACGAACTCTTTATCTAGCCCTATAACGCCACCTTCGCCCTGTACACACTCAATCATAACAGCGCAAGCCTTGTTTTCCTTAACCGCTTTTTCAACGCTGCCTAAATCGTTTGCCGTTGCGTGAACGAAACCACCCGTTAAAGGCTGAAAAAGTTCGTGGAACTTGTCTTGTCCTGTTGCCGCTAAAGTGGTTAGCGTTCTGCCGTGAAAACTGTTTTTAAGGGTGATTATTACGTTATAGTCCTGACCTTTTTTATCCGCTGCGTACTTTCTTGCGACCTTGATTGCGCACTCGTTAGCCTCTGCGCCAGAGTTTGCAAAAAAGACTTTCTTCATGCCCGTTCTTTCGCAAAGCATTTTTGCTAGGTTTGCGCAAGGCTCGGTATAATAAAGGTTAGAAGTATGCTGAACTTTATTAAGCTGCGCTATAACCGCGTCTTTCCATATATCGTCGGATATACCGAACGCAGTTACGCCGATACCCGAACCCATATCAATATATTCTTTGCCGTCGGCTGAATAAAGAAGAGAGCCTTTGCCATTTACTATTTCTATCGGGAAACGCGCGTAAGTGTTTGCAACGTATTGTTTATCTATATCAATAAAACCCATAATCTACTCCGTTAGTCGCCGTGCACCATCGTGCCTGCGCCTTCGTCGGTGAAAAGTTCCATTAGTATTGAGTGCGGAACTCTTCCGTCCATAATAATAACCTTTTTAACGCCGCGGGATATTGCTTCGATACAGCAATCGACCTTGGGTATCATACCGCCCGAAATAACCCCTTCGTCAAAGAGTTTTTTGGCTTCGCTTACCCTTATGTCGGGAATAAGCGTAGACGGATCGTCTTTATCTTTAAGAACGCCTGCGATATCAGTCATCATAATAAGACGCTTTGCGTTAAGCGCGCCTGCGATATGCGCAGCCGCCGTATCTGCGTTTATGTTATAGGTATTGCCATCTCTATCACAGCCGATAGTGGACACTACTGGGATATACCCTTTTTCCAAAAGATCGGATACAGGCTGAATATTAATCTTGGTTATCTCACCGACGTAGCCTAGTCTTTCGTCCTTAATCTTTGCTTCGATAAGTCTGCCGTCCATGCCAGATATGCCCATTGCCTTTCCGCCCTTTGCTTCAAGGTAGGTTACAAGCGACTTATTGATTTTTCCCGCAAGCACCATTTGCGCGATATCGACGGTTTCTTTATCGGTAACCCTAAGACCGTTGACGAACTCGGATTTTTTGCCGAGTTTATTCATCATATCGCTTATTTCCGGACCGCCGCCGTGAACTAACACGACCTTTACACCCGTAAGCCATAAAAGCACGATATCTTCCATAACCTGCTCTTTAAGTTCGGGGTTTATCATAGCGTTACCGCCGTATTTTACGACTACGACTTCGCCGTTATATCTTTTTATGTAAGGAAGTGCTTGCACTAACACTTCCGCTCTCTGTAAGTTTGTAAAGTTTTTATCCATAACTATATTCCTAAAATAATGATTAAATCAGAGTTTTTTATTAGGTGCGGTAATCGCCGTTAATCTTAACGTAATCGTAAGTTAAGTCACAGCCCCACGCCTTGGACGAATAGTCGCCCGAATTAAGATTTACCGCTATAACGATTTCTTTTTCAAGAAGAATCGTCTTTGCTATTTCTTCAGAGAACTCAACGCCTGCGCCGTTTTTGCAGACCTGAATACTGCCTTTAATCGACTGGAAAGACACGTCAATCTTATTGACGTCAACGTCTGCTCCGCTATAACCGATGGCGCAGAGTACACGCCCCCAGTTAGCGTCAGCACCGAACATTGCGGCTTTTGTTAGGCTAGAACATATAACGCTCTTAGCAACCGTCTTTGCCGTCTTTTCGTCCTTTGCGCCTTCAACCGCACACTCTAAGAGTTTGGTTGCGCCTTCTCCGTCGCCTGCTATCATTCTGCAAAGGCTTACGGTAATGGAATTAAGCGCAGTCATAAAGGTCTTATAATCTTCGCCGTCCGCATTGATCTCGTCGTTACCTGCCATACCGTTTGCAAGCACGGTAACCATATCGTTGGTGGACGTATCGCCGTCAATGCTTATCATATTAAAGGTGTTTTGAATATCGGATTTTAAGGCTTTTGACAGCATTTCTGACGATATACAAGCATCAGTAGTTATAAACACTAGCATTGTTGCCATGTTCGGGTGGATCATACCGCTACCCTTAGCAATGCCGCCCATACGGCAAATTTTACCGCCAAGCGTAAATTCAACGGCTACTTCCTTTTTAGCAAGGTCGGTAGTCATAATCGCTTCGGCAGCGTCACTTCCGCCATTTTCAGAAAGATTTTCAACGAGTTCAGGAATTCCCGATTCTATTGCTCCGATATTTAAGGGCTGACCGATAACGCCGGTCGACGCAACGACTACGTCGTCTGATGCAACTTTAAGATTTTTAGATAGCATTTCGCACATGCGTTTAGCAATCTCTACACCGTTTGCGTTGCAAGTGTTTGCATTTCCACTGTTGCAGATAACCGCCTGCGCTTTTCCGTTTGTTAGGTGTTCTTTGGTTACGATAAGCGGTGCGCCTTTAACAAGGTTAGTAGTATAAACCGCCGCTGCGGTTGCTATATTTTCGCTATATATAAGTGCTAAATCCTTTTTGGTGCGGTTATGTCTTATTCCACAATGAACGCCGCTAGCTTTAAATCCTTTGGCAGCACATACACCGCCGTCTATAACTTTTAACATAATTTCTCCTTTCGTCCGTCTATTATAACGCTAATCCCGTTGTTTCGTCTACACCGAGAAGTATATTCATATTTTGTATGGCTGCGCCTGACGCGCCTTTTCCTAGGTTATCAAACCGTGACACGAGCAGTATTCTTTCTTCGTTACCAAAAACTGATATTTCCATACCGTCTTTGCCTTTCATAGAGTTAGCCGATAAAAATCCGCTTTCGTCCGCCGTATCTATATATTTAACTACGCTACCCGTGTATAGGTTTTTATAAACCGATTTAATATCTTCCACGCTGCCTTTTAGATCTTTTGCAAATAGCGGAACGGTCACTTCCATACCGCAGTCGTAATCGGAAACTATCGGGCAGAAAATAGGCGCGTTATTAAGTCCGCAAACCGACTGTATCTCGGGTAAATGCTTGTGCTTTTGGGGAAGCGCGTATTGCCTTGGTGCGTCGTAAAGGCGCGGTTTATCCGCGCTTTCGTACTCGGCAATCATTTTCTTTCCGCCGCCCGTATATCCCGTAATTGAAAAGCAAGTAAGCGCAATATCTTTACTTATAAACCCAGCATCAATAAGTGGGTTTATAAGGGATATAAAGCCACTTGCGTGACAACCTGGGTTTGCTATACGGTTAGAATTCTTAATAGCGTCGAACATGCCTTTAAGTTCTGGGAATCCGTACGTCCACTTTTCATTAGTTCTGTGCGCCGTTGAAGTGTCGATAATCTTTACGTTAGGATTTTCAACTAGTGACACCGCTTCTATTGCCGCAGCATCTGGTAAACATAAAAATGCTACGTCGCACGAGTTTATCGCTTGCTTTCTTGCCGAAAGGTCTTTCCTTTGCTCTTCGGGAAGAATTATTAAACTTATATCTTTACGGTCTGACAAGCGGTCTAAAATTTTAAGCCCGGTCGTTCCTGCGCTACCGTCAATAAAAACTTTATGCATTTTTGATTTTTCCTTTTACGTAATCTATCTGCGCTTGAACCGATTCGGGTGAAGTTCCGCCTTCCGAAACACGCTTATTGACGCAGGTTATAAGGCTTATTTCATGATACAAATCAGCGTCGAATAACTCGCTGTATTTTTTATAATTTTCAAGTTCTAGGGTTTCTAACACCTTTCCGTTTGCGATACAGTCGCCTACTATCTGACCGCAAATCTTATACGCGGATCTAAACGGCAAACCTTTCTTTACTAAATAATCGGCAAGGTCGGTGGCGTTTATAAACCCTTTTTGCGCCGCAGTCAACATATTCTTTTCAAGAACGGTCATGCCCTTTATCATAGGCGCGAATACGTCCAAACACATAATAACGGTATCCGCCGCGTCGAAAACGTTTTCTTTATCTTCTTGCATGTCTTTGTTATATGCTAGCGGTAAACCTTTAAGCATTGTAAGAAGTGCGATAAGGTCACCGTATACCCTACCGGTCTTACCACGAACAAGTTCTGCCATGTCGGAATTCTTTTTCTGAGGCATTATCGAAGAGCCCGTTGTGAACGCGTCGGATAGTTCAACGAACTTAAATTCCCAACTCGTCCAAAGAATAATCTCTTCGGATAGTCTTGATAAGTGCATCATAAGCATTGAGCAAGCGGCAGCAAATTCCACGCAAAAATCCCTATCAGAAACGCCGTCGATACTATTAAGCGCGATTTCATCAAAGCCTAATGTTTTGGCTTCCATACGCCTATCCGTCGAATAGGTCGTCCCTGCCAAAGCGCAACTTCCGATAGGACAAACGTTTATACGCTTTTTAAGGTCGCTAAATCTTTCTATATCGCGAAGTAGCATCATTGCGTACGCCATTAAGTGATGTCCGAAAGTTATAGGCTGAGCGCGTTGAAGATGTGTATACCCCGGCATAATGGTAGATTTATGCGCCTCTGCCTTTACGGTGATTTCTTGGGTTAAGAGCTTAATTTTTTCTACGATAGAGTCGGTAATATCCCTTAAATACATACGGGTATCAAGCGCGACTTGATCGTTACGGCTTCTTGCGGTATGCAGTTTTTTACCAACGTCGCCAAGTCTTAAAGTAAGTTCTTGCTCAACGAACATATGTATATCTTCTGCGGTCATATCTATTTTAAGTTTACCGCTCTCGATATCGTTTAATATGCCTTCTAATCCATCAATCAGGGTATCAGCTTCACTCTTGGTAATGATATTTTTTGCGCCGAGCATACTTGCATGCGCCATACTGCCAAGAATATCTTGCTTATACATTCTGCTGTCGAAAGCGATTGATGAATTGAAGTCGTCTGCAATTTTATCGGTAACACCGTCGGTGCGTCCCGTCCACATTTTAGCCATTTTTTAATCTCCGTATAAAACGATAATTGTCCTGCGCGGAAAATCCGTGCAGGACGATTGATAATATGCTACTTATTTATTGTCCTTGTCAACCATTGCTTGAACCTTAATGGGTAAGCCGAATAGGTTGATAAATCCGTCTGCATCTTTTTGGTTATAATCACTTTCACCAAAGGTTGCAATCTCTTCACTATATAGCGAATAAGGACTCCATACGCCTGCGTTTATCATGTTACCTTTGTAAAGTTTTAAGCGAACTTTACCAGTAACCTTTTCCTGCGTTTTGTCAACAAATGCTGCAAGTGCTTCGCGGAGCGGTGTAAACCATTGTCCGTTATATACTAGTTCACCGTAAGTGATTGCAAGCTTTTGTTTTTCGTGCATGGTAATCTTGTCAAGGCACAAGGTTTCCAAAACGCTGTGCGCTTTGTAAAGGATTGCGCCACCGGGGGTTTCGTATACGCCACGACACTTCATACCAACCAAACGGTTTTCAACGATATCAAGTAATCCTATGCCGTTTGCACCGCCGAGTTTGTTAAGTTCTAAAATGATGTCTTTCGCGCTCATCTTCTTGCCGTCTAAAGCAACGGGCGCGCCCTGAACGAAGTCAAGTTCAACGTAAGTGGGCTTATCGGGAGCATCAATCGGTGAAACACCGAGTTCTAAGAACCCTTTCTTTTCATACTGCGGTTCGTTACCTGTATCTTCTAAGTCCAAACCTTCGTGTGATAAGTGCCATAGGTTTTTATCTTTTGAATAGTTGGTTTCTCTGTTAATCTTTAGGGGTACGTTATGCGCTTCTGCATAATCGATTTCTTCTTCACGTGACTTAATGTCCCATTCACGCCACGGCGCAATGATAGCCATGTCGGGAACGAAGTGCTTAAAGGTAAGTTCAAAACGCACTTGGTCGTTACCCTTACCCGTACAACCGTGAGCAATAGCGTCAGCACCTTCCTTAATTGCAATTTCAGCAAGAGCCTTTGCTATGCAAGGACGTGCGTGAGAAGTTCCGAGAAGATATTCTTCGTAAATTGCGCCAGCTTTAACGCAAGGAATAATATAGTTGTCAACGTAATCGTCGGTCAAATCCAAAACGTAACACTTGCTTGCGCCAGTCTTAATTGCCTTTTCTTCTAATCCGTCAAGCTCGTCCGCCTGACCAACGTTTGCAGCAACTGCGATAACTTCACAGTTGTTATAATTTTCTTTAAGCCAAGGTATGATAATCGAAGTGTCAAGTCCACCCGAATATGCTAATACAACCTTCTTAATGTCCTCTTTTTTCATAATTGCCTCCGCAAAACTTTTATTATCGTTTGTTATTATAGTACAATGTTTTTTCATTGTCAAATCTTTTACCACTAAATTTAAAAATTTATTAAATTTTTTTAGAATATTTTTTGATAATATTCATTATTTTATGCATATTTCATTTTATTATTTATTTTATAATGAATATATTCAAAAACGACAAAAAGACAAAAAAGAATAATAAAAAAAAGCATAAAGCGCGGAGCAAAACTGCTCCGCGCCAAATAATGCGTTTAATTTTTTACTCTAACTATTCACTAACCCTTTAAGGCACTCTTTTAGGCGTTAGGCGTAGGCACTCCGTCAACCAAACTCCACTCTCCTGCCCAGTATACTGGACACTTGTATTCTTTCCAAGCACTACTCCAACCGCTCGGTTTCTTATCTACTTCGCAGAATAGTGTCAATAAATCGCAGCCATAAAACGCATAATCACCAATACTTGTTACACTGTTTGGTATTTCTATACTTGTTAATGCACTACAATTATAGAACGCATAAGAACCTATACTTATTACGCTGTTTCCTATCGTTACATTTGTTAATAAACTGAAATTTCTGAACGCTGAAGATCCTATATTTGTTACACTATTTGGTATTTCTATACTTGTTAATGAACTGCAATTATAAAACGCGCTTTCGGCAATACTTGTTACATTGTACGTATTTCCTTTATAAGTTACGCTCGACGGTATTGTTATATCCCCCGAAATATTAATCGGTTGACGTACTACTATTGCCTCCCCGTCTTTTAGCGAATATCTTATCCCGTCTATCACTTGATAGATATATCCGTCATTTGCGACGTCGTTATTGTTACAATTCCAAACCACTGGACACGAAGAATTCCAATTATTATCCCAACCACTCGGTTTTTCACTTGCTTCACAGTATATGGTTAATAAATTACAATTACCGAACATATGAGAACCCATACTTACTACACTGTGAGGGATTACTATACTTGTTAATGAATAACAATCAAAAAATGCAGCTTTACCTATACTTTTTACATTGTTAGGAATCACTATATCTGTTAATGAATTACAATTATTAAATGCGCCATCACCTATATCTATTACACTATCAGCTATTATAATACTTGTTAACGAGGCATCGTCGCTAAATGCAGAATCATCTATTCTCGTTACACTATCCGGTACAATAAATGACGTATCTTTTTTACCTGCTGCATATTGAATTAAAGTTGTTCCGTCTATGTTGTATAGGTTTCCGTCTACATCTTTATAATATTCATTGTTTTCTTCAACAATTATATTTTCTAGAGAAATGCACCCTTCAAACACACGAATACCAATAGTCGAAACGGATGCCGGAATAGTTATACTTTTTAAGGAAGAACAATCCTTAAAGGCATCACTTCCAATAAACTTAAGACTATTCGGCAGGTCTATATTAATTAAAGAAGTACAACCGACAAAAGCACTACTAGATATTGCAGTAACACTGTTAGGTATCTTAATTTCTTCTAACAATGTACAATAAGCAAATGCATCTGCCTCTATACTAATAACCCCATCCGAAATAACAACTTTAGTTAAATGCGTACCATTAGCTCGGAACGACCAAGCACCAATTTTTTCAACACCGCTAGGAACTTCAAATACTGTTTCTGTTTTTCCGCCGGCATATTGCACAAGTTCTTTCCCGTCATAGGTATATAAATTCCCGTCAATCGCCTTAAAAGACCTATTGTTTTCATCAACTTCAAATCGTAACAAGGAAGAACAACCGTTAAATGGTGTTGAAATATACGTTACAGTAGCAGGAAGTTTTATCGTTTCTATTCCAGTATAATAAAACGCACTATGTTCTATCTTTGTCAACTGACTATTTTCACCAAAGTAAACGCTCTTTAGAGTCCCAGAATGAGCAAATGCGTGTTGACCAATGATTTTAACGCTATCAGGTATTTCGACACTTAAAATTGTCGAGCACTGATAGAACGCAGAATCACCAATACTTGTTACAGGTTTACCCTGATACGTAGCAGGAATAATAAGGTCTATTAAAGTTCCTTGATAACCAGTAACAGTGTATTCTTCGCCCTTCAACTCATATTTTAATAAATAATCTAAAGCAGTACCTTCAGCAGTTATAGTATCTTTTTCTCCGCAACCGTGTTCGCAAATTGCCGTTTTAGTACCATCAACTTGATATTGCGCGTCTTTATTGTAAACATAATTTACAAAATTGTGACCACCAACACTTTCCGTATCCATTATAGTGCTCTTCGCACCACAACCGTAGTCACAATAAGCAGTTTTTGTGCCATTCTTAACGCAAGTTGCGTTTTCGTCATAAATATATTGAGTATATACGTGACTAAGTTGAGTATTGTTTGCCGTAACCGTTTTTGTTAATCCACAACCATTGTCACAATACGACGTGCTTGTGCCGTTTTTAGTGCAAGTTGCGTCTTCATTATAAACGTAGTTACTGTAAGCATGATCGCACAAGAACTGCTGATACGTAGCCCCCCAATGAACTTTCGGTTGATATCCCGTAACTAGATCCCAGTGATTCCAGTCTTCATGCCAACTTGTAGGTTGACTTTCTATCTCGCAATATATCGTTAAATCTTCACATCCATACGTCGCCCAATACCCCACTGAAGTAACTTTTTTATTGATGAAAATTTTCCTCAAATCGTTGCAGTAAGCAAACGCATTTTTATCGATCGTAGTTACGTTATCCCCAAGTTTTATACTGCGCACCCCACTGCACCAAAACGAATGCTGTCCAATAGTCGTTACTGGTTTCCCCTTGTAGATACTAGGAATAATCAAGTCGCCAGTTGCGCTACCGTTTCCACCAACTTTATACGCGGTATCTCCATTTATCAATTCAAAATATATACCTTCCGTATAATAATCTTGACCACATGCAGTGCAAATATCGTCTACAAAGTTGCATTTCACTAATTCGCCATACTCTTGTTCACAAGTTGCACATATCGCTTTTGCCAAGCACGTTGCCGTGCCACCTGAACAGTTTTCAGTTATAACGTGACTACTGTCGTTTGCACAAGTTTTTACGTGTTGATTATTGCCATTTGATTCCCACTCGCCATAATTATGACCTAACGCACTGCCATACTCAGTATGACAATTTTCACACGTTGCTTTTTCCGTACACGTTGCCGTACCACCGCTATGGTCACCTAATTCGCCATACTCTTGTTCACAAGTTGCACATATCGCTTTTG
>SVHN01000003.1:0-87923 GCA_015055805.1 Clostridiales bacterium
TGGGTAATCTCCTTTGATTTATTTGATTGCGGTTGGTCACCACTTTCATTTTATCACAGGAGATTTTTTATGTCCATAGCCATAGGCTTTTCCCACCACCCGCATAGCAGGTGGTTTACTATACAAAAAAATAACAACGGCAAATTTTTGCCGTTGTTATCGTTTTTTTAATTTAATTAGTCTACTAATTCGATTATTACAGCTTCAGCTGCATCACCCTTACGGGGTCCGAGTTTGTAGATTCTGGTGTATCCACCACCCTGTCCTTTCTCTTCCTTGCGGTTAGCGAACTTGGGTGCATATTCGTCGAAAATCTTTTCGATAAGCGGATATTTGATTGCCTTGGTTCTCTTCTTGAAATCGGGCTTTGATTCTTTGAAACCTTTTACTTCCTGCAAATCGTTTACCAAAGACATGATTTTTCTTCTTGCATTGAGTTTCTTTACGCCGTCTTTAACGAGGGTTTTGGTGGTTTCCTTGCCCTTTGCGTCTGCAACCGTTACTGCGGTTTCAACAACGTCTGCGTAAGTGTTTACTGCAAGAGTGAGGATCTTAGCAACGTAAGATGCAACCTCTTTTGCTCTCGCTTCAGTAGTTTCGATTTTGCCGTGCCAAAGAAGCGCGGATGCCTGATTCTTAATAAGCGCTATTCTTTGCGTAGCGTTAACGCCTAATTTTCTTGCCATTGTTTAGTCCTCCTTGTCCTTTAACTTTAAGCCGTAGCTCTCGAGTTTTAAGATTACTTCGTCGAGAGATTTCTTGCCTAAATTGCGGACTTTAAGCATATCGTCTTCGGTTTTTTTCGTTAAATCTTCCACGGTGTGGATATTTGCTCTCTTCAAGCAGTTGTATGAACGTACGGATAAATCCATTTCTTCAATCGTCTGCTCTAAGATTCTTGTTCTCTTGTCTTCTTCCGGCGGAACTAAGATTCCGATATTGCCGAGTTCAGATAGTGATACGAACATTCTGATGTGCTCTTCCATAATCTTTGCTGCAAGGCTAACGATATCCCTGCCAGAGAACGCACCGTTCGTCCATACTTCAAGAGTTAATTTGTCAAAGTCTACGCTCTGTCCAACGCGAGTTGCGTTTACGTTGTAGCTGACCTTTTTTACGGGGGTATAGATACTGTCGATTGCGATATTATCTATAATGTCCGTTTTGTGTTCGTCTGCGCCCTGATAACCTCTGCCTCTACCTACCGTGAGTTCAACGTCAATTTTGCCGCCTTCGTCTATCGTGCAGATATACTGGTCGGGGTTAAGAATTTCCATATCCGAATCGCAGGTGATGTCGCCAGCTTTTACTACCGCAGGACCTACCTTAACAAGTTTAACCGTTTTCTGGTAGTCTTTGTCCATGCAGGTTGATTTGATTGCAACGCACTTGAAGTTAAGAATTATTTCGGTTACGTCTTCCTTTACTAGGGGGATAGACGAAAACTCGTGCTTAATTCCAAGTTCCTCAGCGAACTTAATGTTCTGTATTGCAACTCCGGGGAGTGCTGACAAAAGTATTCTTCTGAGCGCGTTACCAAGCGTTAAGCCAAAACCTTTTTCCAAAGGTTCAACTACTACTTTAGCGTAACTTCTGTCTTCGTTTTCTTCCACTGCTATTTTCGGCATTTCAATTTCCATCATAAGAAAATTTACCTCCTTAAAAAATAGTTCCGATATAGATTATTGCGGGAATTCTTGTCCTGACGTGGAAAATCAAAACTTTCCCCCCGCAAAAACCCATCGAAAATTTATTAAATTTTTGTTTTTTATTATTTCGAGTACAACTCGACGATCATGTGTTCTGCAATCTGGATATCGATATCTTCTCTGGTCGGAAGCGCGATAACCTTACCGCTAAGAGCTTCAGGATCAAATTCAAGCCATTTGGGCATTGCGCCAACTTTCATCTGCTTGATTTCTGCAAAGTACTTGTTGTCCTTTTTGGTTTCCTTTACAGCGATAACGTCGCCAACCTTTACTTGGTAAGATGCGATGTTTACGTTTCTTCCGTTTACGGTGAAATGTGAGTGGGTTACCAACTGACGAGCCTGTGATCTTGAAGAACCGATTCCCATTCTGAAAATTACGTTGTCAAGACGACGCTCTAAAAGTGAAAGCATGTTTTCACCGGTGATACCCTTCATTCTGTCGGCCTTTTCATAGTATTTTCTGAACTGACCTTCGAGTACGCCGTAAATTCTCTTGCATTTCTGCTTTTCACGAAGCTGAAGTCCGTATTCGGATACTTTCTTTCTGCTCATACCGTGCTGTCCAGGTGCTACAGGTCTTTTCTCAAAAGCACATACGCCCTTAAAGCATCTTTCGCCTTTTAAGAAAAGTTTTGCGCCCTCACGTCTGCACAAACGACATTTGGATTCTGTATATTTAGCCATTTATCTATCCTCCATTATACTCTACGTTTTTTGGGCGGTCTGCATCCGTTGTGCGGAATCGGAGAAACGTCCTGAATAAGGGTTACTTCCATATCGCAGTTGGTGAGTGCTCTGATTGCAGATTCTCTTCCTGCACCGGGACCTTTAACGTATACTTCTACCGAACGCATACCCTGATCTCTTGCAACTTTTCCTGCTGCTTCTGCTGCCATCTGTGCTGCAAACGGGGTGCTCTTTCTCGAACCCTTGAAGCCCAAGCTTCCTGCGCTCGACCAAGATACGGTGTTACCCTGCATATCGGTTATTGTTACTAACGTGTTGTTGAAAGAAGCCTGGATATGCGCCTGACCTTTGTCAACTTTTCTGACATCTTTACGTTTTTTAACGATTTTCTTTGCTGCTGCCATTATCCGTTACCTCCTTTATCTAGTTGCCGTTTTCTTTTTAGCAACGGTACGACGCGGACCCTTTCTGGTTCTCGCGTTTCTCTTGGAACTCTGTCCGCGAACGGGAAGTCCTTTTCTGTGGCGAACACCGCGGTAGCAACCGATTTCGATTAATCTCTTAATTGAAAGGCTTACTTCGCTTCTTAAATCACCTTCTACGCGAAGGTTGTGTTCAATGTATTCTCTGAGCTTTGCTACGTCTGCTTCACTCAAGTCTTTTACTCTCGTGTCAGGGTTTATGCCCGTTTCACTTATAATCTTCTTTGCCGTGGTAAGTCCGATACCATAGATATAGGTCAAACCGATTTCAACTCTTTTGTTGTTAGGCAAATCAACACCGGCTATACGTGCCATCTTTGTCAAATACCTCCGTATTTTTTTAGAAATTATTTTTTGTTTATATTATATATTAATGCGTTTATCCACTTTCACTATGGAATGACTTGTTACTCGTTGACGTACGCTTTGTTTTCTCTATTAACCCTTACGGGTTTATAGGTCGGGATTAACCCTGTCTCTGCTTGTGGCTCTTGTTCTTTGAACAAATTACCATTACTTTTCCGTTTCTTTTAATGACTTTGCATTTGTCGCACATAGGCTTTACTGAAGGTCTTACTTTCATTTTGATATCTCCTTTGGAATTCGTTTATGTTTTAGTTTTTGCTTCGCCAGATTATTCTGCCTTTAGTCAAATCGTACGGGCTCATTTCCAGCTTTACGCTGTCGCCGGGAATTATTTTGATATAATGCATACGAAGCTTTCCCGAAATATAAGCCGTGATAACGTGACCGTTCGATAACTTTACTGTAAACGTTGCGTTCGGCAATGCCTCTACAATCACGCCTTCGGTTTCTATAACGTCGTCCTTTGACACAAACTTAATCCTCCTGTATTTTTTCTGTTTTTGCTTTTATCGCTCGGTAAACCCTTTCGTTCCCGACCGATTCGCCGTTTTGTATTCGTTCCGCAAGTTGTTTTTCGCTTGCAGTCAATACCTTTTTAAGATGTTTTAATTTCTTCCTTTTGGGACTTAAAACCTTTCTTTTTCTTCCGTCCACGATTAATGCGTATCCATTGTCAATCGACACGGTCAAAAATATTCTGCCCTTGTCGCGACCAGCAATGCTTTCCACTAAATCGCCAACGCTCAACGTCTTTTCCATTATTCACCTTAAAGGGTTAATATTTCTACGCCGCTGTCGGTTATAACGACCGTGTTTTCGTAGTGTGCCGACGGCTTTCTATCGCGCGTTACTACGCCCCAGCCGTCTGACAAAAAGTCTACTTGATACACGCCTGCGTTTATCATAGGCTCTATCGCTATTGCCATGCCCTTTTTAAGGCGTATGCCCGTACCCTTTCTTCCGTAGTTTGGAACGGAAGGGTCTTCGTGCATTTCTCTTCCGATACCGTGACCTACGAGAGCTCTTACCACCGAAAATCCGTTGGACTCCGCGTGGCTTTGAACGTGGTAGCCGATATCGCCGAGTGGCGTGCCGTCTCTAAGGTTTTCTATCGCCTTGAAGAAACATTCTTCGGTAACTTTTACAAGTTTCCTTTTTTCTTCTGAAACGTTACCCACCATAAACGTTCTTGCTGCGTCGCCTTGCCAGCCGTTATAAACAACTCCAACGTCGACACTTACTATCTGTCCGTCCTTTATGACTTCATTATCCGACGGTATGCCGTGTACGACCATACTGTCTATCGAAGCGCATATTGAGGCGGGATAACCTGAATAACCGAGAAAAGATGGTTCTGCTCCGCAAGACCTTATGTACTCGCAGGCAAGCCTGTCTAAGTCTTTGGTGGTCATGCCGATTCTTATCTCTCTTCCGATTAGGTCCAAAACGTTTTTGGTTAGCCTTCCGCTTTCGCGCATACACGCGATTTCCGCATCAGTCTTAATTGTAATCATTAACCTAAAACCTTTACGATTTCGTCAAATACTTCTTTTATTGACTTGTCCCCGTCAACGTTTACGAGTTTACCTTGCGCTTTATAATAATCTATAAGCGGCGCGGTTTGCACTTCGTAAACTGCCAACCTTTCTTTAACAACTTCTACGGTGTCGTCTTTTCTTATCGTCAACTCACTCCCGCAATTCGGACAAGTGTTTACGTTGCCGATAAAATCAACGTGGTATGATCCGTTGCATTTAGCACAACTTCTCCTTCCCGTAATTCTGTGTTCTATCTTAGATAGGTCTATGTCAAGGTTTATCACCTTGTCGGGTGCGTCAATCTCGTCTAGCGCAGATGCTTGATAAATATTTCTCGGAAATCCATCGAGTAGATATCCGTTCTTGCAATCTGGTTTAGATAATCTTTCTTTGACTAACTCTACTGTTAGGTCGTCCGGACACAGATTGCCTGTGTCCATAACTGCCTTAACTTTAACGCCGAGTGGCGTCATTTCTTTTATATTCTCTCTGAATATCTCTCCGGTTGATATGTGCGGCAGGTCGTACTTTTCGGATATATACGCCGCTTGTGTCCCCTTGCCGCTACCGGGTGCGCCAAGTAATATAAGTTTCATTTTCTTATTTCAACACGCCTTTGTATTGTTTCATCATGATTTGTGACTGCAATGCTTGTTCAAATTCGAGTGCTACTGATACTACGATTAGAATACCTGTTGCGCTGAACACGTTGACCAAGCTTACGTTGATAGCCTTGAATATTAGCGCAGGTACTAAAGCAACGAGCGCGAGATATATTGCACCGAAAAGGGTAATTCTGTTAGAAACCTTTTTCAAGTAATCTGCGGTCGGCTTACCCGGTCTATAACCGGGGATAAAGCCGCCGTTGCCCTGTATGCTCTTACTAATATCGTCGGGATTGAACTGAATCTGATTATAGAAATAAGAGAAGAAAAGGATTAATACGCAAAGTATTACCGTGTATGCCCAGCTACCTGAACCCATGTTTCTTATCCACCAGTTATCCGTCACACCGATAAGATTCATAATCAAATCGGGGAAAGAAAGAATAGCGAACGAGAAGATGAGAGGCATAACACCCGACGCATTGATTTTAATCGGAATATGCGTTGACTGGCCGCCGTACATTTTTCTACCCTTAATCTGTTTTGCATACTGCACGGGAATCTTTCTTTCTGCGCTATTTACGGTTACGATTGCTGCAAAGATTACGATTGCTGCAACGATAAATCCGATAAGCTGCCAAGCAGCAGATGCCGCTTCAGAAGTTCCAAGCTGAGTGCAAAGATTAACGATTGTCATACCTGCGGTTGCAAGGATACCAGCGAAGATAAGAAGTGAAATACCATTAGATACACCGTAGTCGGTAATTCTCTCACCTATCCACATGGTAAGTGCTGCGCCTGCCGTATAAACGATAACCAAGAACGCATAACTTAAGAACTTCAAGAATCCTTCGCCGCCAAAGAGTTGTTCGGGGTGAACGTAATCTTTGAACGCTACTAGGATACCGATTGCCTGTGCTATTGCAAGAACGAGAGTGAGCATTCTGGTAAGAGCGTTTATCTTTCTCTTACCTTCTTCACCCTGTCTTGACAGTCTTTCGAGAGCCGGAATACCGACAGTCAAAAGCTGTATGATAATTGAAGCGTTAATATAAGGTCCGATACCCATTGCAAGGAACGCGCCTGACTGCAACGCTCCACCGGATACCGCGCTCATAATCTGCAAGAAAGTGAAGTTTTCCATCTCTTCGAAAACCGATACGCCCGGTACAGGGATATAACATCCAAGTCTGTACACGAACAGTAACGCGATCGTGATGAGAATCTTATTTCTGACCTCAGGAATTTTGAACGCTTTTACAATTGTTTGAAACATTTTGCCCTCCCTATTATTTAGTGGGTTTAGATAAGCTCTGCTTTGCCGCCTGCTTTCTCAATAGCCTCTTTAGCTGCTCCTGAGAACGCTTTTGCCTGAACGGTCAAGGCTTTGGTTAAAGTTCCGTTGCCGAGAACCTTAAGACCTACGCAATCTTTAACGATTTTGATAAGTCCTTTCTGGTTGAGTGCTTCCATATCCACTACGGAGTTTGCTTCGAATCCTTCTAATACTGAAAGATTAACGATGCTGTATACCTTTCTGAAATGGTTGTTAAAGCCACGTTTAGGTATTCTTCTGATCAAAGGCATCTGACCGCCTTCAAATCCCGGACGAACACCGCCGCCACTTCTTGCCCATTGTCCTTTATGTCCTTTACCGCTGGTTTTGCCGAGTCCCGATCCGATACCTCTGCCGAGTCTTTTCTTTTCGGTTGTCGCGCCTATAGCGGGACTTAAATCACCTAATCTCATTTTGTTACTCCTTATTTAGTAATCTTTCGACTTAAATCTTCTCTACTTTCACGAGATAACTAACCTTGTTTATCATACCGAGTATGCAGGGGTTTTCTTCGTGAATACGGAAAGAACGTATCTTTTTAAGTCCTAACGCCTCAACAATTTTCTTGTGTTGCGGTAAAATTGCTATCGTGCTCTTAACGAGCGTAACTTTTATTTTTGAAGTTTCTGTTTTCTTAGCCATAAAAGTAACCCTCCTTAACCGTTAATTTCTTCTACGGTCTTGCCGCGAATAGCTGCTATCTGATCAGCAGTTCTCAAAGACTTTAAGCCAGCGAGTGCTGCTTTTACGCAGTTGATCTTGTTGTTAGTTCCGTGGGATTTGGTTCTGATATTCGTGATACCAACCGCTTCCATTACCGCACGAACGGGACCGCCTGCGATAACACCAGTACCTTCTTCAGCCGGCATCATAAGAACCATACCGCTTCCGAATCTACCGTGTACTTCGTGAGGAATACTCGTTCCTAAAAGTGCTACGGGGAACATATTTTTCTTTGCTCTTGCAGTTGCCTTATCGATTGCTTCGGGCACTTCCTTTGCTTTACCCATTGCGCAGCCGACTTTGCCTGCACCGTCACCGACGACTACGAGTGCGGCAAATCTCATGTTTCTACCACCCTTAACGGTTTTGGTAACGCGGTTAACGCAAATAAGTTTTTTAATCAAACCGTCGTTTTCTTCCGCCTTTCTGGGCGCTCTGTTATTTTCTCTTGCCATTTTTCGTTTTCTCCTTGATTTTCTTAGAATTCCAAGCCGCCCTTTCTTGCGCCTTCAGCTAAGCTTGCAACGCGTCCGGTGTAAAGATATCCGCCTCTGTCAAACACAACTGCTTTAATCTTCTTCGACTCTGCCTTCTTTGCGAGAAGTTCGCCTACTGCGAACGCCTGCGCCTTCTTGTCTTTGCCTTCAAAAGTTCCTTTGAGTTCTTTATCGAGCGTAGACGCCGTAACCAAGGTGTTTCCCTTAACGTCGTCTATGAGCTGAGCATAAATGTTAGTCAAGCTTCTGTAAACTGAAAGTCTGGGGGTTTCCGCAGTTCCCTTTACTTTTGCTCTGACTCTTTTATGTCTTTTTAATCTGTCTTTATTCTTGTTGATTTTGTTAATCATAGTTTTTTTACTCCTATTTAATAACTTTTCGCGCTACGTTAAGCGCACTCGGCAGACGCGCCAAACTTTAAGCGCGTCCACTAAAAGCTCTTTAAATCTATTAACCTTTCGAGCCTGCCGCTTTACCGACCTTTCTTTCGATAACTTCGTCGCTGTAACGAATTCCATATCCGTGATAAGGTTCGGGTTCTCTGATGCCTCTTACCATTGCTGCGAATTGACCTACTTTTTCCTTGTCAATTCCGTTAACGGTAATTTCGGTTGCTGACGGGCAATCAAGTACGATTCCGTCGATTTCTTCAACCTCTACGGGGTGGCTGAAACCTACGTTCAATACAACCTTTTTACCCTGTTTTGCCACTTTCCAACCTACACCGTTTACAATAAGGGTTTTCTTGAAACCTTCGGTTACACCCTTTACCATGTTTGCACAGAGTGCTCTGTAAAGTCCGTGTTTTGCCTTGGTAGGTCCTAAATCGTTTGCTCTCGTGAATTTGATTACGTTTGCTTCAACTACGGGAGTAATGATGGGATCGTAGCTTTGAGTTAAAGTTCCCTTAGGTCCTTTAACGGTCAAAACGTTGTTTGAAGTATCGATAGTTACGCCTGCAGGTATAGTGATGATAGCATTACCAATTCTTGACATATTCTACCTCCTTACCATACATAGGCGAGAACTTCGCCGCCCTGATGTGCTTTTTTAGCTTCTTTACCGGTCATAATACCCTTAGAAGTTGAGAGAATTGCAATACCGAGTCCACCGAGTACCTGAGGAACTTCGTCAGTACCTACGTATACTCTAAGTCCGGGTTTACTTACTCTCTTAAGTCCGCTGATAACCTTTTGGTTACCGTCGTATTTAAGGGTGATTTTGATAGTACCCTGTACGCCTTCGATAATTTCTACGCCTGAGATATAACCTTCTTTCAAGAGTATATCAGCGATAGCCTTTTTGGTATTCGAAGCGGGGATTTCAACTGTTTCATGCTTAGCCATAAGAGCGTTTCTTATTCTTGTAAGCATATCCGCAATAACGTCTGTCATTTTCTGTATCCTCCTTTACCAACTAGCCTTTTTCACGCCGGGAATCTGACCTTTGTATGCGAGATTCCTGAAGCAAATACGGCAGATACCGTATTTCTTGAGTACAGCGTGCGGACGTCCGCAGATGCTGCATCTGGTGTAAGCTCTGGTGGAAAATTTAGCAGGCTTTTGCTGCTTGTTTATCATTGCTTTTTTAGCCATTTTTTTAACTCCTTAAACCTTACTTGTTCGCGAAGGGCATACCGAGCATTGCGAGAAGCTCTCTTGCTTCTTCGTCGGTGTTAGCCGTCGTGGTTATGCAGATGTCAAATCCTCTTACTTTTTCTACCTGATCGTATGAAATTTCAGGGAATATGAGCTGCTCTTTAACGCCCATCGAATAGTTTCCTCTGCCGTCGAAAGACTTCTTGGATACGCCTCTGAAGTCTCTAACTCTGGGAAGTGCTATCGAAATGAACTTATCGAAGAATTCGTACATTCTCGTTCCGCGGAGCGTTACTTTCATACCGACACTCTGTCCTTCTCTGATCTTGAAGTTTGCAACGGACTTCTTTGCCTGAGTAAGTACGGGCTTTTGTCCAGAGATTATCTTCAATTCTTCCTGAGCAAGCTGTATGCTCTTAGAGTTGTCTTTTACGTCACCTAAGCCGGAGTTAATCGTAATCTTTACGAGTTTCGGAACTTGGTTTACGTTCTTGTAGTTAAACTTTTTGATCATTGCGGGTACAACCGTTTGGTCGTAGAGCGCTTTGATTCTGTTCGCTTCCATTTCCTTTTACCTCCGTCTTATTTCTCTTCTGCGGGTTTTTCCGCAGTTTCTTTCTTGGTCTTTCTCTTGGTAGCCTTCTTTACTTCCTTAGCTTCCTTGCTTGCGTCGAGAACTGCACCGCACTTCTTGCAGATACGTGCTTTCTTGTCGCCTTCGATAGCGTATGCTACTCTGGTTGCCTTGTTGCAAGTAGGACATACTACCATTACGTTTGATGCGTCGATAGGACCTGCCTGATTCTGTATGGAGCTTACGTCTTGTGCGCTCCTTGCTTTCTTGTGCTTTTTCTGGATATTAACGCCGTCAACAATTACCTTGTTTGCCTTGGGCATTGCAGCTACTACTTTTGCCGTTTTGCCCGCGTCTTTACCCGTTATTACTAAAACTGTATCGTTCTTTTTAACTTTCATGGGGTCTCTCCTTATAACACTTCGGGCGCGAGAGAGATAATTCTCATATAGTCTTTATCTCTTAATTCTCTTGCGATCGGCCCAAAAATACGCGTGCCTCTCGGCTGTTTCTGGTTGTCGATTATTACTGCTGCGTTTTCGTCGAAACGAACGTACGTGCCGTCATTTCTTCTTACGCCGCTGGTTGATCTTACGATAACTGCTTTAACTACGTCGCCTTTCTTTACTGCACCACCGGGGGTTGCAGTCTTTACGCTTGCAACGATTACGTCTCCGATATTACCGGTTCTTCTGAACGAGCCGCCTAATACCCTGATGCACATCAATTCTTTTGCTCCGGAGTTATCCGCAGCTTTTAATCTAGATTGTGGTTGTATCATAGCGTGCCTCCTTATTTAGCCTTCTCGATGATTTCAACTACGCGCCAGTTCTTGTCCTTAGACAACTTTCTGGTTTCTGCGATAAGTACCTTATCGCCGATTCCGCAAGTGTTTGCCTCATCGTGTGCTTTGAATTTGTGAGTTTTCTTAATAGTTTTCTTATACAAGGGGTGTTTTGCCCTTTCTTCGATGGCTACAACTACCGTTTTATCCATCTTATCGGAAACAACTATACCGACTCTTTCTTTTCTTAAATTTCTTTCCATAATTCTCTACTCCTACGCCTTAGCAGCAAGTTCTCTGTCTCTCAAGATGGTCTTTATCTTCGCGATATCTTTCCTTACGGTCTTGAGTGACGCGGGATTTTCCAACTGGCCTATTGCGTGACGGAAACGAAGGTTAAACAACTCTTCCGTGAGTTCTTTAAGTTTTGTATTCAATTCGTCTACCGTTAATACGTGAAGTTCTTTCGTTTTCATTAACCTTCACCGCCTTCTTCTTTTATTTCTTCTACAACAGCTGCTTCCTTCTTAACGAACTTCGTTTTTACGGGAAGTTTGTGTCCTGCAAGGCGCATAGCCTCTTTTGCGACGTCTTCGGGTACGCCTGCCATTTCGAACAATACTCTACCCGGTTTTACTACTGCTACCCAGAACTCTACTGAACCTTTACCGCTACCCATACGGCTGTCGGCAGGTTTCTTAGTTACAGGCTTGTGGGGGAATATGTCGATCCATACCTTACCACCACGCTTGATAAATCTAGTCATTGCGACACGGGCTGCTTCGATCTGGTTTGATTTGATCCAACCCGGTTCTAATGCAACTAAACCGTATTCGCCGTATGCTATCTTATTACCTTTGGTGCACTTACCGGTCATTCTGCCGCGATGCACTCTTCTTCTTTTTACTCTTTTAGGCATTAACATAATTAAGCTTCGCCTCCTTCACTTTTCTTCTTGGGCGCGCCGATAACTTCGCCTTTGTAAATCCAGCATTTGATACCGATTACACCGAAGGTGGTGTGCGCTTCCGCAAAGCCGTATTCAATGTCTGCTCTCAAAGTCTGTAGAGGAATTGAACCTTCGTGATAACTTTCGCTACGTGCGATTTCCGCACCGTCAAGTCTTCCGCCTACGGTTACCTTTACACCTTTGATTCCACTTCTCATTGATCTACCGATAGCTTGTTTCATTGCTCTTCTGAAAGATACACGCTTTTCAAGCTGAGTTGCGATACCTTCTGCTACGAGCTGAGCGTCTGCGTCGGGCTTTTTAACTTCCGAGATGTTGATGGAAATCTGTTTGCCAGCGCAAATCTTCGCTACCGTCTTCTTGATGATTTCAATTTCACTACCCTGCTTACCGATTAAAACACCGGGGCGTGCGGTGAAAATCGTAATGGTGATTTTGGTCGCAGCCTTTTCAATAGCAATCTTAGAGATTGCTGCCTGATAGTATTTCTTCTTTAATACGTTACGGATTTCATTGTCTTCTTTAATGTTTGATGCAAAATCTTTTTTATCAACAAACCAATGAGAATCCCAATCTTTGATAATTCCGACTCTTAAACCGTGCGGATTAACTTTCTGTCCCATACCGTTCCTCCTAAGCCTTCGCGTCCAGCACGATAGTGATGTGGCTGGTACGTTTCAAAATTCTGAACGCTCTTCCCTGCGCTCTGGGCATTACCCTTTTAAGCGTCGGGCCTTGATCTGCGTAGCACGCTGCTACGAACAAGTTGTCCTTGCTCATGCCGAGATTATTCTCTGCATTTGCAGCAGCTGACATCAATACCTTTTTAATGGGTTCTGATGCAGACTTGGGAGTGTTCTCCAGTATTGCAACTGCCTGCGTATAGCTCTTGCCTCTGATGATATCGAGTACCACTCTTACTTTGTAAGGGGATATTCTAACGTGTTTGGCAATCGCTCTGGGGCGTCTGTCTTTATTTTCCGCTATTCTAGCGGTTTTTTCTCTCATATTTTTAGCCATTTTTACGCCTCCTATTATCTGCCGCCCGTGGACTTTTCAGTACCACCGTGACCTTTAAACGTTCTGGTCGGTGCGAACTCGCCGAGCTTGTGTCCTACCATGTCTTCGGTTACGTATACGGGTACGTGCTTTCTGCCGTCGTATACCGCAATCGTGTGACCTACCATTTGCGGGAATATCGTGGACGACCTTGACCAAGTCTTTAAGACTTTCTTTTCGTTCTTTTCGTTTAATTCTTCAATTCTCTTTAAGAGTTTAGGTTGTACGAAATAACCTTTCTTAGTACTTCTACTCATGTCGTTCTCCTTAATTTATCCTTGTAATGATAAGTTTATTGGAAGCCTTCTTATGCTTTCTGGTCTTATAACCGAGAGCAGGTTTACCCCAAGGAGTAACAGGCCCCGGCATACCAACGGGAGACTTACCTTCACCACCACCGTGGGGGTGATCACACGGGTTCATAACAACACCGCGGACTGAAGGACGGATTCCCAAGTATCTGGTCTTACCGGCTTTACCGATTCTAATGATTTCGTGTTCTAAGTTACCAACCTGACCGATAGTTGCCTTGCAGGTTGCGAGAATATATCTCATTTCGCCGCTAGGCATTTTTAAGGTTACGTACTTTTCGTCCCTTGCCATGATCTGCGCGCTCATACCTGCTGCTCTAGCAATCTGACCGCCTTTACCTGGCTGCATTTCAATGTTGTGAACCATCGTACCTACGGGGATATCTTTAAGCATAAGCGCGTTGCCTGCTTTGATATCTGCGGTTGCGCCGCTCATAACCTTGTCCCCAACCTTTAAGCCTACAGGTGCAAGAATATAAGTTTTTGCGCCGTCTGCGTAGTACAAAAGTGCAATGTTTGCGCTACGGTTAGGATCGTATTCAATGCTCTTTACGGTTGCAGGGATACCGTCTTTCATTCTCTTGAAGTCGATGATACGGTATTTTCTTCTGTTACCACCGCCGATATGACGTACGGTAATCTTACCCTGAGCGTTTCTACCACCGCTCTTTCTCTGGTCTTCTATAAGAGATCTTTCGGGTTTCTTTGCCGTTATTTCGTCGAACGCACTTACCGTCATGAAACGACGTGCTGACGAAGTCGGTTTATATCTTTTAATAGCCATTATTCTTTCCTCCGAATTAGATTAGGACAATGAATCGAAGAATTCTATCGACTTACTGTCTTCCTTAAGTTGAACGATGGCTTTCTTGTAGTCGGGAGTGTATCCCTCGTATTTGCCTTGTCTTTTCAACTTGCCGCCTACGATTGCCGTGTTTACTTTTGCTACGCTTACACCGAAGATTTCCTCGATTGCGAGTTTAATCTGGGTCTTGTTCGCGTTCTTTGCGACAACGAAGCTGTACTTCTTATTCTGTATTCCCGCATAGCTCTTTTCAGAGAGAAGCGGTCTTATAATGATGTCATGCGCTGCCATTATTCTCCGTAGACCTCCTGAATTTGTTCTACTGCCTTCTTGGAAATTACGATCTTCGCATTTTTAACAACGTCGTAGGTGTTGATCTGCGCAGCTGCGATTGTGGAAACCTTTGCGAGGTTTGCGCTTGCTCTCAATACTGCTTCGTCGCTATTATCCATTACGATAAGTACGCTCTTTTCCAAGTTAAACGCTTTGAGGAAAGCCGCCATTTCTTTGGTCTTTGCCTCTTTTACTTTTATCTCGTCGATGAAGATTACTTCGTCGTCTCTGATTTTCTGTGAAAGTGCTGAGAAGAGTGCTACTTCTTTTGCTTTTGCGTTCATCTTCTTAGAGAAATCTCTTGACTTCGGAGCGAACACAACGCCACCCTTAACCCATTGCGGGCTGCGGATTGAGCCTTGTCTTGCTCTACCGGTTCCTTTCTGTCTCCAAGGTTTTGCGCCACCGCCGCGAACTTCGCTACGGGTAAGCGTACTCTTCGTGCCCTGTCTTTCGTTTGCAAGTCTAGTTACGACTGCCTGATGAATTACCGCTTCCTTAAATTCAACGTTGAACAAAGCGTCGGATAATTCAAGAGTGCCAACTTCTTTGGCTTTCATATCAAATAATTTTACACTAGCCATAATTCTTCTCCTTACGCTTTAACGCTGTTTCTCAAAGTAACGATGCCCTTTACAGGACCGGGAACTGCGCCCTTAACAAGGATTGCATTTCTCTCTTTGTCGACTTTTACAACTTCGAGATTTAAGATCGTTACGTTTTCGTTACCCCATTGACCAGACATCTTCTTGCCCTTGAATACTCTTGAAGGATTACTGATCGCGCCCATTGAACCTACTTCTCTGTGCACAGGACCAACGCCGTGGGTTTCTTTCAATCTGTGATGATTCCATCTCTTGATAACGCCGGTAAATCCGTGACCTTTCGATACGCCGGATACGTCGATTTTGTCGCCCGCTGCGAAAACGTCGCAAGTGATAACCGAACCTACCGTCATTGCGTCGCTACCTTCAAGTTTGAACTCTTTCAAAACTTTCTGGCAAGGAACGCCTGCTTTCTTAAACAAACCTGCTTGGGGTTTGTTCAACAACTTTTCGTCAACTTCGCTAAAACCTAGCTTAACTGCCGAATAGCCGTCTCTTTCCAAAGTTTTTACCTGAACGACGGGACAGGGACCTGCCTCGATAACCGTTACGGGAACAACTTTGCCGTCTGCTGTGAAAAGTTGCGTCATACCCAACTTTCTTCCAATGATTGCTTTATTCATAGATAAAGTTCACCTCCGTATATTATATAATGTTTATTGATTACAATTTGATTTTGATGTCTACACCTGCAGGCAAATGGATACTATCCAAAAGCTTAACGTTTGGCGAATAGATATCAATAAGTCTCTTATGAGTTCTGATTTCGAACTGTTCTCTCGAATCCTTATATTTATGTGGCGAACGAAGAATAGTTACGATTTCTTTTTCGGTGGGTAGCGGAATAGGTCCACTGATTTTTGCACCCGATTTCTTCATCGTTTCAACGATTCTTGCTGCTGCCTGATCGAGCATTTCCGTGTCGTAAGACATAAGTTTGATTCTGATTTTCTGACTTGCCATTTTGTTTTCTCCTTTTTTCCTAACTTTACTGTGTGCTGTAAACTCTGCCGTGTGTGTCAATTCCAATTAATAAAAAAATCATTCGCCGATACTTAAATTTTCTAAGTCGCTGCGAATGACTTTACTAATTCTATTGAAGTTAGTCGCAGGGGTCTAGCCCCCACACTTGTCAACGGAAATTATCTTCGTTTTTGCAACGTTTTAAGTAACTTCCCGTATCAACCCAGATTACACAGCCTACACATTATAGCCTGTCTTATGGGTAATTGTCAAATGATTTTTCAATGTTTTTTAATTTTTTTTAAATTTTTTTTGTCGAAAAAATTTTTATCGGAAAACCTTAAAAAAGATTTCCCGATAATAGTGTTTTTCGTTAAATTGCTTAAATTAAGCGGTCTGCTTTTCCCCACTAGCCTTTTTTACAACGGTGGGTTTTTCCGTTCCACTCACGACGTTCTCGTCAACGATAACCTTTTGGATATCGGGCGACGACGGCAGATCGTACATAGTGTCAAGCATTAGATTTTCTAAAATAGTTCTTAATCCCCTTGCACCCGTCTTTAACTCAATCGCCTTTTTAGCAACCGCAGAAACTGCGCCGTCTGTTATTTCTAGTTCGACGTTGTCAAGACCTATTAAACGTTTATACTGTTTAACTAACGCGTTTTTGGGTTCTGTCAAAATATTTACGAGTGCCGCCTCGTCAAGTGCGCGAAGTCCTACCGTTATCGGTATTCTTCCAACGAACTCTGGGATTAAGCCGTATTTTATTAAGTCTTGTGGTTGAACGTCACGAATAAATTCAAAGTTGTTGTCTTTAACTTTATCTACGCTACCACCAAACCCAAGCGACGCCTTTTCCTTTCTCTTGGAAACGATCTCGTCGAGCCCAACGAACGCGCCACCGCATATAAACAATATATTTGTAGTATCAATTCTAATGCATTCCTGCTGTGGGTGCTTTCTTCCGCCTTGCGGTGGAACCGACGCAACCGTACTCTCTATAATTTTCAAAAGTGCCTGTTGAACGCCTTCACCCGACACGTCACGGGTAATAGACACGTTCTCGCTCTTTCTTGCAATCTTATCGATCTCGTCGATATAGACTATGCCCCTTTGAGCCTTTTCGATATCGAAATCTGCGTTTTGGATAAGTTTAAGAAGAATATTTTCAACGTCTTCACCGACGTAGCCTGCCTCGGTTAAAGTAGTAGCGTCAGCCACGGCAAAAGGCACGTCAAGAATCTTCGCTAGCGTTCTTGCAAGCAAAGTCTTTCCGCTACCCGTTGGACCTAAAAGCAAGATGTTGCTCTTATCGATTTCAACTTCTGAACTTTTGTCCGCAGCCGCGTTAATCCTTTTATAATGATTGTAAACCGCAACCGATAAAACCTTTTTTGCCTCGTCCTGTCCGATAATATACTCGTCAAGACGTTCTTTGATTTCTACGGGTTTTAGCAGTTTTATAGGCTGTTTCTCTCCGCTCTTTTGTTGGTCTTCTTTAAGTACGTCAGCACACGCCTCAATACACTCGTTACAGATAAATATTCCGTTAGGTCCTGCGACCAGTCTTTCAACGAGTTCTTTAGGTTTTCCGCAAAATGAGCAGTTGAGTTGTTCGTTATTATCTTTCATAAATCTCCACAAGTTTACGGACGTTTATAGAAAATTTCGTCGATAAGTCCGTATTCTTTAGCATCTTCCGCCGACAAATAATTATCCCTGTCGGTATCTTTTTCTACTTCTTCGTAAGGCTTGCCGCTATTTTTTGCAAGTATCTTATTCAAGCGGTGTTTTGTCTTTATAATGTGGTCCGCCTGAATCTTAATGTCGCTTGCCTGACCTTGCGCGCCACCCAAAGGCTGATGAATCATTATTTCGCTATTGGGAAGAGCGTATCTTTTTCCAACCGTGCCGCTAGAGAGTAAGAATGCGCCCATACTTGCGGCTAAACCTATACAAATAGTGCTTACGTCACACTTGATATAGTTCATGGTATCGTATATAGCAAGACCTGCGGTAACACTTCCGCCCGGACTGTTTATATAAAGACAGATATCCTTGTTCGGATCTTTTGCTTCAAGATAGATAAGCTGAGCCACAACAGTATCTGCTACCGCATCATTGATTTCTCCGGTAAGGAAAATTATTCTGTCTTCTAAAAGTCTTGAGTATATATCGTAACTTCTTTCCCCTTTGCCCGTCTGTTCAATGACGTAAGGCACAACCGTATTCTTTATATCCATATACGACCTCCGTATGTTTTATACCTTTACCTTAAATTATTCTGCGTCCTTTTTGTCAGTTATAGTGTTTGCGCTTTTAAGGTATTCAAAGAATTTCTTAATAACGATTTCGTTCTTAATATAATCGAGCTGACGAGCCTGCATATTCTTCTTAACGTCGGGTGCGGGTTTGCCCTGAGCCTTAGCCATTTCTTCAACCCTCTTTTCAACGTCTTCGTCGGTAGCGGTAATTTCTTCTCTTTCAATAATAGCCTCGATTACGAGCTGAGATTTAACAAGCTCGGTTGCCTGTTGTTCATAGCCCTTTCTGAACTCTTCCATGGTCTTGCCCATATACTTTAAGTAATCGTTGAGTTTAAGACCCTGATAGCTCATTCTGTATTCCATATCCTGTACCATGCGGTCAATCTGGTTCTCGATAAGCGCATCGGGAATTTCAACGTCGCTGGTTTCGGTTATTTTCTTAACGATAGCGTCTTCAAGTTCGCGTTCTGCTCTGTCGTTGTTCTGCTTGGTAAGTCTTTCGCGAGTTTCAGTCTTGTATGCCTCAACGCTTTCCGATCCGATAGCCTCTTTAATAAAGTCGTCGGTAAGTTCGGGAAGTTCTTTCTTCTTTATCTCGTGAAGTTTAATTGCAAACACAGCGTCTTTGCCTTTAAGGTTTTCAGCGTGGTATTCTTCGGGGAACTTAACGTTGATATCCCTATCTTCGCCTATCTTCATACCGATAACCTGATCTTCAAAACCAGGGATAAAACTCTTGCTGCCGATAACCAAGGTCTGCTTTTCAGCCGTGCCACCGTCAAACTTAACCCCGTCAACGCTACCAGAGTAGTCGATGGTTACGGTGTCGCCGTCTTCAACTGCTCTATCGGTTACGTCTACAAGACGAGAGTTTCTTTCCTGAAGGCGTTTAACTTCTTCTTCAACGTCTTCGTCCTTAACATTATACACAGCTTTATCAAAGTTTATACCTTTGTATTCACCGAGAACTACTTCTGGCTTAACTGCAACTACGGCAATCAAGGTTATACCCTTGTCGCTGATATCTTTAACGTCAATTTCGGGATATGCAACTGCGTCGATGGTGGGTTCTTTTTCAAGAACTTCGGAATAGTATTTGGGGAATGCTTGATTGATTGCTTCTTCATAGAACACTCCCGTGCCGTATGCTGATTCCAAAACCTTTTTGGGAACTTTACCCTTTCTGAATCCGGGAACAGAATATCTGCCCTTGGTCTTTTCGTAAGCGGCGTTGATTGCCTCGCCCCACTCTTTCTCGGTAAGTTTAATATTGATCTCTACCGTGCTTTTCTTTCCTTTCTTGAACGTATACTTCATAATATTCTCCTAGTAATAACATTACTTTTATTTTCGTCTAATCATTTTATCATAACAAAAAACAAAAGGCAAGTTTTTTATGTGCATTATATTTAAATTAACTTATTTTTAAACGTCTTTTAGTAGTTCTTGATGTTTTTGTGGCTCTACCATCACCGATTTGAAGTTTTCATATATACAAAATCCGGGTTTTGAACGGGGCGGTTTCTTTACGTTTTTCCTTTTCGTGTAAACCACTTCAGTTTTTCCGCCGCATCTACCCTTAGAGTAATACGCCGATATCTCTGCGGCAATCGTTATAACGCTTTCGGGGACTTCCTTTCCGTTACTTTCAACCAAGACGTGCGACGAGTGATAATCTTTTGCATGCACCCAAATATCGTCTTGTTTTGCGGTAAAAGTAAGCTTATCGTTTTCCGCGTTGTTTCGCCCTGCCCTAACGATAAACCCACTCACGCTGTAAACACGGCAAAAACTTTCGTCTTCCTTTCGTTTTTTAGTCGTCACGCGTTTTTCAACTAGCAGCCCTACACTCTCTAATTCTTTCTGTACCATAGTTAGATCTAAAATGGTTTCAGCTAGTTCAATCTCGTCAAGTATACTCGTAAAATATTTAAGTTCGGTTTCCGCTTGTTCACGCTGAGGTTTTAACGCAGTAAGCGTGCGTTTTTGCTTGTTGTATTTCTTATAATAATTTTCGGCGTTTTTAGCGGGGCTTAGTCTTTCGTCAAGCGTTATTTTAACCTTGCTTCCGTCATAATAATTGTCGAGTTCGCACTCTTTTTCACCGCCCTTAAAACGGTAGATATTTGCAAGCAAAAGTTCGCCCTTTATGCGGTTTTCTTCGGCACTTTCTGCATCGCGCTCTTTTGCCGTTATTGCAGTAAGGCGTTTTTTAACCTTTTTAATCGCCGCAGATATTACTGATATTAACCTTTCCCTTTTAGTCTTATACTGCTTGATTTTTTGGCGTTCGGTAAAATAGTATTCTTCGGCAAGATACAACTTTTCAAAGTATTCAAATTCACCGCCCAAAACGTCGTACGGATACACGCAAACGTCGGTCACTTCACCGCTGCTAAATATTACGCAAGGGTTAGATTTGGTTTGGTAAATATAGCTGTTTAAATGGTCGAAAAATTCTTGCGGAAAATTGTTCGTTTCAAGACTTCCAAATTTTTCAATAAAGGTAAATACTATCTCTTTTGCCGTACTAGTTGCTAAGCCTTGAACGTTAGCGCAAATAACGTTTACAAGGTCGGATTTATCACAGTTAGAAAAGGTGGTTAAAAGGTCTAAATCAGACGGTGTTTTTTTGTTGCCGACGGGCGGAAAAACGTATGGCTTATTAACGATTAAAGGACGCACGCCGTTATCAAACATATTGATACCGCGATTCCCACCTAAAACCTTTCCGTCCTCAGTCAAAATCACGTTGCTATAACGCCCCATTAGTTCGACGTATAAGGTCTTTTTTACCGCGTCGAAAAATTCGCCCGAAGATAAAAAATCTATTTTTACTATTCTGTCAAAGCCGACAAGTTCAACCCCTAAAACGGTAGAAGACAACAAGTGTTTTCTCATTAGCATACAAAAGTTAGGCGCAGTCAAAGGACTGTCCTTTTCTTCTAAGGTAACACCTATTCTAGGGCTTGCAGGATTGACGTCAATCAAGAGTTTTTCCGTGCGCTTTCCCGTGTACACCGTCATTACTATTTCGTCGTTACTAGGCTGTATTATTCTGTTGACTTTTCCACCCTTAAATAGCCCTGATAATTCTTCACAGAGAAATTTAAGAGTAAACGCGTCTTGTGGCATTTTTCTATCCTTTATACTCGAATTTTTTTCCGTCTAAATATGCTAAAAAACTCTTATCGCTAAACTTTAACGTGAGCGACTTTGCAGTAAGCATTTGAGTCTTTACACCCACCCTTTGATTAAAAGCAAAATCGCCGTATTTTCCGTCCCCAACGATAGGGCAACCAACGTGTGATAAATGCGCTCTAATTTGGTGGGTTTTACCAGTATAAAGCGTCACTTCTAAAACCGAAGTTTCAGCCTTTTTTTCTATTAGTTTATACCCTGTTTTTATTGCAACCGCACCCTTTACTTCTCTATCAAAAATCTTTACGGTTGCGCTCTCTTTATCCTTTAATAAAAACGCTGTTAAAACGTCTTCTTTTTTCTTTGGCGCACCCACTACTTCCGCTTGATATTTCTTAATAAAATCGTGGCTTTTAAAGCCTTTAATAAGTTCTTCTTCCGCCCTTTTATTTAGCGCGAAAATCATAACCCCATCGGTGTTTCTATCAAGCCTATGAATAAACCTTGCGCCGTTATATTTTTCCGCTATATCGTCATACAAAGACTCGGATAGATAACCGCTTTTTTTGTACACTACAACGACGTTTTTATCTAGGTATATTTCGGTAAACTTTTCCGTTGTTTTGGGCGTAAAATAAATATCTACTTTGTCGCCGACTACTAGGTCTAAATCAGACGAAATTCGCTTTCCGTTTACCTTGACGTCCTTTTTTCTAAGCGATTTTAGCAAGGTTGAATACGATAGATCTTCGATATAATATAGGGCAAGTTTACTGAGCTTGCCGTTTTTTCCCGCTATAAAACTCTTCATATAAAAATGCTAAAAATAGGACTTCGGAAAACCAAAGTCCTATCTATTGTTTTTAGTTTATTATTCTTCTTCGGTTTCTTCCTTTGGTTTAATGCAAAGTAGAATAATAATTCCGATTAAGCAAAGCGTTCCAACCGAAAGGAATACTACCGACCAAACGTTATCTTTAAGCCAAGTTGACGGTACTTTAACTTCCATAGGTTCGTCGTCAACCTGAATAAAGGTGTACGCCGTTGCCGATCTTGAAGATGCGCTTGACGTTGCCGAACACTCGATCATGTATAAGCCAGCTTTATCGGGCGTAAAGTTAAGTCCGCCAGCATAAGAGATTGACTGAATAGTTTCGTAATCATAACCGTCTTGATCGTATTCTTGATCGGTGATGCTTGATGCTGAAGGAATCAAAATCCAACCTTCGCTATCAGCAGTAGCCTCTTTATTAGCATTGTAATAAAGTTTATAAGTCGTGGTGCAGCCAACTGCGTCAACGGTAAACTTAGATGCGTAGTAGTTAACACCAACGTATCCTACACCCTGTGACTTGGGCGCAACGATTGATACGGGCGCGTCGTCAGCAACGTGGAAATTGAATACAAAGTCTTCTTTATATATAGGATCATTGCCGTCAACACCGTCAATAAAGTCTTTCTTATAATCCATTGCGTTACCGTTAGCATCGGTAAACACTACGCAGAAATTATAGTTACCAGCCTCGCTCAATGTCAAACTCATTGTTGAAGACGTTGCAGCCTCCTTAGTATCGGTATTATAATATACGGTATATTTAAGTTCTTCGTAAGTTGAATATTCGTCAGTCACGAAATCTTTTAACGACGGAAGATCGATTGACGTTCCCAAGGGTTTGTGGTGTTTATTTTCGCTATCGTAATAAGCTTCCTTCAACGCTAACATAAACGACCCTTTTGCCCATTTATCGACTGGGCTCGTGTATACAGGTGCTTCATCGTCTTCGCTAAAATCAACAACGTCAATATTAGAAATAGTTTCGTACACTTCGCCGTCTTTCCCGCAAATATTGAGATTATAAGTTCCCACTTTACAGAACTGAACGGTCTTGGGCTTATCCGTACCCTTTTCAAACCAAACGTTATCGTTACTACTTGCAAGATATAAATCAGAAGAAGTTACTTCGCCAAACACCGAGTGGGGCGTTAATGTAAGAGTATAGTCTTCCATAACGTTTTTCTTAACGCTGCCGTTTGAAAGATAGAAGTCGTCATTTACCGTAACTCTTGGCTTTGCTGCTTTTAGGTCGCCTGTTTTAAACTCTTGCTTATGGTCATCATTAGTGTCATTAATGTTTTGGTCAATGCTTACAATACCAAAGTCAGCAGCACCTCCAGCAAGGGCGAACTCAAAACTGATGTTTGCGACAACCATTGACATTCCGCCGTGCTCAACTTCTTTTACCTTATAACAATCTTCGGCACTATCAACAGCGTCTATGAAGTCATCACCAACCTTTGCACGCAAAACGCCATCAGTCCGCACACCAACTGCTATCGTTAACTCTTGCGACGATGTAAAATCATCAATCTCGCTGTTGTCGGTAATATCGTTCCAGTAATATTTTCCAGTTTCATAGTTTACGGTCAATCTGTTTTCCACCTGTTTTTTAAGTTCACCGTCTATAATATTATCCTGCTCGTCTATAACGGCATTAAAGACGTTGCCGTTTGCGTAATACGTATCAGTCGTAAACACCATGGTGAACGATTTAAACTTATCGGTAGGAACGTTTAATTTCATTTCAAAGTTACCTACGACAAGCGAGTTCTTAACAGACAAAACGTTGTCGTTTGAAGTTATTTCCGCAACGACTTTATCGTCTTTAAACTCAACCTTATCCACGCCTGTAAAGTACGTGGACGCGCTTGCAGATATCGCAGCGTTTGCGGTATTCGGTTTAGAAATAAAAGAAACTGCAAATAAGGCGAACATTAAAGCCATAAGGCTCGCCGATATCGTAATCAAGATTCTATGCATCTTAGCACTATTCATATAAGCATAATCTCCTTAGCTTAAATACACTACATCTGCTATATTTTACACAAAAAACAAAGGTTTGTCAATTGCCTTTTGTCTTTTTTTGAAAATAATATTATATTTATATAATATTTATACCCTATTTAGTCTTTTTTAACGGTAAAATTAATCTTTTTCCATTAACTAAAACTGCAATAAAAGAATATACTGACAGTAAAGAATTTTATTTTAGGCGTTTTACTAATGATTTATTTCTTACTTTTAACCGCGCTTACCGTCAGCATTGATTCTTTCGTATGTGGATTTTCGCTGTCGCTTAATTCTAAAAAGAAGTTGCCCATTATTTTAGGCATTACCCTAACAGTATTAATAATGTGCTCTTTTGTGAACTACTTGACGGCGTTCTTCGCGGAAAAAATAACCGAGAAAACGGCAAGCGCAGGCGGACTTATTTTGATTGCCGTAGGTCTTTTTAACCTTATAAAAAAACCGACCGACAGTCAAGGTGAAAAAACTTGCGGCGGACTAAAACTTGCGCTCATTACCGGGTTTGCCGTCGGGCTTGACGGCGCACTTGCCAACCTATCGTTATCACTTATGGGAATTAACGCTTTCTACGTTCCCATTATTATTGCCGTTATGCACGGAATTATGATATCGCTCGGTGTTATTTTGAGCAATACTGCGCTTGCGAGAAAATTTGCAAAAATCGAGTTTCTTCCACCGCTTATACTAATTCTTTTGGGTGGATACAAACTACTCGGTTTATTCATATAAAAAGTGGCGGAAATTCCGCCACTTTTGCTGTTTTATATTAGTTTTATATGCTCGGTTTTATTATCTTTACCGCGCGTTCGGTATCAAAAGCGTTCCACGGAATATTTTCTTTCGGGGGCTGAACACGGAACACCATACGTTCTTTGCTTACCGGGTGGGTAAACGAGAGATAGTATGCCCAAAGCGCAAGATAGCCTTTCTTTGCCTTTTCACCGCCGTAACGCATATCACCGTAAACGGGCGTTCCTATCGCGCTCATCTGAACGCGGATTTGGTGACTTCTTCCTGTATGCAGTCTTACGTCTACCATTGAAAGGTCGTTTACAGTTTCTAAAACGTTATATTCAAGTTCAGCAAATTTTGCGCCTTGAACGCTTGGCGGACAAACGTAAACCATGTTATTCACCGCGTTCTTTTTCATATAGTGCGTAAGGGTTGCTTTCTCTTCCCTAGGCGTGCCGACGAGTACTGCAAAGTACCTTTTTTCAAAGTCGCCTTCTCTCATTTGTTCAGAGAGTCTTGCCGCCGCCTTAGAACTTTTTGCGAACACCATAACGCCACCCGTCGGGCGGTCAAGTCTATGCACCAAGCCGAGATAGACGTTGCCCGTTTTATGGTAGGTTTCCCTTATATAATCTTTAATTATGGTGAGCATATCCCTATCCTTGCTTTCGTCTTCACAAGAAGGAATATTCTGCGGTTTTAACACCACGATTATATGATTGTCTTCATGTAAAATTATTAAATCTTCCATACTATTTATCCTGTATCCAAATTCCGCTGTTACCGCAAGGCAAAATCACACCGTCCTCTTGGGTTTTAAGCCCTACTTCGTAAGCCTCTATCTTGCCTTTAATTTTACTGTTTACGGTAAGCGATAAAATGTTTTTCAAGACCTGCGGTTGAAGTCCTGTCGTATAACTATTTATAAGCACGAACAAGGGATTGTCGCTCAATACGCCCGTGCAGAGTTCTACAAACGAATACAATTCGTTTTCCAACTTCCACATCTCGCCGTTTGGACCTCTTCCATAACTCGGTGGGTCCATAATAATGGCGTCGTACTTTCTTCCCCTACGGATTTCCCTTTCAACGAACTTCTTACAGTCGTCGATTATATATCTAACCTTACCGTTGGGTATATTAGAGAGCCTTACGTTTTCGCCCGCGCGCTCAACCATACCTTTAGCCGCGTCGACGTGGCAAACGTTTGCGCCTGCTTTTGCGCAAGCGACGGTTGCGCCGCCCGTATACGCAAAAAGGTTAAGAACGTTTATTTCCCTACCTGCGCCCTTTATTAGTTCGGTCATCATATCCCAGTTGACAGCCTGCTCGGGAAAAAGCCCCGTATGCTTAAAACCCATAGGCTTTATCTTGAATTTTAGGTCTTTATATGTTACCGTCCACGATTCGGGCATCTTACCTTTAATAAGCCATCTTCCACCGCCACTTTCACTTCTAACGTATTTTGCTGCCAAGCCTTTGTAGCCGTCCATATCGTTTTGGCTTTTCCAGATAACCTGTGGGTCGGGACGGAGAAGTATTACGTCCGCCCAACGCTCAAGTTTATATCCGTTCCCCGTGGCAATAACCGAATAGTCTTTCCACTCAGTTGCTCTCATTATTTTACCTTGTTTACGATTACCGTGCAAGCTGCGCCGTTTATGTCGAGTTCTTTCTTAAATCCGTCTACTTCGCCTACTACAATAGCATCTGCTAATACGACCGACTTAATATCTTTTCCGTTCTCGAACGCATTTATAACGCCTTGATCTTCGGTAACGTAATTAACGATTATCCTATCTACTACTTCAAAGCCTGCCTCTTTACGCATGGTTTGGATTTTAGAGATAAGTTCTCTCTCGATACCTTCTGCCTTAAGCTCTTCCGTAACGTTAGTATCCATTACTACCGTGATACCCATATCGCTCGACGCGATAAAGCCTTCGGCACTCTCGGTTGAGATAAGAAGATCGTCAAGCGTAAACTCGAAGTTTGCGCCTTCAAACTCGGTCTTATAAGTTTCGCCACTCTTAACCGTGGTTACAACCGCGTTAGCGTCGCAAGTTTCAAGGAATTTTCTTACCTTGCCTAAAAGCGCGCCGTACTTCGGCCCTAAGGTTTTGAGTTGCGGTTTAATCTTATAAGTTACAAACTTAGTTGCATCGCGAAGATATTCAACTTCTTTGACGTTTAATTCGTCCTTTGCTATTTCAAGAAGTCCTTCGCTAAGCTCGGTTCTTCTCTCTGAACATACGTAGATTTTAGATAGCGGTTGACGGTTTTTAATGTTTGCCGTATTTCTGCAAGCACGACCTAAAACGACGATATCTAATACGTTCTGCATACCTTCTTCCAAAGTCTTATCTATCGCACTTTCGTCTACGCTTGGGAAAGCGCACAGATGCACAGACATAGGCGCGTCTTTATAGAAAGACGGAACAAGGTTTTGATATATTGATTCTGCCATAAACGGCGTAAAGGGTGCGGATAGTTTTGCCATTGTTACAAGCACGGTGTAAAGGGTGGTGTATGCGGCGATCTTATCGTCGGTCATATCGTGTCCCCAATACCTTTCTCTACCGCGGCGAACGTACCAGTTAGATAGGTCGTCGGTAAAGCTCTGCAACGCTCTTGCGCTGTCAAAAATATTGTATTCGCTAAGTCCTTTGTCTACCGTTTTAACAAGCGTATTTAGTTTTGACAATACCCACTTATCCATAAGGGTAAGTTTGCAGTCTTCAAGTTTATAGTCGGCAGGGTTATATTTATCTATCTCTGCGTAAAGTACGAAGAACGCGTAAGTATTCCAAAGCGTACCCATAAACTTTCTCTGCGCCTCTGATACGGCTTCTTCGTAGAACCTTGACGGTAACCACGGTGCAGAACCGGTATAGAAATACCATCTTACTGCATCTGCGCCTTGCTTATCGAGTATGGTCCAAGGATCGACTACGTTACCTTTATGCTTACTCATCTTGATGCCGTTCTTATCGTTTACGTGTCCTAAAACTATACAGTTCTTAAACGGCGCTTTCTCAAAGAGAAGGGTGGATATCGCAAGCAACGTATAGAACCACCCCCTAGTCTGGTCGATAGCTTCGCTTATAAAGTCTGCCGGGAAGTGACTTTCAAACAGTTCCTTATTTTCAAAGGGGTAATGATACTGCGCAAACGGCATTGAACCAGAGTCAAACCAGCAGTCGATAACTTCTTTTTCGCGAACGTATTTTCCGCCGCACTCACAGTCAAACGTGCAGTCGTCGATATACGGACGGTGAAGTTCTATATCACCTTCGATATGGCAGAGATCTTTAAGTTCTTTCTTGCTGCCAATAACGTGTATCTTTCCGCATTTATCACAAACCCAAACGGGAAGTGGTGTTCCCCAATAACGTTCACGGGACAAGCCCCAGTCGATAACGTTTTCAAGGAAGTTACCCATTCTGCCGTGCTTTATGGTTTCGGGCATCCAGTTTATAGAGTTGTTTGCCTCGATAAGTTTATCCTTTACGGCGGTCATCTTTATAAACCAACTACTTCTTGCATAGTAAAGTAGCGGTGTATCGCAACGCCAGCAGAAAGGATAGCTATGTTCAAACGGAAGTTCTTTGAACAACAATCCGTTCTCTTTTAACATTTTGATTATGATTTTATCTGCGTCCTTAACGAACTTACCTGCAAGTATTCCCGTGCAGTCAAGCATGTTGCCCCTATCGTCAACGAGTTTAACAAAAGGTAGATTGTATTTTCTTCCTACGTTTGCGTCGTCTTCACCGAACGCGGGCGCGATATGAACGATACCGCTACCGTCGGTCAACGTTACGTAGCCGTCGCATACGATATAGTAGGCTTTTTCCTTAAAGCTACCGAGAGCATAGTCGAATAGTGGAATATATTCTTGTCCTTCGTACTCGATACCTTTCTTAACGCTAAGCGTTTCATAGTTTTCAAATAGCGACGGAACGAGTGCTTCTGCAAGAACGTAAACGCTGCCGTCTTCCGCTTTTATCTCGGCGTAATCTTCCTTAGGGTTTACGCACAACGCGACGTTTGAAGGTAACGTCCAGGGCGTGGTTGTCCAAGCAAGGAAATATGCGTTCTCTCTATTCTTCATCTTAAAGCGTACGAAAACCGATATATCCTTTACGTCCTTATAGCCTTGCGCAACTTCGTGCGAAGAAAGCGCAGTTCCGCAACGTGGGCAATATGGAACGATTTTGTGTCCTTTATATAAAAGACCTTTTTCGGCAATAGTCTTTATTGCCCACCAAACCGATTCGATATAGTTATCGTCGTAGGTTACGTACGGGTTTTCCATATCCGCCCAGTAACCAACGCGGTCACTCATCTTCTCCCACTCGGATTTATATTTCCAAACGCTCTCTTTACATTTTGCGATAAACGGTTCGATACCGTATTTTTCTATTTCCTGCTTACCGTCAATGCCTAGAAGTTTTTCAACTTCAAGTTCAACGGGAAGACCGTGGGTATCCCAGCCTGCCTTTCTCAAGCAATGGTCGCCCTTCATAACGTGATAACGCGGTATAATGTCTTTAATTACGCGCGTTAAAATATGCCCGATATGCGGCTTGCCGTTTGCCGTGGGCGGCCCGTCGTAAAAGGTGAACTCGCGATTACCTTCGTTCTCTTGAACGTTCTGTTCGAAAATCTTGTTGTCTTTCCAAAACTTAAGTACTTCTTTTTCCCTATCTAGGAAGTTTAAGGTCGTTTCAACTTTCTTGTACATTTTATTCGCTCCCGAACTTTTATGTTATATATTTAAAACTATACTCATTTATTATATCGGTATTCGACAATTTTGTAAAGTTAATTTTGGTTAATTTATAAATTTCAATTAAAATTACTTGCTAATTTTGACTTTTTAAGTTAGAATATTATAGCCGTGCTATGCGGGGAGTTAGCGATGCCCTGTTATCCGCAATTCGCTTAGCGGAGCTGAACGCTGTTTAGCGGCTTTCGCCGTGGAAGGTTGCGCGCAATAAGGGACGTTGATATCAAGGTCTTATGCAATGCGTTCCCGCGAACCGTGTCAGGACAGGAATGTAGCAGCACTAAACGGTAAAACGCATGTGATATAAGGTTGCTTTGAAGGAGTTACCTGTTGCGTTTCCACTTCGGCGGCGTTTGTCAATAGCAGTTGCACGGCTTTTTTGATTAAAAAACGGAGTTCTTGTGAACCCCGTTTTCTTTTTTATTTTGTTTCAATATAATCTTTTAAACTTAAATACGTACCTGCCGTCCACCCCATCATTTGCGGTGTCCCGTACTCGCTGACGGCGTCTATTCCGCCCGTCTCGGCGTTATACTTTTCCCAAAGTCCGCCCGTCTTTTTATAGTTTTCATCAACTAAACTAACGTATTTTTTCGCTATTCGTTCGGCGTCTTCTTTTAAGCCATAATTATCTAATGCGTAAACACAGACGTAATGCAAGGGTGCCCAAGCGTTAGGATATCCCCATTGATAATTATTTTGGGTCTTTTCCGCCGCCGTTAGTGCGTACTGCATTTCTAGCGCGGAAAGCGTCTTTTTCAATCCGTCTACATTTTCTTTTTCTGCTACGTCACAAAAGTAAGGAAAGAAAGATGCGCAACTGATTATTTCAGAGTGCGTTTTCGTCTTATAGTTATAGTCTAAATATACGCTTTTTTCTTTATTAAAGCACAGACTGTTTACAAGTTTTTTTCTTTTCTCTGCCCTATCTTGCCAAATTTTCGCGCTAGACAAGCCAAGTTCTAGACATATAAACGCCGCGCTATTTTCCGTCATATATAGTATGCAGTTTAGATCCACGGGATTAAAATCGGTGCATCTACCGTTAAACCTTGCGGTAAAGTCCCAACCCGATTCAGCTTCGGCAAAATAGTCTAGCCCTGCGAGGCTAGGGTCTCTTTCTTCGGTCTTGATTCTGTTCTTTACACCGATATAAAAGTTTGCGCACTCTTTTTCGGTATAATCGCCATAATATCTATTTAAGCCGCTTGGCGTACTGCGTTTTTCCATCCAAAACTCATACTCTTTTTCTATTGCGCTATAAACGTTTTTCAGCCAGTTTTTATCTTTTATCTTATCGTAAACGTCCTTTACCATTGCGCCGAAAAACGGGGGCTGACTTCTGCCTAAAAAATCAAAGTGGCTACCGTTAGGCATATATCCCCATCTATTTATTAGGTGGGCAATATTATCGACGTTGTTTTTGGCAAGCGTTACGTTTTCACTACAAATTAGACCTTTGTTTGTAAAATACGTATCCCAGTAATACATATCGTCAAACTGCTCTTTTATACATGGAACGGTATATGGATACGGCAACCCCATTTTTCGGTTGCCGTCTTCTTTCCGCTCTCTCACGGTGTTTTTCCAGTTTTCAATTATATACGTTGTTGCGTTCATGTTTATCCTAGTACTTATATTTGTCTACGGGGAAGTCCGTCGATTCTAAAACTTTTCTGAACTTATCAACCTTTTGTTCGCTCATTGAGTCCATATTGCCTGTAAACTTAGCGATTGATTTTCTTCTAACTAAAAGCACTTCAAACCATTTATATACCCACATAATAGGCAACATAAACGGTAGGTATTTTAAGAAAGGATACAGAATTTTCATTGTTCTATATTTAGGAAATAAAGTGACAAAGAGATATTTAAGTCTAGCGTGTTTATTCTTACTGTTCTTCTTTATGTTCTTGACCATCACGGAATTTCTTTCCGCGCCGTAAACACCGCTAGAAAGTATTATATCCGAAAGGGCAGTAACTTCTTCGGTTGCGGAATAATCGTCGTCAAACCAGTATTTTGCAAGTTCTTCGACCATATGCGTAAACTTATATAGTCCTAACTTTTCAAACTCGGTTTTTAGGTATTCTTTATCTAGATTTTTTGCCGTGTTAAACTCATAAACGTCTAAAACCGTTCTTATGCCGAACCCACCGTTAAAGAAGTGTTTTGCGGTGTGCGTCATAAAGTAAATATAAAAATCTTCGTCCGAAAAATAATATTTTATGCCGTCGTCGGTCTTCAACTTTTCCCACACGTTTGAAAAGTACTCGTACCCCAAAGAATACTCGGAAAACAGTTCTTCGTGCATTTCTACGGTTACAACGCCGTTGTGCCATTCCTTATCTTTCTTAAAGTCAAGATTTTCTAGAATTTCTTTAACCTTTTCTTGTTTTTCTACGTCGAATAAAATATCTACGTCGCAAGACAATCTATGCTCAGGGATCTGGTAAAGCTGTCTTAAAACAGACCCTTTCATAGGCATAAATTTTATGTTATTCTCATACAGTTGCTTATATATTTCTTGCGCGTAATAATCTTGCTGAACCTGTTGATGTATTTGCGCAAGCGCGCTATTCCTTGCTATGAGTTTTACGTTGTCGGGTACGTCCGCTCTTTCCTTTACGGTATCATAAAAAATCGTAGATAAACTGTGCGCTTTAGCTATATAAAACGCGCGCTTCCAGTCTACGTCCTTGATCTCGCTAGACTTACCCAAATATCCCCTTATCAGTTGGATTAAGTTCTTTGCATTGTCGATGCAATCCATACAATTTCCCCTATCGCTTATTTTTTTATTTTTTCTTAAGCTAGTATTTTTCGTCGGGTCGTTTTTTATATTTTCGTTATTACTTGTCGTCGGTTTTTGTTGCTGTTTCTAGTCCCAATTCCTTCATAAGGTTTGCTACTTTTTGGACTTGTTCTGCGCCTGTATTTGCGTTTACTTTTATTTCACGCACGGCGTTCTTCATTCTTCCGCAGAAAAGTATTTCAAACCATCTTCTAACTTCGTAAAATGGAGTTAAATATCTACGTTTTTTTAGTTTTGGATATATTACCGAAAGAAGTTCGTAAGGAAGGAAGATTTTATACATTAAGTACCTAAACTTTCCTTGCGATTTGGTTGATTTTATTACTGCCACCCTATTCTCTATATTGCCGTAAACGCCTGCTCTTAAAATAAACTTTTCCATTTCTTTGGTGAGCTGGTCGTGTTCGCCGCTTTCAAACCAAACGTTATAAAGTTTTAAGCAGCCGTTATAAAATTCGTTGAGTTTTGTTTGGGATAAAACCAAACTCAACTGCTCTTCATCTACGGGAATATTTTGTTTCATGATTGCAAAATCAATAAACGGTCTAATCCCGCAGCCACCGCTTTCAAAATGCTTAGCCATATGTGCGACGTGATAATAATAGTAGGTTACGTCGGTCATTTCGTAGCGATATTCATATCCCTCAGATAAACTAGCGTCTTTCCAAATCCGCTCGTTCATCTCTGGATCACGCGATTTATATTCTATAAAATTATAATGCAGTTCTAAGTGCACGCCGCTTGCGCTCATAAAAGACACGTCGTGATCCCACTCAATCGTCTTTTCATAGCCGTATTTATTTACCAACGCGTCGGTTGCTCTTTCTAGATTTTCTTCGTTTATCAATATGTCTATATCGCAACTTGTACGCATCCAAGGTTCGGGATAAAACTTACGCAAAACCGAACCTTTTAACGGCATAAAAGGTATTTTTTCCTTTTCAAAAATTTCCGTTAAACTCTTAAGTTCATAATTTATACGCTCGTACCTTGATACCGCTAGTTGCTGTTGTTTTATGAACAGTTTATAAACCGAACAATCCGTATCCATAAGATCGTTTTTTATAATAGCGTCGGACAGCAAATGCGCCACATCGTGACTTTTTGACAGTTTATAAAGATCACGTAAAACGTCCGTGGAAAATTTTTCCTTCTCCACGGTTATTTCTTCACCGAATATTTCGTTCCTAATAAGTTTAAATAATGTCTCTGCTAGCATACTCGATTTACCTATATGTTTTAGGTGCGTTTAGTATTTTCTCCAAACCATCTTATTTACTATTCCCGTATACGACTGAATAATCTTTACAACTTTTGTCGAAACGTTCTCTTCCTTGTAGTCGGGCACGGGAATACCCAAGTCGCCTTCTTCGTTCATTTTTACAGCCGTTTCAACCGCTTGCAACAATCCGTTCTCGTCAATTCCAGCAAGCACGAAACACGCTTTATCTATCGCTTCGGGACGCTCGGTACTAGTCCTTATGCAAACCGCGGCTATAGGTTTACCTATAGACGTAAAGTAGCTTGACTCTTCTGGCAACGTTCCGCTATCAGACACTACTGCAAACGCGTTCATTTGTAGCTTATTATAATCGTGAAAACCTAACGGCTCGTGACAAATCACGCGGTTATCGAGTTTAAATCCGCTTTGCTCTAAACGCTTTTTACTTCTTGGGTGACAAGAATAAAGCACGGGCATATCGTATTTTTCCGCCATTTTATTTATAGCGGTAAATAGTGAATTAAAATTCTTTTCGGTATCAATATTTTCTTCCCTATGCGCCGATAGCAATATATATTGTTTTGCCTTTAATTTCAGTCTATCTAAAATATCGGATTTTTCGATATTTATAAGATTTTTACTTAATACTTCCGCCATAGGTGACCCCGTAACGTAAGTACGTTCTTTGGGCAGTCCGCACTCTGCAAGGTATCTGCGCGCGTGTTCAGAATACGCTAGGTTAACGTCTGAAATTATATCTACCATTCTACGGTTGGTCTCTTCTGGCAAGCACTCGTCCTTACAACGATTCCCTGCTTCCATATGGAAAATCGGGATATGAAGACGCTTTGCTGCAATCGCAGAAAGACAGCTATTCGTATCACCAAGAATTAATAGCGCGTCGGGTTTAACTTCCACCATAAGCTTATACGAACGGTCTATAATGTTACCTATTGTCGATCCAAGGTCGTCACCAACGGCGTCCATATACACTTCAGGGTCTTTTAGTTTTAAGTCCTTGAAAAACACACCGTTAAGATTATAGTCATAGTTTTGACCTGTATGTGCTAATATAGTATCAAAGTATTCTCTAGTCTTGTTTATGACAGCCGAAAGCCTTATTATTTCCGGTCTTGTCCCAACTATTATAAGCAATTTTAGTCTTCCGTCGTTCTTAAATTTAACGGTACTGTAATCAACTTTACTCATTTATTTTTCCTCGTTGTTTTCTACAAGTTCAAAATAGGTATCCGGTTTATCGGGATTAAAGGTTTCGTTTGCCCACATCACCGTTATAAGATTTTCTGTTTCGGATAAATTTATAATGTTGTGCGTATATCCAGGCAAGATATGTATGGCTTTAAGCTCTTCCCCGCTAACTTCAAAGTTAAGCACTTCGTCGGTATGGATATTTCTCTGCTGAATAAGAGCGTGTCCGTACACAACGATAAAGAACTCCCACTTGCTGTTATGCCAATGCTCGCCTTTCTTTATACCAGGTTTTGAGATATTAACGGACATCTGACCGCAATCTACCGTACGCATAAGTTCGGTAAAGCTTCCCCTTGCGTCGTGGTTCATCTTTAATGGAATAGCGATCTTTTCCTTTGGAAGATAAGAAAGATAGGTCGTATACAGTTTCTTCTCAAACGAACCGCTAGGAATTTTAGGCATAACCAAAGTCGAAGGCTGAGCCTTAAATTCTTCTAAGATATCAACAATCTTTCCTAGCGTAACCTTGTGCGTAATGGGAACGTAACAATATTTGCCGTCTTTTTTTTCCACAGGCGTTAACCCGTCGTACTCGCAACGGTTTTCTTGCCCAACTAATGCTTTAAGCATTTCCTCAACTAAATCGTCGATATATAAAAGTTCCAACTCAATATTTCTATCGGTTACGGTTATCGGCAAATCGTTAGCAATATTATTACAAAAAGTTGCTACTGCACTATTGTAGTTAGGTTTGCACCATTTGCCAAAAAGGTTGGGAAAACGGTAAACCAAAACTTTTGCATTAGTTTCTTTTTGATAATTAAAGAATAGTTCTTCTCCTGCTTTCTTACTCTTACCGTACTCACCGTCGGCATATCTTCCTATAAGCGTAGCTTGAATAGAAGATGAAAGCATTACAGGACAATTGTTTTTATGTTTTTTAAGAGTTTCAAGCAGATTGCTTGCAAAACCAAAATTGCCTTGCATAAACTCTTCCTGCGTTTTAGGACGGTTTACTCCTGCAAGGTTAAACACAAAATCGCAAGTTTCACAAAACTTGTCAAGATCTTCTGCGGAACTTCCTATATCGTATTCATAAATCTCTTCGATATCTAGTTCGGGGTGCGTTCTATCCTTATTATCTCTAATGTTTTTAAGCGCTTCGGTTAAGTTTTTACCCACAAACCCCGCTGCGCCGGTAATTAAAATTTTCATACTAATTTGCCTTTAATTTTTTTAGCTGATCTTTTATATATTCAAGAGATGCTATTTTTTCTTTGGTTTCTTCAACCGTCAAAAGGGCTGTGTTATTAGAGTCGAATTCGATTAAAGTATTGCGGTCAACGTTTCCTTTCTTAAAATATTTATCATAGTTAAGACCGCGTTTATCACTAGGAACACGATAGAAATTACCTAGGTCGATTGCATTTGCGCACTCTTCGTTGGTAAGAAGGGTTTCAAACATTTTTTCTCCGTGACGAATACCGATAATTTTAATATCGTCTTTATTACCACCAAAAAGTTCAATAACCGCCTCCGCTTGTGTTTGAATAGTACAAGCAGGTGCTTTTTGAACGAGAATATCACCATTTTCGCCGTGCTCAAATGCAAACAACACGAGATCAACAGCCTCATCTAATGACATTATAAACCTAGTCATCGTTGGATCTGTAATAGTTACAGGTTTTCCAGACTTTATTTGGTCTATCCACAATGGAATTACGCTGCCACGGCTACACATAACGTTACCGTATCTAGTACAGCATATCTTAGTTTTTTTAGGATCAACCGTCCTTGATTTTGCAACGATAACCTTTTCCATCATAGCCTTACTTGTCCCCATTGCGTTGACAGGGTACGCAGCTTTATCAGTCGATAAGCAAACTATGTTTTTAACACCTTCATCAATAGCGGCGGTAAGGACGTTCTCAGTTCCCAAAACGTTGGTTTTAACCGCCTCTATCGGGAAAAACTCGCAAGACGGAACTTGCTTTAACGCCGCCGCGTGGAATATGTAGTCAACGCCATGCATAGCGTTTTTAACAGATTGCAAATCGCGAACGTCGCCTATATAAAAGGTTACCTTGTCCGCAAGTTCAGGACTTTCCGCCTGCAATCTATGACGCATATCGTCTTGTTTTTTCTCGTCACGAGAAAATATACGTATTTCTCCGATATCCGTATCCAAAAAACGGTTTAATACAGCGTTACCAAAACTCCCTGTACCCCCCGTTATCAATAAAGTTTTTCCTTTAAATGCACTCATTTTTTATCTCCTATTCACTTAAATATTATTTTAACCCATTAAGGTATGGTATAACCCAAAGAGCAAGCAAAACAACCGTAATAACAACACCTATGATAATTGATGAAAGTAATATTAGTTTAGTCTTTCTTATTTCAGCAGGATTTTTTTCCGACTCTGGCATTATAAACAGTTTATTTCGTTCTACCTTTTCATTGTCTGTAACTTTTGTGCAGGCAGAACCAATTACTAAAGCGAGTATCCCGGCTACTAAACCAATAAAGAATGGATCAAAATATATTGGGAGCATAACATTCATTACACCAGTATAGATTTTTAATATTGCACTTACAATAAATCCAACTAGCATACCACAAAAAGCCCCTGTTTTAGTAACTCTCTTACTCCACACACTTGCAATTGCTACTGGTAGCCAAGAGCAAGCAACAACTGTCGCACCTAAATATGTTATCCAAAAAATTTCTGGTGGATAAAACACGCACAACAAGCACACTACAATTCCGATTGCAAGAACAACTAATCTTCCGTAAAAAACCTGTTTCCTACCGCTCTTAATCTTTATAATGTCATTGGTAACACTAGAACCGACCAAAGATAAAAATGTTGTTGCAGAAGATATCCCAGACGCTAATACTCCCGAAAGAACAACAATTCCCAATATTGCTGGCATAGCATTCATTGATGCCCAAATCAATGCTTCCGAAGGATTCTGCATCCCTGGATTAAGTTTGTTAGTAAAAACACCCGCCATGCACATTAAAAATTCAATTATAAATACACTTGCTGATGCAAGAATACTAGAACGTACTACAACATGTTCGTTTTTCGCCATAAGGTACCTACTAGATTGCCAAGGTGCCACCATCAACACACCCATCCAAGCTACCCCATACCCAATAGCCCATATCATATTTTCAGTACCTGTCGGATAAAAATAATCAAGATTTCCACTTCCTGATAAAATTCCAGGAACTATGTCATATGTTGCCATTTGCGTTACCGTACTAGTCCAACCACCCGCTTTTTGCGCAACAAAAATTGCGCCAACGATTGCCGCGATTGAAAACATAGAAAACATAATAGTATCTGTAATCAATACTCCCTTGGCTCCTGATACTATTGTAATCAATGTAAAAACTATTACTGCGATAACAATACATATATTGTAGTTTAGTCCAGTTACCGTAGACATCAATACGCCTATTCCTTGCACACACGATAAACTATAGATCAGCATAATTATTATACTTGTAACCGTTGCAAGCTTTTGCATCGCGGGAGAATCAAAGCGTTTTCCAAAATATTCAGGAAGTGTAACAGCATTGCTTCTTCTAAGATATCTTCCAAAAAAAACAGAACCGAGAATATACCCCACAGATAGCACGCCTACTGCGACCATAATAGGTGAAAAGAATCCACTATAACATTCGCCTACATCACCCATAAATAGTCCTACGCCTATGAAAGAAGCAACTAGCGAGCCAGTAATTAAAAAAGAAGGAGCATTCCTACCAGCAACATAAAAATCATCTGCACTTTTAACTTTTTTACTTATTAAAGCACTGACGAGAACATATGCAGCCATTGTAATAATCATACCAATAAAGAAAATATTCATTTGTTCTTGTCCGCCCTTCTCTCATCTTTAAAACTTTTAAACAACGCAATAGATGCAACCACGCATGAAGCCGAAAACCACACGCCTATACCAACTGCAATAATAATTTCCATGACTTAAATTAACCCCTATCAATTTTACTTAACACTTCTTCACTATATCTAATCATTTTATCATACCAGCCAATCATATAATCACTTACGCCACTATTATTTCGGCTAGCATATATTCCCCAAACATACCAATAATAGTAAATTATTGAAGCACATGATAAAAGATGCAATTTTTCATCACCAGTTGTTTCTCTTCCGAAATATGGAAACAACCATTTATCAATATCCTCACACTTAGAATTTTGAAGAGAAAAAAGTTTACAAATATCGTACCCAATATCATTATCCCCAGCAAACTCCCAATCAATTATAGTAAGATTATCACCTGCCACTAACAAATTTGGTTCATACAGATCGTTATGACAAAGTGACTTTTGCCACGGATGGTTTGACAACCAATCAAAGATTGGAAGCATTCTCTGTCTCAATTCCTCAACCTTGCGATAAGAAAGCGCATCTATGAATTTTTCATACTCAATCATCTTATCAGCTTCACTTTTATAGTTAAAAGTGAAGCCAACTTTTCTCTTCGAATCATGAAGACACTTCAACTTGTCAGAAAGCATCTTGATATGGCGTAAATCGCAAAAATCAAACTCCTCAGTAGTTTCTATGTATTTTGAAATTTTCCAACCTTCATCTTCGTCGATATGGATTAAAGTATTATCAACACCTAGGCTCTTTGCCAAATAAAGAGATGCCGCTTCTTTTTTTCTATCAATAACTTTCGATGCATTAATATCTGGATGACGATATATATAACAATCATCTTTACACTTAAACTTAAAAGAGCGATTATTAAGTCCTTTCTTTACTGGTTCGATATCAGATATGTCTGAAAAACTACAATTTAATACATTGCAAATATTTTCAAACACTTTTACACGATTATGAGAAATATAGTCAGGATCAAACGATTTAAGCTCTTCCATACTATCAAACTCAAGAATGTCACCATCCTTGCATTTTTGCACCCACATGGGAAGAGCATTTACATTTTCCGCATATATGGTTTCCCAGTACATATATTCAATACCTGGTCTACCATAATAACTTTCCAAAATTGGTTTAAATCGTGTCGTAAAATCATTACTGTAGTATGCATGCCCATACATTATCCATTGGTCTTGCGACGGCTTATTTGTATCAATCACTAGCATATCTTCATCAAAAGTAAAAGCCCTTTCAACATAACTTATCCCAGGCAAATATACCGAACAGTAAAATGCACGATATTCATATTGATGAAACATGTTTTTGGGATAATAGTTATCAGAACAAACAATATACGTATTTGACAGATAATCTCGAGCTGCATAAATACTGCTATGAGTATTTTTAACAGCAAACTCATTGTTAACGACTAATTTCACGCCAAACTTGTCTCGCAAATAAAAGAATTTTTCCATCTTGTATCCAACGACCAATACAATTTCCCCAACACCAGCATCTTGCAACTGTCGGATTAATCTCTCGGTCATAACTTCACCCTTAACCGATATAAGTCCCTTCGGCAATTCATACGACACAGGAATAAAACGAGTACTCATCCCTGCCGCAAGAATAATCGCATTGCGTACTTTATATGGCTCCAAAACCCTCAACCCGGCTTCTGTAATTTCTAAGGACTGATTCAACCATCCATTATCAATAAATTCTGACAAGCATTTATTGACGTCAGTTAAACTACAACAACAATCTTTCGACACCGTATTTAAGTCGTTAATAACTCTAGATTCGGCAAACCATCTAAGTATATCAAATGATAATTTATCCATAAATAACACCTGCTAATTTTTCAACAAACTCCGCTCTAATATATCTCCACATTATCCTTTATGTACATCTTATTTGCATGATGTGTAACTCGTTTTTCTTCAGGAGGCAATTTCATATAATCACCATATATATTAGTCAATATTTCATCATAACCTATCGGAATTGGAAACTCATATCCTTCAAAAGAAACATACTTACAACCTGATATGCATTCTTTTCTAAACCTATCACCTCTATTAACAAACAAACACGAAGTAACGCCTACATAATTTGACTTACTAATAGTATACTTTTTATGTAATTTATCGACTTTTTTAGCCAACCGAACATGTCCCCCCGTAAGCATACGAATTATAGGAACAAATATTTTTCTCTTCAGCGATCCATTTGTTTCCATTAAACAGTATGCATGCAATTTATAAATTCGCATCAATCTATTGAACCATCTATCAAACTCCTGTTTAGATTCTGGTTGCCCGTCCATTGGGAACACATCTACGTCCACGCCCAAATAATCGTTGTGATAATTAACTCCAGCCTCAATTTTTACTGTAAATGTATCTATAATTTTGACATAAGGATGCTTCGCTCCTTTTGAATACGGTGAAACTAATTTATATCTTCCACCATCATTTATTTTATTAAAGTTCTCAATTAACCAATTATAATCTTCTCTAGGCAAAGTTATATCAATATCGTCATCCCAAGGAATAAAACCTTTATGCCTAACGGCACCAATCAAAGTACCATAAGCTAAAAAGTATTTTAAATTATTCTTATTACAAAAATCATCTATATGTCTCAAAATATTAAGTTCAATAATTTTTGCATCTTCAAAAGACAGCTCTCTCACTTTTTTATCCCTCTCTTTATAATTGAAATTATCGGAACAGGATTTAATCCTTTAATCATTAAAATATTATTTCTTCTTATTGGCTTAATTATGAACCCCATAACTACGTTTGTAAATATTTGAGTTACAAGTGACGCAAACGCTGCGCCCATTATACCCCATATTGGTATAAAAATAAAATTCAAAGCTACGTTTGTTAACGCTCCAGACAAATTTATAACCCATAAATATTTTTGTTTTTCTTCTGCCAAGATCCAAACGTTTCGAACAGAGCCTAAATAAGAAAACGTTGAATACCAAACTATTAACCGCAAAGCATTAACCGACGCAAAATACTGTTCACCATACAATATTTTAACAATTAGTTCAGCAAAAACAGTTATCCCAATACATTGAATTAAGGAAAAGTAAATTATAACTGAATAAAATCTTGTCACGTTAAATTCGAAAGCCTCTTGACTAACGTTTTTACTTTCCAAGACCTTCGGTCGCAAAGAATCGATTATTGCATTAAAAACAAACCCTGTCACGCCTGCGCAAGTACACGCCGCGGCATAAAACCCTGCAGCAGAATCGTCAATCATATTTTTTAGCATTATCTTATCTGTTTGCGCAAATATTGCCACCATCATCCCTGAAATGATGTAATATTTACTTCTTGAAAACATATTTTTTGCTCTTTCAATCGAAAAGCGCAGACTTGATGATTTTTGCCTATTATACAATATAATCAAGACAAATGCAATAATAAAATAGTCAATAACTTGCGACAATGCAAACATGTACACGCTTTTTCCAGTCACAAGCAAGTAAACTTTATAAATGGAAACAATAACGTATGCTACAAGCATTGTAATAGACGTATATTTTGATTTAAGTTTTGCTTGAAACCAATACTGAATCATTTCTAGTGCTTGAAACACTAAAACAACACTATGCAAAGCGCAAACTATAATTGTTTCTGTTTCATTGCCGTTCATCAGCCATACAAACGACATTATGCCAACGATACAAAGTAAACTAGAAACAAAACTTAAAACAAGGGCTGTCCCAAGTATTTCCCCCTCTTCTTCGGGCTTGGCGTTTACTATTTCGCGCACTAATATACCGGATAATCCCAGTTGCATTATTGGAACAACAAACGCAACTAATGACGACGCGTAATTAATGAGTCCATAATTCGACGGGCCTAAATACCTTGCTGTAATAGAACCTATTACAAGCGATACTATCGATTGAACTACTCTACAAACAATTATCCATGATGCGTTTTTTACAACTTTATTGTTCAGCATTAATTGGCCTCGCTATATTGATTCATACAAGCAAACATATTCTAAAAACTTCTTGTTTTTATCAAAATCTTTCGCTCTTTTTATGCACGACACTTTCAAATATGGTTTTTCTTTATATATTCGCAAGATTTCTCTTTCTAAGGCATCTACATCATTTTTTTCAACAACCATACCACAAGTAGCATCAACTATTTCAGGGCTCCCGCCAGTTCTAAAAGTTAATACGGGTAATCCACATGCTAATGCTTCAATATTTACAGTAGGAAAGTTTTCTTCTCTAGTAGGATTAACGAACAAATCACAGGCTGAATAAATTTCTGCGAGTTCTTGTTGATTATTAGTACTGTGAATAGAAATAATTTCGATAGGCAAAAGTTTATCCACATGTTCACTCGTTCCAACTAAAACAATTTTAAATCTGTCGTCTAATCGTTTTGATAGTTCAATAAACACGTCAAGTCCCTTTTTTTCTCCCCAACCAAAAGCAACACCCAAAATAACAAACTTATCATTCAAATTATACTTTTGTCTAAAATTGCTATTAGTTGGTTTAAATATAGACAAATCTATACCATTATTTATCACCTTAACGGGATATTCTTTCAAAAAGGATTGTTTTACAAGCCCCGCAAGCCACTTCGACGGTGTTACTAAAGTCATATTTTCAACTCCAGTAAACCACTTTTTCTTCATTGAATACATATTTTTTGAATTATCTCGATATACTTTGGGGTAATCAGAAATCGACGAACAGTGATGACAACCTGTTTTCCACTTTTCACAGCCTTTCATGTCAAAATGTGCACATTGTCCTGTAAAGGTCCAGCAGTCATGCAACGTCCAAATAGTACGGATATTATGCTTTTTTATATATTTAAATAGTATAGGAAAGTTTATAACAAAACTATGTAAATTATGAAGATGAATAACATCTGGTTTCCATCTTTTAATTTTTCTAATTAGATTCTTTGTTGCTATATAGGAATAACATCCATTTTTTCCACGCATTTTTCCAAACAAAGCATGTATAAAATTTGACAATTTACTTGAATATAGCTCATGACCTTTAGGAATTTCTGGTGCATCAGTCTTCACTTTTGAATAACATCTTGTTGAAAAAGTTCTAACTTGATGTCCTCTACTTCTAGCACAATCTGCTATTTGTAGCATTATTTTTCCAGTACTGCCATAATGTATCATATTAAGTTCAACAATACGCATACCTAGCACCTACTATTTATAAACTCAACTATATTTTTTGCAATTTTATCGTAAGTTTGATTTTCACTTAAATATTTTATAGCATTAATCGCCTTTTCTCTGCGATTGGCTAAAGAATCGCTAAATACTCTTTTAACTGCAGTCATTATCCCCTCAGCTGTCATTTCATCAATCAAATACAAAAATTCGTTATATGCTTTAGGTAGAGTTTTAAATTTACTAGTCAAAACACTCTTACCTGTAAGAATATAATCAACAAGCTTAGATGGAAAAGTGTAGTTTTCAATATATCGATCAATCTTTCTTGGATTGATCAAAAGATCATATTGAGATAAAATATTAATAGTATCCTCAGGATCAAATCTGCCATGAAAAATTATATTCTTAAATTTTTGCGAATAAAGGCGAACTTTCGTTTCCTCTTCCCCGTAACCATACAAATGAAGCTGATAATCATCACCTAGCGAAACAAAGGCATCTAGCAGCTCTTGTATCCCATTATATTTCATTAAAGAGCCAGCATAAACAACTTTTTTTATATCGGTTTCACGCAAAACAGGGAGTTCCGAAATCAAAGGAAGATCCTCTTCATTACAACCTATAGCAAATTCCAAACAAGGCATACTTGTCCCTAATTCCTTTTGCACCTCATTCGTAAATGTTATTAGTCCGTCGAATTTTTTTAGTTGTTTTTGCCCTATCCTAAATGCTTTTTTCTTTAACTGATTTAATAGTCCCTTCCTTTTACAAAACGTCTCCGTAAACGCTGTGTCTATCGTTATACTATAACAATATACATTTGAAAACTTTTTCATTGCCGCACAAGCTACTGCACTTGTAAAAGGGCTATTTTCTATTATTAAAACTATCCTTTCTGTTTTGCGTGATTTAATATATTGTTTAAGATATTTTTTTAGTTGACTACAAGTCGTGAACAAAGACTTTACTGCACTATTATTTTTTTTATTAACAACAATTAAAGGCTTTCCTTGCCATATTTCACCACCGCAAAATTCTTGCAATAATCGCTCATCGACATATGATAATGAAATAAAATTTAATTTCCCTTCAACGGCAAGGTCTATTGATTTTGCAAGATTTAATGAAAACTTATTTCCCGACACGCATCCTTTGAAATAATTATTAACCATTTCAGGCAATGCATTACATATATAAAAATACTTTACCATATAGATTTCACTTGTTTAATCCATTTGCTATACAAAATTCTTTTTTATCAAAAACAGATCTCAACTAAAAACAATACAAAAATATCATCAACACTAAAAATAATTCTTTTGAATTGTTTATACAAAGTAAATTATACAGCCTTCGTTAAATATTTAGTTGTCGTTCTTTCCCTTTTGACGTTAAAAGCAACAGTTATTCCATGTATAAGCCATAAAAAATAGCATTTTACTCCCGGACCAAAAGGAGCTAATTGCTCGAACAATCCGTTAACGTAATAACACAAAGACACAACAAAAACCATATAATTCAACCAATCTTTATTTCTTCTGTAATTTTTAATTGAATATACTACAGGAGTTAAAGCCAAAACATTCACAGCAATACCACCCACAAGTCCCAATTCTAAGAAAGCATCAAAAAACATGCTTTCAATATAATCTCGACCATGCCCTAAAATAGGTTTTTCCGAAAACCGCTTTGGAAATCCAGATAACTGCGTTATCCTTCCTGATGATATATCATCTAACCCTGCTCCGCTTCTATTAGCAAAAATTACTTGTTCTATAAAATCATTTCTAAACGTTTGATTAAACACTAAAATCCCAACAAACGCTAGAGTAATAAAAACGATAACAAACTTTACACTTTTATTATAACCTTCACCAAACAACACAAAAAGCAATATTATCACTAATCCTACTAATGTTGCTCTGCTCTTCATCATAAACAACAACACTATCATCAATAGCGAAGCAACATCAACAAACACAATTGATTTTCCCTTCCTTTTGCCCGTAAGAAAAAGAGATAAAAAAATTGCAGTTAAAATAATTTGTGATACTGAGTTTTTTGAGCCATATGCATATGCTATATTATTCCATTTAAATCCACTAGCTAATATTTCGAAATAAACAAACGTAGCCACTATCATCGATGAAATAATGTAGCAATAACAAATATTCTTAATTTCATCATCTGTTAACAAAAACCCTGAATTAACTGCAATAGTATAAATAAAAACACTTATTAATATAGGCATTAATAAATTAACACCTAAACCTTCTAGAGATAGAAATTCTAATATTACACAAATAGAAAAAACAACTCCTAAAAGAAAATAGACATGTGCTTGACTTTTAAAATAAAACCCAATGCGTCTTTTATTTCTTAAAAAAATTAGATACAAAAAAACAAATATCCAAGGAGCATACGATAGTAATTTTATATATCTTACACCAATGAGAAAAGGAATCTGGGTTATGTTTGTAAAAAAAACAGCAACTATTATCAAATAATATAATTTTTTACCCATATATTTCACATCTTCTGTAGTTTCACACAAAATACTAGCCATTCTATAATCCCTCTAATTGAACTTATCCATCTGCTAATTATACCACCTTATCCTTACACATGGACTTTTGCCAATTGCTAAAATATAAATTATTATTTTTTCAAATTTTTCTCGCTTATTTAAGCTTGCTAATCGGTATTTGACATAGCTCTTACATGAAGAGCCTTAATCTGCAATCATTACTTCCAAAGCAATAAACGTTTTTTTAATATACACTCTATACAGCGCATAACAACTATTTGTATTTTAAACTGATATTTATTAAAAAAGAAATAGATTTTACATCAATTATTTTATCACTTGTTTAAATCTTTTTTTATTTGCGTTGTAGAAATTTCAGGTGTTCGCTCCAAATAAACAACTTCCACTCCCTCTTCATTTAAGAAATCAAACTTGCCTTTCCAATCATCCCCCATCACGAAAATATCTACGTGATATTCATGCATATCAGTTCTTTTTTGCTCCCAAGCTTCTTCGGGGATAACAAGATCAACGTATCTTATTGCTTCAAGAAGCTGTTTCCTTTTTTCGTAAGAAAAGTAACACTTCTTTTGTTTTTTATTCCAGTTAAACTCATCAGTTGACAACACCACAATCAAATAATCGCCCAAAGATTTGGCTCTTCTTAACAAATTTATGTGTCCATAGTGTAATAAATCGAACGTGCCGTAAGTTATAACTCTCTTCATTTTATTTAAAATACTCCTTATATGATTTATCTAAATCAATAATACTACAATGGTGGTGCGCTACTTGTTTTTCTTTTCGCGGAGGAATCATATAATCGCCATACATTTGCGTTAACAAGTAGTCATATTCTTTTGGTGCCTTCACTTTCACCCCTTCAAACTCCATCACTACGCCATCACCAAACCATTCTTTTGGAAATATTTCTTTTTCCCCCCACGCTCCAGAAAGATTTGCCACAAGCGAACTGTTTTTCACAGACTTATATAGCACTTCTCTTTTTTTAACGGCAAACTTATATGGATAAAAAAATGTACCAATCCTTATAAAGTTTCTCTTTATTTTTTTAATAATAGATTCTTTCTTCACATAAAAAATCTTTGCTATTAAAATTTTATACAGTAAAGATTTCCTTTCAAAACATTTCTTTTCTCTTTTATTAGTAGGATAATAATCCAATGGAAAAATGTCAATATATACCCCGTGATTCATGTTTAAATGCCCAATACTTTCTTCAATAAAAGTAGTTTCTGAATCTCTAATCTTGCAAAAATTAAATGGACAATTAGGTTCGGTATTTAGCGTTTGAACAAAATACTTTTCATGTAAGATTTTTTGCGCTTTTTGAACAAATATATCATAATCATCACGCATCATACATACATCAATGTCGTCATCCCACGGAATAAAACCTTTATGCCTTACCGCCCCCAATAATGTTCCACCTATAACGTAATATTTCAAATTTAATTCTTCACAAATTTTTATAAATTCGCAAAAAATATTTAGTTCAATTTGTTTAAGTTTCTCCATTTTTGTAATCCTAAATTAATAATTCCTAAATGCCTTAATATGTTCTTTTGCCATATTTTCGAAAGTATAACCTCTTATTTTTTCTATGTTTTTTTTGCCCATTTGATCTTGCAATTCTTTATTAGTTAAAATTAGTTCTATTTTTTCAGCAAGAGCATTACCATCGCCAACATCTATTATATAGCCATTTTCGCCGTTTTCAACGAGTTCCAAACCTGCTATACACTTATTTGTAGTAATCACTGGCAATCCGCAAGACATTGCCTCATTTATTACCAATCCCCACACATCTAGAATCGTCATTAAAACAAAAGTATCTGCGGCATAGTAATATTCCTTTAGTTCAGCTCTTCCCTTAAAGTCTATAAAATGAAAATTTTCAAGCCCACTATCGTGTAGCATTTTAGCAAATTCTTCATTTGGCTGTCCACCTATTATATACCAACCAATATTTTTATTAAGACACTTAGCCGTTCTCATTAAAACATCATACCCTTTACCATATCCATTATGGTACGAAAATCTACCGACCGAAATTACAACCTTTTCTTCCGAAATGCCGAGCTTTTTTCTTAAGTCAAGTTTTTCTTCAATAGATATTGGAGTATCAATTATATCGCTAGCATATAACGATGTAAATGGATATCTTATAATGTTTTCTTTTTTTGCGCCATACGCGATAAAATATTTATCATTTTCTTCGCTTGTACTAAAATATCCCTCTGCTCCTGAAACAATATATTTTTTTATACGTTCTTTAATCCCTTTTCCTGAACCAGCAAAACCACCGTCTGCTTCTAAATAGTAAGGAATTTTATGTTTATTCATATATTTGACAGCGATAATTCCTGTCGGCGATGCAAAATTTGCAATAATTATCTTATCAAAACGCTCATTTAGTATCTTTTTAATCGAAAAGCAAATGCGATTTGTCTTAAAAGGAATTCCCTTCAAAAATACCCCTCTAAAGTTTTTAAAATGAAAATCTTTCCACGAATTATCCCTATGCTTAAAAGAACGGTCTGTAAAAACAACTGTTAAATCGCATAGGTTCCCTAATTCGTTAAAAAAGTCAACCCTATACGGTGACGGGACGTTTGTTGAAAATAATATTTTTAACATAATGCCTCTTTATAAACATCTATATTTATTGACTATATAAAATTCAAATTACTTATTGTAATAGCATAAATATTTATGATATTGTTTCGCTTTTTCATACTGCTTAGCTTTTTCTTGGCACGCTATACTATCAAAACTAATGCCTTCTAACTTTACACAAACATCTTCAATATTGCCAGCACGTACAACTATTCCACATGTTTCATCTACGACTTCGGGTACCGCAGTCTTGTTGTACACAATCGCAGGCGTTCCGCACGCCATAGCTTCTACTGTAACCATGCCCATTGTTTCTTCATAACTTAAATTCAAAAACACATCTGCACAAGAATAAATCTCTGCAAGCTCTTTTGCGCTATTCGTGCGTGTAATTCCTATAATATTTTCAGGCAAACTATTCTTTTGCTGCTCCGACAATCCTACAAGTACAATCGCGAAATCTTCACCTATAATTTTAGAGAGTTCTATAAAATCGCTATAACCCTTTTTTTCGTTCCAAACACTCGCAACTCCAAGTATTATTTTTTTATCAACCAGTCCATATCTTTGTTTGAAATCGCTCTCAGTTGGTTTAAAAACGTCAAGGTCTATACCGTTAGGGATAACTTTGCACTTATATTCACTTAAATACGAATCTTCGATTTTATCTTTTAACCACAATGACGGAGTTATTATAGTTAAGTTTTTAACACCTGTAAAGGCTGTTTTTTTACGCAAATAGTTTAGTTTAGCCTTATTGAAAAACATACTAGACGGATAAGTTTTTATTTGTGAGCAATTTTCACATTGAGTTTGCCATTTAGCACAACCCACACTATCAAAATGTGCGCAGTGCCCTGTAAACGCCCAGCAATCGTGCAAGGTCCAAATGACGGGCTTATCGGCCCTTTTCAAATAATCAAATAATACTTTAACGTTCAAATAATAGCCGTGCAGATTGTGAAGGTGAATAACGTCAGGATTAAATTTTTCTATATCTTTTATCAGTTTGTTTGTTGCCCTTTTCGCATTAAAACCTTCATTATCAAAGATTCTTGCTTTTAGAGCATTTAGTTTTACGGAAAAATTAGAGCCTATACGATAAACTTTATCTTTATACTTTTCAGGAACTGTTTCACGGCCAAAGGCAATACGACACTCATGCCCACTATTTTCTAGCACTTCTAAAATATCCGTGCATATACGCCCCGTACTTTTTATTCCACATACAGAATTTATCTGATAAACTTTCATTTACTGTTCTCTTCTAAAAATAATTCAAGTTTTTTAAAGAACTCGTTTTTTGTAAAATTTTCCTCATAAAACTTTCTAGCATTAATTGCTAGTTTTTCTTTATCACTGTCCAGACAAAAGCGTCTAACGTTTTCAGCCATTGCATCTATCTCTTCAGCGGGCGAACAATAACCACAACTAGCAGATTCTATAATTTCTGCACCAGCGCCGTCTATCGCCGCAATTATCGGTTTGCCTGCCGACAAACACGTCTGCACCTTTCCAGGCACGGTCATTGAAAGTCTTTCGTCTTTTTTTAGAGTGACCAACATGGCGTCCGCTTTGCTGTAAAACTTTGCCATATCATTGAGCGGTTGTCTACCATAAAAAATCACGTTATCAAGATTGTGTTCTTTCGCAGACCTCTTAATTTCTTCTAAAGCCGTTCCATCACCAACGATATGCCACCGTAAATTATCAATATCCCTAACCTTAACGGCAACACCTATAATCGTTTCCAAACTTTGCGCGATGCCAACGTTTCCAGCAAACATTAAATCAATGTAACTATCAGGAATCTTTTTACACTCTTCTACAGAAAAGACGTCTTCAGAATATTGAGGCAAATAAGAAATTTTTTGACCGTCTAAATGCATATCTTTAATCATACTATCCTTAAAAGGCTTAGACGAAACAAGAATCTTATCTGCACTTTGGTAGATTTTTTTAGAAACCTTGAAAAAATGTTTATATATAAAAGAACTTTTTTTTATATTTCCAGCGACCAAACTATCCGGCCAAAAATCCAAGCAATTCAATACGAGCTTTTTGCCATGCTTTTTCTTGTAGGCAATTGCTCCATTTGCCATCATAACTGGTGAAAGCTGATTGACAAAAACTACGTCATACTCATTTTTGCTTTTTTTCAAAAACCTTTTTGAGGATATTGCAAAACTGTAGTAATTCAAGAAACGGAAAATAATACCTTTCCTACGGCAAATCTCAAAGCAACGGTGGACGTTTACTCCATTTATAACTTCATCTCGTTTTGCCTTATCTTTATACCCTTCGTAAAGTTTACCCATCGGGTAATTGGGCATTCCCGTAACAACGTCTACTTCATGTCCGCGCCCAACAAGCTCTTCACATATATCAGTTATCCTAAACGGCTCTGGATAATAATATTGGCACACAACCAAAATTTTCATATTTAGTCTTCCTTGTTCTGCGATTCTTTTCCTGTAACTTTATCGCAATCTTCAGTAGCAGCGACGAAGTCGTGTGATTCGGACTCTACTTCGCTATTTACAGTATTTTCTTCTTCGGGTTTATTTTCGCCTTCAACTACTCCTTTTCTTGTTAAAACTGCTTTAATTGTTCCGAAGAAACATTTACAGTCAAACAAAAAGCCCATTTTCTCAACGTATTCGCCGTCGAGTTTTGCTTTTACGGGAATTGCTAATTCGTCCCTACCGTTTATTTGTGCCCAGCCCGTAAGCCCTGGGCGAACGTCGTTAGCTTTGTATTTATCACGCTCTTCAATTAAATCAAATTGATTCCAAAGCGCAGGACGAGGCCCTATAATCGACATATGTCCAACGAATATATTGAAGATTTGCGGAAGCTCGTCCAACGAAGTTTTGCGTAAAAACGAGCCAACCTTGGTTATCCAACGTTTTGGATCAGACAATTCATGCGTCGGTGCGTCAGGAGGAGTATCCGTACGCATCGTTCGAAATTTTAATATTGTGAAATGCTTTTTATTCTTCCCTACTCGCTTTTGCTTAAAAAATACAGGACCTTTACTATCGCATTTTATAACGATAGCAATAATCAAAAATAGCCACGATAAAATAACTATTGCAAGAAATGAAATTGTTAGGTCAAAAAATCTCTTTAAGCAATTTTTATACATAATTCCTCTATTCAAACGATATTATCGCCCATAATAATATAATATTACTGGAATATCATACTACAAAGACCGTTATATGTCAATACAATCCTTAATTTTTGACCTATTTTTTTCTTGTTTATTACAACAAATCCAATCAATTACTTGACAACACCTTCTTCAGGTGGTATTATTTTACAAAAAATATTAATAGGAGTAAAACTTATGACTTTTGAAGAAATTTGGCAAAGCATAAAGTCGTGGATTACAGGCGCGTCATTATGGAATACTTTGGGGAAAATTATTATTTCCGTGATTATTCTTTTAATCTCTTTCAAAATAATCAACGCACTAGCTCGAAAGATTGAAAAGAGCGGCGAAAAAAAGAACGCTGACAAGACCATTATGAAAACCTTGGCATACATCGTTAAGCTAGGTCTTAAAATTTTGGTAGCAATTTGTCTAATTGGTTTCCTCGGCATTGATACGAGCGGATTAACAGCCCTCATCGCCTCGTTAGGCGTTTGCGTCGGTTTAGCAGTAAACGGTGCACTTTCTAACCTTGCAGGTGGTGTAATGATCATCTTAACTCGCCCCTTCCGTGTTGACGATTATATCGAAGCTCAAGGCGAAGCCGGAACGGTTGCGGAAATCCGTATTACCAACACAAAAATCATTACTCCAGACAACAAAGTTATCTACATACCAAACGGCGCACTTTCGAGCGGCACAATCATTAATTATTCTGAAAAAGATTTACGCCGCGTAGATTTAGACTTTACTATTGGCTACACATCAGACTTCGAAAAAGCAAAAGCTATTATTACCGATGCTTGTGAAAAACACGAACTCGTATTGAAAGACCCCGCACCCTTCATCAGAATGGGCGCGCACGGCGAATCAAGCATTACAGTTAAAACCAGAGTTTGGGTAAATAGTGCTGACTATTGGACCGTAAATTTTGACCTTTTAGAAACGGTTAAGCGTGAATTTGATGCAAACGGAATTGAAATTCCTTTCAATCAACTCGACGTTCACATCAAAAAGGACTAATATTATTAGTTTTTTAACAGAACAATACAATTAAAGAGAGGTAAAATTCGGTCGAATTTTACCTCTCTTTAATTTCAACTCAACAAAATATAGTGCGGTTCTCTTTATTTTGTCAAAAGAAAAAAGCGGTGATGATATACACGACTATGTCGTGATGATATACCATTGCTTGCGCAATTGATAAAAAAATCGCAAGCAATGCGCTTGCGATTTTTTTTTGGTGGAGGCGCGGAGATTTGCACTCCGGTCTTGAACGCGTCCCCAAAACCTTCTACATACTTATCTGGCGATTGTTTTTCGTGCAATCTACGGTCGCCAGCGACCTTTAGACTACCTTATGCCGTAAAATTCCGTTACCGAAAACCGACAAATTTTCAGTAGCCGTTCCCCGTCTAATTGACGCCCTTTCTTATCCCAACGGGCGAAGACAAGAAGGACGTACGCTTAAATTAAGCAGCGTATGCTAATTCGTTATTGTTAGCATTTAAATTTAATTTCCGTTTTTACGAAGCCGAGCCTTCGGTATGCTTACGTCTTGCGTCAGTCGCCCAATCGAAACTGAATCGCCCCCACGTCGAAGCAAATCTGCATGTCAGCACTTTTGTTTGCACAAAAGTGCAAGACATTGCGATTGCTTCTTCTTTTTTTACAATTAAATCTCGTCTAGTTCGTACGGCGTAAGCTGATATACATAGTGGTTTAACCAGTTCATATATATAAGATTTGCGGTTGATACCCAACACATCTTTATTTCACCGTGGTCGCCGTCAACGTAATAATTTTCAGGCGGATCTATTTTTAGACCTTTATCAAGGTCACGCTTATACTCTATTTCCAGCGTATCCCTATCGTATTCTGCGTGTCCGGTTATAAAGATAAACTTATTATCCTTTGAACGGATAATCGCTGCGCCAGCCTCTTTTGACGACGCCAAAATCACTAGATCTTTACACTTCTTTATGTCTTCTTCATAAACGGTTGTATGACGAGAGTGTGGCATAAAGAACCTGTCGTCCGTACCCTTTAAAAGTCTATCGTACTTCACCAACTTTTTATGCTTATAAACGCCAAAAAGTTTCTTATCGAGAATATGTTTTTCTATGCCGTAATAATAATGCAACGCGGCCTGCGCACCCCAACAGATAAACAGAGTGCTAGTTACGTTGGTTTTGGCAAACTCTAAGATATCTTCGAGTTCTTTCCAGTATTTAACTTCCGAAAATTCTATTTCTTCAACAGGCGCGCCTGTTATAATCATACCGTCGAATTTTTTTGTCTTAACTTCTGAAAAGGACTTATAAAACCTTTCCAAATGGTCGAGCGAAGTGTTTTTTCCAACGTACGATTCCGTACTTATAAGCGTGATATTTACTTGAAGAGGCGAGTTGGACAAAAGGCGCATAAGCTGAGTTTCCGTAACGATTTTGGTCGGCATTAAATTGACGATCGCAATCTCTAACGGTCTTATATCCTGTTGCATTGCTCGTTTGTCGTTCATAACGAAAATATTTTCCGATTGCAGCACCTTTGCTGCGGGAATATCTTTTGGGACTATAATGGGCACGTCACCCACCTCCTATGTGTTTTAGATTTTGTTAAGCGCGTCAGCAATATCAGCAATGAGATCTTCTGCGTTTTCAATACCGCAAGAATACCTGATAAGCGTTGGCGGAATACCAGCAGCTTCGAGCTGAGCGTCGGTAAGCTGACGGTGCGTTGCGTTTGCTGGGTGCAAACAACAAGTCCTTGCATCTGCAACGTGCGTTTCGATAGCTGCAACCTTAAGATTTTTCATAAAGGTTTCTGCCGTTTTTCTGTCGCCTTTAAGCGCAAAACTTATAACTCCGCAAGATCCGTTGGGCAAGTATTTTTGTCCCAAAGCGTAATACTTATCGTTTTTAAGTCCACAATATCTTACCCATTCAACCTTGTCGCTCTTTTCCAAAAATTCTGCTACCTTTTGCGCGTTTTCACAATGGCGTTTCATTCTTACGTGTAAACTTTCCAAGCCAAGGTTTATATAGAAAGCGTGTTGTGGCGACTGAATAGAACCGAAGTCTCTCATTAGTTGAGCGGTTGCTTTGGTTATAAACGCGCCTTCTTTGCCGAACTTTTCCGCGTAAACTATGCCGTGATAACTGTCGTCGGGGGTAGTAAGGCCTGGGAATTTATCAGCGTGAGCCAACCAGTCGAATTTACCGCCGTCGATTATTGCACCACCAACGGATACGCCGTGACCGTCTATATATTTAGTGGTCGAGTGAGTAACGATATCCGCGCCCCATTCGATAGGCCTACAATTTACAGGCGTTGCGAAAGTGTTGTCAATAATCAAGGGCACACCATGACTGTGAGCAACCTTTGCGAAGAGTTCAATGTCAAGCACCGAACAAGCAGGGTTAGCAATGGTTTCACCAAACAACGCCTTCGTGTTCGGCTTAAACGCTGCGTTTAGTTCTTCTTCGGTAACATCTGGAGAAACGAAGGTAAAATCAATACCCATTTTTCTCATCGTAACGTTAAAAAGATTGAACGTTCCGCCGTAGATTGCAGAACTAGCAACTACGTGGTCGCCCGCTGTTGCAACGTTAAATATCGAGAAGAAGTTTGCCGCTTGACCAGACGAAGTCAACATTGCCGCCGTGCCGCCTTCAAGTTCGCAAAGCTTTGCCGCAACTAGGTCGTTAGTCGGGTTTTGAAGTCTTGTGTAAAAATATCCGCTAGCCTCCAAATCAAAAAGTTTCCCCATATCTTCGCTAGTATCGTACTTAAACGTCGTACTCTGATAAATGGGAATTTGTCTTGGTTCACCGTTTTTCGGGGTGTAACCGCCCTGTACGCAAACGGTTTCAATTCTTTTTTTGTTTGCCATAATCGTTTCTCCTTGTTTTATCTTTTAGGTTAGTTATCTATAATTTTTAAGTTCTCTTTCTTTTTCTCTTTTGCGGTCCTTTTCCATAAGCGACTGTTTTTTGTCGTAGGTATGTTTACCTTGGCAAAGCCCGAGTTCTAATTTTATAAGCGACTGCTTAAAATACAACCTTAGCGGCACGAGCGTTAAACCTTTCTGCGCAACTTTTGAGTTGAGTTTTATTATCTCGTCGCGGTGTAGAAGAAGTTTTCTGTCCCTACGCGAATCGCGCGTGGAAAATGCACCCGCTTTGTCGTATAGGGCTATGTGCATATTCTTTATAAACAATTCGCCGTTATGTACCAAACAGAAACTGTCTTTTAGGTTGACGTTGTTAAGCCTTAAAGACTTGACTTCGCTACCTTCTAAAACTATGCCCGCCTCGTATCTATCAAGAATAAAATACTGGTGCGTAGCCGCTCTGTTGGTGCATATAGTTTTATCTTCCATTTTAAGCACCTTCTTAAAATATTATTTTACTACATTTTTTAATTATTTGCAAGGTTTATTTTGTCTATTAATATAAATTCCGCCCGTCTTTCTGCAAGATTAACCCCTGCAACCGATATTTTTACCCCTTCGCCAAGCTTATACGTCGTCTTTCCGTCGGATAAGGTATAGTTCTTTTGGTCGCAAGTCCAACGTCTTCTACCCCTTAGCGTTTCCAGTTTGACTATACCTTCTACTCCATTACCGAGTTCCACGAATAGTCCAAAACCCGTAACTCCGCTTATTACGCCCTCAAACTCTTCACCCTCATAGTTGCTTATATACAAGAGTTTATAGTAATCGTCAACCGCGCGTTCCGCCTCAGTTGCGTTCTTTTCACGCTCTGACGACTGCGCCGCGGCATCAAAAACAAAGTTACCGTATCTTTCTTCGACGTCCACCTTACCGCTTAAAAAATCTTTTATTATTCTGTGTATAACTAGGTCTGGGTAACGGCGAATAGGCGAAGTGAAGTGGCAATAATGTTTAGCCGAAAGTCCAAAATGCCCAACGTCAACGGGCGAATATTTTGCTTTCTGCATTGATCTTAGCATAACCCTATTTATAACGGTAAATAGTCGGCTGTTCTCGGCTTTTTTAAGAATAGTTTGAAAGTCTTTTGGGTGAACGCCCTCCCTACTGTGTCTTGCGCTAACACCTAGTCCTGATAAAAACGCATAAAAGTTTTCTAATCGCTCTTCACTAGGATCTTCGTGTACTCGATATATAAAGGGTTTTTCTAGATAGAACATATATTCAGCAACGGTAACGTTTGCCAAAATCATAAACTCTTCGATTATCCTATGCGACTTATCCCTAGGCTCAAGCGTTACTAAAATCTCACCGTTTGCATCAACCGATATCGCGCTTTCTTTTACGTCAAGGTCGATTGACCCGTCCCTATCGCGTTTTTCAATCAAGATATCGGCAAGTTCGTTCATTACCATTATGCTGTCGTATAAATTTTTATACTTCTTTATAACCTTTTTATCGCCGTCAATAATGGCTTGGACCTTGTTATACGTTAGGCGCGCCGAACTGTTTATAACGGCTGGTGATATCTCGTAATCGGTAACTTTACCGTCCTTATTCACCGTCATCATAACCGACAAGGTCAATCTATCCACGCCCTCTTTAAGCGAACAAAGGTCGTTACAAAGGCGTTCGGGTAACATCGGTATAACTTTTTCAGGAAAATATACGCTTGTTGCGCGTTCGTATGCTTGTTTATCTATCGCGCTGCTTGGTCTTACATAATGGCTTACGTCTGCTATGTGAACGCCGAGTTTATATTTTCCGCCACTTAATCTCTCCACCGAAACGGCGTCGTCAAAGTCCTTAGCGTCTTCACCGTCAATAGTAAAGGTCAATAAGTTTCTATAATCCTTACGGGCTTTTAAATCTTCCGCGCTTATTTTATCAGACAAATTTTCCGATTCAGCGATAACTTCCTTAGGAAACCTTTCGGGAAGTTTATAGGAAAAAAGGATAGATTTAAGTTCGGCGTTTTTATCGAACTGTCTACCGAGAATTTTGCTTATTATCCCTTCGGGGTTTTGCTTTTTGGGGTACGATAAAATTTTGCAAACAACCTTATCCCCAGCTTTTGCTCTTACCCCTTTACCAAACGGAATAAACACGTCGTTATAATACTTGCGCTCGTCGGGAACGACGAACCCACCGCTTTTGCAGGTAAAATACGTTCCGACGAGTTCTGTTATTCCGCGCTCAATCACCTTTAACACCCTAGCGGTTGTTCTTGCACCTTCACCGTCGGTGGCTTCGGCAAGCACTAAATCTCCGTGCATTGCGCCTTTAAGGTCAGCGTGCGGTATAAAATAGTCTTCCAGACCTTTATCGGTCGGAAGTAAAAACGCGTACCCACGCTCGTTGCCTTGAATTTTTCCTTCTATAATCTGTCTTTTCATACTAATTTTTGTTTATTGTGCTTTTAAATGTAAAAAGGCGAGTCGCTGGACTCGCCTTTAATTATCCGATAATACGCACCTTACTTGGTTGCCAAAAAGGATACGATTGCAAAAGCAATGCACAAAACTGCAAAAATTACGCTACTAATAACGGTAAGTTTTTTCATTTTGTGTTCAAAAGTCTTGCTCTTGTTCTTTCCTAAGAAAGTTTCGGTTTGTCCACCAAGTGCGCCGATACCCGACGAGTTGCCCGGTTGAAATAGCACTACCAACACGATAAAAATTGCGCAAAGTGCCATGACTACCAAGAAAATTATTTTGATCCAATCGTGCCAAGCCGTCCAGCCTGCTGAACCGCTAGCCATCAACATATTTAATATTTCCATAATTATCTCCTTAAACAGCAGTAATTAAACATTACTTGTACATTGTATCATACAAAATGCTTTTTTTCAACTGTTTTTCAACACTTTTTACACACTTTATTTAACTAATAGGGTTTTTCCGCTCATTTCTTCGGGTACGGGAAGATCCATCATATCTAAGAGTGTGGGTGCAACGTCTGCTAAAATTCCGCCGTCACGAAGTTTTACATTTTCAAAATCCTTACCAACTACGATAAACGGTACTAAATTTGTAGTGTGTGCAGTAAACGGTGAGCCGTCGTCTTCCTGCATCTTATCCGCATTTCCGTGGTCGGCAGTAATTATTGCCGCGCCACCTTTTTCTAAGATTTTATTTACTACTTTTCCAACGCACTCGTCAACAGTCTTAACAGCCTTAACAGCCGCGTTAAAATCGCCAGTATGACCGACCATATCGCAGTTTGCAAAGTTAAGGATTACAACGTCGTATTCGTCGCTGTCAATCTTTTCAATGACCTTTTCGGTTACTTCGTAAGCACTCATTTCTGGCTGCATATCGTAAGTTGCTACCTTTGGTGACGGAATAAGTTCTCTATCTTCTAGCGCATTTGGCTTTTCCACACCACCGTTGAAGAAGAACGTTACGTGCGCGTATTTTTCAGTTTCTGCTATTCTTAATTGTTTTAAGCCTTTTGCAGCGAGATATTCGCCGAGAGTGTTGGTTAAAACCTGTGGCTTAAATGCAATTTTTACGTTAGTAAAGCTTGCGTCGTACCTTGTAAAGCAAACGTAAGTGGGATTTATAAAACCAGTCTTTCTTTCAAAGCCGTCGAAAACTTGTTCACTCATTGCTCTGGTTATTTGACGAGCGCGGTCGGGACGGAAGTTAAAGAATATTATGCTATCCCCTTCTTCGATAAGTCCAACGGGCTTGCCGTCTTTAACGACGTGTGCAGGAACGACAAACTCGTCGGTCACGCCGTTCTCATAAGAAGTTCTAACGTACTCTTCAGCATCTTCGGTGAGCTCACCTATTGCGGCAGTCATCATATCGTAAGCCTTTTCAACTCTATCCCAACGGTTATCTCTATCCATAACGAAATATCTTCCGCCAACAGATGCGATAGTGCCGAAACCAAGTTCGTTCATTTTTTCTTTTAACGCCTTGATAAAGTCTGCGCCACTAGTTGGGGAAACGTCTCTTCCGTCTAAAAAGCAATGCACGAAAACGTCTGATAATCCCTTAATTTTTGCAAGTTTTATAAGCGCGTATAAATGGGTTATATGACTGTGCACGCCACCGTCGGATAAAAGTCCGTAAAGGTGAAGTTTTTTGCCGTTATTCTTAGCGTTTTCTATAGCCGCTAAAAACTCTTCGTTTTCAAAAAAGTCGCCGTCGTTTATTGATTTAGTGATGCGAGTAAGTTCTTGATAAACAATTCTACCAGCACCCATATTGAGATGCCCTACTTCGCTATTGCCCATCTGTCCGTCGGGAAGTCCAACGTCCATTCCGCTAGCACCGATAAGGGTTGATGGGTATTTTTCTCTTAACGCTTTAACGTTTTTAGAGTCCGCGCAAGCAATTGCGTTGCCGCACTTGATACAGCTGTCGCCGTATCCGTCCATTATTATGATACAATTAGGTCTATTCTTCATTTTTTTATTTCCTTGTTAAAAGGCACAAACGTGGTTTGTGCCTTATTTTAATGCTTATATTAACCTTTGTAGTTTACGATACCAGCAAAGTCCTCAGCCTTTAACGCTGCGCCGCCGATAAGTCCGCCGTCAATGTTTCTCATAGCCATAAGTTCTTTAGCGTTAGACGGTTTCATGCTGCCGCCGTACTGGATACGAAGAGCTTTTGCAACTTCTGCGCCCCAAGTCTTTCTAACCAAACTTCTGATATAGCCGATAGTCTTATTTGCATCTTCAGCAGTAGCGGTTTTGCCCGTGCCAATTGCCCATACGGGTTCGTATGCAATTACGATATTTGAAAAATCTGTAACGTCCTTAAATCCTTCAAGAACTTGCTTTTTCAATACTTTCTTGGTCTTGTTCTTTTCTCTTTCAGCAAGCGTTTCGCCAACGCAAACGATAGGTTTTAAATCCTTTTTAAGAGCCTGTTTTAATCTCATATTAACGCTCTCGTCGGTTTCACCAAAATATTGACGACGTTCGCTGTGTCCGATAATAACGTATTCAACGCCGATTTCTTTAAGCATATCCGCAGAGATTTCGCCTGTAAATGCGCCGCTGTCTGCCCATGCAACGTTTTCTGCGCCGAGTTTTATTTTAGAGCCTTTGATTGCTTCTGCTACTGCCCAAAGATCGGTATAAGGTACGCAAACGACTACTTCGGGTTTAGATTTTGCAATAAGGGGTTTAAGTCCGTTGATTAGTTCAACCGCTTCCTTTGCGGTCTTGTTCATTTTCCAGTTACCTGCAATAATAGGTTTTCTCATTTTTAGTATTCTCCTTGGCGTAATTATATAGTGTTTTATTATTTATCGTTTAAGCATTCGATACCGGGAAGTTTTTTACCCTCGAAGAGTTCGAGTGATGCGCCGCCACCGGTAGAAATATGGCTCATCTTGTCAGCAAATCCAAGTTGAGTAACAGCAGCCGCTGAGTCACCGCCACCGATAATAGTGGTTGCGTCAGTTTCAGCAAGTGCTTTTGCTACTGCAATAGTACCCTTTGCGAATATCGGGTTTTCAAACACGCCCATAGGTCCGTTCCAAATAACCGTCTTTGCGCTCTTAACAGCGTCTGCAAATAAAGCCGCGCTCTTATCACCTATATCAAGACCTTGCAAATCAGCAGGCATATTCTCGATATCGTAAGCGGTCATTTCTACTTCTGCATCAATAGGATTCGGGAAAGATTTGGTTGCGTGAACGTCGATGGGAAGAAGAAGTTTTTTGCCGAGATCTTCCGCCTTTTTCATCATATCTTTGCAGTAGTCGATCTGTTCGTTATCAACGAGAGAAGTACCTACTTCGTAACCCTTAGCCTTTAAGAAGGTATAAGCCATACCACCACCGATAATGAGCGTATCGCATTTTTCAAGAAGATTAGAAATAACCTTTAACTTATCGGCAACCTTTGCGCCGCCAAGAACTGCAACGAAAGGTCTTACGGGGTTTTCTAAAGCGTCAGCCATAACCGACAATTCTTTTTCAATAAGGAATCCGCAAACAGCCGTATCAACAAAACCGTACTCTGCGATAGCAGCGGTAGTTGCGTGTGAACGGTGAGCCGTTCCGAAAGCGTCGTTTACATAAATGTCGCAGTAGCTTGCAAGTTTTTTGCAGAGTGCTTCGTCTCTCTTCTCTTCGCCCTGTTCGAAACGGGTGTTTTCAAGAAGAACTACTTCGCCGTCTTTAATCGCGCTAACCGCAGCGTCCGCAGATGCGCCGACAACGTCTTCAGCAAACACGACTTTCTGTCCGAGTTTTTCAGAAAGCTTTTCAGCAACCGGACGGAGAGTGAATTTTTCTTTGTCCTTTGCTGCCTTTTTAAGGTATTCTGCTTTAGCTGCCGCCTGTTCTTCTACGGGAAGAGCTTCGACTGCTTTCTTTTCCTTTTTAGTGAGAGAAAATCCCTCGGTAAATATATTGTGGGGTTTGCCCATGTGCGAGCAGAGAATAACCTTTGCACCGTTATCAATAAGATACTTAATGGTAGGAAGCGCGCCGTTAATACGGGTTTCGTCGGTTATTTTGCCGTCTTTCATAGGAACGTTAAAGTCCACTCTGACAAGGCATCTCTTGCCTTTCACGCATACGTCTTTGATAGATTTCTTGTTCATAATACTCTCCTTAACGGGCTTTTTCAAGACTATAAAATCCCAAACTACCCTATTTTAATAATTTTCCCCTTAATTATATAAATTAAACCGCCGTTTGTCAAACGTTTAACGGCGGTTATTTTACGGGTTAAACCCACTATTTTATTGTTTAAGCATTTTTTGGGGCTTTGCTGTATCCTTTCAAGCTGTTTGCAACGTTAGTGATATGGTCGCCTACACGTTCCAAATTCGATACCGTCTGCAAGAATACTGAGCCGAGTTGAGCGTTGCAAGAACCTGCCTTTACCCTTTCGATATGGCGATGTTCAAGTTCTACGCTAATATCGTCGATACTTTCTTCTATCTCTTCTATTTCGTCGAGTATGCTAAGATCTCTATCGTCAAACGCCTTGATAACCTTTTCGTATAGATTATTGATCATTTCTCTTACCTGATTAAGTTCGCCACGAGCGTCTTCGCTCATCTTGACGTCTTCTTCTTTTAGACGCATTGCGTATTCCATAATGTTTTCCGCATAGTCGCCTACACGCTCTAAGTCTGACACGACGTGATAATACGAACCGATCTTTTTATCGTCCTGTTCGGACAAGTCTTTGGACATAAGTTTAGTAAGAAAAGCCGTGATGTTTTTGTTTAGGTGGTTTAATATATCTTCGTTCTCTTTCATTATTTCAACTTTTTCTTCGCTACCTGAAAGCAACATTTCCACTGAGTAGTTCATATTGTCAATAGAGAACTTTGACATTCTAATAATTTCTTTTTTAAGGTTACTCGTTGCTATTGCCGGCGTTTCAAGCATACGGCTGTCGATATAGTGGAACTTAAACTTATCTTCATCTTCCACGGTCTTTTTATCGGGAATTATAACACAAGCAAGTTTAACGACGTATCCTGCGAGCGGCAGCAATATTAAGGTCGTAACGATGTTAAACATTGTGTGGAATATTGCTATCTGCTGACCAACGTCATTTGAAATTGATGCAAAGAACGACGTTACTTGAACTCTCCATATCCATAGCGGTGCAATAAAGATTAGACAGCCGAAAGTATTAAACAATAAGTGCACTATTGCCGTGCGCTTTGCGTTTACGTGAGTACCAGCAGACGACAATATTGAAGTGATACAAGTACCTATATTTGAGCCCAGCGCAAGGAAAAGAGCGTTATCAAAAGGTAAAACGCCGATACTTGCAAGAACTACCATTAAACTAGTAATGGTTGACGAACTGTGAACTAACGCCGTCAAAACAATACCGATAAGTATTAAAAGCAAGGGGTTATGGTCACCCTGAAATACTAATTGAACCAACTCGATAGGCTGCGATTTATCACCGCCGACAAACATTATTTCCTTTGCATAAGTGGATATGAATTCTAGCCCAACGAACAACAATCCAAGTCCACCTAAAATGTTGCCGATATTGATTACCTTTTCGTTTTTAACGAGCATTGCCATAAGCACGCCTACACAACCAACCATTGCTGCAATCGCACCGACGTCTATCGCGCCAACCCCCGACAAGGATACGATATGCGCCGTTATAGTAGTACCGATATTCGCGCCCATTATAACGTTGGTTGCTTGAACTAGTGTCATAAGTCCTATATTAACGAAACCGACTAGCATAACCGTCGTTGCCGTTGAACTCTGTATAATACTTGTAACCGCTATACCTACACCTACACCGGCAAACCTATTTGACGTAACTTTTCCGAGCAGTTTTTTCATTCCGCCACTTGCGACCTGCTCAAGAGCCGCGCCCATAATCTTCATACCGAACATCATGGCGGCTACTCCCCCGAACATAAAGAATATGTTCCATACAACGCTCATAAATTAGTTTCCATCCTTTATATTTTCTTAAGTTTTATTTATAATCCAAATACTTCCACAATAATGATACAAGATTTTTGTTTTTACTGTCAAACGTTTTTCACGGGGTAAAAGAAAAAAAGACAGTACCAACGAAAAAAATTTTTCCGTTAGTCCGTCTTGTTTTTAACGTTTTGGTATTTCACCCTCTGTCTGTAAATTTGGATAACCTAATTGCCTTAATCCTTCGTAAACGCCTACGCAAACAGAGTTTGAAAGGTTAAGTGATCTCGTGTCGTTCATCATAGGAATTCTGGTGCACTCGTCGTAATGCTTTTCCAAAAGGCTTTCGGGAAGTCCTTTGGTTTCTTTGCCAAACACTAGAAAATCACCGTCTTTTATTTGGATCTCTGAGTGTATCTTTTTCGCCTTAGTGGAAAAGAACCAGAAGTTTTTTCCGTTATAGAACTTGTCCATAACTTCTTCTATACTGTCATAGTAGCTTATATCCACAAAATGCCAGTAGTCAAGCCCTGCTCTTTTTAAATGCTTATCGGTGACTTCAAATCCCAACGGTCTGACCAAGTGAAGTTTACTGCCCGTAACCGCGCACGTCCTTGCTATATTCCCCGCGTTCTGCGGTATTTCTGGCTCTACAAGCACGATATTTAACGCCATAATTTTTCTCCTTTGCTTTATCTTTTTCTTAGTATCCTGAATTAAAATCCCTATATAAGCCGCGTCTTCTTGAACTTATAAGGTGATAATCTTTTTCTACGTTTATCTTAACGCGAACGACGTCCGACGACGAACTAAGCGCGATACGTCCCTTTATATCGGCAACCGACAAATGGTTTTTTGCCACCAACGCCATAGCAACGCCGTTCGCAAACGCGCCTGCCCTTAACATAACTTGCGGCATGAAATTTTCTAGTTTTTTAAATATGCAGATTATGACGTCCGCGTCACAAAGCGCAAGCACCCTTGCGGACTCCGGAAAGTATAGGTCTTCTGCTAGTATTATGCCGACCTTTCCTGCGCTTGTGTCATACACCCTAAAATTTCCGCCAGCAACAAACTCGCTGTCGTCAATGACGTGCGCCATATCGGTTACACCCAAAATCTTACCCTTATCCGCCACCACGGCAGAGTGACGGTATATTCCGTAAGTATCGGTGTCGCAGCCACAGATTATAACCGCGCCCAGTTGCTTTGATAGTTTTGCTATGTCTTGAAAATACTCGGTTTCTCCGCTGAGTTCTTTTTTGTAACTGACAAGCCCTACTCCGTTAAAACCGAACACCACCAAATCGCTAGACTTAATCTCGCTCAGCCTATCCTGCCAACAAGCGTTTAACGTACCTTCGGTAACAAAACATATCTCCATACTATTCCCCCGATATTAAGCGTCCTTATTATTGTATTTTATCGAGGGCAGTTTTGTTAAAGATATTTATCTATTAATTCGAATACGCTAGCGGTATTTTCCGCCGCCATAAGTTTATTTTTAAGTTCTTTCACACCGACTACCCCCTTAAAGTAGTAAGGTATAAACTTTCTAAACTCTAAAGCGGCGCGCCTATCGTCTTTTACTTCAAGCATAAGTTTTAGGTGTGACGTCATGTAATTTTTTATATTTTTATCAGTCTGAGTTTCAGTTAATTCCGCCGCCAAAAAGGGGTTTGCAATCGCGCCGCGGGCAAGCATAACTCCGTCCGCGCCCGTCCTTTCAATCATCAGGTCTGCATCAGTCTTAGTAAAAATTCCGCCGTTAGCAATCACGGGAATTTTGACTGCGTTTTTTGCGCGCTCTATTGCCTTATAATCGGGTTCGCCCGAATAATAATCTTCCCTTACCCTGCCGTGTACGGTTATAAGTTTTGCGCCTGAGTTTTCTGCCATAATGGCGTACTCAGCCGCTATATCGTCCCCGTGCTTTAACCCCGTGCGAATTTTTACGGTTATATCTTTTCCGCTTTTTACGCACTCTTTAACAATTCGTTCAGCCTTTTTTATATCGGTTAAAAGCGCGCTGCCTTCGCCGTTTTTGAACACTTTCGGTACGGGACAACCCATGTTGATATCAACTATATTAAAGGGACTAAGTTCTTGGCTTTCACACGCTTTACGCATATAATACTCTTCCGAACCGAAAATCTGAACGGCGGTATTTTCTTCGTCACCCTTAGAGTATAAAAGTTCTTTCGAGCCTTCGCCACCGAAAACCAAGCCTTTTGCGCTTACTAATTCGGTAAAAGCAAGACCTGCCCCAACGATAAGTTGAAGTTTTCTTATAGCGTAATCGGTATAGCCTGCCATAGGGGCTAAGAACACGTTGTTCTTTACGAGCGTATTACCTACCCTAAGCTCTTTTATCTGCATCTTTCACCTTTTTTGTTGCAAACGTTATAATTAAGTTTATCAAACAAACGGTAAAATAGCAAGCGTTTACGGCTATTGCGCCGCCGTAAATATTGAGCAAAGGGTTTTTTAGAAGTATTAAACTTAGCGTTATTTTTATGGCTACGCCTATACTTAAACTTATTATGGGCAAATATAATTTCCCCTTGCCTATAAGCACGGCGTTTTCGGTCTGCAAAAGCGACAGAAACACTATTGACGGTGATAGGGCGCGTAAAAGTCCTACGGCGGTTTGCCGTTCTGCTAAACTTAAACTTCTAAACAACACCCGTATTATAAACGGCGCAAAGGTAAAACACGATAAGGCTAACGGCAGAGATACCGCAAACGTCAATGCGATAGTTCTTACGGCGTTACGCTTTTTGTCCGATTTGTCTTTTGCCGACGACACCGCAGGTATAGCAACCGTTGCTATGCCGTAACACAGCGCAACGGGTAGATTTATAACCGTGTTTGCCGCGCCGCTTAATAGCCCGAATAACGACGTTGCATCTGCGCGGTATGTCTTTAAGACGTTGACTATAATAAAACTATCGGCAACGTGTGACAACGGCAGCATTATTCCTATCAGCGTTATGGGCACGGTGGTTTTTATTACCTTCTTTGCCCTAGGAATAAACTTGGATTTATCAAAGTTAAACCTTAAACCGTGAATTTTCTTTCTTCGCCTATACTCTATATAAAGGTATAACGCGCCTGCTATTTCAGAAAGGGTTATGGCAAAGGTTGCGCCTGCTACCGCTAAGGTTACGTTTGGCATTAAGAGTTTTACTGCAATTAAGCCGAAAACAAGTTTTATCACCTGTTCAACCACTTGCGAAACGGCAGTCGGCGTCATATTCATAAGACCTTGAAAGTAGCCTCTAAAACAAGAGATTATCGACACGAAAAATATTGCCGGCGACAAGAAAACGTAGGCTAGCGTTGCGCTGTCGTTACCTTGTAGTCGAGATATAAGCGGTGAAAATATCGCCATAATCGCAGTACTAATAACACCTAAAAAAAAGAGCAGTCTTAAACTGCATCTTAGGTAATCGTAAGCGGTTTTTTCTATATTTTCCCCGCTCTCTGAAGATATTATTTTTGATACCGCGCTAGGCACTCCTGCGCCCGAAAAGTCAAGAAGAACGGTATAGACGGGAAAGACCGTTTGGTAAAGCCCAAGCCCGTAACTTCCCAAAAGATTAGTTAGTGGTATTCTATATATCGCGCCCAACACCTTTGCAAGCATTGCCCCTGCGCCTAAGGTTAGCGCGCCGCTTATGATTTTCTTTTTGCCTGCTAATTCCATATATGTACACTTATACCGCTTATTTTAGTACAAGTGTTTACCTATCACTCAAACTGTCTAGATAAAAATGCTGCGCCGAGTTGGGCAAACTTTACGTCGGCAGAAGAAAATCTGTTAGATTTATCCTTGTCGAAGATTAATACGCTACCGTAACAGTCGCCGCCCGATATTATGGGCACGATTATTTGGTTTTCCATTTCTATTTGGTCGCCTTTAACCACGGATACCATATTACTTCCGTCGCTTTTAGAAAGTATCACGCTCTTGCGCTCTCTCATTACGTTTTCTAGTTCGTTAGATATAATTCTGCCGATAACGTCTTTATTCTTTCCGCCCGAAACGTATATTACGGTATCGTTATCGGTAACCATACAGTTCTTTTCGGTTAGTTCTTCTATGCCGTCTGCAACCGCCTCAGCGTGAAAACTTATAGACGATATGGGTGAATATTTTTTAAACACCAACTCGTCCTTATTAGTATAGATTTCTAAAGGATCGCCTTCCCTTATCCTTAACGTTTTACGTAACTCTTTTGGAATAACTACCCTTCCAAGCTCGTCTATTCTTCTCACTATTCCCGTGTCTTGCATAATTTTCCCTCCGTTTTACGGTTAGTATGTTGTTATACTCGGTTTTTATACAAAATTATCCAACAAAAAAAATAGTGATGCACACAAAAAAATAAAGGCGAAAATTAATACGCCTTTATTGTAAAATATGATTTTATTTGTTTTTATTTGCTTTTATGCAGTCGATTAAACCTATAACGCCTATCACTACAAAAAGCACGGCAAGTATTAGCGTAATCGTCCACCTGATAAGCGGCTCACCTGCAACGGCTATAATGACATACGAAATAATGGCAGCGACGCCTATTACGATTTGAAATATCGCCAAAAAGAAATTCCAGCCTTTCATTTTATCTTTCCTATCGTAAATTTAATCTAAAACCAAGGATTTTTTCTTGCCCTTTTTATTCTTTGGATATTCCCTTATACGCATAACGAATTCAAGATTTATAGCCTCGACCTTTCCGTCCTTTTCAATAAGGATCGCACCGTCCGTTACTTCTTTAATCACACCCTCATACTGATGTCCGCCGTCAAATGAATAAATCAAACAATCTTTATCAATAAATTTTTTAGCAAGTTCTTTCATTTCGGTATTCTCTCCTGTTTTTCTTTTTTTAATTACTTTCTTTATAATTACAGCTCTCCGATTATTGCGGAAGGTAATAAAAATGATAACCCACAAAACGATTATAGGTATATACATTGATAAGTTCAAAATACCACCTCCGATAAAACATAAACAAAGTTTGCAACTTTTATTGAATAAGTACGCAATCAAGTAAATCCGAAGTTTGACGAACTATTGCGCAGTATATAAGCACTAATGCAATAAGGGGTTAGATACAAGCAAGACAAGGAAAGTGAAGTTTTACGAAGTGCGTGTACTTTTACGTACACAATCGAGTAAAACTGATACTTGACACAGTATTGCGCAGTAGATAAGCCCTTATTTATTGCCATGCTGTGGGACAATCCCTGTTCTCTTTAAACCACTCGGTATCTTTTAATACCGTATTATTATTTGAACACTCGGCGTAAACACCATTTTCGGCATCGGATATTATGACGACGTTACCGTTTAATATCTCGTAATTTTCTGCGTTCTCGTACTTATCGTCGGACGTATCGGGCGTGCCTTTATCGTTTAACGCTACGTCTATCATAATAGGAACGTAAACCTTTGCGGTATACGGTGCAATTCTATCTATAAACGCTTGCGTTGGGAAAGTATTGTCGAAGTTTTGAGTATATTCAACGCTACCTGCACAGCAACATACGACGCACATCTTAGGTTTAATTTCCCTTAATAAGCAATCGTTTGACGAAGTCTTAGAGCCGTGATGACCTGCCTTAAATAATTCCACCTGAGTAAAGTCGTACTTTTCAGCAAGAGCCTCTTCACCTTCTTTTTCAAGGTCGCCTGTAAATAAGAACTGACGACTGCCGTGATAAAACATTAAGCATACAGAATAGTTGTTTTCGTCTTCGTGGCGTTCTTCATAATATTTATTATAAAGTATTTCCATTTTAACGTTGCCATCGTCGGTTAGATTGTATATCTTCTGCGCGCCGTTCAATTGGTTATAGCACTCTAACGCAGTATAATGCTTTGCGCCGTTTTCTACTTCGTCGTTTCGCTCTTCGACGTAGTTTTTATAGGTTTCAGTAGTTTTGTCGGTAAGCGCAAAATCAATTATGGTTTCGCATTCGTAAAGGTCGAAAATACTTCCGTCTCTATCCGAAAAACCTGCGATATGGTCTTGGTCGGCGTGGGTTGCAATGACGTATTCAAGTTTGCCGTCCGTAACGTACTGATCGACGTATTTTTTGATATCGTCAATGCTGTTCGTACGACTTCCTGCGTCGATTAGAATATCGTTATCGCCTGCCTTAATATAGGTGCAATCCCCTGCGTTGTCGTTGCCAAGCATCATAAAGTGGAAAGATATTGCGCCCTTGGCTTCAATTACGGTCGGCTGCTTTCCATCGTCAGGATTTTCTTCACCTTTAAGTAATAGTTCTATTTTAACGTAAAGCGGTTCGCCCTTATTTATAAATTTTTCGTAGATAAAATAACCTGCTAGAATAACAATCAAGAAGATTATTGCAATAACTACCGCTTTTGCTGAAAGTCTTTGTTTTCTTCTCCTTCTTCTCGCCATAAAGCTCTCCTGTTTTTTTATAATAAATGCGCTCTTAGTTCTTCTTCGCTCATTGGCGAAAGATATTTAAGCGGAACGTCAAACACGGTCACAACACCGCTTTTACCTTCTTTTGCAAGCCTTGCAACCGCTCTTCCGTAAGCGGTTAAAACGCTGCCTGTAAACTCTGGGTTAGAATCTAATTTTAAGGACAGTTCAAGAAGATGCGCGTTTTTGTCGGTAGTGTTCCCCGAACGGAAAACAAAGCCGCCGTGAGAAAGTTTTTGCTGCATAACCTTAACTTCGGCGTCGCTAACGAAGTTTACGATAGTATCGTAATCGGCAAAGTAGTTTGGCATGCTTTTAATCTGCTGTTCGATAGCCGATTTATCCGCTCCGTCTTCTACCGCGACAAAACACTCTCTTAAATGCTTATCACGGGTTTTAAGGTCGGGGTTGTGCCCTGCTCTAACTGCGTTCAACGCCTCGTCTTTTGGGATAGTATACTGTATTGCGTTCTTTACGCCTGCTATACGCCTTATTGCGTCGCTATGACCTTGCGACACGCCTTTACCCCAGAAAGTATAGTCGTTGCCTTGCGGTAAAACTGCGCCGAAAAGCATTCTTGCAATAGAGAAAACGCCGGGGTCCCAACCGATACTTATCGCTGCAAGCGTGCCGTTTTCTTTGGCGACCTTTTCTAGCGAAGAGTAGTATTCGGGAATTTTTGCGTGAGTGTCGAAAGAATCGACGGTGTTAAAGTCTTTAAGAAGTCCAGCTGTGTTTTTAGGTAGGTCGGTTGCGCTTCCACCGCAAAGAAGAAGCACGTCTATTTGTCCCTTAAAACGTTCTAATTCGCTCACGCTATACACGGGAAAGTTTACCGCAGGACAAACCGACGACGGATCACGACGGGTAAATATACCCACGCACTCCATATCGCTTGCCGCGTTTACCGCAAGGGTTACTCCCCTGCCAAGATTGCCATACCCTACAATGCCTACTTTTATCATGATATCACCTTTATATTTATTTTAACTATTTATATTTTACAACTTACGCCTAAAAAAACGAAACGATTTAACAAAAGTTTTAGTTATACGCACCATTAATTGAGGTTAAGTCCTTTTACGATATTTATTGACAATTACAATCAAATTTTTTATTACTTGTAAATATATAATGTCTTACACTACACATTATATAACGACTTATCCCCTAAGTCAACCCAAGGAGTAATATTTTGAAAAACAAATTAAAATCAATCGACTATATGACCGTCGTTAAATATCTATCGATTTTCCTTTTATTTTTACTCTTAAACAACGTCGAAAAGCAAGTTCTGCCATACTCTACGGCTATGCTTTGCTCGGTGCTATCGCGCGGCGGCTCACTTATTTTAACGCCTATCCTTTACCTATTATCTTTTATTGTTCAAGGTCAATTCGGACTTTTAGCAAGCGCGGCTATTGCCGCTAGCGTAAACCTTTTTATAATCGGGCTTTACAGAAAATTTAAAAACGCGCCTAAATACGAAGTATTGGTTTTTCTCGGCGTGTCGCTCTTAGGTTTTATATTTATAGGCAACACCACCACCCAAATAGATATGGATAAACGCGTTTTAACGCTAATATTAACTGTTGCGCTAGGTTTTTTCACAATGACTGCCACCAAAGTCGTTGCAGAAAAGGGGCTTAAATTTAAGCTAGGGTTTGAAGAGTTTGCAAGTTTATCCTTGGTTACAGCCATAACGGGTTTAGGGGTTTGCAATCTTATTTCACCGCTTATTTGGAAAGGAATTTCCGTGCTTATTCTTCTTTTAGCCTGCTACCTTTACCGAACGGGAATAGCGACCATCGTGTCGTCGGTTCTGGGACTTAGCCTTGCAATATACTATCACGACCTTAATATGGTTGCGCTATACCTTATACTTGCAATAGCCGCGGAAAGTATGTTCCCTATATCAAAGTATTCGTCGGCTATTGCCGTTGTCGGCGCAGATTACGTCGTACAGATGCTGTTCGGGGTTTACTCGGTTTATTCGATTGTAGAATTGATTGCCGTTTTATCGGGCGCGGCTATATTTTGCGCTATACCCAACAAGCCCTTAAAAAGTCTAAAAGAAAAACTTTATTCTTTTAGAGAAAAACAGCTTGTTAGGCAATCTATAAACCGCAATCGCATTATGCTTGCAGGTAGACTTTACGACCTATCGGGCGTGTTTACTGAAATGGCAACGGCGTTTAACAGTTTTAACCGCAGTCAGCAGAGTGAAGAAAAGTCCAAAGAAGTTATGAAAAAGGAAATTTTATCCGCATGTAAAGACTGTGATTATTACGACAGGTGCAAAGAACATACTAAAACGATAAACCTTGGCGTTTCGAAGATGCTTGATATAGGCTTTGCAAAAGGTAGGCTTTCCCTTATCGACCTACCAAAAGAGATCGGTGAGATATGTATAAAACCACAGAACACCCTATACGCCGTCAATAAGTTACTTGCCGACTATCGCACTTACGCGATAGAGCGAGCAAACGTGCAAAGCGGAAGAAATCTGCTTGCCGCGGAAGCGTTAGGCGTCGCTGAAATTTTACGCGGACTTGCGCTTGAATCGGGCGCAACCTTAAAGTTCCAAAGTCGGCTTGAACGGTCTATATCAACGGCGTTTTTTAAGAGCGGAATACTGGTTAGTGAACTGCTTATATTCGGCGAAGAAGATAGGATAAGCGTTTCTATGGTCGTGGTTATGGAAGAGTTTTCCATACCGCAAATAGAGAAGATTTTGTCAAAGTGTTTAGACGTACAGATGTCTTTATGCGAACGCGCGGAAATATCAGATTATAAGTGCTATTTATCTTTTAGAAAAGCCGTAGAATACGACGCGGTATTCGGGCTTTCGAGGGCGGTTAAGGACGGCTCTACTGCAAGCGGTGACACGCACACGGCTACCCGCATATCGGGCGATAAATTTTTAGTTGCCTTATCCGACGGTATGGGCAGCGGAAAAGATGCAGAAGAGATTTCTTCGGCGTCGCTATCATTAATTGAAAGTTTTTATAAGGCAGGGCTTAACAGCCCGCTTATCTTAAACACGGTAAACAAACTATTATCCATTAACACCGAAGATAATTTCGCCGCGCTTGACGTTTCGGTCATAGACCTAAACGACCTTTCCGCCGACTTTATTAAGTACGGTTCGCCCTACGGATTTATCATAGGCGAAAACGGGGTTAAAATTATTGAAGGCAGTTCTCTGCCGCTAGGTATTATCGAAGAACTTAAACCGTCCGTTTGCCACACCGATCTATCCGACGGTGATATGTTGTTATTTATGACCGACGGTATTTCCGACGCGTTCGGCTCGTCTGGTGAAGTGATTGATTATTTACGGTCCGTCCCTGCCCTTAATCCGCAAACGCTTGCAGACGGAATATTAAGCCATGCCCTAAAACTATCCAACGGAAAAAAAAACGACGATATGACTGCTCTTGCGGTTAGAATTTACCGAAAAAACGTTGGCTAAAATTTAATTTAAAAAACAAAAAACCGCTGCTTGCGGTTTTTTGTTTTTTAGAATATCTGCATTAATTTTTTTTCTTTTTCTTTGTAGTCTTTATATATCTTTTGGTATTCTGCGCTGTCGGCTTTATAGGTTTTCTTAATCGTTACTATTTTTTCGGCTGCACTCTCTACGCTATCAAACGCGCCGATACCGACGCCTGCAAACATTGCGCTACCTAAACACGCCGTTTCGTTCTGTTGTAATGTTACTATCGTCTTGCCAGTAACCGCGCTTTTTATGTTGCACCAAAGGTCGCTCTTTCCGCCGCCGCCCATTGATCGAATTTGGTCTATCGGAAGATTCATATAGTCGACGTACTCTTTTATCATATACGCAACCGATTCCATAATAGCGCGTACAAAGTGCCCCCTGTCGTGTTTCATTTCTATGCCGAAGAACACGCCTTTTGCGTTCGGATTATTCTCTGGCATAACCGTTCCGCAAAGGTGCGGTAGGGCTATTAGTCCTTCACAACCAGCAGGTGCTTTCTCGGCTATAACGTCTATTTTTCCGTAATCGAAGCCTTCACAAAAACTGCGCTTAAACCATTCTAGCATCGCGCCTGCGGTGGGTGCCCACATCAAAAGACAGTAGGTGCCTTTTTTAACGTAGTGCGCTGGAACTTTTAAGCCTTCAAAGTAAGGCGGGAACTCGTTAGTTATTGCGCATACGGCAAGTGCCGTTCCCGTCGTTTCACTCATAAGCCCTTCTTTTACTACGCCTGCGCCCGTTATTCCTGCTATCTGGTCAAGTGACGAAGTGGTTACCTTTATTCCGTCGTATTCCCCGACCACTACACCACTCTCGTATAGGGTTGAAAGTTTATCTTCGGTTATGCCAAGATAGTCGAGCACTTCGGGAATATATTCGCCCGTATGAACGTTCATCAGTAGTGACGAAGAATATAACGCCCTAGACGCCGCAAACTTACCCGTCATGCGGTAAATAATGTAATCTTCAAGCAATAGGAACTTATACGCTTTTTCGAATATTTCGGGGGCGTTATCCTTTAACCACTCTATCTTTGGCGCAGGATAGCCTGCCGGAATTTCTGTCTGTCCCGTAAGTTCGTACATCTTCTTTATGCCGAACTTATTTTCCATTTTCTTAGCCTGTTCACTCGCTCTGTTATCCAGCCAAATAATGGCGTTCATAAGCGGTTTGCCGTCTTTATCAATTACTATTAACGTTTCGCCCTGCGTATCAACCGAAAGGGCGTCTATTTTATAATTTTTTCTGATTTTATCAACGGTTGACTTAAACACCGCGAAAAACTCTTCGGCATCAAACTCGATAAACTCGCCTTTGGTTATGAGTTTATACTGCGCTGATTCAGATGCAAGGCAGTTACCTTCTTCGTCGAACAGACATGCCTTTAACGCGGTCGTTCCAAAGTCTACACCAAGTAAATGTTTGCTCATATTTTCTCCTTAAATCTTTGTATTAGAGTTTAGGTTATGTTCTCTTTTATAATCGCGACGAACAACCAAGTCTATTATAAAGGTTGCAAGTACTACGAACACAGTTAATCCGAACGTTACGTAATAATACGCAGTCCACCCTGCAGCATCTAAGATCGCGCCCATAACTGTGGGCGTTACACCTGCTGAAATAGACGCTATCGCGTTTGATATTGCGCTATACGCGCCTGCGTTCATAACTTTACGCATCTTAAAGGTCATTACGCTTAGTACTACCGACTTAATGCCGTTTGCGATTATTACGAATATTACCGAAAGACCAAGTGCTAACCACATATTTACTTGGTAAAAGAGTGCAAGAAGTAACGGTACAGGTAAAAGTATAAGACCAAAAATTACACCTTGACGCACAAAGTCTTTGTGATGGTCGCACGAGCGTATTACCATCATCGGGCCTAAGGCTATTGCGACGGGCGCAACGATACTTACGTATATAGAAACGTCTTGACTTAGACCGTGAACGTCTACCAAAAGACTGGTTATATAGTTCATGACACAATAGTAAAGCGACGTGATTAAAAACGCCATCACCAGATCTACTGCATAGAAAATAATTCTTTTTCTGGTAGTTTTTAAAGTGATTAGCGGATCGTCGTCGTTCATTGCATCGGATTTTTCAGTATTTTCTGCGCTGACGACAGCGGTAAGTTTTTTATCAAGCATTCCGTTGATTTTAGCAAAACGGCGAGATACGTACACTATAACTGCAAAGAAGATTAGTGACGCCATAAATATACCGCCGATTATAAAGTACGGTATTCTCCAACTCTCACCGCCAAACCCTATACAGAGCGCGCTTAATAGGTACGCAACAACCGTTCCCGTTGCATAGCCTAAGTTCATCAAGACGTTTCCCCTAGACAATAGTTTTAAGGGTAAGTATTTTGTGAGCATTAGGTTACAACCACAGTATATACTTGCTTGAAACGCACCGCTTAAGCCAAAGAAAATCCAAATGTGCTGTATCTTTGTTGCAACGCCGATCAGTGCCGTTGTTATCGCTGCAAACGGTATGGTCCACAGCATGTATTTTCGCATATTTATCTTGCTCATAAAGAAGAATAGCCCTATCTGAACAAGACCGTACGTAACGAAATAATAGGTGTTTGCCATACTTGCGGTTGCATACTCTAGCCCCCACAAGTCGACTAAAAATTTAGTCTGCGATGCAAACACACCTTTTGCCGCCATACTTGACGCAAACAGAAAAAAACACGCAAAAATCAATAAGTTTCCGTATTTGTATCTTTTTTTGTCTACGTTTGCAAGGTTGATGCTGTTATGCTGATTATGTAATTTAAAGTTAAAAAAATGCGTTGCCATATCCGTTTTCCTGTGTTTTTTCGTTTGTTTGCGTTTATGTTTTGTGTTTTTTCGATATCTTTTTTATTATACAACTATAAAATTTTAATGTCAATTTACTTTTTATTAAAAAAAATAAAAGCAGAAAGTTTTTTATCACTCTCTGCTTTTTATAATTTAATCAAAATACTTTGTACTTTCTATCGTTCTTTTCTTGGAAAGCTAAATCAAACGCCATCAAGTCTTTGCCGTTTTCGTTTTGGATAACGAGTGCGTCGTCCTTAAATCTTCTGCCAAGCTCGTCTTTTATTATAGGCGCGTTTTGGTTAAACGCAAGTTTATCCCTGTTTTTATTAATGGTAACCAAGCCTTCACAGTAGCGCATAGTGCAACAGAACGGCGCCTCGTAATGCGAACCCATACCTGCGTAATTATTTTCTTCATACACCGTTTTACTAGTGCCTACTCCGCCGTTATCGCGGTGGCAATGGTTTAATCCGTTAAAGAAAATCCTACGCAAAAGTGTAAGGTATTTTTTATCGCCCGTTTCTTCGTAGAACATATCGGCAAGCATAAAACTATCAACTACTGCGCATGGTTCGGTCCAAGTATCCTTTCTTTCAAACCAGTTAAAGTTTTCATAGGTATAAGTCATTCCGTGCTCTAAATACAGATTGAATATGTCTAAGGCTTTATTATAATACTCTTTATCGCCCGTAACCTTATACATTCTAAAAATACCGCGAGTTGCTGTAAGCGTCGTATGCGTTTGGGCGCGCGCTGCGCGTTTATCAAAGTTATAAAACATATCGATAGTAGTATCCAAAAAGGCTTTTGCGCTCTCGTCCTTAGTGACTTCATAATAACGGCTTACGCCGTCTATACACATTGATACACAACCTACGTCGCTTGATACTCGCCATTTGTTGAGTATAAGTCCCGTGTGCGTTCCGCTAACCCCTCCGACGTTGGCTTTTTCCCTTTTAACGGGGTAGTTCTCGATTGACGCAGCAGACTTTTTATAAAGGTTATTAAATATGTTTTCCGCGTGTTTAAGCGCGCTCTTATCGCCGAAAAGTTTGTAGTACTCTACCATGCCAGAAATCAACCAGTTGTGTCCGGAAAGTTGCTGTTCGTCAACTTCTTCCGCATCAAAAAGTTTTCCTAAGTATCCTTCCTCGTTACATTTTTCGGGATATACTTTTATAAACTCGTCCATCGCTGGATTTTTTTTGCCAGTAACAGAGTAAAGACAGCAATACGCAAGTAGCGCTCTGCCTTCCCAATCCCCCTGCCAAGTATAAGTTAACGGCTTATACACGTCGGGCAGTTGATATTCTTTTTCACAAAGTCTAGCAAAACTTTTTTCTATATGCTTATCAATTAGTTTGTTTATCATAAAGTCTTTTCTCCTTGCATATTAAGTTACCGAAATTATAAATCAAAAACAACGGCTTGTCAATAAATAATTAGATTTTACCATTTCATTTTCCGCAAATAGTCAAATAATCAACATTGAGTCAAAAAATCATAACTTTTATTTTTTTATTTGCTATTGCAAGCGATATATTTTTGTGTTAAACTTATAATAGATATAATGCAAATACAATCAATATTCAACGTTTTATAAGGAGAATTTTATGATAGTATCAAGAATACGCGAGTGGGTTATGTTCCGCTCATCATTTAATGAAGAATACGACATTGTCCATCAGTTTACAAACATTATCGGCGCGCCTATTAGTAGAAACGGTCAAGTAGATTTTTTATCTTCCGCCTTAACTCCAAAAGTTGGTGGCGACAGTTGGAACGCGCCTATTATTTTAAGCACTTCCTCGGACGAAGCTCCGCCCTGCGTTATCAACGGCGCGTTTATAGGCGGTGGGCACGGTCAACCTTGCTGTGTAACCATACATTCACCTATGCATAATAAAACCTTAAAAGATTTAGGCGCAGTATACACCGACGACGACGGCGTTAGATTTACCATCGTTGAGATTGAGAACGAAGACTACGTCAAGGTGGTTTCAGAAAATATCGGAGAAAGCGAAGTTAAGTATAATTTTAAACTAGAAATAGCAGGAAAATTAAAGTTCTTGTCTGATGGTTGCGACAAAAGCGATATAATTATTGAGGAACAGTTCCCTAGAACTTATTTATCAAACGCTCTGCGTCACCGCAGAAGACAAGTCGTAGTATACAAGGACGGCAAGGCTAAAACACTACTAAATTCTTGCGAGTGTGACTACGGTGAAATTCAAGAATCTTACGATATTATTAACCCCGCGACTATCGCGCCCGCACTCACTTCAGAACGTCCGGACGGCGGATATAAGCATCTTCCTATGCTGAGCGATTTTGGTAAGCCTATGGTGTCTTTGGATCATAAATTTATTATTACGCCCGACGGAACTATTATAGTTGATTTTGTTATAAAAAAACTTATGGACGTTAGACTTGATAACTATATGGGTGTTATGTATCAAGAAAAAAGAAACGTTTACGGCGGCGGTATACATAGAGTTCTTTGCAAAGTTAAACCTATTACTACAGAAGAAGGTACTTTCGATTTTTCAAAGCCGTATCCCCTACGCGGCGCGGCTTTCCCAAATCATATCGTCCCCGGTCGTGAATACTGGGCAAACCCCGATTCGCCGTTCGATAGGATAGTTGATTATTTCCGAGATATCGACGGCAAAGACAAACTTGGCTTTTCTTGTGGATACTTGCCTGTTTACGACGGTCACCCAAATATAAGAAAAAATATCGTTGACAGTCTTATGCTTTTATATAAGACGAGAAAGGCGTATCCTTACTTTATTTCAGGCGATAAAGTAAAAACAGCGCACGGCGTTTGCTACAAAAAGTTCTTCATACCCGAACAACGTTCGTCTGTGTATTCTATCCACTTTGAAAATAAAAAATATATTTACTTTGACATATTTGAAAACACCAGTCTTTCTTTTAAAACGTCTGGTGAAATTAGTCTTTTTGAAAAAGATGGTGACCTGACCTATAAGATTGAAAACGGTATAATTACGGTAAGTGGAAATAAAGGCTTTGCCGTATTTATTGAAGAATAATGGTCTACGAAAAAATATACCCCCTTAAAGCGGTTTGCTTTCAGGGGGTATATTTTTTCGTCAATACTGCCCGTCATTTGACGTCCGAACGACTAGTTCGACCGCCTACTATCTTTCACCAAAGCAAAAGGGACACCTTGCGGTATCCCTTTTGCTTTGGTGGAGCAGGTGTCGTCATAGACGAACACCCCTCCTTTCCTTCGGTTTCGCCTTCAAAGGCTTCTTCAATATCGTCAAGCGGGATATTGTCTATGCTCAAAGGCTTCTTGCTTGCGTTGATGATTATAGTGAAATGGTCATCGTACAGATAGACCGAGTGTACGAAGATGTTGATAAGTGCTCGGCGCTTATTGACGTCATCCATCGGCATTTCGCAGATAAAATCGAGAAAGGCGTAAATTTGAGCTTCGGTCAGACAGATCTTCTTGTTATTCTCGATTGCGAGCTGCGCTTCTAACTCCGCTTTCTCGGCTTGGCGGCGGTTCAGTCGCTCGGTCAGCATATCCACCGCTTGTCCTTGCTCTATGCCTTTCCAAAGGTTCTCAATCGCGGTATCAACCTCTTTGATTGCTTTCTTAATTTCCTTTATCGAAAGGTTGTCGGGACTCTTGTTGCATTCCTCCGCAACCCGCTTGGCGATATAGCGTATCTTTTCGTCGGTGAGCATTTGCAGACAGACCTCTATTACACGGTTTTCAATATACTCCTTACCGACAACCTTCTTGTCGCATTTGTTTTTGCGAGAGTTCTTGCATTTGTAATAATGGTACTGTCTGCCCGACTTGCCCGTGCCGCCGTAGCCGACCATCATTTCCTTGCAATGACCGCAGAAAAGCTTGGTTGTCAAAAGATATTCGTTTTCACCGCGAGTCCGCGCGGGTGCGGATTTGTTCTTGTTCATAAGCGCTTGTACCCGATAGAATAAGTCGTCATCCATAATACGCGGCATCCCACCGGGCGTTTCAACTCCTTTGTATAAATATATGCCGATATAGCGTTTGTTTTTGAGAAGATGGCTGAGGCTGTTGTAGGTAAACTCGTTACCGATTGAGGTCTTGACTTTTCTCCGCTGCAAGTCCTTGACAATATCGGCTTTGGTTTCACCGCTTGCGTATCTTTCGTATATCTCGCGGACGATTGCCGCTTCTTCCTCGTCAACCGAAAAGGTGCGATCCTTGTTTACCTTATACCCAAGTCCGGGATTGCTACCGTTAGATAGGCATTTCTCGGCATTGAGCGACATTCCTCGGTTGATCTTCTGCGCAAGCTCTACGGAATAGTATTCCGCCATACTTTCAAGAACACCCTCGATAAGAATGCCCGAAGCATCGTCCGAGATGTTCTCCTTGGCGGACATTACTCTAACGCCGTTCTTCTTCAGCTTGGCTTTGTATATCGCGCTGTCGTAACGGTTTCGGGCAAAGCGATCAAGCTGATAGACAAGCACACCTTCAAAGGTGTGTTTGTCGCTATCCGCAATCATTCTTTGAAAATCGGCGCGGTTATCAAACTTACCGCTTTGAGCGCGGTCGATATATTCACCCACAATGGTGTAATTGTGAGATTCGGCATATTCATAACAGACCTTTAACTGTCCTTCAATGGATTGCTCGGTCTGACTATGGCTTGAAAATCGAGCGTATATTACTACATTCATTGTAATACCTCCTATTCGTCCTAATATAATTATACTTATTTATTGTGAGAAGTCGATTGTACCGATACAGAAACACCCGACGCGCGAGCATCGGGTGTCCTTTCATTGTATTCGGGGTGCTTAGCGAGCCACTTTTCAAAGTAGGCTTTGCCCTCTTCGCTGTCATAAAATGCGCGTATCTCGGGCACTAAGGCTTTTGCAAAGGAATTGAGCAGTTCTTCGGGGAGTGCAACGTCGATCTTTTGGCGTTTGGTCATAGGCAGTCCTCCTTATAAGCTTCGCTCTTTTTTGCGCTGAAGGACTTTGTAGTAGTGCTCGCAGGCTTTGAGCACAAAGTCCTCGGTCTGTTTGGCGTTGCCTTTTGGAATATACTTCCTTATACGCTCCATCGGCACCTTGAACATCTCCTTCTGATTTGCCTTTTCCTCGCTCATAATCTCGGCAATGACCTCGGGTGTCAAGCCCTGCTCATAGCTGATCTTTTTGAAGCGGCAAGCCTGCGAGAGCGATGGAGTGCAGTCATTGATCTCCATCTGCTCCAAAAGGTCGTATTGCTCTTGCTCGTTGAGATAGGAAAGCTCCACGGCGGGAGTGAAGGAAATGCGCCCCTCGTCCACATATTCAAGGATTTCGGGGATAAGGTTGGTAAGACGGATATAGCGCTGAACTTGTCTTGCGCTTTCGTTACTATCAACAGCGATTTGCTCGTCGGTTCTCAACTTCGCGCCAACTTGGCACGAAGTTAAATCAGACCGCCAACCTTGATGTGCCATTGCATCCGCTTTCATCTTATAAGCAAAGGCTTTCTCGCTTGGCAGAATATGCTCACGGTGCAGATTGCTATCCACCAATACAATTGCCGCCGCGTCACGGTCGAGAGAAACGATTAAGGCAGGGACCTCTTTGATCCCTGCCTTTTGGCTCGCCATAACCCGTCTATGACCGGATATGATCTCGTATTCATCTTCGGTATTCTCCTTGGGGCGAACGATAATCGGAGATAGCACTCCGTGCTCGCGAATGCTCTCGGAAAGACATTCCATTTCCTCGTTGTCCTGAACCTTGTAAGGGTGGTTTTCAAATGCGTGTAATTTCTCAATCAATATATTTTTCGTGTTTTTCATATCATTTTACCTCGTTCTTGTTTTATCTTTCTTTTGGATTAGTCCGTTGTTCTTCAGTTCGATTTCTCGCTCGGCATCAAGCAATTCTTTGATGCGCGGGGTGTGCTGCTCGATACGCAGAGAAATCTTTAATTGCTTACGCAAGGGAGTCATTTTCTTGGTCAGTTCCTTGCATTGTTCTTTGAGTGCCGCTTCTTCTTCGGGCGTTTTCACGCGGCGAATCCGTAAGCGTAATTCATAGCGTTTCTGCTCCAACTCGGCAATACGAGCCGCCGTATTCTGCTGAAATGACAAAAGCTCCTGCGGCGACTCGATATAGTGGTCGCGCAAGAGCCAATATTCTTCCATATATTTGTCGGCTTTCGATGCCTCGGCACGTATCATCGGAGAGAGTGGTCGGTTGTCCGCTTCCTGCACGTTGTTGCCCGTGCAGATCTTAAATAATTCAACGATATCGTCTAAAGTTCCGAGAATATCAACCATAGGCATAATAAGAACTTCTTATAGTTTTTTGCTATTGGCATATAAAAGTAACAAATTACAGTTGAATAATGGCAGATTTTATGATATAATTATTCTGTATAAATAATTCGTTTTAAGAGGGTGAAACGATATGAGTGACATAAAATTTACAGAGTCAAGTTTGGAAATTGCGGTAATTGAACAATTACAAGAATTAGGTTACGATTACGCCATTGATACCGATCAATGGTGCTTGTCGCGCGCCCTCGATTCGTTTATAAACGAAGAACTTCTTCTTGATAGATTGATGGCTATCAACCCCGGCGTTAAAATAACGGTGTTGGAGCAAGCTATCAGCCGCTTAAAGAACTTGGACAACCCCTCGCTTTTTGAACGTAATCATATCGTACACAGATGGCTCACCGATGGTATGCAAGTGGAAGATTATGAAAGCGACGTAAACCCTCTCGTTCGTTTTCTTGATTTCACCAACACAGAGAAGAACGTATTTCAAGTTGCTAATCAGCTTAAATTCAAGGAAAATCGTAACCTCCGCATACCCGATGTTATTATTTTTGTTAACGGTATCCCGCTTGTTGTGTTTGAACTAAAATCTATCGAATACAATGAGGACACGTTCATTGAAAGAGCATACGAGCAGTTAGGTCGCAACGGCGAATCTGATGGATATAGATACGATATTCCTACGCTGTTTAATTACAATGCTTTTCTCGTTATAAGTGATGGTGCAAACAACAAGGTTGGTACTCTTACAAGCGATATTACGCGCTATAACGAATGGAAAAGCGTAGATGGCGAGATTGGATATAAGAAGAACTATGCCTATAAGCTCGATGTACTTCTCGAAGGTCTTTTGAAGCCTGCACGTTTGTTGGATGTTATCAAAAACAACTTGTTCTTTATGAACAAGGATAAAGAGAAGCCGATTAAAATTCTCTCTCAATACCATCAATATTTCGGTGTAAAAAAAGCTTACGAAAGCATTAAAAAGAATTTGAAACCTGCGGGAAGTGGTAAGGCGGGTATCGTTTGGCATACACAAGGCAGCGGCAAATCTTTCTCTATGGTTATGCTTGCACACAAGCTGATTACGGATATAGAAATGCGCAATCCTACGGTCGTTATTCTCACAGATAGAAACGACTTGGATAATCAGCTCTACACCACGTTTTCCAATGCTGCTGAATTTTTGAGAACTCGTCCTGTTCAAGTAGAATCAAGAGAAGATCTTCTTGCTAAAATAGGTGCGGTCAAAGAAGGCGGTATTATCTTCACAACCTTGCAAAAGTTTGACAAAGCTAATATTGTACCGAACAATAGAAGCAATATCGTAGTTATCTCTGATGAGGCACACAGATCACATTACGGAATAGACGAAAAGATAGTATTAAAAGAAAATCCTGACGGTACATATTCGTCGTATTCTAAATACGGATACGCAAAGTATATCAGAGATGCACTCCCCGAAGCTACATACATTGGTTTTACGGGAACACCTGTAGAATCGGGAGATCACTCAACTTCGGCTATATTTGGCGAAACCGTAGATACTTACGATATGACACAATCTGTTGAGGATGGTTCTACTGTAAAGATTTTCTATGAAAGCCGTTTGGCAAAGGTTTGGCTTGACGATGGAAAGCTCAAGGAGATTGATGCTTATTACGACGATCTTGCGCAGCAGGGCGTATCTGATGATATAATCGAAGAATCAAAGTCTAAGCTTTCTTCTATGGAAGTTATTATAGGAGATAAGGATAGACTTCGACTTCTTGCCACCGATATTCTTGCACACTATGATGAGCGTAAGGATATTCTTAGCGGTAAAGCTATGATCGTTTGTATGTCAAGAGATATTGCATACAAGCTATACAAGGAACTCGTTGCCCAAGCTCCCGAAAAAGAGAGTGAGATAGCGGTTATCGTTACCGAAAGCAATAAGGATACCGATGAAAAACGCGAGTTGTTCAAAGACAAAGCCTACCGCGAAAATATGGCTAAAGAGTTCAAGAAGAAAGACGGTAGCATAAAGATTGTCATTGTTGTTGATATGTGGCTTACGGGATTTGACGTAACAGATCTCGACGTTATGTATATCGACAAGCCAATGAAAGGACACAATTTGATGCAGGCTATCGCCCGTGTAAATCGTGTTCACGTTGGCAAAGAGAGTGGTTTGATCGTTGACTATATCGGTATCAAACGCTCCTTGGAGGAAGCTCTTAATATCTACACTGCGAGAGATAAGGAACTAAATCTCCGTGACATACAAGAAACCGCCAAATCTATCCTTGATGAAAAGCTGTCTATTCTTGACGAGTTGTTTTATAAGGTCGATAAAAAGGGCTTCTTTAATGGTTCAAACTCTGTAAGACTTAAGGCTATTCAAAACGGTGCAGACTTTGTGTTTACAACCGAAGAAATGAAGAAAGCTTACTTACAGATAACCAAGCAATTGAAAGACGCATACGTGGTTGCAATCGGTATTCTCGATGCTGACTACAAGAAAAAAGTCCTTTATTATCTTGCGGTTCGCCACTTCGTTCAGAAGGTTGAGCGCGGCAATATGCCACATAATATCACACCGGAATCTATCAACAAACACGTTGCCGATTTGATTGCAGAAGCAATTAAAGGTGATGAGGTTAAGATACTTACCAAAGTTGAGGACACGGAAGAAAATCGTGATATTTGGGATTTATTGTCCGAAGAAAAGGTTGAAAAGCTTCGTCAATCTCAACCTCCGCACGTGTTCATCAAGATAATGGAACGCTTGTTGAAAGAGGCGGTTAAGGAGTATCGTGGTTATAACCTTGTTAAAGCAAAGGAATATAGCGAACGCCTGAGAAAGCTTCTTGAAGCATACAACACGCGCGAAGATGACTTGCAGACGGATATGACCATTGTTGGTTTGATTGCTTTCTCACAAGAGATGGTTGAGTCTGAAGCATATGCAAAGAAGAACAATCTTACAGGACGAGAGAGAGCCTTTTACGATGCCCTTGTAGCAAACAAGAGCGCAATGGAACTGATGTCGGATGATATATTGCGCGTAATGGCTATAGAGCTTAAAGCTATCGTTGAGGAATATGCAACGGTGGATTGGTCAAAGAAGAAGGATACACGCGCTAAAATGCGAATGCAAATCAAGCGGTTGCTCAAAAAGTATAACTATCCGCCGGAATACTCCGAAGAAGCAATTTCCCGTGTAGTAGATCAGGCAGAGTTTATGATGTAAAACAAAAGCGCCATCTTGAGTAGAATCCAAGATGGCGTTTTGATATGTTCATTTTTTCTTTTTCTTCGGCTTTGCATCAATGGCTTTCAGCAGCAAGGCATCAATATTCGCGGTGCTTTTATCTTCCGAGATAAGCTCATTGCGTTTCTCGCTTAAAGCTTGCACGAGCATTCTATGCTCAAAATCATCGACTTCAATTTCATATTTCTTGGTGTCCATAAAACATCCTCCTTTTGTTTGTGACATAATTATACCACAAGCGAGGAATATTGACAAATCAGCTGTCACGAAAAAACGCCACCTTAGACTTTCATCTAAGATGGCGTTTTCTGTTCGTATCAGAGCGAAACCTTTACGGCGAAGCCGCCGCTGAAAAAGTAAGTGTTCGTCCAATACACGTTTGGTGGAGATAACGAGACTCGAACTCGTGGCCTCCTCGTTGCGAACGAGGCGCGCTACCAACTGTGCCATACCCCCACACTTACTATTGTGTGTTCTAATTTTATATTACTACTTTTTTCATTGAAATGCAATTATTTTTTTAACTTTATTGATGAATTGTCAAACTATGTGCAACACTTAGCAAGATTTTCATCCTTTTGGTGTGAAGGATGGGACTTTCGCCTGTGCGACCATACCCGATAAACAGTGGGTGTCCACTGTTTCCCCTTCGGGAAATTTGCTGAGCAAATTTTCTCCTTAATTCAAGTCCCATCCACAAAAGAAAAAGACCAAACCTTTCGGTTGGTCTTTCTTCTTTTGGTGTGAAGGATGGGACTT
>SVHN01000003.1:87933-179552 GCA_015055805.1 Clostridiales bacterium
TGTCCACTGTTTCCCCTTCGGGAAATTTGCTGAGCAAATTTTCTCCTTAATTCAAGTCCCATCCACAAAAGAAAAAGACCAAACCTTTCGGTTGGTCTTTCTTCTTTTGGTGTGAAGGATGGGACTTTCGCCTGTGCGACCATACCCGATAAACAGTGGGTGTCCACTGTTTCCCCTTCGGGAAATTTGCTGAGCAAATTTTCTCCTTAATTCAAGTCCCATCCACAAAAGAAAAAGACCAAACCTTTCGGTTGGTCTTTCTTCTTTTGGTGTGAAGGATGGGACTTGAACCCACACGGATAACCATACGCCCCTCAAACGTACGCGTCTGCCAATTCCGCCACCCTCACGCGTTTCAGCCTTTATATATTACTCAAAATTTTTGTGTTTGTCAAGAATATTTCCGTATAATTTTTTATATTTTGAAAAAGTTTGATTAATTTTTTTTATATATTCTCGCGTTTCTGGATACGGAACACTTTTCAACGTGATTTTATCGTCGCTATACTCTGGATTATTAAGCCACAACGTCACGTTTCCTTCCCCTGCGTTATAGGCACAGACTGCCGTTTCTCTATTCTCAAACCGCTCAAACAAATAACTTAAATACCTACAGCCATACCTTATATTCGTTTTAGCGTCAAACAAATCATACTCTTCTTCTCCCAACATTTTTGCAACGTAATCCGCAGTTTTGTCCGTCATTTGCATAAGTCCTTTTGCCCCTGCTTTGCTCTCTGCGTTTGCCTTAAATCCACTCTCTACTTTTATCATGGCAAACACCAACATTTTATCTATTTTATACTGCTCGGAATACTCATAAACTTCTTCCTTATATCCCAACGGATAAGCCACCGCGCGAGAGGCACACCGTCCTACTATTATCACACCGAAAAAGCCCCAATACACCGACAATATAACAAACAATACCCTTTTTATTATCAATAACTTCTTATTGTCTAATTTAAAAAAATCAACGCGCATACTTAAAAACAGTATACGCGTTAATCACCATAATTATTAATTTTCATCGTCTGGTAAAAATGGCGACCGATCGAAAGGCTTGACGTCTTCTTCTCTATTTAAATCCATATCCGATAGTTTTTTATCTTGTAATATTGTTGCGCGGCGAACGGAATTATTGCCGTACTTACTGCGTATGGTGTCCACGACAGAGTCTAGCCGTTCGACCTTTCTTTCTTTTTCGGGGTCACTATCGAAAGTTAGTTGTTCTAAACCTTGCGTAAAATTCGCTACCGAAACGCCCACGCCCCTTACTGGGTGCTCCCATTTATAAAGGGATTCAAACAAGTCGTAGCAAGTGTGCGCAATCACAATTGACGAACTAGTAGGTTTCATTAGCCGTGTTTGTTTTCCGCAAGTATTAAGTTGATTATCCGTCACCGAAATTCTTACCGTACACGCTTTCCCAAGCCCACTTTTTCTAAGCCTTGCAGCAACGGTTTCCGACAGCATAAGTATAAGTGTTTTAACTTCGTCAACGTTCACTAGATCCTTGTAATCGGTCAAACTATTTCCTATACTCTTAGCGTCTTCTTCATGTTCCTTATCCACTACGGGCGTATCGTCTTGACCGTTAGCGTAAACGTGCAGCGTTTTGCCCCACACGCCAAGTAGCCGCGTTAAAACCGAGCGGTCTGTTCTTGCTATATCTCCGATAGTATGAATACCGATAGAATCAAGTTTTTTTGCCGTCGCTCTCCCTACGTACAAAAGGTCGCTAGCAGGAAGTTTCCATACGGTATCTTTATAGTTTTGTTGGTTTATAACGGTAACGGCGTCCGGCTTTTTCATATCTGAACCAAGTTTAGCAAATATCTTGTTAAAGCTTACGCCTATACTTACCGTAACGCCTATTTCACTCTTTACGGCTGCCCTTATTTCTTCGGCGATCTTTTCCCCAGATCCAAAGATTTTTAAACTGTCGGTAACGTCCAGCCAACACTCGTCTATACCGAACGATTCTATATGGTCGGTATACCTTGCGTAAATAGATTTTACGGCTTTAGACACCCTATAATACGACGGAAAATCTGCTAAAACGCTCACGAGATTACCTGCACATTTTTTGCGCGCTTGCCACAATACTTCTCCCGTTTTAACCCCGAAAGATTTGGCTAGTTGATTTTTAGCGAGCACTATCCCGTGCCTATCTTCAACGCTACCCGTAACGACCAAAGGCACGTCTTTTAAGTCGGGATTTTTCATAATCTCGACTGACGCGTAAAAATTATTAAGGTCGCTATGCAGGATAGTTCTCATAAAAGTTTTTTCTCCACGAACCAACGCTCGGTTGGTTTTTCATAATATAGATACCTTTCTTCTCCGCAAATTATGACGGTATACCTTACGGTAATAAGTCCGCCTGCTCTTGACGCCGCACGGTCGATAAACCTAGTTTTATCGATTGCAAAATGTTTGCCATCCGTCCAAATTATTTCGATAGGACGCATTCCGCCCTCAGATAAAAACTTTGCTATTACGCCAACGTAAACCTTTTCGTACTGCATACGTTTAGTTTGGGCGCGACGATTAGTATTATTCAAGAAAGTAAAGGCAACCACTCGGGTTGCCTTACGTTTTAGTTGGTTTTTATTAATCTATACGGTCTAGATTTCAGCTGTTTCTTCTTTGAATTTCTTAACATCGTCAAATAACTCAACTACTTCTTTTTCAGGTGCTTTTGTTAATAACGAAACCACCATACCAACAACTAAACTTATTATAAAACCAGGAACGATTTCGTAAACCCCAGTATTTGCTACAACGCTAGTAAATCCATAATACTCAAGGTTAAACAAAACCATCCACAATATCGAAACTGCAAAACCGCTTATTATTGCTGAAACTGCACCATTATAATTAAATCTTCTCCAGAACAAACTCAATACGATAACAGGTCCAAATGCTGCACCGAATATTGACCAAGCGGCGGACACTAATCCCATTACGTCGGTCAAATCAAGGAAATGCACTAGCATTGCAAGCCCAAATGCCAATAAAGTGGTAGCGATAACCGCTATTCTACCAACGTTCAAAACTGTTTTATCGCTTGCATTTTTATTGATGACCGTTTTATAAATGTCAGAAGCAAACGCAGAAGACGACGCGAGAAGTTGCGAGTCGGCAGTACTCATTGCGGCTGCCAAAATCGCTGCGATAAGTATACCGCCGAGCAATGCAAGCGCGCCTACTCCAAGCATTTGTCTTACCGTCATTGCAAACACTAATTCTTTGTTTCCGCCGTCAAGTGTTCCAGTTAGATAAGAACGAGCAACAATAGCAAGTACGGTAGCCATAGTTAGAATAAGGAAAGTCCAAGTCGAACCTATGATTTGAGATTTTTTGAGTTCTTTGCTTGACTTTATCGCCATATATCTTACGATAATATGTGGCATACCAAAATAACCTAAGCCCCAACCAAGTCCGGTTATTATATTTGCAACGCTTGCCCAGTTTAATTGACCGTCTACAAGCAGACTATAATAATGTTCAGGAAGCTCCCCTGCCGCACCAGACGGACCGTTTACACCAACGATAATCAATGCGATAATCGGTACAACCATAAGCGCCGCTAGCATTAACATACCTTGGAAAAAGTCAGTCCAACAAACAGCCTTAAATCCACCGAGCAAGGTATACACTAAAATTATTGCCGTAAATATAACCATTCCCACAGCACGCATATCCGTAGTTTCACTAGGCACTATCATTGCGAAGAGTTTTCCGCAAGCGTAAACGGAAGATGCCGCATATACCAAGTATCCCACAACGAATACTATTGCGCATGAAATTCTTAACACAGGGCCTTTTGCCATAAATCTATTTGACAAAAACTCTGGTACTGTTATTGAGTCGTTTGCTTTTATTGCATAATGACGAAGTTTCGGTGCAATAAATATCCAAGCGCAAACCGTGCCGATAATGAGCCCTATTGAAATCCAGATCTGGTTCATACCGCTAAGGTATATAGCACCAGGAAGTCCCATTAATACCCAAGCCGACATATCCGACGCGCCAGCAGACAACGCGGATACCCAGCCACCCATATTCCTACCGCCTAGGAAATAGTCTTTTTCACCTTTATCTTTGCTTTTAACAAAAAAGTAAACGCCTACTCCCGTAACAAATAAGAAATATAGGACAAACGCAACTATCTCATAAACGTTCATAAAAGTTCTCCTAAACTTCTCTTTTTAAAATTACTTATATATTTTATAACAATCGCCTTAAAATGTCAATTATATTAAAGCATTATTGAACATTATAAGCACTGTCACAAAAAATTTAGCGACTTCAATTATTTTCGCTACCTATTTTACAATCGTTTTTGACAATATCGCCGTTTTTACGAGTTTTTATGACCTATATGTCGGTATTTTTGCCGCTATAATCTTCTTTACCAACCTTTTTGAGGCGGTTTATGAAAAGTTTATCGTTGAGATTTTTTTGTGTCTTTATATTTATATTGATATTTTTTCTGTCTTGTCCTGTTTTTATTGCAGAAAACAACGTTCACGCGGCAAGTAACGGATACCTTCGCGTTATAACTGAAGACACGCCTTTTTACAAGTATGCTAATGAAGAAAACTGTTTGTTTTATCTGCCGTACACCTATTACGTCAAGGTTTTAGGCGAAGAAGGTGAAATGACACACGTCGAATGCTTTGGCGAATCGCTTGCGGCAATCGACGGATACGTCCCTACTCACCTTTTATTCGACGACGATTTAAGCGTTTCTTCGCCTTACGTCGATATAACCCTTACCACGTCTACTTCGGCGGTTTTATATTCGGACATTTCTACGTCTACGCCTATTCAATACGTTTTTCCCGAACGGCAGATGCGATATTACGGTTCTTATCCGTCGGGTAACGAAACGCTATACTACGTCAGTTATAACGGTAGACTAGGTTACGTTAAAGAGTCCGAAGTCTACCCTTTTGAAATAAGCAATCACCCTAACGAACTGAGTTTTATTAAAGAAGAAGAGGACGTCGAAGTTTCCGCGCCCGAAGTTGCGCCCGATTTAGACCAAACTCAACCGCAAACCAACGATTTTTTTAGCCTTAAAGTTATAATTATCGTTTGCCTTTTGTTCGCAGGAATAGTTGCGCTTTTCGTCGCCTTAAAACAAAAGCCTTTGCGCACTGAAAACGGCGGTGGATATTACGACGAGAACGATTACGAATAACTTTAAGCAGAAAGTTTTACTCCTTTTTCTTTTTTGTCCTTTAAAGCTTGTCCTTGCGCCTTTTTATCAGTCTTTGATTTGGGCTTGTTTTTCATAGAGTTTTTCTCGTGTTCATATACTCTTTTTAGCATCTCCTTGAAAAAATCCATTTTTAGACAGGTCTTTTCAAACCACTCGTCTGTTGCGCCTATCTTTTCCATACTTTCAGAAAACTTTTTTATTAGCCGTTGCTGTCGCCTAAAATAGTTTCTGCTAGTAAAGTCGAAACCGATATAATACTCCTTGGGTTTTTGCTTAAAATATTTATAATCAAGATGATCTAATTCTTCTTCCGTAAATTTTTTTAACCCACGCTTAGTAAGCTCGTTAAGTTCCATTAGGGTTACCTTTTGCGAAGTAAAATCAAGTATCTTTTCCGCAATCTCGATACACGGTGAGTAGTCGTTTATTGAACACAACGCCTTCCTTTCTACTAGTTCGTCAATCTGCTCGATCACCGCCCCGATATTAGGATATGCGTACAACACCGTCTTTGCATAATATACGTTCATATTATTGCCTCCTTTTTGTTTCCATTTTTTGCCAGATACGCACCTTGATTGTACTTTCATAAAATCTTTAAGTCAATTTTATATGTCATTAAAAACGAACATTTGTTTGTTTTTTGTTTGTATTTTATACCACAAATATGACAGTATTTGACATATTACCACGGTTTATCGACGCATATTTTAATTTTTTGGAAGTGTAAAATTTTTTTGTAACTATCCGCATAAAATTAAGTTATTATATTGATAATTTAATTATTATGTGATAAAATAAGTGTTATGAATACTAAAGTTAAAACAAGTTTTTTGCGAATACTACTAACTCTTTTAATTTTTTCGGTAGCACTATCTGCCGTTTGCTTTTTATTTTTAAACAAAACGCAAACGTTTGCAGATAGCGAAATTACCGCGCGTTTATTCTTGCCTCAAACAGAGCTGGAAAACTACTCGCTCAACTCACCTACCGAAGTTTATTCTGACGACAACGTTACGGCTATCGTGCAAAATGATAATAATTCTTTAACAGTTTGTTATAAAGGCAAAACTAGAACTTTTTCTGGCTCAGAACAGGCTAAGGATTTTAAATGCGTTAGTTTACTAAACTCAAACACTTTGGTTTTTTCCTCTGCGGCAAGACTACGTAAAATCAATTTAGAAAATTTTCTTACTGAAAAGCCTGAGATAGAATATTTGTCCCCCATTTTTGAAAATAAAGCCGTTAGCCATTTTGATTTAAACGAAAATTATTTGGTCACAAATTATTTAGGGACACTAAGCTTATACTCAATCAATAGTGAAACTGAATTTGAAGAAATAGCGTCTAGAAACACAAACAATTCCGATTATTCAAGTGTATCTATAAATGCTGCGAATAAAATTTTGTTTATATATACGAATACAGAGGAAAACAGAAACATTACAGGAATACATTATCTTTATGCGGAACATTTCACAAGCACTCCTATATTCGTAACAAACGACACGCCCACAAAAATAATTTCAAACGAGCAGGATATCTACTACCTTTATTCTGGCAACATTTATTCACGTTCACAAAATGGAGGAGAGGAAATCCCTCTATCCGCACCAGAACAGCCTGAAAATTATTTGGGAGATATAAGTAATCCTCCATCAAGCATATCTTTCAGGAACGGCAATCTTTTAGTTTCAGATACTACACTTAATGCCATCCAAGAGTTTAAGATTAACGACAACACCTTGGAATTTACCGGTTATGCTATAGCTAACGGAAAACCTGCATATAATAGAATTACCGCGCACGCCAGCGACATAGAAAAATGTGGAAATACGATTGCCGTACTGGACGACCAAAAATTAACTATTACAACAACTGACAATTCCGACACATATGCATTTTCCAACTATAAAAATTACTATGTAAACGATACTATAGCAAGTAGCGATAAATTCTTTGCTTTAGGCAGTTCATACGTTTTAATAGCAAATAATAGTTCGTTAATCAACCTGATTAACTTAGGAGATAACAGCACTACACAAATTAACCTTGGCAACGATAATCACATTTACGATGTTTGCTATCAAAGTGGTAAATTTTATATTTATGCATACACCACCAGTACTTCTAGAGTTGTTTATTCCATTAACGAAAAAGCAGAAACCTTAATAGTAGAATCGGTATTTAATGACACCGAAGACTTCGAGTTCATAAATGTAGATGTTTTCGGAAATGTTTATCTTGCGAATAAAACATCAATATATAAGTTTACCAAAAACGATAACAGTTATGCTAAAACACTAATTGTAGAAAATAGAACAGACATTAAAAAAGTTATAACCGATATAGGCGGAGAAGTTTATTTTCTCGATTCAAGCAAAATTTACTGCGTTAAAGATCAAAAAATTGAGTTAATTGAAATAAAATCACCCACCGAAGCAGAAATCAAGTCATTTGCAATGGATATGATAACAAGTGACGTCTATTTCATTTACAAAGATAGTGAATTTATTTGCTCAACTAATGAAATAGAAAACCTTGCTCTTGACGACGTGGTTTTAACCGATAAGTTCGCTACTACCGCTAATACCGCCGACTTTGACAACTTAAAATTCTATAAACCTATAAACGGCGCAAACGCTTATTCCATTACTAAAGACCAAGACGGAATTAAGTTTATCGGTCTTATTGAAGAGAGAAACGAATACGTTTATATCTGCGATTTAACCGTAAGCAACTCATATCGTTCAATAACGTTAAGAGCCTTAGCCGGTCAAACGGAAATCGTTTTAGTAAACGCTGAAGAAACAACTAGTATTGACATTGTAAAGGCTGAGCCTATCCCTAAAACAGCATTCACCACGACGGGCGTAAATATGTATTATATCCCCGTTATAACCAAGGACTTAGAGTATTCGCTCAGCAATTCAAACGGCGTAATAAGGCTAAATAAAGGTTGCGAAATTCACCCCGAACAGAGGTTTACTTTCCTTGGCAACGAGTTCTATTTTGCAAGCGTGGAAATTGACGGAAACACCGTTAAAGGATATATCCCTACCGCGTTTACCGTAGAAGTACTATCTGAAGATTTTAAGTGGGACGAATACTCGTTCGTCAAGGTTAAAGCGACCACGCTCTTTGAAGACGAAAATCTAACTAACGCTATCGCTGAACTTAGCGACAATCAAGTTGCAAGGCTTATCTCGGTTAAAGACGACGTTGCTTATATTGCCGTTAAAATAGACGGACAATGGGTTCAAGGCTACGTAAAAGAAAGCGACGTTAAAAACGAGCCGAGTTTAGCCGTTAGAAATGCGCTTATAATAATAGCCGTCGCTGCATGTGTATGCGCTACCACCGCTTATTTTATACTTAGAAAAAAAGAAGATTAACCTTAAACTTTTATAACAGATATTAACCCCGAGCAAGATAAGTTCGCTCGGGGTTTTTTAATGCCTATTAGTATTTAATAAAACGGTCAATTCAATCGGTGTACACGTTGTCGTTAGGCGAGATAAAATTCAAGCCTAGCATATTAAATTCTTCATCAACGTCGAAGTTCTCTGCATTTTCGTACGCCGCTAGTTTACTTATTGAAACTTCATAAGCCGTAAGCGTTCTTACGTCGTCGTCAGTTATTTTCTTTTGGTATTCTCTGCTCTGTATTCTTCCACTTATGGCTATCTTTTCACCAACCGCAAGATTTTTTGCAAAGCGCGCGTTTCTTCCCCAAGCTATACTCGGTATATAGTCCGATTTGTTATACGAGCGGTTTACCGCTATTAAGATATCTGCTATTTCACGGTTAAACGGCGTCGTGCGGTATACGGGCGGTTTGCAGATGTAGCCCGTTAAAACTATACTGTTCGGGTTTTTAACGGGTATATCGTCTAATAGTTCCCTAACGAATACCGTAAGCATAAGTTTGCTTTTACCGTCAACTAGTTTATTATAACTTCTAAATTGACCTAACGCATTTATAGTTACGCCGACTTTTAAATCTTTGTCTGCTATAAGCCGCTCGGATATAGTTACGGGTAAAATATCGCCTTGCCCCGATAGTCTTTTTACGAGCACGTTCATCTCGTAAAAGCCTTCGCCGTATACTTCGTGTGAAAATTCGGCCTCGGTAACGATTTCCCCGCTAATAAAAACTTTGTTGTTCTTTTCTGATAAATAGTTCATATATATTTCCTCCAATGAATTTCCTATGAATTTTGAACTTGAGAGCCGTCTGATGCCATCTTATAATTATCTCTATATATTAGCTCTCCTATCGGCACAAATTCATAACCTAAACTTTTTAACTCGTCTATAATTTCAGGCAAAGCCTCCGCCGTATGTAAGCCTTGGTTATGAAAAAGCACGATAGATCCGTTTTTAACCTTTTTTAGCACTCTCTTTTTTATCTCGTCCTTTGATAAATCTTTCCAATCTAAACTGTCAACGTCCCATTGTATAACATATAGATTAAGTTCTTTCGCCGTATCGATTAGCAGGTCGTCGTAATCGCCGTAAGGCGGTCTAAAGACTTCTACCTTTTTACCCGTTATATCTTCTATCGCCTTTGATGAAGTGGTAAGTTCTTTTTCGATAGCACTCTTATCTAATTTACTCATATACGGGTGTGTTGCCGAGTGAGTACCTATCTCGTGTCCGTGATCAGAAATTTTTTTGACGTATTCTGGGTATTTTGTCGTCCAAAACTCTACCATAAAAAACGTACAGCGAACTTCTTTTTCACTCATTACTTTTAATAGTTTATCCGTATAGTCTACACCCCACGCACAATCAAAGGATATTGCGACCTTTTTTTCTTGAGTATCTACTCTGTATATAGGCAGTTTTCTGCCGTTTTCACTTAACGCGCCTATCGTGCCGACCTTAAAAAATGAAAGCGATACGATAACTAACGATAAAACTACGGCTAATGATAAAAGAATTTTCTTCTTGTTTAAGACTGCAAAGAACATTTTAGTCTTTTCCTTTTGTCGAATTTTGTTTTTTTATATTCAATTTCGGCTAATTTTGTAAAAAAACAGTCAAGAGTTTATAAAAAAACTTATATAAAAAAACCGAACAGTAAAATATACGTTCGGTAAGTTTTTTATATAACTAGAATTTTAAAAATTCAAAACCGCCCAAAGAATTTTTCTTTGGGCGGTTTTTCTTCCAACCTTATTGCTGTTCTTCTTTTTTTACGACAAGGGTTAAAAGTATCCCTAACCAACTAAACGCAAACCCTAGCCAAAACCACATAACTTCGTTGAGTTTTGGGTTCTTTTGATGAACGAGTTCGCAAGTTATTCTGCCGCAAACGTAACTGACTGCGAGCACAATAGCAAGTGCTATTATACCTAAAATAATGAATAATGCTACCATATATATTACCTCCGCTAAAAGTCTTATTTTTATAACATTATAGAATAAATCAAATTTTTTGTCAAGGCGCGTACGGAATTTTATAACGCAACTCACTTTTTTAAAGTATACGCTGTCACAAAAAAAATATCCTTTCGCAAAATGTGAAAGGATATAAATTTTTCTAATTAGTTTTCTTTTGCGTAAACGCTAACCTTTTTGTCGTTTCTGCCCATTCTTTCAAACTTAACTACGCCGTCGATAAGAGCGAACAAGGTGTCGTCTTTACCGATACCAACGTTGTTACCGGGGTGAATCTTCGTTCCGCGCTGACGAACGATAATGCCGCCTGCCAAAACGTCCTGACCGTTAACTCTCTTTACGCCAAGTCTTTTTGCGTTGCTGTCTCTGCCGTTCTTGGTGCTACCGCCACCTTTGTGGTGAGCAAATAATCTAAATAAAAACATCATAAATCTTTTCCTCCCACTTATTTAGAAACGATTTCAAGAATCTTAACTGCCGTGAAAGGCTGTCTGTGACCCTGTTTCTTTCTTTCGTTCTTTTTAGCTTTGTATTTGTAAACAATGATTTTCTTATCCTTGCCCTGTTCTAATACTTCGCCAACTGCCTTAAATGACTTAGCCTCGTCTGCAACCTTAATGCCTGCTTCGTCAGCAACCATTAATACGTCGAACTCAACTTTGTCGCCTACGTTTGCTGAAAGTTTTTCAAATCTGATGACTGAACCAACTTCCGCTTTGTACTGCTTTGAACCGTTTGCTACGATTGCGTACATAATGAATACCTCCTCTAACCTGACTCGCCGAATTTATTTTTGGGGCGGTGAATACACACTTAAAAAACCCCTTTCGAGCGGCTACTGGGATATTTTATAACATTTACATTTAAAAGTCAAACGTTTTACACATAATTTCCCTTTATTTCCACAAACTTTTAGCATAGAATTTTAAGGAGAATTTTTTATGGAACTTAATGAGTATAACGTTAAAGCTATAAACGACGCGTACAAAAACGCACATATTGCCTTGCAGAGCATTTCAGACCTTATTCCGTCCGTTAAAAGCGAAGAGTTTAAGAAGGAACTTCAAGAACAGTACGAAGGTTATGAAAAGATTATCGGCAAGATTTCCACCTTTATGGCGGAACAAGGCTTAGAGCCGAAAGACATTAACCCTATGAAAAAGGCTATGCTTTGGGGCAGTATCAAGATGAAAACAATGTTCAACGACAGCCAAAATCAAGCCGCAGAAATGATGATTAACGGCACGGTTATGGGCATAAACGAACTAACGGCAATGAAGAACGAAAAAGAAAATCTTCACGACGAAGTCGCCGCATTTATAGACGAGATTTTAACCCTAGAAGAAGAATACGAACAACGCTTAAAAAAGTATTTGTAAAGAAAAAAACGGACGCACGCGTCCGTTTTTTTCTTGTTTTATTTCTTTTCGATAAGAACTTTCTTTAATTTAGCAAATCTGGGAAGTCCGTCTTCTTTCTTCATGTTTACTTCGCCCTGGATAAGAGGAAGTGCGTATGCAACGAATTCGTCTGAAATACCAGTACCGTTATTGATGATCCATTCCATAGGAACGGTCTTTTCGGTGTTTGCTGCAAGCTCTAAGGGAAGAAGTTTGTATTCGCATTCGTACTTATCCCCTGCCTTTCTTGCGTAGCAAACCATCTTGTCGGTTTCGCCGTTTACAGCCGCTCTAACTGCTTGTTTACCAGCCTCGAAAGTTTCTTCAACGTCGGTTGCAGACGCGCAATGCGCTGCACATCTCTGCATGAGTGAAAGTTCGATTGCTCTAACCTTAGAACCGGTTTCAGCCTTAATAATGTTAGAAAGGGTTGCTGCTACGCCGCCGAGCTGTGCGTGACCGAAAGAGTCTCTTGCGCCTGCTTCACCGAGTGCTTCGCAAACGAGAACGCCGTCTGCGTTCTTAATACCTTCAGATACGACTGCAATACATTTATTGTTGTTCTTAGCCATAACGTCTTTAACGTCCTTAACGAACTTATCTACGTCGAAAGCAACTTCAGGAAGATAGATAAGGTCTGCGCCTAAGCCCTTAGCGTTAGCGAGTTGCGCTGCCGCCGTAAGCCAGCCTGCGTTTCTACCCATAACTTCGATAACGCAAACCATAGGCGTGTCGTAAACCTTTGCGTCAAGGTTAATTTCCATAATAGAAGTTGCAATATATTTTGCAGCAGAAGCAAAGCCCGGGCAATGGTCTGTTCCGTAAAGGTCGTTATCAATGGTCTTAGGAACGCCGATAACGTTCATTTCGTAACCGGATTTTGCCATGTATTTGCTGATCTTGTTGCAGGTGTCCATACTGTCGTTTCCGCCGTTATAGAAGAAATAACGAACGTTATACTTTTTGAACACTTCTAATAATCTCTTATAATCGGTGTCGTCAACGGCTGCGTCTTTAAGTTTGTATCTAACAGAACCTAAAGCTGATGACGGAGTGTTCTTCAAAAGAAGAAGTTCTTCTCTGTCTTCCTTGGAAATGTCGTAGAGTTCTTCGTTTAAGATTCCTCTAATTCCGTGTGCTGCGCCGTATACTTCGGTAATCATATCCGAGTCTAAACCTTCGATAAATACGCCTGCTGCGCTTGCGTTAATAACCGAAGTCGGTCCGCCTGATTGTGCGAATATTAATGCACCCTTTAATCCTTTCATAGTTTTTCTCCTTGTTATATATTGTATATCTTTTTTATTCTTTATTTTAAGGTTTTTCACAAATGTAGTGACAAATCTTTATTACATATTTAATACGTGCGCTATCTCGTAAAGTCTAGTATCGAATTTCTTTTCCGCCTTGCTTACTTCCGAGAACGGCACGGTTATTACCTTGTTATCCTTAATGCCGATCGCGCAACTATCGCAGTCCTGTCTAAGAAGTTCAACCGCTTTATAACCAAAACGAGCCGCCAAAACACGATCTGCCATGTTCGGTGATCCGCCACGCTGAATATAACCGAAGTTATTGACCTTTACGGTTATACCGCTCTTTTTACCGATATATTCGGCTATTTCGTCGCGGTTACCTGCGCCTTCGGCAAGAATTATCATATTTGAAGTCTTTCCACGAAGATAACTCTTCTTTATCGACGACGCGATTTTATCAAGATCGTACGGTATTTCCGGAACGAGTACGTATTCTGCGCCGCCTGCGACGCCTGCGTATAAAGCAATATCGCCACAGTTTCTGCCCATAACTTCTAAAAGGCCAACTCTGTCGTGAGAGTGAAGTGTATCACGAAGATTGTTTATTGCCCAAAGCACGGTGTTGACAGCCGTATCAAAGCCTACCGTATAATCGGTATACGCTAGGTCGTTATCAATAGTACCGGGTATTCCTATGACTTTAACGCCGAAGTTTTCCGACAAATCTTTTGCGCCGCGGAAAGTTCCGTCACCGCCGATTACTACTAGCCCTTCAATGCCGTAAGCCGATAACGCTTCAACCGCTTGACGCTGAACCTCAATATCCTTAAAGTCCGTACATCTTGCAGTATTTAAGAACGTACCGCCCTTGTGTATCATATTAGATACCGAACGAGATTCAAGACGCTTAATCTCGCCTTTAACAAGACCAGCGTATCCCCTTTCGACACCATATATATCCATTTTTTGCGCAAGCGCAGCGCGAACAACCGCTCTTATGCAGGCGTTCATGCCCGGCGCGTCGCCACCGCTTGTTAACACAGCAATCCTTTCCATAGTGTTCTCCCTAATATTCTATCTTTTGCGTATCGAGAATTATTTTATCATATCCAAAGAATTTTTTCTACTTATTTAATATTCTTTTTTAAGATTTTTTCTTAAAAAATATTATATCTTGCTCGGCAACGTAATTCCTTAGTTCGCTAAGCAATCCTTCGCATCTTCTAACCGACGCGTGGGCATTGTATTTTTTGCCGTTCATAGCGATTATTACGGGGATATTTCCGACGTAACTTGCCAAAATATCTTGAATATCGGTAAGCGAATCTTCTTTGCCGTTTGGTATTATTATACCCAAAAACTCCTGTTCGGCTTGAGGCGTACTATTTTGTTCTTCCTTGATTTCAAGCTTGTCCACGCTGTCGGCAATAATCTGTGGAACACCGTCTTTTATCTGTAATTTACCAGAGAGTTTTACGACTTCTTCTTCCTTTATGAAGTCCTTGCTCTTTTCAAAGATTTTGGGAAAACATATAGCCTCTATCTGTCCGTAAATGTCTTCTATCTTAATAAACGCCATAGTCTGTCCGCTCTTGGTTGCAAGGCGTTTAAATTCGGAAATTATTCCGCCCATAACCACGTGTTCGCCTTCTTTTATTTCAGAATAGGTCTTATTGCCCTCTTCGTCTTCCTCATAGAAATCAAGCACGCTTGTGTTGAACGAGAACTTTGAAAACTGTTCCCTATAATCCGACAAGGGGTGTCCTGAAAGATAAATGCCTAGCACCGTCTTTTCCTGAGTAAGCTTTTCCTTTGACGAATATTCGCTCATATCGGGATATTCGAGTTCTAAACCTTCGTCTTCTTCAAACACCGTGCCGAAAAGACTTATCTGCATATTGTCTTTCTTTTTGTTGGCAGATGCTATTCTGTCCATATAATCTGCGTGCACCGCCATGAGCGTTCTTCTGTTTACGCCAAAATTATCGAACGCGCCTGCAAGGATTAAACTTTCAACTAGTCTCTTATTAATACCGAGCGATATACTTCTGTTGATAAAGTCTTCAAACGACTTAAACTCGCCGTGCGTTTCTCTCTCTTTTACTATCTCGTTTATAACGCCAAGCCCGACGTTTTTTAAGCCAACAAGTCCAAACCTAAGCCCGCCGTTCTCACAAGCAAAGTATGCTTTACTCTTGTTTACGTCGGGTGGATAAACTTCTATACCCTTTCCCTTAACGTAGGTTAAGTACTTGGAAAGTTCTTCTATCTTATCAATACGGTTGTTTAAGATTGAACAGAAAAACTCTACGGGATAGTACAGTTTAAGATACGCCGTTTGGTACGCAAGGACGGCGTACGCCGCTGCGTGCGACTTGTTGAACGCGTATTTTGCAAAGCCCGCCATCTCGTCGAATATCTCGGTTGCAATCTCTTCGGGAACGCCGTTTTTCACCGCGCCTGGTATTGGGTCGCCCTTTTCGCTGACGCCGCCTTCGATAAAGATTTTCTTTTGTCTTGCCATTTCTTCGACGTTCTTTTTACCCATTGCCCTACGCACGATATCCGATTGACCAAGCGAGAATCCGCCCACCTTTTGGCATATCTGCATAACTTGTTCTTGGTATATCATAACGCCGTAAGTCGCCTTTAATAGCGGTTCAAGCAAGGGGTGCTTATACCTTATGGTTTCGGGGTTATGTTTATACTTAACGTAGGTCGGGATAGAGTCCATAGGACCTGGTCGGTACATAGATATTCCTGCTATAATATCTTCGAAAGTTGACGGTCTTAAATCGCGCATAAAGCGTTTCATGCCCGGACTTTCAAGCTGGAATACCGCGTCGGTTTCCCCGTCGCCTATTAGTTTATAAGTAGCCTCGTCTTCGTAACCTAGTTTATGGAAGTCTAAGGTCTTGCCCGTGTTTTCAAATATATACTGTTTTGCCTTTGCAATATCAGTAAGCGTTCTTAGTCCAAGGAAGTCCATTTTTAGCATGCCGAGCTGTTCAACTTCTTTCATGTCGAACTGCGTGGTAACGTTGCCGTCACTCATCTGTAAGGGTACGTTATCGGCAATCGGCTTCGCGCATATAACTACGCCAGCGGCGTGCATACCCGTTTGCCTTGGCATATCTTCGACACGGATTGCCATGTCAATAACCTTTTTTATCGTTTCGTCCTGTTCGTAAAGTTCTTTTAATTCCTTGACCGAAACGTCTTCGCCGTCCTTGTTCTTTTTAAACCCGAAACTTTCGCTTATGCTACTTTTGCCGTCCATAAGTTTAGTAACCTTATCGGTTTCCGAGTAAGGTACTCTAAACACTCTGCCGACGTCTTTTATTGCCGCTCGACCTGCTAGCGTACCGAAAGTTACTATCTGCGCAACCCTATCAAACCCATACTTGTTGCGCACGTATTCAACGACTTCGCCGCGCCTGTCGTCCTGAAAGTCTATATCAAAGTCAGGCATACTTACACGCTCAATGTTCAAAAAACGCTCAAAGACAAGGTCGTATTTTAAGGGGTCAACGTCGGTTATACCTACCGAATACGCAACTATACTAGACACCCCGCTTCCGCGCCCTGCGCCGACGGATATGCCTATACTCTTTGCATGGTTTATAAAGTCCCATACTATTAGATAATACTCAATGTATCCCATAGTATGTATGGTGTTAAGTTCGTAGTCGAACCTTTCTCTTATCTCGTCAGTTATAACGGGATAGCGTTCCCTAAGCCCTTTTTCTGCAATGTCTTTTAAGAAGTCGTAAGCCGTCTGTCCGTTATCGGGAATATATCCGGGGATAAGCGAAGTATCCCTTATGGGCTCGCATTTTTTGTTAAGGTCGAATATAGGCTCTTCATTACACTTATCTGCAATGACGAGCGTATTGGTTAATGCCTCGGGAATATACGAGAATAGTTCCGCCATTTCTTCCGCCGTCTTTAAGTAGGCTTGGTCGGTATCCATCTTAAATCTAGTCGGATCGTCAATAGTGGTCTTAGTACTTATACATGCAACCACGTCTTGAACTTCGTTGTCTTCCTTTTCTATATAATGCACGTCGTTGGTTGCAACTAGTTGTATTCCTAATTCTTTGCCAAGTTTAACGAGTAACGGATTAATCTTTTTTTGTTCGGGCATTCCGTGGTCTTGAATTTCCAAATAGAAGTCTTCGCCGAACATTTCCTTTAGCATAAGCGCGGTTTCTTTTGCGCCTTCGTAATCGTTCTGCAAAAGGCGTTTACTTACCCTACCTGCAAGGCAGCCCGATAAGCACACCAAGCCTTCGGTGTGCTCTTTAAGCAGTTTATAGTCTATTCTCGGTTTATAATAAAACCCGTCTACGTACGCGATTGAATCTAGTTTTATTAGATTTTTATAACCCTTTTTGTTCTTACACAATAAGACTAAGTGGTCATAGTCGCGAACTTGCGCTTTATAGTCTTCGGCAACGTACATTTCGCAACCGATAATCGCCTGCATCTTGGCGTCTTCTTCGCTTGCGCCACCTTCCAAAGCCTTCATGTACGCCTTTTTTGCGCACTCTGCAAAATAGAGTGTACCGAACATATTTCCGTGGTCGGTTATAGCGAGGGCGTGCATACCCTTTTTACGGCACGCCTTAAATACTTCGTCTATTCTGGTTGCTCCGTCGAGCAAACTGTATTCCGTGTGTACGTGTAAATGTACGAATTCGTTCATATCGTGTATCCTTAAATTTCTTTTGATATCTGTATAAGTTTTCTAAGCCTATGGTTTAAGCAACTCTTAGTTACCCCTAAATGTTCGGCAAGTTCAACGAGCGTCATATCCGAGTTTTCTTTTCTTGCCACAGCCGTTAATCTCAAATCTTCTTTTAGCGACGATAACCCTACCGCCTTATCAATCTTTTCTATTGCGTCAAGTTGTTTTGCGGACGCTTCGACTTGCTTATTGACGTTTGCTATGTCGCAGTTCTTTTGGCGGTTTGAGTAATTTACGATTTCTCTGTTTATCATTAGTTCGGTTAGTTTTAATACTGACACGGGCGCAGGTAAAAAAGCAACGAAATCTTTTATGCCTTCTGCGCTTTTAATGTATAAAACAAAACTCTCACGCCGTCTTGTTATCCTTGAATTTATGCCTAACGCCGCGAGTTTTTCCGACGTTTCAAGAGCGGGCGTGTAGTGTGAAAAAACCATTTCTAAATGATAACCCGTGCTTGACGAACGGTTATCGGTTGGAAGTGTGCAGCCGCCTACCGCTACGAATAATCCCCTTATAAATGCGTGCAGACAGCATTCTTTTTTGGTTAGTTCTCCGTAAAGTTTTAAATTTACGGCAAGGTCGACACCGTCTTCAACTAATATCTCTAAACTTTTAAGTATCTCTTCGGTGCGTTCACCGCTCACGTTAAAAGTAAACTTGTCCTTTTTGTTTAGTCTATCTTCACCGACCGAAACTTCACGCATCTCGTAGCCGAAAAGCGAACGGAAAGCCGTGGTCATAAACATTGCCGTTTCTTCGTCGGATACCGAAAACTCTAACCCTAAATAGCCGTCCTTTTCGTAAAGTCTACCCGACCCGCGAATCATGCCTGCAACAAAGGCTTTTCTGCAATGCGTATCTTTTATCGGTTTACTGAGTATCTCTTTTTTTATGCGTTCGCCGAAGTTCATAATCTCTTCTCCTTGAACGCTCTAAACCTAAAATCAGGAAGTTTTCCGTTTATATTCGCTATCCTATCTTCTGGAATCTTCACCCTTTCTAATAGACTTTCCACAAGTGATATTTCACCTACTCTATCGGGTGAGTGCGCGTCGGAATTTATTACGAACTTTACGCCCGTATCTAAAATTTTTAAAATCTCTTCGTCGGTAAGGTGTGTTTTCTTTGAGTTTAGTTCTATATACGTACCGTAGTCCGCCGCCGCCTTAGCCACTTCAACGGCGTCCGCATAACAATTAAAGTTAAGGTGGGTTATCACGTCCACAGGGTTATGCTTTATCACGTTTATAAAGGTTTTAGTGTTGGTTTTAATAAGCGACGTCGGAACGTCTTTTTGCTTTAACGTGGCGTAAAAAAGGTCAGGTATTGCAAGTGGGAATACGCTGTGAATTTTATACATAACAAATTTATGGATACCTGCAAGAAAGATATCAAAATAATCGTAGTTTTCTTGCTTTAAATCCACCGCGCCGTCCGTGCCTATAATATTAGATTCTATGCCGAGTAAAACTTTTACACCTGTTTCTTTACTTGCCTCGTCGCATAGCGCACGCATTTTGGGAAGTTTTCTTTTTGTTAACCCAAAAGCAGGGTGAGCAAAACCGTGATCGGATATACCGATCTCTATAAGCCCTTTATTTTTCGCCGCTACCGCATTGTCGATAATTTCGCCCTTACCGTGACTAAATACCGTATGCGTGTGATAATCCGAACTGAGTATCATCAAAACTCCCCTACGTATTCGACCTCCTCTTTTAGTTCGACGCCGAATACGTCTTTTATCTTTTCTTTAATATGTAATATAAGTTTTCTAACGTCTAGAGCCGTTGCGCTAGGTGACGTGGTTATAAAATTGCCGTGCTTAGCGGATATCTTTGCCCCGCCTATCGCAACGCCTTTAAGTCCAGCCCTATCGATAAGCGCGCCTGCGGAATCAGGCTTTGGGTTCTTAAACACCGAGCCACAACTTCTGCCCGTCGGGTGCATGTGCTTTCTTAGTTCAAGATAGGTTTTCATGCCTGCAAGTATAATCTCTTTTGCGTTCTCGTCAAACTCAAAGGTTGCGGATACCACCGTTTCTTTGGATTTAAGAAATCTACTTCCACGGTAGCAAAACTTACACTCGCCCTTAAAATACCGCTTAATTTTGCCGTCCGCTATCGTTTCTATTTCATAGACGTGCTCTGATATATTATGCCCGAACGCGCCTGCGTTCATAACCACCGCTCCGCCTACGGTGGCAGGGATTCCCGACAAGGATTCTAAGCCTGTAAATCCGTGATCTAAATTAAACTTTATAAGTTTATCAAGCGGCGCGCCAGCCATAGCGCGAACTTTATCGCGTTTCATCATTATATCGGCTAAGCCTTTGGTGGTTATAATAAGCCCGTCAAACCCTAAATCTGACACCAAAACGTTAGTGCCGTTGCCGATAACCTTGTATTTAACACCGCACTCTTTGGCTATCTGTATAAGGCTGTTTAGCGAATACAGACTGTCGATTTTCGCAAAGTACTTTGCATTTCCGCCAACACCTAAAGAAGTGTGCTTTTTCATAGGTTCATTATAAAGAATTTTCGCAAACGCAAACTCTTCAGCCGTTTCTTTAAATCCCATATAACTCCTTATATCATTTTACTATATTTTTTGCAAATTTTCAAGATTAAACGAGTATATTTTTAATTTTATTTAAAGCCGCTTTCTCGCCGCTTAAAAGACTAGGCGAAAGCAACTGCATTTCCCTTAAAACTTCCTGTTGAATAAACGCCGATACCGTGCGCCCTTCTTTTACCTTTTGCATTGATGAAAGGTGTTTATCGTCGTGATCTATATCTATATACGGTGACAACATTGATATATCCGTCAATTTTTGCTGAACGGTATCGCTTAAAAGATAGTTTATAAACTTTTCGGCGTAAAACCTTTTAAGTTCGTCCTGTCCCGTAACCGATATGTATTGATACAAGTCGTTATATCTTTCAAACGGTCTAACCATAACGTCAAACCCACGATTAGAAAGCCTAACGATATCTCGCTGCGTGCCTAGAAAATACGGCGTTTTTCCCGCCACGAATTTAACGTAAGCGTCCATAGGCGATTTTATCTCGGCGTTTTTAGCCGTTATCCCTTCTAAGGCAAGCGCGGTAAGCGGCTGTGTATATTCCCCTTGCGACACCACTAAGCCGTCCAACTCGTCGGGTATTTCTTCAGTAAGCGTAGGGTTTGCAATAAGTACGTATCCACCCCTGCACCAAGCGACGGCATAAGTCTTTCCCCCGACCATACCGCCGTTTGTACTTCTATCGGTATTGAGTTCGGAAAACCCCGTTATTTCCACACCGCAACCAAATGATATCATATCCGGTCTTAATCCGCTATTTAGAGCGTCTTTTACTCCGTCTACCGTATAATCACTCACCATTACCAGTACGCCGTCGTTAAGTTTTTCGTATCCCCTTGCCGCCTTTAATAGAAACTGTTTTCTTGACCCTGCGCCACCTTCAAAGCTGTCCACCTGCCAAACGGTAATTATGCCTTTATATTCGGTAGGTGACGTATCAACTCCGCCTTCGGAAATTTTATTACGCCCAACGGTAAAGGTAAAAACTATTGAAAAAATCAAAAACGCCCCGACGATTGTCCTTAATAACTTCATAATTAAAGTATATTCTTATCGCAATAAAAAAAGGACTTATCTATTTAGAAAAGTCCTTTTTTTATTTATTGATTTTCTGTTATTAGTTTATCTTTATATTTTAAGCGGTGTGCGCTTTGGCCCAACCGTTGCAGTTGCTATATCGTCGATATTAAACGAGCGTTCGATTGCCTCGTGAACGTCTAAAATAGTTACCTTTTCTAGGCGTTCGATACGTTTGTCAAAATCAAACTCTTCGTCTAAAAACGCTAGGTATTTGCCGTGTATTATCATTTGCGACGCCGTGCTTTCCCTACCGAAAACGGTTGAACTTTTAAGTTGTTCTTTCGCCCTTAAAAATTCCTGTTCAGTTACGCCTTCTCTCTTAAACCGTTTTACTTCTTCGGCTATCGCCTCTGCCGCAAGGTCGCGAGAATCGGTGTTTACGCCTGCGTAAATTTCCAAAACGCCGTCGCTTTTATATGACGACGGATAGGAATAAACGCTGTACGCAAGCCCTAGTTCTTCCCTTATTTTTTGGAAAAGCCTACTGCTCATTCCACCGCCAAAAACGGTGTTGGCTATGCTGAACGCATCACTTAACGGATCGTTTATACTCATACCTTGCATTGCAATACCGATATGCGATTGTTCAATTTTCTTGCTTTTATAAGTTTTTTGCTTTTCACAAGGCTCTACTTTTACTTGTGGCGCGCTCTTTTTGCGCGTAAACTTTGACGTAAAATACTCGTCGATATACCTTTCCGCAGCCGCAACATCAACGTTTCCTGCAAGCGAAATTACAACGTTATCAGCCGTATAATATTTATCCATATATTCGGCTATCTCTTTTTGCCCAAAACGCCTAATGTTTTTTGCGCTGCCCAAAATGGTTTGACCGTAACCACCCTTGCCGTAATAGTTTTCCGCCAAGATATCAAAACACAAGTCTTCGGGTGTATCTTCGCTCATATTTATCTCTTCAATTACAACGCCCTTTTCGCGCTCTAATTCTGTCTTTTCAAAGGTAGAATTAAAGAATATATCCGATAAAACTTCTAATGCGTCACCTAATCTTTCGCCCGTGGATTTAGTATAATAACAAGTGAGTTCCTTTGACGTAAAAGCGTTTATCTGTGCACCTATTCTGTCAATGTAATCGGAAATTTCAAAGGCTGAACGCGACTTAGTACCTTTGAATAGAACGTGTTCAATAAAGTGAGAAATGCCGTTTTCTGCCTCAGTTTCGTTCGCGCTACCCGTCTTTACGAATACGCCAGCCGAAACCGAATACAGCCCTTCAATCTTATTTATTATAATCTTTAATCCGTTATCGTACCGTTTACAAAATCTCATATTTTCTCCGTTATTATCAAGCGATATTTTCACTCACCGTTACTATGGAAAAATTCACGCTTTTATAGTATGTAATTATGCTTGGCAACGCGTCTAAGGTATGCGCCTTCGGGTGCATAAGAACGAGGTCGCCGTTCTCTAAGTTTTTCGTCGCTCGATTATAGATAATATCCGTTTGACTGTCACGCCAGTCAATAGTGTCTTTAGACCACATTACGACCTTATAATTAAGGTCGTACGCCGCCTCCAACGTTAGGCTAGAAAAACTTCCCGACGGCGGCGCAAAAAGTGTTGGGGTAACCCCGCACAAGGACTTAACCACTGTGCCCGTTGAAGATATTTCTTGCTTGTTGCCGTCGTAGTCTAAGTTTTTGTGGTCTTTATGAAAATAGCCGTGGTTTGCTATCTCGTGCCCGCTATCCCTTATCTTTAACAGGGTTTGTTCGTTGTCGTCCGCCCAACAGCCACCCACAAAAAAGGTTGCTTTTACGTTGTACTCGTCCAGAGTATCGACGATAGCGTTGACTATCTCGGTATTCTCGTAGACGTTAAACATAAGCGAAACGTTGGGTTTTTCACGGTTGCCGTTATAGATTGCGCTGACCTGATCACCGCCGTATATAGGGACTATGGTTTGTGGCAAAAAACTTACTGCAAAAACAGCCGTAAATATCAACAACAACGCGACGTTCGTTAAAATGGTTATCCTTCTGTTTAGTCTTTTCATTTATCTCCACCTCTATTCAATTTTATGCTTATCAAACAATAAAATTACAAATACCGGTGGTTTAATGAGATAAAAAATATGCAAGGCGGAAAGCCTTGCATATTTTAAAGGTGGTAAAAATTAGTCGTTTACTATTTCGAGAAGTTTTAGATCTATGCCCTTTTCGCCGATCTTAATAATCTCTACTTTAACCTTATCGCCGATATGCAATACTTCTTCAACGCTGTTGATGCGTTTCTCACTCATCTTGCTTATGTGGATAAGTCCGTCTTTTCCAGGAGCAAGTTCACAGAACGCGCCGACCTTGGGAAGAATTCTTACAACTTCGCTTATAAACATATCGCCGACTTCGGGGTCTTTAGCGATTGAGAGAATTATTGCTTTTGCTCTCTCTGCGTTCTCTGCGTTACCAACGGTTGCAATGTTTACTCTTCCGTCGTCTTCGATATCAATCTTAACGCCAGTTTCTTCAATAATCTTGTTGATTACTTTACCCTGTTTACCTACGACGTCACCGATCTTTTCGGGGTCGATATTAAAGGTTATGATTCTAGGTGCGTACGCTGAAAGTTCTGCTCTAGGCTTATCGATTGCTTCAAGCATTTTGCCGAGAATATATTTTCTGCCAACGTTAGCCTGAGCGATTGCCTGTCTTAAAATAGCCTCGTCAATACCTTTAATCTTAATATCCATTTGGATTGCGGTAATACCCTTTTCAGTACCTGCAACCTTAAAGTCCATATCGCCAAGGAAGTCTTCTAAGCCCTGAATATCGGAAAGGATAGAAACCTTGCCCGTTTCGGTATCTTTGATAAGACCCATAGCAATACCTGCAACGGGTGCTTTAATCGGAACGCCTGCGTCCATAAGTGCTAAGGTTGATCCGCAAACACTACCCTGAGAAGTTGAACCGTTAGAACTCAATACTTCGGATACGATTCTTATTGCGTAGGGGAATTCTTCTTCGCTGGGGATAACCGGTTCTAACGCACGTTCAGCAAGCGCGCCGTGACCGATTTCACGTCTACCCGGACTTCTTAATGGTTTAGCCTCGCCAGATGCGTAACCGGGCATGTTGTACTGATGCATATATCTCTTTGAAGATTCGCCGTCAAGCCCTTCGAGTTTCTGCGCCTCGGAAATCATGCCGAGAGTACAAGTTGACATAACCTGAGTCATACCTCTAGTGAATACGCCTGAACCGTGAACTCTGGGAAGAACGCCTGCCTCGCACCAAATCTTTCTTACTTCGTCAAGCTTTCTGCCGTCGGGACGAATACCGGTGTTAGTGATCTTTGCTCTTACCTTTTCTTTTGTCATATAGTAAAGAGCGTCTTTAATTTCTCTAGTCTTATCGGGATAAACGTCTGCAAAGTGCTCTAAGCAAGCCTTTTCAACCTTGTCCTGACCAGCCTGTCTTTCGTGACGATCAAAGGTGTCGAGTGCGTCGTCAAGCATCTTGTCTGCGTATGCTCTTACCGCTGCGTCGATATCTTCGGGAACGTGATAGAGTTCCATTTCTTTCTTGGGTTTGCCGATTTCTTTCACGATTTCTTCTTGGAACGCGCAGAGACGTTTGATCTCTTCGTGGCCGAAAAGAATTGCGCCAACCATTTCGTCGTCGCTGATTTCGTTTGCGCCAGCTTCAACCATCATGATTGCGTCCTTAGTGCCTGCAAGGTTAAGGGTAAGTGCGCTCTTAGCACGCTGCGCTTCGTCCGGGTTGATAACGTATTCGCCGTCAACCATACCAACAACAACGCTACCGGTAGGTCCTGCAAAAGGTATGTCTGAAATACTGATTGCAATCGAGCTACCAAGCATTGCTAATGGTTCGGGCTGAATATCGGGTTCAACCGAGAGCGCGGTTGCAATAACGATAACGTCGTTAAATAATCCTTTGGGGAAAAGCGGACGGATAGGTCTGTCGATAAGACGGCTAGTTAAAATAGCCTTATCGGACGCTCTACCCTCTCTCTTTTTAAATCCACCGGGGATTCTGCCGATAGAATACATCTTCTCCTCGAAGTCTACGCCCAAGGGGAAGTAATCCATACCGTCTCTGGGAGCGGCAGCCATAGTAACGTTGACCATAACCGCAGTATCGCCGCATTTTACAACGCAAGAACCGTTGGTCTGCTCAGCATACTTACCAGTTTCAACGATAAGTTCTTTTCCGCCCACAGTAGTCTTAAATACTCTGAAAGTGTCTGTCATTTTTTTCTCCTTCTAACTCTTATTTTTTTGAAACCCGAACGCAACTCACGTCGGGCAAATTACCGATTTTAAGTAGGGACTTTTCTCGCCCCTTTTAACAAAAAATCGGGCGACAAAAAATTATGCCGCCCCGATTAATTACTTTCTGAGATTCAAATCCGCGATAATCTTTCTGTATCTTTCAATATCAATTTCTTGTAAATACTTCAAAAGACCGCGTCTTTCACCGACCATTTTCATAAGACCACGTCTAGAATGATTGTCGTGCTTATTGGTCGAGAGATGCTCGTTCAAGTGATTGATTCTTTCGGTAAGTAGTGCGATCTGCACTTCTGCCGAACCGGTGTCGCCTTCGTGACGACCGAACTTTGCTATAATTTCCTGTTTCTTTGCCTTTTCCATATTCTTTTACCTCCTATTATTTATGGAATAATTCGCTTTAAACAAAGTCTTGGGCGGAGGCCCACAAAACCTTGCATAAAGTATCAAGCCTAATTAGTATACCAAATTAATTTGCGTTTGTAAACTGTTTTTTCCTTTTTATGAGAATAATTTGCGCTTTTTCGCCTTAATTATATCTGTTTTTTGCAAATACGTCATTACGTCTTTGGGTGAAGCCTCTCTTTCTATGCGTTCTCCGCCCGAATAAATACGCTTACTTATAGCGTTTGCGCCGCACGCTACGGTGTTAGATATCTCTTCCATAACGTTTATATTGTACACGCAAGCCTTGCCGCTCTTAGCATACCCTACGTTTTCAAGGTTACCTGCCATATATTTTTGTCTATAAAGATAATACGGCTTATATCCGTGCTTTTTGAGTTCTTCTCTTGCGTAATCCACCATCTTTATAACTTCACCTTCGGGAAGTCTGTTTTCGGTTTCCGCTAAATACGATCCGCGTTTAATGCACAAGGTATGCACGGTTATGTTGTCGGGGGATAATTCTATCGCTTGGTCAATGCTCGCCTTAAAGTCATCAAAGCTCTCTCCGTTAAGCCCTGCGATAAGGTCCATATTAGTTATAAAATCGTCCTTTGCCAAAAGGAATTTTTCCTTGACGTCAGCCGCTTTGTGGTTTCTTCCTAAAAACTCCAACGTCTTATCCGAAAAGGTCTGCGGATTAATGCAAATCCTAGTTACGCCGTGCCTTTTCATAAGCTTTAAGTTGCTCTCTGTTATTGCATCGGGTCTGCCTGCCTCTACGGTGTATTCTACGCCTGTATTGATTTTATCTATTGCGTTAAGCACCTTTTCAAGCTGACTGTCGCTCAAAGCAACGGGCGTCCCGCCGCCGATATAAATACTGCGTAGTTTCTTTACGAACTGCGCGCTAAAATTGATTTCGTCAACCAAGGCATCAACGTATTCGTCAACGTGCTTTGCCGCACTCTTGACGTCCGCGCTTATAAACGAACAATACTTACACCTTGACGGACAGAAAGGAATAAACACGAAAAAGTCGGTGTTGTCGTCGTCTTTAACGTATATACCTTTTTGGGAATTTATAACTTCTTCGGTAAGTTCGACCTTTTGGTCGCTAACCTTCATGGTATCAGTAAAAAATTCCTTAAAATCGCCGTTTTCTTCTATCTGCTGATAGGCAAGTTTTGTCGGGCGTATCCCCGTAAGCGCGCCCCAAGGCAAGTCGCGTTCAAAGAACTTTGCAAGCCCTTTATATAGCGATAGTTTTGCGTAGCGTTTTAATATGCGTTTCCTTTTGATTTCGTCATTTAACTCGCCCACCAAGTTGCCGTAAGCAAAGACTTTGCCGTTTACGGTAACGGTGTTTACTATCTTATTTTCGCTCTCTTTAAAACGATGCCGAATATTTACGGCATCGCTATCGCAAAACATATTTACAACTTCTTTTAAGTCGTTTAAAAATTCTGGCTGGTTAGTATCAATCATAATCTACAAAAGTGTTAAATTCTCGTTCGTGATCTAAGGTCGTAAAGTCTTCGTGCCCAGGATATACCGAATAATCACCGCTTAAATCAAAGAGTTTTTTTACAGAGTTTCTAAGTTCTCTTCTATTCCCCGTTGGAAAATCCGTGCGACCAACCGACTCTAAAAACAAAGTGTCGCCCGTAAAAAGCATATTATCTACTATAAAGGTTGCCGAGCCGTCCGTATGTCCAGGTGTCAACAAAACCTTTATCTTTATACCTAATATATCTAACTCGTCACCGTCCATAAAGGTAACGTCCGCATCTAAAAACTCAAACTTTCTTCCAAAATGTGAGCTTAAATTGAGTTCGTTTTTGAGTTTTGGCGCGTCTATACTGCTGATATAAATTTTTGCGCCGTCGTCTTGAAGTTTTTTTGCGTTGCCTGCATGGTCAAAGTGCGCGTGTGTTAAAAGCACGGCTTTAATCTTTACGTTCAAATCCTTTTCGGTCTGTTTGACCTTATTGTAATTTTCACCGCTGTCAATAACGATAGCGTCGCCGCTATCGTTTACTAAAAAGTACGTGTTTACCCTAAGCGGTCCGTTCACTAAGCTATAAAGTTTCATCAGTTTGCCGTCCTAAACACGTCTATAATCTTGGAATCCTGTTTAAGTTTAGTCAGTAGACTGTTAAGTTCGTCTTTACTGTTTAATCTAATATTAAAGTCTACCGTTGCCTGCTTGGTCTTATTATCCGTCCTACCGTTGGTGGATACGATTTCTAGGTTAAGCTGCGCAACTGCGGCCGCAACTACCGACAGCACTTCTATCTGCGTGCTACCAACCACCTTTATACTTGCGTTATAAGCGTTGCCAGCGTCTTCTGCCCAGCTGACTTCAATCAATCTTCCGTCTTCGACGTGTTTTAGGTTGGGACAGTCGTGCCTATGCACGGTTACGCCGTGACCACGAGATATAAAGCCTATAATTTCGTCACCCGGAACGGGGTTACAACAGCCTGCAAAACGCACCAAAAGTCCTGCCATGCCCTTGACTTTTACGCCACCAGAGTTTTTGGACGTACTTCTAATAAACTTGGTAATTTCCTGCTGTGGCTGGCTCTTTCTATAAAAGTCGATAAACTTCACGATAACGTGGTTTACCGTTACCGCGCCGTAACCGATTGATGCAAACATTTCGTCTTGGCTATTAAAGGACATCTTTGCCGAAACGTATTCAAACGCCTCTTCGGTAATGAGTTCGGACAGCGAATAGCCCCTACGTTTGGCTTCCGCCTCGAACATAACCCTACCCATCTTGACGTTTTCTTCTTTCATTTCGCGCTTAAAGAACTGTTTTATCTTTACGCGCGCGCTTGAACTCTTAACGATTTTCAGCCAGTCCCAAGACGGACCTTTTGAACTTTGCGAAGTTATTATGTCAACCACGTCGCCAACCTGCAACACGGTGTTTAAGGGGACCATTTTTGAGTTTACTTTTGCGCCTACGCACTTGTTCCCGACTGCCGAGTGTATGCTGTACGCAAAGTCTAACGGCGTTGCGTCTTTTGGTAGACTTATAACGTCGCCCTTAGGCGTGAACACCAAGACTTCCGAACTGTAAATATCGCCCTTTAACGAGTTAAGAAATTCCTTACTGTCCTTTAAGCCGCCCTGCCACTCCATAACTTCCCTTATCCAGGAAAGGCGCGTATCAAGGTCGTCTGCCTCTTTCTTGTTTTCTTTATACTTCCAATGCGCCGCAATACCGTATTCGGCGGCGTGGTTCATTTCGTACGTTCTTATCTGTATCTCAAAGACCCTACCGAAGTTGGTTACGACGGTAGTATGCAGAGAACGGTACATGTTAGGTTTAGGCGTCGCTATATAGTCTTTAATTCTACCGGGAACGGGCTTCCACTTGTTGTGAATTTTTCCGAACACTTCGTAGCACTCGTCAACCGTATTGACGATAACCCTAATAGCGACGATATCGTATATCTGATCGAGCGTTTTATTGCGCTCTTTCATCTTTCTATAAATACTGTAAAGGTGTTTTCTTCTACCGAAAACTTCGCCCGACACGCCTGAGTCGGAAAGCATCTTATTGACTTCTTCAACGACGTGGTCGACAAGTTCAAGGTTTTCTTTTAATCGTTCGTCGATATTGATAGATAAATACTCGTAAAATTCAGGCTCTAAATATTTTAGGCACAAGTCTTCGAGTTCACACTTTATCTGAGAGATACCTAGTCTATCGGCAAGCGGCGCGTAAACGTCGAGCGTTTCCCTTGCCATGCGTTGCTGACGTTCGATTGAAAGGAAGTTTAATGATCGCATATTATGCAATCTATCGGCAAGTTTGATTATGATAACCCTAATATCCTTTGCCATTGCGACGAAGATTTTACGGAAGTTTTCCGCCTGCTCTTCTTCCTTTGAGTGGAACTGAATTTTTTCTAGTTTGGTTACGCCGACAACAAGTTCTAAAACTTCTTCGCCGAACTCTTTCCTTATATCGCCTTCGGATACTGGTGTATCTTCAATTACGTCATGCAAAAAAGCCGCGGCAACGGTTGCGGCGTCTAGCCCTAAATCAACCAAAATGCCCGCGACTGTACACGGGTGAATAAAATACTCTTCACCCGACGCGCGTTTTTGCTTTTCGTGCGCTTTCCTTGCAAAGTCGTAAGCGCGCTTTAATAAAGACAAATCTTTTCCGTTATAAGTGTTTTCAAGCCTTTGTAAAATTTCAAACATAATCAACCTTTAATTAGATAAATTTTACTATATACTTTTGAATTTGTCAATGCGTTTTTAATTTTTTCGTCGTAAGTCAGCACGTTGTTTAGGATTTTGAATATGCCTAGTTCTAAAAAAGTCTCTAAACAGAATATCGCCTGATAAATTTCGTTATCACTAAAATGTTTTAGCGCAAACTGCGCCGTTGACTTTATCGTCTTTCCTTTCAATCCTAAAAGTTTATTAAAATACTCGGCGAAAACCGATCTTTCCGTACTGACGTTACTTATAAAACTATATCCACACACGCTATCAACCACTTTTATTTTAGCGTTAGTATTGATTAATCCTAGCGGCTTATCTATGTAAAGCACGGTGTCAAATCCGTCGGGAATTACTTTCGGCGACACCAAAACGACTGCGCCACCCACCTTGTCGGTAGTAAACGCGTCGGTTTTAATATTAGCAAGTTCGGGGTATAGTTTAAGGTTTTCGGGATTAGATACAGCGAAAGCCGTACCGTTTTTAATTAGTGATTTTACCTGTTCTTTATCAATAGTTTGAAAGTTTTTTCCTATCTCAAATTTAAGTTTTGATATCTCGTTTTCAAAGACGTGTGGCATTAAAGCCGAAAAGTCGCCATAGTCTGCCGTAACGTTTCTGACGTAGCCTTTAAGCGATTCTCTGTTTCTGTACACCGAAAGATTTAGTTCAAAAACCACCTTTTTCTTTATAGGTAAAGACAACGTATACACGTTCTTTTCGCCGTTAAAATCAAGCATTTCTAAAACGTCCGTTCTGTAAGAATAGTGGTTAGAACCTGCCTTTAACGGCAACGACTCGATAGCATCGACTTCGGTAGTAAATACCGGTCTGCGGTTACCTATGCCGAACGGCTCTAATTCGTCTATTTCACGGGCAAACCTTAGTGATAACGGTTTATCCACGTTCCACTCGGCAAATATGGTTTTATCACCGTCGGGAATATAATCGAGATTATTTACGAACCTGTTCAACGCATTAGATAGAGCAGAAAAATTTTCTTTACTAACAGATACGCCTGCCGCCTGAGCATGTCCGCCAAACGACAGCAATATATCCTTAGCAGAAGTTATAGCGTCGTGAATATTAACGCCGTCCACACTTCTTGCAGATCCTTTATAATATCCGTCGTAACCAGCAAAAACTATGACGGGGCGACTGTAATCTTCCACTAGTTTTGCAGCTACGATCCCCACGAACCCTGCCTGCCACTTTTCGTCCTTAACCATAATGACGGCGTTTTCGTCCAAGCGGTCACGACTTATCATTTCCTTGGCTTGGTGATAAATATTATCACATTCCATTTGCCTTGCAACGTTATATTCGCTAAGTTTTGCCGCAAGGTCAAATATTTTGTTGGGATCTTCGGTAGTAAAAATTTTAAGCGAAGTTGCCGCATCACCCATTCTGCCCCCTGCATTTATTCGGGGCGCAATGACGTAGGCTAGGGTCTGAGCGGTAATCTGTTTATTGTTATCGCCAAGAAGATATTTGAACGATAGTCTTTGTGTTCTTTGGTTATTAAGAAGTTTTAAGCCTTCAACGACGATATCGCGGTTTTCCTTTACTAGGTCCATACTATCGGCAACCGTAGCAAGCGCAACGTAGTCTAGATATTTATCCGCCGCATCACTTATTAAAGCCCTACCTAGTTTATAAGCGACGCCTGCGCCGCATAAACCGTCAAACGGATAGTCTTGTCCGCTAAGTTTTGGGTTTATACATATCGTATCGGGAATTTCCGTAGGCGGTTCGTGGTGGTCGGTAACTATAACGTCTATGTCGTTATCATTTAAGATTTTTATTTTGTCCTTGTCGCTTATACCGCAGTCGACGGTTATCATCAACTTTAAGTCGTGATTAGCGTTGAGTTTTTCTATCGTATCAAGATTTATTCCGTACCCTTCTTCACGTTCGGGAACGTAGATATCTGCATTAATTCCAAACTCTTTAAGACAATAATACAGTACGGTAGTTGCACATACGCCGTCTGCGTCGTAATCACCGAACACTAAAACTCGTTCATTATTTAGTTTTGCCTCTTCAATCCTTTCCACAGCGTCTTTCATACCCGACAATAAAAACGGATCTAAAAAACCGCTTTTACCGGGCGATAAAAACGCCTTGGCTTTATCTACGGTATCAATATCTCTATACAGCAAAAGGCGTGCGGTATCAAACATGATATCGCATGCGCTTGCTATTTCCCCTACCGTTTGCGTTTGCTGTGGGGTTAAAGTTTTGCCGTAGACAATTTTCATAATTTCCCTATTTAAACCGAATAAGGCGGAAAGATTTTCCGCCTTAATTTTTTAGCAGATTAGCCTTATTCTGTAAGATTTAAGACTATTTGTTTTTGCCTGATTTGATTGCAGACCATACGAGCGGTGTCATAAAATACGACGAGAACGCTGCCGAAACGCCTGCAACTATAAGCTGCGCGCCTGCATACATTGCATAAGGAAGTGCAAAACCGATAAGCGCAACACCTGCAAGGGCGATTGCTGCAACGACCATAACGTATCTTAAAATTTCAATCACCGAAACCTTATCTGCAACTTCTTTTACCGACAATTTTTGGTTTGAAGTATTTTTAAGTTCTTCCTTGCATCTTCTAAGCGTCATAATCGAAAGACCTGCGCCGACCAAAATTGAAACGGCAAGGTTTATTCCGAAAAACGGATTTGCAGGAAGACGGGTTATAGCCATAAGTGCAACGAACGTAAGAGCAGACAACAGCGTCGTGCAAAGAGTCGCGACTGATGCTGCGAGTTTTTCCATTATAAGAACGTAAATGAAAGCCGCAACTATTGCTATGCCGAGTGCTAATATTATCCACCAAACGTTAAACTCAACGTCGTTTTTAAGCTGATATACGCCGACCGTAACGTCAACTATACTCAAACTTTCCGCGTCAAGTTTTGCCCTTAACGTTTCTTGAAGTCCTGCAAGATCAGCAGTTACGTCAGTATTGAATTTGTAAACGATAGTTTTGCCGTCGTCCATTTCTTGAGCAGTACCGCAAGCAGCGTCGATACCTTTATCACTTAAATATGCATCGGTTGCGTCCTTAACGATCTTAGCCGATTCGCTTGCGTCTTGATCAACGCTTACTTGTAGTTCGTATCCGTCTGCATAGTCAACCGTTTGATTTAGTCCGAAAACGCCGAGTAGTGCCATACCTGCAACTAAGATTACCAGAGCTGCTATTATGAAAAACTTCATTTTACTCATAACGCCTTTTTTCATATTACACCTCCGCCTTCTTCATATTTAGGAATTTTTCTTTATTTTTAACGAGAGGAAGAATAAGCGCGGTAAACATTCTAGTAAACACGAGCGTTGCTATGAGTGAAATGATAACGCCGATACCCATAGTGATTGCAAAGCCTTTAAGCGCGCCTTTTGCAAACGCAAGTAGGCAGATTGCAACGAATCCTGCGACGACGTTTACGCCGATTACCGGAATCAACGACTGACCAAAGCCCTTGTTTATTGCTGCTTTTACCGTCTTTTCGCTGTAAGCGTATTCTTCTTTTACCCTACCGCAAGTAATTATCATACCTACAGTAACAAGTAGTAACGCCACGACTATACCGATAACGCCGCCGAGCGACATAACGATATTCGGAACGGCAATCATCATCCAAATTTCTGCAAGCATAAAAAGTAACGTCGATATAGCCGCTATAATACCAAACCCTTTATAGCAAAGGATAAGCGCGACCATAATTACTACCAAAAGTGCAGCGACTGCTATTGCGCAACGCGTTGCTACTGCATCGCCGTAAGGTGAAGTTACCGATACGGGATCTGATAGTTCATACTTATATGCTAGTCCGCCAGACTTCATCTGAAGAACTAGACGGTTTGCAGATTCTTCGTCGGATATACCGCTAATACCAAGAATATTGCCGTCGAAAGCGTTTGCCGTTATAGTGGTGTTGAAAAGAACGTTTTCTTCACCGTTAGCGTTTTCACCGCAAACTATCTTAAGATAGTAGGTATCTTCCGCCTCAATAGCCGCGACCAAAGCGTCTTTTGCCTCTTGGGTGAACTCAATGGTTATCGCATAGTTGTTTTCCGCCTGCATTCCTAAGAACTGCGCGTCGGCAACGACTTCCATATCAGCAAGAATTTCCGTGGTCGGGTTTTCTGCCGAACCGCCGAAGAATTCCACTTCGCCGTAAGCAACTATCGCTGCGATATCAGAGTTTAGGCTTTCGGTCGTTTTGGTTTCGATTCTTATATCGTAATCTTCAACGCCTTCTTCCGTACTCATTAACGCTTTAACAGAAAAAACTGAATATCCGAGTTCGTTGAGTCTGTATTCAAGCGTTTCAACTACCTCGTCTATATCTTCGACTTCTTCTTCGTTATCCGCAGCGAGCTTTAACGTGTAAGCCGTACCGCCCTCGATATCGTAATCGAGTTCGATTGCACGCAACGCGGAATTGTAAGTCTTAATTTCGCCGACAGGAAAACGAACGAAGGTTAGCACCAATAAAATAGCCACCAACGCGCTTATTATCGACAATAAAGTTATTGACTTTCCTCTACTCATTTTTGCCTCCTACGAAAAGGCTGTACTTTTCGCTATATTATAACAAGCCTATCCTAAGAATTATATAACATCGAACGGCATTTGGTCAATGAAAAATTCGGTTTTTTTTGGATTTTCTGTCTTTTTTATCCAAATTTTTAATTTTTTACCGTCTTTTTTAAATTTTTCGCTTTACTTAAAGTAAAGTCAGTAGCGCAATTCCCACAGCCAAAGCTATCGCGCCGAACACCACGCCGAGAATTTTCGGCACGGATTTGGGATATTTTCCGCTAACCTTTCCCGTTTCGCCGTTGACGTAAAAATTGTACACCTTTTTGTTGTACTTATAATTTCCAACGTATACGGGTAGCATAACGTACTTATAAGTTACCCCTTCGTGCGCCGTGGAAACGTTAAAGTATGCAACCTTATCGTAAACGTACTGCGAGAGTATGCCTCGTTTAATCTCTGCATCCATAATGGTTTTTGCATCAGACCAACACTCGGTCAATTCTTGATCGTAATGATACGCCATAAAACCGAGCATATACTTTTCTTCGTACTCTTTGCTGGCGTTAGTTGAAAAGGGTTGAATTTTATTTAAGACTTTTTGACCGAGTTTCTCTCCCGCGGTGATAAGCACGTCGTCAAAGTTATAGTAATATCTTCCCCTAACGTTTCGCCATATAACGTAAGTTTGTACTCTTTTATTCTTTCCAGAGCCTACCGTTCTAGTGTGCGTAGTTCCTAACCGCGCCTCGTAGTAAGACGACGTTCTGCTATCGAAAGTAAAACACGGCGAATACACGCCCTTTACGTTTTCGGTAACTAGTTTTTTCTTGAACTTATTAGGTGCAAAAAATCTCTTTTTAGCCCACGTGCGGCTGTACTCTAACGACTTATCCAAATCAAAGGAAAAAGGAATAAGCGCGTTGGGCTTTACGCCTGCAAGTTCGTCGGTCTTTCTTACATGATAAGTACCGCAAAACGGACAAGACTTTGCCGTCTCTCCGTTTTTTAAAACTACCTTTGCGCCGCAATTTTCACAAGCGAAAACTACGGCTTCTTCCGCCGTCCACTTAAACGACTCGTCAAAACCAGCGTTTATGTCTATTTCCTTTGCGAAAACGTCAGTTGCAAAACTTTTTTTTGTTCCGCAATGCGGACATTCGAGCATTTGCGTATCAGGATCGAAAACCATATTCGACCCACAAGCTTCGCATTTTATAGACTCGTTATCAACCTGCTTTTGTTCTTCTTCAAAAGCACCGATATTTTCTTCCATAAATTATTCTTCTATATCGTTTAATTCTTTGAGCATTTCTTCAAGGTCTGCGCCGTGAACGTCAGCCGCTTCGCCAACGGTTTCACCGTGAGCAAGCGCACAACCTAAGCAATGCATGCCGTGCGACATAAGAATTTCACCAGCCTTGGGATTCAACTGAATTGCTTCAAAAATAGTAGTGTTTTCCGTGATTTTGTTTGCCATGATTTTATTCTCCTTAAAATTTAACTTTATTAATTATGTCTGATTTTGCTTAAATTTAACCACAAAATCGTCCATACTGATTATTATATAATTATTTTTATTATAAGTCAATCGCTTATACAAATTTTGCCGTATTAGTTTTTTAATATATTCTTAACTTCATCACCTGCTCCACGAAAAAAAGCGACCTTTTGGGACATCTTCTCCATTTGATTATCCGCTCGTGTAGTTTCCGTTGTTCGGAGAAGCTCCTCCGCTTTGCTACGGAGATTCTCATCACCTGCTCCACGAAAAAAAGCGACCTTTTGGTCGCTTTTGTGGAGCAGGTGATGAGAATCGAACTCACAACCACAGCTTGGGAAGCTGTTGTTTTGCCACTAAACTACACCTGCACGTCGGGACAAACTCCGCCACATAGCACTTTATCCTATCGGCTAAAGCGCAACTATGCTACGTTGTCCCTCCTCTTTCCCAAAAATTTCTTCGACAATTTTTGGGATCCCTATTTTCTTTGACTAACTCCGCTACATAGCACTTTAACCTATCGTTTAAAGTGCAACTATGCTACGTTGTTACCACTTGCAAATATTCTATGTAAGGTTATTATAGCAAAACAATTTAAAAATGTAAACGCAAATTAAGTGAAAATATTGATAAATTTTTATTTATATGTTATAATTTGTTAAAAATTACTTGGTAGGAGTTTTAATTATGGCTTTGTTTTTGAAAATTATCGAGTGGGCGGATAACTCTAAGGATACTTTGGTTCATAAATTCCCACTTCCCAAGGGCGGAAGAGAGATTAACCATAAGAGCAAACTTATTGTTCGCGAATCACAACAGGCTATTTTTGTTCATAAAGGGCAGATTTGCGATATCTTCCCTGCTGGTACTTATAACCTTAACACCGACATATTCCCTATTCTTTCTAAACTTGCCGGTTGGAAATATGGATTCCAGACACCTATATCCGTTGACGTATATTTTGTAAACACTAAACAGTTCACGGGGCACAAGTGGGGAACGTCTAACCCCATTATGATGCGCGACCCTGAATTCGGCATGATAAGAGTTAAAGGATATGGGTCTTACGCCTTCAAGGTTGACGACGCTGGCGTTTTCTTAAAAGAATTATTCGGCACCAACTCTTCTTTCGTAACCGAAGATATTACCGACTGGCTTAAAACAATGCTAGTTTCCGCGCTTACAGACGCTATAGGTGAAAGCAGAATTTCCGCGCTTGACTTAGCAGGAAACACCATTGAGTTCAATCAAATAGTAAAGGCAAACATACAGAACAAGTTCAAAGAGATAGGTCTTCTTCTTACCAACCTATTTATTGAGAATATGTCCGTTCCCAAAGAAGTTGAACAGGCTATCGACGAACGCAGCAAACTCGGCATACTCGGCGACAAGACTGACGTCATGATGAAAGTCGCTGCGGCTGAGGCAATGAAAGACGCTGCCAAAAATCCCGGTATGGGCGGCGCGTTTATGGGCGCGGGCGTAGGTATAGGCGCAGGCGCAGGCATGGGCGCAGTTTTCGCAGATGCATTTAAACAAAGCAATACCCCTACCCCCGAAAAACAAACGGCTCAACCGACTTCGACATCAAAAAAATGTCCGTCGTGCGGAGCGGATATCGGTGCCAAATCCAAGTTTTGTCCTGAGTGTGGCGCAAAACTTCCCACCAAAAAATTCTGTTCGGAATGTGGCGCGGAACTCTCTTCCACGGCTAAATTCTGCCCAGAGTGCGGTGCAAAACAATAAATAAAAGTCAAGATTATATGACAAAAACGCGCAAATAAATTTGCGCGTTTTTCATTTAGTTAAATTAAACCGTATAATATTATGCCAAGAATTGCAGCAATAAGTATTAAAAGTATAGGCGACAAAACTTTTTTCTTCCAAATCTTTGCCGTATAATACACAGCCGCAACAACGATAAACACAACTAGTGCTTTCCAGTCGAAACTTACGCCGTTTGCTATTGCACCGAGCGAAAAGATTACGCTGAGCACCATAGTAATACCCGTTGCTATGATAAGTCCTACTACTACAGGTCTTAATCCGCTCAAAAAGCCTTGCACCCCTGCAAACTTCATTAGCCCGCTAACTAGCGACGCCACGACAAGAATTATTATAAAGGACGGCAAAACTACGCCAAGCGTTGCAAACATTGCGCCCAGCACTCCGCCTTGCGAAGACCCGATAAAGGTCGCCATATTAATAGCTATCGGGCCGGGCGTAGATTCCGCTACTGCTATAAAGTTCATTACTTGCGAGTTCGTAAGTCCGTATCTTAGTGCCTCTTCGGTGAACAGCGGTATCATAGCATAGCCACCGCCGAAAGACACCGCGCCGATTTTAAAGAAGGTCAAAAATAAGTCTAAAACAATAGGCATTATTCACCCTCCTTTTCGTCATTTAAATCGCTACCCATTTGAACGATAGTTTTTTGTTTGCGAGTTTTTATATAAGTTATAAGGTACGCGGTAAGCCCTACCACACCGCCTATAAGGATATAGAAGATGGAAGAGAAACTTACGGCAAGTAGCGATAGAGTTACAAAGCACAGTACGGTAAGCGAAGTCATGATTATACCGAACACGCTTTTTTTGACCTTCTTTAACATCTTTATTCCTGCGTTAAGGATAAGGAAAGCAACTGCTGCCTGTATTCCGCGGAAAGCGTAAGCCACCCACTCAATAGCAAGAAAGGCATCAAAAAACAAAGATATAATAAAAATTATGATAAACGACGGCAGCACCACGCCTAAGGTTGCAAACACCGAGCCTAAAACGCCTGCAATCTTATACCCTACGTAGGTCGCGGAATTTATCGCTAGCGGTCCCGGTGTAGATTCGGCAATAGCGATTAAATCGACGAATTCGTCGTGGTTAATCCATTGTTTTTTTTCGACTATTTCGCGTTCAATAATGGCGATCATTGCGTATCCGCCGCCAAAAGTGAACAGACCGATTTTAAACATCGCTAAAAATAATCTTAAAACTCTTTTAAGTTTTTCCATAACTTTCCTTGTAAATTTATTTCAATCTTATCCTATTTCTTATTATATTATTATCGGCAAAGTAAATCAATCTTTTTTACGACAAAATAAAAAATCGGTGAAATTTCCACCGATTTTTATAATCTTATTATTTTAAGCGTAGTTAATTAAGGCAATCTTTTAGTCTGTCTTTATGCGTAACACCGCCGACAGAGTCGGGCGCGGAAAGACAATTTACAGCAACAAGGTTTGCAAAGGAAAGCATTTCTTCATCAGAATAATTGTTATAGATTGCATATAAGCACCCTGCACAGAAAGCGTCGCCTGCGCCCACGCTGCCCTTGATAAAGCCTTTTTTAAGTTTGATTGATGCAACAGCCGTATAGTTACCTGATTTGTCAAGGCAAAATCCTTTCTCTGGGCAATGAACGACGACTTTTTCTTTAACGCCGAAAGCAATAAGTTTTGAAAGTATTTGCTTTACGTTTTCTTCTATTAAATTACCGTCTTTATCGCGCGGCTCAATGCCGACGATTTGCCCTGCCTCTATCTCGTTGATTATAACGTAATCGCAATTCGGAAGTGCTGCTGATGCAACCTTATAGAAGTTTCCGCTACTTTCACTAACTAAGTCGATTGAAGTCTTTATCCCAAGTGCTTGCGCGGCTTTTAAAAACTCCGACATAGGCGTCGTTCCGTCGGGATTAATCTTATCAAACCCGTCGAGCAACATTAGATATCCAGCGTGTAAAATTTTTGCAGTCACCTTTTCTAGTTCAACGTCCGAAGGATTAAATTCCTTGTTTGCGCCGCGGTGGTGGAAGAAAGTTCTTTCACCCGTGCCAGAAACTGTCATAACGTCCGAATAAGAAGTGGGCGCAGTCGTGCTGACCTTAACCCCAGACACGTCCAAACCGACCTTTTTCATTTGGTTAACTACAAATTCGCCTTTATAGTCTGAGCCTACCCTGCCGTAAGCGTAAACGTCAAGTTCGGGATCAAGTTTTTTAATATCTATTCCCGTGTTCGGTACGCAACCGCCCACCGCAAGGGATTCGTCGGTTATAGTAACAAGCATACCTTTTTCGGGATAGCTGCCTATCATCTTTACGTTGTCGGTAAGTATATTACCAGCAAGCGCTATACCTTTTCTTTCCATATTATACCCTCATAGTTTTTCCGCTTAACTCTTCAACGTATTTAACGAGCGCAGAGATTTGTTTACCGTTTCTTATCATGTCGTAAAGCGTTACTATAAGGTCGGTCATATTGCCGTGGTAATCGCAGTATTTTTTAAGCGTTTCTTTTGCGCCGTTCTCTTTTGCAAAAGCTGAGAGTTCTATACTGCTATCGTCACCGTCCGGGTTAAAATTCATACCCGCAGCAATACCTATGCACAAAAATTCACAGGGAAGTCCGTGTTTTTCCGCAAGGTTTAACGCGCCGATAAGACGGTCGTTTGACGACAACTTTCTCTTGGTATCCTTTCCCACCCTACTAACGGTATCTGCAAGTGCTTTGTTGGTAAAACGGTAAAGAAGATTTTCCGCATGTGGTAAAAGCTCTTCAATGTTTACGCCGTTTTCTTTTGCTATAGCAAGCGCAGATTGAACGAGCGCGCGGTAAGCAACGTACTTAATATCAAAGTCGGCAACCGTTTCGTAAATATACTCGTAGTTCCTTAAAAATCCAAGGTACGCGCAAGTTGCGTGACTCATATTGTGCATAAACAACTTTCTCTGTATAAACAGATTGAACGGTTCGTACGGATAAAGTTTTTCTAAGTTCGGAATTTCACCTTTGAACGCAGCCTTATCTACAGGTAAAATATTATACGGTTCAACAGCAACGCGGAGCGGGTTACCCTTCCTCTTTTCTTCGGAAAGCATAGGTACCATTCTGCCGATACTTGCTTCAACAAAACCTACTTCGTTGTCGATTTTATCTGCGTATTCTGGGATTTGCTCTTTTATAAGACCTTTAAGGAAGTGGTCTGCGCCGATAAGGTTTTCACAAATAATGATATTGAACGGCTTTGCGCCCCTTTCAAACCTTTTCTTTAATCCCAAAGCAATGGGCTTAGCAATAAACTTTAACACGTTCACACCGATAGCCGTTGCCATAATATCTGCCGCTGCTATCTCTTCAGAAACGAGTTCAATATCGCTGCCGTCTATACCGTAAGCGTTTTTAACGATAATCTCTTCCGTTCCAGAATTGCTAACCACGTCCACGGGGTATTCTTTATCTTGATTAAGCCTTGCGATAAACTCTTTGTTTATATCTACAAAGCCAACCGAATAACCTGCGCCCGAAAACAACTGTCCGATAAAACCTCTGCCGATATTTCCTGCGCCGTACATTATAAATTTTTTCATAATCTCACCAAAAATTAAGTATGGTTTTTAGTTCATATCGGGAACTAACGGACCAGCAAGTTCTTTAAGGAAGAACAATCTTCCGGGGATAGTGGGAATAAACGAAGAAGTTACCCATCTGCTAGGCGTATATCTAAGCGTCATCCAAAGGCTCATACCCTGCCATTGCATACCGCGAGAGAATACGCCGTCCGCACCGCCGATTGCATAGTCCGCTTGAAACATAAGTCCCGGTCCTATGGTGTTAGCACGGCAGGGAACGAGCGAAGTTCTTGACTTAAACGACGTGATAGCGTTCTGTTCAATGGTTAGTGGGTGAAGTTTTGCACCGATTCTATAAGGCTGTGCTTTCCACTCTTCGTCAGAAGAAAATTCCGAACCGAACTGTGGTTCCCAGAACGCGATATGACACATTCTGCCGATACCGTAAACAAGTACGAGTTTTGCGCCGTCTTTTTTAAGAGCTGCAATCTTCTCTGGATAAGTGGGAAGATTTTCTTTGGTTGCAAAGTTTCTGTGATCCTTAGGAACGGTAAGTTCACCCAAGGGGTTATAGAAAGCCGTTTCCATTGCGTTCTGGAAAGATGCTTCGCCCGTTATGGTGTTACCTTCAGCATCTGCCCATTCGTCCATATTAAAGCACCAAACGTTCTTACAAGAAACGTTCCACTCTTTAAGGAAGTAAACCGCCCATTTATACATACCCATAGGTCCTACGGGAAGAATAAACGCAAGTTTTTGATTGTTTTCGTTTGCTTTTCTTATTTCATTTGCTATTTCGTGACCCATTTTTACGTCAAACTCGGTAAGGTCTTTGCACTCGATAGGTGTAAATTTCTCGTTCCAGAAATCCTGTCTTTCGGTTACCGATTCGGGTGCGTTACTGCAACACTTATCGATCTTTTCAAAGTCCCAACCTTCGGGATAAAATCCTTCTAACAAACTGCCTTTTACCGTTGAATTAAAATCCATCTTTTTTCTCCTTTAATGATTGATTATATTATTATCTTTTATCGTCGTTATAAATACGCTCAACAAGTTCCTGAACGTGAACAGCCCTATCCGTATAAGCATAGTCTGTCTTGCCACTTCTTAACTTCTTGCAGAAATTGTTGATCTGTTTAAGATAAAGGTTTGACTGCGCGCCTTGGTAAACTATCGGCTCGTTAGTCGTGCGGTTCTGCGCTGCAACGTAATCGCCCTGTGGTGAATACAAGTGCATAAGCTTACCTTTTTCTTCTTGGGCAAGCGTGCCTTCGCAAACGATATAACCTTTATCACCGTAAAGTTCAAACTTGCTTACGGACGCATTGTCGGGTACGTTAAAGTTTACGTCGATATGACCAAGAACGCCGCCTTTGGTTCTAAATATCATAACTGCGCCGTCTTCAACTTCGTAACTGAAAGTTCTTGTCGAATAGAAAGACTTAACGTCGGTTATCTCATCTTCAAGCACGTCTTCAATAAGTTCGATTGCGTGAACGGCAAGGTCCATTACCGCACCGCCCCCACCGAGCGATTTGTTTTGACGCCACGCACCTGGGATATCGGGATACCAGCAAGAAAACTGCGCCCTTACGTCGTTTACCTTGCCGATACCGTCTTGCTTTATTATGTCTTTGGCTTTTAAGTGTAGGTTATGATATTTCATCATATATCCTATCTCTAACTGTTTTCCTGCGTCCTTAAACGCCTTGACCAGTTTTGCACCGTCTTTTGCCGTTAAGCATACGGGCTTTTCCACGAACACGTGTCTATCGTACGACAACGCAAGCATTGCTTGCTCGTAATGCTTAAACACGGGCGTTGCAATATACACGGCGTCACACTCTACGCTCTTTAACATTTCTTCTTCGGACGTAAAGTATTTTGCGCCGTACTTTTTGCCCACACGTTCCGCCGTTTCAGCGACGGTATCCATGACTGCAACTAATTGGTTGTCTTTGTCTTCAAGTATTGCAGGTATAGTGCGCCTATCAGCTATACCGCCTGCGCCTATTACACACCATCTAATTCTCATAGTTTTCTCCATATTATTCAGGTAATAATCTCTTGGTAGTACCTTTTAGGTATACTTGGCATTGTCTAAACCCTTCGGCATACTCTGCGCCGCATTGATAACCGCGGTATCTAGAACAAGTCTTAACCATATCGGGGAAGTCAATGTGGTCGTGATCTCTCATCCACACTATTTGACTTTCATGACAGTTGAGCATTTTAAGTTTCAAGTCGAGCGTTTCGGTAATATCAACGTACATAGTCGGGTTAAAGTTTACGCCCGCCAAAGTATCCATATAATAGATAGGAACGAGTTTTGCAGGCGTGTCGTCCTTAGTAAATTTATGAACGCTGCATTTATAGTTTGGTAGCGTTGCCGTAAAGCTTGCATCAAAAACCAGTTTACTTACCGAAGTATGGTCGGGCATATAGTCCTCTGGGTCGTGGGTTATTATTAAATCGGGGTTAGCGTATCTTATAACGTCTACCATCTTATCCCTTGCCGCTTTATTGTTTTCGTAAATTTCCAAATCGTCAAAGCCGCCCCAAATAACTTCAATACCTGCAAGCGCACCTGCTTTTTTAGCCTCGTTCGCTCTCATAACCGAAAGTTCGTCCGGTGGAATAATAACGTGACCTAAATTACCGCTCGACGTGTGGCAAACTATTACCGTGTCGCCCCTTTGAACGCATTTAGCAAGAGTGCCTGAACAAGCGATTTCAATATCATCTGGGTGACAACCTATCGCAAGAATTCTCATACTTTTTTCTCCTTTATTGAAAGTTTAAAATCAACTTACTCTAATTTTAATACATATATTTCCAAATTGCAATAGATAATAATATACAAAAAGGGTAAAATAATATACTTGCTAAAAATTTATTATTGTGTTATACTCTATACATGAGAAAATATTTTAAGCATAAAATCAAGAGTCTTTTGGTTATTAGTAGAATTGTTTCAATACATTACTTAGAGCCCGAAGAGCCTATGAGACAGGAAGAAGAACATCACGATTTTTGGGAAGCGGTTTTCGTTTTTAAGGGTCTTGCGACCTACGCTCAAGCTGGTCAAAGCTTTGAACTTAAAGAAGGGCAAATGGTTTTCCACTCCCCCAACGTCAGCCACGCCCTATCTTGCGATAAAGGAACGAAAATTTTCGTCGTATCGTTCGAGTGCTTATCCGAGGCAATGCGGTTTTTTGACGCGCGGACGGTAAAATTAAAGCAGCGACAAACTGCGTTCGTAAGGGAAATTATTGAGATTGCAAAAAAGACTTACGATATAACCTTTTATAATTCGGATATAGAACTTTTAAGTCTTCTTCCGCAACCAACTCTCGGTGGCGAACAACTAATTAAGAATTATTTAGAAATGCTACTTATCGACATTATGCGTTCGCTTACAGAAACCGAGTACGGCAACGACGTCTTTTTGCAAGAAACTGAAATAAACAACAAACTTGCGGAAGATATTATTAAAATCTTAAAGGCTAACCTATTCACGCGACTTTCAATCGACGATATAGCAAAGAAAATAAGTTACAGCAAAGCGTATATATTTAGGCAGTTTAAGTCTGCTACGAACAAAAGCGTTATGGATTACTATCTAGACTTAAAAATCAAGGCGGCAAAAGAAATGCTAAGGGGCGACGATATGTCGGTAAAAGAGATATCCGAAAAACTTGCCTTTGATTCATCTAACTATTTTACTAAAACTTTCAAAAAACTTACGGGACTAACGCCAACAGAATACAAAAAGCGCGCAATCGTTTGAACGATTACGCGCTTTGTTTATTTTATTAGTTTTACACAAAACCATTTGTTATAGTTTCCATTAACATAAAGACGAGAGGCATAAACGCTACTGCCAAAACGTATGAAATAAAACACGTTTTTGCACCTTCCGTACTGTCCAACCCTGCTGATTCCGGATAAACGACAACGTTCATTCCTATAGGCATTGCCGACGCTATTATAGACAAAACGGCTACGCCCTTAAACAAATCGCCATGTACTCCGCAAAGGTTTATAATAACCAATATAGCAATTACAATTAAAGGTATTATTACCAATCTAATAAACCCGAAAAAGTAAGGTTTCCATGCGCTAAAAAGTTGCTTAAACGGAACGTTTGCCAAAACAGCACCCGTCAAAAGCATTGCTGTTGCTCCTTGACAAGAGCCAAGCGTTGAAAGTGTTCCACTTATCACTTTTGGTAGTGTTATAGGCAATAGTCCTATGATTATACCTATAACAGTGCCGATAAAAGGTAACGATAAAAAAGCTCTCTTAAATACGTTTGATTTTTTAATATCTTTTATTCCTTCGAGCGGTTCGTTTGAAACCTTTTCAGTAAGTACCGCATAGCCATAGGTTGCAATTGCGATATTCATAGGAATACAAAATATTATGTACGCAGGCAACAATTCGGGGTAAACCGCTTGCAAAAGTGGATAACCAAAATAACCTATATTACCAAAAGTAAAAGCGTATTTTAATATGTTCTTTTGAAGTTTCGTTCTGCCAAAAGTATTAGCCATAGGCATACCTATAAAAATAAGGAATACCGTAAGAACTGCACACACTAACAAGTAAACGAGATATTCAACCAACTTGTCAGTAGACAAGGTAGATGAAAGATTTGAAATAGCATACGCAGGCGAAAATAAATTTACCAATAATCCAGCTAGCATTTTCTGTCCGTCTGCGTTAATTATTTTTTTCTTTTTGAAAAAATAACCTATAAATATAATCGCAAGCAAACTTGCCGTTTGCTGAATTGTTAAAAGAAAGGTTTCCATAATACTTTTCCTAAAACATAAAAATATTCTCTGCCGAATGAATTCGGCAGAGAAAGTTTGTTTTTTTATCTTTGCTGCTGTAAATCGTAGTGGATATCGTAAGCTTTTTCTTCTTCGGTGAATTTACGTTTGGTGTCGATAACCTTTCCGTCGTTCCACTTTCTATCGCCTACTTCCTCAGCAGTACCCATAACGGTTACGTTAACCTGTCTGCGACGAGCAATAACGTGATCCCAGTCAATGAAGTAAATGTGAGCGAACAAACCAAGGTCGAGTTTGCCGTCCTTAATGGTTAAGGTTTCGCTTCTGCCAAAGAATACGCTACGAAGATGTCCGTCGGTATTCATTGAAGAGTAGTCACCGGGTTCGTTTACGTGTCTACCATACTGAGCATGGATAGGACCAGGGTGACGATATTGATGTTCTTCAGCAAAGTCAGGTATCATCTTTCTCATGATATCGAGAAGGTCGTGCTGAAGATATTCAAGGTCGAAAGAGTCGATGTCGTGTGAGCATTCCTGAACCATTACCGAACAAGTGGTGTGGTGTGATACGATTGCTACAGTACCGTTCTTAACGCCAGAAGCTTCTACTATTTCGAGAATTTCTTTTCTGATGTCGTGGAAAGTGGGGATCCAGCCTCTTGACTGAAGCTCAATTTCTTTTTGGAAAATTTTGAATTCCATAGTGCTAAGTTCTCCTTTTATAAATGTTTTTTTGTTTTATTTTAACCCTTTCGGGTTTTTTGCTTTATTGATAATAAGATTTTTACTTGTAAAGGTTTAGAAACAAACAATGCAAGGCTCTAAAAAGCGTTCGGACTGAGTTGACCGTCTGGTCACGAAGGTCAAATCCCTTTTACAGTAAACGCAGCAGTGCAAAGTTTATAAGCCTTTACGTTCATTGTAAGCCTTTCTAACAGCCGCAATCATCTCTTCAGCGAGTGCCAAGGGATCTGCGGCTTTTGCGATTGCTGAAGAGCAACCAGATGCAGATGAACCTGCTTTAATGATGTTATAGCAGTCTTCGCCCTTGCTGATACCTGCCGACGGGAAAGGTTTGATATCGGGGTTAATCTCTCTAATTACCCTTATAACTTCGTCAACGTATTCCTTGTCCGCGGGTTTACCCGTTCCGATAAGCTCGGTGGGTTCTGCAACTAAGATGTTAGGTCCAAGTTTAGCGATTGCCTTAACTTCTTCAATAGAGTCAGCGCAAACCATAGTGGCTAAGCCAAGTTCGTCCGCGCGCTTTATTGCCGCTTCGATTTCTTCAATGGTAAGTTTATGTTCAGCGTGGTTAAGCATAACGCCGACTGCACCTGCCGCTTTAACTGCCTCGGGAAGAGTTCTGCCCATTCCGCGACCAACGGGGATACTGTCCATATGCTGAGAATAAACGTGAACGCGTTTAACGTGTCTTGCTACGTTATAGATTTCAGTATCGGGAATATCTAAAACGATATCCATATCGTATTTTTTAGCGAGTTTATCCAACCCCTTTGCCATTTTAAGCAAGGTTTCGCCGTACATATAGCATTTAGGGCCGTATTCAAAAAACGGTTCGCTTATTTTATAATTCTTATTCATAAATCTTTCTCCTCTATTTTTTGTTAAGTCTTTCGCCGACTGCTCCACCCGGGTGGATAAGCGCAAACTGTTCGTTCTTAAAACCTGTTTCTTCTATGAGCGCAGTTTGAAGAGCGTGACATATCATACAGAGCGCAGTCGTTGAAGTAGTACCCTGAGAATTGTACTTGTCCGTTTCCCTATTTACGTACTGCTTTAATACGGCGTCCGCATTTAACGCCAAGGGGGATTCCATATTTTCGGTTATGGATATAATCTTAACGCCCTTTGCTTTGCAAATATCGATAATAGGAAGAAGTTCTTTGGTTTTACCGCCGCGTGAAGCAAAAACCATAACGTCCCCTTCTTGCAAAAATCCCGTTGCGCCGTGAACGGCTTCCGCAGGTGATATAAACCTTGCAGGCTGTTCAATGCAGCAGAGAAGATGCGCCAAGTGCTGACAAATTATGCCAGAGTGACCGCAACCGCAAGTTCCTATGCGAGGCGCGTTCTCCAAAAGTTCAACGGCTTTTGAAAACTCTGTTTCGTCCAAATATTCGAGCATATTAGTAATACACTCTGCCTCGATCTTATATGCGTCTTTTACCATTTCAAGCGTTTGTTTTTGCATAACTTATCACCTTAATACTTTTAACGTAGTTAAAAAATTTATTGATACACAAAGAGTATATCACGCTTAACCTTTATTGTCAAATGAAAAAGAGCATTTTATTACTGATTAACAATAGAAAACCCGTCCATATTTTTTAGAACGGGTTAGCATTTTTTAATTTTTATTTCATATTGAAGTACGCTATCGAATTGTTATAGGATACGTCTTTAATAACGCTGCCTACAAGTTCGATATCCTGCGTTATCTCGCCCTTTTCCATAAGCGTGCCGAGATAGTTACAGAGTATTCTTCTAAAATAATGGTGTCTAGGATACGACAATAGCGAACGGCTATCGGTTAGCATGCCAACGAAAGTTGCTATATGCCCTGTTGCGGTAAGATCTTTCAAGTGATTTTCCATGCCTACCTTATTATCTAAGAACCACCACGCAGGACCGTACTGAATTTTACCCTTTGCGCTACTGTCTTGGAAACAGCCGAGCAAGGTCATGATTTCAGTATTCATCTTGGGGTTAAGGTTAAATATAATAGTTCTTGGCAATGCGTTTTCGTCGTTTAATCTATCGAACAATCTTGACATAAGTTTAATACTATTGTCTTCTGCAATGCTGTCGTAACCGGTATCAAGCCCAAGTTTTTTGAGCATTACCGAGTTATTGTTTCTCATTGCGCCGATATGAAGTTCTGTTCTGATATCGTACTTAGCGTAAAGTTTAAACAAGAAATAAGTAAAGTATCCCTTGAACACTTCAGCCTCTGCCGCGCTTATACTTTCGCCCTTGATTGCCTTAGCAAAAACCTTGTCCGCATCTGCCTTTTCGGCTACTGCGTAAACGCTCTGCAAAGCGATATCACTTGCAGTCGTACCGACTTTAATGAACTCTTGAAGTCTTTTTTCAATAGCGTTTTCAAGGTCGTCGATATTTTTAACAGAGCCGACCAAAGTTTCAAGTTTTGCGATAGTATCGGTGTATCCAACAGCCTCTAAGTTCATAATCTTATCGGCACGGAAAGCAGGGATAACTTTGAATTTATAGCCTTTCTTTGCAATCTCAACGAAAGTTGACGTGTCGTCGAAAATCTCGTTGGTTGTGAAGATATGCGTAACGTTTGATTTTTCGATAAGGCTTTGGGGTGTAATGTTGTTCAGTTTAATATAGTCGTTACACCAGTTCCAAATGGTTTCCGCGTTATCTTCGTTAATTTCAATCTCACAGTTAAAAAACTCTTTGAGTTCTACCTGTGACCAATGGTATAAGGGATTGCCGAACGCCGTACCCAAGACTTTGCAGTAACAAAAGAATTTTTCTTTGTTGGTCTTATCCCCCGTGATAAACTCTTCGTCAATGCCGTAATTGCGCATTAAACGCCACTTATAGTGATCGCCTTTAAGCCAAATTTCAAACACGTCGTTAAACGCTGCGTTTTCTAAAATCTGCTTTTCGGGCAAGTGGCAATGATAGTCGAAAATCGGCATATCTTTTGCGTAATCAAAGTAAAGTTTTTCCGCCGTTTTATTTTCCAAAAGGAAATTGTCTTTTAAATAACTCATATATTTTACTCCTTAAATAGGTTTTTTACTTTCTAAATCTTCCGAACACTTCGTTCACTTTGGAATAGTTAGCGAACGAGCCGGAGTATTTTTTAATAATTTTCATCATCTCGCCTATCTGCTTTTTACGGATAATGCAAACGACCATATATTTTTCGGTGTGAGAATACATACCCATAACCTTTATCTCGGATACGCCGTGGTGAAGTTTTTCGATAAGTTCGTTAGACAATTCGTCAGGTCTATCGGTAACAATTTCAAACTTATAACCGTTGCGCATACCAGACAAGAAATAATCGACCACCACGTTTGCAATAAATAGGTTGATAAGCGTACAAATAACGGGTGTGACTTTCATACCGTACACGAAAAAGGCTATTGCTACGACCGAACTATCCATCAAAAAGGAAACGTATGCGATATTAAGGGCAGGTCTAGCCTTTTTTAGTAGCGCGGATATGGCGTAAGTACCGCCGCTTGCGCCGAACCTACGCAGCATAAGCGAAAACCCGAACCCTGATACAACGCCTGTTGCAACGCATGCAAACACTATATTAAAATCTTCGCAATTGTTAATAGCAGAATACGGCTTAAACCCGACTATTCGCCAAAGTTCCGTACCGAACGACTGCACCACCATATAGATTATAAGGAATATTCCTAGTTTTTTATTGACGAAAATGGTTACGAGAATAAAAATAGGAATATTGAACGCAAGCATGATATACGCCCACGGTACGCTGTAACCTATAAGGTGATAAGTCATAGTTGCAAGACCACCTACACCGCCCGGTGCAAAGCCGTTACTGTTTTGAAAAAAGTAGTAGGCTACTGAAACGACCAGTCCTGCAAGCACGGCTATAATCACGTCTATCGAGTATTGTTTGTAACTGCTTTCCTTGTTCATAACGCAAAATAAATTAATCTTTCTTAAATTCGCCGTATTTGCCTAAGCCCATACGCTTTCTTAATCCCGTAAGCAAGCACTCGTGGTGAACGTCGCACTCTGCAAAGTGGAAAAGTCCGATGTATAAGTCTTCGTCTTTAATCTCAGACGCTGGGCGTTTAATAATATGTTGAACGTATCTAGCAACGACTGTATCCGCAGCCATATCCGCAAAAGTCTTTTCTATAAAGCCCGACTGTTTAATCTCTTCCGAACGCTCTTTAAGTCCTTTTAACACTTCACCCGTTTGGTCGTAAGTAATGCCTACGTCGGTTTTGTTATACGGTACGTACTCGTATTTTACACCGTTATCGGTTATATCTATAATTACAGCAAAACCTTCCCCCCAAGTCGGAGTGTTGGCGTAGTTTCTTGCGAACACGAAGTTGCCCTGACCGAAAATAATCTTTCCGCCCTTATAGTCTTCTTCCGTACCAACGCAATGGGTGTGCTGGCATAAAACGATATCCGCGCCTTTTTCAACAATTTTTCTGCAAACCTTTGCTAAGTGCGGTGACGGATAGCGGTAGTGTTCTTTTCCGCCGTGGTACAAAACTATTAAATAATCACATTGTTTTTTAGCCTCGGCAATTTCGTCGAGCGCGTCCAAAGGATCAAATCCGTTTGCGCCAAACCCGTAGTCGTCTATCCAAGAAAACTCGTGCTCACAGCAAGCGTAAACACCGACTTTCTTTCCGTCCTTTTCGATAAAGAAAGGTTTTTTCGCCTCTTCTTTGGTAAACCCTGCGCCGACGTGGTTAATCCCTGCGTCGTCAAGCGTTTTAATAGTAGAAACAAACCCTTCGTAACCGTGGTCTAAAACGTGGTTGTTGGATATGCCCAAAAGGTCAACGCCAAGTGCTTTAAAGCCGTTGATAGTAGAAGTGGGCGCGCCGATATTCGGACCTGCCTTTTTGATAGGCGTTTCTTTATCGGTAAGCGCAAGCTCTAAGTTGAAAATTCTGTAATCAACTTGATCCATAATCTTCTTGATTTTTTCGCCGACTAAAGCGACTGCGTCACCTTTGGTGAAAAGGTCAAAGTTAATGTCTGTTGGCACTAAGTCCGCGCCTATTAAAATTCTCATAATATTCTCCTTAATCAGTCGATTGACTTATCTTTATTTTATTATACAACAATCGGTTTCTATTTTCAATAGAAAAGGATTAAAATTTCGGTTCGTTTTTAGATAAAATTACATAAATCGTAAAGCCAAATAAAATATTAAAGCGACTGCTTAAACAACAGCCGCTTCATTGCATTTATTTAATTGCTTGTTTTAAGTATTCAACCGATTTAGCAACCATCTCGTCACCGATTTTGGTGCTTGCGTCTTTTGCCGCTTCGGTAAACCAATGCTTGATATCACCAAGCCTAGAAAGGTCAACGCTATCGGGATACAAACTCATAAGTATTGACGTTTCATACTTACCTGCGTGGTCGTAACCTGTCGCGTTCTGAACAGCCGTACTCATGGTAGGTATAACTTTTATCCAACTGAACGGATCGTTATCGCCTTCCATTTCTTCGTAGTAGTTAGAATAACTCTCACTACCCCACCAACCTTCACCTAAGGTTTCTTCTAGGTATTCCATAGTAGCGCGTTTAGCCGCCGTACGATAGCATAGCGTCATAGGCATTTCGTGTTCCTGTTCGAACTGGTGATGGATTACTACGTAAATATTTCTATAACCCGAATAAAGTAAACTCTTGAAAACGTAGTAAACGTAATCTTCAAAAGCGCGTTCGGGAACGTGCACCGTTCCGCTCTTTCTTCCGCCGACAGCGTAGCTTGACGGACTGTATGCAATGGTGGGTGCAATCATAAGTTCTTTTTCTTTAGCCACCAAATTTACAAGACCTTCTGCAACAAGCGTATCACAGCCGTAAGAGCAATGCGCGCCGTGGTATTCAACCGTTCCGCCGACTATAACTAGCGGAATATTTTTTTCCTGAACGTATTTTACTTCTCTGGGAAACGAATGATTAAGTTCCATTTTAATTCTCCTTAAAACGCCATAGTGGTATAGTAGGCAAGGTTAGTTTGACGATTATCAAGTCTGCCGTACTGAACGACTATCTTTTGACTACTAGAAAGTTTCATAGCGTACTGCGTTTCTAGCGGTACTTCGTATCCGCACATATGCTCTACGTTATTCATTCTAAAACATTTAACAGTCTGGGGTTCTACTTCCCAAGTTATATTTTCGTAAGCGGGTTTATCAACGAAGAAAAGTTTAACTTTTATAACCGCTTTTTTATTGCTATCGTTGACGATTACCACACTTTCGTGACCTTTAAGCACGCCTTCGCCTTCGGGCGGAAGTTCGCAGTCAGGTATTATCCAATATTTCTTTCCAACCGTTTTCATAGTTATCTCCTTAAATTAAAGCTCTCTTATAACCCTTGCAGGGTTGCCTGCAATTACAACGTTATCGCCAAAACTTTTGGTAACCACCGATCCCGATCCAACAACAACGTTGTTTCCAAGCGTGACACCGGGATTAATTATCGCTCCGCCGCCTATCCAACAATTATCGCCGATAGTTATAGGAAAACCGTATTCTACGCCGTTATACCTATCTTCTGCGCGGACAGGGTGGGTTGCGGAAAATATTTTGACGTTTGGGGCAAGCATACAGTTTTTGCCTATCGTTACCCTATTGACGTCCAAAATTACGCAGCCGTAGTTAGCAAAAAAGTTTTCACCAACCGAAATATTTATTCCGTAATCGCAATAAAACGGCGGTTGAACGTGTACTTTTTCACCGGTAGAACCCAAAATCTTCTTGATGAGTTTATTAAGTTTTTTGTCGTTAGACGGGTCGATTTTGTTGTATTTGCCAAAGAGTTTTCTCGCTCTTAAATGCAACGCCCTAAGTTCAGGGTCGGCAGGAGAATACAATTCCCCTGCTAAACACTTTTCTCTTTCAGTCATATTTTAATTAAAATCCAAGTTCAATTAGACCGTGCTTTTCGAGATAATCGGTGTAAGATTCTACGCCGTTTTCTTTGATAGCAATACCTTTTTCCCAACGGCAACCAAAGGTTGAACCAGAAACGAAAGTATCTACCTGGAAGGTCATATTCTTTTGAAGTGTGTAGTTAGACGAAGTTTCCATCCAAGGTGCTTCAACTTCAATCATACCCGTGCCGTGGCAAGGTCCGTAAACGTAGTTCTTTTCGTAGCCTGCATCTTTGAACATCTGCAAGAACTGTTTGGGAACTCTGTCCGCAGGAATACCAGCTTTAAGCTGTTCGGTAGTCCAGTTATGCATCTTTAAGCAGAACTCAACGATTTCTTTCTTTTCGCCTTCTGCCTTGCCCATAAATACGGGAAGACCGATTGCAGGTGAATAACCGTCGATTTTAGCAGAAAGGTTCAACTGAACGATATCGTTCTTGCCGATCTGTTTATAGGTCGAACGGCTGATTGCGTGGCGGGTTGAAGATTCGCTGAAAACGTACATGGGAAGACCTTCGTATTCCGCGCCGTTTTCATAAATAACTCTTTGAGCAATACCAACCATTTGAAGTTCGGTAACACCGGGTTTTAACGCCTTAACAACTTCGTCGGTAGCAAGTTCAACGATTCTGAAACCTTCTCTGATACAAGCAAGTTCGTTTTCCGACTTGATTGAACGAAGTGCAACCATAATGTCGCTGCAAATAGAAATTTCCGCTTTCGGGAAAGTTTCTTTTAATCCTTCCATAATGGGAAGAGTGCATTCAACGTAACTACCTAAACCGATCTTAAGATTTTCGCCCGTTGCGCCAACGTAATCAAACGCCATCTTAAAGGTGTCGGGAACAAGTTCGGGATATGCAGGGTCAGCAGATTCACGGAACTCTTTCAATACCATAACCTTGTCGATTTTACCGAAGTCTTTTGCAAATATTGCAGACTCAGGCCCAACCAAAAGTACGGCTTTTCCGTTTGCGCCGATCAAAACGCCCGCTCTTTCAAACAACGGCCAAAATCCTGAAAAATATCTTGCGTTTGCATAGTCGCTCTCGGTAGATACGACGAGCATTGCGTCAAGACCTTTTGCAGCAACTAGCTTTGCAGCTTTTGCTATTCTTTCCTGGTATTCATAATCAGGGATACATATTCTTTGCATAAGTATAATTCTCCTTAACTTTTATTTTTTTATAATTATATATCTAAACCTAAATTTTGTCTTTGTCAAATCGTCAATTATTTTTGCACAATCGTAAATTTATTTATTGACAAAAGAATTTGATTAAGGTATAATCAAGTTATGAAATTTATACTTAAAGAATTAGACGACAGCATAACGGTATCGGGCGTTGCGAACGTGCATTTTTTCGAGTTCCCCGAAAACTTCCACACCGACTACGACCGTCACCCATTTTACGAACTACTATTCGTTGCGAGCGGAAAACTTAACGTTTTAAGCGAAGGGTATTCTGGGCTTATGAAAAAAAACGAAATGATTATCCATAAGGCTAACGAATACCACTCGCTAAAATGTGTCGGCAGCACCGCGCCCACCGTCATAATAATAGGTTTTGACACGGCAAGCGGTAACATTGACGGGTTTTCAAAGTTGCCCGTAACCCTTTCGGACGACGAAGTTAAAAAACTCGCGGAAATCGTAAAGGAAGGGCGAAACGTTTTCGCGCCGCCTTACGACGTGCCGGTATACGATATGAAAAAGAAAAAGCACCAGCCTTTCGGTGCAGAGCAACTTCTTAAAAACCTATTAGAATATTTTCTTATAAGTCTTTCAAGGAAGTTTAGCGACAAGCCCGAATCGGAAGACAACGGTCAAACGGGACTTTCGGTTGGTGAAATCATAGCGTATATGGACGATAACTATAAAGAAAAAATCACGCTTGACGAACTAGCCTTTATTTTTAGAACCAACCGCTCCACCCTATGCCGAGAATTTAAGCGCGGTACGGGCAAGACGATAAGCGAATACGTCGCAGATAAAAAACTTGCCGATGCAAAACAAAAGATTAAAGGAACGTCTAAGACCTTTACAGAAATTGCAGAAGAACTTAATTTTGAAAGTATTCATTACTTTACACGCTTTTTCAAAAAGCATACGGGAACAAGCCCTAAAACGTACAGAAACCAAGTAAAATAGACAAACCGCCTCGGCTATTGCCAGCCGAGGCGGTTTAAGTTTATTATTATTTTTATTCAAATAGTTTGAAAACCTTTTCGGGATAACGCTTTTTATTTTCGTTCTTTAAGGTCTTGCCCTTGGTCGTTCTTCCTTCGATAGATAGGTCTTCGGTATTGACGGTGAACGCTACGCCGAAAGTATCTATAACGGCTATATCAAACGGTTCTTTAACGTAGCCTGCGTAAACCACTTTGGCTTCTTTTCCGAGTTCGCAAATCTTTATGCCCTTTCTGTATCTTGCCATAGGCTCTATCTCCGCGGCAAGTACTCTCTTATAGAAACCACAGTCGGTAACGATTACAAATTCGCCCTCGTCGTCTATCTGTGATACGAACTTAATACTATCGCCCTTGTTGAGATTTATACCCTTTACGCCACCTGCAACACGACCTTGGACAGGAATATCGTCCTTTAACGCGTTAAGCGATAAGCCCTGTTCGGTAACGAAAGCAATAGTCGTTTCTTTCAAGTCGTTCTCTACTGCGATAAGTTCGTCGCCGTCTTTTAGTTTTATTGCCTGATAGTAGGGCTTTAACAGATTGTATTCTTTCCACTCTGTCTTTTTTATTAAGCCGTCCTTTGTAAAGAATAGCAAGTATCCGTCGGGAAGATTATTCTCGTCAACTTCAAAAAACGCAATCGGATATTCGTTCCTAGCCGCTTCTTTTGCAACGGCGTTAAACTTCGCGCCCTTGTCGCGGAATCTACACTCGGGCGCAACTTCCATATCAATCTTGCAACAGTTACCAAGGTTTGTGAACGCTAGCAAGGTCTTATCGCTCTTTGCCCTAGTCATTATCTTAATAAAGTCGTCGGCTACCGAATTGTCCTTGACCGTCTTGTCGCTCATCTTAAAGTTCTTTTCGGTCATCTTTTTAAAGCTCTTGCCTTCGGTGAAAGCGACGACGAAATCGTCCACCTGTTTAAGCTCTTTTTCCACGCTCTGAATATCCATCTCTGCGCCGCCGATAATAAGGTTACTGCGGCGGTCGTCACCGTGTTTTTTCTTGATGGCGTTGAGTTCGGTTTTAACAACGTGCATCTGCTTTGCTTTGCTCGCGATAATCTCGGTAAGCTCAGCCATTTTCTTCTTTAATTCTTTTAGTTCTTCTTCAAGTTTATTTACTTCAAGTTTAGTAAGTCTAGCAAGTCTTAAATCAAGTATTGCGCTTGCCTGAACTTCGGTAAGGTCAAACCTTGCGCGAAGTTTCGCCCTTGCATCTGCCGTGTTTTCTGCGTTCTTTATAATCTTAATAACTTCGTCGATATTCTTAACTGCAACGATAAGTCCTTCTAAAACGTGCGCACGTTCTTTTGCACGTTCTAATTCAAACTTACTGCGACGCAAAATAACTTCACGCTGATAGTTGACGTAATAACTTATTATTTCTAAAAGCCCTAGCTGACAAGGTTTTCCGTTTGCTATCGCTACCATATTGATGCCGAACGAAGTTTCTAGGTCGGTGTTTTTATAAAGGTAAGCAAGTATAGCCTTTGCGTCGGCGTCTTTTTTGAGTTTTATCACGGCGCGCATACCGTTTCTGTCCGATTCATCAACGACGTCTGCAATACCGCCAAGAAGTTCTTTCTTGTCTTCTTTTAAGTCGGCAATCTTTTTGAGTAGAGTTGCCTTGTTGACTTGATACGGCAGTTCGGATATTATAAGGTTTTGTTTATCCCCCGTGTCCTTTTCCACCGTTACGCGGGCTTTAATCTTGATTTTGCCCTTACCGGTTTTATACGCCTCTGTAAGTTCGTCCCCTGCGACGATATATCCGCCCGTCGGAAAGTCCGGGGCTTTAATATAATTCATCATTTCCTTTAAGGAAATTTTGGGATTGTCGATATACGCTATCGTACCGTTTATAACTTCCACCAAGTTGTGCGGCGGAATATTAGTTGCAAGCCCTACCGCAATACCAGTTGCGCCGTTCACCAAAAGGTTAGGGAATTTTCCGGGCAAGGTATCGGGTTCTTCAAGTTCGTCCGAAAAGTTAAGGCTAAAATTTACCGTGTCCTTATCTATGTCTTGCAAAAGTTCAAGTGATAAGGCTTGCATTCTAGCCTCGGTATACCTATACGCAGCGGCAGAGTCGCCGTCCACAGTACCGAAGTTACCCTGACCATCGATAAGCGGCATACGCATATTAAAGTCTTGCGCAAGGTGAACGAGCGCACCGTACACCGAACTGTCGCCGTGGGGGTGGTATTTACCGAGCACTTCACCGACGATCTTAGCGCACTTTTTGTGCGGCTTGTCGGGGGTTAAACCCATTTCGTACATAGCGTAAAGTATTCTTCTTTGAACGGGTTTTAAGCCGTCTTCTACCCTAGGCAACGCGCGGTCTAAAATTACGTTCTCCGCATAGGGTATCATTGAGTTTTTAAGCACCTCGTCAATCGAGCTGAAAATTATACCTTTTTCGTTTTCCATTTATCTTCTCTCCGTACCCTTATTTTTAAGAACGTTTCATCTTTGCAAACTTGTCTTCTTTGTTAAAGTCTGCGTGTTCAAAAATATATTTTTTTCTTTCACCTACTTCGTCACCCATTAAAACGGTAATAAGTCGGTCGGCTTCCGCCGCGTCGTCAATGGTTACCTGCATGAGTGAACGGTGTTCGGGATCAAGCGTAGTTTCCCATAACTGCGACGGGTTCATTTCACCTAGACCTTTATATCTCTGTAAGGTGTACCCTCGCCCGATCTTAGCCGATTTTTCCGCAAGTTCCTTGTCGTCGTACGCGTACTCTTCAACGTTGCCTTTTTTAAGTTTATATAGCGGTGGCATACCGATATAGACGTGACCAGCCGTAACGAGTTCTTTCATATACCTAAAGAAGAAAGTTAAAAGTATCGCCCTAATATGCGCGCCGTCCTGATCGGCATCAGATAGAATTATAACTTTGTGGTATTTAAGTCCGCTCAAATCGAACTCACTACCTATACCCGTTCCTAGCGCGCTTATTATTGTTCGTATTTCTTCGTTTTGTAGGATTTGGTCAATCTTCTTTTTCTCAACGTTTAAGGGCTTACCTCTAAGTGGTAATATTGCTTGATACTGTCTAACCCTTGCTTGCTTTGCGCTGCCGCCTGCCGAATCACCTTCGACTATAAACAGTTCGTTGAGTTCGGGTTTTCTTCCCGAACAAGCGGCAAGTTTTCCGACAAGGTTTTGCGATTCTATACTCTTTGCCGCCCTTGCAACTTCCTTGGCTTTCTTAGCGGCAAGTCTTGCTTTTGCCGCGCCCATAGCCTTATTTATAACCGTATCGAAAACCTTGGTGAGTTTTTTATTCTTCATAAGCGTTTCAAGTTCACTTACCGTCACGCTCTCAACTGCAACGCGCGCCTCGGGGTTGCCGAGTTTGGTCTTGGTCTGACCTTCAAACTGCACGTTCTGCATCTTTATAGAAAGTATTGCAGTAAGACCTTCTTTAAAGTCTTCACCCAAAAGGTTGTCGTCTTTATCTTTAATTATGTTTCTTTCCCTTGCGTAATCGTTAAGCGTTCTAGTAAGCCCCGAACGGAATCCCGTTTCATGCATACCGCCCTCGCCCGTGGGAATATTGTTGACGTACGAATACACGCTGTCAACGTAAGCGTCGGTGTGCTGTATTGCAAACTCGACAAAAATATTATCCTTGCTTGCCGCTGCGTAAATAGGCTCTTGATAAAGCGCGCCTTTACCTTCGTTAAGGTACTTAATAAAGTCTACCACACCGCCGTCGTACTTATAGGTACGGCTAAAATCGGTATGTTCGTCGTAAAACTTAATCTCTAACCCTTTATTCAAAAACGCAAGTTCTTTTAATCTTTTAAGTATGGTTTCTACGTTAAACACCGTAGTTTCAAACACCGTTTTATCGGGAAGAAAACGAACGAAAGTTCCTTTCTTTTTGGTTTTTTCCTTGGTCTTTTTAAGGGGTGCAACGGGAACGCCCGACTTAACCTTTCCACTAGCCTTATCAAGATAACTATGGAAAGACATCTCGTATACGACGTCTTTAAAAACTTTAACTTCTAACCACTCGGAAAGCGCGTTAGTAACCGACGCGCCAACGCCGTGCAGACCGCCCGAATAGTTATAGTTATCCGAACCGAACTTTCCGCCTGCGTGAAGTTGGGTAAATACAACTTCAACACCCGACACGCCTGCTTTTGAGTGAATATCGGTAGGAATACCCCTACCGTTATCTTCAACCGACGCGCTGCCGTCTTTATAAAGTTTAATCTCAATTTTGTTTGCGTAGCCGTTTGCCGCCTCGTCAATAGCGTTGTCGACTATTTCCCAAAGTATGTGGTGAAGTCCCTTGACTGAAGTCGTTCCGATATACATACCCGGACGCATTCTGACCGCATCCAAGCCTTCGAGAATTTTTATATCTTCCGCCTTATACGTTTGTTTTGCCATTCTTTTTCTCCCATTTTCAGAATATATTGTAGACCTTTACTCGTCCTATTATACTATATATTGTGTTTTTTTTCAAGCATATAAGGAAATTTTTGGCATTTAGACGCGATAAAATAAAAATTTCTCCGTTTTTTTATTCAAAAAACGGAGAAATCCTTTTAAATTTTCTTATTTATTTGCGATGAGACGACAAAAAACTGTTTCTTTCTAGGAAAACGCCGTTTTCGTAGCCTTGGATAGTCTTATCGGTTTCGGCGTCAAGTAATCGCTTTTCCGCCCACGCGCAATACAAGGGGTTTTGTTCTATATCAATAAACCGTCTACCGAGTTTTTTTGCAACAACGCCCGTAGTTCCACTACCTGCAAACGGGTCTAGCACCAAATCGCCCTCATTAGAACTTGCTAGTATTAGTTTAGCGATAAGTTTTTCGGGTTTTTGCGTTGGGTGCGCGGTGTTTTCCGCCATCGACCAGTAGGGTACTGCTATATCGTCCCAAAAGTTGGACGGACAAGTGTTCCTAAATTTTCCGTCTTCGGTCTGTTCCCAATCCTTGGGTTTACCGTTTTCCTTATACGGTGCAATCACGCGTTTTTTTATCTTTACTGCGTCTAAGTTAAAGGTGTAATCATCACTAACCGTCGCGTAAAAAATATCTTCCATAGAGTTTTTCCAGTTTGCCTTAGCACCCCTGCCCTTTTCTCTTTGCCACGTTATACGGTTTTTAAGGTTAAAATGCTTTGACACTATCGGACCTATCACCAGCGCGCTTTTCCAGTCGCAGCAGACGTATACGCTTGCCGTGTCTTTGAGTTTTCCTTTGACCGCTAATATCCAACTTTCGGTATACTCTGCGTATTTTTCTTCCCGCTGCTTTTTAAATCCGTTCCCGTGAAAGTCCTTGTCTAGATTATACGGCGGATCGACTATTAGTAAATCCACAGACCTTTCGGGAAGTTTTTTTAACGCGTCGAAAGTATCGCCTATTACCGTGCTATTATATGGTATTTGGTCAACGCTATCAAGTTTTACCGCGCGTTCTAAATACTGCCCTGCCTGTTCTAACGGAAAGTCTATGGTTTTGTTTCTCAATGATTTCATACTATTTCCTGTAAAGCTTTATCCACGAATCGAGTTTGTCGGATAAATCGTCGTTGTTCTTGGTTTTTTTAAGCATTTCTAGCAAACTATCGGTAGCGTCGGGTCTTTCGGATAAAATCGAACGGAGTTTTCTTGCCGTATCGAGTTCCTTATCCGTTAGCAAAAGTTCTTCCTTTCTAGTTCCTGATTTATAAAGGTCGATAGCAGGGAAGATTCTCTTTTCTGAAAGTTCTCTCGACAAATGAATTTCCATATTGCCCGTACCTTTAAACTCTTCAAACACAACGTCGTCCATACGGCTACCCGTGTCGATAAGCGCGGTTGATAGTATCGTCAAACTTCCGCCGTCCTCAATATTTCTTGCCGCGCCGAAGAAACGCTTAGGTCCTTGCAATGCAACCGGATCAAGACCGCCCGACAAGATTTTTCCAGAAGATTCCACAACGCTATTGTACGCTCTTGCAAGCCTTGTTATAGAGTCCATAAGAATTATTACGTCCTTACCTGATTCAACCATACGCTTTGCGCGGTTAATAACTAGTTCTGCCGTCCTTACGTGATGTTCTGGACTTTCGTCAAAGGTAGAGAAAACCACTTCGCTATCCACGCTGCGTTTCATATCGGTAACTTCTTCGGGGCGTTCGTCGATAAGAAGTAATATTAGCACCGCGTCGGGATAATTTTCTTCTATCGACTTAGCAATCATTTTAAGTATAGTGGTCTTTCCCGTTTTCGGTGGAGCGACTATCAATCCCCTTTGTCCCATACCTATGGGCGCAAACATATCTATACAGCGCACGGCTAGTTCGTTCTGAACGCCGTCACGTTCTAGTCTTATTCTTCGAGTCGGATAATACGGTACGAGTTCGTCAAAGTTTTTTCTTTTGCCCATTTTGGATATATCTACGCCGTTTACGCTTATTACGTTTTGAAGTGCAGCGGAACTTTCTTCTTGCACGAATTTAGCTATCGCCTTAACGCTGTCGCCACGACGAAGATTAAACCTATTAACGTTTGCTTGCGAAACGAACACGTCCCCGAACGACGGACAACGCAAAAAGCCGTAACCTTTCATGTGGATTTCTAGAACGCCTTCGATAATAAAACCACCCTCGTTAGAAGAGTCCCTAAAAACTATTTTATCTATGGGTTTTTCGTCGTACGGCTGATTTTGTCTATCGTCTAAAAACTTAGAAATATCCACCTTGATTTTTTGCGGTGCGCCGACGCTCGTTTTAGGCACAGGCTTTAAGTCGCCGCGCTGAATAGCGAGTATATCGCTTATTAAGTCAGACTTCTTTTTTGCCGCCGGTGCTCTAACGCCTATCTCACGGCCTAATTCCCTTAAAACGTCTATGTGTTCGGGATCTAACATTTCTTGTGTTAAATATATAAACTTATTCATTTTTTTATTCTCCTTTTTTAGTTCGCTAAATAGCCTTTATTTTCCTTAATTGCACGCGCTGCAAGTATTGCCGACACGAAAGCAAAGGTCAGGTTATATCCACCGCAGTCGCCGTCTATATCCAACGTTTCGCCGACTATATACAGTCCTTTTTGCATTCGGCTTTGCATTGAAGCGGGATTTACTTCCGCAGTTCTAATTCCGCCTTTGGTCACTTGCGCGTAATTAAAGCCTAGGTTTCCCGTAACCTTTAAGGTAAAGTTTTTAAGGGCAAACGCGACGTCTTTTGCGCTACCGCTCTTCGCGGTTTTTAGGACGGCTTGACCAACGCGTTTATTTATTATACCCGTCAAAAGGTTTTCCCTATCAAAGTAACCGATCTTTTCCCTTTGCTCTAAAAGATTTTGTACTTCGCTTAAACTAAGTTCGGGCAAAAACTCTATTTTTAAACTTACGTTTTCTTTATCCGTAACGCCTGCCGAAAGGCTGAATATGCTTGACCCCGACACGCCGAACTCGGTAAAGAGTAAGTCCCCCGTTGCGGACTTTATTTCCTTTCCGTCAACTTTTGCAACTACCCTTGCCGTTTCTTTTAAGCCTTTTAACGCGCGGATAAGCGTGGTATCCGTCTTTAACTGCACTAGCGACGGATAAACTTTCGTGAGGGTATGATCGAACCTTTGGGCAAGTCTATAAGCCGTGCCGTCCGTTCCGAACTGTTTTGCCGCCGCACCGCCCGTTGCTAAAACAACCGATTTAGAGTAATAGGTTTGATCCTTGGTTATAATCTCAAACGCGCCGTTTTTATACTTTATATCTTTGACTTCAGAGTTGGTTGTTTCACTAACGCCACTATCTTTTAAGTTGGCTCTTATGATATCCAAAACTGCGCTTGCCTGTTTTGAAAGCGGATACATTTTGCCCTGCTTATCACAAGTTAAATATATGCCGAGTTTTTCTAGATATCCCACCAAGTCCACCTTTTCAAGGCTTGACAAAAAGGAATTTATAAAATCTTTATCACCGTAATAGTTTTGGCTTTTAATACTTGCGTTGGTCAAGTTTCCCTGACCGTTCCCCGTTGCGATAAGTTTTTTGCCTACCCTGTCGTTTTTTTCAAGAATAACGACGTCGCCCCCCTTAAAAGGGTTTTCGCCACGAGTGAGTTCGACAGCCGCCATAAGCCCTGCCGCGCCACCGCCAACTATTGCGCTGCGGTATATTTTCTGCAAAAATCTACCCTCCTTGCACTTTAAAGTAGCCACGAAAACAGTTGAAAATATTCAACCGTTTCCGCTATAAATTTTAAGTTTTAATGATTTTGTGAAAAATAAAAAGAAAAAGTTAAAAAATTATGTCGAGAAGTTCTAAAGGCGTATTCGCAAAGACTTTCGCCCCTGCGTTTTCTAGTTGAGATTTACTTCTATATCCCCAAAGAACGGCTATTCCGTTCATACCGCCGTTTATTGCGGTTAAAACGTCGGTTTCGCCGTCGCCAACAAAATACGCGTTTTTTGGCTCAACCGAAAATTCTGATAAAATATCTAATGCTGAAGTCGGGTCAGGTTTAATCTTTACACCCGATCTTTGACCTACCACTTTATCAAACCCCATATCCATCATATAGTTTTGATAAACGTTGTCGGTGGTTTCTTGCGGTTTATTGGTTAGTATTGCAACCTTATAGCCACGCGCTTTAAGTTCTTTTACTACTTGCTTTATGCCGTCAAACACGTGGGTTTTGGGACTACCCGAATCGGTGTATATGCGGTTATAATAGTCGTGCCGCTCATTTAGTTCTTCTTCGGTAACCGAAACAGGGATTGAAAGTTTGGCAAGGTTTCTTGAACCGCAACCGATAAACTGCATAATCTCTTTTTCGCTACGCTTAGGATAGCCGAACTTAGCAAGCATTAGGTTTATATTGTCCGCAATATCACCAAGCGTATCTAAAAGCGTGCCGTCTAGGTCGAAAATTACAGCCTTATTCATTACATCTGCTCCACGGTTTCAATACCCAAAAGGGTGAGCGCGTTAGTCAAAGTAATCTTAACGGCTTTGGTAATTTTCAAGCGGAAGTTTCTCACGTTCTCGTCGTCTACTGCAATCTTGCAGTTCATATAGAACTTATTAAATGCAGTCGCCAGATCCAAAGAGTATCTCGTTACGAACGACGGCTCGTATTTTTCCGCCGCGCTCTTAACTATATCACCGAACTTGCCAAGACAGGATATAACTTCGTATTCGTCTGCACTCATATTGACGTTTCTATACTCTCCGCCCTTGCCACATTTAGCCATAACGCTGTTTGCCCTAGCCACGGTATACTGAACGTACGGACAGGTTTCGCCCTCAAAACTAAGCACTCTGTCGTAACTAAACACTATGTCTTTAATCTTATTGTTACAAAGCGCGCCAAAGATAACTGCGCCCGTACCGACCGCACGCGCGGTGTTTTCCTTGTCGGGAAGATTTGGATTCTTTTCTTCTATAACTTTAAACGCTTTCTCAATGGTCTTATTTATTACGTCTTCTAAAAGAACGACCTTACCCTCACGGGTACTCATTGAGCCGCTTTCTAGCGATACCATGCCGTAAGCGACGTGCACCATATCTTTTGCCCAAGGCTTACCCATTAATTCAAGCACTTTAAAGAACTGCTTAAAGTGTAGATTTTGCTGATATGCTACGACGTATAAGCATTTATCAAAGTCGTAGGTGTTTTTACGGTAAACGGCGGCGGCTATATCACGGGTGGCGTAAAGGGTTGAGCCGTCCGACTTTAATATTAGACAGGGCGGCATACCGTACTCTTCCAAATCGACGATTGACGCGCCGTCCGACATCTTCATAAGCCCTTTTGCACGTATCTCGTCAACGACAGCGTCCATTTTATCGTTATAAAAACTTTCGCCTGCATACGAATCAAACGAAACGTTTAACAATTTATAAATCTTATCGACTTCTTCAAGCGTAATCTTTTTGAACAGTTCAAAAAGTTCGTTGCTTTCCTTGTCGCCGTCTTCAATCAGTTTAAAATACCTGCGCGCCTCGTCGTCCATCTCGGGGTGAAGTTTTGCTTCTTCGTGATACTTGACGTAAATTCTAGAAAGTTCTTTCAATCTACCTTCTAAAACGGCGGCCTCGCTGCTCCATTTTTTAAACGCGACTATAAGTTTACCGAACTGTGTGCCGTAGTCGCCAAGGTGGTTTATACCGACCACTTTATAGCCTAAAAACCTAAATATCTTGCACAGCGCGCTGCCGATAACGGTAGTACTTAGATGCCCGATATGGAAAGGTTTTGCTATGTTTATTGAAGAATAGTCTATGCAGACGGTTTTACCGCTACCGATACTGTCTGAGCCGTACTTATCGCCCTTTCCGATTATCTCGTTTAAGAGCGTATCGGCGTAGCCTACGCGGTTTATCTTAAAGTTAAGATATCCGTTTACTGCCGAGACTTCACTCACCATATCGTCGCGTTCGAAAGACGCGGCAAGCCCTTCGGCAATAGCTATCGGGGATTTTCTTAAAAGTTTACTTAACTTAAAGCACGGAAGAGCGTAATCGCCCATTTCCGTGTTCGGGGGTATCTCTATAAAAGACGCGATATCTTCAACCGATACGCCGTCTATATTCAATTTTTCTGCAATATAACTTTTGTAATCCATAATTTTCTCCGTTTGCTATTACATAATACCACATAATTTATTAAAAAAGCAACCTAAAAACTTGTAATTTTTTGTAATTTGGATTATAATTAACGGGTAAATACACAAACGACATAATTTTTTAGGGAGATTAAATATGAAACTTGGCGTAGTTGGACTTCCCAACGTAGGCAAATCAACGTTATTTAACGCTATCACTCACGCTGGCGCAGAGTGCGCTAACTATCCTTTCTGCACAATAGAACCGAACGTAGGAATAGTCGCTGTTCCGGACAGTCGCTTGGACGTTCTCGGAAAAATGTATAACACCAAAAAGATCACACCTGCGGTAGTCGAATTCGTTGACATTGCAGGATTAGTTAAGGGCGCAAGCAAAGGCGAAGGGCTAGGCAATAAATTCCTTGCAAACATCAGGGAAACCGACGCTATCGTTCACGTAGTAAGGTGCTTTGAAGACGAAAACGTTACGCACGTTGACGACGCTATCGATCCGTTAAGGGATATCGAAACCATTAACTTAGAACTTATTTTTGCAGACACCGAATCGGTAAAGAAACGCTTAGATAAAGCCATCTCTATGACTAAGACTGGCGACAAAAAATATAAGATTGAGGCGGAGTTTTTAGAAAGGCTTTATAACCACCTAAACGATCTTAAACCCGCAAGAACACTTCCCGTAAACGACGATGAAAAAGAATACTTAAAATCATTATTTTTAATCACCGAAAAGCCTGTTATCTACACCGCAAATATCGGTGAAATGGATATGGGCAAACCCGAAGAAGATCTTCCGCTAGTTAAAAAGGTTATCGACTTTGCAAAGTCTGAAAACTGCGAACACATGGTAATCTGCGCTAAAACCGAAGAAGAACTTTCTATGCTCGACCCAGAAGAACAGCAAATGTTCCTAGAAGAGTTGGGATTAAAAGAGAGCGGTCTTGATAGACTAGTTACCACTTCTTATCGCCTATTAGGACTTATAAGTTATCTTACCGCAGGTGAAAAAGAAGTACGCGCTTGGACGATTGAACTCGGCACGAAAGCACCGCAAGCCGCAGGAAAAATCCACAGCGATTTTGAAAAGGGATTTATCCGCGCGGAAATAGTTGACTACGATATCTTGGTTGAACTCGGTAGTTTTAACGCCGCAAAGGAAAAAGGTAAAGTTCGCTCGGAAGGAAAAGATTACGTTATCAAAGACGGCGACGTCGTACTGTTTAGATTTAACGTTTAATATTCCACTAACGATAAAAGGTCGGTTATCAAACCGACCTTTTTCTATTTGGTTTATTCTAATCCCTTTGCCTTACGCTTTAATCTCGTTTCGGTATCCAAAGTTTTCTTTCTTATACGGACGTTCTTTGGGGTAACTTCAAGCATCTCGTCGTCGTTGATAAACTCCATCGCCTCTTCCAAACTCATAAGCTTTGGCGTTTCAAGCCTGAGCGCGTCGTCCGAACCCGATGCACGAGTATTAGTCAAGTGTTTTTTCTTGCAGACGTTAACGCTTATATCTTCGTTCTTCGGCGATACACCGACTACCATACCTTCGTAAACGGGCGTGCCTGCGCCGATAAATAATTGTCCCCTACCTTGGGCGTTAAATAGTCCGTAAGTAACCGCCTCGCCCGTTTCAAACGCGACCAAAGATCCTGTTGCTCTGCGTTCTATCTCACCCTTAAACTCTTCGTAGCCGTAGAATATGGTGTTGAATACGCCTTCGCCCCTAGTTTCAGTAAGGAATTGACTCTTATAGCCGAACAGTCCCCTTGCAGGAACTTTGAACTCTAATCTTATGCGGCTGCCGATATTTTCCATTTGTAGAAGTTCACCCTTTCTTACGCCCATACTTGAAAATACGCTGCCCGTCTTATCTTCGGGGACGTCTACGACAAGTCTTTCCATAGGCTCTAAGGTAACTCCGTCTATTTCTTTATACATTACCTTTGGCGCGCCGACCTGAAATTCGTAACCCGCACGACGCATGGTTTCGATAAGTATAGAAAGATGCATTTCACCCCTACCGCAAACCCTATACGAATCCGCAGAGTCGGTTTCTTCAACGCGGAGAGAAACGTCCTTTAACATTTCCTTAAACAATCTGTCGCGAAGATGTCTTGTTGTAACGAACTTTCCTTCCTTACCAGCAAACGGACTGTCGTTTACCGAGAAAAGCATTTCTACGGTAGGTTCGCTTATCTTCACGAAAGGTACTGGTTCAACTAGTTGCGGTGAACAGATAGTGTCGCCTATCGATATGTTTTCAAGACCGCTCACGCAAACTATATCGCCAGCCTTTGCCGTTTCAACAGCCACTCTGTTTAAGCCTTCTATCTGATATATACTAACTAGTTTGCCTTTGACTTCTTTGCCCGTAACGTTGTAGTTACAAGTTTGCACTTCTTGGTTTATGCTAACCGAACCGCGCTCAATCCTACCGATACCGATTCTTCCAACGTATTCGTTATAGTCGATGGACGAAACGAGCATTTGGAAAGGGCCTTCATCGTCGACTTCTTGCGGTTCAAAGTGGTTTATTATCGCATCAAAAAGCGGGGTTAAATCTTTACCCTGTTGAGTGCAAGACGTGCTTGCCGTTCCCGCTCTACCCGAACAGAAAATAATCGGACTATCTATCTGTTCGTCGCTTGCGTTAAGGTCGAATAATAGTTCTAAAATCTCGTCCTGAACTTCCGAAAGTCTTGCATCGGGTCTGTCGATTTTATTTACTACTATTATTAGTTTATGGTTAAGTTCTAGTGCCTTTTGCATAACGAACCTAGTCTGTGGCATAGGTCCTTCACAAGCATCAACAAGCACCAAAACACCGTTGACCATTTTTAGAACACGCTCAACTTCACCGCCGAAGTCGGCGTGACCGGGGGTATCAACGACGTTGATTTTAACGCCGTTATAAAAAGCCGAAGTGTTTTTTGCAAGTATGGTAATACCGCGCTCTCTTTCAAGATCGCCCGAGTCCATAACCCTGTCCATAACTTCCTGATTATTGCGGAAAATTCCGCCTTGTTTTAACATCTCGTTGACCAGCGTTGTTTTACCATGGTCAACGTGCGCGATAATCGCTACGTTTCTTACGTCAGTTCTTTTCAAAATTAAAGTCCGTCCTTAATAATTTCTCGGCTTTTCCCTATTATCATTACAACACGGCAAGCAGGGCAATAAGTGTTTTTGCGTCCTTGATCTCACCGTTATTTATCATGCTTTTTAGCTTGTCTTTTTCTATCCACTCGCCCGCTAAAAACTCGTCTTCGTCAAGGTGGATTGCAGTGTCCGTTATACCTTCCGCGCGGTAAATCCTAATAATCTCGTCGGTATACGCAGGGGTTGGATAAACGTCGAACATCTTAACTACGCGCTCTGCCCTTACTCCGCCTTCTTCTTCAAGTTCACGTATAGCCGTAACCGCGGGGTCTTCGCCAGGGTTAAGTTTACCTGCCGGCAATTCGTAAAGTTCTTGATTATACGGATAGCGGAACTGTTTTACCAAAAGAATTTTATTATCCCTTTCGCACAGTATCGCGCTGCCGCCCGAATGCTCAACCATTTCGCGTATAGCCGTTTTGCCGTTGGGAAGTAGCACGTCGTCACGGCGAAGATTTAAGATTTTACCCTTAAATATGTAGTTTTTGTTTATAGTCTTTTCCTCAAAGTCCATTTACTATGCTTTTAAGCTCCTTTGAGATTTTAAGTATTCTTCCGCGGAATAGCCATCTGTGGTATTTTGCGACGTATTTATACGCGACGAAAGCGTACTCTATGGCGTCTTTATCTTCGCTATCAATAACGTTAGCCAGCATGTCCACCACTAGGAAAATATCGTTTTTAACTATGACTTTTAGTTTACTAGCCTTGACCTTTTTCTTGTCCTCTAAAAGCATAGCCTTAATTTTTCTAACGCTTGCGCCGTAGACCTTTTTCTGCAAGTCTTTTTCTTTCTGCGCGCTCTTTTCTTCCTTTTCACGCTCAGCCGCACGGCGGTTCTCTTCTTCGTTAAGTGCCTCTATCGGGTCTTGAAGTTTTCCTTCAATAACGCTTTCCATAAGCATTTTCACAGAGTTCCTAAACGGCTTTATCATAGCGGTTATAAAGGCGTCGTACCCCGACGAGAAACTTCCGTCTTCAAAAAAGTACTTGTTGATAAACTCTGCAAAGTCTATTCTCTTTGCGTCGATTTCAACCAGCACGTAAAATATGAACGCTAAAAGTTCCCTTGAATTAGGCGGCAGAATAAATTCACCCTTGTCGCTTGAATACTGACTTTTAACTAGATATTTTTTCTGCGCCGCGTAATAGTCGAAGTCGGCAAGACAATTTTTAAATAGTGCAACGAAAGTATCCGAAGTTGCAATTACCTTCAAAAGGTTTGCAAGTTTAATGTCCGCCAGAATATACTTACTGTCGATAAACTCGTCACAACGCTCTAAAAATAAATCTAATTCTTCACGCTTTGTCAAGACAATATCCTCCGATCATACGTTTATTTAGATAATTATACCACAATATCACGGCATTATAAACTTTTTTTGTCATATTTTTGCAAAATTTTCAGTAAAGTTCTTTACAAATTTTATTTTTGTGTTATAATTAAACAACGGTAATAAACTGTAAACTGTTATTATGGAGAATAGTGTATGCAGGTCAAAGGTGACTCATCATTAAACAAATTAATATTGTTGTTCGTCTTTGACAAGATGGAAGTTCCGCTATCTGAAAACACCGTTTTAGATATGTGTTGTTCTTCTAACAATTGGCTAGCGTATATGGACTGTCAGCCCATATTAAACCAACTTCTAGACTGTGGTTGGATTTATAATATCGGAAACGCGGGCGAGCCGCTATATACCATCACCCCTGACGGGCGTATCTGCCTTGCTAACTTCTTCATCAATATCCCTGCCTCTACTCGCGAAGAGATTTCGCTGTTTATTAAGAATAACCGCGCAAAGTACCGCAGAAAACAAGAGTGCGTTGCCGATTACTTTATGAATAAAGACGGCACGTATACGGTTTATCTAAAAATAATCGAGCCTGCTCAGCCCGTCCTTGAACTTAAACTAGTCGTTCCCAACAGACAGACGGCTAAGGATATCTATAAAAAATGGGGCGAAAAAGCAGCCGACGTTTACCGCAATCTTTACGAGAATTTAGTAGATTAGTTTTAAGGAGACAAAAAATGCAAACTTACATGACCAGAGGGACTTGCTCAAGACAAATTTTATACGACGTAACCGAAGACAACAAGATCACCAACGTAAAATTTATCGGTGGTTGCAGCGGCAATCTTCAAGCGGTTGCTAGACTAGTTGACGGAAAGGATATCGACGAAGTTATCTCTACCTTAAAGGGTATTAAATGTAGAAGTAACACTTCATGCGGCGACCAGCTCGCCCTTGCCTTGGAAGAATATAAATACAGAAAGGCACACCCTGAAGAAAAAAGAAAATAAAAACTGAATAAATGGTTATCCCCCGAACCGCGAGCGCGGTTCGGGGGTTTCATTTTAAAGCTTAACAGAAAAGTTTATGGGCTAAGTTTAGCATAAAACCTAATAAGGTGCAAAATACTATGCGTATGAAATTAGCCGAAAAGTTAAACGACAATTTGTCTAAATTAAAAAAAGTTTTATCGTCGGACGACGTAACCTTTCTTGATATGAAAGTCGGCGACACGTCCGCCGTTTTAATATTTATAAACGACCTTGTAAACAAAGATACCTTAGGTGAACTCGTTCTTAAACCTGCCGCAACAGTCAAGGGAAAACCCGATTTTAAAGAACTCTTCGGGGTGTTTAATAGTCCCGAAAAAAAAGAACTTAGTACTCAAAAAGATACCCTTGAAGAGATTTTAAGCGGAAGCGCAGTAATGATTATCGACTCGTTTTCAACTGCTATATCGTTCGGGCTTAAACACTTTGAAAAACGCGCGATAACCGAGCCCCCAACGTCCACCGTTATCAAAGGACCTAGAGAAGGGTTTGTGGAAAGTTTACCCGTCAACGTAAGTCTAATGCGCAGAAAACTTAAAAGTCCCGACTTAATATTTAAAAATCTTACCGTCGGTAGGGTTTCAAGAACACCCGTATCAATCTGCTATATCCGCGGCATTGCTGATGAAAAACTAGTAGAAAAATTGCAAAAAAAGTTGGATAGTATTGATATCGACGCCGTTTTGGACTCGTCGTATATATCAAAGTTTTTGGGTGAACACGATATTTCCGTATTCAAGCAAATAGGCAACACCGAAAAGCCTGATATTTTAGCCGCAAAAATCTTAGAAGGAAGGGTTGCTATTTTCGTGGACGGCTCACCTATTGCCTTGACCGTACCATATATTCTTTTAGAAGATTTTCAAAGCGCAAGCGACTACTACAATTCTTCTTACAGCGCAACGGTTGCTAGAATTATACGACTTTTATCGGTGATACTTGCCCTACTTCTTCCCGCGTTTTTCGTTTCGAGTGAACTTTTTCATCTACAACTTATCCCCCTATCCTTTCTGCTTACGATAGTGAACAGCATAAAGGGTATTCCGCTATCGCCTAGTTACGAGATGTTCTTTACGCTTTTAATATTCGAGATACTAAACGAAGCGAGCGTTCGCATGCCTAAGTACGTGGGTATGGTTGTGTCCATAGTCGGCGGTTTAGTTCTTGGCGAAACCGCCGTAAACGCAGGTATTATATCCGCGCCAACCCTTATGATTATTGCGCTGTCTGGTATTTGTCTTTACACCGTCCCCGAATTAGAGCAAACCTTTTCGGTTATAAGGATACTTTTCTTAATAATAGGCGGTTCGTTCGGCGGTTACGGAATACTAATAGTGCTTGCAATGTTCTTTGTGCATCTTATAACTTTTGAAAACTATCACACCCCACTACTAGCACCCTTTTCACCACTCGTTAAGGACGATCTAAAAGACGCTTTTTATAAAGGCTTTTTATCAGAGATGCAATCCCGTCCAGAATCACTTAGGAATAAAAACAAACGCAGGATAAGACTAATGCACGACAAAAAAGGAGATTGATATGCAGTACGAACTTAAAACCCGACAGGTGTGTTTATTTCTTATCGCACTTATGCCGCTTACGAAACTGTTCTTAATGCCAAGCGTCCTCGCAGAACACGCAAACGAAGATATGTGGATATCTGCGCTTATTAACTGCGCGTTGGATTTCGTTACGCTTATATGTATAATAAGACTTTGCCGTTTAGCAAACACAAACGTATTCGGTATCATAGAAAGCGCGTTCGGAAAGGTCGGGGCAAAAATATTTTTTGGTTTATACGCCGTGTATTTCTTGCTTAAAGCCGTTATTCCTCTAAACGAACAGAAAGATTTCGTCGTATACACACTCTATACGCTAATGCCTATACTGATGTATTTCCTGCCGTTTTTCGCGTTGTCTTTTTATTTTTGCACTAAAAATCTAAGGGCTGTCGGACGGGCGGCGGACGTGCTTTGGTTTATAACGCTTACCGCTTTTGCAATTATAATCCCGTTATCAATAGCAAACATAGATCCTGCTGCAATTTTACCGATAGGCGCAAACGGCGTCGTAAAAATCACGAGTGGGTCGTACTCAGTTCTAACTTGGTTTGGGGACGCTGCCTACTTTTTATTCTTTGCAGGTGAGTTTAAATACTCAAAAGGTGACGGAAAGAAGATAATCCTTTCTTACCTACTGAGCGCGGCTATCCTTATACTATTTCTCTTAATCTTTTACGCAGCGTTTACTTCTATTGCATCAAGACAGCGATTTGCTCTTACCGAGATATCTAAGTATACTACGGTTATAAACAGTATCGGTAGGTTTGACTATTTAGGAATATTTATGATTTTATTTTCCAACTTATTTTCACTTACCATGCCCATGTTTATTACTTCTAAAATACTAAACTATATTTTCGGGTTTAGTAAAAAATGGATATCACCGCTTATCGCTGTCGGCACTCAAGCACTACTTATGGTTGCGTTTTATAGATTTATTTTCGGGATAGAAAATTTTATAATGCAGTATTGCGGTTTAATCTTTATTATTTTCGGCAACGTTATCCCCATTGCCGTTTCATTATTGTACAAAAAGGAGAAAGTTTATGAAAGCGCGCAAAGCTAAATTAATCATGCTCGCCGTTCTAGCCGTTTTTATGTTCTTTTTTTCTAGCGATTTTGGGCTTATTGACGTAGAGAAAACGTCTATTATCACCGCCGTTGCTATTGATAAAGAACAATCTAGATACGTCGTTACTGCTCAAATTGCCGTTCCCGAAGCAACAGACACTAACAGCGAAAACCTTAAAGCGCATATTTCTGGGCGCGGCTCTACAATAGGCGGCGCAATAAAGGATTTGGGCGACCTCTCGGGGTGGTTTCCTAAACTTGCATTTTGCAATCTTATTATACTCAGCAACGATATGGCTAGCGAAAACGTCGTCGACGTGCTAGACTATTTCGCAAAGTCGCTAAGAGTTCAAGACTCTGCCCTAGTAATACTGAGCGAAAAAAAGGCTAGCGAACTATTAGAGCTTGCTACGCCGTTAGACAACATCTCGTCGTTTGCGCTACAAAAAATACTATTTAAGAACACGGGATTTGACCGTGACGTTTATCCAACAGACATAAAGACTTTTTGTGCGGGGCACTATTCCGACTCGCACTCCGCGCTTATGCCTATCGTAAAGGTTTTGCCCGCAGGTGAAAGCAATAAAGGCGGCAGCAAAAGTTCGGGAGGAGAGAGTGGTTCGGGCGCAGGTTCGCAAAGTCAAGGCGGAAGTTCTGATAGTAGCAAGGAAAGTAAATCCACGGATAATCTATTTAACGCTAAAACTACGGCGTTATTTAAAGATGGCGTAAAGGTCGGTGAACTTGACGAACCACTAACGCTTTCTTTTAACAGTTTGTTTCAGTCTATGCGCGGAACTACATTTTCGGTGGACGGAATTAAATACAACGGTAAAGACACTAACTATCTGCTAACTATAATAAAGAGTAGACCAAAAATAACGTTAAAAGCGACCGAGAATAAACTTATTTTAGATATAGACCTTAAACTCTATTGTAAAACCGCCGACCATAATTCCGATTATTCAAACGCAGCGTTATCGTTAAACGAACCTATCCCCGATCAAGTAAAAGAAAAAGCCGAACAAACTTTTAAGGCTAACATTGAAGAATTAATTTTAACGGAAAAGCAAACGGCTTGTGATTTTTTGAAGATAAAAGAAAAACTGTACCGCTATAATCACAAGCAGTACAGTCGTTATAAAGATAATTTTTTATCGGTAATGGATAGTTTTGTAAACGTTACCATACTCGGTCAAGAATAATTTAGTCGCCTAAAAGCGCGTTTATTATTTCTTCACCGTCCGCTCCAACGACGTAGTCGCTAATATCGGAAAAGGCTTTAATTAAAGCGGTTTTTTCTAATGGCAACCCATCGAGTTTTTGTTTAAATTCGTTCACGTCTTTTTTGCAGAAAAAATCCCCGTAAATTTCGGGCGATTTTATAAGCCCGCACTCGGTGTCAAACTGCAAGGTAAAAATTCCAAACGCGAATTTTTGCGTGAATTTATTGCTACCTTTAGGCGAAGAGCCTATATTCCATTTATAAGTTGAATACTTTTCTTCTTTCAAGCGGTTAATACGCTCTATATCGGTAGCCTTCAAGGAAAAAGGCTGACAAGTTTTTAAAAACTCTCTATAAAGACCGTCCTTAAATTCCGCCATAGTCATAGGCGTTTTAAGATGGTCGCTTATATTAGTCACCCTTGCCCTTACCGATTTTATGCCTTTGCTCTGTGTTTTAAGTTTTGACGGGTTAAGAGATTTTGTAAGTCCATCTAAGTCGGTAGAAAAAAGCAGCGTTCCGTGGTGCATTATACGATTTTTGTAAACCGTCTGTGCGTTGCCGGAAATCTTCTTGCCGTCCACCACTATATCGTTTCGCCCTGAAAACTCTGCTTTAACCCCTAGTGTGTTAAGATATTCTATAACCGGCGCAGTAAAGGCTTTGTAGTTATCGCGTTCGCTGTCAAATGGCGCAATTACGGTATAGCAAAGGTTACCGCCGTCGTGATAAACCGCGCCACCGCCCGTAAGTCTTCTTACAACCTTTACGTTATGACTTTGAGTGTAAGAAAGGTTTACTTCTTCTATTGCATTTTGATTGACACCAACAATAACCGCTGGGTCGTTTATCCACAGATAAAAATAATACCCGTCGGTTTCCTTTAATAGATATTCTTCAGACGCGAGATTAAAGTACGCGTCCCTATAATCGTGAGTTAAAACCTTAAAACTTTCCATACTTAAATAAAAATATAATTTCGGGGACTTGAAAATTCAAGTCCCCGAATCATTAGCAAATAGAATACTCTACGCGCCCTTAAACGTCTTAGATGCGACGCCACTAGTCAGAAATGAGTTAGAAACAAGCGTGGCTAGGCTCGAAAAGTGGGACGGACACGATTGACCTTGTTGGTCATTCGGGGTCGTAGCCACTTTTCAGTAAACGACGCCACGCGCCGTTTATACGCCTTTCTTTGCCTTTCTCATAGCCTCAGCGTCAGAGGTATTAGTCGTGCTAACGTGACCTTTGAGCGGAAGGATTTTGTCGTTGATGTAATCAACAATCCAGTTAGCCTGCGGGAAGAAGTCTGCGTCGAATTCGAACGGAGGAGTAATCCAGTTCTGTGCGCCACATACAACAGCAGGTGCATCGAGATAATCAAAGCAGAGTTCGGAAATATTTCTTGCCATATCGTTAAGGATACTACCTCTTGAGCAAGCGTCAGATGCAAGGATAATTCTACCGGTCTTCTTAACAGATTCAACAACCTTTTCGTAGTTGAAAGGAACGATAGATCTTGCGTCGATAACTTCTGCTTCTACGCCGTATTTTTCAGAAAGGATCTTCGCAGCGTCCATAGCTCTGTAAAGGGTTGCGCCGATAGTAAGAATAGTGATATCGCTACCAACTCTCTTAACGTCGGGTTCGCCGAGCGGAATTTCATAATAACCTTCGGGTACGCCTTCTTTTCTGAATTCTTCACCCTTGTCGTAAATTCTCTGGCTTTCAAAGAAGATAACGGGGTCAGTACCGTTGAGTGCTGCGTTCATAAGACCCTTAGCGTCGTAAGGCGTTACAGGGAAGCAAACTTTAAGTCCAGGAACGTGTGCAGGAAGTGCAACCCAGTCCTGAGAGTGCTGAGCACCGTACTTAGAGCCAACGGAAACACGGAGAACAACGGGCATCTTCAAAATTCCCGAGCTCATTGCCTGCCATTTAGCGAGCTGGTTGAATATTTCGTCGCCTGCTCTACCCATAAAGTCAGCGTACATAAGTTCAACGATAACTCTACCGCCGCAGAGACCGTAGCCTACTGCCGAAGAAACGATTGCAGCTTCGGAAATCGGAGAGTTAAAGAGTCTGTGGTAAGGAAGTGCTTCGGTAAGTCCTTTATAAACCGCGAACGCGCCGCCCCAATCACGAACGTCTTCACCGTAAGAAGTGAGCGTGGTATCTTTATAGTATCTATCAATGATAGCTTCAAACAAGCCGTCACGGATATTAAATCTCTTCATGTTGGAAACGAGCTGACCTTTTTCATCAAACGCGTAACGCTGTTTTCCAGCGATCTGTTTAACTCTGGGGTTCTCTTCCATAGGAATCTTAACGTCCTTGCCAACTTCAACCTTTCTGTCGCTCATGCTTTCAACAGCACCGTTAGAGAACATAAGATCTTCAACGTAGTAAGGATCTTTCTTGAAATCAAGATAAGGTGATTCAACGGGATCTGCTGCAAGTTTGCAGAGTTTGAGCATTCTTTCTTTGATGCTAGCGAGAATATCGTCGAATTTGCCGTCGCTTTCAATCTTAGCGTCAACAAGCGATTTTCTGTAAGTAACGATAGGATCGTACTGTCTCCAGTTTTCTACTTCTTCGATAGTTCTGTAACTCATTGAGTCTGACGGAGAGTGACCGCCGTAACGGTAAGTAACAACGTCCAAAAGAACGGGACCGTCGCCGTCTACCAAGATCTTCTTCTTTCTCTTCATAGCGTCGATAACAGCGAGCGGGTTGAAGCCGTCTACCCTTTCAGCATAGAGCTGCGTGGGAGATACGCCTGCGCCAAGACGAGCAAGGAAGTCGTAAGCCATGGTTTCGCCTCTGGTCTGACCACCCATGCCGTAACCGTTGTTGAAGAAGTTGAAAAGAATAGGAAGTCCACCCTTCTTTTCCCACAACTGACGGAACTGATCCATAGATGCAAAGTTCATTGATTCGTAAACGACACCACAACCAACAGCACCGTCACCAACGTTAGAGATAACTATACCGGGTTTGTCGTTTACTTTCTTATAGAGAGCCGCACCGAGTGCAACGGGAGCTGCACCACCAACGATAGCGTTGTTGGGGTAAATACCGAACGGGAGGAAGAAAACGTGCATAGAGCCGCCCATACCTCTGTGGAAACCGGTACGACGAGCGAAGATTTCACTCATAAATCCGTAGAGAAGGAAGTCAACGGCTAAGTCTTTAACGTTGCCAGTCTTGTTGAGTTTTTCAACGGGAGCAAGCGTTTCGCCACCCATGAAGTCCTTCATTATCTGATAAAGTTTATCATCGGGAAGTTTGTTGATTGATGCAAGACCACGAGCAAGAACTTCGCTGTGTGATCTGTGTGAACCAAAGGTCATATCGTCCATATCAAGGATATAAGCTTGACCTACAGCCGCTGCTTCCTGACCCATTGAAAGGTGCGCAGGACCGGGATAAGAGTGCTTAAAGCCCTGATATTCGCCCTTGATTTTGATTTCGTTAATCATGCTCTCGAATTCTCTGAGCATTGCGATATCGTTAAAAATGCGAACGAAATCTGCTTTCTTAAAGTTTTTCTTTTCGTCTTCGATGGTTTTGTTGTAGACGTTTACGGGGATATCCGTGAACTCTATTTTACCTTTTGCCCTAATAAAATTAGGATCGATAACTAAATTTTTTGGCATTTTTATATCTCCTTATAATTTTTATCTTGAATTAGATTTGGAAAATCGCTTCTCTAACGATTTCACATACGGTCGGGTGCGGGAATACGAGTTTTTTGATGTTTTCGATATCCACTTCTAAGTCTATCATTGCAGATACAGCAACGATAAATTCGCCTGCATAGCTACCCAAAATGTGCGCACCGATAAGGGTGTTGGTCTTGTTGTTAATAACAATCTTGCAAACGCCGTTAAGGTCGGTGTTTTCTGCAATATATCTTCCAGAGAAGGTCATCGGGATAGAAACGCATTTTGCGTCGATACCCTTTTCTTTTGCGCTTTCAACCGTTTCGCCTACCGAACCAACTTCAGGGTTGGTGTAGATAACGGACGGAATTACGTTATAACGCATACGGTCTTTCTTGCCGAGGATATTGTTGATAGCAACTTCTGCTTCTCTATAAGCGGTATGAGCAAGCATGATCTTGCCGTTTACGTCGCCTACTGCGTATACGTTAGCAACGTTGGTTCTCATCATATCGTCGGTAACGATTGCGCCTCTTTCAAGGTTTACGTTGAGATTTTCAAGACCAAAGCCCTGAGTTACAGCGCGTCTGCCGATAGAGCAGAGAATCTTGTCCGCCATAACCTTTTCGCTCTTGCCGTCTTTCTCATAAACAACGCCGTCCTTTTCAACAGCGGTAACTTTGCAGCCGAGCTTAAATTCAACGCCTTTCTTTTCAAGGCTCTTTTGAAGAATACCAGAGATTTCAGCCTCGGTAGGACCAGCAATCTTATTGAGCATTTCCACAACGGTAACCTTAGAGCCTACCGACGAGAAGTAGCTAGCCATTTCCAAGCCGATAACGCCACCGCCGATAACGGTAAGACGTGCAGGAATTTCGGTAAGATCCAAAACTTCTCTGTTGGTCATAACAACGCCGGCAGCAAGGTTTTCTTTAAGTCCTGGGATAGGCGGAACTACGGGCATAGAACCAGTAGCAACGATAAGGCGTTTAGCAAGGAACTTCTCTTCCCCTGCCTTAATGATGATACCTTCGTCGGTCTTCCCTTCGATAAAGCCTTCGCATTCCTTCATAACGACGTGATTTCTCTTCAACTGAGATTTTACGCCTGAAACGAGCATTTTAACAACGCCGTTCTTTCTTTCAACTACGAATTTCTGATCAATAGCAGTTTTTCCTTCAACGGTTACGCCGTAAGCCTTAGCGTGGTTAGCGTAATCGAACACTTTTGCAGAGTTCAAGAAAGTCTTGCTGGGAACGCAGCCTTCGTTAAGGCAAACGCCACCAAACGCTCTCTTTTCGATAACCATAGTCTTTAAGCCTGCGTGACCTGCGCGTTCAGCAGCAAGGTATCCACCAGGGCCACCGCCGAGTACGATAATGTCAAAATTTTCCATAATGTCTCCTTTCTTAGATAGAATCAGCCATTAAATTTACGCTGAAATTTTCAAGATAGTCTTTTAAGTCTTTCAAGAATCTAGATGCAGGTGCACCGTCTAACGCTCTGTGGTCGTAAGAGAGTGAAAGTGCCATTGCGGTATAAGGAATAATTTCGCCTTCCTTGCCGAGTTTGATTCTAGTTTCAAGGGTGTTTACGCCGAGAATACCGGTTTGCGGAGGATTTACGACAGGCGTAAAGCTCTCGATACCCATAGTACCTACGTTACTGATAGTAAAGCTACCACCTGTTAAAAGTTCGGGTGAAAGTTTACCGTCGATAGCGTCCTGAGAAAGTTTCTTGGACTTAACAGCGATTTCAGAAAGGCTCATAGTGTCAGCACCGAAAAGGGTGGGAACTAAAAGTCCTCTGGGCGTATCGGTTGCGATACCCATATTTACGTGTTCAAAGTAACGCATTGTGTCGCCGTTTATGAGATGAGCGTTCAAATCGCGGTGTTTTTTAAGCACTCTTGACGCTGCGTAAACGATAATGTTGTTGATGGTGATAGGCGGAAGTTTCAAAGTTTCCGCATTGTCTTTCAAGAACTTTCTGAACGCCATAACGTTGGTGCAATCGAAAGAAATAGTGTGAGTCAACTGCGCCATAGTAGAAAGGCTCATAACCATATTCTTTGCGATAACCTTTCTGATGTTTGACATCTTTTCGTCCTTGAACGCCTTTAAGTCGTCTGACGGAGCAGCAACGGGCGCAGCCGCAGGAGCAGCAGGCGCAGCAGGAGCTGCTTTAACTTCTTCAACCGCAGGAGCAGCCTTAGCGTTTACGCTAGCCTCTCTTACGTCTCTTTCAATAATTCTTCCGTTAGGACCGGTTGCAACGGCACTCTTAAGGTCAACGCCGAGTTTTTCAGCGAGATTTTTTGCTCTGGGTGATGCAAAAATCTTTCCGTTTGCGCTAGCGGTAGCGGTTGCAGCAACGGGAGCAGCAGCCGTCGTAGCAGCAGGAGCAGCCTTAACTTCTTCAGCTACGGGAGCAGGTGCTTGAGCTGCGTTAGGATTGAGCGGTGCGGGGTCGTCGCCGTGAGCACCGACTGCGCATACGTTTGAAAGTACGGGAACTTCGTCGCCTTCTTCGCAGAAAAGAGCGAGAACTTCACCTTCGATTTCTGCTTGGAAATCAAAGGACGACTTGTCGGTTTCGTACGAGAACATAACGTCGCCAACCTTAACGGTATCGCCCACCTTAACGTTCCACTTCGTAAGAATACAACTTTCTACCGTGATACCAGCCTTAGGCATAGTAACGGGTTTAGCGTTGGTGGTAGCAGCAACGGGTGCAGCCGCAGGTGCTACGGGTGCAGCAGGTGCAGCGACAGGTGCTGCTTTAACTTCTTCAACGGGGGCTTGAGCTGAGCCACCGGGAACGAGTGCGGAGAAATCTTCGCCTTTCGCACCGACAGCAGCGATATTTGTAAGAACGGGAACTTCGTCGCCTTCTTCACAGAAAAGTGCGAGAACTTCGCCCTCTACTTCTGAAGTGAGATCGAAAGCAGACTTGTCCGTTTCGTAAGAACAGATAACGTCGCCAACCTTAACGGTATCGCCAACCTTAACGTTCCAACTGGTAAGAATACAACTTTCTACCGTGATGCCAGCCTTGGGCATCAATACGGGTTTTGCCATAATTTACTCTCCTTTATATATTAATGTATTATAAGTTTAGATTTTTTTAGCGTTAGCAAGAACGTACTTTTCAGCCTCGTCAGACCAAATGCCGTTGTTCTTCTTGCAGATTTTGTCAAGGTCGGCAAAGAACTTGTCGGTTTTGCCGAGTTCTTCAAAGTCAACGATAGCGGTCATAGGCATAGAGATATGCGTATAAACGAGTTTTTTAGCACCCTTGATGTTAGGAAGATTAAGAGTTGTATCGATAACGCTGTCAAGTCCGCCGACGTGAGAAATCATGATAGACGGATTGATTCTTCCCTCACCTGCAAGTTTAAGTGCCTCGCGAAGGTCGTTGGTGTTTCCGCCAGAAGTACCGGTAATTCTGTGGAACGCATAGTGAACGTCGTAGAAGTTGAACTTAGCCGAGAAATCGGTTTTGGTGGGACCAGCAAAGAAGTTCAAGCATCCGTTTTCACCAAGTAATGCGTCGCCCTGTTCAACGAGTGCAGCAACTGGCGCGTAAACAAATACGTCGTCGTAGCCCTTTCCGCCGTTAAGTTCTTTCATGTAAGCAACGGGGTCTTCGATTGAAGAAGTGTTTACGTAAACGAGTTTAACACCGTTTTTAGCAGCCTCTTCAACAGTCAAAAGGGTTGCAGCCCTGTCAAGTCTTGCTTGGTCGATATCGGTAACAACCATGAGCGACGGTTTTCTGTCGCCGTGGATACCGTAGTCAACGGCACCGAGTCCCATGGGACCAACGCCTGCAAGAATTGCAACTGCGCCACCTTCTTTAATACCCATGTCGTGGCTGTGGGTTTCGTAAACGCTGTGATAGTTTTCGTGATATCCAGCGATTATGCATGACATAGGTTCAGCAAGTGAAGCTTTAAAGTAGCTTTCGCCTTCATAAGGAATAAGGCAATCGCTTTCCATAACTTCGTTAGGAATAATAACGTAAGTTGCATCGCCACCGATATTTGTATAAGAATAACCGGGCGCAATGTAGGGGTTTTCTTTAAGGTTCATAGCCGGCTGAATACCGAACTTCATACCCTCTTTGAAAAGGTGCTGCCACTTAGCCCCAACCTTAACTATATCACCGCAGAATTCGTGACCGATAATGATCGGGTTCTTGTCGATATCGTTGGGAACTCTCTTGTGGTTCGCGCCCTGTATTGCAGCCTTGTAGCTGGACATACAAATACTGTCCGATACAACACGTGCCAAAATTTCATTGTCTTTGATTTCAGGCAATTCAAACTCTTCAAGTCTTAAATCGCTCTGACCGTAAAGTCTTACCGCTTTAGTTTTCATAGTAGGTAATACCCTCCTCGCATTTTTAGTCATAATAAATTATATCATAATATATAAGTTTTGCAACCCTTTGAATTTAAGTTGCAAAAAGATTATTTTTATGATAAAATGTAAACACAAATAAACATTAATGAACAAAAGTGCTGACAAAACTTGCGAAAAAGGAGTAAAAACATGCTTTCTCTTGAGCGTCAGGAAGAAATTCTTGAAATATTGAACAAAAATAAATCGGTGACGGTAGAAGAACTCGCAGCGGAACTGTTCGTTAGCGGAGCGACCATAAGGCGCGATTTAAGGGCAATGGAAAAACAAGGACTAATAAAGCGTTCACACGGCGGAGCAATGCCGTTTAAGTCGAGTGCGGAAGAATCGGCGTTTGCTATCCGTGAACAGGAAAACACCGCAGCAAAAAGAACTATTGCAAACCTTGCGGTAAAGCTTATAAAAAACGGCGACTCGGTTTTTCTCGACAGTAGTAGTACTACAGGACTTACTATCCCTATGCTTAACAATTTTAAGTATCTGTCGGTTACTACCACGGGACTTAGGAACGCCCTTTTATTGTCGCAAACCAACAATATTAAAATTTATATTGCAGGCGGTCAAATCCAAAACCACTCAAACTCTATTATAGGAACGGATACTATGGATTATATATCCAGAATACACGCAGACGTCTGCTTAGTTTCATGTTCGGGGCTTGATATAAACAGCGGTTTTACCGAATCAAGCATAGAACAAGCCAAACTAAAACAGCAAATGCGAAAAAATTCCACCAAAATGGCTGTGCTTTGCGACAGCACAAAACTAGGAAAAACCTTTCTATGCACCGACTTTCACTTTGAAGATATAGATTATTTTATAACCGAAAAGACACCCCCTATCGAATACGTGGAAAAGATTGCCCAAACAAAGTGCAAGCTTATAACGCCCGAAAACACAAACTTTTAACTTAAAACAAAAACACGGCTGTGAAAAATTTTTCACAGCCGTGTTTATTACTGATTAAAATTTAAGACGTTATAAACAAGCAATGCAAGGCTCGTAAAAGGGTTTGGACTGAACTGACCGTCTGGTCACGAAGGTCAAATCCCTTTTGCAGTAAACGCAACAGTGCGCAGTTTAGAACGGATTAAATTTAATATTTAACTGAGTAGAGTATATCTTCATACGTCGGCATTGACATAAAATCCTTACCCATTAAAAGTTCCATGGCGTCGGCGTATTCGCGAACCAAAGCCATATCGGATAGAAGATTGCGTTTACAATATTTAGCCTTGTATAAATTACCCCAAGACGAGTTGTATTTTTCGGTGTCACTTTCTAGTTTGTCAAGGGCAAGCGCAAATTTTTCCGAAAGGTCGGAAAGTTTCTTTATAAGTTTTTCTTCTAAAACAGAAGAAAGTTCACCGCCGTATTCTTTCTTGCGGTTGAGTTCTTTTAAGATAAAGGACTGATAACCGATTACCGACGGAACGATTTCTTTCTTTGCGATATCTATAGCGGTTAGAGCCTCTATATGCACGATATTACAATAGTTTTCAAGAAGTATTTCTGTACGAGAATTGATTTCGCTTTCCGACAAAATATTGTGTCTTGCGAACATCTCAACGTTTTTCTTCTGCGCGTAAAGGGGCAATGCGTCAACCGTAGACTTTAAGTTCAAAAGTCCTCTTCTCTTAGCCTCTTTTTCCCACTCTTTCGAGTAGTTGTTTCCACTAAATAGTATACGCTTATGCTCTCTTATCGTTTCTTTAATCAGTTCGTTAAGTGCTGTATTAAAGTCGGTTGCTTTTTCCAAGCGATCAGCAAAAACTCTCAATTCTTCGGCAACGATAGCGTTTATAATAAAGTTCGGGCAAGCGATATTAGTTGACGATCCAACCATACGGAACTCAAATTTATTACCCGTAAACGCAAAGGGCGAAGTTCTGTTTCTATCAGTAGAATCCTTAGGGATAGGCGGAAGCACGGAAACCCCGATTTTTAGCTCGGATTTAGCCTTTGCGCTATACGCTTCGCCGCGCTCGATCGCACGAAGTATTCCGTCAAGCTCTTCGCCTAAATATATAGAAATTATTGCTGGCGGTGCTTCGGTTGCGCCAAGTCTGTGGTCGTTCCCCGCGGATGCTACGCTTATTCTAAGCAAGTCTTGATATTCGTCAACGGCCTTTATAACCGCAACTAGGAACAGCAAAAACTGCGCGTTCTCGTTAGGCGTTGCACCGGGGTCAAGCAAGTTTTCACCAAGGTCTGTGGATATCGACCAGTTATTGTGCTTGCCGCTGCCGCTTACTGATGCGAAAGGCTTTTCGTGCAATAAGCATACTAGGTCGTGTTTATTCGCCACACTCTTCATAAGTTCCATAGTTATCTGATTCTGATCAGAAGAAGTGTTCGTGGACGTAAATATCGGCGCAAGTTCGTGTTGTGACGGCGCAACTTCGTTGTGCTTAGTCTTAGCGTAAACGCCGAGTTTCCAAAGTTCTTCGTCAAGTTCCTTCATGAACGCCGAAACTCTGGATTTTATCGCGCCGTAATAGTGGTCTTCAAGTTCCTGACCTTTGGACGGACGCGCGCCGAAGAGCGTTCTGCCACAATGGACGAGGTCTATTCTCTTTTCGTAAACGCTCTTATCTATCAAGAAGTATTCCTGTTCTGCACCGACGGTTGGGGTTACCTTTTTAACCTTATCGTTGCCAAACAATCTTAAAATTCTAAGTGCCTGTTTATTAAACGCTTCCATTGAACGAAGAAGCGGCGTCTTTTTATCAAGAGCCTCTCCGCTATACGAACAGAACGCAGTCGGGATATAAAGACTGCCGTCTTTTACGAAAGCGTAAGACGTGGGGTCCCAAGCGGTATATCCCCTCGCCTCAAAGGTCGCGCGAAGTCCGCCCGACGGAAAACTCGACGCGTCCGACTCACCCTTGACGAGTGATTTTTCAGAGAACTTCATAATGACGTCTCCGTCACCAAACGGTTCGATAAAACTGTCGTGTTTTTCAGCGGTTATACCGGTCATGGGTTGAAACCAATGGGTAAAGTGGGTTGCGCCCTTTTCAATCGCCCAGTCTTTCATAACCGACGCTACCGTTTTCGCATAGTCGTGCGACAACGGCTCTACCCCCTCGATTGCTCTGCGCACGGCTTTGTACGCTTCGCTGGGAAGTCTTTCCTTCATAACCTTATCGTTAAACACCATCGTCCCGAAAAGTTCGGGTATGCGTTTTGCTTCCATATCTGCTCCTTAGAAAATATTATTCACGATTTTATCACTATCTTTTTTTGTTGTCAACAACTTTTAACGCCCTTAAAAGATTATCAAGCGCAAATTCTAGATTTTCCCTACTTTTATATCTAGACACCGAAAAATCTTCTGGCAATCTATTAATACTGAACACGGCAGAAACGCCTTGGTCGTACGCCGCGCTCATATCGCCGTCCGCACCGCCGACTATTGCTATCACGGGAACTCCTTGTTTTTTTGCTCGCCTTGCCACACCGATAACGACCTTACCCCTTAAACTCTGTCCGTCAATCTTACCTTCACCGGTAAACACCATATCGGTATCGGATAAAATATCATCAAGCCCGACGGTATCTAGCACCGTATCTATGCCCATTTTAAGGTCTGCATCAAAAAAGGCAACCGCACCTGCGCCAAACGCGCCTGCCGCGCCGCCACCACTTAAAGTGGATAGGTCTTTTCCGAAGTCGTTTTTATAAACTTCGCACAAGTGCTTTACGCCTTGGTCAAGAAGTTTAACCATATCTTTATCCGCGCCCTTTTGCGGAGCGAAAACTTCGGCTGCGCCGCTAACACCAACAGGCGGATTGTCAATGTCGCACATTGCTATAACGTTAACGTTCTTTAATAGTTCATTTTTTTCCGATAAATCTATTCTTGAAATATCTTTAAGCGTTCCGCCAGTCGGGATAAACTCTTTTCCCAAACCGTCGAAAAACTTTACGCCACAAGCAGCAGCCGCACCACAACCGAAGTCGTTAGTGCAAGATCCACCAAGACCGAGTATTATGCTTTTAACACCGCGTTTAGCCGCGTCAACCATTAATTCACCGACACCGTAAGTCGTCGTCTTTAACGGATTTTTATTATTTTCTACAAGCGGAAGTCCAGCCACCGCCGCCATCTCGATAACCGCCGTTTTGCCGTCGTTTATTATTCCGTAAAAGCCTTGCATCTTTTCAAAATACGGACCGCTGACTTCTGCCGTAACGCGTTCACCGCCAACCGCCGAAAGAAAGCAATCCACACTACCTTCACCGCCATCTGCAACGGGGATTGATACAACTTTTGCGTTAGAGAATATTTCCTTAATCTTTTTTTCTGCAATTTCACAAATCTCTTTTGACGACAAAGTTCCCTTAAAACTGTCGGGTATCAAAACGAATTTTTTCATACTATATATAATTCACCCCAAAGTACACTAATTACCATTTCTAAGTTAATTTAATATTTGCAATATATTTCCCATTATATATATTGTATCATAATTTTAGCGACTTTTCAATAAGTTTTTGCAGTTAGAATATAAATTAGTACTTATTTTTACCGACTAGTAGATATAAGAAATTTTAATACCAAAAGGTTGAAAAAAATTTTTGCATTTTTGTTTTTTGTGGTACAATATTAATGGTCTAAAATTTAGATGCATTTTATCCTAAAGGAGAATTGATTATGAGTCGTTTATTCGGAACAGTTTCAAGAGGTGTAAGAGCTCCTATCATTAAAAACGGTGACGATATCGTTGAAGTGGTTACGAACTCCGTATTAGAGGCAAGCAAGGTTGAGGGCGTAAATTTTCACGACCGTGACGTTGTCGCTATGACCGAAGCTATCGTTGCAAGAGCGCAAGGCAACTATGCGTCCATCGACGATATTGCTACCGACGTTAAAAACAGATTAGGCGGAGAAACCATCGGCGTTATTTTTCCCATCATCAGCCGTAATCGTTTTTCAGTATGCCTTAAAGGTATCGCAAAAGGCGCAAAGAAGGTTGTGCTTATGCTTTCTTACCCGTCGGACGAAGTCGGCAATCATTTGGTAAGCCTAGACGCTTTGGACGAGAAAAACGTTAATCCCTATACCGACGTTTTAACCGAAGAAAAATTCCGTGAACTTTTCGGGAACGCAAAACATACCTTTACCGGTGTCGACTACGTTGAATATTATCGCAACCTTATCACCGAACAGGGCGCAGAGTGCGAAATTATTTTTGCCAACAACGCAAAACAGATCTTAAACTATACTAAAAACGTTCTCTGCTGTGATATTCACACTAGGGCGCGCACCAAACGCATCCTAAAAACCGCAGGCGCAAACGTTGTGGTTGGTTTAGACGATATTTTAAGCGCACCTGTAAACGGTAGCGGATACAACGAGAATTACGGTCTTTTAGGCTCTAACAAAGCAACCGAAGACTCAGTTAAACTTTTCCCAAGAAACTGCCAACCCATAGTTGACGCTATCCAAGCAAAACTTTTCGAGGCTACCGGCAAAAAAATAGAAGTTATGGTGTACGGTGACGGCGCGTTCAAAGATCCAGTTGGAAAAATTTGGGAACTTGCAGACCCCGTAGTATCCCCTGCTTATACCGACGGTTTAGTTGGAACGCCGAACGAACTTAAACTTAAATACCTTGCAGATAACGACTTTGCAAACCTTTCGGGCGAAGAACTTAAAAACGCTATAAAGAATAAGATTTCAGAAAAGGATTCAACAGTCGTTGGTCAGATGGGAACAACGCCACGCCGCCTAACCGACCTTATCGGTTCGCTCTGCGACTTAACCAGCGGTTCTGGTGATAAAGGTACTCCTATCATTTGGATACAAGGTTATTTTGACAACTACACCACCGAATATAAAGACTAATTAATAAAAAATAATAGCGGAGTAGCGTTAAAATCGTTGCTCCGCCATTGTTTTAAGAAAGAATAAAATTTAAACAAGAATAAATTTAACGTTTTGGTGTTTTTTTGTTTGAAATTTATAATACTTTATGTTATAATCAATAATGTTCAAGCGGGCGTGGCGGAATGGCAGACGCGCTAGACTTAGGATCTAGTGGGCGACCGTGGGGGTTCAAGTCCCTTCGCCCGCACCAAAAATCGACAAGTTTCGACAGAGGCTTGTCGATTTTTACTTCTTCACTCTTAACTCTTCACTTTTCACTCTTCTCTTACGAAACTTGTCGATTAGGTAATAGGTAAAAGTGAATAGTGAAAAGGTTCTGATGTAGCTTTTCTCCCACTGGTCGAAAAGCATTAAATTATATTTGGGTTCAAATCCATACTGGAAAACGAAAAATATCTTTTTTATCGCTCCTTCACAAAAACACTCAATCAACTTTTGTTGGTTGAGTGTTTTTTTGTTGTAATAAAATGAAGAGACTTGAACGGGTAGGTATCGGCGATTTATCCGCTATTATATACACTTATCGTTTGTTTTGTTGCTAAAAATTTGTAAATATGATAAACTAACTAAGTAGTTATAAACTTATCTAAGGAGTTTTTTATGCAAAGAAAAAAGTTTTTTAAGTTGTCGTTATGGCTACTTATCACAGGAATAATTTTTATCGCTATATCTTATTTCTTTTTCCATTTCGTAACTGATGATGGTATAACTTTCGTTTGGCACGCTGAGAGCGGAAAACCGTTCGTTACCGAAATGATTGCTGACTTTGGCGTTCTATCGTTATTCTTTAGTTTCTTTAGTCTTTTAGTAGGTTTAATATTTACTGATAAAAATTAACAAATAAAAATTAACAAATCATAACTACGCGTAAAACGCGTAGTTTGCACAAGCCCTATAAGGGCATGGTACTGGCAGTGCTATTCGCACTTGAATAGTATGCCAACCGCAATCGTTTTCAGGCTGCTGCTTAAGCAGCCTT
>SVHN01000012.1 GCA_015055805.1 Clostridiales bacterium
TAACAAACCAGTTCTGTTCACTTTCTTGCTTCGGGGGATTATTGTTGTTAAGCGAAGTTTGGGCGTTGGTATCAACGCCGTGTATATTTAACTGCGCTTTTCTTTGTAATTCTTGTGGATTATACATTATTCACTCTCTTTTTTATTTGCCAGATGCAACTTTAATGTAGGCACTAACTGCATCATTTATATTGCTATTATCAGACATCATTTGTCGCCAAGTTCCACCGTGGTCAACTATAAACAAATGACCGTCATAAACTGCAGTCGTTTTCGGAGATTTAGACTTGCCTTGTTTAGCAAGAAGATTGTCAAGAATATCCGAATACTCTTTTTTTGCAGGATTGCCCATTCTTAAATCGTATTCAGTGCCACCTATTGAAACGTCAATATCGTTATTTTGTCTATCGGTAGAACCAAAGCCTTGAATGTTAACTTTTCCATAAGTGTTATCTGCCCCACGATAGCCTTCTTGTGTTTCCATAGAAAGAACTGGGTTTTCGTGTTTATCAATATAATCATTAAGAGCAGAATTTTCACCGTCAGCACCAGAATTATACGCTTCAAGCCATTCACTAAATCCTTCTTGGCTTTCAAGATACGCCATAGTGCTTTCTGGAACGTTTTCGCCATAAATACGTGTTATGTAATCCCAAGTCTTTTGGGCCGTTTCGTTGGTGATGCTACCGTCAGTATTGAACGCACCATCTTCTGCAAGCATACCAGAAACTTCGGAAACTACATTTGTTTCTTTCTCGTCTTGATATTGTTGTTCTTGCATATCCAACTGTCTATCAGTTTGCTCTAATTGACGGTCTGTCGCTTCTTTGTTATCCTTTGCTTGTTGTAATTCTGTCATTTTGGTTAAATAATATGAATACAACTCGTTATTTGCAGAATTTGCATCAGAATAAGACTTATTTACGCTATTTCTATAAGCGTTGTAGGCATCAATAGAAGTGTCGCCAGCATAACCAGTATCAGCCTTTCCGTTAGCCTTGTTGATTTCCCCAACGTTTCTATTTACCCCTTGAAGTTCGCCACCATTTATAATAAATTCTTTTATGGCGGTTTTATCTGGCTCTCTTTTGATTCTCATTAAAATATCGGGTAAAATAGCCCCTTCTTCAATTTCTAACGATTGTGACTTTCTAAACGACAACTTAACTTTGACACTCTCGTATTTATCTATTTCGTTGCTAATCATAAAGTCTTGTAAAGCCTTTTTTAATCTTTCCATTGCGTTTTTCTTTTTGTCTGCAATATCTTTAATTCTTTTAATTTCAGCATCACATTCGTCTATTTCCGATTTCATTTCACGTATAATTACACCATAACCTTCCAACTTGTCATTTTTAGCAAGTTCAAGTTCGTTAAGTGCTTGCATATCTTCTTCTGTTATCTCACCGTCCTGCTCTGCTATCTTCGTCCATAATGCTCTTAAATTCGCATCTATCTCATATAATCTCATACTTGTTCCCCCTTTGGTTGCTCTTTTTCGCATTCTTCTTGGTATCTCTTTGAGTTGGTTTTATATTCGTCCCTAACGTCTTGAACCACGTCAGCCATATCAAGTAAATCTTGAATAAGTTGTTCTTTTTCGGCTTCGTTGTCGGTTTCGGTAAGTTTTAAGCCGATTTCTTTGGCTTTAATTTCAAAGCCCGGAACGAGCAATTTAAGTTGTTTTTCTGCTTTATCTGCACTTTTCTTGTAATAATTTTTCATAATGTTTAATTTCTCCTTGACTTTTAATTTTTAATTTGATAAAATAATAATGTTAAAAATGCTTTGGTTGGCGTTTTAACAATCTGGCTTTTCGCTATTGCGGAGAGCCTTTTCCTTTTCTTTGGCTTCAATTATTTCAAATTGCTTTTGTAGCCTTGCATAGCAACGAAGAATCCAGTCGGTTATATCTTTATAACCGCACTTCTTCAATGCTTTCTTTAAGAACGCTTGTGCTTCTTTCGGAAGACTGACAGTAAGTTTATACTTGTCGGTCTCTTTTTTTGTTTTCTGCTTGGTTGGCTTATAATATAGTTCTTTGTTTGTGTAAATATCTTCTGGTATGCAGTTCAATACTTGACACATCACTTTTAGCATTTCTGGTATCGGTAAACACTTATAATGAGTAAACCTACTTACCATTGGCGCATCAGTTCCGATTAGTTCGGCAAAATCCTTACTGGATATTCCTGCTTTTGTAATTTGTTGTTGCAGTTGCATTGTTCCACCCCCTTTTTAGATTTTATATATTGATAACGCTCTGTGTGAGTCGCCATATATAACAAGTAATAACTTTCTTCTTGCTGGGACAGTGTTAGCCCAAGTTTAACCTTACATCTGATTTCGTGTTCTCTGGTTTGAGTGTCTATCATAAATTCTCCTTAACATAACGTTGTTTGTCAGTGATGTTGTAATATTCAAAATAATCTTCTGTGTGAAGTTTCCCTTGAATACCAAGTCTGTCAAACTTAAATTTGATTTCTCTCATTTTCCTTGCCGCAACTTGATATGTAAGTCCTAATAGTTGTTGCAAGTCTTGAATTGTTAAATAATCTTTTGAAAAGATTTTTTCACGTTCTGCGAATGACATAATCTACCTATGGTGCATTTCTGCAACTTATTGAGCAAAAAAAATTTCAGTCGTTTCTTCTGGGGTTAACTGTAATTCTTTTGCAATAGCATCAACTTCGTTTACAAAAAAAGAATTGTTCTTCATTTTTCTGTGAAAAGTTGACTTGTCTATACCCATTTTTTGGGAAACTTCTTCAATAGACATTTCTTTTTCAATGATTTTTGCTTTTAGTTTGTTTACCTTCAACATTTTGTTTCTCCTTGTTTTATTTGGTGCATTTCTGCAACTGTCTATAATATAGCATAGCAAAAACCCCTTGTCAAGCATTTTTGCAACTTTTTTTGAAAATTATTAAAATTTTGTTGCATTTTTGAAAATAATCCTTTATAATGACAATACAGTAAAACACAGTAAACTATGGTAAAAGGAAAAACAAAATGAATATTATTGCATTGAGAATTAAAGAAAGACGTGAACAACTTGGGCTATCGGCAGAACAACTTGCAGAAAAAATCGGCAAGGCAAAAACAACTATATATAGATATGAGAGTGGTTTTATTGAAAAAATGCCTTCGAGTGTTCTTTCTGATATCGCAAAAGCGTTAAATGTTTCACCCACTTATTTAATGGGGTTAGAAGACAGCGCTTTAATTACAGACCAAATACGCCCTATTCGATTAAAGAAATTCCGTATGCTTGGCGAAATTGCTTGCGGTGAACCTATTTTCGCAAACGAAGACCACGAAACCTACATAGATGCTTCTGCAGAAATAAAAGCAGACTTTTGTCTAACTGCCAAAGGCGACTCTATGACTGGCGCAAGGATTTTTGACGGTGATATAGTTTTTATTAGAGAACAAGCCATTGTTGAAAACGGTCAAATCGCTGCAGTTGTTATTGGTGAAGAAGTCACACTTAAACGCTGGTATTACTACCCGGAACAAAAGAAACTTGTTTTGCAGGCTGAAAATCCCAGATATGAACCTTTTGTTTTTATCGGGGAAGAATTAAACAACATACGCTGTCTTGGTCGTGCAGTGTCTTTTATGAGCAATTTATAAGGATTTAATTATGTATCACACATATCACATAATAAGAAAATCTTGCCCGAATTGTGGTAAGGTGTTAAAAACTGAAAATGAATTATCTTACATTTTACTAACTATCATAACAGCATTTACATATCTTATCTGGCTTTGGGGTACTTCTATATTAGAAAAAATATTCAAATATGACCTTGTAAAAATGGGTAGTCCTATCAAGCCTTGTCCCAAATGTGGTGTGTTAGTTAATATGCAAGACAAAAAAGAGTGGGAAGAACTAACTTTACTTCAAAAGAAGTCTTGGGCTTTTCGTAGATATCTTGCAACAAGTAAAGTTTTAACTTTTTTTGCTCTTTTATGCGCTGTTTTTGTAGTGACAATTTTCTTCGCACCAATATTTATATTACCTATTTACTTTATTTACCGTAAGTGGCAAAAACATTTAAATTCAAACGAAATAATAATTTCTATTTCAGACTATTCTTTAATTGAAGAATCTTGTAAAAGACTGCAGATAAATAATCCAATAACAGAAACAAGCAAAATAAGAATAAAAGAAACTGGCGAGATTATAACCGACTTTCAATGTTCCCTTGAAGACTTGATACGGAAAGCCTTTCCCCTTCTATCTTCACAATCAGTTGAAATGTTATATAATATTATATCTAACACTGTAAATAAGTATAATTTAGACAATGGGACTAACCATAAAAAAACAAATGTTGCAGAAGTATTTTTTTATAACTTTGGCAATGAAATAAACAACTATATTACTTCTGATAATCTTCAAAACGGTTGTTTTGGAATTATTACTATTCTTGTTGTTTGTTGTATGATGCTTTCAGATAAAGCCTATTCACGACTAAAAAAATCGCAAACACTATGGAACGATGCCAAATCGTGTTTTCAAGACAATATCTCTGATAATCTTAAAAATTCGTTTCTAAAAACTATGGATTATTGTTATTTAATGTGGCATTTGGATAAAATTTCAAGCGGAGAAACCATTGAAGAACTTAATAATCAACTTGATGGCGAAGTGTTGTTTGGAAGTAGTGTTGTCACATTTGCAAAAGAAAAAAATTTATCTCTAAAAAGTCTTTAAAAACCAACAAAAAATAACCCTATTTTTCTTTGGTTGCCAACTTGGCAACCATTGGTATACCAAACGGCAACCCAGTATAGTATAGGTTAGTATAGTATAGATTAGTTTAAAAAGAAAGAAAGAAAGAATAATAAATATATTTAAAAAAATATAACACGTGCGTGCGCACGTGCGTGAGAGATTTATGGCAGAGTTTTTTATATCTTCAAATAAATATTCATTGAGTGAACGACAAACAAAACGTGGAAAAGTTTATGATATACGTTTTCGTATTGTCACGCCCGACGGTATTGAAAAACAAAAAAGGCTTGCTGGATATGCGAATAAAACGTTAGCAAAACAAGCCTACATTGATTTTATAACGGAAAAATGCGAACTTATAAAAAACAATCCTATTATACGTCAAAAAAAAGCCGAAAAAGGTCAAGAAATATTAACCATTAAAGATTTAGTTAACACCTACTTAAAATCAATAAGAAACCAAATTAAAGATGCAACAATCTATGAAAAGGAAAAAATATTTAATTTAATAATCTTGCCACGCTTTGGCGACTGCCAGTTAAAACATCTTACAAGGCAAGAATTATACCTTTGGCAAGACGAACTGTGGTCAAACAAAAATCCAAAAACCAACGATTATTATTCCTATAAATACCTTTCTAAAATCAGAACATATTTTTCAGCATTTTTGACTTGGTGTGCTGATAGAAACGACGGATTTACTAACTACCTATTGACAATTAAAAAGCCCAAACGCAGAACACCAAAAAAGGAAATGCAATTCTGGACCAGAAAAGAGTTTGAAACTTTTATCAAAGTTGTAGATAACCAAATGTATAGAACGTTATTTTCAATGCTATTTTATACTGGAAGACGTAAAGGCGAAGTTTTGTCACTTTCACCCGACGACATAAAACCTAACGGAATAAGATTTAACAAGTCGATAACCAGAAAAACGCTTGACGACAGTGCATATAAAATTACTTCGACTAAAACCGAAAAGGTCGCCACGACACCTATCTGCAAACCATTAAAAGCCGAACTTCAAAATTACACAGTCCCAAACGGTCCTTTTTACTTTGGTGGCGATACACCTTTGACCGACAATACTATTAGACGTGTTTTTAATAAATACGCAGACATTGCTGGGGTCAAACAAATTAGAATCCACGACTTGCGACATTCGTTTGTTTCTATGCTCATACATTTAGGCGCAAACTTAACTGTTGTGGCTGACTTAATCGGTGACACTTTGGCACAAGTCACGAAGACTTACGCCCACTTATACGAAGAAGATAAAAAGAAAATTATTGACAAAATTTAATCAAAATGTGACTAAATTGTGACACAAAAGAAAAAACCACAATATATAGTGGTTTTAATCTTGAATTTAAGCATATATTTGGTGTTTAGAGTTTCGCGTCTCCCCTGCCAAATCTCAATCACAATATGTGGTTGGGATTTTTTATTTTTAAACAATCACGCAACCGTCTCCGCCGATTGCTGACTGCTCCGTTTCACTACGCAGGGCTTCCGCCCGAGTCGCGTCTCCCCTGCCAAATCTCAATCACAACAAGTGGTTGGGATTTTTTATTTTTTTTAACACATAAATTTATTACTTTAATTATAAATTATTTTGCGATAATTATCAAGTAATTTCTAATCAATAAAAAAAATAGCGCATTATCTAATTACGCGCTATTTTTGTCAATCAACACAATTAACATTAATTATTTTAAGATTATTCAAATCGTTTTAGTTATCAATAAACATTTCGTTTGATTTATTCAACAGTTACACTCTTTGCTAAATTGCGAGGTTTGTCTGGATTTATCCCTTTAAATATTGAAGTATAGTATGCGATTATTTGCCAAGGTACAATATTTAAAATTGATTGTAAAGGTCCGTTTGCGTTTTTCACCTTTATTACGTAATGAAAATTATCAAGCTCGTGTGGCTTAAAATCAAAACACGTCAAAAGTATTAATTTCGCGCCCCTCGCCCGCGCTTCTTCAGCGTTACTTATAGTTTTTGATAAGACCTTTTTATCCGTAGCGAACACGATTACGTAAGTATCGTTTTCAATCAACGCTAAAAAACCGTGTTTAAGCTCCCCTGCATAATACGTATCGGAATTTATATATGACGTTTCCTTGATTTTAAGGCTTGCTTCTAACGCGCTATAATAATCCACACCCCTACCTATCATAAAAATTCTATCGTTATATTTTAATGCGTCGGCAAGTAATTTAAACTCAGTAACGTTGCCGTACTCAAAGTTTTTCGATAAATTTTCCAGGTCATCAAGATTAAACGAGCCAAGCCCCATCTTCTCATAAATTATTTGCGAAAAAATGTACAGCACGGCAAGTTGAGCACAATAAGCTTTTGTCGATGCAACACCAACTTCAACACCTGCTTTAATAGGCAGGTAACAATCTGCGCATTTTGCGAGTGTACTATATTCAACGTTAACGATGGCTACTGTATACGCACCTTTTTGCCTTGCAAGTTCAAGCGCCGCAAGTGTATCTGCAGTTTCGCCGCTTTGGCTAACCAAAACCACAAGCGTATCTTCACCTATTTTGGGGTTTGAATATCTAAATTCACTTGCCACATAAGCGTTACACTCAACATTTGTTTTCTCTTCCAGCATGTCGCTGCCAACAAGACAAGCGTGATACGCTGTTCCACAACCTACAAACTTAAACTTTTTTATCTTTGAAAAATCTATTTTGTCAAATTGTTTTCTATTATTTTTTAGCGAATAATGTTCTAAAATATTTTTTATTGAAGGGGCAGTTTCATAAATTTCTTTTAACATAAAGTGTTTAAAAGTTGTTTCACTTTCAAACTCACACAAATCCAGCTCTGAAGTAGATAACTGCACCTCGCCTAGTTTATCAAAAAACTTTACGTTATTACTATCCGCAAAACCATAATAACCATCAGGTATATTATAATACTCTTCAGAAAACCCCTTAAAACATACAACGTCACTTGCAACCATAACATTATCGGCGTTCTTTGCTACATATAATGGACTTCTATTTTTCACAAAAAACAAATGATTGTCATCTTTATGTAAAATACACAGAGCAAAACTTCCGTTTAATTTATTAACCGTATTTTTTATAGCATCAAGCGTAGAACCGCTTTTACTATAATACTCTAAAAGCTTAGCAATTATTTCGGTATCAGTTTCACTATAAAAGTTATATCCGTCATTAACCAGCTTATCTTTTAGCGTCAAGTAATTCTCTATAATGCCGTTATGGACTACAATCCATTTACCGTCAGAAGAAAGATGTGGGTGCGCGTTAATTTCATCAGGTTTTCCGTGCGTTGCCCAACGCGTATGACCTATACCAAGGCAAGCATTTTCCGTCGTTTTTATAATATTTTCTAAGTTTTTAATTTCACCTTTGGACTTAAAAATATTAACTTTATTTTGACTTTTTACCGCAACTCCAGCCGAATCGTAACCTCTATATTCAAGCTTTTTTAGTCTATCGATTAATATTTTTTCAGGATTATCCCCTAAAAAACCTACTATACCACACATATATTAAACCTCTGCGTTTATTCTTTTAATCGTAGTAACCATTGCGTTTGCTATTCTATCATTTTCTTGGCTATCCCGACTTTCAACCATAACCCTAATTTTGGGCTCTGTCCCTGACGCACGAATCATCAACCGCCCCTTACCGTCTAGTTCAGCATTGTATTTTGTTATAGCTTTAAGAAGTTCTTCACTATTCATAATACGGAATTTATCGTCAACTATAACGTTTTTATTTGTTTGCGGATAAAGTTCGATATTAAGAGCCTCTGACATTGTAGTTTTTTCATTTATAAGCATATTTGCAACAATTATAGCAGTTAAAATTCCGTCGCCAGTAGTAGCTAAATCCTTAATTATTACGTGTCCGCTCTGCTCACCGCCAACCGACAAATCCTTTTCTAAAAGCTTTGCAAGTACGTATTTGTCACCTATATCTGTGCGAATAAAATCAATGCCACATTTTTTAAGTTCTTCTTCAATAGCCATATTCGTGTGACTAGTTCCTACTGCAGTATCCTTTTTAAGTCGTCCTAGTTTTTTAAGATATTTAGCGATACCACAGATAATTTTATCCCCGTCGATAATGCCGCCTTTTTCGTCTACGGCAATCAACCTATCCGCATCACCGTCGAAAGCAAATCCCATATCCGCTTTATACCTAAAAACTCTCTTAACCAAATTCTCAGGGTAAAGCGCGCCGCAGTTGTCGTTTATTTTTAGTCCATCGTTCACGCAGTTCGCAGCAACAACGTTTGCGCCAAGCCTACGGAAAACTTCGGGCGCAATTCTATGCGCCGCGCCAAACGCGCCGTCTAGCACGATTGTTTTTCCTTCTAGAGTATTCTCACTTGCGCTAATAAGAAATTTCCTATAAAGTTTTATAAGCGTAAAGTCCTGTTCGTAAGTGCCTATATCAGGAAAAGCGTTGACTTTTTCACGAATAAAGCAACGTTCAATTCTCTCTTCTTCTTTATCAGATAATTTATATCCCTCGCTATTAAATACTTTAATACCGTTATATTCTCCGCTATTATGCGACGCACTTATGACTATACCAAAATCAGCCTTAAATGTTTTAGTTATATATGCAATCCCGGCGGTAGGTACAACACCAACGTCAATCACTCTTGCCCCGCCACTCATTGCTCCGTTTGCAACGCTAAGCGTTAAATAACTATTTGAGATTCTCGTATCAGAACCTATGATAATTGTTGGTCTATCTTTAAGTATAGATAGCGCGTTACCTATTTTATAAGCAATGTTTTGTGTTAAATCTTCGTTTACACGTCCCCTCAATCCGTCAGTACCAAAAAATAATCCCATATTATTCTCCTTTATGTTCTTTCAAGTATTCGTGAGCACGGTTTTCTTTAACTTCTTGCCTTACTCTACCTATTACAAAATCGTCGGTTTTCACGTCGTTGGTAACCGTAGTCCCAGCGCAAATATATGATTTACTTTCTATATTTAGCGGTGCAATAAGATTGCAGTTACTGCCTATAAAACACTCGTCACCAACTATGGTTTTACTTTTTGTTTTTCCATTATAATTAACAAAAATTGCACCGCAACCTATATTGCAATTTTTGCCAACAACCGCGTCACCAACGTACGCAAGGTGGCTCACTTTGCTGCCTTTTCCTATCTTTGCATTTTTTATCTCAACAAAGTTTCCTATTTTGACGTCGCTTTCAAGTTCAGCATTTGGTCTTAACCTAGCAAAAGGTCCGACAGAACAATTATCACCAATAATTGCTTTTTCTGCTTGACTATGATTAACAGTTGAACCGGTGCCAACGAAAGTATCAACTATATAGCAACCGGGAAGAATAACAGCACCGTCAGAAATTACTGATAAACCTTCTATCCTATTATTCTCATAAATAGTTACGTTGTTTCCAATTTTAACGCTTTTATCAATAAAAACAGATCTTTTATCTTTGACAACAAGATTTTTCACCTTTTTACTTTTCATAATTTCTCCTTAAATATTTTTGTTAAAAGTATCCTTTTATACACATTTTCATATTTTAGGGGTTTTAATACGCCTTGTCAAGCAAAATTTTGCCATTATTTTTCACATAAATTTCAAAAACTGTTAAAATTCAACCTCTTTTTATCTTTCACGATTTTAAAATTACGGGGTAAATTTTAAGCAAAACTGATAAATAACATTTTTAAGGTCATAATTTTAAAATCTTGTATAACGTAAAATCAAAAAAATCAGGCAAAAAAATTATTGAAAATTTTTTTTGCTTTCGCATTAATCTTACTTAATCTTATATATATTATTATCATTGTTTTAAATTTGACACTAAAATTTATTTATGTTATAATCATTTTATATTGTTTTAAGGTGAGTTTTAATGATAGGCATAATTGTTGCATTAAAGTCTGAATCAGAAGAATTATTAAAAAAAGCAGAAAACGTTAAAGAGTTTAAAGTCTTAGATAAAAAAGCTTATTCTGGAAAAATAGAAAACAAAGACTTCATATTAGTTATAAGTGGAATCGGCAAGGTTAGCGCAGCCTTGACAACTCAAGTGGTTATAGATAAATTCCGCCCCGAATATGTTTTAAATTTCGGAACTTGCGGTGGCATGAATAACGACGTTAAAGTTTTAAATTATTACGTAATAGAAAAATGTTGCCAATACGATTTTGATCTTACTGATTTAGAAGACGTTCCGCTTGGTTATATTCAAGAATACGACACGGTATTCTTCCCTTCCAGCACTAGCGGTCTAGATTTCTTAGAGAAGAGCACACTAGCCAGCGCAGATAAATTCACTAGCAAGGAAAAAGACGTTTTAACCATCAACTCGTTAGGTTGCAGTATTTGCGATATGGAGGGCGCGGCAATTGCCCAAGTTTGCCTTTCAAACAAAATGCCGTTAGTAATAATTAAAGGTATTTCAGACGTATATGGTAGTGGTGTTGAAAGCGAACAGTTTTTTAGAAACCTTAAAACCGTAGGTCAAGGTTTTCCGTCTATAATCAAAAAAGTTATCAACAATATAAAGTTTTAACTAGGAGATAAAATGCAAGAAGAATACATTGAAACAGTATCAATAGGTAGTTGTTTCGCTACGATTTTATTTTCAGCAATCGCACTTTGCGTATTGCTTATCCCCATATCAGGCGTTGCGGCTTACACGTTAATGCCTATTATCGGTGATGGAAACATAGCCTATTTTAACGAAATTATGCTTTGGGCATTCGTCGATTTTATAAAAATTTCTGAAAACGTAACGCAATACATCTCTTTAGCGTTAGAATATACGCCCTATGCGTATATGTTCATACCTGCGGCAGATATAGTTTTTGCAATGTTATTAATACTGACTAGAGCAGAATTTTTAAGAAAATTGTTTAGATTTTTATCCGTCTTATTCGGTTTAGCAATGACAATAGTAATGCTAGCTCAACTTGTAATTTTAATCGGCCTCATAGGTCAATTAGCAAGCGATCTTTCAGGAATAACTGAATTTGACTTTAAGATTATGATATTTCCTTTCGCAATGCTAATCGGTTCAAGTATTATGTCTAGAAAACAATTCAAATGGTTTAGAGCAGAGTAATTGTATTGAAATAGAAAAAATTAGCCCCGTTTACTTGTCAGTAAACGGGGCTTTCGATATTATCTAACAAAATTTGTTTTAACGTGATTTTCAGGATCTGGTGGGTTTATGCCGTTATTCTTACCGCATTCAATACATTTCAATAACCACGCCATATTTTTTCCCAGTATACGCATGGTTTGCATACCTTCTTCGTCCTGCTCAACCTGTTCGGCATTACTGCCAAACGCCATATTCCAATACTGAGTAGAAACGACGGGCATGCAGTTTATGGTAAAATACTTATTTATTGCATCAACGGTAGAAGTCGTTCCAGCGCGCCTTGCAACAGCAATCGCGGCTGCTGGCTTATTTGCGAAGCATGATTTACCAAAGAATACTCTATCAAGCAAAGATTTCAAAGTTCCGTTCATTGAAGAATAATAAACGGGACTGCCAACTATTAATCCGTCTGCATTAATTAATTTTTCAATAATTTCGTTTACACAGTCGTTTGTAACACATTTACCCGTTTTTGAGCAACCGCCACAAGCACGACACCCCACTATCGATTTATTACCTACCGTAACAATCTCTGTTTCTATTCCGCTCTCATTAAGTTCTTTTGCCACCTCATCAAGCGCACGACGAGTTGTTCCATACTCGTGCGGACTACCATTTATTATTAAAACTTTCATAATATACTCCTTAAACAAGAACAGACGCCTAAACGTCTGCCCATGAAATTATTTTTTCTTCTTTTCAACGTATCCTTCCATTTCAAGATAACGTCCGTTTTGTATGTAATCAAAAAACAAACCGTTTACTTTATCACAGAAAAATCTTGCTATTTGGTTTCTATCCATGCCTTGTTTTACAAGATCTTGCATATAAACCGCCTCACCGATTACCATAACGCGTTTTGTTATATGATAATAAACCGGATAAATCGGAAGGTCTTCCCCTGTTGCGCGATAATATTTTTCAGAAAGAATAACAAACCCTGGGAAAAAATCCGTTAAAACTTCCTTATATCCGTCGTTAGAATCTTCAGGGAACACCATAATCGTCTTGTTTGCATCTAGAACTTTCATGCTGTCACGAATCGTTTTAGCAATTCTAACGTCAGGATAGGTGGGTATCATTTTCATTCCCTTGTATACAAACTGCGATACAGTTGCCATTAGCGTACTTGCAATAACTGCTTTGGTTCGCGATTTTTTGCATTTTTTAATATAGAGAACGTCACGCAAATAAGCTTTTCTACTCGCGTAATTTCCAAACATTTGATACGCGCCCCATTTAACGTTAAATCTCGGATAGTACATATCAAGACATGGCGGACCGCTCTTATTTGAGTGGTTAGCAAGAACAATTGATTTTTCAGCCAACTCGCCTGCAAGGTTAATAATTTTGGGACGTTTAAAAAAGCATTTTATTATTAACTTAAATACACTGTATACAGGCTGTCTTGTGCTAGGTACTTTATATTCCTTTTCTTTTTTAGCCACACTTCACCTATTGTACAATTTTGAAAATTGTATATTATTTAATATGTTTCAGCACGCTTTTATATCTGACATAAAAGTGTTTTTAATATAAAATTATTCTGTAATCAAGATATAATCGTATACGTCTTGACCACCGTTAGTTAAATAAACCTCAATATTTGGATACTTGCTGTTAGCATATCTTTCAATCTCTAAAGCCTGTTCTTCACTAGTTCCAGCACCGTATATTACGATTAAAAAACTCTTATCTTGGCAAATTTTATCAACCAACTCTTTTATTGCAATACATTTATCTGCATTAGCAACAAGCATCACGTGATCGGTAAACCCGATATAATCGCCTTTTTTAATACTTAATCCGTTTACGGTAGTTGTCCTAATAGCCGTAGTTAGCATACCCGTCGTTACGCCTTGCATATCGGATATAAACTGTTCTTTAATCTTTTCAACGTCATCAACAGAATAATCAAGCATTGAAAGCGCAGAATAACCCTGCCCTATATTTTTACTCTCAATTACTATTACTTTGGAATCGGTATATATGCTAGCAGCTTGTTTTGCTGTTAAAACAATGTTTCCATTGTTGGGAAGAACAAAGATATTGTCCGCATTAACTTCGTCAAAAGCCTCGATAAAATCCTCTGACGACGGGTTGTTAGTTTGCCCACCATTAATAACGTAATCCGCACCGAGTTCTTTAAACATTTCAACTAGTCCGTCGCCCGACGCAACGGTAACGAGCGCATATTTACGTCTAGCGCGTTTTATTTTCTTTTTCGGTTCTTCCTTTTCCTTAACACTTTCATTGTGTTGAAGCGTCATATTTTCAATCTTAACAGAAAGATATTCCCCAAACCTCTGGCAAAATTCAAGAACTTTCCATGGTGTCATAGTATGTACGTGCATTTTTATAATAGAACCAGTCTTAAACGCCACTATTGAATCGCCCAAAGTATTAAGATAATCTATTATAGTTTGAACGGAAAATTCATCAACGTCCACTTTAGAATTTTGTAGTTGTAACAAGAGTTCAGTACAATACCCAAATTCCATTTCACTATCAGCGGTAAATTTTGAAAAATCAAGAGTAGATTTTGTCGTGTCAACGGTTGCCGCCGTTTCACTTACAACGTCTTCGCCCATAATCGCCTTATAAAATCCTTCAACTATATACACCAAGCCTGCGCCACCACTATCAATAACACCCGACTCTTTTAAAGATGCCAAAAGTTCTGGCGTGTTATCCAGCGATATTTTCATTTCGGTCAAAAAATCCTTAAAAAATCCATCTAGATTCATTTCAGGATTAATTTTTTCGCAAGATTTTTCAACAGCCTCCCTCGCAACGGTAAGTATCGTTCCTTCGACAGGGTGAACAACTGAAGAATAAGCCCTTTTTACACCACAGCCCATTGCCTTTGCAAATTCACCGAGCGTAGCAACAGTTTTTCCCTTCAAGCCTTCTGCAAGTCCAAAAAACAGTTGTGATAATATAACGCCCGAATTACCCCTTGCGTTTAACAACATCCCTTCTGCAAGCGCACTTGCTTTATCGGTAACAGTAGTAGCCTTTTCCTGAACCATTTTGTCTACGCCACCCTTGATGGTCATATACATGTTTTCACCTGTATCTCCGTCAGGTATCGGGAATACGTTTAGTTCGTTTACTTCGTCAACTTTAGATTCAAGTTTTGCTGCACCACTTAGCAACAATCTTTCAAAAAGTTCGCCGTCTATTTCCTTCTTTAAGTAAACCATATACTTTCTCCTATGGCATTATCTTATTTATTATATCACTATTACAACAACTAAATCTCAAATAAACTTCAATTTTTGTTGAGAAAACGTTTGGGATTAAAGCTCAACTGTGAACTCAGCCCCACCTTCTTCACGATTTTTTGCATAAACGGAGCCGTCGTTGATTGCCACTATCCTTAAAACCAAAGAAAGTCCCAAACCGTTTCCTTCTTCCTTATGCGCACTATCGCCTTGATAAAATTTATCGAATATATGTTTCATTGCGTCATCACTAATACCTTGTCCACAATCAGCAACTTTAAATATAATTTTATCGTTAATTTTCTTTAATGAAATTGATAATTTCGCATCATTAGGACTAAATTTAATAGCGTTGCCAATAAGGTTATTCCAAATATGAATAGTTAATTCTTCCGTTCCGTAATATTGAACGTTATCAAGCTCTACGTCTAAATCCAAATTTTTATCCGTCCAAGCCATTTCAAACAGCATTATTGACTGGCGAATCTGTTCGTCCAACCAAAAGGTCTTCTTGTTTGCTTGTATTGATTGATTATCAAGTTTCGCAAGCAACAATATATTTCCAACAAGGCTAGATAATCTTTTGACGTTAAACAAGATTTTATTAACGTAAAGTTCTTGTTCTTCACTAACGTTATCCGCACCTTGCAGCAGCATTGAATATCCTTCAATCGCGCTTAAAGGCGTCTTAAATTCGTGCGAAACGTTTGAAACAAAGTCGGATTGTATGGTTTCAAGAGATCCGAGATCGTTTACCATTGTGTTAAAGTTTTTATAGATATTATCTATTTCTTTTATCCTAGTTTTCTCTTCTAGCCTTACCGTAAAATCACCTTTTGCAACAAGTGCCATTTTATCATTAATTCTTCTCATAGGCGCAAGAAAAAACTTATTAGATAAAAGCGCAAGTATCGTTCCTAAAACAAGACTAAACAAAAAAACTAAAAGTTCAGGCGCAATTTCAAAACTTTCACCGGCAATCGAACTGATTATTGAAACTGATGCAGTTGATATACCAACAGCCAACAAGTTTTCAACAAATAACAATACCGTGAACCAAAGCGTTAAACTAAGCCTTGGTCTTCTAGTGTTTTTCATAATTTTACCACCTTATAACCAACACCACGTATAGTAACTATCTTAAAATCAGTATTGTCGCGAAAACGCTCTCTTAATTTACCTATATGAACTTCAACCGTATGCTCGTCAGATTCACTTTCATAACCCCAAATATCGTCCATTAGTTGTCTACGCGTAAAAATTCTTCCCGGATATGACGACATTTTATAAAGCAACATAAATTCTTTCTGCGGTAATACAATTCTTTCACCGTTACTAACCACAGTCAGAGAATCCCATTCCATTAAAGTCGTGCCTACAACTTGTTTTCTGTCGTTTATCATTTGCGCACGCCTTAAAAGCGCGTTTACCCTTAATACCATTTCATTGATATTTATAGGTTTCACCATATAATCGTCAGTTCCCGAGTGAAAACCTAGATACATATCGTTAAACGCATCTTTTGCAGTAATCATAAGCACGGGCGTTTTCACGCCTTTTGAGCGCAATTCTCTAACCAACGTGTATCCGTCCATATTTGGCATCATAATATCTGAAATTATAACGTCAAAACTTTCCGCATCTAAGGCCTGCATTGCCTCACAGCCATCCGACACGCCTTTTACAAAAAATCCGTTTTGAATTAGAACCTGTTGAAACAGTTGCCTTAATTCGGTATCGTCTTCCGCAATTAGTATCTTATTCATCTTAACTCCCTGATCGTTTTCGATTTTGATAATAAATAAAAAATTACAGAACTATTATATTACTAATACGAAAATTTTACAAGCATTTTAAAGTATTAATTAAGTAATGAAAAAGCCCTTGGATAACCAAGGGCTATGGAGCTGATAACCGGAATCGAACCGGTGACCTCATCCTTACCAAGGATGTGCTCTACCATCTGAGCCATATCAGCAATTAACGTATTCACATATCAAATGCTCATTTATTATATACGATTAAAATCGTTTTGTCAATACAAAACAGCTTGTAAAACCAAAATTTTTAATAATTTTTATTTTTCTTTTTAAAAACAATCGGGCGGTCAATTAACCGCCCGACACGTTTATTTATTCATAACCAAAATCACTCTTCAACAATATCCTCTTCAACAACTGATTCTTCGTCTTCCTTAGGCGTCAACGCTATCTTAGAAACCGTAGAATCTTCAATACGCATTATTCTGACGCCAAGCGTATCTCTACCTATCTTACTGATATCGTCAGACGCTACCCTGATAATTGTACCGTTATTAGTAATAATCATTATATCTTCGCTTTCAGAAACGAGTTTAAGACTAGCAAGTTTACCAGTTTTCTGATTGAACACGCCCGCTTTAACACCCTTTCCACCGCGATTTTGCAATCTATAATCGTCTAAACCAGAACGCTTACCAAAGCCATTTTCAGTCATTGTAATAACTTCGCAGTCTTCTTTAATAACCGCCATATCAACAACGTAATCCCCGTCGTTTAAGAGCATACTTCTTACACCTTGAGTATCTCTGCCCATTGCCCTAACGTCGTTTTCGCTAAATCTTATACATTTACCGTCGTGAGATGCAATGATAATTTCACTTTCACCAGTCGTCAACTGTACAGAGATAAGTTCATCACCGTCAACTATGCTTATAGCAATTTTACCGACCTTTCTGATGCTTGCAAACTCACTAAGCGCAGTCTTTTTGATAAGACCGTTTCTAGTCGCCATTGCAATATAACCTTCCGTGCCGACTTTAAGCGGTATCATTGCACGAACTTTTTCATTGTCAGCCAACTGTAACAAGTTAACGATTGCTCTGCCTCTTGCCGTTCTTTGCCCTTCTGGTATCATATACCCTTTTAAGCTATAAACTCTGCCCTTATCAGTAAAGAACAGTATGTCGTCGTGTGTAGATGCAACGAACATATTGTCAACAAAGTCTTCTTCCTTAGGCTTATGCGCTGTAACGCCTTTTCCGCCACGACGCTGGGTTCTATACTCAGTAGTAGGAACTCTCTTAACGTATCCAAAATGCGTTAAACTTATGACAACGTCTTCAACGGGTATAAGGTCAGCTTCTTCAATATTTGAGTAGTCGTAAGAAACTTCGGTTTTTCTAGGCGACGGATATTTTTCTTTAATTTCTTCCATATCGTTTCTAATGATTGCTTTTACTCTTGCCTCATTAGAAAGGATATCTTTCAAATCAAGAATAGTGTTGTTAAGTTCAACGAGTTCTTCGTTTAATCTTTCAACCTCCATACTTGTCAAACGTTGCAATCTCATTTCAAGAATAGCGTTTGCTTGCTTTTCTGAAAGTTCAAACTCAGCAACCAAAGCTGCATTTGCCGTGTTTTTATCGCTTGACTGACGAATAATCTCAATAACTCTATCAATATTTGCAAGCGCAATAACAAGACCTTTAACAATATGTTCACGCTCTTCAGTCTTGGCAAGATCATACTGTGTACGCCTAATTATTACAGATTCTTGATGCTTAATGTAATGTTCAAGAATTTCTTTTAGTCCTAAAACCTTTGGTTCACCGTCTACTAGCGCAAGCAAAATAATGCCGTCTTTAACTTGCAAGTTGGTATGCTTATACAAGGTATTTAATACGACCTGAGCGTTTGCATCTTTTTTAAGATCGATAACCATACGCATACCGTGTCTATCAGATTCGTCTTTGATATCGCTTATGCCTTCAATTCTCTTATCTTTTACCATATCTGCAATTGCTTTAATAAGCATTGCTTTATTGACCTGATAAGGAAGTTCGGTAACGACTATTCTTTCACGAGTACCGTTATTAAACTCTTCAATCTCACACTTAGCACGAAGGACAAAGCCACCTCTACCCGTTCTGTAAGCCTGTTTGATACCTGCTCTACCCATCAAAACGCCACCTGTTGGATAATCGGGCGCAGGTATATATTCCATAAGTTCTTCGACGGAAATATCGGGATTGTCCATAAGCGCAATACAGCCGTTAAGACATTCTTCTAGGTTGTGCGGCGGAATATTTGTAGCCATACCAACCGCAATGCCGTCTGCACCGTTGACAAGAATATTAGGTATTCTTGACGGAAGAACTACCGGTTGCATTTCCGTATCGTCAAAGTTCGGATAGAAATCAACCGTATCTTTATCTATTTCACGAAGCATTTCATTAGCAAGTTTAGAAAGTCTTGCCTCAGTATATCTATAAGCAGCCGCAGGGTCACCGTCAACAGAGCCGAAGTTTCCGTGCCCATCAACGAGCGGGAAGTTAATTGAAAAGTTCTGCGCTAAACGAACCAACGCATCATAAACGGAACTATCTCCGTGTGGGTGGTATTTACCTAAAACTTCACCGACGATTTTAGCGCATTTTTTAAAGCCTTTGTCGCAAGTTAACCCCATATCGTGCATTGCGTAAAGAATACGCCTATGAACGGGTTTCATACCGTCGCGAACGTCAGGTATAGCACGTGAAACGTTAACCGCCATTGCATAAGCAATAAACGATTTTTTAACTTCGTTGTTTACTTCAACGTTTATTAATTTAGTTTTTTCAAGGGTAGATTTAAATTCAGCGGAAAGCTCCGCGCTTATTTCTTTCTTAGACATAATTTTTCTCCTTTGATTTACTAATTAAACGTCGAGTTCAGTTACGAGTTTAGCGTTTTGCTCAATAAACTCACGTCTAAGTTCTGGATCGTCACCCATAAGTTTAACGAAGGTTTCGTTAGCCTCTAACGCGTCTTCCATAGTTACGCGGAGCATTGTTCTAGTTTCGGGGTTCATTGTCGTTTCCCAAAGCTGATCGGGATCCATTTCACCAAGACCTTTATAGCGTTGAATATCGCACTTGCCTACTTCGTCGAGATACTCTTGTAGTTCTTTATCAGAGTAAAGATATTTATCAACCTTATTTTTTGTTGCTTTATATAACGGCGGTTGTGCGATATAGACGTGACCTTTTTCAACTAGCGGACGCATAAACCTGAAGAAGAAAGTTAAAAGTAATATTCTAATATGGCTACCGTCAACGTCGGCATCAGTCATACAGATTATTCTGTCGTAACGAAGTTTACTCTCGTCAAAATCTTCGTGGATACCACAACCGAAAGCAGTTATCATACTTCTTATTTCTTCGTTTTCAAGGACTCTGTTAAGTCTTGCCTTTTCAACGTTAAGAATTTTACCACGGAGTGGCAATATAGCTTGGAATCTTCTATCCCTTCCTTGCTTTGCGCTACCGCCTGCCGAATCCCCCTCAACAATCAAAATTTCGCAAAATTCGGGGTTTTTATCCGAACAATCAGCAAGTTTACCAGGAAGAGTCGTGGACTCAAGCGCGCCTTTTCTTCTGGTGCTTTCTCTTGCAAGTCTTGCAGCCTCTCTTGCGCGCTGCGCTGTGATACACTTCATCAAGACTTCCCTGGTCTTTGCCGGATTTTCTTCAAAGTACGTACCAAGATGTTCGTTCATTGCTTTGGTGACGTAGTTTCTCATTTCACTATTACCAAGCTTGGTTTTAGTTTGACCTTCAAACTGCGGTTCGGTAAGTTTAACCGAAACGACGGCAACAATACCTTCTCTACAGTCGTCAGAAGAAACCTTTTCTTCACCCTTAAAGACGTTAAGTTTTTTACCGAAATCGTTTACAATCCTAGTAAGCGAATTCTTAAAACCTTCTAAGTGCGTACCGCCTTCTTCTGTATTAATGTTGTTTGCGAAAGCGTAAATTACTTCGTTATAAGTTTCAGTGTATTGCAAAGCAACTTCAACTTCAGTATCGCCGTAGAAAACGTCGAAATATACGGGCTTTTCAAACAGCGGTTTTTTGTTGCGACTTAAATCATCAACAAAGTGCGCAATGCCGCCTTCGTAATAGAAAGTATCTTCTTGCTCGCGTTCAGCACGCTTATCAATGAGTTTTATTGTCAAACCTTTATTTAGGTAAGCAAGTTCTCTTAAACGGATTTTTATGGTGTCGTAATTAAAATCAACCGTTTCAAAAATCTCGTCATCTGGCATAAAGGTAACCCAAGTACCAGTAAAATCTGCATCACCAACTATTTTAAGTGGTGCTTGCGGTATGCCCCTATTATACGTCTGTTTATGCTTGTGTCCGTTTTGATAAACTTCAACGTCTAACCATTCCGAGAGCGCGTTAACGACCGACAAACCAACGCCGTGTAAACCACCGGAGATTTTATATCCGCCACCGCCGAATTTACCACCAGCGTGAAGTTTAGTTAAAACGACTTCAACAGCAGAAATCTTTTCGGTATGGTGAATAGCAGTAGGAATACCCCTGCCATTATCCTTAACCGTGCACGACCCGTCGCCGTTTAACTGAACGGTGATGGTGTCGCAATAACCGTTGTTCGCTTCGTCGACAGAGTTATCGACTATTTCTTGAACAAGATGGTGAAGTCCTCTTACATCGGTTGAACCGATATACATGCCCGGTCTTTTGCGAACGGGATCAAGCCCTTCAAGGACTTGTATCTGTTCTTCGCCGTAATTGCCTTCGTGCTTAATTTTTTCTTCCATTTTACACCCGTAAATTTTATAAATTTTTATAGCTAAATTATACCATAAATTTTAAATTTTTACAAGTAAAAACGGCAATATTAAAACTATTTATAGTTTTAAATAGAAAAATTTTTCATATTTTACACGTTTTTATGCTTAGTGAATAGATTTTTGTTAAATTACACATAATTTCATTGTAAAAAGGAGCAGAAATTAATGGAAAACAAATGTAAAAATTGTAACTTAGACATATCTTCAACGTATAAACTATCGTGCCCTAATTGCGGCACATCTTTGTGTGAAATCTGTGCAACAAAATCTTTAAGAATTTGCCCAAACTGTTATCACGATTTAGAACTAAAACAATGATTAAACACCAAAAAAAACGCATACAAAAAGCCCATGCTTTCTGTATGCGTTTATAAATTTACAAAACCATTTTATTCACTTACTTGAACAAAATCATCTTTTAACTTATCTATGAGTTTCTTTTCAAAACGCCCTAAGCCTGAAATTTGACATCTGTTAGCCTCTTTTACGCCCTTCTTGTAAAAGATATCAAGCGCGTCGCTTTCGCCTTTTATATTGAGTAAATACGCCAACTTCGCCCTAACCGTAGACGAGTTGTTTACGTTATTAAGATACTTTTCAAGTTCATAAGTCAAATCGTCCGCAATCTCTTCGTTTTTGTCAAAAGTACACGCATTGTACAAAGCATCAGTCTTAATGACGTACGCGTAAGCCTTTGGCAAATCGTCTGCAAGCCCCATTAGCCTTGCGGTAACTTTTTTTGCATTGTCATAGTCTTCTTTATCTAGATAATAGTTGTATCTAGCATTAAGTAGTACCACAAAATTTAGGTCGTCTTCAGGAAGTTGCGGCAAATCAAAATACAACGCTTCGTCTATTTCGCTAGGCGTTTTTCCATTGTACATTTCAGCTTGAATTGCAAGAACGTTTAGAGAAACCTTTATAGAATCCTCTTTCTTCTTTATACCGTAAAGCACTGCACCGTCGTTTCTTACGCCTTCGTTGGTCATCGGCAACACGCTACCAAAAAAGAAGTAAACACCAACAGGCAAAAATACCGACCAAATACAATAAATCCACAAAGACAAACTTTTAATGAAAAGCGGCGGAATACCTATTAACATCATAACAAATGATGCAATTATCGCGCCACGCGTCATTTTTGCAAGCCTTCGATCAAGATTTTCGGTTGATTTGGGAATCATTTCGGTGTAACCAGCCTCGTCGCCCATCATTACAAAATCAAAACGGATTTTCTTACCAACCCTAGCCCACTTAAAAAACCATATACATATAGCCGAAAAAGCAAAACCATTTCTTTTTCCAGCAATTAAGTGCCCAAGTTCATGAACAACTGTATTTAGTAACCCCGCAAGAATTGCCCCAACCAAAAATCTTAATACTACCTGAAAAATTTCTGTGGTATAACGCTCGTTACAAACCATTATTATACCAAACAGCGCACCCATAGTAAGTGCCATATATATTACGTTGTTAATAATATTCGTTCTTCTCGTCATACTTTCTCCAGTTTAAGTTTCAAATACCCTTCAAGATTGTCTTTTTCGCTAACCGTTATTTCGTTTATATTAAATTTGCTCATTAATGAAAGCAATATATTAACTCCGTTAGCAATAACTTTCGCCCTTTCGGGCTGTAAGCCTTTCAGTTTTTCTCTTTCTTCAACGGAAAGCAAATACAGTCTTTGTTTGAGATCATTCAGTTGATCAATGGAAACGGTATATCCGTCAACCTTGTTTGGATCATACGGTTCCAATTCTTGCAACATTGCAGCAATACTGGTTGCCGTCCCACCTATAGAATAAAATTTAGAACCTGGAACTTTTCCATATTCTAATATTTTTTCATTGACAAAGCAATCCGCTTTAAGCATATCCTGGCCACATTTATCAGTTAAACTCACTGCGCCAAGTTCGATACTTTTAGTATAAATCGAACATCCACCGTCAACAACGGTAATCTCTGTACTTGCACCGCCGACGTCAATAATTCCGCCGTCACAACCGCCAAGCGCACCAACGTATCCTAGCCTAGCCTCAACTTCACCCGACACAACGTCAACGTCGTAACCGCAAGCGTTTTTTATAGCCAATAAAAATTTATTACGGTTTTCAGCTTTTCTAGTAGCGGCGGTTGCAAAGATATAAATGCCGTCAACATCTTCTTCTTTAGCCCTATCAACAAAAAAAGAAACGGCGGAAACCGTTCTTTTAATCGCATCCGCTGTAAGTATATTGCTATCAAGCATGCCTTCCGCAAGCCTCGTGGTCTTAACTAACTTATAAAAGGTTGTATTGCCATCCCCAAGCATCAATCTTACTGAATTTGACCCTATGTCTATAACAGCGTACTTCATTATGGATTATGACTTTTGTCCCCTTCGTAAACGTAACCAAGTTCCCTTGCCTCACGCTCAATCCACCAAAGCATTGAACGAGTTTCTTTGGTTTGTTCGCCTTCTTCAATGAGTTGTTCATACTCGGCTATTTTAGCATCAAGTTCATCAATGCGCTTTTTTTGCACCGACATTGAAATTATCTGGTACAACATTACTGATATTAATATCACAATGAGCAGCACCGCACCCACCGTGCACGCAACTATTAATCTTTTTAACTTTGACTCGGTCATATCTTACCTTCAAAACTTTCTTACGTATTATATTATAAAGCTTTTTTAAACATTTTGCAAGTAATATATGAAAACTTTTAAAATACCCTATTATTCCAACGAAAACCCCAACAATCATATACGCTCTTAAATTCGGAAAGCCAAACGAATACGCTAAAAAGACGTACGCCACCGACAAAGCAACAAAAACAAATATATCGGGTATTATTCTAAAACATTTGCTTTTAACACCTGATTTTAATAACGCCGACAAACTAAAAAATATGCCCGACAAGCAACCGATTGCAACACACACGATAAAAACGTATATCTGCCCCTTGGATACAAACATTATTTAAATAGCCTTTTCATTAACGATCCCTTCTTCTGCACATACTTGATTTCCGTAAAATTTCCTTCAGCGTTAAATTGTCCTTTATCCTTGTCGTAAGAAGTAATTTTAATATTCTCACCAACAATTATGACTTTATTCGCCGAAACGGTTAGTTTTAACATTTGATCAGAAAAAGAGTCCACAGTCTCAACACCACTCATTGACAACCTTTTTCTGCCGTCAAGACATAGTTTATCAAGTTCAGAAACACTTTGTTGTTGCATACGCGCCCCCATAGTTTTATTTTATAATTATGCCTGTTTTAGCAAAATTAAAACCGACAAATAAAAAAAGACAGATAATAATCCGTCTTTTTACACGCTTTTTACTAATCTGGCAATTTCATATCGCCGTCTTTAATCCAGCCTTTCTTTCTCATAAACTCACTTATAACTATATTAAGTATAGCTGGAAGTATAATCATTAGCAAGAAAATACCTATAACGCCAAGCGCGCCGCTAGTATAATTAAACAAGTCAAACACACCAACCAAACCACTAGTCCCCATGCCACCGCCAGAAGAACCACACATAAGTTTAAATAAGCACGTTGAAAGCGGACCTAATATTGCGCTAGATATAATCATAGGCAACATTATTATAGGCTTTTTCATTATGTTAGGTATTTGTAACATACTTGTTCCGATACCCTGTGATATAAGACCGCCTACTTTATTTTCTCTAAAACTTGCTACTGCAAAACCAACCATATGGCAAGCGCAGCCAACAGTCGCCGCACCACCAGCCAAAAGCATGGCGTTTATTTGCGCATCAGTTGCCGTACCGCCAGTTAGCACAGGCGTTGAAACGGCAATCCAAATAGCGGCTGACGAAGTTGGCATCGTGAGTAATATCCCCATAACAACGGCAATAACCACTCCCATAACGAAAGGCGTCGCGTCAGTCGCAATAGCAATAAGAACACCCAACTGATTGACAAGCCAAATAAACGGATACGAAACAAACACACCGCCAAAAGATAGAATAAGCGACCCTAACGGTATGAGCAATATATCAAGTTTGGTTTTACCAGCGTAGAGTTCAACTATTTCCACAACGAGCATAGTAACAACGTACGCACCGATAGGATTACCGGGCGCACCAAGTCCCAAAGTTGTAAACGGGGTTTCAACCCCAACTATAAGTTTATCAGCAAACGCGCCAACCATACCGGCAACGGCGGCGGAAAATACTAAAAGTTTATTCTTTCCTAGGGAATAAGCAATGCCTATACCGATACCAGCACCCATTAAAGACTTGGCAACGTTTGCAATATATTTTAAGGTATTACCGATATAGTTATCACCTATCCAACTGGCAATCTGAGCCAAAATAGTGCCTGCGATAAGAGTAACGAAAAGACCTTGCGCCATACCCGAAAACGCAGTTATAAAATAACGTTTAGGCAAAGTTTTTAAATATTGTTTTGCCTTTTGCCCAAAAGCAACCTTTTCTTTGATTTTTTCAGTCATAACAGTATCTCCGTTAATTTGTTATCGACTTGATCACACGACGTAAGGTAATATTTTACGCCGTTTTTATTAACAATTTTATCCGAACGTACGCTTTTACCATGCAAATGCCCGTACACAACTGCATCAACACCAAATTCTTCAAACAATTTTGTAAAATTACTGTCTTCGCGATGAACGTTAAACGGTGGAAAATGCACTAGCGCAATCAACTTGTCCCCTTCTTCTTTAATTTTTAGTGCAGAAGACAAAGACAACCTTAGTCTTTCGGTTTCACGCATATATATCTTCATATCTTGCTCTGCAAAATCTGGGCTTCCAGGAACACTCCAACACCTTGATCCACAAATAATCACGTTACCGCACTTAAAACAGTCGTTTTGAAGGGCGTAAAAGCCTTCAGGAAGGATATCCCTAACCTTACCTATTCCACTCCACCAGTAGTCGTGATTTCCCTTTATCATTATTTTTTTGCCTTTAAGATGTGAAAAGGTTTTAATATCTTTTTCCGCATCGGAAATATCCATTGCCCAGCTTATATCCCCACCGATAAGCACTAAATCTCCATCAGAAACCTTTTCTTCCCAGTCGGCTTGTATTTTTTCAATATAGCCAACCCAGTTCCCTCCAAATACGTCCATAGGCTTATTCGTGTTTGTTGATATATGCAAGTCGCTTATAGCATAAATTTTCATAAATAAATTATAACACAACCAACACCATTTTACAAGCATATAAAAAAGAAAAAGCGCAAGAAAATCTCACGCTTTAACAGTATATAATTGTTTATATTATTCTGGATATATCGGCAATTCAAAGAACCCTGCACAAACTTCTTGCGTGTATTCTTGACACGGCGGTATCGCCGCATAGCCGTACGACGGAATAAGAAGTTCAACTTCCATAACGATTTTTAGTATTATTGATACGCATGCATCAATAGTAAATTGATTTTCACCCGTATAAGTACCTTGCGTTGAAACGAGAGATACTATTGCCTCAACTTGGTACGGCATAATCGATGCCGACGGAATATTTAATATTACGTCTTTGGTCACCGTTATACTTGACGTAGCCGCACCCTCAACACCGTTAGCGTCGACGTATGCAACGGAAACGGGTATCGTTACGTCCGCTTTTACCCTTGCAGAATTTGGGCGTTCTGGCAAAGGGTCAACAATTAAGTTTGATATAACTCCTTCCGAGTCAAGACTCTTTGCACTCACAAACGTTAGCGGATATGTAGGATTTGCGGGAGTTAAATTTGTAATATCAAGCACTATACCGTTAAGTTGGCTTTGTTGCATGCAAGCGTCAAAAACCTTTTTTGCTTGAACACATACCTTTTCACACAAACCGTTAAGCGGATTTCCGTTTATTTGTCCAGGACATCTGTCCGACTGAAAATTACAGAAAAACGACATTATAATCCTCCTTTTATAGCTTTCTATTTCAATATATGCTGCAAAAGGTTGGTTATGCTACAAAAAATAAAGCGACTCAAAAGAATCGCTTTACTAATACAGTTAATATTAATAGTTATAACCAAGTTCCATCGCCTTAATATTTCTCTCTAACAATTCCGCCTTTTTAGCAGGAATCATCTGCGCCAAACTGCTTTTAATCTGAGCTAAAGTTAGAACGTCGGTTTCCTTTATTACCTTGCCTAAAATAATCATATTAGCAAGACCGTCAAGCCCATTATCACTTGCAAGTTTCGTTGCAGGAATTCCAAAGATTGAAACGCCGTCTCTAGCGCATTCTTTGTTTATAAGTGAACTGTCATAAACAATGTATCCACCCTGCTCGGTTTCATTGAGATATTTTTCAAGTGAAGGCAAGTTCATTGCAATAAGAACGTCAGGCTTATCAACTATAGGCGAACCGATAGGTTCGCTGCTAAGCGTTACGCTACAGTTTGCAGTACCACCACGCATTTCAGGGCCATACGACGGAAGCCAACTAACTTCAAGACCTACTTTAAGTCCTGTATACGCCATAGCTTTACCTGTAAATAGGATACCCTGTCCGCCAAAACCAGCTATAAGGATTTTAGTCGTTTTACTCATTTACTTTTCCTCCCTATATTTATCTTTATAAACGCCGAGCGGATAATAAGTTTCCATATTATCATCAAGCCATTTTAGCGCGTCCTTAGGTGTCAAACCCCAGTTTGTGGGGCAAGTTGAAAGAACTTCAACGAGTGAAAAACCTTTACCCTCAATTTGGTTCTTGAACGCGTGTAAAATCGCCTGTTTAGCTTTCTTTATGTTTTTAACGTTGTTTACCGCTACCCTTTCAAGATATGACGCGCCGTCAATCTGTGAAAGCATTTCACAAACCTTAACGGGATAACCTACGACGGTGACGTCTCTTCCGTAAGGCGAAGTTTGTGTAATTTGGTTAGGAAGAGTGGTCGGTGCCATTTGTCCGCCAGTCATGCCGTAAATAGCGTTGTTTACGAAAATAACGGTAATATTTTCGTTTCTAGCAGCAGAATGTACGGTTTCAGCAGTACCTATTGCAGCCAAGTCACCGTCACCTTGATAGGTAAACACAACGTTATCAGGGTTTGCGCGTTTTGCACCAGTAGCAACAGCAGGCGCTCTTCCGTGAGCAGCTTGAATCATATCACAGTTAAAATAGTTATACGAGAATACCGAACACCCAACGGATGCGATACCTATGGTTTTATTAGTTACACCAAGTTCCTCAAGTGCTTCAGCAACGAGGCGGTGTATAATTCCGTGCGTACAGCCCGGGCAATAATGCAATTGATTATCAGTAAGACCTTTGGTCTTTTCAAATACTACCATTGTTTTGCCTCTCCTTTTTCTATCTCTGTAAGTTTATTTACTATTTCTTCCGGACTCATAAGCACGCCGCCAGTCCTTCCATAGAAATAAACGGGTTTTGAGCAGTTGATTGCAAGTTTAACGTCGTCAACCATCTGTCCCATATTAAGTTCTACCGACAAGAAAGATTTAACCTTTCCAGCAGCCTTTTTAAGAACTTCCTTCGGGAACGGCCACAAGGTTATAGGTCTAATCATTCCCACCTTAATACCGCGTTTTCTTGCTTCCATAATAGCATTTTTAGATATACGAGCAGCTATACCGAACGCAACAATACAGATATCCGCGTCGTCCATCATAAACTCTTCGTACATTACTTCGGTTTCTTCAATGGTTTTATAGCGTTCGTATCTTGAAATATTCCACTCTTCAAGCTGAGCAGGACTTAAAGATAATGAGTTGATAATATTTCTTCCTTCGTGCGTACCAGTACCCGTAGTTGCCCAAGGTTTAGCGTATTCTTTAATCTCGCCAAGATCAAGGCTAACAGGCTCCATCATTTGACCGAGCGTACCGTCTGCGAGTATCATACTTGGCATTCTATACTTATCAGCAAGGTCAAACCCCTTAAAAGTTAAGGTAACCATTTCTTGAACTGATGCAGGCGCAAGTACTATAAGATGATAATCTCCGTGTCCACCGCCCTTTATTGCTTGAAAATAGTCAGACTGCGAAGGCTGAATACCGCCAAGACCGGGGCCGCCACGCTGAACGTTTACTATAAGCGCAGGTAATTCGCAACCTGCAAGATAGCTTATCCCTTCGCTTTTAAGCGAAATTCCTGGACTTGAACTACTAGTCATAACCCTTTTTCCGCAAGCAGCAACACCGATTACCATATTGATTGCAGCAATCTCAGATTCAGCCTGCAAAAACGTTCCGCCGATTTTAGGCATACGCTTACTCATATAAGCAGCAACTTCCGTCTGCGGCGTTATGGGATAACCAAAATAATGTTTACAACCAGACATTATTGCGGCTTCCGCTAAAGCTTCGTTTCCTTTCATTAAAACTTTTTCTGCCATAATTTCACCTCTATTTTTCTACCGTAATGACGGTATCGGGACACATAGTCGCACAGAAAGCGCAGCCTATGCATTTGTCTTGTTCTGTAACAACTGCAGGGTGATAACCCTTTGCGTTAATCTTATCCTTTGCGAGCGCAATAATGTGCTTTGGGCAAACCGTTTCGCACAGTCCGCAACCTTTACAACGCTCAACGTCAAAAGTAACTTTTGCCATAATTTCTCCTTTATAGCCAATCGCCGTATTTTATTGGATCGATAGGCAATATTTGTTTTAAGTTTTTAAGTTCTTCAGTTATTAAATCTCGTCTTACCGCAGAAAACTTTAGCGGCAAGCTCGCGGCGTTCGACAATTCTTTTACAAAATCAACGCCATTTAGTATAGTTTCAATTGTCGTTTCATTTCCTAAATTTGCATTGTTTACTATACCGGTAAACTTTAATCTTGACGAATACTCAATCTCTTCTTTAATCCTTAAAGCTGACTCAATATCTCTTGTTTCGGGGCGAAGATTATTGACAACCCATAAAACGTCGTAATTGTTTTCTTCTTTAATTTTATCGGAAAACCGCCCTAATGCCAACGCGCCCCTATCGTCACCGCCGACGTCAACCACAGCGAATCTAGTTAAATCGTCAACCATTTTATACGACTTTGCGTTCATTGCAGGAATATCGACGTTCGTTTCTGCGAAGGGCGAAACAACAAGTTCCACTCCGCGCGACGTTAGAAGTTTTTCCGCGTCAACCGTTCTAAAATATGGATTTACAATATCAAGGTCGTAAATGCTTACGTTTTTTTTCAAAGCACTTAGCGCAAGGGCGTAATTTACGGCAACAAAAGTTTTTCCACTACCGTAATGCCCCATAAAAAGCGTTATTCGTTTGTCAAACATTAAACTTTCACCTTGTAGCACCAACCGCGAGTATCGGGTTTATTACCCCATTGTATACCCGTGAGTTCGTCATAAAGCTTTTGCGTCAATTCACCGATTTCGTTGTTTGAAACGGTATAGTCAACGTCTTTATAGAAAAGATGCCCTATCGGCGACACTACCGCAGCCGTACCCGTTCCCCAAGCCTCTTCAAGTTTTCCACTCTGAGCAGCGGCTAATAGTTCGTCGACCGATATCAATCTTTCAGAAACTTTATATCCCCACTCTTTAAGAATTTCCAAACACGACTTCCTAGTTATACCCGGAAGAACGGAACCTGTAAGTTTAGGGGTTGCAATTTCGCCGTCGATTTTGAACATAACGTTCATTGCGCCAACTTCTTCGATATATTTTCTTTCAACACCGTCAAGCCAAAGAACTTGAGTAAAGCCTTTTTCAGCAGCGCGCTTGCCTGCTCTTAAACTTGCAGCATAGTTACCACCGCATTTAGCATAACCAGTACCACCGCGAACGGCTCTAACGTCTTCGCTTTCAATGCTGATTTTTACAGGATTAATTCCCTCGGCATAATAACTACCAACAGGCGAAAGAATTATAACGAAAGTTGCGTTATGTACGGCGTGAACACCAAGCGATTCGTCGTTACCAAACATAAACGGTCTAATGTATAGCGACGTGCCGACCTTATCCGGAATCCAGTCGTAATCAAGCGTAATAAGTTCGGTAAGTGCTTTAAGGGTAAACTCTTCGTCCAAAAGCGGCAAGCAAAGTCTTTCCGCCGAAGCGTTCATTCTTCTAATGTTTTCAATAGGACGGAACATTTGGTAACCGTCAGCCGTTCTGTACGCCTTCATACCCTCAAATATTTCCGCGCCGTAATGTAAAACGGTTGAAGCTGGATGAATAGGAATATAATCAAAGGGAACGATTCTTGCGTCGTGCCAACCGTCTTTGTCGTTATATTCCATAACAAACATGTGATCGGTAAAGTATTTGCCAAAGCCGAGATTGTTAAAATCAGGCTTTGCTTTTAATTTTTCTGATTTGAAAATTTTAATTTCCTGCATAGTAAACCTCTCTATTATAATTAAAAATTATACTTACATATTTTTGATTTTCTCAATAGCGTCTTCTCTCATTTTATATTTGAGAATTTTGCCTGCGGCGTTCATTGGGAACTCTTTAACGAATATAAAATATCTTGGAACTTTATGTTTTGCCATATGCGCGTTTCCATACTCACGCATCTCGTTCTCGTCAGAAGTTGCGCCGTTATTAAGGATAATATAAGCGCAAGCCTCTTCACCGTAACGCTCGTCAGGCACACCGACCACTTGAACGTCGCTAACCTTACCGTTGGTCAAATAAAACTCTTCAATTTCGCGTGGATAAAGATTTTCACCGCCACGGATAATCATATCTTTCAGCCTACCAGTAACTTTATAGTAGCCGTCTGGCGTTCTGCAACAGATATCACCGCTATGCAACCAACCGTCAGCATCAATGGTCTGTTCGGTTGCTTTTGGCATTTTATAGTAACCTTTCATTATGTTATAACCACGCGCAACAAATTCACCATTTTGCCCATCGGGAAGTTCTTCGCCCGTTTCAGGGTCTATTATTTTACACTCAACACCTGGAAACGCACTACCAACCGTTTCAACACGGTGATCTATATCTTCGTTTACTTCACCCATAGTACAACCTGGCGACGCCTCAGTCTGCCCGTAAACACTTATGATTTCTTTCATATTCATTTCGTCAGCAGCCCTTCTCATAAGTTCAGGCGGACAGTTCGCGCCAGCCATAATACCAGTACGCATGTGCGAAAAATCAGTCTTTGCAAAATCCGGGTGACCAAACATTGCTATAAACATTGTCGGCACACCATTAAAACAAGTTATTTTTTCGTCGTTGATACAAGCAAGCGAAGATTTTGGTGAGAAGTACGGCATCGGACAAATGGTTCCGCCGTGCGTCATCATATTAGTCATTGAAAGCACCATGCCAAAGCAATGGAACATCGGGACTTGAATCATCATTTTATCGGCTGTAGACATATCCATTCTGTCGCCGATAATTTTTCCGTTATTGACGATGTTTGTGTGCGTTAGCATTACGCCCTTAGGAAACCCGGTAGTACCAGAGGTGTATTGCATATTACAAACGTCGTCAGCCTTAGTCATTGACGCCCTACGACGAACTTCTTCTAGCGGCACGAGCGACGAACGCTTTGCAAAATCTTTCCACTCCAAGCAGCCGTCCATATCAAAGCCAACGGTTATAACGTTTCTCAAAAATGGAAGTTTTTTAGAATACAACGGCTGACCGGGCGTAATTGTTTTAAGCTCCGGACAAAGTTCTTCAATAATAGCCCTGTAGTCCGAATCCTTACAACTATCGATCATAACCAAAGTGTGCGTATCAGATTGACGTAAAAGATATTCCGCCTCGTGAATTTTATACGCAGTATTCACGGTAACCAAAACCGCTCCGATCTTCACGGTCGCCCAAAAGGTTAAAAACCATTGCGGAACGTTAGTTGCCCAAATCGCTACGTGATGCCCTGCCTCAACGCCCAGCGATATAAGTGCTGCGGCAATCCTATCAACGTCGTCACGGAACTGCGAATACGTTCTCGTATAATCCAAAGTCGTATACTTAAACGCATACTGATCGGGATACCTTGCAACCATTTCGTCAAGCACTTCTGAAAAAGTAAGATCCAAAACGTCGTATTTTTTCCAAGGGTGCGTTCCCGTTTTTGAACGGTTATAATATATTTCATTGCGTGGTTCTGCGCCCGAATTAGCTTTAAGATAACTCTTAAAATGCGTTAAAACGATATCAGCGTTAGAAATATCACCTGAATCCATAACTGCAACGTATCCGTCGTAGTTGAGCGACCTTAAAGCGTTCATAAAGTCTTTTACAGGCAAATCACCTTCACCAACCAAAACGTCTTCACCATCTTTTTTATCGCCCAAACGGACGTAACCTATATACGCACCGAGAGTTTGAATAGTTTTGTCAGCCGACTCGTTTGCAGTAAAATACGTTTCTCTAATATTCCAACAAACCTTTACTGCCGCACTGCCGAAAAAGTTAATTACATCCAAAACCTTTTCCGTGTCAACAAGCGCGCCGCAAGTTTCAAAAAGAATAGACACGCCGTTTTCTTCCGCCTCCCGAATAGCCGTAGAAAATATGGTCTTTAAAGTTTCATAATCGGGTAATTCGTCAAACTTTACCACGACACCATTTACCGAGGCAAGAGCTGCATATTCAACGTATTTTAGCACGGTTTCACTATCACAACTGTTCGGGCAAGTTAAAACGGGTATTGATATATGTCTATTGACAAGTTTTCTTTTTGCATCAACCGTTACCGAAGAACGGAAGATACTGTCTTCATGCGCTGCTTTTTCCGCAGCGACGTCTGTAATTTCAACACCGTCAAAGCCATAGTCCTGCACAAAATTGCACAGTTCGATAAAACTTTTGGCCTTAACGTATTTATCAGAAAAGGAAAATTTCATATTAGTTTTCCTCGTACACTATTTTATTGAGAGCGTTGATGTAAGCTCTGATACAAGCACCGACGATATCAGTAGAAACGCCGTTGCCAGGATACAGTTTACCATTAGCGCGTAAGCGGATAATAGACGAACCGACAGCCCCCCTACCTTTGGTTACTGCGTGAACTTGGAAATCGTCAAGTTCGTAATGGTGCCCTATTATCTGCTCAATAGCGTGAAACGCTGCATCAATCGGACCGTCACCAGTCGAAACGCCCGTAAACTTTTCGCCGTCTTTTTCAAGGGTAACGTTTGCCGTTGCAGGAATAATATTACCGCTGTTTACAACGTAGTTAACCAAATGATAGGTTGACGGAACTTGCATTGCCGTACTAGCAATAACGGCTTCTAATTCTTTAGTATCAATCAATTCTTTCTTTGCGGAAAGTTTTTTCAACTCTTCATAAACCTTACCAACGTCGTCGTCCGAAAGTTCATAACCAAGTTGAGCAACAGCGGTAGCAACGTCCTTAATAGACGCGTTAGCATCAAGCGTAAAATGCTCCCCGTCTTTTTCCTGTTCGGAAACAATATCCGTAACACCACCTATCGCGGAAGTTAAATATTTAACGTTGGTAACGTCGATATTGCAATCTGCATCTAAAACAAACTTCTTTGCCCTAATAACGTCTGCCACTACTGCCATATCGAGATAATCGCCCGTAACAGAAGTAACCACACCGTCTGCACCTACACTAATAGCGGAAACAGCGCAAGCAGCCGACATTTTTAATGCGTCCGACGGATTAACTATAATCTTTGCGCCACAAACACCTTTAATCTTTTTAACGATATCTGCGTAATCTTCAGGGAAAGCCTCGCCAGCATCATCACAAACAACGATAGACTCAGCACCAGCAGCAAAAGCTGTGCTAGCGCAAGATTCTATAAAACCCGCTTCTGCCCTAAACGCGTCGTATGCCACGAACTCAACGGACTTAGACAAGGTTTTTGCCGCCTTAACTAATTCTTCAATCTTTTTGAGCATTGCCGGTGCTTTTAAGTGATAAAAATATTCCATCTGTGCCGTAGAAACGGGCATTGCAACCTGCAAGCAAAATTTATCAGCATCTTTAACGCAATCGTATGCATTATTCAAACTATTATCGTCGACCCCAACGGGAATCTTAACAATTGCGTTCTTTATGCTTTTTGCAATTGTTTTATAAACTATTTTGTCTTCCTTTGATGACGAAAGTAGCGGTAGTTCAATATAATCAACGCCTGACGCGTCTAGTTTTTCTGCAATAGCAAGTCTTTCTCTAAACGTTAACGACAACTCTTGTTGTTCAGCTGCTTTTAGCGTAATGTCTGAAACAGTAATCTTTCTCATAATGAACTCCTTTAATAAAAACAAATCCCCGACCGAAATTCAGTCAGGGACGATTGTAACCGTGGTACCACCCAAATTATTGCAAATTCACCTTGCAATCACTCTTTAAGCTTATAACGGTAGCAACCCGAAAACGACTACTGAATTCACCGACAATGTTTATTCATAAACATTATACAATGCGTACTATTAATTGTCAAGCAAAAGAGTTGCATTTTTACGACGATTAGCCGCTTTGCCTATAAAAAAATAAAACCCCGACTGAAATTCAGTCAGGGACGATTTTTTCACCGCGGTACCACCCGATATTGTTGCCAAGCAACCACTCTTTTGCTTTTAACGGGGCAAGCCGTAAACGATTAATCTGTTCGCCGTTTCCGCTCCGGAATGAGTAACGCCCCGCCCCGCATTGACTTGCACCAACCGTCAACTCTCTTAATTACGACGTTTCGTCTGTTTCCATCTAAGCGTTTTATAAAATTGTCAAAATTATAGCACCGTAAAATGTCTTTGTCAAGCAGATTTACACTCAAACACTAAACTTTTAGAAGTTTTTTTATATTTTCAGAAAGTATAGCCTTTCTATCGCCATCACTAAGCGGAATAGCCATAAATCTTTTAAGTTCGTTAGTCGCGTCCCACATAGGGAAATCAGTCGCAAAAAAGAATCTTTCCGCGCCTAGCATATCGATAATTTCCTTAGCTTTTTCCGCCGATATAAACGGTAACGACGAACAAGTGTCAAAGTATACGTTTTTAAGTCCTTTATATAGATGAGCGTCTTCCCAACAACGATACCCGCCAAAATGCGCGGCAATAAAGTTTACGTTAGGATATTTTTTTGCCATTTTTACAAGCCGTTCAGGCTTAGAAAATTCAAAGCGATCGTCACCGACGTGAAACAGTATCGGCAGCTTATCACCTATAATCTTATAAAACTTCTCAGCATCTTCTCCATCAATATAAAACTTTTGAAAATCTGGGTGCAACTTAACGCCCTTAAATCCGTTTTCAATACACCAGCCGACTTCAGCCTTAATTTCTTCTTCAGACAAATCTTGATGCAAGGTCATAAACCCTATAAACTCGCCGTGTTCAGTTATTTCACGCTTAATAAACTCGTTTATTGATCTTACTTGATGTGCGGTTGTAGCGACAGAGTGCACAACGTATCTAGTCACCCCCGCGCTACCGCCTTCCTCAATAAGCCTATCAGCCGTACCCGCTGGCATTTCCATTTTTATATCGTAAAAAACGCCTATAGTATCCGTTGCTTTTTGCGCTATTTTTTCAGGATAAATGTGGGCGTGCGCATCAATTATTTCCATCTTTTTTCTCCTGTTCGACATCACTTTCCAAGACTTGACAGTCATTAACTTCAATGCTACTTAGTATTTTTATCTTTTCTTTTTTCGCAACCGAAATCAAAATTTGAAGACCAACAACTACAAACGCCATTATCCCTGCACAAATATAGAACGCCACGTTATAACTTCCACTAATGTCGAAACAAAGGTTTACAAGCGGTGCACCTACTGCATACCCTGCAACGTTTGCCGCAACCACGACGCCTAAAATTTTCGCATAAGACTTTTCACCAAACAAGTCGCTTGCATAAATAGGCAAAACTATGGTTTCTAACGGCAACGCAAATGAAGACAGTATTCCATACGCAACAGCAATAACCATACCTGTCGTAGTATTAGTTATTAAGGATAAAGCAATCATAACGATGGAAGCAAGCGCAGCACACATAGTAACGGTAGTTCTTAGACCGAACTTATCGTAAATAAAACCAGTCAAAAATTTTGCGCATGCTAATGCAATTGAATGTATACTTAAAACGGTAGCAACAAACGCGCCGTCAATTCCGACATCTTTCATATGCGCAGCCGATACCCCCGTTACACCTTGCAAGCACATTCCTGTCAAGAAAATAATAAACAACGAAAGGTAAAACCACCATTTTTTTACAACGTCGGACCAACCTATACCGACCCAACTGTCACCCCTAGATTTCTTTTTTGTGGTAGAATTATCAGTGTTTTGCGCCATAATATTTTCGGTGTTTTTGGGTTTGTTTTTGAAAAATACTGCAATTAACGCAAACAGCACTACGAGTATTATGGCAATTAAAAAATACGCTCTTTTATATCCTACGGGACCACTCTCAATGATCGGTGAAACTATCTGCATAGCAATAGCGCCACCAATACCGTTAGACGCCAAAATCGCGCCCATTATGGTGCCTTTATTTTTCTTACACCATACGTTTACAACATAACCAACCATTGCCGTTCCAGTCCAAGAAAAACCAACACCAAGTAGCGTCCCACCCAAATAAAAAACTAGAACGTTTTCTGCAACAGAATATAACACCATTGCCCCAACAAGACAGATTGTTCCAGCCAAAATCAAATTTTTAGGCCCAAATTTTGCGATCATACTACCGAAAAACAAATTAACGATAGCCGTTGCAATATACCTAAAACTATTGTTTAATGAAAACGCACTCCGTTCAATTTCCAAATGTTCAGTTACCGGACTTAAAAACAAACTGGTGGTTGAACTACAAAATCCTAAACTTACACAGACCAACAAAAAAGAAAGCCCGACTATAACCCAGCTGTAATCAAACCTTTTCTTTCCTAGTTTTTCATTTGACATTTTAGCACCTCGCGCGAATTTTCTTACAACAATTAAGGTATATTGTACTCTCATAAAATATGAAAAGTCAACTTAATTTTATAAGGGCAGAACTAATTTTTTATAAATTTATAGCACTAATCTTTTGCAAAACGTTTTAAGTATGATAAATCAAGTAGCCACTCAGATACTTGATTGTTTTTTTGATGTTCTTCGTTTGCTATCCCCATTGCCTTTCTCATTTCAACGTATGAACAATTATTTACTTTCATAAAATGATCTTCGGCACGCTCGGCATCACCCATTAATTGCGTGCGTTCCATATGAATAACACTATGACAATCTTTGCAAACAGCCAAAATATCTTCAAGTTTTTGCATGCGATTTTCTCTATCGTAACTCCACTTTTCGTGAGCGTCAAGTTTATCGGTTTTTTTGCCGCAAATCATACATTTTCCATTTGCTCGGCGCTTTGCGTCGGCTTTTAAAAAATCCCATTGTTTTCTTGACAATATCGTGCGCAAATTAGAGTACCAACACCCATCGGGAACAAGCTCAATCATCAACTTATACCGCATTATCGGGTCTCCTACTTTCATGGCAAATAAAATACAGTATTTGATATTCCTCAGAAAGTTTTTCAATCAAAGTAACGGCAGATTTAACCTTTTTGTCGTCTAGATTAAAAAACGGGTCGTCCAAAATTATAAACGGCTTTTCACCTGTAAACAATACGTCGGTTAAAGCAAAACGCTTACAGATTTCAAATAGGTTTTGATATCCCTTACTATAATAATCAGTGTGCTTTTCACCGCATTTTTCTTCAATAGTAACATTTAAATCAATATCAATAATCGCACTAATTTCACCACCAGCAATTAGCTTTAAATATTTATTCAAACTGTCTTGAAGTGGCGCACGGTACTTGACTTTAAGATTTTCATCTGCTTTTTTCAAAAATTCGGCGGTTTTTATAAGTGTATCGTGCTCCACTTTATATTGTTCCAACTTTTCTTCCAACTCTAATTTTTTACTCTCTAACTCAAACTGCTTATCCGCAAGTTCTTCGTACGCCTTAACGCTAGCGAGTTTCGACGCTAAAATGCCTGCCTTTTTTGTATACGTATTTTGCACGTCAAACAATTGCGCCTTCAACTTCATAACATCGCCAACACCTACGCTGTTTTCATTTATGGTCGGGTCACCATTAAACGCGTCGATCATTTTCTCAACAGATTGTAATTTTTCCGTTAATTCAATATACTTATCAGCCGCGCTTTTAACGTACAAGACTGACGAGCGGTAATCAAGACCCACAGGTATACTATACGAAGACAAAAAAGCGTTTAGTTTGGATATATAATCGTTTTCCAATTCACGATATTCGTTAAGCCGAGTTTTTCTCATTTCAGCAAGTTGCGCAAACTCATTGTTTGGTTTGACTGATGATTTGCTAGAAAAAGCGACCAAGATCAAAACGGCAGTTATAAGAAATAATGCAAATCCAACAATCCCTAATACAAGGTTGAACCATATCGTGCTTATACCTTCAATAAAAAACAGTAGACAAATAGCAATTGACGCAATCGTTTGTCTTTTTGAAAAGCCTTTATTCGTCGGTGTTTCTTTCCCCTGCATAACTGAAAGTTCGTCAGAGATAAGTTTAGCATTAGAAGAAACCTTTACAAGCTCGTCTGCAAAACCGGTATAAGCCGTAATTTCGCTATCGGTCGGCAATTTACCGTTAAGAACGCTATCAACGTTTAATTTTTCTTTAATAAGCGCATCTTTTTCTTTAAGCAACTCGTTAAGCCTTGCCCTTTTTACGGCAACAGCCTCAGCGCGCCCTGCTGCCGCAACTTGTTCAGCCAACTCGCTTGATTGTTTTTTCAATTCTTCCACTTCGCCAGAGATTTCCGCGACTTCGTTTTTAAGAATTTTTGCGGTGTTTGATGCGTGTCCCGCCCTTTCAATTTCTTCACTAACAGACCGCAACTCTCTTTTACAATCGTTTATAAGCCCACGATCGCCACTATATTTATAAGTTTTAGCCTTTTGCGTTATTTTTGAAAGTGCCAAATCAAACGAATCAGCGTCGTCAGCTTCACACAACGAATTAAACTTTGCAGTAATGCTGGTGTTACTCTTAATTTCAAAATCTTTTTGAGAAAAATAAGTGGTTGACAAAAATCCTTCTTCGTCAATTTCAAAAATACGCTTACCGAGATCTTCGGTGTTTGTAAAACTTTTTCCGGTTTTAACGTCGTAAAGTCTTAGCGTGTCGTCAGTTTCTTTATTCCCAAAAAATCTTTCTATCTTAAACTCTTTTCCGCCCCATTCAAAATTAATTGAACCGCCGAACGTCTCCGTTGAGTTCCAAGGTTTATATTTCTTTCTTTCGTTTTCTGAAATGGTTCGTTTTGCGCTACCGTCAAGACCATAGAACATCGCCTTTATAAAAGTCGCTAGCGTACTTTTACCCCAACCGTTATCTTCTTTTACCGTATTTAGTCCACCTGTAAAGTCATAACTAAAATCTTTGAGTTTGCCAAAAGAAGAAACGTAACAAGAAACTAGCTTCATATTATATTTCCTCCCCCTTTAATGCGTTTATGCCACACATAATCACCCTGCTTTTCTCTTCATTAGATAAGTCAGATTCCCAAACAGCACGAACGAATTCACCACGCACGGATTTGTCGAGCGCAAAATCTTCGACATTAACTTTCAACTCGGTTTTATCATAAACTTTAGCGAAGAAAAATTCTTCATTTAGCCTTGAAGATAATCCTTCTTTGTCTATGTCAAAGTCGGGAGCATGTTCCCCTTTTAATATAACTTTGATCAGGCTATTTTTGTCATAATTAGATTTTAGATTTTGAATTATTTCTTCCCTTAATTTAAACCAGTCGTCATAACCGCTAACGACAAATTCAACGTCGTAAAAATTCCTTGACGAAAAATTTACAAACTCATATTTTGCCTTAGAATTTTCGTCAACGTCAACTAAAATAAATCCTTTATTGCCCGTTTCATCAAACCCTCTACCATCCAAGCAACCAGAATAGGCGTAAACACCGCGCTCGTCAATTCTACCGCTAGAATAACCGTGGATATGTCCAAGCGCAAGATAGTCGACGTTTTTATCCTTTAATTTAGGAATACTTATAACTTCCGCGTCTTCTTTACTCTTATATCCTGCAACTTGACCGTGCATGGTTACTATATTAAACTTGTTTTGCGGCAAATTCAACGTATCAAACGCCGAAGAAGAATTGTTTTTATTTAGTTTAATTCCACTTACAAGAACGTTCCCGTAGTTAAACTCTGTCCATTCATCACCAAAAAACTTTAAATTACTTGGGACGTTATCGCTATCAAGCATAAATTCTTCATCGTGATTGCCTGAAAGGTATAAAAAATCAACGTTCTCGTTTGATTTTATTGCATTAAATATGCGCAGTTTCGTTTTGTTAGACACTTTAGACGTGTCAAACATATCTCCTGCAATTATTACCGCGCTCACGCTGTTATCCCCTGCAAAATCAGAAAGGCGTTCAAAAGTTCGTAAAATTTCCTCTCTGCGTATTTTTGTTTTTTCGCTAGGCAACGTTTCGATTTTAGAATCCAAGTGCAAATCAGCACAATGTATAAACTTCATTTTAACTCCAACAAGTTTTTATTTAATAATTATATACCAAAATATCAAATATGTAAAGTTATAAAAAACGCCCAAACGCAAATTTTTGCGTTTGGGCAGACATTTTATTAATTTTTAACGACCAATCTTTTTTGTCTTTTTATATTAAATTCTCTAAGCGCGTGAAGTTTTGGCAAATTATATCTTAAAACCATCATCGGCAACAAATTCAACACCGCGTTAACAAGCGCAACTGGTACACCAAAGCACAAAAAATATTCTAGTGGATAAATAAAAATGATTAAAAACCCGAATATTATATCTGCGACATGGACTATAATTCCGTAATTAGCTTCTAGAATATACCTCTCAACGTATTCGTTATCATTAGGTTTTAGGACGTGATTTTTTCTAAATCCTGATAGCGCGCCAAGTTCTAAAATCTTATCTTTCCATTTTTTTATTCCTAGTTTCTCGTAAAACACTCGTTCTTTTTTGCTAGCATTATAACAAGTCTTATCTACGGCAAACCATTTTTCCGGCAATGCACGCCTCACGATAAGAGCAAAAATTAAATCAACTATTATTACTGAAATGGTAGATAAAATTACAGCCAAAATTACGTACCAAACACCAAATCCAAAGATAGGAACAGTAAAAATTATATTTATTGTCGCTATTATTGCCATACAAGTAAGTATCGACACTATATAGAAAACCATAATTATTTACTCTCCTATATCAAGCGGTATCCCGTAAACCTTTTCATAAGTTTCCTTCCAAGCCTTATAATTTTTTATGCGCATATTTTCTGCGTTTTCTTTATATGATAAATTTTCATCGGGATAAATAGGCGGTAAAAACCATAGTGTATACGCTTGAATATTGTACCCTTCTGCGTCCAGCTTTTCCGTATCTTCCATTGTAATAAATACGGGGATTACAGGCACGCTATTTTTTGCGGCAAAATTAAACGCGCCAACTTTTAGCGGTCTTGGTTTTTTATAGTTCCACCACATAGCCTGCTCTGGGTATATTAAAATCTTTTCGCCACGGGTCAAAAGTGTCTTTACCGCATGTAGAAACTTTTTCATTGTCTGAGTGTTGCTACTTAATGGCAAAGTATTACAATGTCTAAAAAAGAACCCGTAAAGTCCTTTAAAATTAGTATAATTTCCTTCCCTTATAACTTTGTAAAGATAATGTCCTTTTGGAAGTTCGTCGCGTATCGCTCTATACACGGCATAGTTATCGTAAACACTAAAATGATTACACGTTATCATCGCGCCGCCTTTTACACTTCTAAAATTTTCTAAGCCTACAATATCTTTTATAACCATATTGCCACGTTTAATTTCTCCTTCGTAAAACTGAACGGCTTTTCTATTGGCAATTTTTGTAAATACTCGCGTAGAAAACTTTTCTGCAAGATAATCAACCTTGTCGGGTAAAAGTTCTATCGTTGGCGGATCGTCTTCTACGTCAACGTCAAACTTCTTTAACATTTCATACTCTTTAATTTTATCAAGTACGGCTTGTCTTGACATCTCTCCACCTCATATAAAGTTTATTTACAAACCTATCAACCCTATCCGATTCGTTTTGAGCGATTTCCGCTAGCCTATCACAAGAAAGCTTATCATTACTTCTCTTTTCATCAGTATATCTGTTTAAGCCTTCTAAAATCTCTTCGTAAACAACCGTCTTTTTAGCGTATTCCCAAAAATATTCTTTCAACCTGCAATCTGGATAATGCCAAGGTTTTGACACCATAATATAATGTAAAATCTTAATATCCTTTTTTGCTACGGGAATATCGCCATACACTTCGGTGTTCCAGCCTTGGTGTAGCCAGTAAACTTTATTATGACAAAGCACGTTCAAATAATCTTGGTCCTGCGTAACAACAAAATTATACACACCTAAAAGTCCGATAAACTTGTCAAGTATTTGCTTTTCCCTAAACGCTGTACAATTAATCAACAATATGCCCGCGTTAAAATAATTATTTCTTTTTATTCCTAAAACCTTTTCAACGTAATTACCAAATACGTCCGTCTGAACCATAACCTGCTCATGACAAGCCGCAACGTAATTATCCTTTATATCTGTGTCGTATAGTTTAGAAACGTCACCCAAGAACACCGTGTCGCTATCAACGTACAACGCCTTATCGTATTCTGGATACATTTCCGCAATGAACAATCTAAAATAAGTAGTTTTCGTATAATAATCTCTTATCGGTAACTTATTACTTATTTTTTCCAAATAACCCCTTACGTCAACAAACGATATTTTAACGTTTTCCGTCTCTAACGCCTTGGTCTTATTTATCATAGCATCACTTATTCCAGTATTTAAGACGTATAACTGATATTGTCTTTTACTGTTTGCATTATCAATTAGTGAACGCATCGACACTATTGTAAACTTTACAAAATTATCGTCACACGCATAAAAAATTGGCACTAGATTACCCTTTTTACTTTTCATTTTTATTCTCCTTTATAGCATTTTTAATATACTATATATTACATAGTATATCGTAACACGATGTATATATCAATGTCAAGCATTTTCAACGATTACATTATATTCATTAACTTTCAACAATACAAGAGAATAAAGTATACGCTTTTTTGAGATACTAGTAGCGAACTAGAATACGCAAATCTATTCTTAGTCTAATAAATTATTGATACTCTACCATAAGTAGAATTAAAGAAATCAACGCCATCAACAGTAGAATTTTATTAAAAATCGCAATTATTTTACAAAAAAAGCAGCAAATGCTAAACAAAACAATTGCTGCTTTTATATAGATATAGATATTTAATTTAGTCTTCTAAAATAAATTCATAATTGACCATGTCACCCATTTCAGTTTTAGTGTTAGACAACACAACGTTGTTAAAAGAAAATTCAGGAACGACGTTCTTGTTGAACGAAATAGTGTATTTGATTTTATCATTGTCATATTCAAATTTTGCGCTTATTTTACCACTAACACTATCGTAAGAACCTTTTGCAGATTGTATACGTTTATCAAAGTACGGACTAATTTTTATCTTATTATAACCTATGCCAAATTCTGAGTTTTTAAACCCTAACATGTATTCAAATAACCAGTATCCTGTTGAACCAAAAACAAAATGATTATATGAATTCATTTTGTTTACGTGCGCACCGTCTTTTGTAAACCCGTCCCAACGTTCCCAAATCGTCGTGCCACCACTTACGACGGAATATCCCCAAGAAGGCAAATCTTTATTCGTTAGGACTTGATATGCAACGTCTTTCAAACCGACGTCACAAAGTGTTTGCAGCGCATATTTTGCACCGTGAAAACCTGCAACCAAATGGTTGTCATACTGTTCAAATTTTCTTTTCAGATGCGGTCTAACCTGATCGGCAGACATAACACCAAACATATACGCAAGTATATACACGCATTGCGTATCGCTCTTAATCACGCCGTTTTCATCGACAAAATTTTCTTTGAACGCCCTTTTAATATTTAAGAGCATTTTTAGATAATAACCTTCATCTCTATCACCTAGTATGCTACATATTTTAGTCATAAGATCGGCAGAGTACGCAAAGTATAAGGTGGAAAACACCGTTTTATCGGTTGTTTCATAAACAGACAACCAATCACCGTGCGAATTTGAATCTATAGGAATATAACCGTCTGAAACTTTAAGCATATAGTCCATATGCTTTTTCATTAACGGTAAGCACTCCGCTAAAATCGTACGATTACCGTAAACCTTATATAGCCTATAAGGAATCGTAATTACACTTTCAGAATATCCAGTATAGTTTATGTGTAATTTATCGTAAGTAACGTAATCAAACAAATACGGCAAAACTACGGGAATATCCCCCTTTCCATCAGTCATTGAATCTTGTGCGTCATGCATAAATTTACAAAAAAATTCGTTACAATTCATATTGTATAACGCCGTATCGCAAAACAACTGTGCGTCACCCGTCCAACCAAGCCTTTCATCTCTCTGCGGACAGTCCGTAGGAATAGACATAAAGTTACTTTTCTGTCCCCAAAGTATATTGTTATACAACTTTTCCACGACGCTATCCGAGCACGAAAATTCAGACGTTCTTATTAAATCAGTATAAAAAGGAATACCCTGTACATCGTAAACGCTAACAGTTTTTGGGTGAACAACCTCAACAAACCTAAAACCGTGATAGGTAAATTCCGGATAGAATTCTTCTTCGTCATTTCCGGCAAGATATAAAGTATCGGTCGCCTTTGCCGACCTCAGGTTATCGGTGTAAATTTTATCATCTAATAAAATCTCCGAGTATCTAAATACGATTTTATCCCCACTACCACCTGTAAGTCTCGCCTTAATTACACCGCCAAAGTTTTGGCAACAGTCATAAATTTCAGTAACCAAACCTTCTTTTTCAACAGTAGAAATCAATTTCGCGACAAGAGGTTGATGTGGCCTTATCGGTTCAAAACTTGCTTTTCTAGGTTTAAGTCCTTCACAAATAGTAGCTTTATGCCATTTTGAATCGTCGTACTCAGGCAAAGAAAACTCGCCTAAATCAAGTCTTAAATCGATAATCTGTCCGTTTTGATTATCGCTTGCGACAATCGAGCCAACGCTAGCTTTTTCGCTGCCGTCGATAACTATTCTTTCCGTCGTACCGTCAAGATACGCTACGCTTATTTCATACCAAAATTTCAGCGGGTATTCACCAAAAACAAATCTGCCAACGTCAGAAAGATGACTTGCATACCAGCCGTCACCCATTGTAACGCCGAGAGCGTTTTTACCAACGTTTATATATTGCGTAATGTCATACGCACGATAGTATACCGTATAGTGATAATCACTCCAGCCCGGTGCAAACACTTCGCTATCGCATCTAACACCATTAACTTTAAACGTATAAATACCGTATGCTGACGCCCTAAGAGTTACCCTTTTTACGCTTTTAGAAATATTAAAAACCCTTCTAAAATATGGACTTGGCGCACCGTAAGGCTGATATCTATCGGTTTGGTTGTATTCTTTATCAGTAACAAATGAAATGTATTTAACCATTATAATTATTCAATCGGTATAATAAAAACACCGTCTCCGCAAGAAATATTTAAGTCAAGCACACCATCTTTTAACGGTGCAAAAATCGGATTGCCGTCAACGTAAACTATTGCCTTGGTTTTTCCGCTCAACTCTAATTTTACAACGTTATTTAGTTTACGCGCTGTATCTGATGCATTTACCAGCATAAAACCTTCAACGTTACGATTATAATCGTATAACCTATTTATAAGTAACGGCTCGGCTGCGGTCACGTTTTTAATAGTGTCGAAATCCGTTTTAACAAGTTTTTCAAACAAGTCTGCATCTTTTTCTTCGCATGCAAAATTAGTTCCTGCGTAACGGAAATTTTCTGTTACTTTATAAACTTTTTGCGCAATAGCGTTTACAGATTGTGTTTCGTACTATTATTTGAAGTATGTGCAATTATCGGTTGAGCATCTTTACCTTCTTCTTTAATTATGCTTTGCTCTACTGTGGTAAGTTGATGCACTCTATCATCAAAAACAATAGTTTTAAGATCTATCTCATTACAGATATCAAGCGTAACGTTTAATCTATTCTTTTCATAGTACTCTGTTTCCGCAGCAATTAAATCATCTTTGTTTTCATCTGTTACCACGATAAACCTATCGCTCCCTGCATATAAGTCTGCGTTTCCTAATAGTAACAACACATCAAAACCGCAGTCCTTATATTCTTGATAACGTTCTTTTGTTCTGTTATCTTCACCGACAACCGTTGTACCGTTTGCAGTAACATAAGTACCGCTAGTTGGTCCTAAAAAGGCGTACATATTGAGTTTTTTATCGCTATTTGAATAATCCGGCGCACCGACTTTTGAGGCCTCCATGTTCGCACTACTGCTTTGATCCCTGCACGAAACACAAGCAAATGCAGCTACAACAGCAAGTATTAAAGCTAAAATTCTTTTCATTACTCCGCACTCCTTTTAGATTTTTTAACAATAATTAACTTAAATACAACAATCGCCGTAGCGACAATAACTACACCCCCAACGACAACCCAGAGCCAGATATTATTTAATCGCCAAAAACTCTCGTCATCAATTTCGGCGTCAGCATCTACAATAGAGCGAGCTGCCGTTAAAACGTCTACGTTATCCACGTAAACTCTCGCAGACGCGTCGAGTGCCATATACATTTCATACGCTTGATTGACCACTTCTGCATTAGGCGCAGTTTTGATCAAGTCAATCTTCTCCATAACGGGTTGAGCCGCTAATTTGTAATTAAGCGTTGTTAGAACGTTATAATTTGACACATTAGTTTTTTGGTCGTCATTTAACGCATTATACTTTTCGATTATTTCATCGACATCAGCTTTTGTCAATTTTCTTACGGAAACAGCATCTGCGTTTTTAATAAGAAGTTCAACAGCACTAACCGATATGGTCAATTTCATATCGTCAAGCTTAGTTGTATCGACGTACGATTTTTCAATATCGCTTAAAGTCTCATAAGTTTTAACGCAAGCATTGTACCCCTCAACGTCAGAAGTATCCAACACTCTAATTATTTCATTTGTAAACTGAATCTTTTTTATAGAATCCGCAGGCAACTTCGCTTTAAGAGAATTGATTTTAGCAACGTTTTGACTTGAAATGTCACTCGAACCTAACTTATCAAACATACTGTACGCTGACAATATCGCATCAAAATCTTGCGCGGTAACGCTTCCATCACTTGGCAAATCTTCTATTCTTCCGTTCAACGTTTCAGCGTCTGCTTTCAATACGCAATAGGTATCCCATAAATATGTTTCACCAGTACTTGCTTTAACGTTGTATACGTTACACTTCATGGTATCCGTACCTATCTCAACGTTTACGTACTGCATATAGTTCATGATAAAGCCGGTATCGTCGTCTTTTGAGCCGCCGTTCATAACCTTCCCGTTTATCGGGTTGGTTGCGTACAAACACTCTTCAGGTGAACTTTGCCAAGACATGTTTTGGTAATATACGTTATAGTTAGTCGACTTTGCCGTAACGTACATCGTTCCTTTTGGATTTACCGTATATATAGTTCCGTCTGAAAGATCTGTATAGGTAACTAGATTGCTTTCTGGTATAACACTATTCTTTATGTTTGCAATAGTAGTTGCCTGATCTGCGCCTACCAATGCATCAGAATGACCATACACAGCACTTCTGAAATATTTGTGCGTATGCCCGTCAAGAACAAGGTCTACTTCATTTTTAGCAAAGATAGGCATAAATTTTTCACGGACATTGACCGCAAACCACTCGCTAGATGACGTAATCGGTGGGAAATGCATTGCAACTATTTTCCAAGTTTTATTGCTGTTTGCTAAATCATTATCAAGCCAAGCAAGTTGCTCGTCACGAGAAATTGAATATTCATTAACAGTATTTCCAGATCCTGCATGATAAACGTCGTTAGTATTTAACACAACAAAGTGCGCATTACCATAATCAAAAGAATAATACGCGCCGTTGTCCCCGAAAGACTGATACTTTATATTAAAATGTTTTGCAAACGCATAAGCAGAATACTCGTGGTTACCTGCAACTGGAACGATAGGTGTTGAAGTAATGGTACTTTCAAGCGCGTTAAAACCTTCTCTCCATTGTTCAGGTACAAGTCCTTCAACGCTAACGCTACTTTCAACGATATCACCGCCGTGCATCAAAAAGTCTGCATCATGTCCGTTGTCACTAATATACCCCATGAGCGTTTGCCAAATTGAAAATTCCCAAGCATTACTTGACTGCGTGTCGGTAAGGAAGTTAAACGAAAACTTTCCGTTTACGTCGTTTGAACTTTTAGTTTCAAAAGTAAAAGTTTTACTCCAAGCGTCAAGAACTTTTGAACCGAGTTGGTATTCGTATTCCGTACCTTCAGAAAGTCCTGTGAGCGCAGCCGTATGATAGCGTCTTCCATACCAAGTTTCACCTTCGCTACTAACAAACGTCCAGTCAGCATCACCAACTTTACGATAACGAGCATCGGCACTACCGAGAGAAATGCCCGTGTAGTATGCTATACCACGCGTGGTCATCGGATCGTCGTAATAAGTTAACGCAACTGTATCGGGCATATCCGAAGATTCAACTTCAAAATCCGAAACCCCCGTAATTTTCATGTCGAAATACGCGTCGTTACCTTCTAAAAAGTCTTGAACGAGTATAACGGTTATAACGTTATTACCCTGTTTAAGATAAGACGTAACGAGATTGAAAGAAATTTCACTAGCTGTTCCGATAGACGTTCCTACCTTATTGCCAAACATAACCTTAGAAAAGTTATAACCTACTATATTGTTTCTATAAACTTCGTTTCCGTTAATATAAACAGCGATTGCGTCGTCTGCCAATATCTGAAATCTTAATGCATTAGGCACTTCCGTAACGCTCAACGTAGTCGTAAAGTTATAATATTGATGACTTCCTGCAAGCGGCGTACCCGCACTTGTATCGTATTGATCGTACTTAGCATATACGAACGGTGCCGTTCCCGTCGTGTAACTATCACTTACAACGCTTGAACCACTTAAATCAACGGTATGGTAATCTTCTACGTAATCGTAAGAAAACTTCCAGTCAGAGCCGTATTCAAGCAAAACAGTATCCGTATTTGTTGCTTGTGCTTTTTTATCAGCAAACAAAAGTGCACCACCCAAAAGCACGCAAATCGCCGCAAAGACTGCAAGCAAGATTTTTATACTAGTTTTTACCTTTTGCATTTAGTAACCTCCAATGCCAATAATCTGTTAATGGGCAGACTTCTCCCCATAATTTCCTATTCTCAATTATAAACAGCCTTGCGTACTATTTATAGGATAAGATGCTTTAATTTTTGTACGAAAGTACGCACATTATTAAATTTGTTGACTTTAAAATAAAAAATATATATAATTGTACACATGAGAACGCAAGAATTTAGAGGAAGTAACTATACTTGGAAGTACGAAGACGTATATGAAATCGACCACCACGGCAGTTCGTATACTATTTTTTCCAAAGCGTATTTACATGAAAACGTAACGACCGACCTTCACGCTCACGAATTTTATGAAATAAACATTGTTGCTGACGGCACGGGATACCATACTATAAACGGCAAGCGTTTACAAACCGGTAAAGGTTACGTTTACGTCATAACTCCAGGCGTTAAGCATATACTTACTTCCAGCAAAAACCTTAACGTTTTTCATATACTTTTAAACAATTATTTTTTAGCCAAATACAAGTCGGAACTTGAAGTTTTACCTGGCTTTTATTCCCTATTCAACCAAAACTTTTCAAAGCCAGAACAAACGTCTTTTATAAGACTTGACGACGAGCAATTAAATTCTATTATGAATTACTGTAATCTACTCGTCAACGAACAACAAGCAGATAACTCGCATAGCGGCGTTATTTGTAACAATCTCGTTATAACTATAATTGCAAAATTGTCACGCATTATTAGCGAAATAAACAAAGTGCGCACACCCGACAATAAGGAATTGTCTATCGTACGCGTAATGGATTATATAAACACACACTATGCCGACGATATAGACATAAAGACACTCACCACACTTAGTTTGTACTCAAAAACGTGTTTTATGAAATATTTTAAAATGTATTGCGGCGAAACACCGCTAAAATATCTTTACTCGGTCAGAGCTAAAAAAGCAAAAGAAAAAATCGAGAACGGATTATACGATATCGCCTTCGTCGCAAACGAATGTGGGTTCTTCGATTCCTCTCATTTAAATAAGCATTTTAAACTAAATTTTGGAATCACACCTAAGCAATATATAAACGAGATAAAACGCCAAAATCGCGAGTTAAAATCTGATAAATATACCCCCCCCCGGTA
>SVHN01000013.1 GCA_015055805.1 Clostridiales bacterium
TAACCTTTCTTAGTATTATTTAAGTCTTTTTTGCTCTTTGCCTTAATGTACTTATTAAAGTCTTTTCTCGATTGATATTTGACATATCTCTCTTTCTTTCTTCTATGCAGTTGTCAATCTACTGTGCTCTGACGACGGTCAAAGTGAAATTTTTGATTAAAAATTTCTTAAAAATGCATACCCCTCAAAGCGGTAGCCTAAATATATTAGCACTTATGATTTTTTAAGTCAAGCAATTTACAAAAGTTTTTCTACATTTTTTTGAAATTTTTTAGAATTTTTTTTGCGCCCCGTTTTTAAGCAAAAACGCTTACTTTTAAACATTATATATATTGTGCGCACGCGCGCGAAGAGAACACAAAATACGGCAGTTGCGATTAATTTTTATATTAAATTTCTTTGCAAATCGTTTTTAGTGTGCTATAATGATTTTAGGTGATAAATATGGATATAAAAACTCAATGCCAAGCGGCAACTAAAGAATTAATTGAAAAAGCAAAACTAAAAAAGGGCGATGTTTTGGTGGTCGGTTGTTCGACTAGCGAAGTTGTCGGCTCTAAAATAGGCACAAACTCAGACCCCGATACCGCCAAGAATATTTTCGACGGTATTTATTCGGTATTAGAACCTAACGGTATTTATCTTGCGGTGCAATGCTGCGAACACTTAAATCGAGCAATCGTTATTGAACGTTCCGCCCTACCTTTTGCGGAAATTGTAAACGTAGTCCCACAGAAAAAAGCAGGCGGATCACTTGCAACCGTTGCTTACGGTGAATTTAGCGATCCTATCGTCGTTGAAGAAATCAAAGCCGACGCAGGCATGGATATCGGCGACACGTTTATCGGCATGCACCTTAAAAAAGTTGCAGTCCCCGTACGCCTCAGCACCAATAAAATCGGTGAGGCACACCTAACCTGCGCAAGAGTTCGTCCGAAGTTTATCGGCGGAATTCGCGCAATATATAATGAAGAATTGTTGTAAAAATAATCAATAGCAAACGCCGTCTGCGGAAATTCCGCAGACGGCGTTTGTTTTACCATTATCAATTACTCTATCACCCAAACTGTTGGCACCCCGTCAACGTAATGCCAGTAGTCGCCGTTATAAGCAGGGACATCTAACTGATTTTCATAATAGAAACGAGGAGTTCTGTTGAGATTATTTGTAGCAACTGAATCCCATTCTATTGCCGTGCCCTTATAATATATTAATCCAGGACAATTATAAAACGCATTAAAGCCTATACTTTTTATACTTTTACTAATTATTATTGTTGTAATATTTGGTCTTGCACCATGTACTAGATAGTCATAACATAATAAATATGCTGGGATATATTCCACTTTATCACCAAAACAAAGCGTAATACCGTCCCCATCTTCTCCTGCATGTTCAAATGTAAAAGCATATCCACTAGATACAACATCTGCGCAATTTACCGCATTAAAGTTTATCTCGGTTAAACCTGTACATAGATTAAAAGCACCTCTTCCTATTATTGATACGTTTTCACCTATAGTCAAACTTTTTAACGCCTTACAATAATAAAAAGCGAACTCTCCTATACTTTTTACATTGTTTCCTATGTCAACGCTTACAATATTATTAGTACCGAATAAAGAATTAAATCTATCATAAAATAGATACGCAGGCACTCTTTCAACCTTATCTCCGAATTTTACGTTTAACCCTACTCCGTCTATTCCCGCATTAATAAACACACCATTTCCAACAGCTGAGCTCTCGCCTGAACTTAAATCTTCGCAATTTATCGCATTAAAGTTTATTTCAGTTAAAGCTACACAACATGTAAACGCACATACACCTATACTTTTTACTCCTTCGCCTATAGTAATACTTGTTAATGAATCACAATCGCTGAACGCATTATCATCAATACTTGTCACGCTATTTGGTATTTCTATACTTTTTAATGAATCACACTCTTCAAAAGCAAAATAACCTATACTCGTTATACTGTTTGGTATTTTCACGCTTTTTAATAGGCCGCAATTACGAAATGAAAAAGCACCTATATTGGTCACAGGTTTTCCGTTATACTGGGCTGGAATTATAATGTCCAAGTCTGTACACACACCTATACCAATAACACTATATTCTGTTTCATTGTTTATTAACTCGTACAATAATCCTTGGCTAAACTTTTCAATCCTACAAGCAGAACAAAAATCACCTGCGAAATCATGCCATGCAAAGTCACCATATTTACCATTACAAACTTGGCAAATTGCCTTTTCGGTACAAGTTGCCACTCCACCTGAACAATTTTTCATTTCAGTATGCTTACTATCATTGATACAAACTCTTATATGTGTATCGTTACCATTTGAATTCCACGCCCCATAATTATGTCCGAGTGAATTCCCATATTCAGCATTGCAATCTTTACAAATTGCCTTTTTGTCACAAGTTGCAGTTCCACCTGAACAATTTTTCATTTCTGTATGCTTACTATCGTTAACGCAAACTCTTGTATGCGTGTTATCACCATTTGAATTCCACACCCCATAATTATGTCCGAGTGAATTCCCATATTCAGTATTACAATCTTTACAAATCGCCTTTTCGGTACAAGTTGCCGTTCCGCCTGAACAATTCTTCGTTTCTGTATGATTACTATTATTAACGCAAACCCTTGTATGCGTGTTATTATCATTCGAACTCCATGCTCCATAATTATGTTCAAGTAGTTCTCCGTGTTTAGCATTGCATTCGGTACAAGTTGCTCTTTCAAAACAAGTTGCAGTTCCACCTGAACAATTCTTCGTTTCTGTATGATTACTATTATTAATGCAAACCCTTGTATGTGTATCATTGCCGTTAGAACTCCACTCCCCATAATCATGTCCTAACGGCTCCCCAATTGAAACAATCTCCGTCTGTTCAGCAAAAGCGGAATTAGAAAACATTGCTTTACATTGCCCTTTTTCAGGCTCGTCACACGTTGCGTCGGTATCTTTAACATAATTTCCTTGCGCGGTTTCAGTAATTACGTGAGTACTATCGTGAACGCAAGTTATGGTTGCAGTACAAGTTGTATCATTCCAAGTATAAACTGGTGCAGAATAAGAATGCCCTAATTTTTCACCGACGATAAACTGTTCGGAATATTGAGTAGGAAAATCGTATTCATCATCATAAAAAGTTGCCATATAACGCCCTTTTTCAGGCTCGTCACACGTTGCATCAGCATCTTTAACATAACTGGTTGCCGCAGGAACAAAACGATACAACACGTGATTTGAATTATTTTTGCAAGTCTGGAACACACGGCATGTCATTCCTTCCCACTCAAACTCAAATTCACCATAATCATGCGGCGTCGTTGAACCTATCTCTGAATTTGTCGCAGTTGCTTGCTTTTCAAAAACAGTATTAGTAAAATTCGCCTCTAAATGACCTTTTTCAGGCTCAGAGCAAGACGCGTCGGTATCTTTAACGTATTCTGCTATTGCACTTTCAACAATATTATGCGCACTATTGTTTTGACAAATCATTTCAGCCAAACACACGTTGCCTTGCCAAACGTAGCGCGGTTCAGTAAAATTGTGATTTAATTTAGTATTAGTCTTAATTCTAGTATCAAGCATGCCACAACCGTTCTCACAACGACCAGTTTCTGTTCCGTCTTGGGTGCAAGTAGCGTCATCGTTATAGGTATAAACATAATCATGTCCTAATTCGTCAACATAATTATCGACGTAACTTTCCCCACATGCACAATAAAACTTAGTATAACCTTTTTCTGTACACGTTGGGTTTGTAATTTGTTCACTATACTCATGCACATGACTGGTTTCCCCACACCCTGCAAGAGTGAAAATAAAACATATTACAGCAACTATCATTAAAAGTGTTCTTAATAGTTTTTTCATAGTCTTCTCCTTTTTGCAAAAGATATCTAATGTAAACATTATATAATCTACAAGTCTATTTGTCAAATAAATAAACAATATATAATGTAGGCATTAGATATCGTGGAGGTGGGATTATGAAACTGCGCATATTGGACATCTTGAAAGAAAAAGGAAAGACAAAATATTGGCTATATATTCAACTTGGAACGAGTTATCAAAATTTCAACAAAATAGTCAACAATCAAACTACTGCTATAAAATTTGAGAACTTAAAAAATCTTTGCGACATATTAGAATGTACGCCAAACGATCTATTTGAAGAGTATTACAAAGCATAAAACAAGCCGTCTACGGTATTTCCGCAGACGGCTTATTACTTTTTATATGTATTAGTTATTTAATCAATTCTTCAAAAGCGGATTTTAAGGCGTCAAAATCTTGTCTTGCAATATCTCTATCCGCGCTCTTTACCGAGTAATAAACTTTTAATTTTGGTTCTGTTCCGCTAGGACGGATACAGATAAAACTTCCGCCTTCTAGTTCGTAGTAAACGGCGTTTGCCTTTGCGCAATCTATCTTTTCGACCGTGCCGTCAGCGAGTTTTCTTTCTAATTTTGAGTAGTCCCTAGTAGCAACAACTTTTTTACCACCGATATCAGTCAAAGTTATCGTCTTAATTTTATCGACTACTGCGCTCATTTCTTTCATTGCGTTAAGTCCAGAATACGCAACCGAAACGCTTTGATCTAAAACAAAACCGTAGTGTGCGTAAAGTTCTTGCAACTTTCCGTAAACACTAACGTTATTATAAGTATAATAACAAACCATTTCTGCAAACAGCATACTTGCAACGACTGCGTCTTTATCCCTGCAATGCGTTCCGCGAAGATAGCCACAACTCTCTTCAAACCCGAAGATAAAGGTACGCAATCCCGTATCGTCAAGTTGTTTAATCTTTTCGCCGATAAACTTAAACCCAACGGGCGTTTCAATGAGTTCTACGCCGTAAGCGTCCGCAATGAGTTTTGCCATACTAGTTGAAACGAAACTTTTAACGACAAACCCTTTACTGTTCAATTTACCGCTGTCTTGTAATCTAGACAAGACGTAATCGAGAAGAAGTGCGCCTATTTGGTTGCCTGAAAGCGCAAGGAATTCACCCTTATCGTCACGGATAACAACGCCTAATCTATCACAATCGGGATCTGTGCCAAACACGACGTCCGCGCCCTTAAAGTCTGCCATTTTTATACCAAGCGTAAGCGTTTCTTTATACTCGGGATTAGGAACTTCAACGGTAGAAAATTCGGTATCTTTCTGGGTTTGTTCGGGAACTAACGTTGCTGAAATTCCCATCTTTTTAAGTATAGTAGTTACAGGGATATAACCGCTGCCGTGTACGGGGGTATAAACAAGTTTAATCTGTTTACCTACCGCCTTAACTTCTTTTGGTGAAAGCGAAAGCTTGCGTATAATTTTATAATATTTTCTGTCAACTGATTTAGGAACTTTAAGAATCTTTTTAGCAGCCTTGTCGTCACACAAAACCTTATCAGACAACGGATCGCCCACTTCTTCAATAAACTTTACCACTTTATCAGTAGCCTCAGGCGACATCTGCGCGCCGTCTTCACCGTAAACCTTATAGCCGTTGTATTCTTTGGGGTTATGACTTGCTGTAATCATTATACCTGCAACAGTTTTTAACTCCCTTACCGCAAACGACAACATAGGAACGGGGTGAACCTCGTCGAATAAGTATGCTTTTATACCGTTCGAAACAAGAACGTTCGCAGCTGCATACGCAAACTCTTCGGACATACGCCTTGTGTCATACGATATTACAACACCACGTGCCATCGCTTTATTCCCAAGTGTCTTAATATATTCTGCAAGACCTTGCGTAGCGCGCTTAACGGTATAAAGGTTCATCATGTTCGTTCCAAGCCCGATAAGCCCACGCATGCCAGCCGTGCCAAACTCAAGGTCTTTGCCAAAGCGATATTCTATTTCCTTTTCGTCATCAGCAATGCCGTTTAGCTCCTTAATTTCCTTTTCGTTTAGTTTTCTATTTTCTAACCATGCATTAAAAACGTCTTTATACATATATTTTACCTTCTCATTAAAAGATTATATTTTAATTCATAGTATAATTATACATAGAATAGGTACAGTTGTCAAAGAATTTTCTTTTTTTTAGGTTTAAGATAAAGAAAAATCTTTGCTCTAAGTTTATTTTCGATAAATTTTTTAAAAAACAATTTACAAACAGTTGACATTAAAAAAACATTTTGGTACAATTTATAAGCGTTGTCTACGGAAAGATGTCGCGGGTGTAATTCAATGGTAGAATTCCAGCCTTCCAAGCTGGCAGCGTGGGTCCGATTCCCATCACCCGCTCCAAATAATCTTTGTTTTTAGGGACGAAGGCTTTTATATGCACCTGTAGCTCAGTTGGATAGAGCATCGGCCTTCTAAGCCGAGGGTCAGGGGTTCGAATCCCTTCAGGCGCACCAAAACGGCGGGCGTAGCTCAGTTGGTTAGAGCGCAAGATTGTGGTCCTTGAGGTCGTGGGTTCGATTCCCATCGCCCGCCCCAGCAAAATAAATAGGGGTGTCGCCAAGCGGTAAGGCACGGGATTTTGATTCCCGCATTCGTAGGTTCAAATCCTGCCACCCCTGCCAAAACAAAAGTTTTGTACCTTTAGCTCAGTTGGTAGAGCAACTGACTCTTAATCAGTGGGTCCAGGGTTCGAGTCCCTGAAGGTGCACCAAAATATGATTCATTAGCTCAGCCGGTAGAGCACGTGACTTTTAATCACGGTGTCCGGGGTTCGATTCCCCGATGGATCACCAGAGAAAGCATAATCAACCATTTGTGTTGGTTATGCTTTTTCTTTGTAATTTACTGGGGATTTGAACCGTAGGTTCGCCCGTCATATGACGGACTTTCTTTGATGGACGAGGGCTCGGTAGTGCTCCGCACGGACGAGTTTCCCCGATGGTTTTTCCCAATTTTTACAACGAAATTTTTTAGCCGCTTTTTGCGACAAAAATCACTAGTTTTGCCAGTTTTGTCGCATAATTTGTCGCAAGATTTTCGCATATTTTTACCGATTTTTTTAGTATTTACTTTGTCTTTTTTAAAATTGTTAAGTGCAATTTATTCAAGATTTTTTACCAGTCTAGTTTTTCTGCTTCCTTCAATAAATACTCGTCCGATAAATCTCTATACGCATCAGTCAGCGCACCGCCACTATGCCCTACAAATTCATCCCTTGCCGCCATCGAAACTCCGCACTCATCACACCTTGTATAAAAGGTTCTTCGTAAGTCGTAAAGTATATGCTTGGGCAAAATTGAATTAAACTTATCACGCACGTTGCAAATATTCGGAATATCAAATTCCGTCACGCCTTCAAGATACGGCTTAAACTTTTTTATTATCGGAATTTTCTTATACTCAATCTTTCCGCCCTTGCGTTTTGAGTTCTTTGCAACGATAAAATCGCCCTCAATTCTTGCCGTATAATACTCGTTTGGTCTTAATCCCGTATACAATGCAAGCGCAAACGCAACTTCGTATCTCGTCCCCTTAACGCCGTCAAGAAGCGTTTTTTCTTCTTGCTTGGTTAGTGCCTTGCCGTGAGTACTCTTATGCTTTTCTACAATAACTATTGCCATAGGATTGCGTTTAATTACGCCGTGTGCCAAAGCGTTCTTCATAATATTGTTTAATATAGAGTGAATTTCGTTGTTTGTCTTTCCTAATCCACGTTCTTGCAAGTCGTCAAGCAATTCTTGACACATATCAGGGCGAATAGCCTTTAATCGCATATCACCAAAATACGGTTTTAAGTGCTTGTTATACCTATACATATCGTTGGTATAAGTCAGTTCGGACACCTTGCGCTTTCTGTATTTTTCAAAATAATACATAGCGAACTTATGAAAAGTTTCGGGAACGCCAAAATCTTCATCGTCGTCGTAATAGTCGTCCCACCTATCGTAATCGTAAGTTCTTCTGCGCCTTGCCCTTGCCATTGCAGGAAATCTCGCATCTCGCCTTGCGTCCGCACTCCACAACTGTTCAATAAATTTGCGCTTGGCTTCTTCTAAATCATTACTGCTGGCGTAAATATTGTAGCCGTTTTTGCGGTAACGTATTTCGTAATTGACAGTTTTCTCACTGCATTGTCTTCTGTAACATCTTACAAGTTTATCTCTTATGTAAAATTCTCTTCTAAATCTCATGGGTAATTCTTTAATCTCCTTTGTAGTTAATTTAAGATATAACCCATCTCCGTCTTTTTCAATCAGTCCTTTTTGTTTGTATCCCACGACGGGTTTTTTTTGTTCAACACTTTTATTCGTAAGAACAAGTTTTAACATTTTATCTCTATCGCCGTCGGGTAACTTCTCTAAAATGTCAATCGTTTCTTTTAATTCCTTATAATCCAAATCTCCTTATTTTTTATCGTGTGGACGAATTTTTTCGTTTGAACGTGTTTTAACACAACCACCCTGCCCCTATTTTTATTTCCGCAAGTGGAGGGGCTCGGCTCGTCTAATTCTTCTGGCTTGTCGGCACCATCTTACGGAGTTAATCTACATACACTATTTCGTTTAATATTTCTTCTTCTATTATTATTTGCTTTTCAGTTTCAACTTGCAAGTCGTATACGTACTCACCCGTTTTACTGAACTTTGGGCTATTTGATAATTTCTCATACATTTTCATATATAGCCTATCCGCTTGCTTGTCCACGTTATGTAAATACTCAGGTAAACTTCCCGCTAACGCCCAATACTTTCCTACGTTATGTTCTTTTAAGTATTCAAGAGCCAAATTTCCATACTTACCATAAACATGTTTTACTGGTTTAACAATCTTTTGATATTCTATTATTTCCTCAACTGTTAAACCTTCGTTCGCCTTGACTTTTTTTAATTGTTCTCTTTTATTCATAACTAACCTCCATTTGCGTATTAACACGAACAATACAAAATTAGCATTAAAAAGTCAAGCGTTTTCATAAAATTTTCAACCAATTTTATGCGACAAAAAAAGTGGGTCTCCCACTTCTTTTATTTTCTCAAAAGTGCCATTTGTTGCACTTTTCTTATCCTGCCTACTAAAATCAAAAATTCGCAACAAAAAGTAGTACCCACTCTTTGCCTCATTTTCCCTAAAAATTAATCATTTTAGTCGCAATATTTAGTTGTTTTTTTCCCTAATTTCACACCTCCTTTTTTAATAAATTTAACAAATAATTTTAAGTTTCAATTGCTCGTGTTAACACATATTCTCGGTCAACTTAATCCAACAAGTCACAGTGTTTTTCACTCACAAGATTATTGAAATCTTTTGTAATTTCTTTTTTCTTTCCTTATATTCTGGCAAGAAATTTGATAACGCTAAATAAAACTTTTTTGAATGATTAGGTTCAATGAAATGCGTGAATTCGTGATAGATAACGTATTCAACACACTCTATCGGCGCATTGATTAGAGCATAGTTGAAAGTCAAAATTTTACGCACGAAGTTGCAACTGCCCCACCTTGAAGTCATTTTTCTAAACTTTATCGTGGGAAAATCACCACAGTATTTTTTGAACAAAGGATATACTTTTTCGCAAATGCTTGTTACTATTTCCTCAACTTGTTTATACAGCCACTTATCCAAAACTTTTTTCTTTAGCGATAAATCGTCTATACTTCTTACGTATAGTTTGATAAAAGAATCGCCTATTTCAACGTAATTCTTTTTAGACAAAAAAACTTTTAACGTCAAATCTTGCCCGAACACCTTAACCGTTTCCCCGTCAATATACTGTTTAGGTTTCGGCAAAGACACTTGCACCTTATCGTATTTTTCTAATGCACTTAAAATAAAATCTTGCTTTTCTAATATAAACCTTTCAATTCTGCTTTCGGGAACTCTTGGATTTGCGGAAACGGTAATGCTTTTATCTGGCTTAATCCTCAGGTTTATATTTTTAACCCTTTTTCTCTGCAAGTCGTATTCAATTTCTCGGTCTAATAATTTAATGCGTTTAATCATTTTTCGCCATGTACGTAAATCTTTATTCCATCTCTTAAAACATCTTGAACTAAATCAATATTATTTTTCAAATTCAAAATATCAAGCAGATTTATTTTTTTCTTTAAGTTTTCACGCAAAATTTCAACCATCTCATCAAGATTATAATTATCTTCTCTTACCAGCACAAATATATCAACGTTGCTTGTCTCGTTTTCTTCGCCTTTAGCATAAGAACCAACGAGATATGCGCATTCGATATTATATTCCTTAAAGATACTCTCACACACTTCTTTAATTTTTTCAATACTTAAAAGTCCGTGCTCTTCATCCACGTAGCCATATTGCTCTAAAACTTGACACATAAACTTATACTTTAAATCATGCCACCTACTCTCGTCGTTCTCATATTTAGCATAAGTTCTTCTAGTTATCCCCAACAATGATGCCGCTTCTTCTTGCGTTAGACCTTTTGCCCACCTGATAGTTTTAAGTTTCATAAGACCACCTCAGCGTCATTATACACCATTTCCCATTTTAAATCAAGCGTTTTAGGAAAATATTTCCCATTATTTTAAAATTTTTTGAGAAATTTTTTCTCATCACTCATTTTCGACAATTTCCCTAATAATAAAACATAACAGAGGCAACCCTTGCCTCTGTTATGTTTTTATCTAATTATTATCTTTAAATACAAACTCTAACTTGCTATCCAGCCGTAGCCTTGGATTGCCATGTCGATAAAGTGGTTAAGTAAAAGATTAATCTTTGACTCGAAAGCTTCTTTATCGTAACTTTCTGGCAAATCTTCGTTAAGAGCATATTCAATAGCCGACTTGACTTTTAATCTCGGTTGGTCGTCCTTGTACCAATCAACAACTAAAAGTTCATCTTTTTCTGTAGTAAGTTTCTTGAATAAATTCTTTGCTGCAAGTTTTACTTTTTGCTCTTCCGCTTTGGTAAGTTTTTTACCACGAACAAGTAAATCGTAAACTTCAAGCTCTTCTTCTGTTAACCCCTCAACGTTTGGTCTCTCTTGCTCTTTTTGTAAATCTTCTAAGAGTTTTACAAGTTGCTCATAGTAATCTTCATTCTCCGAACCGCCAGCATTATAGCGGTCAATAATGTTTTTAAACCTTTGCGAAAACTGCATTCTAGTACAATTTCGACTCAACATATCTTGCAAAGCTTTTTCAAGGAAAGCCTTTAAGTCGTCAATTTCAATAGCCTTATACGTAGCTTTTTTAATCTCTGAACGAAGTTCGTCAATATTGATTTTTGAAAGGTCAATAACTTTAGTTCCGTGAATAGCATATTCTTTTTGCGACTCTTCTGCTGAATCAGAAGAAACACTACTATCAAGCACCGCCGCCATACGATTTCTTGCACGTTGAATCTTTTCATCATCGATTTTGTTGTGCATTAAACCATGAATATACGCCAAAGGCGCAAACTTTTCATTATCCCAATGGCGTTCAAAGATTTCAGGCTTTGACGCTTCATAAAGATTTATCATAGTGTTTGTTACAACCCTAAACTTATCTTTCGTTTCGTCGTTAGCAACTATTACGTCATACGCCTCTCTTAATGCTTCAAGCTTATCAAAAGTAGCACTCTCTAATAGGACCTTATCTAAAGACACACCCAACGTTTGCAAGAACGCATCCCCTTCAGCAATACAAGAATCAAGCAACACAATAAGCTCGTCAATCTTCTTTGCAGGCATAGCCCTGTCGTCATCAGGAACGGCGTAGTCAGATAAAGCCTTTTTCATAAAGCTGAACACGTTTACGTAGTCAACGATAATTCCGCACGGCTTGTTAGGATATACGCGGTTTGCCCTTGCAATAGCTTGCATAAGCGTATGCGATTTCATAGGCTTGTCAAGATAAAGCGTAGAAAGGCTTTTTACGTCAAAACCAGTAAGCCACATTGCACAAACAAATACAAGCTGAAGTTTATCGTTAGGGTCTTTGAACCTATCTTCAATATCCTTTCCATCAACAGTAATGGCGCTCATTTTTGCCCTATGCGTAGCAATATCAAGCCCTTTGTCGCCAAACTTTTTAACTTCATCCGCTTCTTCAGAAATTACAACCGCCATTTCAACGTTATTCATATAATCAAGAATAGCAGAAAGCCTATCACGTTCTTCTTTAGTTTTTGCGTTGTTTCGCTCTTGAATAATCGTTTTCTTTTCTTCTGCCCAATAATGCTGAACTTTGTTATACATAGTAACAGCAGTATACTTGTCAACCGAAACAACCATGCCTTTGCCAAGGAATCCACGGCGAGGGAAGTGGTGAGCAATATCTTGAGCAATTTTTTCTAATCTATCATCACGCTTGATAACTTCTAAAATACGAGAAGAAGAATTTTCTAAAAGCCTTGCTTCGTCTTCGTTAAGGTTTTCCGTTTCAATAATATCCACAACGTCATCATCAAGGAAATCATTTTTGAGCCCAACTTCAGGGACACGGCGAGAATAGAATAAAGGCACAGTTGAACCGTCTTCTACCGATTGCGCAAAGTTATACTCTGAAACGTAATCACCGAACCATTGATTAGTTAGCCTTTTTGACCCCAAAAGCGGAGTTCCTGTAAACGCTATAAAGTTAGCATTAGGAAGTGCAGAGCGCATATTTTCAGCTAAATCTTTATATTGAGTGCGGTGCGCTTCATCAACCAAAACAAAAATATCGTTTCGTGTTGAAAGTATAGGATATTTTTTAGTTTTATCATAACGGAATTTATGAATAAGCGTAAACACAAATTCCTTGTTCTTTTGTAAAAACTCTCTTAACTGTTCGCTATTTTTAGGCTGACATTCGTCATTGTTACCTATAACTTCCGTGCGAACAAAGTTTTTGTGTATCTGCGTGTCAAGGTCATCACGGTCAGTAATAATAAGGAAAGTAAAGTTTCCTGTAATCTTGCGCTTTACTTTGCGCGCAAACATTACCATTGAATAAGATTTACCACTACCTTGCGTGTGCCAAAATACACCAAGTTTACCTTTTAACTCTTCCTTTTTCTCAACCGATTCAATTAAGTTGTTAACACCTAAATATTGATGGTTTTTAGCAATAATCTTATACTTTTGATTATCAAATAAAACAAAGTTTTCAACGTAATCTAATAAACGTTCTTTCTTTAACAAGCCTTCTATAAAATAAACGATAGAAACGCCATTTTCTCTAATGTTATCGCGATTAGGCTTTTCCTTTTCGCTATCAACTTTGAGCCATTCAAAGAAATAATCATAAGTGGCGTTAAACGCACCAAGCCTTGTTTCTAACCCATTAGACAAAACGCAAATTTGGTTGAACGCAAAAAGATTAGGCACGTCTTTTATGTAATCCTTTAGGTTTTTATTATACGCTTCTTCAACTTTAACAACGCTATTTTTAAGTTCTATAAATACTATAGGAAGACCGTTTATAAATAATAAAACGTCTGGTCTTCGCCAATAAAGTTTACCTTGCACCCACATCTGCGATACGGCTGTAAACTTATTGTTTGAAGGCGTGTCAAAATCAATAAGCTTAACAAAATCAAAATCGTCTTTTCCGTTCCTACGAACTTTTACCTTAATTTGGTTTCTTATTTTGTTATATAGTTCATAGTTAGTTGCAACAATATCGGTAGCAGAAAAATCACGAACAAGCGTTTTAATAACGTCGTTTATGATTTCTTCTGGAATATGCGGGTTTATTTTCAAAAGAGATTCTTTTAATACGCATGGCAAAACACACTCTTTTTTAGAAGAGCGCCCTGTTCCGTCGTTTAAATCTTCTCTCTTGTTTGGGTCTGCGTCACATTTTATAATGTCATACCCAAAATCTTGCTGAGATAATTTCTCTAAAACGGCTATTTCAATATCATCTTCCGTAATATATTTCGCCATATTTATCTCCTTATTTTATCACTTTAAGTAAACTAGAAAATTTTTGAAAATGTTCTTCATACTCTTTATAGTTTGAATAATCTGAAATAACCCAGTTAGAATAATTTGGAGATACTATTAATAAAGCAAACCACAAAAAACACCATAAATCAGTCAATTCAAACAAATACTTACTGTTGTTCAAATTTTGTTGCACTCGACCATTAGACATATTCATATTTTCAGTCATTTTGTTTTTTAATACATTAAAATACTTATTATGGTCTACAACTACACCAAAAATCTCTTGCGAGTAGGAACTTGGTTTGTATTTTTCTATTTTTTGCTCTTGCTTTACAACAAGCAATATCTCCATATACATATATGAAATATCCAAATTGGCGTTGTCTGTAACTATCAAATTATGTATTAAATTTGACTTCTCTATTATATTAATTTTCTCCCTAATGGTAAAATCACTAAATATCATTTCTAAATAGTCTTTCACGTCATTTTCATTTATGATTGAATTAGAAGTGAAAAGACTTTCATATTCGGCTATTTTCTCATGGAACTTTTCTTCATTCAGTTTGCCTTCATTTAAATATATTTCAAAACTAAAGAATTTTTTATAGTAACTATTAATGTATTCAAAATATGTTCTTTTGTCATTTTGGCTTTTGTGCATGCCTATGTTTGCCAAGTTATAAATTTTAGCAACGGCATTACTTAATTGTTCTTTATCAATAGAAAGAATAACCTGTAAATTATCCACATCATTAAAAACATGATGTAATCTCTCCAAGACTTTAATTGAATATTCGGGCAAACATCTATCAAGTTCATCAACTAAAACAACTATAGGATAGTTTTCTGCCAATTCTCTTAACCCTGAAATTATTTGTTTTATTATTACTTGCAGATTTGCATTTTGGTCAAATGATGTATCAATTTTTTCTTTATCTTCTATTTTCTCTATATGCTTTTTAAATTCTTTTGCTTTTTTAAGCCCTTTTCGCCCTAATTCTACAACGTCTACTCCGATTTTTGTCTTTATTATTTGTCCAACTATTGATAAAAAACCGTTAGCAATTTTACTTAACAACTCTTTTTTTAAACCATTTACTATATTATCAGTTTTTTGCAAGTCGTTTAACTTGTTAGCAAAAGTGTAAAGAATAGCAATTAAAGGCTCTTCATAAAAATCGTTCTCCCAAGCATTATAACGAATTATCAAATAATCGTCTTTGATTTGTTCTTCTAACATATTGAGAACAAAAGATTTGCCTGAACCCCACTCTCCATCTAAAGCAAATGAACAATTCTTTTTATTTTGTGATAACGTGGATAAAATGTTTTTAATATGGTCAACGTAATATTGTCTATTTAATATGTCTTTTTCTTTTGTATTAGTCATTTTGTTTCACCTCTAACTTGTTAAAGTTAGTTATTAATATTATTTAAAATTTCTAGAACTCGGTTTTTTTCTTTCTAAATTATCAATCTTGAATTAATCTAAAACGGCTATTTCAATATCATCTTCCGTAATGTATTTCGCCATATCTTTCTCCTTAAATGTTTAGCTTAAAAGTTTCAATGTGTCAAAAAACTGTTTTGAATATTTAATTATTTGATTGACATATCTTTCTCTATAATAATCGTCCTTATACAACTCGTATTTAATCTTTTCTGAAGAATATTGTTTTAATAAAACTACAAATAATAACGCCCACGTGTCGGTTACATTAAAAAGTCCCCAGTCGTTTTCTCCTTGTGGTACAGCGTAACAATTACTATTTTTGTCGAAAACTTTATTATATATTACACTCAGTTCTTTATCTAATTTTAGGTCTATTACTTGTTCAAAATTTTCAAGTTCAACGTTAAACTTTCGCTCTAAATCTTCATAAATAAACGACACCATAGTAAGCACTATCTCAACTGCAAAATCGTCAGGCGTAAAATCCCTTTCTGGTTCAATGGTTAACGAATGAACAAGTTTAGCTTTTTCTAAAATTTTTATCTGCCGCCTAATATTTGTATTAGCAAATATTTCATTTATAAATTCGTTAATTGAATGAACTGTATTATACATAGGATTATCACTAAATTGATCAACGTAATCACTAAACACAAGTTCAAATCTTTGCTTATCTATTTTGCCACGTGGAAGTTTAATAGTAAAATCAATAAATTTGGTTAAGTACCCTGCAACATTTACACTTTCACCAAAAATTGTTTTTACGGTTTTATCAAGTTGGTTTTTATCAATGGATAAAACAACTTGCAAATTATTAACACCTTCAAAAACGTGATGCAATCTTTCCAAGACTTTTATTGCATATTCGGGTAAACATCTATCAAGCTCGTCAACACAAATTACTATAGAATATTTTTCTGCAAGTTTTATAAACTCATTTTTTAATTCAATTATAGTTTCCTTAAAATCATAAAATTTATCGAAACTATATTTTTCACGCTCTTCTTTCTTTGATTCGCTAGAAATATCCCTTATTTCATTTACCGCTTTTTCAATATTAACCCCTATAAAAGGCTGCACTAGGCTACTTCCCACCGAAAGCAGTTTTTTGCCTATTTTAGAAAAAACTTTTTTTACAGCACCTTTCGTTCTTGATGGCAAAATTTTTGTGCTTTCCACAAAATTCAACAATGCAGAAACAATGGCAATAAACGGCTCTTCATAGTAGTCGTACTCCCAACAGTTATAATGAATAACTAAATAAGGCTTTTTGTCTTGTTCTTTAATAGATGAAAGAGTTTTCTCTATCTCTTCTAACACCCAAGTTTTACCCAAACCCCACTCACCATCAATAGCAAACACTCTATGTCCATTATTTTGAGCATTTGTTTCAATCAATTTAACTATTCTACTTATAAAATTTCTTCGCTTTAATAAATCTATCTTTTGTTTTTCTTCCATAATTTTAATCTAAATTCCAGTTTAATAATCCTAAATTTTCTAATCTATATCGCAATGCTTCGCTTGAAATGCCTAGTTCTGACCTAAAATACCAACAAAAAACTTTCCAGTCCTTATAATTGCACGGTTGCTTGTCCACGTATAACGGCTGTCTATACGACCTATTAGTAAGTGAACAAGCAGTTACAAAATGCTCCGCAATAAGTTCTTTCGGCATTAAGAAATATACTGCAAACTGGTCGGCTTGCCACTCTTGTTTGTTGCTTTTAGAGTTTCCACCAACGTTAGAACAAATAAGTTTTTGTTCGTCTAAAGTGTGCTTTAAGAAATAATGTCCTAACTCGTGCGCTTTGGTAAAAACAGCCCTTTGCGGAAGTTTGTTAGAATTGTAAAATATAAACTTTTGCTCATCCATATTAGCAAACAGTCCATCCACCCCTTGCGATAAGTTCGCTGGGCGAAGTCTTATGTTTTCCCCTTTGCAAACTCTACTTATCGCTCTAAAAGGGCTTTTTGTAATTTTATACGTGGATAAAACTTCGTTTGCTAATTTTTCAAAATCATTCGTCAAGGCTGTCATCACAATACGCTTTATATAATTCTTCTAAATCTTGCTCGGTTAAGCCGCCATCTTTTCTTGCCGCCGCCTTAAACTCATTTTTAAATTCAATAAACGTCTTTTTGGGCTTAAATTCTAATACCTTTTCTTGTTTTTCTCCCACATCTAATTTACCGCTCATAAGCCTTGGCAAAAGCATATCTCTTTGCTTGATAAGATTTTGATTTGATTCCGCTAATTTATCGATTTGATTTTTTAATTGCTGAATATTGCAAGCAAAAGCTTTCATGACTTCAGGGGTAGGCAATAAAACTTCTCCTTTTCTTAAAAAATACTCAAATTTAAAATTTATAATACCTGTTGATTGTAATTGAAATCTATCGATAATTCTTGTTTCATACAAATAATTCATCCAATAAATAAAGTAATTTGGTTGAATAATTTTCGTGTTAAGTCTAAGCATTTTACAAAAACTAGCACATATCACTTTGTTTCTCAACCGTTTTAAGGTGTTTTCTGTAACTATTATTGCCCTACCAACAGGTTGCTCTGCCGTTCCACCGGACACTTCTAAAATAATATCATTAAGTTGTAATTGTCTTGCAGAATAGTTACTTGATTTATGATACCTAAAAGGGCAGGTAGACAAGTCGCCTTTTTTAACGTTGGGAAAATCTGTTCCCCTAATTACAAAAGCTCCTACAGGATAATTTTTATCTTCATCATCATTTCCCCAACCACCACCTATATAGTCATCTATAACATCTTTCATTCTCAAAACAGCAAAACCTTCTGGTATTAAACCTATTGCTGAATCTACAAATTTTACTTTTTCGTGACCTGGGAAACGGAAGCGGACAAACCATTCTTTATAAAGATTTTCTGCCATTTGCTCTAAAATCTTTATCCGCTTATTATTGTTTTCAATCAAGTTGTTATATTGATATACAATGGTTGCAATTTTAGTTTGGTTCTCTAATGAAGGTAATAATATTTTTTGTTTTTTGAGCATTCCAACAGAAAGACCTGGTTGCGCCGCTTGCCCCGATAGTCTGTTCAGATTCAAACTTGAAAGGGCATAGTTCATAAATTTGGCATTATGGTTTGATTTACAAACACCGACAATAGCATGGTCCGTCATATAACCTTCGCCTTTAAAATAGCGTACATTTCCGCACTTTGCTCCTTGACGGCCAATTAAAACACATTCGCCCCTAAAATTTGATATTTCGGTGTATCCTCTTAATCCATTACCACCGTAAACAGGATAGTTGCCAGACTCTGATATCTTTTCCTCGGTTATATTTTTACCGCTACTAAAGCGATCAAAAACTTCTCCTATTCTGTATGTGTAAAATTCCATTATTTAGCCCCCAACATATTAAGACCAGCTATTAAAAGTCAAGTAAAAAATGACACTAAAACAAGAAAAATTCAAATAATTTTTTTGGGCTAAAAAAGGCATAACAATAAACCGTCCCATTGGAACGGTGGCTGATTAAATCATGATTAAATATTAGGACTATATGGTTGTTTGGAGTTTAATATAGCCCATACAATAATACATAATTTCCTAGCAACGGCAGTAACGCAAAGTCGATGTGATTTTCCTCTGGCTTTTAACCTGCAATAATAATTATACAGTGCTGGATCGCTTTGTAAAGACATGAAAGCAGCAAGCCATAACGCACGTCGCAAATAAGATGAACCGCGTTTTGATATTTTGTTTTGACTAGCGTTAAATTCTCCTGACTGTTTAACTGAGGCGTCTAAACCGGCATAAGCTACGAGTTTGGAAGGGGATTCAAATCTGGATATGTCGCCGATTTCACTTACGATTATACAACCTAAAACGGGACCAATTCCACTAATTGTTGTAATTACTGAGTATTCAGATTCTGCAAGTATTTTTTCCATTTCCTTATCAATATCTTCAATTTGCTTTTCGATAAAACCTATTTGTTCGATAAGTTGTTTGATTTGAAAGGAAAAAGAATCTGTAGCATAAGAAATTCCTATGGAAGAATGCGCCGCTGATTTAATTAGTTCAGCTTTTTCTCTACCATTTCTGCCTCTGCTAATTTTAGCGATAAAATTAGTAAGTTTTGTAGTTGAAACGTCCATAAACTCTTCAGGGGTAGAAAATTTTTCCAATAGTTTTCTGCTAGTAATACCAAAAATATCTGAAAATATTGTTTCATATTCAGGGAAAACCTGATCCAAAAGGGCAATTGTTCGTTTCTTTAGGCTCGTACAAATATCCGTAACGGAAAAGCGATAGCGAGATAGATTTTTTAATGCGAGTAAGCTCTCGTTTGGAATAATTGTTTCTGCAAATCGTCCGAAACGAATAAAGTCGGAAATCATTACGCTATCCAAATTATCGTTTTTAACTTTACGAATAGCAACATCACGAAAGGCTGCTGTTTGGATGGGGTTGAATACTTTTACGGTAAAACCTTTCTCTATTAAAAAGAAGTAAAGCGGATACCAATAGTGCCCAGTAGATTCCATTCCGACTACGCAGTTATCCATAGAAATGGATTGAGAAGTTAGTTTCTCAATAAGAGAAGAGAAACCAAGAGAAGAGTTTTTAATGTTGAATGGTTTAATTACAATGTCTGCAGAATCGTTTGTGACTGCTACTTGGTGAGACCGCTTTGCAATATCTATTCCAACAAAAAACATAAAGGATACCTCCAAGGTAAGTGTGTATAGATAAAGAATCCACTTTTACTACGCAGGTACATACTGGTTGGAGAAAGGATAACAAAGTATCATCCAGCTCATTCGCACAAACACGTAGAGAAAGAGGCGTAACTCTTAGCAGGAAGAACAAAGTCTTAAGCAGGATAGCGACGACCTCTATCTATACCAAAAAAATTATAACACAAAACACAATTTAAGTGTTGCGTTTTAGTACATTTTACCAGCAGGTTATTAGAAATGTTTTGCTCAATCGCTCTTGCTTCTTGATTTAGTTTTTCAAGTTCGCTATTGAGTGATAGCATTTCTGCTTTGAACTCTTCTGCGGTTAAGCCGTCATCTTCAATAACAACTCCAACGTAACGCCCAGCGTTTAAGGAATAGTCTTGGTCTATAATTCCGTCTTCGCCGTCGAGTTTTGCAACTTTGCATAGCCCTATAACGTCTTGATATTCGCCGTTAGGGAATCTTTCCAATAGCCAATCAATTTGCGCCTTAAAGTAGTCTTTCGTTTTAACGTCTTTTTCATCAGCCGTTTCTGGCGCGTTTGCCATTAACTGTTTGTATTCTTCAATTAAATCAACAAAAGCTTGTTTATCACCTTCATAAAGGCGAGAGATTATGCCTAAATTTTTAATCTGTTCGTCGCTGAATTTACGGTGCGCCCTATCAACCTGCGCGAATACGTTTCTCGCATCTACAAAAAGAATTTCGTTCTTTTTATCGGTATTTGCTTTAGCCTTATCAAAGAACCAAAGTGTTGCAGGAAGTGTTACGGAAGAGAACATATTTGAAGGCAAAGTAACCATTTGAGAAATAATCCCTTCTTCTATCATTTTCTTTCTAATATCGTATTCGCTATTGCCAGCATCAGACGCAGAGTTTGCCATAACTAGAGCGGCTTTACCTGTTTCTTTTAGTGCTGATGCGAAGTAAGAAATCCACAAATAGTTTGCGTTAGGAACGGTTTCCTTTTTATCGCTATCTTTTTTTGCGGTTTTAGATTTGTTTTTAGGTATGCCGTATGTATTAAACCTTGCATCATCCTTTACTCTCTCATAAACAACTTCGTCAACGTTGAAAGGTGGATTTGCCATAACGTAATCAAACTTACCAACAGCGTCATAAGGGTCTGCATAGAAAGAGTTTGCTTCGGTTATTTCACCACGGACGTTATTGAGTAACAAGTTCATTTTTGCTAACTTTACGGTATCGGGTTCTTTTTCCACACCATAACAACGGAATTTCATCATATCCGATTCGCTTACGTTGTGGTTATGCATATAGCGTGCAGCTTGAACAAACATACCACCCGAACCACATGCAGGGTCAAGGAACATTTTATCGCCAGAAGTAGGTTTTAACACTTCCACCATATATCTAACAACTGTTGCTGGCGTATAGAACGTTCCGCCGTCTTTACCTTCTTGCAAAGCGAAACTGCCAAGAAAGAATTCGTAGATTTCACCAAAAAGGTCAACGCTAATGTTTTCGGGTATATCTTTAAACACACGGACTATTTTAGATAAGAGTTCGGGTTCTTCTTCTGGAACAAGTTGACCATAAACTTCTTTAGGTAAAACGCCGTCCATTTTGTCGTTATTCTCTTCTATCGCAACCATTGCTTTTTTAACGAGTGTGGCTTTTTCGGCATTATCTGGTGCGTCGTTTATGTAATCATAATAAGCTTCGGGGGGGCAAATAGAAACCGCAAACTTCTATAGAAATCTCTTTCATAGATTTTTCCATACGAGTTCCCTTTAACTTATTATACTTTTCCTCTATCTCTGCTTTATGTTGTTTATATAAAATATCCGCATAGCGAAGGAATATTAAGCCAAGTATAGGCTGCCCATATTTATTTGCAGCCAAGTGCGCACCTGCACGAAGCATATCCGCAGAATGCCAAAGGTCATCTTTTAATTTCTTTAGTTCTTTATCAGTCATCTTATTTCTCCATTTACACAGTCACTAGTAAATTAATGTTTTTCTTATCGCAAAAATCTTCAAATGCTTTTTTTGCTAAACGGCTAGGGTTATAGTTTCCGTTATCCCACCTATTAATAGTGGCAAAGGTAATATAAAACCATACATATCTACTATTATCTAATACATAATAAGGCTTAGTTCATTTTCTACTTGATATTTTTTTAATTTGGCATATAGTTCTGTTTGCTTGAAATAATGAGGTCCAAAAACACATGACAATAAATTAAACATGTTTCTTTTCCCTAAACTTTTGATACTTTTATTTTCACTAAAACAACTTTTTAAACTAATGCTCAAAGCTTCACAAAAATCATGTCCATTTGTAAAATTTAATAATTCTTCATTCTTTAAAGATTCTATAATATTATTACAAATTTCTTCTTTCTCCTTGTCAAATTCATGATTTCTCTTAATACTTTCATACACATCTCTTCGATCAACATTATTAAACTTTAAAAAACAAGTTATTGGAAGCTTACTAAAGTTTATTCCCCAATCATACATATAATTGGCTTTTCTCACCGCCGTAAGAACAATTAAGTCGAACAATACTTTTTTTCTAAATTCCAAGTAATCCATTTTTATATTCGTCAATTTAAAAATCAAAGCATTAAATGCGTCATTGTTTCCTACGATCATCATTTCTAAATTACAAAAATCATAATTAAATAATTGTAACTGTTCTTCGTTTAAATCAAAATCCTTATCCACAATACCAAACACTTGTTTCTCATCTAAAAACACTTCCGTTACCATTTTGACAATTTCTCTTTTCCCACCATACGACTCATATAATATAGTATTTTCATTATCAAAAAGCGTATCTAATACAGAAATATCATTTTGTCCTTCAACTAAAATAAATGACTTTTTTTTATTGTTGGGAACTGATAATTGCATTTTAATTTCATTTATAACAGTTGTTTTATCAAGCTTTGGTCTTATCGAATCAAAATATTCACTTGCCATTTATATCTCCCAAATCAACTACCATGTCCCAATGATTATTAATAAGTTGAGGAGAATGAGTAGCAATAACAATACTAAAAGAATCTTGTCTTAATTCAACAATCTTGTTAAAATCATTTAACATTTCTCTTTGCCAAGCAACATGTAAAGATATTTCTGGTTCATCAATTAACAAAACAAGCTTATTCTCTACACCAAAAATTAAATCATAGTATAATACTATAATTTGTTTCTCGCCCGAAGATAATTTCTCCAAAGGCAATTCAACACCATCTTCACGTAAAATTCTCAATCCAAAAGCACTTGATACTTCAACATGCTTATTGAAAAGCTTTTTATCAATAATCTCTTTATATAAATCAAGTTTTTTAATTAAATCATCAAAAACTTCTAATTTTGTTCTTGTATCATCCAAATAAATGCTTAATGCAGTAGATAAATCTCTCCTATATTTGTGCTGAGTACTAGTAGTTGAACCACGCATATCTTTGAGTAGATTATAATCAGATATCTTTTCTTGTTTTAAAATTATTTCCCCTAATTTATCTAAATACTCTCTTTGTGAAAGTTCAATATTTGTATCAAACAATCTTTTTGGGAAGGAACTATCGAGTTTAGAGGATATTTGCGAATAATTAATAATTATTTCTTTTATCTGTGTTTCTAATTTCTTGGGAATTTCTTTTATAACTTCTATTACTTGCGATTGTTCCTCTCCATAATATCTACTTTCAGATTTTTCTTCTCGTATCAACCTTTGTTCTTTTATAAATTTAATTTCTCCTAATGACTTTTTGAATTCACTATAATAATTATCCAATTCTATAAAAGAACCTTCCGCTTTCTGTTCTCTTTTTGCTCTCATATGATTAACCCATATTAAGCGATCTTTTATTTGTTCATCATTAACCACATATCTTTCTCTTAGTGTCGCCATTTCTCTTTCATTAAGTATGTCACCAGTTCTTCTATCAAAGAATTGATTAGGACCTATTTCTTCGAAATATTTAAATGGGAATCTTTTTGAATATCTCTCAGCTTCTCTAGGAGAAATTAATAGTAATTTTATATCATTAACACTTATTTCAGATGCGCTAATTTTATCCACAAAAATTCTTTTTCCATCATTAGACTCTATCGTTAATGACTTAAAAGGATATTGTCCCAACTCATACAATCCCTCTTCAACAACTGAATATATAATTTTTAAAATAGTGCTTTTCCCGTACCCATTAGGACCTGTTAAAATCGATATTCCTGTCGGCTTAAAATCAATTTCATATGTAAATTGACCAAATAAATCTGTAACATTTAATTTTTTTATCATATTAACCTCTCTTATAACAACTTTTTTATTAATACATTTATTTTTATCTATTGTTCATCACAGATATCTTTTAACACACTTAAGTAATCGTCTAATCTTGCGTTTAGATATTCTGCGAAAAGTTTTGTCATTGCTGATAAATCTTTTTTAACGTGATAAGCGTCAAATGCGTCGTAATATCTCTTTCTATCCGTAAACTTTATATCTATCGGTGGATAGCCTGCTTTCATAAGTTCTAAATTGACAAGTAGTCTACCCGTTCTACCGTTTCCATCAATAAAAGGGTGTATCCCCTCAAACTGAATATGAAAATAAGCAAGTTTTTCAGCGATATTTCTATTATCATTTTTATAGTCAGCAAGCAATTCGTTCATTTTTGGCTCTATTAAATAAGGTTGAACAGGCTCGTGATAAGCGCCCATAATACGAACGGGAACTTTTCTATACGTGCCTTTATCCATCGGCTTATCGGCAAGAACAAGCGAATGTATCTGCTTAATAACGTATTCGGTAAGTTCGGCTTTTTCTTTAACCAAGTCAACCACAAAATAGAAAGCGTCTTTATGACCTACCGCTTCCATATGGTCTTTAAGTGGCTTTTGGTCAATGGTAAGTCCACGAAGTACCATGTCCGTTTCACGAAGTGTTAAGGTATTCCCCTCAATAGCGTTTGAGTTATAAGTGTACTCAATCATAAAATCTTCGTAAAGCCTTTGAACTTCGCCTTCGGTTAGCGGACGACAAGCATCAAGTTCCACCTTTTTCTTTTCTATTAAGGAAACTAAACTTTCACTCGTCTTAATCCTTCCGTCCTTAGGCTTATCCGCACCGTCGGGTATATACCAAATCTTGCCGATACGATACGCGCCGTTAATTTGACCGTTAGCGCAAAGCGTTCTAACACGCCTATCTGAAATATTCCATTTTTCAGCCGCTTGTTTTGAATTCATTGCCATAAAAATTTCTCCTTATACGGAATATTATACTCTTTTTGCGGAACAATGTCAATATGTTTACGGAATATTTATTTCGTTTTTGCGGAATAATGTATAATGCCGAATTTTTATTTTAAAATCTTAAAGTGCAATTTAAAAATGCGTTTTGCACTTTAAAATTGCACTTTAAATTAAGCTGATTTTTTATGAACGGTTTATCTTTTCTAAACATTCGGATATTATTACCGCCGCTACCGACGCAAACCCGTGATTACAACTTGCCGTTGGTCTATTGTGTTCCCAAAGCGTTCCCGTCTTTTTTGCCATTTCATAAAAATAATCAAGGCACTCGTCAAGGACTCTTTGATATTCACCTTCGCTACATAACCAAAACAATCGCAAATAATTCCCGATAAACATATTGCTTTTTCCGATGTCAGGGTATTCATTCTTCCTTTTAGGTCCAAACTCAGTAATCATTTTATTCTTAAATTCTTCGCTTGGACAAAGCCCTGTAAACAATGCGTAGTATTGACAAGTTTCACTTATATGGTCTTCTCTGCGCATCAACGAGCCATTTTCACGGGTAGAATTATCACAAAAAAATTCACCATTAAAAGACATTTCAACTATTTTGTTTTTAAGTTTTTGAGCTTTTTCTTTTGCCGCCGTATCTTCATATAAACGATAAATACACTCAAGCACATACGCATAAAGCATATTTGATGGATAATTTACCCCACGAGTGTATTCAGGTGTATTACAAACACTCCATTCAATAAACACCCAACTTGGCAAATTTTCCAAAAGGCCTATTTCATTCTCGTAACTTTTGAAAAAATCCACAACGCCGTAAACTTTATCTTTAGCTTTATTAACCGTTTCCATGTCACCCGTTCTATCGTAATAATCTAAAATTTCCACGATAAACCACATTGCCCAGTTAGGTATATAAAGATTTCTTCTATGTTCGGCAGGAAAGCATTTAGGAAGCATACCCCTATCAATTTCTGGCGTTTCTGCAATAAGTACGTTTTCAATAAAAGCTTTTTCTATGACGTTATTACCACAAAAAAATTTTTCCGCCTTGCCCGTAAAATACGAATCGCATAACCATCCTGCACGTTCTCTTGACGGACAATCCATAAAGATATCAATAGCATTTTGCCTAAACGTATGCTTGGCCGCATCTATAACCACTTTCGCTTTTGGGTTGTTTAACGCCATTTCAACTTTTGCGTTTTTATTTTCAAGCGTGATAATAGCAGGGGAAAAATTTGCCGAGCCTTCCGTTTTATAAACAATCTTTAAATGCTTACAGGAATACGGCTCAAAAGTTAAAATTTCAAATTCGCCTTGCGGAAGTTTTAACAATATAAATTCATTACACCCACTACGCCTTAACGTCCATTTTCCGCCTTCACAGTATTCTTCAAAAAATATCAACACGTCCGTAGACTTTGTAACGTTCCCCTTAATCGAAATAAACCCTGTATGAATTCGGTCATATTCATATTCTTTATAACAGTAACCGCACCAGTCTTTTTCAATCAAATCATTTTTAACAGAAAAACAACTTTGATAAGAATCATAAGAAGTTACAATATCTCTAATATTTTTAAAACCATAAAAAACGCCTTCGTCCTTTTTTCTAGGTTCAACGCAAGCGTAATTTCCAAAATCTTCTATTTCATCTATGATTTTAGGCCCAGCAACAGAAAAGGTTTCAACGGAAGTGAAGGTTTTTTGAGTTAAATCGAAGATTTCAACAAACCCCCTTTGCGCACTAAATCTTGGCGAAGCCGTTACTATACTATTATCTATGTAACAATCAAAATCTGATGCAGAGTATATAATTTTTTGGTCTTTTTTTAGTTCAGCTCCAAAAAACGGTTTTTGCAAATCGCACATATAATTGGCAATGCCGTAAGATACAACTTTTATTTTTATATTCTTTACACCGCCAACGTTTATAGTTCGTGGACGCACGTAACCAGACGCAGTACGAGCAGGTCCGTAACAGTTAAATTTCCCATCCAAATAAACCTGATAAAAATCGACCGCACAAACTACTAGCGTATCGCAATTTTCTTTAATGTATAAATTAAATTCAAGTCGTTGATTCTTTTGATTTGGTAAATCTCCCCAAATAAATTCCATAATTGCCTCATTAAATTATTTTTTGAGTGGTACGAAATAGACAGCCTCACCCTGCGATAACTTCCAAGTAATCTTTCCGTTATCAAGTTCTTTTTCCGTCCATTTACCGTTTATAAACGCATTTACGCTTTTAAATTCGGGCTTTAACCATACGTCAACGTTCATTGCCGACGGATCAATTTTGTAAGGGCTATCTATGGCGTTAAGCACCATATAAATATAAGTATTATCGCCGTTTTTTTCTAATTCCGTTATGAGTAAAACGTCTTTATCACAAGAAAAATTGCTTACGCATTTAAATTCATAAGTATTGTCGAAAGGCGCGGTTGGCTCTAAAATTTTATTGCCATCAAAAATTCCTTCGCTTGCTAAATAATCTTTTTCGCACCGCTTTACGCTGTCGTGAATAAGTATTCTTGCCCCTGTATAATCATAGTTAAATAACACTGGTTCTAACGATTTAGCGTGTTCAATCGCCGATTGCGCAAAGTAAAATATATGTGTTTTTTCACACCCTTCGGTTATAAATGAACTCCCGTCTTGTGTTCTATAAGGTGACTCTGGTTCAGAATTCATAGTTTCAAAAGTATAGAACGCTACGTCACGAACGCCAAACCCTAACACACTATTCATTTGTAAAAACATTTCGTTAACAGTCGCAATACGCCTATAACCTGCTTGCGCAGTAATGTTTGTTTTATGATACATTTCAAACGACTGAATAACGAAAGCTAATCGCGCACCGTGTTTTTTACAAACCTTGTTTAGAATTTGCAAACTCGAATAATAACCTGCTAAAAATCTACCGCCTATATTACTCGGTCTAAACGGATAATTGTCAACGCATACAATATCCGCTCCTGTACTCTCCAAGAAAGCGTCTACGTAATTTTCATACAGTTGGCTTTCCGTCATATTCTTATAATCGGGGTGCATTAAGAAGTACGCATTTAAAATCATAGGATTGAGATTCATCTGAATATAAAAATCATCTCGTCCGTATTCTTTTGCAACTTTTTTTATCGCGCGGTAGACGTACCCAAAACTATTAACGTACCCGATATCAGGCTCGTCGTGAAGCCCAAGCCCTAAAAGCATAGGTTCTTTAACGTAATCTTTCATGCAAAAACGAACGTAGTCTAAAAGTTCGTCTTCGGTTTGAAAACGGAAATCTTTGCCCTTGCCGATAAGATTATCTTTTAAATCCACCAACCCTTCGTATAATCTTTGGTCGCGAATTATAATCTTTTCTATGCCGACTTCTTTTGCTAGTTCAAAGCATTTTTGCGCAGAAGAACCAGCCCAAGGCTCGTCACCATTAAGACAATATGACAACCACCCCGTAAGATATAGAGTTGTAAGACCACTTTCCTTATAAGCCGTAAATCTTTCTTTGTTTGCCTCAGCGCTCTTTGCCCCTGGCACGTTGTACGCATACAAGTTCATATCCGTTCTCCCGTGTTTCATTAGAATACACGGATTATTCTTTAACCCGTGTATTCGCTTTTGCTTTTATGACAATTTTATAATACCGTCTTTTGAAACGTAACTATTCGCTCCAAGGACTTCCATCCAACCACGAACAGTTAAAGTTTCGTATGTTCCCGTGCCACCGCGGTTATCCCATAGCCATTGCGGCGTGGGCCACAATGCTACTGACGGATTAATGAGTTGATAACAATCTTGTCTAACGCCGTTTTGTCCGTGATGCGCCATTTGAACTATATCTGAAGAAAGTTCTTCTGCCTTGTTTGCAACCAGCCAGTTGCCTAAATCAGTTCCTGCATCACCAAGGAATAATACCGACTTTTCGGTAGTGATAAGTTTATAGATTACCGAAGTATTGTTTCCGTAATTTTTGGTAAACGTGCCGTTATCGGTAGGTGTGTATAATATATCAAACGTTGCCGAACCAAAAACTATGCTCTGTCCTGTAACAGGGCGTATTACTGGAATGTTTGCCGTTTCAAGCGCGTTGAAAAGATTAGTTCTTGCAGTAGCATCAGCCTCGCCACTACCTGAATCATACCCAGCACCAGCTGCTGCCTCCCATTTATCATTAGTGGGGATATCGTGATATACGCTTAAAATCTCAACTTCGCCACGATTAATAACTTCGCTTATCGCACTTATATGATCAATGTGTCCGTGAGTTAAAAGCCATGCGGTTACAACGGGTTTTTCAACATTTGGCTGTAAAACTTTTAGCATATCTATTATGTTCTCAGCATCTTCTGTATATCCACCGTCAATCACGATAATCTCTCCGTCAGAATTAACGACGATAAAACTCATATTTTGAGTAGAAGTTGCGCACGGCAACATATAAACGGTGTTACCACCTAGACCTTGTTCTGAACGAATAAAAGAATATTCTAAAAGATTATTATACTTAATTTTAACGTTGTCCACAAAAACGTTCACCCCACTCAAATCCCCTATTCCGTCCACCTTAAATGAAAGATCAAGATAGTTTTCAATATCGGTAGATACTGGAATATCAACGGTAATTTCCGTCCACGCACCGCTTTCAACTGCTGTTTGCGCATTGTCTAAATAGGTGTAAGGCTCACCATTAGCGTTTGTAATCTTTAGGTTAGACCCAGCAGGCGCATCTAAATACACCTGCATATTAAGGGAAATTATATCTCCTTTAACGTAACTTGCAATAGGTTTAAATCCATAAAGATTAAATTTTGCCACTTGACTTAAATTAGAAATTTTAAGCGAACGCGCACCCTTGAACGCCTTTTCAGAACTTATTTCAGCGACTCCACCGTTTTTAGCGGTAAAAGTTGTGCCGATATCCGTTTCAAAATCAATCTCGTTAGTGTTTACCGCGCCTGAAAAATACGGCTGACTATAACTAAAAGTCGTCTTATTACTTGCGCCTTTTACTGCACCGTAAAGAACTATGCTACCAGCGTCTACTTCACCTGCCATAAGTGAAGTTTCAATCATTTCGTCGTAAATAACGCTATCCGCTGTCACACTATAAAGATAAATATCAATCATAAGTTTACCTAAATCGCTTACAGCAGTACCTACCGTTAATTTATAGGTAGTATCAGGCGTAGTATCTAGTCCCATTTGCGATAAATAGGGATAAGACGCTTCATCATAACTGCTCGTGCCTGAATTCCAACTGTACCCAAGCAATTTTGCTATTTGTCCACCGTGATCGGAATAGGCATTATTGCTAGTAACCCCGTCACCTAAATCGTTTATTCTATTAGGTCCATAAATTGCTAATGCGCGAATATAGTTAGAATTTGTATTTGCACAAACAATACCGTTCATTAGTATTACGCCCTTACCGCCATCGCTAGTTAAATCACCATTAATTTGATCAGCAAAGAACATAACGTTTGGCATATTGTTACCAGTATAAGTTAAATCAATATAAGTACCTATACCATAATCACCTTTAAGGGCAACGTAGCTATTACTATGTTGACCAACGTGATATACGTAACCACCAGCAGAAACGTTTCCATCAAGAGTAACCAACCCGTCACTGTTAAAGGTTGCACCACTTGTCATAAGGTTGTTTTCTACTTGATACGGTTTTGTGTAACTAAACGTTGTAGTGTTAGCACTTGGCATCCCGTATACAACAATGTTATCCGCAGTCACGTCAGTAGTTTTTAGCGAAGTCACTTTATAAATACTATAAATTAATTCGCCTGTTTCCGCATTATAAAGTTTTGCATCTACACCCAAGTAGCCATTATTATCAAACGTTCCTACTACGTATTTAAGTTTAGTGGTTGCATAAGTAGTGCTTAATTGAGTATATGACATTGCACATCCATCATCTTCTTTCGTCAAATACCCTGCCTTATCTTTGTACGCCCCCGTAACATTATCGTTTGTAACTTTTATTCTATCTGGCCCCCAAATCCTAAACGTTTCTTTGCCGTGATTTATGTTTGAATTAGGTAGCCATATACCATTAGAGAATAACAATCCCTTATTATCCGTTACGTCACCAGTTCTGGTCGTTGAAGTACCATTAGTTGTTGCCGTGAACGACTCATAATTGAGAATATAACCGTTAATATTGTTTGCAAAGAACATTACTTGCGGCATATTTGCGCCAGTAAAATAGAAATCCATATACGTTCCGACACCATATTCACCCTTAAACGCAATATATCTATGCGTATCGCCCACTCTTTGGAATAGGTGATTAACACCACCATCACCACCTACAGTAGATCCGGCAAGCGTTACTGAACCATCAGCATTAAAGGTTGCGCCGTCGGTAACAAAATCAGCACCTGAATTATACGGTTTAGAGTAGGTAAACTGTGTGGTTGTGCTTGCACCTTTAACCGCACCGTAAATAACGATATTACCTGCATCAATAGAACTTGTTGCAAGCCCTGTAGATTCTCTAACAACACCGATAATATCGTTAGTTTCGGCATTAAAAAGTGTTGCATCAATCATAAGTTCGCCTTGATTGTCGTAAGTTCCCACAGTATATTTTAAGTTTGTAGACGCATATTGATTTTTTAGTCCCGTATGTGTAAATACGTTATATCCAGCATCAGTTTCATTGTACTCTTTGTAAACGAGCGACGTAGTTTTGACTTTACTGCCTAACAACGAGTTATAGAAATCCGTAGAATTTACGTTTATTCTATTAGGTCCGTAAACCATAAAGTAATTGCGCGTACCATTACTTACAGCATTATTATTCTCGCCTTCAAAACCGTTGGTTATAATTAAGCCTTTTTCATTTGATGGTGCACCAACCGTATCTGCACCTGTTCCAGAGTATGAAGAATATCCGGTCATGTTGCCGTTTATCTTATCTGCAAAAAACATAACTGACGGCATATTGTTTCCCGTAAAGTAAAAATCGATATACGTTCCAACACCGTATTCACCGGCAATAGCAACGTAATTATTATTTGATATAGCATCAAACGTTTGATAAAATCTTCCCGGCGCTTTAACTACGTCAACACCGTCAATAGTTGCACCGTTCTCCGTGATAATCGCACCCTTTGCGATAGTTGCGCTTACCTTAATATCACCGTCAACAGCATACTTGTCCGTTTTCCTTTCTCCGTTATAAAGCATTGCTTTAGGATTAGAATAAACGTAATAATTATCTCCGTCCTTAGATATAGAATATGGTGAAGTATAATATTCTGTATTATTTGCTACGACGATAGAACTGTTTTCGAGTTTAACGTCTGCAACGCCGTCCATATAGGTTTTGGCAATCTTAAGACCGTCGCTGTCTAAGGTAGTAAATTTACCATTTACTTCGTACGAATACTTTTCTTGGTCGTATTCATTAGACCTATCGTTATATACCAAACTTGAAACTTCGTAAATATTCCTTGCGTAACCTACGTTTCTTTCCGCATACAGATAATATTTTTCGTTATAAACTTCTGCGCCACTAACAACTTCGTCACTTTCTATTTCAATATACACTATACCTTCAAAGTCTGTCGTGTAGTTGTGATCTTTTAAATTGGTTATACCGAAGATAGTTTCAATCAGCGAGTGTGCGAAAAGCCAGTGCATATCGCGAACAGGGTGATTTAGTTTGTTTGCGAGAATTTCCGTAGTTTTTACGCCGTTCTCGTTCAAAATCTTCCATTTTCTGTAACAATCACACACTTTAACGCCGTGTTCTTTTGCCGTTTTAATTCCCGCCTCAACGTATTTATCAAGATCGCCTTGGTTTTGAATATTTGAAAACCAGTCTGCAAGCCTTAAAAAGAGCGGTGCAGTCAAGTGACAACTTGTTTCAGTATTCATCATGTTAGGCGTCATAAAGATCACTTCACTACCCGACGCGGTTAGCCTATCGAATATATCGCCTAGCGCAGAAGTGTAGTCGCTTATTTTATCCAAGCCGTGCGTACTGTCGTTTAGCCCAAAACAAACAATCGTCAAATCGGGGTGATATCTTAAAACGTCGCGTTCCAACCTTATTGCGCCGTTAGCTGCCGAGCCACCACTTATACCGCTGTCAATAATATTTACTTGCACGTTGGGAAAAAGGGTAGCAAAAATCTTTTTGAGTTTATACGCATAAGAATTTTCATTATCGAAAACCGTTTCTAAAGTTTCGGGGCTTGTGAGATAACACTCAAAACAACCCTGTGTTACGCTATCGCCTAAAAAGGCTATGGTAACGCTTTCCTGCCCGTACAAATCGCCTTGTTTCAACCTAAACTTTTCTAAAACTTTCATAATATTAAACGCTTTCTACTTTTACGACTTTGTTGGTCTTCATTGCTTCGTCTGCAGCGTACACGCAAAGATGTCCGTTTACCGAGTCGCTAATGGACGTATACGCTATCGACGGTTTTTGCCCTGATACTATTTTGATGAAGTCTTCAACCAGTCTTCCGTCGCCACCCATATGTCCGTAATTTACGCCGTCAAGCTCATTGAAGTCATATACTTTCTCGGTGTAAAATCCACCGACGTCATCAAACTGTCTGTAATAGAATTTATTGCTCTCTAAGTAGCCTTGGATTTCGCCTTTTGTGCCGAGAATATGTATATCACGACCTGGACGGTATGCACCTAGCGTCATATTGAGAGCTGCAGTACTGCCGTTTGCAAACTTAATGTTCACCATTTGGTGATCCACTAGGTCCATATCACTCTTAAATGCACACATACCGTGAGAATTGTCTGTTTTAAGCGATTCGATACGTTCTTTTTCAGTTATCTTATCTAGATCTTTATCAATCGTTTCAAAAGCGTAATAGCCGAACAAATCGTTCTTTATATAATCCTTATACGCCGACCATTGACACTTATTCTCTACGTATGCTGGGCAATCGACAAGGCATCTCGTCCCTGCACATTCGGGTGCTTTTTCGGGGGTTAAGAAATCTCTGCCGCCGAACGACGATATGTAAAGGGGTTTAGTCTTATTGTTTAACCAGCAAAGATAGTCTAGGTCATGACAACATTTTGCCATTAAAAGTGATGAACCACACTCTGATTCCTTTCTCCATTTTCCACGGATAAACGCGCTTGATGAGTGAATAATTGCAACGTTTTCACTTGCCATAATGGACATTATTTCTCCGAGTTTACCTTCTTCGATAAGCTCTTTAATCTTTCCGTAGAAAGGTGTATATCTTAAAAGGTGGCAAATCATAAAGTGCACTTTATTCTTCTCTGCCGTCTCACGAAGTTTTAGTAATTCTTCCTTGTTTGACGTTACCGGTTTTTCAAGCAATACGTGATAGCCCTGTTCTAAAAGCGGCATGGTAGTTTCATAGTGAAACTGATCCATCGTTCCGTTTATCGCGCAATCGGCGATTTTTCCTTTTTTGAGCATATCGTCAAGGGTTTTATAGCACTCTTCGTCCTTTAACCCCAAAACCTTTTTTGCCATTTCACGTCTATGATCGTTTGGCTCTACAACGGCAACGATCTTTACGTCTTCTCTGTTTGCTATAAACTGTGAATAACATCTTACTCTGTTTCCGTAGGAAATCAACGCTACTTTTACCATTTTTCTTCTCCTAATTCTAATCGCTATAATTATTTCATGTTCTGGTTAAGGTATTCTAAAACTTTATCCGCTTTGTAGCTAATCAATCTGCTATCAAGAAGTGCTTTTGCCTCTTCCTGTTCGGTAGCGTTACCGCCGATTACCGAAATAGTATACTGCTCGACTGCGTCCATAATTTTGGTATTATACGAGTTGACGTCGGGATCGGCAATGATCTTGGTCAATCCGCCGGGAACACTATTTTTCGCCGTCAATTCACGTGAAAGCGTCTGCCACTTGGGATATTCGGAAGTTCCCACGGGATAGTTCTCTACTAGTTTGCCGTCAACAACGGTAAACGGACAAGGCATAAATTGTGAACCAACTCTATATCTACCTAAAAGTGAACCTGTTGCTCCGTCGCCCTTGTTTTCCCAAACCTTTTCCGCGCCGTCAGCCTTTCTGCCGTCGTGGTTAGGAAGTATCGTTCCGTCGTCAGCTACGGTATAGTGTACGTCTTTCACGCCGTGCACCATAAGGTTTTGCCCTTCTTGGCTGTAAAGATAGTCTAATATCTTGAATATTCTCATAGGTTCTTCAGCCGTTGCGGAAACAGCCCAGCCACCCCAGTAGAAGTTAAAGCTTTGGAACGCGCCCTTATACGTCCCGTCATCGCTGTTCGGCGGCGTAATAAGTGCGATTAAGTCGTCGGCACTTGCACCGTTTGTCGTTTCAACCCCTTTTATAAGCCCGTCTATCATGGTGCTTCCGTTGGAAAGTATCGCACCGACTTTGCCCGTCGAGAAAGCGTTTATAGCCTCGGCTTCTGATAAACTGTAAAATTCAGGATAAAGGTAAGTTCCGTCACCATCTCTGAACCATTTGATAAAGTTTTCGTAATTTTCGCTGTTTACGGAAAGTTGATAGTTTCCGTCACCATCTAGATAGTAATCGGGTTTTACGCCGAAAGTTGCCATAAAATCTTCATAGAAGTCGAAATCGGGGTTCAACGCCATACCGTAGGTTTTTGAACCGCTTAAACTCTTGCTGTTAAAGAATTTAAGCATTGCGGTAAACTCGGAAAGCGTCTGTGGCTCTAAATAAACGTCGTCGCCCGTCTTACCCCTTTCTTCTTCGTTCCATTTTTTCATCCAGTCTTTTCTTACCATTAGTACACGATTCGTCGTGCCTACGGTTTGCGGAATAAAATAGTTGAGTCCGTTAATTTTAACGTTATCGCCAAACTGTTCCGCGCCAAGAACTTCACTTAACGTTGCTAAATCTTCGGGTGAATTTTCAATAAACGCGTTTGCGTCGTACACTACTTCTTTCTTTATATAGTCGGTCATCGTCGACGTATTGGGCAGTATAAAGAATAGGTCGGGTGTTTCTTGGTCAGCAACCAAGTTAGCTAAGTTTTGCTGCCAGTTAGAATTAGTTGCGCCGATCATATTTAGTTTTACGTTAAACTTTTCTTCGATTGACTGTAAAACCTTGTCGTTTGTGGTGGGAAGCCCGTTCCAGTTGGGTGAAAAGAAAGAGTATTCCACCGTTTTATCCGAAACGTTAAAATCGTATTCGAGTCCGGTATCGTCTTTTTTACCACAGCCGCCGATACAGCTTACCGCCATTACCGCAACGAAAAGTAGCGATAATATCTTGTTGAATTTTTTCATCTTTTAGTCCTCCTAACTTTTTATTCTTTGACTGAGCCGATAAACAGCCCTTTTACCAAATATTTCTGAGTAAGTATATACAGCGCGATTATAGGCACTAACGCTATAACTATGAGCGCGTTGCTAAACGCTGCGCCGTATTCTGATAAGTCCATGCCTGCCGCGTTAGACGTGTCGGGATTTACCACAATGTCTTGCAAGACGTTCTGGAAGGGTTTAAGCCATTGAACCCTACTTGCAAACATAAACCAACTAGTCCAGTCGTTCCATTTACCTATCGCGCAGAACAGACTTAGCGTTGCTACGACTGGTATACATAACGGCAAAACTATATGCAAAAATACGGTGAACGGATTCGCCCCGTCTATTTCCGCCGCCTCGGTCAAACCCTTGGGCATATTGCAGATATGGTTTCTAATCAGTATTACGTTATAACCGTTTACGGCGTTTGGAAGTACCATTACCCAAAACGTATTTATCATGCCGTACGACGACAAGGTTAGGTAAGTTGGGATAAGTCCACCGCTAAACAATACCGTAAACAGTACGAACAGTACCATTACCTTTCTTCCGGGTAGGTCGTTCTTTGATACTGCAAACCCAACCATAAGGGTTAAAGACATATGAATTAACGTCGTCACGACGACTACTAATAGCGATGCAAGTAAACTTGTATAAATCGCCGTACTCTTCAACACCGCCTTATAAGCCACGAAACTTACGTGCTTAAAGTCGGGAAATAACCTTGCGGGGTTTGTAATCGCCGCATACTCGTCGGATATAGAAAGCGAGAGTATGTTAAAGAGTGGCACGAAAGATATCGAAACCATTAATATAAAGAATACAACAATAAGCACGTCCACGAAATTTGCAGAGTGCAACTTTTTCACTTTTCTCATTAAAGTACACTCTCCTCGTTAAGTTTATTAGACACCTTATTTGCCGCAAGTATCAGCACAAACCCGATAACCGACTTGAACAGTCCCACCGCCGTTGACAACGAGTGGTCTTGTTCCTCGCCGAAACTTATTCTAAATAAGTAGGTATCTAGTATATCCGCCACGTCACGAACGGGAACGGAATACATATTGTAAATCTGATCAAAGCCACCGTTAAGTATTCCCGAGAAAGACATAACCAGCTGCATAGATATCAGAAGTTTTAGTCCGGGAAGAGTGACGTGTAACATCTTGGTCAAGCGGTTACCGCCGTCAATCTCAACCGCCTCGTACAATTCATAGTTTATCGCGGACATAGACGCGATATATAAAACCATACCGTATCCAACGCCTTTCCAGATATCCACGGCAATGAGAAGTATCATAAACGGAACATCGTCACTCATAAAACTTATACCGCTTATGCCTATCCTATTTAGCATAGTATCGACCATACCGTCTGCACCGAACACTTTTTTAACAATACCCGAGATTATAACCCAAGATATAAAGTACGGAATGAACAGTATGGTTTGAACGAACTTTGAAAAGGTTTTAGAACGAAGTTCGTTAAACAACAAGGCAACGAATATAGTGAACGGAAACGACGTTGCAAACCTTAGCACGGAAATTATCAACGTGTTTTTTACAACCGTCCAAAAATACACGTCTTCAAACAATACGGCGAAGTTTTTATAAAACGGCTCTGCCCAAGGACTGCCAAACATACCGTGCTTGGGCCAGTAGTCCTTAAACGCAAGCACTAATCCGCCCATAGGAACGTAGTTAAAAAGCAGCAAGAACAATCCGCCCGGCAAAAACATTGCGTAATAAATCCAGTATTTTTTGAACCAGCCCTTGCGTAACTTAGTAATGTCTGTTCTTTTAACCATCTTTATTAGAACACCTCCCCGATAGTGAAGGTAGCCACCTTATAAATCTTCCTACCGTTCTCATCTTGATTATCGAGCGGAAGATTATAGTATGGTTCTCCGTCAACCGTTACCGCAACGGCAAGATAATATCTGCCCGTTTGGTCTTTATAGAACTGTTTGGGAAGTTGCATCATTGCCGTTCCCGTGGATTCTGGGGCCTTGGTAACGTCAGCTTTAACCACTAAATCCTTAACGTCAAATTCACTTGTCGTTTCGCAAAGAATTTGACCTGAACTGTCGATTATATAGAAAGTTGGATTACCGCCCTGATAACAAGGTGCTGCGCCCGTGTTTTTCATCTTAAACTCAATTTTTAGTTTACTTCCCATCTGAAGTTTAGAAAAACTTACTTCGGTAAAGTTCAATCTATATCCAAGCCTTAAAGTTATAGCATCCGCCCACTCGGTATCTAGATACGCCTGCGGATCGTAATGTATTCTCGCATAACTTGCATGGCATTGATTAACGCTTTCTAATAGTGCAGAAGTACACGCCATACCGAAATGGTTCTCTAACATAACTATCTCGTCACGCCAGAAAAGGTCGGTTACCGCAACATTGCCGATATTACCGGGCGCGCCGTATTTTATGTCTTCGCTTATAGCGACGCTGCAATCGACTACGCCGACGTCGTTTTCTATGCAATACTCTGAAAACCCTTCGCCGTAATACGGTTCGCAGTCATCATTTATTACTATCGGGGTTTTTGTAAAGTATTTTCTGTATAGGTCAATATGTTTTCTTATGGTATCAGCCTTAAACTTGTTTCCTCTTGTGTACGCACTGTGGCCTTCCCCCCAGTCGCCGAGAGAACAAATATCAACAACGTCAAGATAGTCCGTTCCGTCGTATCTTTCGGCAGCCGCCTCTAAGAATTTTCCAAACTTGTCTAAAAACACCGGATCGTCGTAGTTTACAACCCAAGTCGGGCGCAAATTTTTATAACCGTCTAATGCTGACAAATCGACTTCTTGACCGTTATTCCACGCGGAATCTTTCTTGGTATTAAGTCCCCAAGCGACCGCCTCGGTAGTCGACCCTAAAAAATCTTGCTGGCTCTGCCAAGTTGGATCTAACCAACCGTCGCCGTTAGGATCGGTTTCGCCTTCGTCAAGTCTTCCGTTCTGGTTAAGGTCGTATTCGCTGTAAGAGAGAACGTACTTAGGCTGTCCGGCAAAGCGCGAACCAGGTTCGTAAACTTCGTCCGTATATTCAACTTTTCCGTCTGTTAAAACGGCGTATCCGCTTTTATCAATTTTAACCGTTCTATCCCAGTAGTACATAATGCCGTTAGCACCAGCATCTTTTACCCAAAGGGGCGTGTTTTGATCGCCCGGGTGGGTTGCAACAAACCCTAAAACAACCCTTTTACCACGATCCCACCAAGGTTTGAGAACTTCTTCAAAACTGTCCCATGCATACTCGTTCTCAGCAGGATTCCAGTAACTCCAACCCACGCGCATAAATAACACGTCGCATGGAAATTCGTCCAAATAATCGTTGTTCCCTAGATACTGATTAAATTCAGTAAACGTATTGCTGTAATACGCAAAGTTCCAACCCATATTAGGGTTGGTTATAAGCGCGCCGTTATCTTCTAGAGTAACGGTTGTATAGTCCTTTTTTGAACAGGATACCAAAGAAAAACAAAACACTAACGCCAAAAGGATAGCCAACGCCTTTATAAGTCTTTTCATCCTTTTCTCCTCCTAACAATTATGACTACAAACACCGCCACAACCGCAACGACAACGATTGCCGCTACGCCGATAACGATTATCCAAACGTTACTAAAAAATCCGCCTTCGTGCATGGTTATCTCAGCAAGTTCGGTCTGTTCACCGCCAAAATATCTGCTCGTCTCTTCCTTTTCTTCTTTTATGCCGTAAAATTCAAATGGTGAGTTTTCTTCCAGCATCATTTTAGACATATCGTATCTTGTCGTGAAGTTCTTTCCGTCCAAAGCAAAGTCGTAGATCAATCTTAAATTTATAGTATCGAACTCACCGTTATCCTTGGTGTCTAAAACCAAAAGCAATGTATCGCCCTCGGTTATAGTGAACGCGCCTAAATCTATGGTAGCAATATCCGTCCCCTTAGTTTCCGCCCATTCACCCGTCGTCGGATAGATTTGATATTTATTGTTAAGAAGTATTTTAAAACCTACGCCGTCCCTATCCGTTCCTTGCGCTTCTGGCGCATCGTAATTGCCGTTCAATAAGGTGACGTTCGATAACGACAGTCTTCCCGACTGCGGCGCAGTCCACTTAATAGCAAGCATATGCTTTTCGGACGGCTGAACGAACGTCGGATTCGCTATTAAATGCCTAGTGTCACCCGAAATAGTAAAGCCCGTTTCTTCGTCGTTAAGTCTCATTTGTACAAAACGGTCTTTTTTATACCCTTCAACTTCCTTTTTCTCTATATCCGTTGCCGCTGGGATAGGGTCTTCCACCGAAAGGTAGATATAGTTTAAAACTTGGTTCTTTTTATATCCGTTAATAGCCGATGGCGTGTCGCCGTTACTGCCGTCGTAGAAATTTTCTCCAAAAGAAAACCACACGCCGTCTGGGTTAAGTGCGTCCACCCATAAAAATCCCCAGTTATCAAAACGCACGTTGTCGTTACTATTGTTTAAGTTTCCACCGCTATCAACTACGTAATAAAGTTTGTCGCCAGCATTAACGGTTAAATCGTTAAAAGCAATCTTTATAGGCTCTTCCGACTTATTTTCCTCAGGAAGATCCTGCCAAACTCCCGCGCTTGGGAATATTACTTGTTCGTTTTTAATAATAGTAAGCCTTGCCTTCTCTGCCGTACCTTCTATATATTCACCCGCCCTTATCGCAGAACCTAAACCAAAATCATTTTTAATAGTTCCGTCGCAAGGCGCAGTAAACTCTAAGCCTATTGCCGAATACATGCCTGGCGTCATAAATTCACCGTTTGAACTGTGGTCGTAATATAAGTAAACGTCAGTAGCAGAGCCACACCAAAAATCGGTGTCGTTTATGCTTGACCATTTAAGGTTGTCTTTTAACACGGCAACGGGGCTGCCGTTTTCTTGAAGTGTAGGCATATCCTTGCCCGTCAAAATCTCAACGTATTCGTATTTTATTAAATCGCTTTTTTTATAGTCGGCAAGTCCTGCTGACGTTTCAGCGTCCGCAGTACTTGCATAGGTTAGACCTTGGGTGATACTGACGTAAGTATCCGTCGTAACTTGGGTATCACTATACATACCTTCGCCGTTTATATAGACCGAGTCCCAACTATTATTTCCTGCCCCGCCGTTATCAATAATATAGCGAAGTTTATCCCCTTGGTTCAAATTGAGCGTACCTATATCAACCCACATAGGATTACTGCCGTCACATGACGTTACTTCAGCAAACAAGTCGTCGCCAGTAGGGTAAATCTTTTGGTCGTTTAAAAACACACAAAATCTAACACCGTCGTCGTTATGATCGGGCAAAACAGGGTTAGTTCTGTATATAGCAATAGATTTACCACTATAAATCGACGGCTTTAAGGTAGCGTTTGACGGCGCGGTAAAAGTTATGCTTAGAGCACCCGTTTTTGCAGGAGAAACCAAACAGTTACTAGTAGGCGCGTATTTTACTACGTAACCATCGCCAGCACTTGGATTAGTACCGGTTTTTTCAGACTGATAATATCCTTCCGCGCCATAGCTATCAATAAGTGTTTCGGTACGCAGTAAATATTTAGTTTGTTCCGACTGAGAGTCTGCAACGCCTAGCGACGCCGTACCCATAAATACGGTCGCCACTAACAACAGACCAAGCAGAACTGTTGATATAATCTTTTTCATTTTCTTTCCCCGAATTGTTAATTGAACTTAGGCAACCAGTTGCCGTGAGCCTCAATCAAGTCGTCGCAAACGGCGCGTATATCGTCCATTGAAAGTTCTGCGCTCGTATGTGGGTCAAGGTATGCCGCCATATATAAATCTTCCTTCTTTCTCGTGCGGTATGCATTGATAGTTAGCAATTGAACGTTTACGTTGGTACGGTTAAGTGCGGCAAGTTGTTCGGGTAACGCACCGACTTGACAGGGGTGGATACCCGCTCTGTTTACCAAGCACGGAACTTCGACGCAAGCGTTTGAGGGAAGATTGGTGATAAGCCCGTTGTTTATGACGTTTGCATTTATTTCGTATGGTGTGTTAGTGCATACCGAGTGAATAATGTTTGCGCTATACTCAATACTCTTAGTATGTTCAACGTCGCCTTTTTCAACAATCTTATCGCGCAATTCGTTCCACTCTTTAATTTGAAGTCTGCAACGGCGCGGATATTCGTCGATATTAATTTTATACCTATCGAGCAATTCGGGATATTTATCCTTGATAAAGTACGGGAAGTATTCTGCGGAGTGAACGCTTGATTCGGTGACGTAGTAGCCGAAACGATGCATAAGTTCGTGACGAACTAAGTCCCACTCTATTCCCTTTTGATGTTCTTGGCTTAACGAACGGCGTTTGATTTCGGGATAGAGATCATTGCCGTCCTTGTCGTAAATGTTAAGTAACCACGCCTGATGGTTTATTCCTGCTATTTCATACTTTGCGCCCTCGTTATAACTAAGCATACCGATAGAATCCAAAAGGTTGGGAACGCACACTTGAACGCTGTGGCAAAGACCTATGGTTTTAACGCCTGTAAATCTTTGCATATAACCCGTGAGCATTGCCATAGGATTGACGTAGTTTAAGAACAACGCGTCGGGACAAACTTCTTCAATATCTTTTGCAAAACCGTCGAGAACAGGCATAGTTCTTAACGCGCGGAAAATTCCGCCTATACCCAGAGTATCGCCGATAGTCTGTTTTAAGCCGTGTCTTTTAGGCACTTCAAAGTCGGTCAACGTACAAGGCTCATATCCACCGACCTGTATAGCGTTTATTATAAAATCTGCGCCGCGTAAACTTTCCTTTCTATCGGTGTACTTGCGCGCTTTTGCTTTGCCTTGGTATTTATTGTTAAGATGCTCGATCATTCTGAACGAATCTTCTAGCCTTTGCATATCAATATCGAATAGCGCGACTTCAAATTCACCTATATCTTTGGTTAAAATAAGATCTCCAACGACGTTCTTTACAAAAACTGTACTGCCTGCTCCAAGAAATGTAATTTTCATACCTTTGCCTCTACTCCGTTTTTAGTTTTTTTAAGTGCTAAACTCACCACTTTTTTTGATAGTTTACACACTTTACGCATTTTAGTACATTAATCTTAAACCCTGCTTGGATTAAAGTCAATTGCAACCGATGACAAGTTTATGTACTTTTGTGACATTTAACTGCGATATATGTTCAATTTTTCTATTTTAATCAAATAATCGCTTGACATTTACGAATTGTAGCGATATGCTTTTTATATGAAAACTTATCACTCTATCCCAAAAAGAAAAAAACAGTCTATTCTGCCTACGGTTGTTGAGAAAAATTTTCCGTCCATACCAAACCTATCGGATATGACCATCTACGAAAGTGGGTGGGAAAACAACGCGCCTGGAAAGAGTTTTGGGCCGTACGTTAGGAACTATTATCTTTTGCACTTCGTTCTAGAAGGAAAAGGTACTTATATCATAGACGGAAAAGAACTTGCCGTAAAAAGCAATCAGGTCTTTCTTATTCCGCCAAACGTCACTACCACGTATTTTGCACACTCGGAAGATCCGTGGAAGTATTTCTGGATAGGTTTTAACGCTAATCAATGCAAGGACCTTATGGAATCTTGCGGATTTTACGACGGCATTTATATCCTACCTTTTACCGATATGCCGATTGTTAAACAACAGATTAAAAAATTGTACTCTATCAAGACGGATATGATTGCTTACGACTATTTTGCACACGGCGCGCTGTACGAACTTTTAGGGTGTTTGCTACACAACTCACAAAAAGATTTTCTACCACTCAAAAACGATATCTACGTTATCAACGCCAAGAACTATATTGAAAACCACTTTGACGAAAAAATTACCATTACCGATATCGCCCGTCACGTTGGGCTTGACCGCAGTTATTTTTCTAGATTTTTCAAACTTAAAACCAAGGTTTCACCGCAAACCTATCTAATCGACACTAGACTTAAACACGCGCTTCTTCTTATTTCTCAAACAAACCTTTCTTTCAGCGAGATATCACAAAAATGCGCTTTCAACGACTATTCACACTTTTACAAGTCCTTTCAAAAAAAATATGTGCGCACCCCTAAACAAATGCGCGACGTAATGCAAAAAAACAAGAAGTCCGATTCCTAAAAATCGGACTTCTTTCATCAATGTTTTTATTTTATCAGTTTGTTAAAGTAATATATCGGCATTGCACTCCAACCGTGACACAAACTTCCCGCCCCGTCAAAGTCCGCTTCTCCCTTTTCGGTTTCCCAAAAAGACGTCGCTCCACAATCCAACATTTTTTTGTATCTTTCTCTGATATCTTTAAGTACGAACTCTTTATATTCGTCACCGCCTAACAGCAGCGCGTCGTAAAGGAAAGCGCGCATTGAAAGGGTTGCCTCAACCAAGCTCTTGTCTTCTACAATCTTGGCTTTTAGCCCTGCAACTTCTAACCCTGCAAGTATTGCAAGCGAGTTTCCTAACTGACTGCAAAGTTGATCGTCGGTGGATAGTTTATATACGCCTTTATCTTCAAGATAGAAAGTTTTTCTTATCGCGTTAAGATGGTCTGTGTAGTCGTTATTAAATCCAAAAAGTTCATCGTATTTTCTTGCAACAAATACGAACATACAGTTAAGGTTTAAGTCGTACTGTTTATTATTCTCTTCACCCTTTGGTACGCAGCCTCTGTTTCCGCCCTCGTTCCACTCGTAAAAATTCCAGAACGGTTGTGGAAATCTTGGGATTAATCCTGTTTTATCTATTGCAGCCTTAAAGGTATTCATCACCGTGTGCAAGGTATTACCTATCTCGTCAAGTATACCTTTATCGCCTGAGTATTGAACGTATTCGTAGACCTGCAAAAAGTACGCCAAACTAAACGACGGAATAGGCAGATCCAAGCCTGACGGATAACAGATAGTCAACAATCCGTCTTTCCTTAAACCTTTGCTAATTAGCACCAGATTATACCTTTGGTAATCAAAACCATTGTAAGCGTAATACCCTGCAAGCATTTGATTCCTACTATCCATACAATAAAGTGCTTGTTCACGCCACGGGCAGTCTTCATAATGTTCGTGCATACAGAGTCTTAACGTTTCCACCGACACGTCATATATCTTGCGGTCAAGTTCGTCTTTAAACTTGTTTTTCTTTAACGTTACTGGATAATACGCCGCGCGAACGCCTACGTAATTTATTTGCAGTTCCTTTTCGCAATGAACTTCTATATATCTTCCGGCTATACGGCGCAAGTGGTTATGGAAAAGATTTGCGCCTTGCTTTGCTATAAACTCAAAGCTAAAATCTCTTTGGTCGATAATATACCTTACCTTACCGTCAACTATATGTTCACCGTAGGCAAAAAGTATTTTTTGTTCACACGAGCTTATAAAGTCTAAATCTACGTATCCGGCAACTTCCCTACCCATGTCAACAAGATATCCGTACTCGGTCTTTTTTAGTTCTATCGGAACTCGTTCGGTAAGTTGCATTTGCCCGATAGGACGTTTATTAAATCTATATGGTTTATCTACTATTCTACTACTTTCATACGGCAAAGCATTTTTGGTATTGTCGAATAAAAAACTAAACCCTAGCTGAGAAGTTATGATTTTGCAATATCCACTTTTATATCCAAAATCCGTTCTTGACGATGTTTTATCGCTGCTTTGCGCCAAGATTTTTTCCTGGCTTTTAACTTCAAATATAAGTCCTGCCGTATCCTTAATATAAATCTGAGAATCTTGCCCCCAGTACCAGACTATAATTTTTAGGCTGTTCTTTTCCTTTACCTTATCGCTTAAATCAATGCTATCAAAGTATTTATAATAAGGATAATCAGAGCATTGCGAAAAGGCGCAGATTTCACCGTTTAAATACACTGCGTACACACTGTCACAAGAAAGATTTAATGTGACTGTCTCTGCCTTTTGGCAGTCAAATTCGGCAAAAAACTCGGCATAGTCGTCCTTTACCGCCTCTTTCTTTGCCCATATCCATTTGGCCGAACTAAATTCCATTTTTTCTTTTCTCCACGCTAAAATTATACTTAGTTTTTGTACGGCTAGATTATATCAGCAACGATTTTCAAAGTCAATAATTTATTAAAATTTAAAATAATAAAAGCCGTAATTGTCACTTTATGCAATTTTATATTCGGGTTTTGTCACATTTAGCAAAGCAAGATATTTTATCGTTCGCTAAAATTTAAGGCGTTTTATCCCTATAAAGTATTAAACGCGCGAAAGACTATCTTTCGCGCGTTTATTGCGTTATTAATTTTAATCTTGTATCCAAGATTAATTTTTATAACAAAGTGAAACTGTTCCGTCATCATTAAATTTTACAGTTTCTTTACTCATATTTATAGAACGTTTGTGCTCCAAATACTCGTCTACGCTTTTAAAGACAGGCGTGAAATTATTAATAACTTCTTTTGCTTTTTCTCCACCGTTTGTTAAAAGTGAATCAATCAAGCCGACTGAAAATTTTGCAGCGTCTACACAAGCATTTATTGGGTCAACAATTTTATAATCAATACCGTGTGGTTTTCCGTCCGCACCACAAGCATAGGCGTGTATCGATGGAAATAACGAACTGATATCCCCCATATCAGTAGAAGATGCTAGCCATTCGTCATCAACGATAATGCTACCTTTTCCATAATATTTTTCTGCCACTTCCACCGCAAATTTACTTAGCGTTTTATCTTCTCTTAATGCTTCCGAGCCCGCCATATCCGTGATTTCCACAGTCGAACCTAAAGCAGCTGCACACGCTGAAATTGTAAGATTAACTCTTTCATTTATTTTTCTATGCATTACGGGATTTGCCGCACGAACGTAACTTTCAATAACAACTTCGTCTGGCACAGCGTTTACCGAATCACCGCCCTTAGTAATTATAGAATGAATTCTAACGTAATCTTTTTCTTGAAAAGTTTCACGAAGAGAATTAATAGCAAGTAAAATTAAATTTGCTGCATTTAAAGCGTTTACCCCTTCGTGCGGATTTGCGCCTGCATGCGCCGCCACGCCTTTTACAACCGTGCGTTTTCTAATGACACCGTTATGCCCTGCCGTCAATTTGAACTTACAATCTTTTGCTGGTGACGTGTGCACCATAAACGCCAAATCAACGTCGTTAAATATTCCACGACGAATAAACTCTGGCTTACCAGAAGTGAACTCTATTATCCCTTTCTTGACTAGTTCTTGTCGATAACTAATTTCTATGCCTTCTTCTGCGGGAACACAGCACAACTTAATTTTTCCACACAAATTACCCAAAACTTCTTTATTAGCCAGCGCTGCCGCAACACCTAGCATTGTAGCGCATTGTGCGTGATGCCCACAATTATGGATTGCACCCGTTTTCTTGTCACAGTCTGGATGTTTAAAATTGATAAGCGAATCTAGTTCTGCTATAAATAATAAGGTTGGACCTGGCTTTCCTGTATCAATATCAGTATAAAACCCAGTTACGTTTTCCACACGATTGACTTTATAACCCATCTTTTCAAAATTGGCTATCATATATTCGTTTGTTTTATATTCTTTATAGCCAGATTCTGGGTTGAGCCAAATATACCTTTCTGCGTCTAAAATTAAGTCCTTATTTTCGTCAATTACCTTAATAAACTCTTTCATTTTCACACCGGTTTCTTTTTTATCAATCCTGTTTGCTTGGTAAACATTCAATTAGCGTTGCTCTCGTTTCGGTTGATACGGTAAATTTATTTTCTGCAACGAAAGGTAAATAAAAATAATCGCCTTTCTTTATTTCTTTTCTGTAATTCTCACCCGTTATTACTGCGTTTCCGTCAAGACAGATATATACGCTTGGTGCATAGTCCATAACGAAACTTCCACCGTTTTTAATAGTATGACGGTTTTCGCCAAAGCACGGCGTATCATCATAACTGATCATTACTTCTTTTTTGTAAGTTGGCGTGTCTATTTCAACCTTTGGCGTTACTTTAGCGTAAGCTTTTGCCGCATCACCATATATATCGTAATTAATAGCATTAAGAGCCGTGTCTTTATCTAGACCGATATATTCTTCTTCATAAGATATATGATAATCGTTACACCATCTTTCCGGTTGAATAGTAAAGTCGGTGGGTTCTTGAACTTCTACTATCGTACAGCCTGCACCGATTGCGTGAATAAGCCCTGCTTTAATCAGCCATATATCACCTACGTTTACGTCTACACCTGCTAAAAGGTTACCCATTATATCCTTTTCAATTTCACTTCTTTCTTCAAGTTCTGATAGTTGTTCTTTGGTGATTTTATCCTTAAACCCAAAGTAAAGTTTTGCGTTAGGGCGTTTTGCTACTACTAACCACGCTTCGGTCTTGCCGTAGTCGCTATTAAAGTGCTTTCTTGAAAATTCTTTGGTGGGGTGCACTTGGAACGGAAGTCTTACTGCGCTATCTAAAAACTTTACTAAACAGTCGTACTTTCTATTGCCTAAGAGTTCGTCTTTATAATCGTTTAGCAGGTCGTCAAAAAAGATATCCGTATCTTTAATTTTAGATACGCCATCACGTTCGCCGAAGTATTTGGGGTTGATTGCTTTTACTTTACTTGCAATCCATTCTTCGGGGAACATATTATCCGTACCATCGTCAACCCCGTCGTTAAAGAGTTCTTTATACGGCATTCCGCCTTTGTATATTCTATACACCCTATTTCTTTCAAAAAAGATAGGTTCTTTTACAAGTTGCTTTATATCTTTCATAGTTTTACCGCTCCTAAAAACTGCGTGGTGTCTGCTCCCGCTTTGTTTGC
>SVHN01000004.1 GCA_015055805.1 Clostridiales bacterium
AACTTTCTGCATTAAACAACGTAACATTTACAAAAGGTGAAGCAAACGAAATACTTATGACGCTATCTGCATGTGCTAGTGAAATATCAGTTGTTGCTGGCTCAATCGTTGGTAATGCGTTTGTTTCTAGTGCAACGAGATATGAAACAGAGGGAGTTTCACATCTTGAAATGGTAGATGGTGCAAGCATAAGAGTTTCTGAACCTTCAGGTTTAAGATTTGAAAGTAGAGTAGATTATACTTACTTCAATTCTTTAGTTTCAACTTATGGTGAAGAAAACGTTAAAACAGGTACAATTATTATTCCTACAAAATATGCTCGCCAAGTAACTGCTTCTGGTAACGAATTGACTTTTGCTGGTTTTGCAGCTGCTGGTAAACTTGTAAACAAAGACTTTATTGATATTGCTAACAAAGGCTTCTGGAATGAAGCAACAGCACAAGATGATGGATACTATAAGTATTATGGCTCTCTTGTTAACATTTATGAAGTAAATTATGGTGCAAGTTTCTCTGCGATTGGTTATTTAGGATACTACGAAGATGGCGAATGGTATTATGAATATACTGATTATAGTGAAGAAAATAATGCTCGTTCTATCAGAGAAGTTGCAACTAGATTGTTGGAAGAAGATGTGATTTCTGAACAACCAACAGAAGAATCACCATATTTAATCAAATCTGCTTTAGCATCTGAAAACATTTATCAAGGGGATGCATCATCTTGGGCAGAACAAAATCCTCGTTATTCAAAATATGACGAAGACGCTAGAGCATTCATTGTTAAAATTTTAAGTTACGGCTGAACTGTTGGGTATTCCAGTGAAATTGCTAAGCATCGATTCTATGGAGACCCAACACAAATGCTTCAATATTTGCACACCGATTTTGAATATTGGGTAGAAAATGCATTAAATATTGATTTAGGCATAACGATAGATCCAAATGTTACGCCTAAAATTTCAATAGGTGATACTGTTTGGCTTGAAAAAGCTGGCTTGGCTACTTATGCCGAAGAAAACGTTGTAGATGACGGATATTTTATTAAACGTGTTGGCGATACCATCTTTATTGATGGTATCAACGACCGTGGCGTTATATACGGGGCATACGGTTTCTTGGAAAAATATTTAGGCTATACCTTTATTAATAATGAAAACGACAGTGCAGAATATTTATTTGATGCAAACGTTGCATCTAGTTTTAAAGTTGAAAACGTTGATGAAGTAATTGTAAATCCTTACTTTGCAACCCGTCATTATATGCAAACAGACACAATGTATGGATATACAAACCAAAAAACAATGATATATCAACATAACAATGGTAGTATGGCGATTTATCAAACTGGTTTTGGTGGTTTGAACTGTGTATCTCGTTTAACTGGTGAATTAGATTCAAATGGTGAAGTAATTACCGATATTTCAACGGGTAATATTTATCACTCAATGCACGAAACTTATACTGTAGGTGTTGCAAAATACAATTATGATAATGGAACATCTATAGCTTATAGTGATTATGCTACCTTAAAGGAAGTTCCTGCTGCATATACAAGTTATTATCAACCTTGTTTTTCAAGTGGGGTAACTAAAGACGTTAATTCAAGCGTGAATGCAGCAAAATTATGTGCATATTCATTAAAAGAATTAATCAAACAAAGATACGATTTTGGTGTTAGAATGTTCTCATTCTCTGTTAACGATACAGATGCTGATGCTGGATATTTACCATATTGTACATGTTCTGATTGTGTATCTGCTTTGGGTACTGATGCAAACTTAAAAGCACAACGCACTACGGTTATGGTAATTAATTTTATTAATGCCGTTATTGCTGAAATCGAAAAGGATTCTTCTTTTATGGCAAGATATCCAGATTTTAAGATTTACACGCTTGCTTATGCTTTCAGTAATACTTGTCCTACTAATTACGACGTTAAGTTTGATGATAGGGTTTGTTTACAAGTTTGCAACGAAACGATGGAAGACTATTCAAGACCTATTACTGATTCCGTAAATGATGTGGCAAGAAATAACATTTTAGCATGGAAAGATAAACTTGGTGAAAATTCTGAAATGTTTATTTTACATTATAATGTTTATGGACACATGCCTTTATATTGGCCAACTCTTAGTACTAATATTTTAGATAACATTAAGTGGTACCATGATAATGGTGTTTCTGCGTTAGATATTGAAGGTGAATGGGGTGCAGGCAATAAGTATTGGGAAGATAAACTTTACGCTTACATTTATAGTAGATTGATGTACGAGTTTGATGAAACTAAGTATGTTACAGATAAATCTGCTTATTTAAATGAACTTGTAGATGAATATTTAAGAGCATATTATGGTAACAGTTGGGAAGCTGTAAAAGATATCGTTTGGACATATCAAGGTTATTACGATTCAGTTTATTCAGCAAGCAACGAACATCTTAAACTATTTGGTGGTGAAAAGATATCTAAACAATTAACTTTGTCTCAACTGCAAACATTAGAGGACAAAATTAATAGTGCAATTTCTGCGCAAAGTGACAGCACAATTATATTACGCTTAAAAGAAATTAAAATTTCTATTCAAGCTGCAATACTTGTTGGTTATGATGATTATTATCCTTATGACATTTGGGGTTCAGGCTATAAGAATGCTGCAAAGGCATTTAAGGAACTATGTGCAGAAGTAGGTGTAACAATGTGGTCTGGTGTTTATACCATTGAAGATTACGTTGATAATTATTTACCTTAATAAGGAAAAATAAGTATATTAGTTTTTGATTTTAGCACGCACGATAAACGTGCGTGCTAAATAATTTTATTAAATTTTATTAGAAGGAAACCTTTATTATGAAGCTTTTATTTTTTGGCGATTCAATAACAGATATGGGTAGAAATCGTGAATCAGATTGTGTATTTTGTGGTAATGGATACGTGTTTTATGCTGCAGGTGATATTAAAAGAGAAGATCCATCTGTTGAAATAATAAATCGTGGTATAAGCGGAAATAGGATTGTGGATATCTATGCTAGAATTAAAAGCGATGTATGGATCATAAGCCAGACGTTTTAAGTATTTTAATAGGCGTAAATGATGTTTGGCATGAAGTTGCTGCTCAAAACGGTGTTGAACTTAAAAGATTTGTTAAAATTTATGATATGCTCATATCTGATACATTAAAGGTTTTACCTGATGTGAAAATTATTCTTTGTGAACCTTTCGTTTTAAAAGGTGAAGCAACTGAATTGAATTATGATAGGTTTTTAGAAGTAAAAGATTATGCAAAAGCCATAAAATCTTTAGCAGAAAAATATTCGCTTAAGTTTTTACCGTTACAAGAAGCTTTTGATAATGCATCACAAAAAACTTGCGTAGAAGATTATCTGTATGATGGTGTTCATCCAAACATTGCAGGTGCTAGGCTTATTGCAGATGAGTGGATGAAACTATTCAAAGAAATGATGAATAATTAATATAAAAACAATTGTTAATATGAATTTTTGGGATCGTAAAAACGTTTAAGGACAAGAGAGAGGAAATAATTATTTATGGAAAAGAAAACTTGCTCCATATTGGGTTATGGGGATAGAAGTAGTAAATATTCAAAATATGCATTAGATTATCCAGAAGAATTAGAAGTGGTGGCAGTAATTGATATTGCTGAACATAAGTTAAAGTTAGCAAAAGAAGTTTTTAATTTAACTGAAGATGCTTTGTTTAATAATCTAGATGAATTTTTAGCAAAGGATATTAAATGTGATTTTGTTATTAATGGCACAATGGATTCGTTGCATTATGAAACTAGTATTAAGTTGTTAAACAAAGGCTACAATTTACTGCTTGAAAAGCCTATAACTGCAAACGTTAATGAATTACTGAAAATTCAAGATTTAGCAAATAAAAAGAACTTAAGAGTTGTAGTATGTCACGTTTTAAGATATACTATGTTTTATTCTAAAATAAAAGAAGTAATTGCTAGTGGTGTAATAGGCAAGGTTGTTAATATTCAAATGAACGAACATGTTTGGCATGGCCATTTTATAAATGCTTACGTTCGTGGAAAATGGAGAAGTGAAAAAGAATGTGGTTCAGGATTGCTTTTGGCAAAATGTTGCCACGATACTGACCTTTTGTGTTGGCTTAATAGTGACACTGAGCCTGTTAGTGTTTCAAGTTTTGGCTCAAGAAGTTTATATGCGCCTAAAAACGCACCTGAAGGCGCTACTGAATATTGTTATAACTGCCCTAAACAAAGCCAGTGCGTATTTAACGCAATGGATTTTGAACTTAATAAAGACTATTGCCCACAATATACTTGGGCTGATATAAACAAGCCTATTGATCAAATAACTCATGAAGAAAAAATTGAGTTCTTAAAGAAAGATTCTTATGGAAAATGCGTTTACAAAACGGATATGGACATAGTTGATCGTCAATGTGTGAGTGTAGAGTATGAAAATGGTTCTATTTCAACATTAAATATGGTGGGTGGTGCTACTATTGCAGGTAGACATATTCATATTATTGGTGAAATGGGTGAAATTGTAGGCTATATAGAAGAAAATAAATTTGTGGTTAGAAAGTTCTTTGCTTGTGATAGAGAAGAGCAATTAAAACAAAACCAAGAAGTTTATGATTTAGATAAACTTTATATTTTAGAAACTAAAGACCAGTCTGTTACGGGACACTATGGTGGTGATTTCTTTATTATGAAAGACTTGCTTAAACTATTAAGGGGTGAAGGCGGTTCACTCGCAACAACGGATATAAATGACTCTGTTAAAGGTCACTTAGTTTGTTATGCTGCAGAAATTGCAAGAAAAGAAAAACGAGTTGTTTCTATTAATGAACTCAAATAGTTTTAGATTTATTGGAGAAGATAATTTAGTTATGTTAAAATGGCTTAATAACGCAGTGTTTTATGAAATATATCCAATTTCCTTTTTCGATAGCAATGGTGATGGGAAAGGAGATTTACAAGGGATTATCGAAAAAGCGGATTATTTAAGAGATTTAGGTATAAATGCCGTGTGGATTAACCCAATATACAAATCACCATTTAAGGATGGTGGTTACGATATTTCTGACTATAATGAAATTGATAAACGATTTGGCTTAATGCAAGATTTGGAAAACCTTATAAAAGTTTTTCATGAACGAGGAATAAAGATTGTTTTAGATTTAGTTATAGGTCATACTTCGGACAAGCATAAATGGTTTAAAAAATCTGCTTGTGCGAAAAAGAATTCTTATTGGGATTATTATGTTTGGACGGATAATATATTTCAAAATTATCCAGGTCTTATAAGAGGACTATATTATAGAGATGGTGGTTATCTACCAAACTATTATGCAAGTCAACCGGCTCTAAATTATGGGTTTGAAAATCCTGATCCAAATCATCCTTGGCAACTTCATTATACAGATGAAAGGTTAAAGCCTTTAAGAGAAGAATTGCTTAACATGATGCGTTTTTATCTTGATAAAGGTGTAGATGGTTTTAGGGTTGACTTGGCTGGGCATCTTATAAAAGGTGCTGCAAAGTTTGATGAAAATAATCCTTTTGATGACTCAGATGAAGGGTTAAAAGGGCTTAAATGGTTTTGGAATCAAATAATTTCTATTATTAAAAGTGAATATGAAGAAAAAGTTTTTATAGCGGAGTGGGTTGTTCCACAAAAGTCAATAGGAAAATGTGGCTTTGATATGGATTTTTTAACTCACGATACTTTTGCCTTTGGGGATTTGTATAGAAATGAAAGAGGTTTAAACCTAGATCCATATTATGAACGTGGTGATAATTATTTTAGCCCAAATGGAAAAGGAACGTTAGAAAATTTTGTCAAATATGCAGAGTATCTTTATGAACGTTTAGGTGATAAAGGTATGTTTACTGCACCAACAGGCACTCATGATGAAGTTAGAATGCCGACAGGTAAAACACCTGATATGATAAAATGTATATTTGCTTTTATGCTAACGCTTAAACATATACCCCTAATATATTATGGTGATGAAATAGGCATAGAGCATAATTATAACGTCACTAAAGATGGCGGAGGTATAAGAACAGGTGCAAGAACACCTATGCAATGGACAGATGGGATAAATAGGGGATTTACAAATAAAAAGAATCCATATTTGCCTACAGCTAAAACCAAAGGACAATCGGTTGAAGCACAAGAAAAAGATGAAAATTCAATTCTTAATACTGTAAAAGATTTGATAAGGATAAGGAAAGAATATTCAGCGCTCAATGTGAATTCTGAGCAGAAATTTATAGAAACTAGTTATCCAGCAGTATATGAAAGAAGTGATGGAAAACAAAAAATTATAGTTTTAATAAATCCATCTAACAGACAAATAGATTGGACTATAGAATTTAGTAAAATAATTAAAACGCAAAATGTAACGATTAGTTCAAACGTGATAAAACTTAAAGAACAAAGTTTTGCATTATTATTGAAATAGTATTTAGTTTGGGAATACACACAGCGCTTGCTACATTTAAAAGCGCTGGAGATTTAGTGTTGCACTTAACTTAAATTATAGAATAAAAATGGAAAAAAGATTTGCATTTAGAAAAGAATTAACAACATTAAATACTGCGTTTAAGTATGAGTTGAGGGAATGTAGTGGTGGGGAAATTTCTATGATTAATGGCGTAGTTTTTTCGGGCGATACCTCTCCTGTTATTAAGCACGCAAAAAAAGACTTTTTAGACTATCTAAAGGTTTGTTTTGGTGTAAAAAACGCCATTAAAGATGCGGTTAGTATTTGCATTAAAATAACACAAAACGACCTAGAAGACGTTTGTGAATATAAAGGTAGAATAGTTGAAATTTCAGATGATGGAATAACCATTAGAGCGTTTGATGATAGGGGTGCTGCGCAAGCAATTTACGACCTTGAAGATTTAATGACTGCTAAAAAGCAACCTTATCTAGATAAAGGCAAGTCAAAACAAAAGCCTTTGTTTTCGCCACGTATGGCACACTCTGCTTACGACGTTGACATTTTTCCTGACAAATATTTACATAGGTTAGCAAAAGAAGGTGTAGATGCAATCTTAGTGTTTACTCGTGGCGTTAACACCCCGGGAAACCCTGCTATAGAAGATTTTGATTACAACAAACTCATTGACAAAGCAGAAGAGTATGGTATCGACGTGTACGCATATAGTTACCTAAAGAACTTTAACTCTCCACACAAACCTAATTCTGAACAAGTTTATGAAGCAGTTTATGGGCCTGTTTTTAAGGCTCATAATAAGCTTAAAGGTATAGTATTTGTGGGGGAATCAGTACAATTCCCTAGTATTGATGAAAGAACAACGGGTAGAAGCCACGTTGAGTATTTAAATAAAGATAATCTACCAGACCCTAAACCCGCACCAGGTTGGTGGCCTTGTAAAGACTTTTCCGAATGGATACAACTTGTTAAAAAGGTTATATACAAATATAAGCCTACTGCAGATATAGTATTTTGGACGTATAATTGGGGCTGGGCACCTGAAAAAGAGCGCATTGAACTTATTGATAAACTTCCTACTGATATCAGTTTGTTGGTTACATTCGAAATGTTCCAAAATCTTCCAACAAAGTATGGTATAACCGAAAGGGTATGCGATTATTCAGTTGCGTTTGAAGGACCTGGCGATTATTTCTTAAGTGAAGCAAAAGCAGCAAAGCGTAGAGGAATAAGACTATACACGCAAGCAAACGCTGGTGGTAGAACTTGGGACTTTGGTTGTATGACTTACGAGCCTTTCCCACAACAATGGATGCGCCGTTATCAAGCAATGCGGGAATGTAGCGAAAAGTATAACCTTACGGGTGTAATGGAATGCCACCACTTTGGGTTCTGGCCATCTTTTATTACTAAAATAGAAAAAAGAGCTTTTGAATATTTTGCAGACACGCCTGAAAAGATTTTAAATGACGTAATAGGCGAGTTTTCTGAAGGGCAAACTGAACAATGTTTAGAGGCACTGAATTATTGGAGTGAAGCAATTAAACTATATATGCCAACCGATAATGAACAATATTGCGCAATGAGAGTTGGTCCTGCATTTCCTTTAGCGTTAGGTGTTTATCCACATGCACCAGAGTATTTAAGACCTGAAAATGTAATGTTTGGTGGTGGAATATGTGAAGAATATCACTTACAAAGTGGTAGAAAGTCTGCAGAAGGTTTATTCACCTTGCATAGCGTAAGAATTAGAACAGAAATGAAAATCCTTTCTGATGCAATAAAACTCGTTAGAAAGGGTATATGTGTTCTAAAAGCATTAAAGAAAAAGAATAAGCAATTAAATCGCTTAATAAATATGGGTAAATATATGATTGCTTGCTTTACTACTGATATAAACGTAAAGAAGATGTATATTTATCGCCAAAAGTTGTTTATTGCAGGCACAAGACAAGAAGTTACTAGCATTATTGATAATATTAAAAAATTGGGTAGTGCTGAAATTAAAAATTCTCAAAGAGCACTTAAATGTGTTGATAAGGACTCATCTTTAGGTTATGAACCATCAATGGGTTATGGTGGCGATAGGGCACATATTGAGTGGAAAATCCGTCAAGTAAAACACATGATGGAACACGAACTTGGAATTTACGAAAAAGGCTTAAACTTTTAGGTTTTAAAGATAATGTAGGCTTGTTGCAAAAGCGAAAAGATAAAATTAACAAATCAAACTTATTTTCAACAAGACAAAGGTGGGAAAATTTATGAAAAACAAAAAAACGACATTTGTTGTTATTACAATAGCATCGTGTATTTTGAGCGTATTATTTTCTGCCGTAGATATATGTTATTCACAAAAAGAAAGAGTTGAAAATCTATTAGATAAAATAGTTCCTTTATTTTTTGTAATGCCTTTATTAGTTTTGTTCTTGTCTACAACGCAAAAAAAAATATTTAACAAGATAAAGAATTTATGGTATTTAGTACCATGTTTACTCGTTGCCATAAATAATTTGCCATTTATTCCATGGATAAAAGGTTTGAATAAGTTTGCAAATGTTGGTTTTCAAGAAGTTCTGCTGTTTATTTTTTATTGTGTATTAATAGGTGTTTTTGAGGAAATAGTTTTTCGTGGAATAATTTTTCCAAGTCTTTTAAGTCGTTTTGAAAAGAGTAAGAAAGGACTAATAAAATCAATGATTATTTCTTCTGTAATATTTGGTGTTGCACATATAGTTAATGCATTTAGCGGTGCAGGAATCATAGAAACGTTGCTTCAAGTTGTGTATTCTTCGTTGATTGGTGGATTATGTGCTTTTGCTTTCGTTAAAACAAATAATATAGTTTCATCAATTGTTGTGCATGCTTTATATAATTTTTGTGGACTACTTTTTAATGCAAAAATAGGTTTAGGATTAGGGGTATCGTTTGACCTGCCTACTGTGATAATAACAGCAGTTTTGGCGGTTTTGGTTTTTGTATTTGTTGTTTTGTCATTGTTTTTTCAATCTAAGAAAGAAGTTGATAGTTTTTATAAACTAACAAACTGTTAAAAAAACATAAGAATGGGTAATAAAAAGAAAATATATAATAATTTCCATAAATTAGATTTTTATTATTGTTGGGGATTGAAATGAAAAAATTTATAGCATTATTCGTACCACTAATTTTACTTTTAAGTATTGGGGTTTTTAGTGCATGCTTTGTTGAAGAAGAACCTAGTGAAGATAATAATATTACTTATACTATAACTTTTAATGATGGTAATGGTGGAATGTATTCACCAATTAGTGTTAAGTATAGTGAAATTATCATTGGGTTACCTATTGCAATAGCACCAGAGGACAAACAATTCGATGGTTGGAAAACAGAAGATGGGATGAAAGTAATCGAGGGAATGACGTATATATACCTTAAAGATATTGAACTCACTGCAATTTTCATTCCGAAAGAAGAAAAAAATGACTGGGAAAATATTACTTATACTATAACTTTTAATGATGGTAATGCTGGTGTTTATACACCAATTAGTATTAAGTATAGCGAAGTTATTGGACAACTGCCTATTGCAATTACACCTAATGACAAAGAGTTTATTGGATGGATAACAAACAGTGGCATAAATATAACCGAAGGTATGACGTTTACTTATGTTAACGATATTGAACTTACTGCGATCTTTGTTGATAAAAAATTTACCATTACCATTCAAAACACAACAAATGCATCATTCACTGAATGGGTAGATGGAATGGTTGGTAATAAAGTTGTCGAAGTTGAAATTGGTGGAAAATTGAATATTCCAAAGATTAAATATGAAGAGATGTCTTCAGCAGAACGTAATTATCATGATTATAGATTTAAAGGTTGGTTTTATAAAGATAGAAATGGTAACGAAAGACAACTTAATTTAAATATGGAAATTACCCTAGAAAATCTTTCTGTTAATACATATGAAATAGTAGTTTATGCGAAAGTAAGTAGGCAATGGATTGGTTGATTAGCCTTGTAATAGATATAATTTTCCTAAATGATAAATAAATTAATGATTTTAATGGTGTACAAATCTACGGATTTGTGCGCCCTTTTTTTTATTTTAAAATTTTTTGAAAAAAATTAAAAAAATTTTTATATTGTGGCAATTAGGTTGCCACAATAGTCGTTAAAATACAGTTTACAAGGAACAAAGGAGGGGATAAGTGGTTGAAAAGTACAATAGAAAGAAGGAGAATACTTCTTGAATTATTGTCAGTTAGAAAACGAGAAAAGATAGAAAATCTAGCAAACGAGCTTGATGTGTCAGTCAGGACAATAAGATACGATATTGAAATATTATCTTGCACTTATCCTAAGAACGGCAAGAATTTAAGGACAATGATTGTCTGTGATGAGGCGCACTTGTTTATAGACGCTAAATTCCCGATAGCATTAGACTTCTTTTTCTCAATGAGTAAACGAATAAGAAAGTATAACGGTAGCTTTATTCCTGCGACACAAAATATAGCCGACTGGAATGCTAACGAAGAGTTAAGAGGTAAGACGAGTGCAATATTAAAAAACAGTCAGTACACGTTTATATTCAAGCTGTCGGCACCAGATATGAAAGACGTGCTAGACGTGTATAAGGCGGGGGACAGTTTTAACGAGGAAGAACAGCGAATGATAATTTCAGCTGTAACAGGACAAGTGTTCTTTATAGGTTCGTCAGAGTTACGAACATGTGTAAAAATAACTTCAGGCGAACTCGCAATGAGTTTGTTTGATGAGAATAAAAAAGGAGGATAAGATAATTTGACAAAAACAAAGAAAACAACTATATTGCTTTTGATTTCGCTATTGATTATGTCTGCCATAATACTATTATTTTCAGGAAATAACTATACAAACATTGCTTTTGCTGATTCTACAAGAGGTAATCTTGGTGGCGTTGGTTTATCACAAGATGTATATAGTGAAGATTCAGATACGGGTAGTTCTTGGGGAGAAAGCGACCATACTAGCTATGATGGACACATTAGATTTACAGCGCATAATGCTGCTAGTTTTATTGGATACGATTTGACTAATTGGACTATGAGTACAGTAATATCTGGTGAAAACACTTACGTGATTATTGCCGTAAATAACTATGGTTTTACTACAACTGAAACTGTAATTATTACGCATAAATACATTGTGACGTCTAGAAAAGTAGTTAATTGTACCGAACAGGGGTATACCGTATATAAATGTATAACTTGTAATGAAAGTATTGTTTCTGATTACGTGAACGCATTAGGGCATAATTATGATTCGTTGGTAATACCGCCAACTTGTACTGAACGTGGGTATACGTTAAATAGTTGTACTAGGTGTGATCATACGACAATGACTAATTACGTTAATGCGCTTGGGCATAGTTATACGTCGCAAACGATAGAAGCAACGTGTACCGAAAATGGTTGTATACTGGATTAAGAAAAGGCGAAGCTGTTGCATTGTGTTGGAAAGACATAAATTTTGAAACTAAAGAAATATCCGTAAACAAGTCGGTCAATAGAAAAATACCAGACTTGGTTGATATTGATAGAACAATAAAGAAAGATAACTGCAATTCAAGTGTTGGGTGGCATTTTGTTGGAAATAGAGTTTACGAAATAACATCTACAAAAACCACGTCGTCCAGCAGAAGGGTTCTGCTTTCGGACAACATTTATCAAGAATTAATTAAACATTATGAATTCTCAAAAAAATGTTATGGTTTTAATAATGATTGGTTTGTTTTTGGTGGTGAAACACCGCTAACAGATCAAACGATAAGACGAAGAATGAATGAAATGGCAGATAGGGCTGGTATAAAAAGAATTAGAGTGCACGATTTAAGACATTCACACGCTTCGCTTTTAATTAATAATAATCATAATATTTTAATAGTAGCAAAACGTTTAGGACATAGCGATATTAAACAGACACTTAATACATATAGTCATTTAATGCCTAATGTGCAAAATGAGATTGTTGATGCGATAAATATTAAGCTTAATTAATCGCAATTAGTGTTGCTAAAAATTGACAATGAGCGATTAAATTGTTATAATAAATAAGTAAAATTTTCTTGTCGGGATGACTAAATTAGTAACTAAAAAGAATGGTTGGTGGCAACTTTTGTGGCAACTTTGGTGGCAACTTCGTGGCAAGATACAATATATAGTTAAAAAAATAACCCCATAACCACAATATGTTGTGGAAATGAGGTTTTGGCAGGGGAGACGCGACTCGAACACGCAACCGGCGGTTTTGGAGACCGCTGCTCTACCAATTGAGCCACTCCCCTAAAAACATATTGATTATATAATAAATCTTGATTTTAGTCAATCAAAATGAGGTCAAAATGAAAAAGAAATTTAAATTAGGTGTAATTGGCGCAGGTTTTATGGCAACTGCCATTATTAATGGCGCGATAAAGTCTTCAATTATAGATGCGGAAGATATTTTGGTGAGCGACGTTAGTCGTGAATCACTTGATAAAATGCAGCAAAATGGTGTGAGCGTAACTATGGATACTTGTTCGTTGGTCAACAACAGCGAATTTGTATTGTTTGCTGTAAAGCCACAATCGCTGCGTGAAGTTTTGGAAACGATAAAGGACTGTAACTGCTATAAATTTATTTCTATAATGGCAGGTGTTAGAAAAGATAAAATTAAATCAGTATTTACTTCTGCTGAGGTTGCTCGTTGCATGCCTAATACTCCTTGTGCAATAGGGTGTGGCGCGGTTGGTCTTGATGTTTCTGATTATACGGATTTAGCTGATATTGAATTTGTTAAAAATTTACTTTCGTCATTTGCGCAAGTGGTTATTGTAACGGAAGATAAAATGAACGCGGTGACGGGTGTTAGTGGAAGTTCGCCTGCTTACTTCTATTTGTTTTTGAAAGGCGTGATCGAGGCTGGCGTTCAAGAAGGTCTATCAGTAGATGAGGCGAAAATTCTTGCCGCAAATACAATGATTGGTGCGGGTAAAATGGTGCTTAATAATCCTGATAAAAGTCTTGACGAGTTAATAAATGCCGTTTGTAGTAAAGGTGGAACTACAATTGAAGCAGTTAAGGTTTATAATGAAAATGGTTTAAATAATATCACGAGTAAGGCTGTACGTGCATGCGTAAAACGTTCTATTGAACTTGAGGAATTATAATGAAAACGGTTGATTTATATACTGACGGCGCGTGTAGCGGAAATCCTGGTGTTGGTGGATATTGTGCAATACTTATTTATAATGGCAATGAAAAAATTGTTAGTGGATACGAAAAAGACACGACTAATAATCGTATGGAAATACTTGCAGTTATAAAGGGTTTAGATGCGTTAAAAGAGCCGTGCAACGTAAATGTTTACAGCGATTCGCAATACGTTGTTGATGCGTTTAATCAGCAATGGATAAATTCATGGGTGAGTAACGGTTGGCGCACGGCGGGTAAAAAGGAAGTCAAAAACGTGGATCTTTGGAAAACGCTTTTAGAATTGGTTGAACGCAACAACGTAACCTTTGTAAAGGTTAAAGGTCACGCCGATAACGAGTATAATAATCGCTGCGATAAAATCGCTGTTGACGAATATAGAAAACAACAATTAAAATCTGATTAATCTTAGCGTGATTGTGTCACGCATAATAGTGTTTGAGTGTGCAATGAATATATTAATTTGTAACGATGATGGAATAATGAGCAACGGCATTGTAAGTGTTGCTAAAAGACTTGCAGTTAGTCATAACGTCCTTGTTGTTGCACCTGATGGGAACAGGTCGGCAGCCTCTCACTCGTTGACGATATCTTCGACAATAAAGATGAAAGAGTGCTTCCATATAGACAGATGCAAGGCATACGCTTTAAGTGGCACGCCTGCTGATTGCGTAAAGTTTGCCGAATTGTTTTTTAAGGGGTTTAAGGCGGATATTGTTGTTTCAGGTATAAATAAAGGACATAATATAGGTTCTGATATATTGTATTCAGCGACAGTTTCGACAGCTATTGAAGCGGCGTTTTTTGATAAAATTGCCTTTGCTTTTTCCGTATTTAGTCTAGGAGAAAGTGATTTTGATACGTACGCTCGTTATGCAGAAAACATAATTTATAGTTTGTTGCCTATTTCTAAGATAGGCGACATTTGGAACGTTAATTTTCCAGCTCCAAGCCTTGGTGAGATTAAAGGTGTAAAATTTACTAAATTAGGTAAGCAACTTTATTCTGATAGATATGAAAAAGTAAGTGAAAATGAATACAGATTAGTTGGGGAATTAATCGACCACAATCAAAACGATGCGGATTGTGATATTGAATGGAGTAAAAAAGGCTATATAACGATAACACCAATATTGTTAAACAAAACAAATCATAAACGAATAAAAGAAGTTAAAGATATATGCGTAAAGTTGTAGTTGTGGGTGGAGGCGCGGCCGGTATGTTTGCTGCATATGCAGCAGTATCGTCGGGAAAAAGCGTTATCCTTTTAGAAAAAAATGAGAAGCTTGGAAAAAAACTTTATATAACAGGGAAAGGACGTTGTAATTTAACCAACGACGTACCTGTCAATGAATTTTTTTCAAACGTTGTGTCAAACCCTAAATTTTTATATGGTTGTATAAATTCCTTTTCGCCAGAAGATACTATTAAGTTTTTCACTAACAATTCGTTGAGCCTAAAAACGGAGCGCGGAAATAGAGTTTTTCCTTCAAGCGATAAGGCTAGTGACGTTACTAAAACTTTGGAAAAAATATTAGTTAATTCTGGTGTGGACGTTAGATTAAATACTTCTGTGGTCAGTTTGATTTATGACGAGCAAACGGTCTTAGGCGTAAAAACTGATAAAGGTGAAATTATTTGTGATAGCGTTATAGTCTGCTGTGGTGGGGTTTCATATCCGCTTACTGGTAGCACGGGTGACGGATACAAATTTGCAAGGTCTGTTGGACATAACGTTATTGATTTAAGACCAGGGTTAGTAGGTATTGAATTAAATGGTAACGAATTTTTAGATGCTCAAGGCGTTTCTTTGAAAAACGTGACGTTGACTGCGAAAATTAACGATAAAACGGTTTTTAGCGACTTTGGTGAAATGTTGTTTACGCATTTTGGTGTTTCTGGTCCTTTGGTTTTATCTTGTTCCTCAATGATAAATAGGTTGCAGTTAAAAGACGTTAAGCTGCAAATTGACTTAAAACCCGCGCTATCGTATAACGTTTTGGACGATAGACTCATTAGAGAGTTTAAGGAAAATAAGAGCAAAGAAATTCAAACTGTTATGAGATCACTATTGCCTAAATCCTTGATTAAAATGGTGCTAAATCAGTCCAAAGTCAACGCGTATAAAGGGTGTAGCGAAATAACTCAGGCGGAAAGGGCTAATATTGTTGATGCGTTAAAACGCCTTGAATTTTCAGTAAAAAAACTTCGCCCGATCGACGAGGCGATTATAACTAGCGGTGGTGTTTGCGTGAAAGAAATTAATCCTAAAACAATGGAGAGTAAACTTAAAAAAGGCTTGTATTTTGCCGGTGAAGTGCTGGACGTTGATGCTTTTACGGGTGGTTTTAATATCCAAATCGCGTTTTCAACGGGATATGCGGCAGGAATTAATTGTTAAAATAATAATAAAAAACGTTTGTCATTACATAATATTATTTGTTATAATATTATCGTTGTGAAAAAAAAGGGGTACAATTATGAAAGATATCATTAGAATTGCATTAGATGGTCCGTCGGGCAGTGGTAAAAGTACTATTGCAAAAAGGTTGTCGAGTAAACTTAATATTTTATATCTTGATACTGGGGCAATGTATAGGGCGACTGCAATAAAGGCTTTGAGTTTGGGAATTGATACGTTAGATGAAGATGGCGTTAAAACCTTTATTGATGACATTAATCTTGATATTAAATACGTTGACGGCACTCAACATACTATTCTTGATGGAGAAGACGTTTCTGAAAAGATACGAGAACCGCACGTATCTATGGCGGCGTCAAATATATCTAGTTTGAAAAGTGTAAGATTAAAAATGGTTGAAATGCAGCGTAAAATTGCAAACTCGATGTCCTGCGTGTTGGACGGAAGAGATATTGGATCATACGTTCTACCTAATGCGGATTTTAAGTTTTATATAACCGCAAGTGTAGACGTACGCGCAGACAGACGCTATAAAGAACTTACGTTAAAAGGACACAAGGTTGACTTTGATGCGCTAAAAGCAGAAATTGAACTTCGCGATTATAATGATAAAACACGCGATTTTTCGCCGTTGGTTAAGGCAGTTGATGCTGTTGAGATTGATACGTCGTTTATGAGCGTTGATCAGGTTATCGGTAAAGTTATGTCAATAATTGAGAGGTAATATGAATTTTTTTCATAAGATTCCATTGGCCGTGTTTAGGCTTTTATATCCTGGTAAGTTTTATGGTAAAGAAAATATTCCGCAAGGTAAAGTAGTTATAATCGCCAACCACTTCCACGCAGTTGATTGTGGATTTATTGCTAGAGTTTATAATAAAGATATATATTTTCTTGCTAAAAAAGAGTTGTTTGAAAATAAATTCTTCGGTAAAATAATAAAATCTTTTGGTGCTATACCTGTTGATAGAAAAAATCCTGATATGCAAAGTATGTTGGCCTGTATGCGCATCTTAAAAGACGAGCATAAACTAGTCGTTTTTCCTGAAGGGACGAGAAATAAGACGGGAACTACTGAACTCCAACCGATTATGGGTGGTGCAATGATTTTCGCGGTCAAAGCAAAGAGTCCTATCGTTCCTATCATAATCAATAATAAGCCAAGAATTTTTAGAAAAACTTTCGTTATGATCGGCAAGCCTTTTGAACTTGACGAATTTTATGGCAAAAAATTAACAGAAGAAACAATCTCGGAGTTAGAAGTGGTTGTTACTGCAAAAATGAAAGAGTTGCAGCAAGAATTGTTTGAGACAATTAAAAAAAGAAAAGAGAAGTCTAAGAATAAAACAAAATGATTGTATTAAAAGGAAAGCACGGCGGTTTTTGTTTTGGAGTTAAGCGCGCGGTTAGTGCTGCTGAAAAACTTACAGGAGAAGGCAACTACGTTCTTGGTGAGATAATTCACAATGAAACCGTTATTTCAAGACTAGAAAAACTAGGGATAAAAACAATATATTCTATTGACGACATAGCATTTAGACGCGGTGATAAGTTGCTGATTAGAACGCATGGCGAACCTAAGTCGACGTTTATTAAAGCGGCGGAAAAAGGTGTTGAAATTATTGATTTTACCTGTCCTTTCGTTAAAGAAATACAAAACATAGTTGAACGGCACTACAAAGAGGGTTACACTATAGCGATTATAGGTAATGCTAATCACCCAGAGATTAAAGGTATTAACGGTTGGTGCAACGGAGAGGCTATAATAACAGAGAGTTCTGAAGTTTTGTCGAATTTGAAATATGATAAGTTGTGCGTTGTAGTTCAGACAACCTATTCGGAAGAAAAATTTGATAAAATTATTGAAAATTTTAAATTTAGCAAGGCAAAAACAGTTGATATTTTCAAAACAATTTGCTATACTACAACCAAGCGGCAAAAAGAGGCGGAAATTTTATCAAAAAGGTGTGATGCCGTGCTTGTGCTCGGCGGAGCAAACAGCAATAACACTGATAAACTTTTTGATATATGTAAAGCTAATTGCGAAAACGTTTATCGTTTAATTGATCCTGCCGACTTTAATTACGAAAAAATAAAAAGTTATAATAAAGTAGGGATTGTTATGGGTGCATCGACGCCAATAGAACAATTCCAGGAGGTAATCTCAAACATGGAGAAAATCACAGAAGAAATCATTACCACGGAAACCGTAGCTAGTGAAGTTCAGGAAGAAGTCAAAGAAGTTGTTGAAACTGCAGCAGTTAAAGAACCTGTAGTAGCAAGCGAAAAGTCCGAAATGGAAAAGGCGTTCAACAATATTAAGCCCAGCAAAGATTTTAGAATCGGTCAAGTTGTTTCCGCGTATATATCTTCTGCTAAAGACGACGGTTTAACGTTGTCGCTCAAAAATAGCAAAAAAGATTTTGAACTACCCAAGGACGAAATTTTGGGTGAGTACAATAAAGATGCATATCTTGATAAAATTGGTCAAGAAATGCGCGTAATGGTTATCGCTAAAAATCCGCTTAAATTCTCAGAAAAATCAATGGAGAAGGTTTTGAAAGAAGAGGCTGAAATCGAAGAGATTAAGGCTGGTAAGATTTTTGAAGCAACCATCACAGCTACCAACAAAGGCGGTTTGACTGGTAAGTATGGTAGTTATCAGGTATTTATTCCTGCATCACAGATTAAAATGGGTTTTGTTAAAGATCTTGAAAAATACGTTGGTAAAAATTTAAGACTTAAAGCTGAAAAAGTTGAATCAAGAGGTGCTCGTCGTCAAATCGTTGGTTCGCAGAGAGTTATTCTCGAGGCTGAAAAAGCAGAACGCGATGCAATTAAGGCTCAGAAAGAGGCGGAATTCTTTGGTAGTATTCAAGAAGGTGACGTTGTTATCGGTACGCCCGTAAGATTTGCAGCTTTTGGTGCTTTCGTTGACGTTAACGGCTTTGATTGTCTTGCTCACATTTCTGATCTTTCTTGGACTGGTTGCAAAGAGTGTGCAGACGTTTTAGAACTCGGTAAACAGTATGAGTTCAAAATTTTGAAAATCGACGAAGAAGCAAAGAGAGTTTCTATCGGTTATAAACAATTGCAAGCTAAACCTTGGGATACCGTACTTGAAAGATATAACGTTGGTGACGTAGTTAAAGGTAACGTTGTTAGATTAGTAAGCTTTGGTGCTTTCGTAGAAATCGAAAAAGGTATTGACGGACTCGTTCACGTTTCTCAGATTTCTAATCAATGGCTTGAAAATCCTGTAACTGCTCTTCAAGTTGGACAGGAAGTTGAGGCTAAGATTATTGATATTAATCCTGAAAAAGAAAAGATGACCCTTTCAATAAAAGCTTTGTTACCTGAAGAGCCTAAGTCCGAACAGGAAGATGACACTAAGGGTAAAGGCAAGAAGCGTAAAGCTAAAGCTGTTGAAGAAGACGACGTTGCGGAGCTTCGTGAGTGGAAAGACGATAACAGCGGTGACGGTGGTGTTTCTATTGCTGAAATGCTTGGAAATAGCGAAAACTAAAATTTAAAAACTAAAATAAAAAGTCTTATCAATTGATAAGGCTTTTTTTGTTCTAATTTTTTTATCAATATAATATATTAATACAAATGAACTTTAACTTTTTGCCTTCGAATTTTATAAATGGGTTGTGTTGCATAGATTTAGACAAGTTATTTGAGATGCGTTTAAGGGTTGGGTTTGCGGTAAAAATTAATATTAATTCGTCTTGGTGTTATTTAAGTGAACTAGGGGCGACGTTAGAGCATGGACAAGCAATATTATGTACGGCTAATGATATAAATGAAATAATTTTAAATATTACAGAGCATTCTATATATGCTTTTAACGATAATATTAAACAAGGGTTTTTAACTTATAAGGGAATAAGAATAGGTATATGTGGAGAATGCGTATCACAAAACAATGAAGTGATTACGATAAAAAATATAACTTCGTTAAATATTAGAGTTCCGCATGAAGTAATGGGGTGTTGTAATCCGTTTTTTGAAAAAATCTATGATGGAAAGCATCTGTTTAATACATTAATTATATCTCCGCCATTTTGTGGAAAAACGACGGTTTTAAAGGATTTGGCTTTAAGATTGAATAGTTTAAATCTTGGTTCGATATTAATAATTGATGAAAGAGCTGAGTTTGAAAGCGTTCAAGGCGTTAACATAGATAAAATACTTTATTCGGACAAGTTGTATGCATTTGAATATGGAATAAGGTCAATGTCGCCGTTAATTGTTATTACTGATGAATTAGTAACGAAAAATGATTGGTCGTGCGCTAAAAAAGCGTCTGATTGTGGTGTAAAGATAATGGCAAGTTGTCATGCTGAAAGTATTGATGACGTGATTAGAAAAGATTATTTTATAGAAAATGTTTTTGAAAGATACGTTGTGTTATTGTCTGGTGAAAAACCAGGTGAGTTAAAAAGTGTTTATAACGGGGTTTTTGAAGAAATATGAACGTGTTTTTTGGCCTTTTATCGTTGGTTAGCTGTACAGTTATAGGGTATATGTTGTCGACTAAATTTTCAAAAAGAAAGAAATTTTATATTAATTTTGCGACGTTTAATAAAAAACTTGAAAATGAAATTTCGTTTAGCCAGAAAACTTTGATTGATTTAGTGAATAGCGGAGTTGATGCTGGGGAATTTGAAAAGTGTGTCAAAAACTATTTTGAAAATAAAAAATTGGATATTCAACAAAATTTATTGAAAAATGACGAGATTGATTTTATAAAAACGTATCTAGAAACAATCGGTAGTAGTGATAAAATAACACAAATAAAATATCTTGAAAGCGCGTCGAAAACAATTGAAAATAATTTGAGTGCGGCAATTGAAGATGAGAGAAAATATAAGGCATTATATATAAAACTTGGCTTTCTGTTTGGGCTTATGGTCTTTGTTGTTTTATTATAATTTATGGTGTGATTATGAACGTTGATATAATTTTTAAAATAGCAGCAATAGGAATATTAATAACGGTGATAACCCAAGTCCTTAAAAAAAGTGATAGAGACGATATCGCTACGTTAGTTGCGCTTGCGGGTTTGGTTATTGTTTTAACACTTGTTATAAATATGATAAGTGATTTATTTACGAATATTAAAAATATATTTAATCTATATTAATGCTTGAGTTTGCCGTACTTGCAATAATATGCGCGATAATTATAGTGTATTTGCGTGGTGTGAATAGCGAACTTTCTCTACTGGCAACGATATGCGCGGGCGTTCTAATGTTAACGTATGCCTTAAATTATCTGTCTGACACCATAACGTTGATAAATAAAATTGTTGAATTAACAGGGATTGATAAAAAAGTATACGTCATAATATTTAAAATAACTGCAATTGGCTATATCGTTGAATTTAGCGCAGCAACAATAAGGGATTTTGGATTAAATAGCATTGCTGATAAATTAGTTTTTGTTGGTAAATTAATAATATTTTCTCTATCTATGCCGATTATTTACGGTGTTCTTAATCTGTTAATCGAGGTTCTTCAATGAAAAAGAACTTAGCTATTATAATTTTATTTTTATTTGCTATACTAGCAATTCAAATCTTGCCGAATAACGGTGTGGTTTGGGCGGACGAGCTTAGTGATAGTATTAGAGATCAACTGCAAAGTATAGATTTTTCTGAATTAAACGATTTTTTAGAGGGTATCCCCGAAGTATCTAATCAGTATGATTTTTTTTCAATGATTTCTTCAAGTTTAAACGGGGAATACGTAAGTGATTATAATTCAATTTTAGATTACTTTATAAATTTGTTCTTTAGTGGAATTTGCAAAGTTGTGCCTATCTTTATAAGCATACTAGCTATTTCAATATTTTGTGGCATAATGCAAAATTCTAGAAGCTCGTTTGCGGAAGAGAGCGTGTCCAACGTTACGTTTTGGGTATGTTTCTTGTCTATAATTTTATTATTATCGACTACTTTAATTGGCTTTTGGGATACGATTAAAAACGCTATAGAAAACATAGCGAAATTTAGTGAAATTATGTCACCCATAATGCTGTCGTTAATGGTTGCTGCTGGGGGAAACGTTTCGGCTAGCATGTATACGCCAACGGTTGCTTTATTGTCGAGCGGAATTATTAATGTGGTTCTAACGATAGTTCTGCCATTAATAGGTGTAGTAACCATATTTTCTATTATTTCAAACTTTTCTTCGGCTGTGAAAATAAACAAATTGATTGAATTTATATATGGTGTTATAAAGTGGATACTTGGTATAACGGTTACAGTTTTCACTTTGTTTTTATCGGTAAATGGGATAAGCGGCGCAAGTCACGACGGAGTTACTATGAAACTTGCCAAATATACCATATCAAATTCTATACCGATTGTGGGTGGATTTTTAAGAGACGGATTTGACGTTGTTGTTGCCGGTAGTGTGTTGATTAAAAATGCAATAGGTATAGGTGGCATTTTTATTTTGTTTTATATTATAATCGCCCCAACGCTATCGTTAGCAGCGTTTTCATTAATGATAAAACTCGTTGCTGGACTGATAGAGCCTGTAACTGATCCAAGGTTATCAAGTTTATGTATGAGTATATCAAAATGTATATCGTATCTTAATGCATGTTTACTGTCGGTGGGATTTATGTTTTTTATAACAATACTTTTAATGACGTTTTCTGTAAACGCGTTTATTTAGGCATGAAAGAGTGGATTTTAAGCGTTGCAGCAATAATAATCCTAGTTGAGATTATATCTATAATTTTACCTGATGGGAAAATGAATAAGTATATTCGTGGGACTTTTTCATTTTTGATAATTTTGGTGATTTTGCAGCCTATTATAAATTTTAATTTTGATAAATATTCGAAATTTTCATTTTCTAACGATAAACAGGAAAACAATATTGAATATCAAGACGAATATCTAGGGGTTGTTTTTGAAAATAAAGTTAAAATCTTAGAAAATGACGTAGATAAAATATTAACTCAATTTGGGATTTTTGATGCTATTGTTAAAATTAAATACGACATAGATGACGTGAAAAATTTAAACATAACAAATGTTGAGATAAATTTAGAAAATGCGGTTATTAATTCGGACAAAGAGCATATAAATATTATCGAACAAGCAAAAGACGGTGTGGCAAATTATTTATCGGTAGATAAAGGAGTCGTAAATTTTTATGAGTAATTCTGAGACTGAAAAACGTAAATCAATTATTGACAAAATTAAGACGAATAAAAAACTACAATATGTAATCGTTGTAGTTCTAGCATTAGCAGCTTTGTGCATATTTTTAAGTAGTTTTTATAAAAAAGATGATGCAGTATTAAAAGAATCAAACCTAAATACATATGTAGAAGAGCTTGAAAATCGCCTGTCTAAAACGCTGTCAACCGTTGACGGCGCAGGGAAAGTATCGGTTATAATTACGGTTGAATCTGGTATGGAAACCGTGCTTGCTATGGAAACGATAACTAAAGAAACTTCGAGTGGAACGGAAATTATTGAAACACCGATTTTGGTTAATGGAAAAACAGTCGTTCTAAAAGAACTTTATCCAGAGATTACGGGGGTGGTAATTGTCGCTGAAGGTGCGGGCAGTATAGCGGTATTATCAAAAATTCAACAAGCAACCGTTTCACTTTTGGATATAGATGTAAATCAGATAGAAATTTTAACAATGAAAAAATAAAAAGGAGAAAAGATATGAGCAAAAAGAGAAAAATTGTAGTATTATCATGCATGATTGCATTGCTTGCAGTCACAGCCGTCTTTAATTTTGTGTTAACGACGGGAACAGCGTCAACACCTGACGATTCTCAGGTTGTAAGTTCAGCAAATTATTTCACTCAATACAGAAGTGAAAGGCTTACGACAAGAAACGAAGAGTTGTTACAACTTGACGATATTATTGAAACGGCGGCTACAGATAGCCCAGAGAGAGCAGAGGCACTTTCAATGAAAATTGAAATCACCGAAATGACTGAAAAGGAGCTTTTGCTTGAAAATCTTATTAAAGCTTATGGCTTTGAAGACGCGGTTGTAGTCATGGGGTTAGAGTCAAATAATATCAACGTAATAACCAAATCTGAAGAATTAACTACTGATGATGCGATAATTATCTATACAATTATTGCCGAAGAAACAGGAACTTCACCTGAAAATGTAAAAATTATACCTATTTCTTAAAAAACACTATGCAAATTAAATATTTTATGGTACAATAAATAAAGAAATTTATTTATTAGGTGATACCATGGCTCGTTTTAAGAAAGTACCATTAAGCACTCGTGAAGGAAAAATTACTTATGGGAACGGAATTGTTGACGGAATAGTTTTGCTTGCTATCAACGAAATTCCCGACGTTGAACTTTACAGCACCGCTCCGCACAAAAAGATGCGGAGTAGTGCGATAAAAGTAAAAATAGAAAAAGACGGTGTGCACGTTGACATTACCGTAAAAACGCATTATTCACAAAATATTTCGGACGTTGCGTTTAAGATTCAAGAGGCGGTAAGGCATAACGTAGAAGCAATGACGGAGTATCACGTTGCAAGTGTCAACGTAATAATTAAAGGCGTAACGTTTGAAGAAAAAACTGTTGTTTCGTCAGTTGAGACGCTAGAAGTAAAGGAAGGCTAACAAATGAGAAGTCAGGCGAGAGAAACCGTATTTAAGTATCTATTTTCACGGCTCTTCAATCCGAGTGATGAAGGGCTTTTTACTGTTCTTATAAAGGACTTGAACGATGCCGACAAGTCATTTGCTACAGATCTACTTGGTTACGTTATAAATAATGAGGAAAAATATCTAACAAATATAAGTAGGCTTGCTACAGGTTATAAGCTTAACCGTATATATAATGCTGATAGGTGCGCTTTAATGCTTGGTATGGCGGAACTTGAAAACTGCAAATCAACGCCAGTTGCCGTCGTTATTGACGAAACGGTAAATATCGTTGCAAAATTTTCCACCGAAAACAGCACCGATTTTGTAAATGGCGTGCTTGCTGAGTATGCAAAGGAGTTATAATGGCAAAAATTATAGACGGAAAAGCACTTGCTCAAAAAGTGAAAGATGAACTTAAAGTAAAGGTAAGTGAGTTTGAAAAGGAAAACGGCAGAAAAATTGCGTTAGCCGTTATTTTGGTTGGCGAAAATCCCGCGTCAAAAGTTTACGTGAATAATAAGATTAAATCTACTGAATACGTTGGAATGAAGTCGTTGTCTTTCCATTTGCCTGAAAGTTCTACGCAGGAAGAAGTTTCAGATTTGGTAAAGACTTTGGCATCAGATAGTACGGTTGATGGTATTTTAGTTCAATTACCATTGCCTAAACATTTGAACGAAAATAAAATTCTATCTCTTATTCCTGCAGAAAAAGACGTCGACGGGTTTTTAGCTGAAAATGTTGGAAATCTTATGCTCGGAATGCCGTGCACCGTTGCTTGCACGCCTTTTGGGGTGTTAAAGATGCTAAAAAGTGAAGGCGTGGAACTTAGTGGTAAAAACGCAGTAGTTATCGGTAGAAGTAATATAGTAGGAAAGCCTATGGCTATGTTACTACTTAAAGAAAACTGCACGGTAACTATCTGTCATAGTAAAACTTCCAACCTTAAAGAAATATGTTCAAATGCGGACGTGCTTGTTGCGGCAATAGGCAGACCTAAATTTGTAACTGCTGATATGGTAAAGGACGGGGCGGTCGTTATTGACGTTGGCATAAATAGAACGGAAAACGGATTAGTTGGTGACGTCGATTTTGATGCAGTAAAGGAAAAAGCGTCATTAATTTCACCAGTACCTGGTGGCGTTGGTCCTATGACAATTGCTATGTTGCTTGAAAATACCTATTTATGTGCTACAAGGAAAAAATAAATGAGTTCTAAGTTCTCTGTAAAATATAATAAATATTTAGACTATTTTAATGAATATTTAGACGCGACACTGTCTAAGTTGAGCGATCAAGCACCGAATACTGTTAAAGATGCAATGCGCTACGCCGTCAGCGGTGGCGGTAAACGTATTCGCCCTATTTTATGCATGGCAACGGCTGAAATCTTAGGCGTTGATTTTAGAGAGGCTAAAGAACTTGCACTTGCAATAGAACTTATACACTCTTATTCGCTTGTCCATGACGATTTACCGGCTATGGACAACGACGATTATAGAAGGGGAAAACTTTCTACGCATAAAAAGTTCGGCGAGGCAAACGGAATTTTGGCGGGTGATGCGTTGTTAAATTTTGCTTTTGAAGTTTGCCTATCTAAACAAAACACGGATAACAACTACGTTAAGGCATGCAGAATTGTTGCGGAATTTGCTGGATATTCTGGCATGATCGCAGGACAAGTTCTCGATCTTGAAAATGAAAAAAACGATAGTGCTGACCTAAAGATTTTGTATGACATTATATCTAACAAAACGGCAAAACTTATAACTGCGCCCATGCTTGCGGCGTCACTTTTATGTGGCGGGAAGTTTTATAACGAGTTGAGTGAGTTTGGTTATAATTTAGGCTGTCTATTTCAGATTACAGACGATATAATGGACGAAGAAGGAACACTAGAATCAATAGGTAAAACACCGCACAAGGACAAGGAAGTTGGTAAACTTACTTCGGTCAAAATTTTCGGACTAAACGGCGCAAAGGAACGTGCTAAATATCATTACGAGCAATGCAAGGTTGCCTTATCAAAAATAGACAATAATGAGTTCCTGTCGGAATTTACAGATCTAATGTATGAAAGAAAAAAATAAAACACAAGCAATTGTGTTTTTTTGTTGGTATGAGATTAGATAATTATTTGGTTGATATTAAAATATTTGATTCTAGAACTAAGGCTAAGCAGGCTATAATGCGCGGTGAAATTTTAGTTGACGGTGAAGTTGTAGATAAACCTGCATATTCTGTTTCAAGTGACGTTAAAATTGAGTACGTTTATTCAGAAAAGTTTGTTTCTCTAGGCGGTTATAAACTCAGTAAAGCATTAAAGGATTTTAATTTTATTGTAAAAGATTTTGTTTGTGCTGATATCGGGGCAAGTACGGGCGGATTTACCGACTGTTTGCTAAAATGCGGCGCAAAAAAAGTATATTCCGTTGATTTAAATGACGAACTTTTACATAAGGATTTAAAAAGTAATAATAACGTCATACCGTTAATAAAAAATGCTAGAGAACTTATCAAAAGTGATTTTGATAGTGAACTAGACTTAATTGTTGCGGATTTGAGTTTTATATCTGCAACAATGGTTATGGATGTTTTTTCTAAATTGTTAAATAAAGGAAAGTGTTTGATTATTTTAATTAAACCGCAGTTTGAGGTTGGCGGAAAGCGAAAGTTTAAAAATGGAATAATAAAAGACGATACACTTCAAAAGGCTGCATGTCAAAAAGTAATCGATTGTGCGTTAAGTTGTGGTTTCAAAATAATCAACGTTACCACTGCGCCGATTGTCGACGGGAAGAATTTAGAATATTTGGCTTTATTTGATAAAACGAACTAAATGAATAAAATATTATTCATAATATTGTGAATATCTATTGAAAATATTCGTATTTTGTGATATTATATTTATAGGTGAAAATAATGAACGCATTGGTTTACGATAATAAAGGTAAAGATATTAACGCTGTTTGGCTTAAAAAATTAATCAAAAGTCTTGACGAAGCAGAAATACCGTCAAGAGTTATTGACGACGACGATTTATCAAAAGATATATCTGCCGACGTTTTATTTGTTTTAGGTGGCGATGGAACGATATTATGTCTAAACGAATTTGCTAACCGAAATAATATCCCTATGATAGGTATAAATATTGGCAAGCTTGGCTTTTTATCTGAATTTGAAAGTAGTGAAATTGATAAGGCGGTTAGTCTATTTAAAAGTGGCGAACTAAAAAAGGATGTTCGTATTGCTATTGACGTTTTTTACGATAAAATAACTTATTGCGCATTAAACGACGTGTTCGTTCAAAGGGTTTACTCTGAAGACGTTGGGTGTATGATTACCGAAGTTAAGGTTGCAGTTGATGATACTGATACTTGTAGTTACAAGGGTGATGGTGTTATATTGTGTACGCCAACTGGAGCAACAGCTTATTCGCTGTCTGCCGGTGGATCTATTCTCGCACCCAAGGTCGAAGCGTTCAGCGTTACGCCGATTGCCGTCCATGATTTTAATCAAAGACCAATAGTATATTCTTCTGATTCTACTTTTAAGTTTAAAATTACGGGTGACGTTCCCGTTGGACTGTTTGCTGATGGTCATTTTATAGCAAATCTTAAAAAGGGAGATACCTTTATCGTTAAAAAAGCCTTAAAACCAACGGTGTTTTTGAGAAAGCAAGATTTTAATTTCTTTAAGAGATTAAATCATAAATTTAGATCGCAAAGAGGTGAGTAGAATGACTAAAAAAGAAAGACTTGCACTTATACTTAATATAATAAACGAAGATGAGATATCCACACAGGAAGAGCTTACTGAAAAGCTAAATTTGAAAGGCTACGATATATCTCAATCAACTATATCAAGAGATATTAACGAACTTAATCTTATCAAAGCGGAAGGCGTCGAAAAAAGATTTAAGTACGTTCAAGCGAACCTTACTAGTGGCGTTGTATCAACGCAAATGATAAGCGTGTTAAAACAAATTATGACTTCGGTATCGTACGCAAATAATCTTGTAGTGATTAAAACTTTAAGCGGCAACGCCGGTGCTGCGGGTATGGCTGTTGACGGAATGCATTTGCCGCAAATTTTAGGGTCTGTTGCAGGTGATGATACTTTACTGGTTATAGCAAAATCTAATTCAGACGCCGAGATTGTTGTGAAAATTTTAAGGAATCTTTAATGCTTAAAAAACTTGTAATTAAAAACGTAGCATTAATCAGTAATGCTGAAATACCTTTTATTGAAGGACTTAACGTTTTATCGGGCGAAACAGGTGCAGGGAAATCTGTTATCATTGAGTCGCTCAATTTTGTTTTGGGCGCAAAAGCAGATAAGAACCTTATTAAGAGCGGTGAAACAGAGTGCTTGGTTAAAGCGGAGTTTTCGGTGGAAAATAACGGTGAAATATCTGATATCTTTAACGAACTCGATATTGACTATGACGGTGATATAATTATTTCCCGAAAATTTAACGTTGACGGCAAAAGTTCAATAAAAATTAACGGCGAAAACGTAACTTCTGGAATGCTTAAAAAACTTACGTCAAAACTTGTTGACGTGCATGGTCAGAGTGAGCATTTTTATTTGTTAAAAAACCAAAATCAGTTAGATTTAATTGATAAATTTGGTGGCGAAGAGATATTTGAAGTTAAACAAAAGTTAAACATTATATATAAAGAATACAAGGATATTCTACACAAGATAGATAATTTGGGTGGTGACGAGTCGCATAGATTAATACGGCTTGACGTTCTAAATTATCAAATCAATGAGATTGAGGGTTGTAATATAGGCGAAAATGAAGAATCGGAGCTTTTAGAAATAAAAGAAAAATTAAAGCATCAAGAAAAGATTGTCAACGCGCTCTTAACCGCAAAATCATGCATAAGTGACGAAGGTGGTGTTAGTGACGTTTTGAGCAATGCTATTAGGTCGCTATCCAACATAACGGATCTAGGAAAAGAATATTTGGAACTTTACGAAAGGATAAGTAATCTTTTTTCTGAGTTGGACGACGTTAGCGATACGGCAAATGGCTTGCTTGATGAGTTTGATTATTCATCATATAATGCCGACGAGATTGAAGATAGACTTTCGGTTATTAAGTCCTTAAAGAAAAAATACGGAAACGATTATAAAGAAATTATAGATTTTCTAAATTCAGCGAAAGAAGAAAGGGCAAATTTAGAAAACTTTAACGAACTAGCAGGACAACTAACTGTAGATAAACTTAACGCTGAAAAAGAACTGTATAAAACTTATCAGGAATTGAGTGATTTAAGAAGGAAATCTGCTGATATTTTTACGAGAAACGTATTAAAAGAAGTGCGAGAACTTGGAATGAGTAAGGCGGAGTTTGAAGTCGGTTTTTCTAATTTTCCAGATTTTGAAAGTTGTCGCTTTAATTCTTCAAACGGAACAGATGAAGTTGAGTTTTTGTTTTCCGCTAACCTTGGTCAGCCGTTAAAACCGCTATCTGCTATAATAAGCGGCGGTGAAATCAGTAGATTTATGCTATCGATTAAAGCGCAAACGGCAAAATACGGAAACGTTTCAACCTTTATTTTTGATGAGATTGACGCAGGAATAAGTGGTTTGGTAGCGAAGATTGTAGCGCAAAAATTTGCTAAAATTTCAAAAGACGTTCAGATTATTGCAATATCTCACTTGCCTCAAATTTCCGCAATGGCGGATAATAATCTTTTGATTATAAAGAGTGAGAAAGAAACGCATACGGAAACTATCGTTAAAACTTTAAGTGCTAGCGACAAAATTGAAGAGCTTACAAGACTTGTTGGTGGCAATATCGAAAGCGAATCAGCAAAAATTCACGCTAAAGAATTGATTGACGCTGCCGATAAATTCAAACAAACTTTATAATATAATTTAACCGACAATTTTGAAATGTACCCCAAAAGTTAGACGCTTTTAAGAGGTGCATTTCAATTTGTTCGGTTTTTTTTGTATAAATACTTAAAATCTACTCATTCTATACGTGTATAGGAGTGAGTATGAAGAAGAAAATTAGTATTGTTTGCTTGTTGATGGCGATTTTTTTGTCGCTTACCTTTGGATTTTCAAGTGTTAACGCAGACGAGAGATATGTATATCTTGGCGGTATGCCGGCAGGGTTTTCAATCAGCACTAAGGGGGCACACGTAGTTGGGCTGTGTGACGTGATTACTGAGCAAGGACTTGAATCACCTGCAAAAGATGCAGGGATACAAGTAGGGGACGTGATATTAAAAATTTGCAACTTTGAAATAAACAATGCTAAAGATATAGAAAATACCGTTATAAGCAATGCTGTTACCGATATCATAATTAAGCGTGATGGTGAAATCCTTGATAAAACTATTAAACCGTCTAAAGATTTGAGCGGTAAATTTAAGTTAGGTGTTTTCATTAAAGATAGTATTAGTGGTATAGGTACTATTACTTATATCGACGACAATCGTTTTGCGTCACTTGGGCATGCGGTAATAGGTGATAATGGTGACGTACTAAGTATTTTAGGCGGTGATTTATATAATTGTAATATCACAGGTGTAATAAAGGGGGAGCGCGGCAAGGCTGGAGAACTTCGAGGCGTCTTTTTAAGGGATAAGCCGATTGCATCAATAGAAAAAAATCTTGTATGTGGTGTATACGGTTGTTTAAACGGCGAATATAATCTTAGCGGTCTAGAAAAGATAGCTATAGGTGATGCCAAAATGGGTGACGCCGTGATATATACTACTATTGACGGTTCAAAACCTATACAGTATAATATATCAATTGTAAAAAATGAAAACTATACGGAAACAAAAAATTTCGTTATAGAAGTAAAGGACGAAAAATTGTTAAATACTACTGGTGGTATCGTTCAAGGAATGAGTGGAAGTCCTATCGTTCAAGACGGAAAACTTGTCGGGGCGGTGACGCACGTATTTATTAACGATCCAACGCGTGGGTTTGGCATATCAATAAATAATATGATAAACAACTAGTAAAATTCAAGTTGTTTATTGTGTGTTTGTGTGTGACATAATGTATATAAATTTAAAAATTACAGAAAATATTTTCAGACGGAGGTTGTTATGAAAAGAGGATATTCTGTAATTTTTATTATATTAGCATTTTTACTAACTCTTGGTTGCTTTGGTTGTTTTACAAGCTACGCAAAACCAAAAGCGTTTGCGGACGAGACTATAACTTGTAGCAGTAAATCTGCTTATCTAATCGATTCGCATAGTGGTAGAGTTATTTTTTCAAAAAATGAAAATGATAGACTGCCGATTGCCAGCATGTGCAAAATTATGACGCTTTTATTATGTTTTGAGGCAAAAGCCAATGACCAAATTGCTCTAGATGAAAGTATTACCGTTAGTGAAAATGCCGCAGGTATGGGCGGATCACAGGTGTTTTTAGAGGCTAACGCGCAGTATATAGTTGGAGATTTAATTAAAAGCATAGTTGTTGCATCTGCAAACGACGCTTGCGTTGCGATGGCTGAAAGGCTGTGTGGAAACGAACAGTCGTTTATACAAAGAATGAACGATAAAGCAAAAGAATTAGGTATGGAAAACACTTTGTTTGCTAACTGTACGGGGCTTCCTAAGCCAAATCAATATTCTTCTGCAAAAGACGTGTCGATTATGTTTTCTGAACTTTTAAAGCACGAAGATTATTATCGTTTTTCTAGGATTTGGACAGACAAGATAATCCACCCAAACAATAGAGAAACTGAAATTTCAAACACGAATAAGTTAATCAGGTTTTATAAGGGTTGCGATAGTGGCAAAACTGGTTACACAAGCGAGGCTGGACATTGTCTTGCCGCATCGGCTATTAGGGGTGATATGAGATTAATATCAGTTGTGATATCTTCGCCTGACAGCAAGACGCGTTTTAAGGAAGTTTCTTCAATGTTTAACTACGCTTTTGACAATTACGTAAATAAGCTTATTATAGACGATAAAAAACCTATTGACGTTAAGGTAGAAGTTTTGGGCGGAAAAAAAGACTGTGTTGAAGTAGTAGCTGAAAAACCGTTTTTTCTATTCTCGGCAAAAGATGAAAAACGTAGTGTTGAAATAAACTTTATTCCTATCGAAAAAGTAAAAGCGCCTATAACAAAAGGCGACTTGTTGGGGACGTTAGAGGTTTATGAAAACGGTGAAAAGCTTGCGAACATTAACGTGTTAGCTGTTGAGGACGTGTTGGAAAAAACTTATTTTGATATAATAACAGACATATCGAAAAATTGGGCGTTAATTTAACGCTCAATTTTTTAAAATTATACATAATTTTATTAATTCCGTTGACATTGATTAAATACTTATTTATAATTAGTACAAATAACTTTTTTCAAGGTCTAGCATGGATAAAAAAATTATTGATTTAACTAAAAAATTACGTAATGAAAAATATATTGCAAGTTATCGTCCATTGCCGTTTTGGAGTTGGAACGACAAACTTGAAAAAGAAGAACTTACTGAACAAGTAAAATGGATGAAGGACCAAGGCTTTGGCGGATACTTTATGCACGCACGTGGCGGTCTAATTACTGAATATCTTGGCGAAGACTGGTTTGATTGCATAAAAGCGTGCACCGACGTTGGGGAAAAACTAGGTATGCAAAGTTGGGTTTACGACGAAAACGGCTGGCCTAGCGGTTTTGTTGGTGGTAAACTTTTAGAAGATCCCGAAAATTGTGATAGATACATAACTTATTCTATCGGTGAATATGATCCTAATTCTACCGTATCTTATCTTATTACTGATACTGAAATCGTCAGAACGACAAAGGCTGGTAAAGGTGAATACTTAAACCTTTTTGAAAACGTTTCTATATCAACTGCCGATATTTTAAATCCTGACGTTGTCGAGAAGTTTTTAACCCTAACGCACGATGAGTATAAAAAGCGTTTTGGTGATGCGTTTTCAAAACTAATTAAAGGGTTCTTTACTGACGAACCGCAATATTATAGGGCAAAACACCCTTACACCAAAATGATAGCAAAACTCTTCAAGGAAAAGTATAACGAAGATATTTACGATAAACTAGGCTTAATGTTTGTCGATAAAAATGGATATAAAGAGTTTAGATACCGCTACTGGAAAGGTATGCAAGAACTATTCATAAACGCATTTGGTAAAATGGTTTATGACTGGTGCGACAAAAATGGCGTATCACTAACAGGGCATTATATTGAAGAAAGTTCGTTAAACTATCAAATGCTTTGTTGTGCTGGAATAATGCCGTTTTATGAATACGAACATATTCCCGGTATAGATCACTTAGGCAAGAAGAATACTGGCGAAATAGAGGCAAGACAGGTCTATTCGGTTGCAAAACAACTTGGCAAAAAACAAGTTCTTACCGAAACGTTTGCTGGCGCAGGCTGGGACGTTTCACCAAGAGAACTAAAAATGACGGCGGAAAGTCAATACGTCCGCGGTGTGAATTTGATGTGTCAACATCTACTTCCGTATTCTATTCGTGGGCAAAGAAAACGTGATTATCCTGCGTTCTATTCATGGGCAAATTCTTGGGTAAAAGAAGACTTTAAATCATTTAACGATTATTTTACAAGACTTGGCTATTTGCTAGGTGAAAGCAAGGAAAATGCGCGAGTAGCAATACTTTCACCGATTAGAAGTTCGTATTTTGACTATAAACGAGCAGGTTGGACTACAAAAAGCGACGTTGATAGTTCATATAAAGCGTTAGCAGCTAAATTATCTTCGTTAAATATTCCTTTTGATATTATAGACGAGACGGTAATGGCAAAACACGCCAAAGTTATGGGGAATAAATTAATCATTGGCGCGTGTATTTACGATTTTATCATATTCTCAAAAGTATTTACTTTAGACAAAACGAGTTACGATTTGTTTGAACAGTATTATAACGCTGGTGGCAAAATGCTATTTTGCGACGACTTGCCAACCCATATTGAAGGGAAAGAACACGTTTACACGTTTAAGTCAAATACTGATTTTGATGAAATTATTAAGGCGCAAGATTACACTATAAGCGATCCAAACACACAGATAAAATCTACTATTCGTGAATATAACGGGCTTAAGTTTATTTATGCAGTAAATCTTTCAAACGAGCCGACAACAGTTATTTTTAGCGGTGATTTTAAGAGTTTTATTAGGCTTGATTTGGAGAATTTAACTACTGAAAGTATTAGTAATACCGTGCGTTTTGACGGTGGGCAATCTTATATACTTTTCTTGTCAGACGATAGAGTTTGTGTTGAAGAAGAAAAGTCTAATTGTATTCTTACTCTTAATGGCCCGAAAAAAATCACTAATTGTTCAGATAATTATTTGACGCTTGATACTTTGCAGTTCTCGCTTGACGGCGTTAATTACAGCAAAAAGTTAAGATATATGGGTGTTTTTAATGAACTGTTAAAACTTCGTTATAACGGCGAAGTATTCTTAAAATACACTTTTAACGTTGAAAAATTACCTAATAAAATTAATTTCTTAGCCGAAGATATGCATAATATTTGGTGCAAAATTAACGGTAATTTAATCGACCTTAATTGCGCGTCTAAGTTTGATAAGAAGATTTTAAAGGGTGATATTACAAAATACGTTGTTTTAGGCGAAAACGAAGTAATTATCAAGATTAACTTCTATGAAAGCGACGACGTTTATTTTGTTTTGTTCGGTGGTAGTGCCGTTACCGAAGGTCTTAAAAACAAACTAGCGTACGATACGACCATTGAAAGCTGTTATCTTGAAGGTGATTTCGGTGTTTATTCAAAAAGTGGTATCGTTAAAGATTTATGTCAATCAGACTTTTATCGTGGTAAAGATTTTTATATTTCAGAAAGAAAAACTTGTGTTGATAATATGATTAAAGACGGATACCCGTTTTTTGTCGGCAACGTTGAGTTTAGCGACGAGTTCACTTGGGATAAAGAATTCTGTATTCTCGATTTAAAAGGTAATTACGCTATATCCGAGATTTACGTTAACGACGCTAAGGTTGATAAATCATATTTTTCAAATAAAGCCGATATATCCAAATACGTTGTCAAAGGTAAAAATACTATTAAAATAAAAATTTGGTCGGGCGGAAGAAACTTGTTTGGCCCACACCATTATCAAATCGAGCCGCCGGGAGTTGGTCCAAATACTTATGAGCTTGTTGGTACGTGGGTAGACGGCGTTTCTTCTGATGAAACTTTAGATTATTCTTTCAAAAAATTTGGATTAGACTAATTTGAACTAAAATTTATATAAACTATCTTGTGGGTGAACAAATGAATCAAAGAGAAACCTTAAAAGTAAACGAAAAAGGACGTTTAGAAATCGGTGGTGTTGATACGAGCGATTTAGTAAAGCAGTATGGTACGCCACTTTACGTTATGGACCAAAAATATATTGAAGATATGTGTAAGATTTATGCCGATACTCTCAAAAATGAGTATGGTGACGGCATGATTTGTTATGCGTCTAAAGCATTTAGTTGTAAAGAAATATACAGAATAATTAATAATATGGGGATTGGCGCAGATTCGGTGTCGGGCGGTGAACTTTATACTGCAGCGTCGGTCGGATTTCCGATGGAAAAAATATGTTTGCACGGTAATAATAAAACTTATAATGAATTATGTTTTGCCGTTGAAAACAAAGTTGGATATATCGTCCTTGATTCCTATACCGAAGCGGATACCCTTGACGATATCTGCAAGGGGCAAGGCGTAAAGCAAAAAGTATTAATCAGGGTTAACCCCGGTGTTGAGGCGCATACACATCATTTTATTCAAACGGCAAAAGTAGACTCTAAATTTGGATTTTCAATAGATAGTGGTGAGGCGGAAAAAGTTGTTAAGTACGTTAAAGAAAAGGCTAATCTTGACTTGGTTGGATTGCATTGCCATATAGGCTCTCAGATATTTGAAACAAAATCCTTTTTGCTTGCTGTTGAAAAAATGACGGATTTTTATCAGTATCTAAAAAATATCGGCATTGAGTTTGACGTTCTAAATCTAGGCGGTGGGTTTGGTATATATTACGCCGAAGGCGATGAGAAAAAATCTTGCGCAGAATATGCTAATTATATTAAAAATATTGCAAACGAATTAAAATCTGCGGTGGAGAAGAAGGGGTTGAAAAAACCGTATCTTATACTTGAACCAGGCAGATCGATTGTTGGTGAGGCAGGAATTACTCTTTATACTGTTGGAAGAATAAAAGATATTGAGGGGATAAAGACCTATCTTGCGATTAACGGCGGTATGTTTGACAACCCTAGATTTGCTCTTTATCAGGCTAAATATACTGTCGTTGCGGCTCAGAATATGCTTGCTAAAAAAGATAAGGTGTATACAATAGCGGGAAAATGCTGTGAAAGTGGCGATATTATAGCAGAAGATTGCCAGCTTCCCCAAATAAAAGAGGGTGAACATGTTGCTGTTTTATCTACGGGTGCTTATAATTATTCAATGTCAAGCAACTATAACAGAAATCTTATTCCGCCTGTTGTTATGGTAAAAGACGGCAAATCAAGATACGTTATTAAACCGCAAACGTACGAAGATTTAATAAGAAATGATATTTAAATTCAAAACGCTTAACAAGTTTAAGCGTTTTTTCTTGCATTTTTTCGTTTCTTAATATATAATGTTATATATATTTATTAGAAGGAAAGCTTTTAAGTGTTTATAGAAAGAATTATATCCTATATAGCAATGTTCCTTGCGTTAATGCTAGTATTGCCTATACACGAGTTTGCGCACGGTTTTGGTTTTGCTGCGGTTAAAAGCGGTGATATGACGCCTAAACTTTATAATCGCTATACACTCAATCCTTTGGCGCACGTAGACCCTTTAGGGCTTGTTTGTTTTGTTTTTGCAGGGTTTGGCTGGGCAAAACCCGTTCCCGTAAATCCAAACAATTTTAAGGATTATAAAAAAGGTTGTTTTTATACGTCGATAGCAGGTGTTTCGGCTAACTATATTCTTGCTTTTTTAGCATATCCGTTATATATGCTGGTCGCTCTTTACGTTCCTGAATTTGGACTTTTTACAAAAACTTTAGGTTTAACGCTATTATACGTCTTTAGGTTGTCTTTAGTATTTTTCGTATTCAATCTTATCCCGATATATCCTTTGGACGGTTTTAGAGTTATAGACGTTTTTAGTAAAAAACGTTCGTCGTTATATTGGTTTTTGAGATATAAGGGCGTATACGTTCTTTATGGATTATTTATTTTAAGTGTTGTTGCTGATTTTTCGGGGCTATATTTTTTAGACGTTTTAGGCATATCAATTAATTTTGTCGTCGGGTTTTTACAAAAACCGATAACGCTATTATGGGGGCTAATTTTCTAATGGCAGAATTTGAATCAATTGTCGATTATTCAACAAAACTTGATAACTTTGAAGGTCCTCTTGATTTGCTTTTACATCTTATAAAAGAAGCAAAGATCGAAATTAAGGAAATCTTCGTGTCGCAAGTAACCGAACAATTTTTAGCATATATGGAAGGGGTTAGTGTTTTAGACGTTGATAAGGCAAGTGAATACCTTAATATGGCGGCAACACTTTTAGAAATTAAGTCAAAATCCATACTGCCTAAAATTGAAGAGTATTTAGACGACCTTGAAGACCCAGAAACCGCGCTTATAAGACAGCTTGAAGAGTATAAATTATTTAAAGAGGCGAGTGAAAAGTTAAAAGAACACGAAAATGTTCTAAGATTTTATAAAGAGCCAGACAAATCGGTTGGCGACGTTAAAATTGTATATAACGATTTTAATCTTGACGGACTTATTGCTGCTTTTTCAAAACTTTTAATGCGCGTTGACGACAAAAAGCGTCAAGAAAACGTTCTAAAAGAAATACCAAAAGAAGTTTTTACGGTTAAAGATAAAGTAGAACATATAAGATCCATACTACTTGATCGCAAAGAAGCAAGTTTTTTTGAAATGTTTTCAAGTTATTACACTAAAAACGAGCTTATTACAACCTTTCAAGCAATGCTAGAATTATTGAAACTACAATATATAACAGTCGAACAGAACGGAGTTTTTGACGATATAACGATTACGTTAAGGGAAGATAGAAATGAAGAACTTGGAGAAATTGACGAATACAATTGAATCAATACTTTTTGTGTCGGGTACACAGGTTGCTATATCTGATATTTCAGAAAAACTTGAAGTTACTGATAAAGATATCCAGTCTGCCGTTAAAGTTTTGCAGGAAAAATACTCGGGAGATAGTGGTATACAGTTGCTTTCTTTCAATAAAAAATTGCAATTTTGCTCTAATCCCAAATATGCCGACGAAGTATCGTCAGTATTAAATCCCATAAAAGAAAGAGAACTTTCTAAGAGCATGCTTGAAGTTGCGGCAATTATTGCTTATAAACAGCCCGTAACTAGAATTGACCTTGAAGAAATAAGGGGAAATAGTGAATACGCGGTACAGAAACTATTAGAACTTGGTGTTATAGAACCTGTAGGAAGAAAAGACGCAGTTGGAAAACCTGTACTTTTTGGAACGACGGATAAGTTCTTAAAACGTTTCCAAATATCTTCGCTCGACGAACTACCCGATTATGACGAGTTGATTAACAAAATTCAACTAATTAGGGGTGATAATAAGGAAGACGATTACCTTTACAGTAAAGACGTTTACGTTGACGAAACGGCAGCAACTGCAGACGTTAATCAGCCTTCAAACGGCAATGAAGAAGACAATTCTGAAAAAGATACCACTAATGACGATTTTGAACTTCCCGATATTGAAGATGAAGAAATTCCAGATTTTCTGGTCGGGGAAGACGTTGAGAAAATTTAATCGAATAAATATTATATGAAGAAGGACAAACGCGTCCTTCTTTTTTTGTATATAAAAAATATTAATGCAAATATTAAATTTGTGATAATTGCTGCAATATTGACTTATATTATTCTAATATTTCCGTTATTTTTAAATCTTCAAATATATTACTCTGCGAATTTGAAGAGGGTATATTTTGTTATAGATTTATTTGGAATGTTAAAAATTATAAGCGGATACATTGAAATTATAAAAGAAGGAGTTTGTATTCATTTAACAAAGAATAAAGCAATTATCATTGAAAATAAACAATTACTCGGTGTTGGTGAAAAAGTTAAACCATTAAAAGATTATCATATAATTAGAGTTCACTCTTTGACTGAAATAGGACTAGCAAAAAATAATCTAGCGGCATTTTCAGCCGCTTTTATCCTAAATTATATAAATCAAACGTTAGACTGGTATTTTTATCACGATAAACCATATCTAGTTCTTGACAACAAAATTAACTACCACGAAGACGAAAACGTGTTAAATTTATACATGAAATCAACTATTATATTTAATTTATTGATGATATTATTGAGTATTATTAAAATAATAATGGAGAAAATAATTTATGCAATCATATACAGACAACAACAGAATTAATTCTTTAATAGAAACAACTTTTAAGAATTTGAGCGGTATTATTGACGTAAATACCGTCGTAGGTAGTCCCATTAAAACAGAAAACGGTGAATATGTTGTTCCCGTTTCAAAAGTAACTATCGGTATTATGATGGGTGGCGGTGAATATGGTAAACTAAATATATTTAAAAAATCTTCAGATTTGCCGTATTCTGCTGGTAATGGTGCTGTAATATCAATAAAACCTTGTGGCTTTTTGTTAAAGGAAGGGGAAGCTTTTAAGGTGCTAACCGTGGCAGATCAGCCGTATGAAAAACTTATTGAAAAAGCAACGGAGTTCTTAAATGAATTACAAAACAATGAAAAGCAATAATTCATTTGTATTGAAATTCGCTATTGCTTTTACTTTGGTTTTAATATTAATGCTATGTAATGTTGTGGTCAATAATACCGAGGTTGAAGCGAGTAGCCGTAGCGGTCAAATAATAATGGAAAGAGACTCAAATAGAGTTTTATACCAAGATAATGCTAATGAAAAAATGTACATGGCGAGCACCACAAAAATCGTTACTTGTTTAGTGGTGATTGAGAACTGTAATATGTCTGACATAATAACGGTTTCTAACGATACGGTTGGTGTAGAGGGGTCAAGTATATATTTGGAAGTTGGTGAAAAGTTGTCTGTAAAAGATCTGCTTTACGGTTTAATGCTTAGATCTGGAAACGACTGCGCAGAAACGCTTGCTGTTCATTGCAGCGGAAGTATAGAAAAGTTTGCAGAACTAATGAATATAACGGCTAAAAGAATCGGGGCGGTTAATAGTAATTTTACTAATCCGCACGGACTACACGACGATAATCATTATACAACCGCTTATGATTTAGCTTTGATATCGTGTTATGCGATGAAAAATGATACGTTTAGAGAAATTGTATCGACAAAATCAATAGATATTCCGTTTACTACCAGAAATTATAATAGACATTTAGTTAATAAAAATAAAATGTTAAAAGAATTTGAAGGCTCAACTGGAATAAAAACAGGATATACTAAAAAGGCTGGAAGATGCTTAGTTTCTAGTTGTGTTAGAGATGGCATGGAACTTATTTGCGTAGTATTAAACTGTCCGCCGATGTTTGAACGCTCTAAAGAATTGCTAACAAACACGTTTTCATCGTATAAATTATATAACGTACTAGATTCTGATAATATCGTTGGATTTATATTTAATACTAAAAATAATAAAAAAATTGCAATCTATATTAAAGATGACGTTTTTTTGCCGTTAACACAACATGAAATTAAAAATATAAAAATTGAATACGATTATCCAAATTTTATTGATTATTCCGTAAAAAAAGACCAAGAAATTGGTTCTGTCAAAATTTATTGTGAAAATAACTTGATTTTTCAACAAAAAATCTATACTATAATAGGAGTAGAATAAATTAAGATAAATTAAAGGATAAACTTATGAGAATCAATAAATTTTTGGCTAGCAGCGGTGTGGCATCAAGAAGAGCTGCCGATCAGTTGATTATTGACGGCGCAGTTAAAATTAATGGCAGAGTATGCAGCCTTGGTGATGAAGTTGATATGGGGTCAGATTCTGTAACGGTTAATGGAAAACCTGTAAACGTCGTTAAAAAGTATGATTATTATATTATGAATAAACCCAAAGGGTACGTTTGTACAGTAAAAGATGATAAGGGCAGAAAAACCGTTATAGATTTATTACCGTCTAATAGCAAACGTTTATTTCCGGTAGGAAGGCTTGACTACGATACCGAAGGACTATTAATTTTGACTAACGACGGCGATTTGACGTTTAAGTTAACACACCCCAAAAATGAAATTCCGAAAACTTATTTGGTAAAAACCGAAAAACCTGTATCTGACGATGATTTATCCAAATTGAGATCGGGCGTAGTTATTGATGGTGTAAAGACAAAAAAATGCAACGTTAGGCTTATTGAAACTAGCAAAACAGGTTCAAAACTTCATATTACCATTACTGAAGGAAGAAATCGTCAAATTCGAAAAATGTTTGAAGCTGTAAATAATTGCGTAGATTTTCTTAAACGCATTAAAATCGGTGAATTAAAACTTGCAGGACTAGACAGAGGTGAAGTAAGGCAACTTACCGCTCGTGAAGTCGATTATCTTATTAATTTATAAAATTTCAATTAAAAAAACCGCTTATTTAGCGGTTTTTTTAGGTTTTATTGAGAAAAATTTAGTTTTAGCAATATAAAATTTAATTATAAAATACAACAAAACGTCTGCAAATATTACGCACGGAATAACTAATGATAGCAAAATTGTAAACGTGTCACTAAAATCAACTCCCGCTAATAAATTTGCCGCTAGCGTTATCATCAACAAGTTAAAAACGATTATAGCCGACGTCAAAATGCCATCTGCATTTATACGTTTTGACGTTTTTTGATTTGGGGCTTTAAAAAATCTTACCGCCATCACAACGGGAAACGTTGAAAACGCAAGAATTAATAAAATAGTAACAATCGGCGCTGGATTAAGAACTGATTTGTAAGCTAAGCTAAAAACTAAAAATTCTAGCATAACGACTAAATATATAAGCATTGCCGAGCAAACGTTTAACTTGTTTATAAGAATATTTCCAGGCGTAATTACTGAATCTTTAGATGAAATTCTTAATTTATAGCCTTCTTTTGCAGCTTTTAGTGTTAAATCACCAAAATCAATTTTTCCAGTATTGCTAGCTTTGTTTGTATTATAATCTGTTTGCGTGATCGTCTCGTTGAATTTTAATTTTTCTTCAACTTTTTCTGCGTTGCTTTCGCGCGCAATCGGCGTTAACTGCTCTTGAGTTGTTGGTTTTTGCGAATTACTAGACTTAATTAAACCGTTTAGGACGTTTCTAAAATTCAATTCTTGCGTATTATCGGGCTTTTCTTGCTGTTCTGATTCAATTTTAGATGTTAAAGGTGTTGAATCAATCGGGGTAGTAGTTTGTTGAACGTTAGTAACGCTTTGTGTCGGAACAGGGCGTTCGATATAAACGGGAACTTCGACGATTTTTTCTTTAATAGTTTCAATAACCTTAGTTTGACAAGACTGTTCTGGCGCGCAATCCATTAATTTGTCTATAATTGCGCGAGAATATGACCAGTTAGATAGGTTAGATTCTACGTTAGATTTGCCGTTTTCAGTAAGTTTAAAATACTTTCTGCGTCCGCTAACCGAATCGTTCCAGTACGACTGAACGAATTTTAACGTTTCTAAACGCTTTAGAGAACTATATAAAGTTGCTTGATTGATTTTATATTCGTTTCCGCTTTTAATTTCAATCGAATCACTGATTTGTTGCGCGAATTTATCACCGTCAATTAAGGAGTATAAAATTATAGTGTCAATATGACCACGGATTAAATCGCTACTAATTGCTGGTTGTTCCATAAAAACTCCAAATATATTATTTTAATAAGTATACTATTAAATTTTAATTAAGTCAAGATTTATAATTAAGATTTATAAATTAAATTATAATGTCAGATGAAATTATTTCAAAAATCATTAAATAAATACAAGCGATTTGACATTTATACAAAACTGTGTATTTTTAAGCCATCTATGCGTAAAAGCCGTGTTTTGCGCATAGATATAGGTGTGTTGTTATTATCATAAATGATGTGTGAATTTTAAATTTATATTATGCCCTACATGGATTTTAAATCCTACATGGATTAATTTGCCACGCAATCCAATTATCTCTGTCATAACGATAAAATTTTGCACGCCCAGCAATTATTCCCCTTTAATTTTTATTTATTACTTTACTTTTTTTAAACTTGGCGTTATAATTTAATTATGAAAAACAAAAGTTACTTTGAAGAACGCGAAATTGCGTGTATAGAACGCCTTAATGCAATAGTTGAAAAACTGCCCTATTACGTTCAAGATTTTTTTATAGGTGTCGAACTTAGAACTTCCCCCTTAACCCGATTGAATTACGGATACGATTTAAGGGTGTTTTTTGATTTTTTATCAAAAAAAGTGTTTAGAGATAAAAATATAGATCAAATCAAACTTTCTGATTTAGCTGCGCTTGATGCGTCTGATATTGAATATTTTTTGAGTTATTTAAGCCATTATAACATTAACGGCAAGTACGAGCGTTGCACGGAAACTGGAAAAGCTAGAAAGCTATCAACGCTGAGAGCGTTTTATAAGTATTTCTTTAATAAAAACCTATTACCAGCAAACACCCCCACTAAGGTTACAATGCCTAAAATTCACGAAAAAGAGATTGTTAGGCTTGACACAAACGATAAAATTGACGAAATCGGCGACATGCTTTATACCGTTGAAAGTGGTCAAGGCTTAACAAAACGTCAAAAAGACTTTCATAACGTTACAAGACTTAGAGATACCGCCATTATTACCCTATTTTTAGGTACGGGTATCCGTATAAGTGAATTAGTTGGGCTAAACGTTGACGATGTAGATTTCAACACAAATAGTTTTGTCGTTACGAGAAAAGGCGGAAATCGCGCTACCCTTTATTTTAATGAAGAAGTTGCATCTGCTCTTAGCGTTTACGTGGAAACAGTTAGAAAAGACAAAAAAACGGCTCTTGAAAATGAAAAAGCATTATTTTTATCCTTGCAAGACAGAAGAATCAGCACAAGAACTGTTCAAGAACTAGTAAAAAAATACGCGCGTATCGTTTCCCCCTTAAAAAAAATAACGCCACACAAACTTAGAAGTACGTTCGGTACGAGCCTTTATAAAAAAACGGGAGATATTTACGTCGTTGCGGATTGTTTAGGACATAAAGACGTAAACACGACAAAGAAACACTACGCTGCGATAACAGAAGATATTAGAAAAAAAGCCGCTCAGGCAATTTCGCTTAAACCTGACGACGGCGAATAATTATGATTTAATAGGGTGATTAAATGTAATCACCCTATTTTTCTTCTGAGATAATTTTTGTTATCTTAATGATTTTGTAATTTTCGTTAGTTTCAATGCATTTTCCACAACTATCACATATCTTGTTTGGATCTAAGTCACAAACGTCGCATTCGCCACAGTTAATACATTCCCTATCGTAAATTTCACAATATTTTTTATTCATAATCTCTACGCCCCATTAAATATTATTTTAATATTATATAAACTATTTAAAGTTAAAGATTTTGCAAGCAAGTTTTCAACTTCTTATATTATAAGCCATATGATGTTAAAGATTTTGCACTACTAAATCTTTCGCAAAACTGACGTTTTGCAATAAAAACTTTTGTTTTTACACTTAAAGTTTGAAAAATTGCGAAGTTGTAAATCCTTGCAAGCAAGTTTCCAACTTCTTATATTATAACACATTAAAAAATTAATTCAATGTAATTTAACTTAATATTAAAAATAAAAAACACAAACATTTGTTTGACTTTTGTTCGTGCTAGTGGTATAATGTTGATATGAAACGTACAGAAGAAAAAATGAATCAGATTTACAACTTTACAGTTGAATTTATTAACGATAACGGTTTTCCGCCGTCTGTTCGTGAAATTTGCTCAAAATTAAACATAAAATCAACTGCAACTGCCTATTCTTATCTAGAAAGATTGAAGAATAAAGGTTTAATTGAAAAGAGCGCACTAAAAAAACGGGCAATTTCTTTGCCACAGAAGAATAATTTTAAGACAATTCCTTTAATCGGTACTATCAGTGCCGGCACACCTATTTTTGCGGTTGAAAATTTAGAAGGATATTATCCCTTACCCGAAGAATTTAATACAACGGGTTCAGATTTTGCGCTGAAAGTTAAGGGTGAAAGTATGATAAACGCTGGTATATTTGATAACGATATTATTATAGTCAAACAACAAAGCGTTGCAGAAAACGGTGAAATCGTCGTCGCATTAATTGATGACAGCGCAACCGTAAAAAGATTTTTTAAAAAAGACGGTAAATTCGTCCTTCACCCTGAAAATGATTATATGGAAGATATGATTTTTGATCAAGTAAGTATTTTAGGTGTTGTTAAAGGGTTAATGCGTAAATTTTAAATGCTAAAAAAATATAAACAGGATGTTATTTTTGCATCCTGTTATATTATTATAGTTTTAAGTTTTTAAGCGCGATTTTACAATGCTCGTATGTCAATCCACCTTGCAAATATGCTATATACGGCGGTTTTACAGGCGCATCTGCGGAAAGTTCAATTGACGAACCTTGAACGAAACACCCCGCAGCCATAATTACTTCGTCTTCGTATCCTGGCATAGCCCAAGGCATAGCATCTACGTAACTATCAATGGGTGAATTATACTGTATTCCCTGTATAAACGATATTAGCTCGTCTCTATTGTTAAATTTAATAGCTCTAATTATATCCCCTGGTTTTTCATCTAAACTTGGCGAAGTTTCATACCCGAGTTCGTTAAGAACAGCACCGAAAAGCAACGAACCTTTTAGTGCCTGTAAGACGACGTGCGGCGCCATAAAAACCCCTTGAAAAAAGTATTGATATCCGCTAGCATATGACCCAACTTCGCCACCGATTGACGGTGCGGTAAGTCTTGCTTGAACCATTTCAACGTAGCAAGTTTTCCCCACGACATAACCACCTGTTGGGGCTATTCCACCGCCTATATTTTTTATCATTGAGCCCGCCATTAGATCTACGCCAACTTCGGTGGCTTCTTTTTCTTCTATAAATTCTCCGTAACAGTTATCCATCATAATGCAACCGTTAAAGCCGACTGATCTTAAAAAAGAAGTAATCTCTTCAATTTCGTTAATTCTTAACGCATTTCGCCACTCGTAACCGCGTGAACGCTGTAAGTAAACCATTTTAGGATTGTTGGTTTTTAAGTAGTTATGAATAGCGTTTTTGTCAATAAAATCGTCTTTAAGTGGTAAGGCTGTAAATTCAATACCGTAATCTTTTAGCGAGCCGTTCCCTTCCCCATATACGATATCTCTCAACGTATCATACGGTTCGCCGGTGATACAAAGAACTTTATCATTTGGACGTAAAACACCGTATAAACAAAGCGATAGCGCGTGTGTGCCTGAAACTATTGTTGGTGAACATATCGCCTGTTCTGCCTTGAAAATATCTGCAACGACAAGATTTAGGGTGTCGCGACCTTCATCACCGTAGCCGTAACCACTAGTACCTGAAAAATGTCTTAGTGCTAGACGATTTTTCTTAAAAGCGTTTAATACTTTTTCTTGATTAAATAATGCAACTTTATCTAATTTTAAAAACTGATCTTTTATCTTTTCTTCACAGCGTTCAATCAAATTTATGTCTATCATATCTGTTCTACTATCCTTTTTGCAAGTTGGTTTATCGGGCAATAATCTAAATATTTAAGTCCAGATAACTTTTTAAAAAACGTTATTTGGCGTTTTGCATAGTGTCTAGTATTTAACTTTATTTTTTCAATAGCGTCTTCCAAACTTAAACTATTTTCCAAATACTCGATTACTTCTTTATAGCCTATAGCTTGCATGCATTGATTTTCTTTCCTTACGCCGCTACTTAGAAGTCGCTTTATTTCTTCAACAAGCCCTGAATCAAACATTAAGTTTACTCTTAAATTAATTCTATTATAAAGAGTTTCTCTGTCGTGATTTATCGAATATGCGCTATAATTATATTTAGGTGTAAAATCGTCGACAATTTCCGATTTCTTATTGCCGTTTTCATAAATTTCTAGCGCGCGTATAACGCGTTTAATGTCATTATAGTGCAATTTTTTAGCAGTATCCGGATCAAGACTTTCCAATATATTATAAACGTATTCATTGCCGTTAATTTCGGCTAATTTTTTATATTTTTCTCTAACTTCAAGATTGCCCGTACCATTACCGTACGATAAGTCGTACAGTATCGAATTAATATAAAAACCAGTTCCGCCGCAAATAATAGGAATTTTACCTTGGTTGTGAAGATTTTTTATTATAGGCTCGGCAAGTCTTTTATAATCACTTACGCTAAAATTTTCAGTTGGTTCAACAACGTCTATAAGGTGATGTTTAATGCCTTGCATTTCGTCCATCGTAGGTTTTGCGGTGCCGACGTTCAACCCCTTATAAATATACATAGAATCAGCGGATATGACTTCGGTATTTAGCAGCTTAGCGCATTCTACTGCAAGCGCAGTTTTTCCGCTTGCGGTTGGTCCACATATTATTATAATTTTATTTTCTACACAATTCTTTTGAACCATTTATCAATTTCCGTACGAGTAATTTTTATAGCAACAGGTCTGCCATGTGGGCATTTTAACCCTAAGTTGTTTTTTAATTCGTTAAGTAAGGTGTCGATTTCAATCTGACTTAATTTGTCACCTGCTTTAATTGCTGATTTGCAGGCTTTCTGTGCTAATTTTTCAAACAAAACGTCGTTTAACGTAAGAGATTTTAAGACGTCTAAATCGTTTAATATGTCGTTAAAAAACTTTTGTAGATTAATATCAGATAAAAATGCAGGAACTGTAGAGATTTTAAATGCGTTTCTACCAAACTCGCTTATTTCTATTCCCATATCATAAATAACGTTAATTTTAGAAAGAATAAATTGATACTCTTCGTTATTAACGTTTAGAACGAAAGGAATTAATAATGGCTGTTTTATCATGTCACCATCAGAGTAAGCTTTATTTATTTTATCAAACAGCAACTTTTCATGCGCGGCGTGTTGGTCTATAAAGTACAAGTCCTGTCCGTCTTCAAGAATTAAGAAAGTATTTAATGCTTGGCCAATGACTTTTAATTCTTTTTCTATGGTTATAGTAGTCTGTTCCTGCTTAATTTTATCTTCCTTTTCCTTTGCTAATTTTTCCAAAAACGCCTTGTTTTCAGCAAAAATATCAACACCGTCTTGTTTTTTTGTCTCAATCTGTTTCTCGATTGTTGTGTAGTCTTTTTCAGCTTTTTTACCCACGTCACAAAATACGAACTGATTCCACTTTTGTGATTCGTATTCTTCTTTTTGCGTTTCTTTTTTTGCAACTGGCTCTTTAGGTGTGGTATAATTATTAACAGTTTCATTAGGAATATTCTGGCTTTTTGCAACAATATTAATCGCCTCGCTTGTTCCGTCTAAAACCTTTGAAACTACTGAATATATTGAACTGTAAATAATTTGATTGTTTGCAAATCTAACGTCAAGTTTATTTGGGTGAACGTTCACGTCGACAATTTCGGACGGCAATTCGAGAGACAAAACGTAAAACGGATACTGACGTTTCATAAGATATGATGAGTATGCGTTTGCTATTGCGGCAGATACCGTTTGGTTAATAATGTATCTGCCGTTTATAAAGGTTGTCTGATATGTCCTATTCCCCTTTGTAAAGTGGTGTTTGCCTATGTAGCCGCGAATTTTAATACCATTTTTTTCTGTATCAATATTAAAACATTCGTTAATTACGTCTGCGCCGTAGATGCAAGCCATAGCCGATTCAAATCCATCGCCAAAAGACTGATATATAACTTTATTATCCGCAACGTATTTAAACGATATGTTGGGGTTTCCAAGTATAAATTTTGCCACCGTTGACGATATTTCACTTTCTTCAGAGCGTTCTGACTTTAAGAATTTTTCACGAACGGGAGTATTAAAGAACAAATTGTTTACAGTAATAATTGTCCCGTCTGTAGCGGCGCAATCTGTAACTTCTTGCATTTCGCCGCCTTCAGCACTTATCTGAGCACCAACTTCTTGGTCTTTGGGTTTAGATGCAATATTTATTTTTGAAACAGACGCAATACTTGCTAAAGCTTCACCCCTAAATCCTAAAGAAGTAATATTGTCTAAATCTTTAATCGTAGATATTTTGCTGGTTGCATGCGGTAAAAGAGCCTTTTTAAGCTCTGATTTTTCTATACCAGAACCATTATCGGTTATTTTTATTGATGATATACCGCCGTTTTGTATTTCTATTACAATGTTATCCGCGCCAGCATCAATAGAGTTTTCAACTAGTTCTTTAACTACTGAAAAAGGGCGTTCAACGACTTCACCTGCGGCAATTCGATTGTAAATTTTGCTGCTTAATTGATTGATTTTACTCATGATTAACCTTCGATTTTTTCTTTTAGATCTGCAAGTACGTTAAATGCTTGCATCGGTGAAATATTATTCATATCGAGATCTGCAATAATTCTTTCAATTTCAGATTTTTTAACTTCAACTTCGTTGTTGACGTCAATATTAATTTTCGGCGTATCGGCACTTGACGTTGAAAGTCTTTTCAAAATTTGTCTTGCTCTATCCGTAATATTTTTTGAAACGCCTGCAAGTTCTGCGACTTCTATACCGAAACTTCTGTTTGTGCCACCACGCATAATTTTACGCAAGAACACTATTCCGTTCTGCATTTCTTTTACCGTGACCTTATAATTTTTCACACCATCAAGAACGCCTTCTAGTTCAGTAAGTTCATGATAATGTGTTGCAAACATAGTTTTTGCTTTTACGTTGTTGGTAATGTGTTCAACGACAGCCCAAGCAATACTAAGTCCGTCGTACGTGCTTGTGCCACGTCCTATTTCATCAAGAATTAGTAGGCTGTTTTTGGTTGCATTATTTAAAATGCTTGCCATTTCCGTCATCTCGACCATAAAGGTACTTTGATCGGATATAAGATTATCACTAGCACCGATTCTTGTAAAAATTTTATCGGTAATAGGGATTTCCGCTTCTTTTGCGGGAACGAACGAACCTATATGTGCAAGTAAGGTTATAAGCGCAGTTTGTCTCATGTATGTACTTTTACCTGCCATATTAGGACCTGTAAGGATCATTGTGCGGTTTTCTTCGCCATCTAGCATTACGTCGTTTGGTACGAATCTTTGTTTAGATATTGCTTCTACAACTGGGTGTCTACCGTCAACGATATTTAACCTACCGTCACAATCCAAAATTGTAGGACAAGTATAATTATTTTCTCTAGCAACAGTTGCAAGCGACAAAATAACGTCAAGGTTAGCAATGTTATCTGCGGCAATTTTTAATTCAGAAATTCTATTTATAAGATGTTCTTTAATTTCTGCGTATATAGCCGCTTCAAGTTGAAGAGCTTTTTCTTCGCAAGACAAAAGTTTTAATTCTAGTTCTTTAAGTTCTTCCGTGACGTACCTTTCTGCGTTTGCAAGGGTTTGACGACGAATATAATCGTAAGGAACTTTATCCTTAAATGAATTAGTTATTTCAATATAGTATCCAAAAACTCTGTTGTAACTTATTTTTAAATTCTTTATCCCCGTACGTTCTCTTTCGCGATTTTCAATATTAGCAATGCTAGCCTTGCTGTTTTTATTTAGCGAACGAAGTTCGTCAAGTTCAGCGTTATAACCTTCCTTTATGTATTCGCCATCTTTCATATTTGCTGGCGGATTTTCGTTGATGGTATCGTTTAAAAGTTCTACTGTATCTGAAAAATCACCTAAATTGTCAACAATATCTTTGATAAGTGCAGAATCCATACCAAGTAACTGAAATTTAATGCTCGGTATAGCTTCAAGCGAATTTTTAAGAGCAAGACAGTCTTTGGGTAGTAAATTACCGTTCGAGATTTTTCCGCTAATTCTGCCCACGTCGCGGACGGAAGATAATGAGTTAGCAAGTCCTTGTCTTGTAAGCGTATTATTAAATAAACATTTGATACCGTCTAAGCGATAATTAATTTTATCTACGTTATTTAGCGGCGACAAAATCCAACTTTGAAGTTTTCTTGCGCCCATGCTTGTTTTGGTTTTATCTAAAAGCCAAAATAAAGACCCGTATCTTTTACCGTCTTTAAGCGTTTTTACAAGCTCTAAATTTCGGATAGCGTTGACGTCCAACATCATTGTTTCACCAACGCTTTCTTTTTTTAACGTGTTAATGTTTACAAGCGCGTGTTTTTGCGTTTCTTTAAGATATGCTATTAATGCGCCAGCCGCGCAAATAGATTCGACATCTTTTTCTATACCAAAAGGTTCAAGAGTTAAAATATTGAACTGCTTTTCAAGAATATCTCTTGCGTTGGATAAATTAAACTGGCTTTCTGTAAAACTATTGAACGGCGGAAGAACACCGTGCTTAATAAGCGGCGCATCTGCAAAAATAGAAACGGCATTGTTTGATGCAATAATTTCAACAGGATTCACTCTAACTAAAGTGTCCATCAATTCAGAAATTGCCAAATTTCCTTTAAAATTTCTAACAAAGAACTCGCCTGTCGTAATATCTGCCCAAGCAAATGCTGTTTTGCTGTCTTTTATGTATACAGACCCGATAAAATTGTTGCTTTTATCGTCGATAAGTTCGTTATTTATAACCGTACCAGCGGTAACGACCTTAACTACGTCACGTTTAACGAGTTCTTTTGCTTTAGGCTGGGTAAGTTGTTCACATATAGCAACTTTTTCGCCAAGAGCAACGAGTTTTGCAATATAATTATCAGCAGCGTGAAACGGAACGCCGCACATAGGTGCTCGTTCTTCTAACCCACAATCTCTACCTGTTAACGTTAAATCTAAAAGTGCAGACGCCTTTATTGCATCATCAAAGAACATTTCATAAAAATCGCCTAACCTATAAAAGACTATGCAATCATTATAATTTTCTTTTATTTGAAGATAGTGTTTCATCATCTCTGAAAGACCTTTGCCCATTTTTCACCTCTTTAATCGTTAACAATTTCCCCAACGAGTGAAATTCCACCAGTTTTTGTTATTTTTACGTTTACAAATTCACCTACTAGATTGTCGTTACCGTTAAAGTAAGCCATTCTTCCGTAAGTGTCGCGTCCCAAATACATATTCTTCTTGTCGTCATAACCTTCGCACAGTATCTCGACAACCTTATTTAAATATTGCTCAGACTGTTCGCGGTTAATTCTGTTTTGAGCGTCAATAAGTTTAACTATTCTTTCTTTGGAAACATCTTCGGGGATTTGCCCGTCCATTTTTGCGGCAGGCGTACCGTTACGCTTTGAGTAAATAAACGTAAATGCGCCTGCAAAACGCACTTCTTCAACTAGATTTAACGTATCTAAAAAATCCTCTTCGGTTTCCGTTGGAAAACTTACCATAATATCAGTTGTAATAGCAACGTCAGGGATGTATTTTCTTAAAAGTCTAACTTTTTCAAGATAATCTTCCCTTGTGTACCGCCTATTCATAAGTTTTAATATTCTGTTTGAACCAGCCTGAACCGGTAGGTGTACACATTTGCAAGTCTTATCACTATCACTTATTGCTTTAATCAAATCCTCGGTAAAATCTTTGGGGTGATTAGTCATAAATTTCAAGCGGAATTTGCCTTTAATTTTAGAAACTTCGTTAATTAACGTTGCAAAATTAACGTTACCTAAATCATTGCCGTATGAATTTACGTTTTGACCAAGCAAGGTTATTTCTCTATAACCTGCATCAATAAGTTCTTTGCACTCATTAACGACGTCTTGCAGTTTCCTACTGCGTTCACGACCGCGGACGTAAGGAACTATACAGTAAGTACAAAAATTATTGCAGCCGTAAGTAATATTTACCCAAGCATTAGGAAAGCTCGTCCTTGTCTTTGGCGTACCTTCTATAATCTCGCCTTCTTTTTCGTCAATAGATATCACCGTTTTTTTCGTGCTTAATTTTTTAAGAAGTAAATCTTTGAATTTTTCAAGATTATGCGTGCCGAAAATAATGTCGACAAAAGGAAATTTTTCGTGAAATTTATCAGCAAAACCAGGCTGCTGAGTCATACAACCGCCAACAGCAATTATTAAGTCTTTTTTCTTTCTTTTTAATTGCTTTAATGCACCGACGTTTCCTTCCGCCCTTTGCGATGCGTTTTCTCGAATACAGCACGTGTTGAAAACTATCACTTTAGCTTTTTCGTCGTCATCTGTTTCCGCGTAATTCAATGCCGTTAAAATCCCAGCAATTTTTTCCGATTCGTGGAGATTCATTTGGCAACCATAAGTAATTATTTTGTAAAATTTTGCATTATTTTCCATAATAAATATAATAACTTATTTTAATTTTTTTGTCAATTTATATGAGCTATTTTGTGAGTATAATATAAATATAATATTACATACTAAACACGTATGAAAAAATCATTAAAAATCGTGTTTGCTGTTTTTGCGGCGATATTCATTGTCATCGTAGGAATATTAACCTATTTTAATATTTTGGCATCGTCTACAAAGCTAAACGACGATAAATTAATAAATTTAAAACGAACCGTCACCTATTATTACTCGAATAACGAAGTTATGCTTGAAGAGTCTGATGGTGTTAGCATAACGCCTATTAACGAAATCCCACTACACACAAAAAACGCTTTTATAGCAATTGAAGATAAACGATTTTATGAGCATAACGGCGTGGATTTCAAGCGGCTAATGAGCGCGCTATTTAATAACGTTAAGAGTATGTCATTTAAAGAAGGCGCGTCAACTATTAGCCAGCAGTTAATAAAAAACACACATTTAAGTGGTGAAAAAACTATAAAAAGAAAAGTAACGGAAATTAAACTTGCAAGAGAACTTGAACGAAATTATGACAAAGAACAAATTTTAGAAAAATATCTGAATACAATATATTTTGGCGATAATTGTTACGGCATAACGTCGGCAAGTAAAAATTATTTTAATAAAACGCCTGACGAATTAGATATTAACGAAAGCGCAATACTTGCAGCTATAATTAAAGCACCGTCATATTATTCACCAAAAACGTCTAACGAAAAATGTTTTACGAGAAAAAACTTGGTCTTGTTAAAAATGTTTGAACAAGGATTTATAGACGAAAACGAATACAATGAAAACAAGGAAAAAGATGCTTATTTTGTATCGAAAGACGTTAGTGAAAATAATATTAGCTCTGCACAAGTTAAACAAATCAAGTCCGAATTTTTAAATAATATAGAAACAATCCCCTATTCTGTTTACGATTATAAGGTATATACCACTATTGATATTAATCTACAAAGAACTTTGGAAGATAAAATGTTGGAATTATCCGACGATTATAAAAAGAGCGCAATATTAATCGATAAATACGGTAAAATCAGGGCATTTTATTCAAACTGTGGAGAACCTTTGCGGCAATTAGGCTCTGTAATTAAACCGATTTTAGTGTATGCGCCAGCAATAGAAGAAAACGTAGTTAATTCGTTTACAAAAATCATTGATGAAAAAACCGATTTTAACGGTTACTCACCGTCTAATTATAACGAAAAATATTACGGCGAAGTAACCGTAAAAGAATCGCTATCAAAAAGTTTGAACGCGTGCGCCGTAAAAATTCTGAACTACGTTGGCATTGAAAAGGCAAAAGAATACGTTTCAAAAACCTCGATAAGTCTTACCGATAACGACAATTCGCTAAGCCTAGCATTAGGTGCAAGTGAAAAAGGTTGTAGTCTTAAAGATATCACTACTTCATACGGCGTTTTTTTGAATAACGGAACCTACCACAACTCATATTTTATAGAAAAAGTATACGACCAGAATAATCTAAAGTATAATATAAAACAGCAAAATATTAAGGTTTTTAGCGACGAAACTGCAACTATAATTAACGACATGTTAAGATATACGGTAACAGACGGAACGGCAAAGAAAATGGCGTTTAATAATCTACCTATTTATGCAAAGACCGGAACGGTTGGAAATGATAACGGAAATACTGATGCTTATACTATTTCATATACAGAAGAATTTATATTAGGTTGTTGGGTTGGAAATAACGACGGCGAACTGTTAGATAATAACGTTTCAGGCGGAACTATTCCATGTGTTAGGTCGAACGAAATCTGGAAATCTATTTATGCGAATAGATCAAAACCAAATGAAATAGCTAAGTCTGATAACGTTGTTAATATTAAGATAGATAAAGAGAGCTATAATAATGACGGCGTTATAATTTTGGCTGATAGCGTTGCACCAGATAGATTTTCATTAGACGTCATGATTAAAAAATCACAAATACCAAGCGAGCATTCAACGCGCTTTACACACCCAACGATAAAACAACCGATTTTATTAGTAAATGCAAATGAAATATCAATTCGATTATGTCTGACAGAATTGATTAATGCACAGATAGAAAAGCAAGTTAATAATGAAAAAACGTTAGTGTTTGACACTATAAAAAGCAACAATGATACGTTTATAGATAAAGACGTATCCCCAAACACAAAATACGTTTATATTATCACCCCCTACTATAAAGCAAGTAATGACGAAATCTACTACGGAGATAAAATAGTGATTGAGACAAACAAAACGCCAAGCACGGAGCTTGGCGAAAATTGGTGGGTTAATGATATTTAAAAATTTTATTTTATAGAACGTATTTTTCCACTTTCAAAAAAGCCTCGTCAATAAGAGCGTCTACGTCTAATTTGCTCTCCGCTCTTTTTACTCTTTCAAGGTTTGGCTTTATTGCAGGATACTTTGGCAAAAATACCGTGCAGCAATCTTCATAAGGTAAAATCGAAGTTTCGTATGTGTCAATTTTTCTTGCGATCTCAATAATATCTAATTTATCAAAGGCGATAAGTGGGCGTAAAACCGGAAGAGTTACAACCGAATTAGACGAAGTTATACTTTCAATTGTCTGACTTGCAACTTGCCCTAGACTTTCCCCCGTTATTATTGCTTGATCACCTTGTTGTATAGCTAGGCGTTCAGCAATTCGCATCATAAACCTGCGCATAAGCGTTATCATAAATTCTTCAGGGCAATTTTTGTGAATTGCTTCTTGTATATGAGTAAACGAAACGACGTAAAGATTAATTCCACCGTTATATTCCCCGACTTTTTTTGCAAGTTCGATAACCTTTTCTTTGGCCGCCTCGCCTGTATACGGAAAGCTGTGGAAGTGTAAACAATCAAGTTTCATACCGCGTTTAGCCGTCAAATATCCTGCAACGGGACTGTCTATACCGCCAGAAATTAAAAGCAAGCCTTTACCAGACGAGCCGACAGGCATACCGCTCAATCCATGTTCAATATCAGTATAAATAAACGACTTGCCGTCTTCACGAATATCAATATATAATGCAAAAGATGGATTTTTAACGTCAACTTTGAGTTTTCCACCATAGCATTCTAAAAGTTTGCCACCGATAAACATTGAAGTTTCCATTGATCCGGGCGTAAAAGTTTTATCTGCACGATTAGTTATAACCTTGAACGTTCCTTCCTTTTGTTCGCATAACGTTTTAGCTGCATTTAGAATATTATCCATTGTAGAATCAACAACGACTGCTCTGCTAAAAGTATGAACGCCTGCTATTTTATGCAACTTTTCAGCAATAATATCATAATCGTTTTCATCATAATTTTCGATTAAATATCTACTGTGCATAGTAGTAAAGGTAAAATCTATATCTTTAAGTGATTTTTTAATGTTTTCTTTAAGCATTTTTTCAAAATGCCCACGGTTTTTACCCTTCAAGTGTATTTCGCAATACCTAATAATAATTGCTGTTTCCATTATTTTAATATTCCTTTTAGTTTTTCTACCGTATCGTTTAATTTGTTAACCGCAGCAACAGCGTCTTCTATTGTCGTATCTATTGAAAAACTTAGTCTTATAACACCGTCAAGAACTGCATTGTCATATCCACACGCCTCTATAACTCTACTAAATCTATTTTTGGAAGAGCAAGCAGACCCGTTGCCAACAATTACGCCTTCACTTTCTAGAGCGTGCATAACAACTTCACCGCGTAAACCTTTGGCTGAAATTGTAAGGATATACGGACTAGATTTTTCACCAGATATAACAATGAAATTTTCTCTATTTAAATTGTTAAGTATATAAGATTTAATTTCTGAAATCCTTTGATAATTTTCCTTTATGAGAGCATATTTTTCTTGCGCAGCATACTCAAAGACTTTAATTCCAAAAACGTTTTCAGTACCGCTTCTAAGTCCATTTTCTTGCCCGCCACCAAATATAAGAGGTGATAAATTTACGCCTTTCTTTCTTACAAGTGCGCCGACACCCTTTAAGGCGTTAATTTTATGCGCGCTAATAGAATAAAGATCTATATCGTTAGATAATCTATAAGGTATCTTCCCATAAGCTTGTACGCCGTCAGCGTGGAATACGATTTTTCTATTAAGCGATTTAATTTGTTTTGCTATATTATTAACGTCGTTAATACCGCCAGTTTCATTATTGACGTGCACAATTGACACAAAGTCGGCATTTGTTGATTTTACAGTTTCAATTAATTCATTAACGTTTACCGTTCCATCGGAATTTAAGTCAACAAAATGTGTTTTTAACCCTCTATTTTTAAGTTCAAGAAAACTTTTATAAACAGCAGAGTGTTCGCCTTTTGAGGTCACAAAAGTTCCGCGCTTGACCGAGCAAAATATTGCCATATTGTCGCTTTCAGAGCCGCACGACGTAAAGATTAATTCGTGATTAATTCCACCGATATTTTTAAGCAAGTTTTCTTTTGCTAATTTAATTTCTTTTGCGCAATTTAACCCGTCTGAATATAAAGTAGACGGGTTAAAATACTTTTCTTCGTTAAATATTTGCGCTTTTTCTAACGCGGATTTTGACGGAGCAGTCGTGGCTGCGTTGTCAAGATAAATCATTTTTTATAATCCTCTTCAAGAACCATTTTGTTTGAAAATTTCAATACGTTGACCATAAATGTTTCGGTGCATTCTAATACGAAAAGTTTCTTTTCACCATCAAAATTTGCAACTATATAATAAAAATCTTTACCTTCGGCAGGATACGAATTCATAGTTAAAATATGACGTTTAACGTCTGGCATGTTCGAGTATTTTTCAAACGTACCGCTGCCTATTTTACCTATTTTTTCTATCGTAGAACACTCGAATTTGCAGATAAATTTTCTTGAAACGTTTTTTATTACCTTTGAAAATCTAATAGAGCCTGAAACAAAAATATAATCGTAATCAACGTAAAATTTATTCTTAAATTTACCGAGCACTATACCCGACGCAATAAACATTGCAAGCGGTACAACGATAAAAATTATATTAAGTAAAGCACTACCCGTTGCTAAATCGTAAGCAATAAACACGAGCATAAACCATAACACCGCCAAAGTATACGATATTATAGACAAAACTTTAAGAACGTAATATTTAGTAGCCGCAGATTTTTCGTTTTGAATTTTAGCGGACTCTTCGTAAAGAATTTCTTTCATATATCCTCCTTATCAAAAGATATTTTAACACATAAATTATAAAAAAACAATTATTTTAACTTAATAATAGTAACGCCGTTTTCACCCTCACCGTATTTTCCACGCCTAAACTCTAAGACAGACTTATGACCTTTAAGGAAGTTCCTTATTTCTTTAAGCAAAATTCCTTCCCCAACGCCGTGTATGACCTTTATTTCTTCTATATTATTCATAACCGCCTGATATATAAAGTTCTCAACTTCGCTAACCGCTTCAAGCGACGTTTTACCCACCACGTTGATCTCGGTACTAGGCAAAGAAACGTTGACGTTTCTAAATACTTTTACCGACTCTTTTGCCTTATAGTCGTCCACTTGATTATATATATCTTTAAGTTTAACCACGGTCTTAATATCGCCAAGCATAACTTCCGCTTCATTTTTATTGGCTCTAACAGAAACAAGCTTTGCGTACGCTCCGAGTGATTTAACGTAAACTTTGCTACCGACTTTAAGGTCGCTATTCTTGGGTTTGACCATTTCAATCGGGTGGTCGTCAGTATCAGCGGTCAAATATCTACTGTTTTTAAGCCTATTTTTTAATTCGCTTGCTCTAAAAACTTCACGGCTTTCAAGCCCGACTGTTTTTAGAATTTTCTTTAATTCATCAATTATTTCTTCAGCTTCGGCAAGTTTATCGGCAACTATTCGTTTTGTTTCTTGTTTTGCCGTTGAATAAACCTTTTCTCTTTCGCGAATTAATCTATCTTTTTCTTCCTTAACTTTTTCAAGTTCGGTTTCTTTTTCAGCCTTGATACGCTCTAATTCTTCTGATAATTCGTCTGCTTTTCGCCTACTTTCTTCAGCTTTTTTCAAAACGTTTTCAAAACTAATCTTTTTATCAGAGAGTAAATTTAGAGCATCCGACAAAATCTCTTTATCGAGTCCAAGCACGCTTGCTATATCAATAGCATTTGAACTTCCTGGAATACCGATATTGAGTTTATACATAGGCTTTAAAGTTTTAGCATCAAATTCCATTGATGCATTTTCAATCTTCTTACTTTCAATCGCAAACTCTTTTAACCTAGAATAGTGGGTCGTTATTATCCCAAAACAATTTTTATCCAAAAGTTTCTTTATAATAGCAAGCGCAAGTGCGCTACCTTCTTCGGGATCTGTCCCCGCGCCAAGTTCGTCGAGTAAGACAAGGCTTTTATCGTCAACGTTGTTTACGATATTTATAATATTTTTAATGTGCGACGAAAAGGTTGAAAGGTCTTGTTCAATGCTTTGTTCGTCACCTATATCGCAGTATAAATTGTTATAAACTGATATTACGCTTTCGTCAGATGCTGGAATAAATAAGCCGCTCATTGCCATTGCTGACAAGAGTCCCGTTAGTTTTAACGTTACGGTTTTACCACCTGTATTTGGGCCTGTTATCAATAAAAAATTATAATTTTCGCCTAGCGATATTGATACTGGAACAACTTTATCTTTGTTGATTAAAGGGTGTCTGCCTCTTTTTATATCAATAATCCCTTTTTCATTTAAAATCGGTTTTGTGCATTTATTCTTAAACGAATATTCAGCCCTAGCAAAAAAGGTGTCAAGCTCAACTAAATTTTCAGCGTTATACCTTAGGGCGTCGGACATATAACTAACTTTCGACGAAAGTTCGGCTAAAATACGGCGTATTTCTTCCTGTTCGTCGAAAATTGCACGTTTAAGGTCATTATTTAATTCCATTACGTGCTCGGGCTCAATAAAGACAGTAGCACCAGAAGAAGATTGGTCGTGTATAAAGCCTCTAACAAAACTGCGATACTCGCTTTTAACGGGAATAACGTATCTATCCTGGCGCATTGTAACGACGCTATCTTGCAAGTATTTATTTAGTCCACCACGCATAAACGTGTTAAGTTCCGTTCTTATTCTTGCGTTTATGTTTGCAATACTTTTTCTTATCGAATACAATTTGGGTGACGCGTTATCGCTAATCTCGTCTTCTGAAATGATTTTGTCAGATATTTCTTTTTCAAACTCTGGATTAATAAAAAGTAAATCTGTAATTTGTTTAAGAAGAAATAAAGTTTCGTCGTTTACAGATTCAATGGCAGTCTTAATTAGCCTTGCGCTTTTAAGATTAGTTGCAACACGAAGTAATTCAGCATTATTCAACGTGCCACCTATATCTACCCTTTTAAGCTCGTCCCCTATATCGTCAAAATAATAGATTCCGCCGGTACTATATTTATATAAATATGTGTAAGCCTCTTCGGTTTTGGTTAGTAAATTGTTTACTTCTGAAAGTACGGTTAAAGGCGCGAACGATTTTAGATAAGTTTTGCTCAAATTTAACGCAGCATAACTTGAAACGTCCGCCATGATTTTATCATATTCAATTGCCTTTAACGTCTTTTCTGAAATCATTATCTTAATTCTGCACCTAGTTTTTCTTTTAAGGCGGCTAAAATGTCGCTAATATTTTTATCAATCTCTTCAACGCTTAACGTTTTTTCCATTGATACAAAGGTCATATTAAACGCCATACTCTTTTTACCTTCGGGAATCTGATCGCCCGTGTACACGTCGAACAGTGATACGCTTTCAATACTGTCACCGCCGTTAGCTTTTGCAACGTCAACAATATCCGCCCAAGAAACTTCTTTATCTACGGTAACTGCAAGATCCCTTTCAACCGTTGGGAACTTAGAAATTTGTTTAAACTGTATCTTTCCGTCGAAATGTTTTTTGAATTTATCATACTTAATTTCTGCGACGTAAACACGTTTATCAATATCGAGTTTATCTGCAATCATAGGCAATAATTCACCAAAGAAACCAACGCATTCACCGTTTATCATAATATCTGCACTTCTTGTCGGGTGCATACACTTTTTATTAGATGTAATATATTTAACGTCAGCCGTTGGTGCAAAATTTGCTATTAAATCTTCAACAACACCTTTAACTGTAAAGAAATCTTCTTCTGCGCCAAATAAGCCAAGTGATACAACGTCACTTTCAACGGGAAGTTCTTTTAACGGCAAGGTTTTAGGATTGTAAATTTTTGCAAACTCAAAAAGTCTACCTTCGTTATTTTTGCGCTTAATGTTTGACGCAATAATTCTGCACATGGACGGCAACAACGAAGTTCTCATAACGGATAAGTCTTCGCCTAATGGGTTCATTATCTTGATGTATTTATATTCATCACTATCCTTATCGAAGCCAAACAAGTCATATTCTTTTTCAGAAACGAAAGAATAGGTTATAATTTCATTAAAGCCGTAACCTGTAAGCAAAGTCTTAAAATCAGCAATTTTTTGTTGATCTTCATTAAGTCCGCCAGCAGTAATTCTTGCCGTTTTAAGCATTGTAGGCTCTATATGTTCATAACCGTATTCTCTAATAACTTCTTCCGCAATATCAGGATAATCTTCAATATCGTCCCTGTAAAGCGGTGCTGTAACGGTTATGTCGTCACCACAAATTTCCACGCCAAAGCCTAGCCTTTTAAGTACGTTCTCTATAACGGCATTTGGAACTACTATACCAAGTACGCCGTTTATTTTTGAAATCGTAGTTTTTATTACTTTATTTTCGACTTTTTCATATAAAAGATCGTAGTTATCTTCTGCAATTTCACCTATATTTAACTGATAAATAAGGTGTAACGCTCTTTTTAAGCCAACTTCTGCTGAATTAGCATCAATACCTTTTTCATAACGAGATGATGCGTCGGTTCTTTGTCCTAAAAGCCTTGCGGTTTTTCTAACATTATCTCTTGCAAATTTAGCGCACTCAAAAATAACGTCTTTAGTGGTTTCTTTAATTTCACTATTAAGTCCACCCATTACCCCAGCAAGTGCAACGGGCTTAACACTATCGCAAATAACAAGATTGTTTTCGCTTAGCGCAAATTCCTTTTCGTCAAGTGTAACGATTTTTTCACCGTTATTAGCGCGACGAACGATTATTTGGTTACCTTCTAAATCGTTTAGGTCAAACGCATGCATAGGCTGTCCGATTTCCAACAAGACGTAGTTTGTTATATCAACGATATTGCTTATTGATCTTAAACCTGCCCTAAATAAACGTTTTTTCATCCACATCGGCGACTCGCCGATTTTTAGGTCTTTAATATAATGCGCCATATATCGTGGGCATAGATCAGTTGCTAAATCACTTACTTTTATAGTGTTTACGGTAGAAACACCTTTGGTTGCAACGTAGTCGTAAGCAGGTTCTTTTACTGGTTTATCAAGAACGGCTGCAACTTCTCTTGCAATACCCAAAATCGACTGACAATCAGGACGATTTGCGGTAATGTTTATGTCAAATATAATGTCTTCTATTCCTAAAACTTCTTTGACTTCACTACCGAGTGGATAGTCTTCCTTTAATATTAAAATACCGTTTACGCTTGCGCCTGGATAGAAGTCGTCGTTTATGCCGAGCTCTTCACCAGAGCAAAACATTCCGTATGATGGAAGCCCCCTTAACTGTCCGTTATAAATATGCTCACCGTTAAATAAGGTTGAGCCGTCTAGCGCAACAGGAACGAGCGCGCCTTCAAAAATATTTGTAGCAGCCGTTATAATTTGCAATTGACCGTACTTACCAGCGTCAACTTGCGCTACAGTAAGTTTATCAGCATTAGGATGCTTTTCAGTCTTTAATATTTTAGCAACGACGATTTTATCAATGTTTTTGCCAAAATAAATTGTTTCTTCAACTTCCAACCCGCAAGAAAATAATTTTTTCTCTAACTCTTCGGGTGTAACACATATATCTACGTATTCTTTTAACCAAGAAAGTGGTGCTTTCATACTTATCTCCTATCAAATTGTTTTAAGAATTTAACGTTATTTTCAAACAACGTTCTAATATCGGTAATTCCGTACTTGATCATCGTAACTCTTTCAATTCCTAGTCCAAATGCAAGACCAGAATATTCGTTAGAATCTATTCCGCAGTTTTCAAGCACCTTTTTATTCACTATTCCTGCGCCCAAAATTTCAATCCAGCCCGTTCCTTTACATAAGCTACAACCTTTGCCGTGGCATTTTGAACAAGTAACGTCTACCTCAACGCTAGGCTCTGTAAATGGGAAATACGACGGACGAAGACGCGTTTTTGTTTGCTTGTCGAACACAAGTTTAACAAACTCATCTAAAAGTCCTTGTAAGTCGCATAAAGAAATACCTTTGTCCACAACTAGTCCTTCGCATTGATGGAACATCGGTGAGTGCGATGCGTCGTCGTCTGAACGGTATACTCTACCAGGGCTTAAAATTTTAATAGGCGGTTTTTTCTTTTCCATTACTCTAATTTGCCCCGTAGACGTCTGCGATCTTAAAACTATATCTTCATCAATATAAAACGTATCCTGCATATCTCTTGCCGGATGATCTTTGGGGATATTAAGAGCTTGGAAACAATAGTAGTCGGTTTCAATTTCTGGACCTTCAAAGATTTCAAAACCCATTCCAGAAAAGGCGTTTATAACCTGATTTTTAACGATATTAATTGGGTGAAGATTACCCGTTTTAATCTTTTTACCAGGAAGAGTTACGTCGATTGCCTCGCTCTTAAACTTTTCCATTAATTCTTTTTCTTTAAGGTCTTTTTCGACCTTATCAAAAATTTCAGAAACTTCTACTTTTAGGTCATTGACCATTTTACCAAATTCCGAACGTTTTTCTGGCGAAACGTCTTTCATTCCCCTAAGAAGTGACGTGATTTCCCCACTTTTACCAAGGTATTTTACTTTTAGTTCGTTAAGTTCTTTTGTTGTACAAACATTTTCAACGTCGATTTTTGCGTTGCCGATAATACTTTTAAATTTTTCCTGCATGTTATCCTCCATAAAAAATAAAAGACACCCTAAGCCATAGGGCGTCCTAAACGCGTTACCACCTAATTCGTCCAAAAATTTCGAACCTCGTAAATTCTTTAACGGGAATTAACCGATGCGCCCTACTATAATTTCAAGCGCACAACTCCAAAGTGAAACGGACAATTTATTCGACAAAAAACCTTTCAGCCACGGGTTTTTCTCTCTAAGCCGAACGACCAAACAATCCTATCTTTATCATCGTTTTTAATAATTATAATGATTTTTTTTAGGATTGTCAAGAAAATACAACTTTATTTAATATTATCTAGCGAAAAGGTTACCGTTTAAATAAGTTTCAGGAACTTTTCCAACTAATACACTTTCAGATATTAAAATTTTAGTTTGAAACGTTTCTTTCTTATTGCACAGAGGCAGATTAATATTTGCGTTAACAACTACTTCAACGTAAATTGAATGTAAAGTTTGATTAACCCCTACGGACTTAAAATCAGATATAAATCCACAGGAAACGTCACTAACGTATATTGTTTTAAGGTTAATTTCTTTTCCATATCCAGATAGTATACTTATCCCCGTAAAAGCAAGTAACGGAATAGGTACACCTTTATCCATTTTATCTTTGAGTTTGATTGACGTGCTATTCGTTATTTCTCTACTTATAATGTTAATTTTATGTACGTTTGCAGTCATTAAAGCAATGTCGCCGTTAGAATCTTTTTCTATATTTACCAAATCCGAATATTTAGTTGATTCACTTAGCGAATCCAATACTGCCAAATTAACCGATTCGGTACAATATGAATGTGCATAATCAGCACAAATTCTTAAAATATTATCAACAACTACGAATTTATAGTATGCAATACTTAAAACAATTAAAATAATTACAAATAACCACGCAAAAAAACGCCTACCAACTTTAGGTCTGCGTTTTTTATACCAAATATTTTCGCTAGAACATTCTATCATAGTATAAGTTTATTAAAAACTAATTTCTTTTAGACTTAGATTTGAAAATTAAAGCAAATATATAACCAAAAACAATTGCCGCAGTAATTCCCATTGCAGCAGCAGACGTACCACCAACAATTGCATTAAAAAGGCTTATTTTAGCACCCTTTATAGCGCCATCAGCAAGTAGGTATCCAAACCCACAAATAGGCACGGTTGCGCCCGCCCCTGCAAAATCAACTAAATATTGATAAAGTCCAACCGCTCTTAATATAACGCCGGCAAGCAAAAAATAAACCAATATTTTTCCAGCTGTAACCTTGGTATAATTGATTAAAAGTTGAGCAAGAGCACAGATTAATCCGCCAACTGCAAAAACTTTTATATACATAAATATAATATCTAAAACCATATTCAACTCTCCACAACTACCGCATGTGCTATTCCTGGTATACTCTCACCCTGTTGTGCTGAAACAGACGACAACAATGCCCCCGTTGCCATTAGTATAATACGTTTATATTCCTTATTCTTTAATTTACTATATAAGTATGAATTAAATACTACTGAACTACAACCAGCACCGCTTCCGCCCTGATATTCGTCTTCACATATACTATATATAAGCTCACCACAATCGACGTGTTGTTTTTCAATATCATAGCCTTTTTCCCAAACCAAATCTTTTAGTATTCTAGATCCAAGCGTTCCTAAATCACCTGTAACAATCAAATCGTATTCGTCAGGATTACTATTAATTTCCTTAAAATGGTTGAGCAGTGTATCAGCCGCACCAGCAGCCATAGCCGCGCCCATATTATTTGTGTCTGTAACACCGTAATCTATAACCCTACCAACGGTTGCGCAAACGATTTTAGGCCCATCACCACTTTTAGAAATAACTGATGAGCCAGCACCAGTAACCGTCCATTGAGATTGCGGCGGCCTAGTGCAGCCAAGTTCTAAAGGATATCTATATTGCCTTTCTGCCGAAGAAAAATGGCTACTTGTTGCGCAAACAACGTTGTTCATATAACCACCGTCTACCATAGCTGCGCCTATCGTCAAAGCTTCTGTAAACGTAGCGCAAGCATTATATACGCCTAAATACCCGATATTAAAATTTCTAGCCGCAAAAGTTGATGCTATAATTTGGTTTAAAAGATCACCACATATTAACGCGTCAACGTCTTTCTCTTCTTTGCCTGCGTTTATTATACTGTTTTTAATCGCGGTAAATAACATTCTACTTTCAGCCTTTTCAAAAGTTTTTTCGCCATACATGTCGTCGTCTAGTTTAGTTTCAATATATTCGTTTATGCTACCCGACGATTCTTTTGGCCCAGCAACGCTTGAAACACCAATAATCGTTGGTTTATTCTTAAAAAACATCGTTCTTTTCATTAAAAAATCCTAAATCCTATAAAATATATAAGTCCAACTAAAACGCTGCTTGCAATGCCGAACACGATAATTGGTCCTGCAACGACGAACATTTTTGCAGCAGTACCGTAAATATACCCTTCGGTCTTAAATTCCATTGCTGGGGAAACGACCGAGTTCGCAAAACCAGTAATCGGTACGATTGAGCCACCACCAGCGTATTTACCTATCCTATCGTAAACGCCCAGTCCTGTTAAAAGCGCGCCTAAAAATATCATTATCATTGATACGTATGAAGATAATTCGTCACCAGTAAGCCCAACGCCGTATTCAAGTAAATATCTAAACGACTGACCTATTGAACATATAACACCGCCAACCCAAAACGCATGAAATAGCGATCTTTTTTGTTTGGTTTTTGGAGAGATTGATTTAACGTATTCAAGGTAATTATTATTTAAACAATCATTAGACGTTTTCATTTTTTTGCTCCTTTTTATCAAAACCACGCGAAAACACTTCTCTTTCGTCAGAATTTTGAAGTAATTCTCTATCTTTTCCTCTTCTCATATTAGTAATATGGGTAATAAGCATCAAAATATTCAATCAAAAAAATAAAATACGGTCAAAATTTCAACCGTATTTTATCAATAATTTTGTTTTCAAGTCTTGATACTTGAACCTGTGAAACCCCCAAACTTTCTGCAATCTCGCTTTGGGTTTTATCTCTAAAATATCTTAGTATTATTATCTTTTTTTCTCTTTCGTTAAGCGACTCTATTATATTAGATAAATGTATTTTATCAAGAGTACTTTCTTCATTATCTGAATATGGTATTTTATCAATAAGTTCCTGACCGTCGTCTTCGTCGTCAAACTTATCAAAAATTGATAATGGCATTTTCGTGCTATCTATAGCAACAACGACTTCTTCTTGAGTAATATTAAATTCTTCCGCAATAAACTCTATTGTTGGTGCTGCGTTGTGTTCAGTTTGGTAGGCATCTATAAATCGGTTTATTTTGTTTGCTAAAACTTTTAACGATCTTGAAACCTTTATAGCACCGTTATCACGCATATACCTTTTAATTTCACCTATTATCATCGGTACTGAATATGTTGAAAATTTAACACCAAATGACTCGTCAAAGTTATTTATTGCCTTAATAAAGCCTATACTTGCGATCTGATACAAGTCGTCGTATTCTATACCCTTATTCTTAAATCGTCTAATAATGCTTTTTATAAGCGGAGAATTCGTCGTGAAAATTAATTCTTTGGCGTTATCGTCTCCGTTTTGCGCTTTTCTTATGTAATCAAGCAATTCTTCTTGATTCAGCATAACGTCTACTCGTCGGCTCTAAATTTTTTTAACATATAAACTTTAGTGCCTTCACCCTTTTTTGATTCAACCCTAACTTCGTCCATAAAACTTTTCATAATAGTAAAACCCATTCCCGATCTTTCATCATCAGGTTTTGTGGTAAAAAAGGGTTCTAACGCATCGTCAATATTTTCGATTCCGACTCCATCGTCAAATACGTTTATATGTAAAACGTCTCCGTCAATCTCTGACTCTAGCACTATTGTTCCGACACTAGACGGATACCCATGGACTATTGCATTAGTAACGGCTTCACTTACCGCCGTTTTAATATCGGCTATTTCAGAAATGCTGGGATTAAGCCCAAGTGCAAAACAAGCAATTACGCTTCTAGCAAACGCTTCGTTTTTTGAATGCGATAAAAATTCAAGTTTCATTTTATTATTGTTTTCCATAATATTCTCCAGTTAAGATTTAGGCATAATTTTATATAGTCCTGCAAGTTCTAAAACTTTTTCTGTAGCAACTGTTGCGCCAGTTATGTAAGACGGTATATTGAATTGTTTTAACTTTTTGTATCGACCTATCAAAAGTCCTATCCCTGTACTGTCCATAAATGAAACACCCGACAAATCGAAAATTACCTTATTAGATGTAAGATTATCAAATAGTAGTTTATCAAGAATATTTCTAGCACCTTGCGCAGAATACTCGTCAAGTTCACCATAAACGTAAACGGTTAAAGACGAATTGTTATTTTTATATTTAATTTCCATACGTCACCTCTTGCTAACAATAAAATGCTATCATTTAGACAAAATAAAATTTTGTTAATTAAGATAATTTAGAGTATTTTTTTGTCAAAAAACACTAAAAAATAAAAATTAAAAAAACATTAAAAAAATTTTGAAAAACCACTTAATTTTTGTTGACTTTTTTTTAGATTTATTATAGTATATTAAGGCGTCGTGAGTGAGCGGGGTGTAGCGCAGTTGGTAGCGCACGTGGTTTGGGACCATGGGGTCGGGAGTTCGAGTCTCTTCACCCCGACCATCATTGCAAAACACCAATAGTGGATTGTTCTGACGTATTGAGGGCCTTTAGCTCAGTTGGTTAGAGCGGTCGGCTCATAACCGATTGGTCCGCGGTTCGAGTCCGTGAAGGCCCACCATAAAAATTTAATCAATTTGGCCCGGTAGTACAGATGGTTAGTACGCCAGCCTGTCACGCTGGAGGTCGAGGGTTCGAGCCCCTTCCGGGTCGCCAAAAGAAAATGCTTGTAAATTTACAAGCATTTTCAAAAAAAGAACTTGTATGCCTCGGTAGCTCAGTAGGTAGAGCAAGGGACTGAAAATCCCTGTGTCGGTGGTTCGATTCCGCCCCGAGGCACCAAGTTAATTTTTAACACTTTGCTGGTGTAGCTCAACTGGCAGAGCAGCTGATTTGTAATCAGCAGGTTGCGGGTTCGATTCCAGTCACCAGCTCCAAAACTTAATATATTATGGGAAGGTTCCAGAGCGGCCAAATGGAACAGACTGTAAATCTGTCGTCAGTGACTTCGGTGGTTCGAATCCACCTCTTCCCACCAAATCGTTAGCAATTCGCTAGCGATTTTTTGTTTTTATTTTTTCGCATCATTAGTAATATATTTGATTTTTTTGAAAGTTATACATATTGATACGTTAATTTCATTTCTTAAATTTTATATTTATGCAGATATGTTTTTTCTAAATAAAATATTTGTTTTCTTTTTTATTACCTATTACCTATTTTTGTTAATTTTTCACACTACTATATTTTTATGAAAAATTGGTTTTGAATAAAAATCTTGCATATTTTTATAAAATATTCATAAAAATCCTTTTTTGCTCGCATTTTGCTCGCAAACTGCTAGCAAACAGTAATAATTTCCTTATTTATTTGGCTAGTTGTTTTGCAATAATTTCTGCCGTTTTTAAGTGTTTTACGTTTTCGAAGTGAGCATAAATTTTTTGTGTAACTAGCACATTTGAATGCCCAAGCCATTCCGAAATATCCGCTAGTTCTACCCCCTCTCTTCTTTGCAGTGCAGCACAACTATGTCTTAAATCGTGAAACCTTATATGTGGCATCCCTATCTTTTTTAACACAAAATTAAATTTACCTGTAATATAGTCTGGTCTAATTAAATTGCCATTTGGTAGTACACAAATATAATCTTCAAAATCAAAATTATATGAATTACCAAAAAATTTCTTGTTCTCTTCAATTTCATTTTTAAGTAAATTTAATTTATCTTCAACACGCTTGAATAAAGGTAATGTTCTTATACTACTTCTAGTTTTGGCTCTATCTCTTTTCACTATTTGATATTTTCCATCTACCGTACTCATAACAAACGTTAGAATTGTTTAATATATTGCCGAGTAGCCCTATCGAGCCGTCAGTCATTCCGAACGCTGCTCCACGTTGACCTAAACCGATTATTCCGATTTTTAACTTATTCATTTTAAATCTCCTACAAACTTAATGCTTTAGTACATTATAGTAATATATAGGTATTGCGCTCCAACCGTGGCATAAACTACCCGCTCCATCAAAAGCATTTGGACCTTCTAAAGTTTCCCAAGTAGCTGTTGCGCCGTTTTTAAGCATGAAACCATAATTTCCCCGAATTTCTTCAAGAATGATGTTTTCGTACTTATCTTTGTCAGTTAAAAGCATTGCGTCGTAAAAGAATACTTTTGTTGACAGCGAACTTTCAGCAGTCTTACCGTCAATTATTTTTTTGATAATATCATTTGCAGTTTCTTTATCTACAACACCTGAAAGCACAGCCAAACTATTTCCAAGTTGTGTGAAAATCTTATTATTATTTGAGATTGAAAACAAACCTTCCTTTTCATCAAAAAAATTAGCAAGAATTTGTTTTTTTATCTCATTTTCTTTTAAGTCAAAAGAAACGTCTATAGAAATAATTTCACAAATATTTTTGTACGCTTTAGTGGCAAGCAAATATAAACAGTTAGCAAAAATATCACTTTCTTCTTTGCAGTAAGCAGCGCCATCTGACCAGTCGTAAAAATTCCAATACATATCATTATTCAAAATATTCCTAACAAGTCCATCTTTTATCCTAGATGCAAACCCATTCATTATTGCGGTAATCTTATCTATAATAGACTGATCTAAAACCGTATCTTTTGAATAAATCAAATATTCGCAAACCGATATAACGTAATATAACGAAAATGACGGAATAACGAGTTCAGTATCGCTAGGCGCAGTAATTGTTAAAAGGCTATCTTTTCGTCTATCCTGAGAAAAAAGTAAAAGATTTGATTTAGCGTATTCAAAATAATCATATCCCTCAAAAGCATAATATCCTGAAAGCATTTGATTTCTTGAGTCAAACGCATATAATCCTTGTTCTCTAAAAGGACAATCTACATAGTGCTCTAAAGCACAAAGATTTAAAGTATCAACACATAAATCATAAATTTTAGAATCTAACTTACTAAGCGAGATTTTTCTTTTTTGAGTAAACGGATAATAAACGGGGATAAGCGACAAGATGGTAAGATCTATTTTTTCTTCAGCAAAAACTTGCAAATATCTGCAACCAATACGTAAAAAAGGATCAAAAAACTCATTTTCGCCTTCACGAGTAATAATTTCAAAGCTGTAATCATTTCCGCCAATAAAGCGAGGAACGTTACCACTAACAATCTTTTCGCCAAAAACAACAGTTATCCGTTGTCGTTTTGGTGAATACAACTTTAACGTAGCAAGTCCGACGGTTTCCTTGCCCAAATCCACCAATATTGATCTACCATCATGCAGAACTGAAACTGATGCCGGTTTAACAACGGAACCATAGCAAAGTTTTTTATTTGGTCTAGGATAAAATTCACAGTTTTTAGATACGCATATTGCTTGAGAAAAGTTTTTAATCTCACCAATTTTGGCTTGATCTTCAGCGCTAATATCGTATAAAAAACTCATACCAAGTTGACAGCTTACATTCTTTGCTCTTCCACATGCATAAGTTTTGCTTTGTCTAGCTAAAATTTTCTCATCGCTTATCAGTAATTTTTTATCACCTTGCGTAAATTCAAAAATAATCCCGGCGTTTGATGGAAAATACTTTTGCGAACCTACTCCAAAATACCAAACGCTGAAAAATACGTGATTTATACCAATTTCTAAATACTCGGAAACGTCAATCTCATCATATACTTTATAATGAGGAAAATCACCATACTGATTGCTTGAAACAAATTTTCCGTTAATATATAGAGCATAATCACTATCGCATGAAACACGACAAATTATACTTTCTTTATTTGTAATATTTAGCGTACCCAAAAACTCCGCACGATCGTCTATACGGCATTCTTCTTCGCTCCATATCCATTTTGAACAATTTAAGACATTAGTATTCATAAAATTTATCACCACACTATTTATTATATAAATTTACAAAAACCATCTTTATCAATTTTAATATCAATTCAGGCATTTTTTTATATCAATAAAAGCGACTGCAAGATTAACGTGAGTGCGTTTTAACTTCCTGTAAAAAACATTAACGGTATCTCATAATTCGACACAAAGAGTAATTGAACGGCTAACTATTTTTTCCTTTTTGTACTCCGAAGTCAAAATCAAAGATCATTTGGAACAATCGCACCAATAGAATGAAGCATATCACAAAGGCCTTTGTATGTAATATCTGCAGCATCTGCGCATTCACGCTTCATCACCGATGCGGCAGCTCCTGCTACCTGCCCCATCGCCATACATGTAGCCTCAACCCTTAAAGCGCTGTTAGCATACGTGTCAGAAGAAACGCATCTACCAACACAAAGAATACGGCGTGACTTTTTTGGAATCAATGCACGGTACGGGACCTTAGATACAACGTTTTCTTCATGGAAGCGTTGCTTAATCCCTCTTTCCACATGCAAATCTATCGGATAAAAAGCATAACAAACAGAATCTGGATACACATATCCATTTATATATTCTTCAGCAGTAATAATATGCTTTCCTACAACACGTTTGGTCTCTCTTACACCAGTTTCCGATGCAAAAGTATCAACGGTCAAATTTTCAAGCCCCTCTATTTTTCTCAAAAAGGATATAATTTTCATAATATCGTAAAGTGCATTTTTTTCAAGTTGAATTCTCCCATCTGATGTATCCGCATCCACGCACTTAATATGCATATCGATTTTGTTTTCATTCAAATATCTTATTAGATCGTCCGAGGTAATATTCAAAGGCATCTTTGTATGATCAAAACTTGCTTGAATACGCTCAAATATTTTTTCTTCTACAACATAACCAGAAATATGATTTTGCAGCGTAGCAGGTTGCTGCGTTGAGCTTTTCATCATATCAAATCCAGCTAATTGGCAAAGAGTTGCATCTCCAGTTGCATCAATAGCAACAGATGCTTTTATGGCAACCATTCCGTCCTTAGTTGTAACGATTAAACTAACGCCACTTTGTTCCTCCGAGGTATAAGAAATCATAGCGTTGCAGATAATATGAACACCAGCCTCTTCACACATTTGAAATAGGACGTTGGTATAAACGAACTGATTGAGTCTTATCTGCTCATGCCAATGAAATCTTGGACGAAAGGAAATACTCGGTAAAACGGCACCGCCAAGTGACACTGTTCTTTCGATCGATTCCCAACACGGACCACTGATGATTTGCTTCCCCCAAGCAAAGAACAATCCCGGATAATTGACTCCTGCAGCAGTCATTGTTCCCCCAAGCCTGCTGTTCTTTTCAATCAATATGGTTTTGCTGCCGCTTCTTGCTGCTGAAATCGCAGCAAATACTCCCGCAGTTCCACCACCTACAACAACAACGTCAGCAGTCAATTCTTTTGATATGACACAATTGAAATTCATAATGTCTCCTTAATTTTCTTATTTTTATATTATTAGCACGATCATCTCAAGTAGCAAAAGTCCATTTTTAATCATTAAAGTATTACCTTTCCAACAAAGAAAAAACTGCTAATTGCCTTGTGTTGTAATCCTTTTACTTTAATTGATTTTGTAGAAAGTATTATTCTTATTCTATAAGGTAGGTATTTCCTTAAGATATTTCCGTAATATTTCTTGTTTAAACCCGTTGTTTTCTATTATTTCCTTAAAAAAATACGCACTAGGCTTTGGCGTTCTTTCAAAGGTCTTAAAATCGCAATCCACCAAGCCAAAACGAGGCAAGAACGATTTCCACTCGTAGTTATCGATTAGCGACCAGTATAAGTACCCTTTTACGTCAACGCCCATTCTAATACTTTCTTCTAACGCTTTTAAGTATAGCGTCAGCCACACGATACGGAAACGGTCGTCGTTACAACTACATCCGTTTTCAGTTATTATAACCGTTTTATCTCTTAATCTAGATAAATTCGCCATAACACATTCGGGATTAAACTCGTTCAAATAGAACTCTTTGTCAATAAAACTCATAAAACTAGTGTCGTATTTTTTGCCCGCACCACGCATATTTCGGCAATCCACGAGATGCCGTACGTAAGTATTTATCGACCAGTAATCAACGCAATCTTTAACTTCTTTATTATATATCACGTCTCTAAATGGATAAACTATTTCGCCCGTTCTTATTGCGTGGAAAAAGTATTCGTTAACACACATATCCATATGTTTAGCAAGATATTTATCCCACTCGTCGTGCGCACGGTAAGGTTGATAAAACACTAAGGCGTGCGCTGAACTTACGGGCGCATTAGAGTATTTTTTTATTATATGATAACCCCTTGCGTGATACACGATTGAATAGGTCTGAAAATTAGCGTCTCCACCCATATTCGATTCGTTTAATACGTTCCAGTAATCGACGTACGGCGCAATCTTCGGCACTATATATTCAACGTACCTTTCAAAATATTTTAAGTTTTCCAGTTTGTTAAAATTACCGATATTTTCAAACCAAGTAGGATAAGAGATATGCACGAGCGTTGCGAATACTTTTATGCCTTTTTCTTTCATTTTTGCGAACATTTTCACATAATGCTCTGTCGCTTCTTTATTAAACTCGCCTTCTTTCGGCTCAATTCTACTCCACTCAACACTAGTCCTAAACGCTTGTTGCCCTAACGACGTAACTAAATCGATATCTTTTTCATATAATTCATAACTATTGCACGCAAGCCCTGATTTTTCAGGCCAGTCCCCGTCGATTTCCATTTGGTAACGTTGACTGTTAACGTTGTTGCCTTCTACTTGATGTCCTGCATATCCAGAACCCCAAAAAAAATCTTTTGGAAATGAAAAATCTTTAAGTGAAAAAATATCAAACATATCTTTTTCTCCGTTTTTACTTTTTTAATCTAAATTTAGTATAAATGTATATAGCATTTTTGCTATTCTTTCGTGACCCAAATCGCTTGGATGCAAACCATCTGGTAAATATATTTTTTTGCTTGCATCAATAAAGGGCGTTATATTACTTTTACCCCATAAATCAAGCACTGGTATAGAATAAGTTTCACAGAGTTCTATTTCCGCCTTAACGTAATCTTTTAGCGGTTTACAAGGCAAACCTATTTCGTTAACGGTTAAATTTTCACTAGACCTATGTAGCGGTGTTAAAAAAATTATTCTTGCCTTTGGGTATTTAGCGTACAATTTAGAAACTAAAAGATTTAACGCACCGCAAAAACTTTTATCGTCGTTATCCGAAAAACTCCCAAACGGTGCGTCACCGTGTCCAAAATCGTTAGTTCCGCCAAACACGATAACGTAATCGGCGGTTTCGTTCATTTTATCTACTCTTTCAGGAAAACTATCTCCAAAATTACTAACCACAGGATCTAACTGCCTTGCCACACTCGTTCCACTTATACCGTAATTGAAAACTTTTGCTCCGCTAATTTTCGAAAAAACTTCCACAAAACATTTTTCTTTACAACTCGCACCAATGCCTTCGGTTATACTGTCGCCTAAAAATAATACTTCTTTGTTCTTTAGCACGCTAATTTCTCCTTGAATATAATACTAAAATATATTTTTAGCGAATATAAAAATATATTCGCTAAAAATGTTTCTAATTAAATATAACTTTATGCTCTACTTCCATGATAAATATCAAATGAATCAATATAGAAAGTATCGCCAGCTTCAGCCCCTTCTATTTGAACTGCCAAAGACAATCTTATTATGGGGAATGTTTCGGCTAATGTAGGTAATTTAGATTTATCTAGTTCAACTTCATAATATCGCCACGAAGTGTCACTTGCTTGTATAACAGATGCGTCTTCTAAACTATTTAATGTATTGACACCACGAACAACGGCTCCATTTCCCCAAAGCCTAAGGTTAACATTAAGCGTTAACTTCTTGCCAGTAGTATTTTTCACCCAGAAACCTACGTATGTTTTTTCAGTATCACTAATGTCTCGCCACACACTACGGTTAGGATTATATATAGAATGAACAACTCCTCGTGGTATAATTAAGCAATCGCCCTCTTTGTGATTATAGTGAACACCATTTATTTCATGGCTTATTTCTCCACTGATTATATAGACAACTTCACAATATGGATGATTATGTTTGCTAACATTTTCCGCATAGGTTTGATGCATACTTATGCCTATAGTTTCTAAAATTAAACCAAGTTCTTTTTTAATATCTTTTTTCATTTTCAACACTACATTAATAATTTTTGAATTGTAAGTATAACTTATTCAATTATTTTTTATCTTTTGTAAATTTGACATGTATAGTGTATATTTGGCAGTCGCCTCACCAACCAAAACGCACTTTAATATCCCTACTAGCACCCATAGTTCGTCATATTTAAAATATAAGTACTATCACTACATCTTATCACGTTCTAATTATATACTCTTGTAATTAAATACTCAATACCCCTAGTTGACTATAAAATGCTCTAAAAGGTTTTTTTTGCAAAAAACTGTCTTTCTTTTTTATAGAAAAAGAACAAATTAGCATTACGCAAATTTGTTCTTTCAATTAAATTTTATTATCTATTTTGTTAGTAAAAAGTTTTAAGCCAGTTAAGCATTTCTACGGAAAACAAATTCCAACTTTGAAATCCTTTTGTAAACACAGTTTCTCCAGTTTCTGGATGGTAAAATTCATGCATCTCTCCAGTTTTCATTAAATCATCACCGAAAAGTTTAACTGTTTTATACGCTAAATCCTTCGCTTCATTTATATATCCATATTTTTTCATTCCTTCGTAAACAACCCAGTTACACAATCCCCAAACAGGACCCAACCAACAAGATGGGTTAATATTGAATAAATCTCAAAAATGAGTTAACATAAGGTTTCAACCAAGTAAAATCTCCAATCTTTTTACTTATATAAAGAGCTCTCTGTGCCAAAATAGGCTTATGAAGATTAGATTTTTCGCCATCTTTAAATTCAGGACGACAAACCTTGGGCGTTATAAAAATAGGTATTCTTCCATCAGCAAACTGATGATGAATAAAGTTAAATAAACAACCTTTTTCATATTCTATGATATCTGAATCATCACAAATGTGTTCAAGTGCTTGTTCTATAAACCAACTATCCCAATCCCATAGACTATTAGAATAACCACTTCCTGGCACTATAAATTTATATTTCAAAATACCATCTGGCTCCCTAAATAAATCTACGTAATGCTTTTTTGCGTATGAGTTTATAAGTTTTTCATAATTATTAAAGCTTTGTTTATCCATAATAATTTGCCACAACGATTTTAAAGATATCGCTTTTGCTCTCCCTTTTTTACATTCATCTAAAATAACAATGTTTCTATTTTTATTAGCCTTTCATTAAAAGTTCCATAACGTACATTTCAAGACCTTCAAAGTCCCTATTCTTAACGCATTCATCTCTAAATGCATAATCGAACTTTTCTGCTTTTTCTTCAAGCATCTTGAATATCTTCAAACTGTTTTCCAAATGCTTAAAACTGTCTTCATCAACAGTTGTTCTCATCGCCTTTACGTCTAATCCAACATATTCACCCTTGCTTCCATATCCATTTTCCAAAAGCACTTTAACTTGGTTAAAAGCAGCACGTAAATTTTCAACGCCGAAACTTTTATCTTGGTCGTATTTAATGCTGTTTTGATCATTTAAATGTACGGTAAATAGTTTGTCAAACGCTAATGCAAATCCTATTTCGTGAGCAGGATCAAGACCGGCAAGAATTGCATGAGCACTTTCTAAATTTCCGCCTACACGCTTAGGATCGATAGTTGCTGCTGAAATAGCCATAACATGTCCCATTGTTCCACATATAGAACGGTCTATTGGTTCGTTAGGTTTAGGTTCAATACATACTCTTATAGTCTTGTCATATTCAAGCATCTTATTTATTGCTTCTACAAGCATTTTTGTTGCCCAAACTGGACTTTTACTTTCTGCGCAGAGCGTTCCTTCTCGTGCCAACCACAAAACAAGCAAATCAGTACCTAGTTCTTTTGCAATATCAATAGCCCTACACGCTCTCCACAATGCATATTCTCTATCTGATTCTTTAGTTGACATAAACCCACCGTCTATTGTGCGCTTATCCATCCATAATCTAGGTGCGACAAACTCTGCTTTGAGATCGTATTTATCAAGTAACGCCTTAACTTTTCTAGCTTCTTTTTTTATTTCTGCATCACTTAAATCATTTAAATTTGGAACGACTTCATCATCATGGAATTGTACTGCATCGAAACCAATTTCTTTAAATCTTTTAAACTTTTCCTCCATTGCGATAGGCTTTCTCGTTGCTGGTCCATACGCATCTGCACCTTCGTGCACGTTCCATGGTCCTACTGAAAATTTAAATTTGCTCATTTTTATTTCTCCTTAATTTTTTATTATAATTTTATCAATTTTCTTTCTTCTGTACTTTTATACGCTGCGGCAATTACTTTTTGTACGTGCAATGCATCTGAAGCCGGAACAACTAGAGGTTTGTCATTTAAGATTGAGTCAGCAAAACTTTCAACCTCTCTAGTATACATGTTTCCAAACTCACCTTTTAGTTCCTCTCCTTTGATTTCAGAATGGTTTTGTGTTGCGCTGTATCCTACGTTTTCTTCGACGTACGCTGCGTTTAATCTTCCACCGTCTACTTGACCTATTATGGTATCCCCCATAAGCCTTCCCTTTGTCCCAAAAAATTCAAGTCGCCACTTTGCTATTTCGTCTGGTATATTAAAGTTTGTTTGCACCACACATTGTGCGCCGTTTTCTAGTTTGAGTATCACGGTTGAACTATCTTCTACGTCATAACCGAATACAACCGTATCATTGAAGGCTCCCACTTCTACTACTCGGCTTCCAGTTATATATTCTATAAGATCAATACAATGAACTCCCATATCCATAAGAGAGCCACCGCCAGACTTTGATTTTACCAGTCTCCAATTACCTGCGTCTTGCGGTAACCACAACGTAAATTGTGAATATCCACTTACTATTTGTCCTATTTTACCTTCTTCTACGGCTTTTTTCATGTTCATAACGTGCGCACCAAACCGCATCATAAATCCAGCCGCTACCTTTACGCCTTTGTTTTCACAATACTGTAATAGTTTTTCTCCCTCTTCTATATCCATAGAAATTGGTTTTTCTATTAGAATATGTTTACCATTATCTGCCGCAAGCATTGCTTGTTTGCAGTGAAAAACTACTGGCGATGCTATGTATACTGCATCTACTTCAGGATTCTTAACCAAGTCTTCAGCGTTTGTATACGCGTACTTTGCATTATATTTTTTTCTTAGTTTTTCCGAAAGTTCCGCATCTATTTCCATCACGGCAACAACTTCAACGTTATTTGCAAGCATCATTCCTGGTAGTGTTCTTCTGTCCGCTATTCCACCTGCACCAATTACACCAAAACGTAGCTTTTTCATTATTTACTCCTTTTCATTACTTTAGAATAAAAATTTATCACTATACCTTTATATTTTAAGCGTATATGTGTATTTATTCAATATCTCTAATTGTCTTTAAAATGCTCCAAACAGTTTTTTTATCACAAAAAGCATTGATAAAGTATTTTTTTACTTATCTATTAAAAACAATAATTTCATCTCAAGACACAAAAAAGTATAAACAGGCAATTATCAATAAATTACATTTTGGACAGATAAAATTTGTCATTTTTCTAACTTTTTACACTTGGAAATAAAAATCTTATTATATAACAAACCTTTTTCTTTGCAACTATCCCCTCTAAATTTTCTTTTTTTGCTAGTTCAAAGAACGCTTTTCCTTTTTCTTCTATCTTATACTCTTCCGGCTTAAACTCTCCGCTCATACTTTCGGTATATACACCAGACCAAAACTTATACTTCATTTATAACTGTAAGCCATTATTTTCTCCTTTTATTTTAGTATAAGCATTTAAAATAAAAATAAAGGTCTGCTTTAGGCAAACCTTTACAGTCTATTATTCTTCTATTTTAAACTTTGTTGTTAGCACTTGAACACTGTCTTTCTCTTCTAAATATTTAATAAAATTACGTATTGCAGAAACATCTGATTTCTTTCTTTTGACTGTGTAAAAATTTAAAAAATTAATATAACTTGTTTTCATATTTAAATTTAAGTCAAAACCATTACCAATTATAAAAGTAGCTTTCATTTGTAAAAAACTCTTTTTTATTTATATTACCAAAAATTTACAGACTAGTCAATATTAAAAAATAATTGTTATACCTAGAATCTAAATAAATCACATTATATTAAATTGTTAAATTTGCTCGCAAAAATTCTAGAAAAATTCCGACAAAAGGAACTTGACTACTCAACGCACATTCAAAAACGGGCGTTTTTACACAAAAAACACCCGTTTTTTAGCATTTTTCACATATCTACACGAATTTTTAAGCCCCTAAAAATCCCTGTGTCGGTGGTTCGATTCCGCCCCGAGGCACCAAATCGTTAGTTGCAACTAAAAAGGTTGCGACTGACGATTTTTTGTTGCTTGTATAGTAAACCACCTGCTATGCGGGTGGTGGGAAAAGCCTACGGCTATGGACATAAAAAGGCTCTTTGTCAAATGTTGAGGTGTTTTTCTTTTATACACCAACATTTATTTTAGACCCCATTAAATCAAACTTCCCTTCCTCATATATATCGCATATTAATTTTTGAATTTTCAACGCTTCTTCACCGCTTATAAACGGCTCCCTATTATTTTCGACCGCATCATAAAAATCAGCTATTTGGCGAATATGTTGGAACCCCCAGTAATCTTTACCGCCTTCATAATCAATGTTGCCAACGTCGGTTTTAGCCGTTAAAACCCTACCATCGTTAAAAGTTATTATAGCATCGTCATAACTCATAATAACCTTACCATTTTCGCAGAGAAGTCTTATTTCAATAGGTTCGTCTATGCCATAGTTATTCATTGCCCAAAACGCTAGCGTTGCGCCGTTTTTATAGCGAATAAAACCTTCGCCCGTATCGTCAACTTCCATAATCGAGTGCCCACGATTTGCTAGGTGGGCTTGTACCGATATAGGTTGGTCGTTAATAAACCAGTTCGCAAGGTCGATAGAGTGTATTGCTTGGTCAATAATTACACCACCGCCCTCTTTATCCCAAGTACCTTTCCAGTCGGAAAGCGAATAGTATTCGTCGGGTTTACACCACGTCAACACAACTCTTGCAGATATTACCTTGCCTAAATTTCCGTTTTCAAGATTTTCCTTTACGAGTTTTGAAGTATCGTTGTACCTACATTGAAAAATAATGCCGTATTTTAGACCTTTTTCCTTTGCTAGTTTTACGTTCTCTATAGCATCTTCATATTTTATCGCCATAGGCTTTTCACAAAGCACGTTTACACCGTGTTCTAACGCGTATTTAGAAATTATAGGGTGCAAATAATGTGGAACGCATACGTGAACCACGTCAAGTTTTTCCTTTTCGATAAGTTCTTTATAATCGTAGTATGCCTTGCAAGCATATTTATTCGCCGCTTTATCCGCTCTATCCTTTTTTACATCGCATACAGCAACAATTTGAGCGTTATTTAGGTGATGCGCGCTAGTTGCGTGCATGGTAAAAATATTACCGCAACCGATTATCGCTACTTTAAGCATTTTCAATCTCCTTTAGTACAAACTCGAGCGACTTTGCCGCATCTTTTAAGGTCGCCTTTTCTATCTTTTCACCAGATTTTATTCTGTCGGTAAAATATACTAGTTCGTTGTAGTATCCGCCCAAATCAGAAATATTTCCGCCCTTATAACCGCCTGTTAGTTCTTTCTTTTCTATTTTAATTTCGCTTGTACCGTCAGCAGTATAGCAGATAAATTTTCCGCCGGCATTTTCTACCGTTGCCTTTTCAAATACAACTCTAAAAGTCGCTTCAAATGGATAACTTTCGGGCAAGCCCCACGTTCCCTCAACGCCTACCACGAAGTCTTTGTATTGCATTATTGTATTTATATAAGAATTTTTCTCACCTATAACGTTTTTAATACTTGTAAACTTTTCAGGTTCACCAAACACAGACAAAACGTAGTCGGTATCGTGGACGTGTAGATCCTGTGCCGCACCGCCCGAACGCCTTGCGTCAAGTAACCAGTCTTGCCAACCCCAGGTAGGAGTTGGGCTTATTCTTCTAAAGTTAGCGTTTACAACTTTTCCGTATTTGCCACTTTCTATTATCTTTTTAAGTTCAACGTATTCGTCCCAAAACCTTATTACTTGACCAACTTGAACCTGACAACCGGTTTCTTTTGACTTTTCAATCATAAGCTTTGCTTGTTCGATGTTTAACGCAACGGGTTTTTCAACAAAAAGATATTTAACTTTTTCCATTGCTTTAATAGCGTATTCAGCGTGAAGATAAGTGGGAAGACAAATATCAATAACGTCAACGTCGGCGTTGTTGATTAAATCTAAGCCGTCGGAAAAAATTTCTGCGCCGTTTGCTAGTTCTTCTGCCTTTTCTCTTCTCACGTCAGCGACCGCACCAAGTATTACGCCGTCAATATTTTTATAACAGTTTGCGTGCATAGCACCCATAAAACCACAACCGATTAAACCTACTTTTATCATACTATTTTCTCCTTAAAATTTTATCCATTGAATTTGAAGTGTTGTAAATAATAGTTTCAGAATAATGCTTATAATTTGGTATCATTTCAGCAGATACCCAACCATCGTAACCTATTTCATTAAGAGCATTCATGACTTCGGGATAGTTGACGTCTCCTGCTAGTAAATCTACAAACCCGTGCAGTCCCCCCGCCTGCAATCTGTAATCTTTGAAGTGCACTTTCTTTATTCTCTTGCCTAAAATTCTAACCCAGTCTTCGGGATAAGAGCAGTATAATGTATTACCTATATCAAGATAACTTCCCACGTAATCGCTGTCAATTTTATCAATAAAGTCACGCATTTCCATAGGCGACAATAAAAACTTGTTCCAAACGTTTTCTAAGCCAATGTTAACTTTTGCTTGTTCAGCGTAGCACTTTAACTCGTTAACTCCTTCTAACGCTCTGTCATATACCACGTCATATGCAACCTTTTTTTCGGGCATAGAAAATTCCACGTTCACCGCACCAGGAATAACTAGCACTGTATCCGCCCCTAACCCTTTTGCCGTATCGATCTGTTTTTTTATCATATCTTTTGCTTTCTGGCGGATATTTACGTCATCGTCGCTCAATCTGTAATTCCAACATAGTCCGCACGACAAGCTGTAAAGGGATAACCCTAAGTCGTCCGCAATGCTTTTTATTTCTTTTATCTCTTTATCGCTAGCGTTTATCGACAACTCACCGTCGCCGTTAAGCGCAAGTTCTACCCCCTCAAAACCTGCGTCTTTTGCAAGAATGAGGTTGTCTTTAATGGTGGAACTAGGAAACGACCATATATTAATGCCTTTTTTCATAAAATTCTCCTTGATTTTGTTCTTTAATTTTGATATAATCATTATAGGCTAAACTGTTCGGCTTGAACAGTCATTTTTTTATCCTACAAGTTCAAAATCGTCCACAATGAATTTATAAGGAAAACTTAATATGAAAGCAACTTACATAAAAACACAGTTAAAAACTATAATCAACGTGTCTAAAATAGTTACCATACATTACTACGAGTTTGACAAAACTTTTGATTTCAAGGGTGAAAAGCACGACTTTTGGGAAATGGTATACGTCGATAAAGGACAAGTGGAAGTTCAAAGCGAAAAAGAAACTATTATATTAAAGCAAGGGGAAATAATTTTTCATAAGCCGAACGAGTTCCACGCAATAAAAGCGCACGAGTCATCTCCTAACTTTTTCGTTATATCGTTCGTGTGTTCTTCCCCGTCAATGAAATATTTTGAAAAACACCATACCGTTCTAAACAAAACGCTAAAGCCGTTTATCTCGTCGCTAATAAGCGAATCCGAAAGCACCTACGTTATCCCGAAAAACGATACACAGCTTAAAAAACTCGACAAGAAAGAACAAGCGGTTATAGGCGGAGAACAACTGATAAAAACCTATTTAGAACAACTTTTAATTTTGCTAATAAGGAACGTGTTAAAAATAGGCAGTTCGGAAATTTTTCCTAGCAAAGTAAGTATGGAAAACCACCTTGTCGTATCTATAAAAAATTATGTTGAAGATAATGTTTATAAGCCGTTTAGAATTTTAGACCTTTGTAATTCTCTTGGGTACAGCAAGAGCTATTTAAGTAAGATTTTTCAAAGTCAAACGGGCAACACTATTGCAAGCTTTGCGACTGAAATAAAGATTAAAAAAGCCAAGCAGTTAATAAGGGACGGCGAATATAATTTTTCGCAGATATCAGACCTATTGTCCTTTGATAATCCACAGTATTTTTCAAGGGTATTTAAGCACGTGACCAACATGACGCCAACAGAATTTAAGTTGTCGCTAAATTTTAACATATAAAGGATAGTTTAAAATGTAATACAACAAAAAAGTCGTGAGAACAATCAATGTTTTCACGACTTTAATTTAATTCAAATTTAGTTATATAACTATAACGCCAAACTGGTCAAGTATTCCCGAAACAAGTATTATAAATATGCAAATCGGAGCAACGTATTTAATTATAACGTTGAAATATGTGTTTAAATTCTTATTTTTATCTATACCTATTTCTTTTGGCATTATATTTTTATCAATAAACCACCCGGCAATCACGCAAGTTATTATCGATACTATCGGCAACAACACGTAATTTGACAAAATATCAAAGCTGTCAAGTATATCTTTACCGAGTATTCTTACGTCACCAAGCACACCATATCCGAGCGAAGAAAGTGATCCCAAAACTAAAACGATCGAGAACACAATAACGCACGCAGTAACTCTCTTCATTCTGCCGTCTTCACAAAGAACTGCTACTATCGCCTCAACTAGCGACACAGACGAGGTTACAGCCGCAAACAATACTAAAATAAAAAATATTACACCTATAACCCTACCGCCTGGTAGTTCGTTGAATATGTTAGTAAGCTGAATAAACATAAGGCTTGGACCTGGCTTTGCGAGAGCATTTGAAGGATCAACAGAAAACGCAAAAACCGCAGGAATAACAATTAATGATGCGACGATTGCAAAAAGACTATCAAATATAGCTATTTGCATTGAAGAACTTTTAATACTAACGTCTTTCTTCATATATGAGCCGTACGTAATCATAATACACATGCCGATTGACATTGAGTAGAAAAGCTGTCCTAACGCGCCGAGAACCGTCTCAAACCCGAAATTACCAAAATCAGGTATAAGAGTATACCCTACGCCTTCCCACGCGCCCTTTTGGCACAAAACGTACACCATCAAAAACAAAGAAATGATCGCTAAAGCAGGCATTAATATTTTGCTCATTTTTTCAATGCCCTTCTGCACGCCAAAAGCAACTATAACAACGGTTATAACTGCAAAAATAAAGAAAAACAAAAGTGGCTGCCAAGTATCTGAAACGAAACCACCAAAAAACGCCGACGTGTCAACACCACTACCAACAAGCCCTTCAGCACCGATTAGGAACGACCAGCCGTATTTTACAACCCAGCCACCTATTACACAATAATACGGAACAATTAATATTGGAACTACTACACACAGATAACCAAACCATTTAAATTTGGGATTGAGTTTAGTAAACGCGCCGATAACGCTTTTCCCTGTGTTACGACCTATTGCAATTTCAAGCATTAAAAGCGTTAGTCCAAAAAACACGGCAAGCAATATGTAAGTAAGTATAAATATACCCCCACCATAACGTGCGGTCAAATATGGAAAACGCCAAAGATTGCCAAGCCCAACAGCAGAACCTGCCGCAGACAAAACAAAACCGAGTTTGCCTGAAAACCCTAGGTGTTTTTTTTCGGTAAATTGATTTATTTGTTCTTCCATTGTTATATTAATCCTTATTTTAATTTAATTATTTCTTCTAGTACTGAATCAAGATAATCACCAGAGAATTCTTCAATATTTCCACCGTCAGACAATGCGGCAAACTTAGAATCAATTGGCAATTTTGCTACGGTTTTTATACCAAACTCGCTTGCAGTTTCTTCAATCTTACTCTCACCGAAAATACTAATTTCTTTACCACAGTCTGGGCATTTATAATAAGACATATTTTCAACGATACCAAGTACGGGAATATTCATAAGATTTGCCATTTTCACAGCCTTACCAACTATCATAGAAACCAGTTCTTGCGGCGAAGTAACAATTATTATACCATCAACAGGTAAAGACTGGAATACTGTTAAAGGAACGTCACCTGTTCCCGGAGGCATGTCAACAAACATAAAATCCACTTCGTTCCAAACGACGTCGGTCCAGAACTGTTTTACTGCCCCTGCAATAACAGGACCTCTCCACACCACGGGATCGTTTTCATTTTCTAGCAAAAGGTTAATTGACATTACTTCAATACCTGTTTTGGTAATTGCAGGAAGTAAAAACTTATCGTCCATAGCCTGTGCTTTTTCGGTAAGTCCAAACATTTTTGGTACTGACGGGCCAGTAATATCTGCATCTAGTATTGCAGTTTTAAATCCTTTTCTCTTTGTAAGAACTGACAATATTCCTGAAACCAAAGATTTACCGACACCACCCTTGCCGCTAACGATACCGATCACCTTTTTTACGTTGCTAAGTTCGTTCTGTTTTTCCTTAAAGTCCTTCTTTTCTTTGCAATCTTTTGAAGAACATGTCGAACAATCGTGTGTACATTCACTCATAATTATCTCCTTCGCTATTTTAAGTCTTTGCTTTTTTATATTAAAAATTCAATGATTTACAATCTACGTTTTCAAAAGTAACGTCATTATCGCAGCAACAAGCAGTTATAACAAATTCATCACCGTCTTTGTTTACAATGCTATACTTAAACGCACCTGCTTTGCCGCATTTAAACTTGCTCTCTTCTTTTGTCCAACAATAGGTAAGATTTTGTATCTCATTTAACTCTTTGACATTTTTACAATCAAATCTACGTTTTATTCTCAAAATCTTTTCGTTGCATTTTTCAACGTCAACGCCTATTGATTTATCAGACAATGCAACGGCAATTAAATTACCGCTGTGTGAAATGGAAAAATAAATTCTGTCGTTTTTTTCAACCCATTGCCCGCTGTCATGCAATTGAAACTCATAGTTAGAATCTTTTGTTACATATTCAAGAAGTTTCCAAACAAAATAACTCTGTTTTTTTCTATCCAAGTTGTTAATGGAATTAACATAATCAACTCTTTCTTTACAAGATAGATTTGAAAAATTACAGCAAGATAGCATATCGTCAATAACCGAATAATAAACTTTACTCATTTATTCATTATATCAAACATTTTAAGAAAGGGCAAATTTAGTTAAGGTATTTACTAAAAAATTTTATATAAATTTATTTTTTTTGAAAAAGCCTTGCAAATATATAACTTTCGTGATAGAATAAATATTATTTATTTAAGGAGAATATCATGAATATTTGGCACGACATAGAAAGTAATAGAATTAAACCCGAAGAATTTATTGCCGTAGTTGAAATAAGCAAAGGCTCCAAGCAAAAATACGAAATGGACAAAAAGACGGGACTATTGCGTCTTGACAGAATCCTATACACTTCTACACACTACCCTGCAAATTACGGATTTATTCCGCACACGTTAGCAGCCGATAATGACCCACTCGACGTACTAATTCTCTGTTCAGAAAGTCTTATTCCTATGAGTTTAGTTAAGTGTTACCCTATCGGCGTTATAATAATGAACGATAACGGCGCGGTAGACGAAAAAATTATAGCAATCCCCGACACCGATCCAAACTACAATACCTATAAAAGTATCCACGACTTGCCAGTGCATATTTTTGAAGAAATGAGACACTTTTTCTCCGTATATAAACAGTTAGAGAATAAAAACACTACGGTTGACGTTGCATCAGATAAAGACGTTGCAGTTAAAATAATTGAGCAATCTATGGAAAATTATAAAGTTCATCTTTACGAACTTACCGCAAAATAATACTTAGACAACATAAAAGCAGCAAAGAAATTTGCTGCTTTTTCTCATTATAAATGATTATATCAATCCACAATCTTTTGCAAGAGCCTTAAACGCAGGCAACGAATTTTTAATTCTATTATTATCGACGCAATATGCTATTCTTACGTAACCATTTACACCAAAATCATCACAAGGCACGACTAAGATTTCATATTGCTTTGCCTTCTCGTAAAACTCAGTAGCGTTTTTAAAAGGTGATTTAACAAATAAATAGAACGCGCCGTCAGGCTTTACGCACTCAAAACCGTACTCCGTCAAAGCATTGTAAATCAAATCGCGATTTTCTTTATACGCGCTTATATTAACCTTTGCGTTTATGCATGACATAACGACCTTTTGGAACATACTTGGAGCGCAAACGTAACCAAGAGAGCGTCCAGCCCCACAAACAGCCAAATATACGTCTTTTGAATCAATCATCAACGGATTAACTGCAATATACCCTATCCTTTCACCCGGCAATGATAATGATTTAGAATACGAATAACAAATTAAGGTATTATTATAATAATTCATTAAATACGGAACATTTATATCATTATAAACAAGTTCACGGTACGGCTCGTCCGCAATAAGATAAATAACCTTATTATACTCTTTCTGTTTTCTTTCAAGAATTTCGCAAACCTTACTAATGGTATCTTCTGTGTACACAACACCACTTGGATTATTTGGTGAATTAATTATAACAGCCTTTGTCTTTGGCGTTATTTTACTTTCAAAATCTTCAACGTTGATTTGGAAGGTTTTTTCTTCAGGATCAGAAACAACAAGTGTTCCGCCAGCGTTTTGTACAAATACTCTATATTCAGTAAAGAATGGAGCAAAAACAATGCACTCGTCCCCCTCGTTGAACACGGCTTTTAGGCAAATTGAAAGTGATGCCGCTGCGCCGCACGTCATATAGATGTCGTTCGCAGAAAGATTTAACCCAAATTTATCGTTAATGCTGTCGGATATGGTTTTTCTAACCGTAAAATCGCCTTGCGCAGACGTGTAGCCGTGAAGCGCTGTTGAATTCTCATTATCTAGCAAATCTTTAATAGCTCGACTTACTTCCTTAGGCGGTTCAACGCTAGGATTTCCAAGACTAAAATCAAAAACTTTATCTGCTCCGATTTCAGCGGCGCGGACTTTACTATATTCAAAGATTTCTCTTATTATTGAACGTTTACTCCCAAGCTCATAGGCTTTTTTGTTTATATTCATAACTCTCCTTACAAATCAAGCAACTTGATTGCATTTTTATAGAATATTTTTTCTTCAGTTTCTTTGTCAAGTCCGTACGACTTTAATATTTCTACGTCCGACTTAATCTCTCGCCACGGGCAATCGGTTGCAAAAAGAATTCTATCGTCGCCGTGCTTATAAAGTATATCCTTAAATGTTTTTTCACTAATTTCGTGTAGTGTAAAAGCCGTATCAAAATACACCTTTTCTCCAGCTAAAACATTTAATACCGTATTCCATTGCTTATGACCGCCGTAATGCGCAAGCACGAATTTATCGTGCTTTACTTCTTGTATAACTTCTAAAACCATTTCTGGCGGGCACTTTACAGTTTCACCCAAATAACCGTCGTCTACACCTGCGTGTGTTACAACTATTAAATCATATTTTTTTGCGCATTTAAGGATATTAACGTAACCGTCAATATTGATAAACGAATTTTGATAATCGGGATGAATTTTAACGCCTTTGATACCATTATCTTTTAAAAATTTTAGTTTTCCGTCAATGTCTTCGCAATCAGGGTGAATACCGCCGAAAGATATTATTTTTTTATTTTCTGGATTAGCATTGATTCCGCAAACAAATTTTGTAACACTATCAAACTGTGTCGGCTTTGTTAAAACTGGAAGTGCGACTGCCATATCTATCCCTGCTCGGTCAATTGCTTTTAATAAACCCGCAACCGTTCCGTCCGTACACGGATTCCCATTTGAACGCTCTTTTAGTGCATTTATTGTTGGTTGAGCAATTTTATCAGGAAAAACGTGCGTATGAAAATCTATTATCATATTATAATGATGCTATTTCTTCAAAAGACAGAGTTTTTACGCCGTGCGCCGAAAGAACGCTATCTGCAAGTGCTAAATCTGATGCTTTAAGAACAACAGATGCTTCCTGTCCGTCGATTGAAAGCCCGTACATATATTCTACGTTTATATTGTTATCTGCTAAGAGTGTCAACAAATCTTGCAAACTTCCTGCTTGATGAGTGATTTTAATAACGATAACGTCAGTAAGCATTGTAGAAAATCCGTCTTCAGAAAGTTTTTGCTTTCCAAGTTCGGGATTATTAACGATAAGACGCAATAGTCCATATTCGGTCGTGTCGGCTAAACTCAAAGATAAAATATTTACCTTGTTAGTCTTTAATACGTTAAGAACTTCGCCAAGTCTTCCCTGTCTATTTTCAATAAAAACTGATAACTGTTTTGCAACCATAATAATTCCTCCTAAAATATATTAATATAATTTACGTTTATCAATAACGTGAACGGCTTTACCCTCACTTCTAACCAAGGTCTGTGGTTCAACGATTTTAACCTTAGGATTAAGCCCAAGTGCCTGTGATAATACGTGAGTAATCTTTTGGGTAAGCTTTTCAAGACCTCTAATTTCGTCAGTGAAATACTGCGGATTCAGTTCAACTTGAATCTCAAGCGTATCAAGATTATTTACTCTATCGACGATCATCATATAATGTGGTGAAACTTCGTCAACTTCTATAAGAGCCGCTTCAACTTGGCTTGGGAATACGTTAACGCCACGAATAATAAGCATATCGTCGACACGTCCCTTAAACCTGCTTATTCTTGCACTAGTTCTACCGCAATCACAAGTAGCGTAATCAATACTAGTTAAGTCCTTAGTTCTGTATCTTAAAAGCGGTAAACCTTCTTTTGTAAGCGTAGTAAATACCAATTCACCCGTTTCACCAACCGTTTGCGGTTGCATAGTAGCAGAATTAATAATTTCCGGATAAAAATGATCTTCGCAAACGTGTAACCCTTTATGAAATTCACAGTCGCAAGCAACGCCGGGTCCCATAACTTCGCTAAGCCCATAAATATCAAATGCTTTAATATTTAAGCGTTCTTCAATTTCTTTGTGCATTTTTTCAGTCCATGGTTCTGCACCGCAAATAGCTGCTTTAAGTTTGATATCCTTTACCATATTTTCAGTTTCTAATACTTCAGCAATATGTAAAAGATAAGACGGAGTACAAGCAATAGCCGTTGCACCAAAATCTACCATCATCGTAGTCAATTTTTTGGAGTTACCAGTACTCATAGGAACAACCATTGCGCCTATTTTTTCTGCGCCGCTGTGGGCCCCAAGCCCACCGGTAAACAAACCGTATCCATAAGCAATTTGAACGATATCGTTTCTGCCAACACCAGCCATAGAAAAGCATCTAGCAACACACTCAGACCAAACGTCAAGATCGTGACGAGTGTAGCCAACAACGGTTGCTTTACCAGTAGTTCCACTAGATGCGTGTATTCTAACTATCTGTGATTGCGGTACAGCAAAAAGTCCAAAAGGATAGTTATCCCTTAAATCGTCCTTAGTGGTAAAGGGAAGTTTGGTGATATCTTCTATACTTTTTATGTCGCCGGGCAACATGCCAAGAACTTGCATTTTTTTACGATAAAAATCAACGTTATGATATACGTAATCTACAAGTTTTACAAGTCTTGCGCTCTGTAAAGACGAAAGTTCGTCTCTACTCATACATTCTTTAGTTTCATTCCAAATCATTTTTCACACCCCTAATTTTAAGAATTATATCCAGCGTCAAACGCGCTCTTGTTTATATCAATAGTTTTTTGTGGAACAGTCTTTTCAATAACGCTTACCCATTCCTCGTATTTAAATCCTATATGTTTAGCCGCAACCCCAAGGACAACTGAATTTAGCACCTTGCTGTTCCCAAGTTTTTTCGCAATTGCTGCACCGTCAATCGTATATACGTTGTGATCTTTTTTTAGGTTTTCAATAATATTTTCGGGATAAGTGCTCGCCCCTATAACAACGGTCATAGGATCTATTCTGCAATCATTAACTATAAGCTTACCATCTTTTTTTAAGAAATGAGCATATCTAAGAGCCTCTAACCTTTCAAATGCGATCAGAACGTCAACGTTGCCTTCTTCAACGACAGGCTCGTTTACCTGTTTATCAAACCTTACGAACGTAACCACGCTCCCGCCACGCTGAGCCATACCGTGAACTTCCGAAAGTTTAACATCAAACCCAGCATTAAGAGCGGTTTTACCTATAATTCTGCTAGTAAGAAGTGTTCCTTGTCCACCAACACCAACAACCATAACGTTTAATTTTTCCATATTATTATCTCTCCACTCTATCTATTGCGTCGAATTTGCAATAACTTCTGCAAAGACCGCAACCGTTACACATCGTATCGTCAATCTTAATCGTCCCGTCAGCATTTTTTGTTATTGCAGGACAACCGATTTTTAAGCACATACCGCATTTTTTGCATTTTTCTGGATTTGCCACACATTTATAAGGGAATTTTTGACCTTTAAGCAATGCGCACGGTGCTTTTGCAATGATTACTGTTAAAGTATCACCGTTTACAGACTCTTTCAACGTCTTTTCCAATTCTTTAACGTCAAACGCATCGATTTCAATTACCCTAGGAACACCTATTGCTTTGCAAAGCTCGGATAAATTTATCGCGTAAGTGTCTTCATTTTTTAGAGTTTTACCAGTAGCAGCGTGTTGTTGATGACCTGTCATACCAGTAGTACGGTTATCAAGAATAAGTACGGTTGCAGTAGATTTATTGTAAACCATATTTACAAGTGAATTAACACCGGTATGTAAGAAAGTTGAATCACCTATAACAGCAACCCAATTTTTAATAAACTCTTTTCCTTTTGCTTTTTCTATGCCGTGGAGTGAAGAAATACTTGCACCCATACAAAGCGTACTATCTATAACACCAAGTGGAGCAACTGCGCCAAGCGTATAACAACCGATATCACCTGCCGCGTGAATTTTAAGTTTGTTTAATACTGAAAACACACTTCTATGCGGGCACCCTGGACACAAAATCGGCGGACGATTAGGAACGGTTTCTTTATCAAAAACCTGATCGTTGTTGCCAAACATAACCTTTTTTAGCATGTTTGCGCTATATTCGCCTTGTTTAGTGAAAAGTTCTTTACCTTTAACGTCAATCCCCCAAGACTTAACCTGCTCTTCAATGACAGGTTCAAGTTCTTCAAATATGTATAGAGTTTTAACCTTTTTTGAAAATTCTTCTATGAGTTTTCTAGGTAACGGATTAACTAAGCCAAGTTTAAGAACGCTTGCGTTAGGACAAGCTTCCTTAACGTACTGATACGGAATACCGCTAGTTATAAAGCCGATTTCGGTATCATTTATTTCCATTTTATTTATTGATAGTTCAGATGCGTCTGCAGCAAGGCGGTTTTCTCTATCTTCAACAACAAGGTGTCTACCGATTGCAGATGCAGGCATCATAACGTATTTTTTAACGTCACGCGCATATTCTTTATCTTCCACTTCTACTCTGTCGCAGAGTTCAACAACGCCCTGAGAGTGTGACAGTTTTGTGGTGGTTCTTAATATTACAGGCGTATCGTATTTTTCGCTTATTTCATAAGCGAGTTTTGTAAAGTCTTTTGCCTCTTGGCTATCTGACGGTTCTAACACCGGAATATGCGCTGATCTTGCAATCATTCTGGTATCCTGCTCATTTTGAGAACTTGCAAGTCCCGGATCGTCTGCAACAACGAATACCGCACCACCGTTCACACCTGTATAAGAAAAAGTATACAACGGATCACTTGCAACGTTTAGACCAACGTGTTTCATGCAAGCAAGACTTCTCACTCCAGCAAAAGATGCGCCGAAAGCAACTTCTGCGGCTACTTTTTCGTTCGGTGCCCATTCGGTATATACAACGTCATATTTAGCAAGGCTTTCACTTATTTCCGTACTAGGCGTTCCAGGGTACGCACTTGAGACCTTAACACCTGCCTCATACGCACCACGAGCAATAGCCTCGTTACCAAGCATTATAATTTTTTCACTCATATCATTTACTCCTTAAATCCTTTATCCTTTTTGCTTTACCTTCAAATCTTTGAAGTGTGTTCGGTGATTCGAGCGTTACTTTTGCATCAAGACCAAGAATAATTTTAAGTTTATTTTTGATGTTTACGGTAAGATCTTGTAATACTTTAAACGAGTCGGTTGATTGAGCGAGTTCAACTCTGATTTCAAGTTTATCGTTGTAACCTTCTCTCGTCACAATTATTTCATAATGCGGTCCAAGTTCGTTAAAGCTTAATACAACTTCTTCTATTTGACTTGGGAAAACGTTTACACCGCGGATTTTTAACATATCGTCACTTCTACCCGACGGGTTTTCCATTCTACAGAAAGTTCTACCGCACTTACAAGGTTCATAGAAAAGTCTTGTTATATCTTTAGTTCTATATCTTATAAGCGGAAGAGCGTCTTTCTTTATACATGTAATAACAAGTTCGCCTTTTTCACCAGCCGGCAGCACTTCTCCTGTCTGCGGATTAATTATTTCAGGAATAAAGAAGTCTTCGTTTATATGTAAGCCGCAATGTTCAAGGCATTCACCCGATACACCCGGTCCCATAAGTTCACTCATGCCGTAGTTTGTAGTTATGAGCATATCTTCGCCCCAAACCTTATGCATTTCTTCACGCATAGCATCGGTTAAAAGTTCACTACCGACAAGCCCTATCTTAACTTTAAGATCTTTTCTAGGGTCAACCCCCATAGAATTAGCGACTTCAGCAAGCCTTAACGCGTAAGACGGCGTCGCAACTAAAAGGCTAGTTTCAAAGTCTTGCATATACATAATCTGTTTTTCAGAATTACCCGTTGATGACGGTACGATAGCAGCACCTATATTTTCTAAGCCGTAGTGTAACCCAAGTGCGCCCGTAAACATTCCGTACCCAAAGCAAATTTGAGCAACGTCGTTACTTGTTGCGCCCCCCATACAAGCAATTCTAGAAACACACTCTGTCCAGCTGTCTAAGTCGTTTTTCGTATATCCTACAACAGTAGGCTTGCCCGTCGTGCCGCTAGACGCGTGTATTCGCGCTAATTCTGAACGCGGAACGGCAAAAAGTCCAAAGGGATACGTATCTCTCATATCCTGTTTTGTAATAAAAGGTAATTTTTTTAAATCGTGAAGAGATTTTATATCTTCAGGCTTAATATTAGCTTCGTCCATTTTTGCTCTATACGGCTTAACTTTTTCATAAACTCTAGATACCGTTTCTTTAAGTCTTTCAAGCTGAATTTTTTCAAGTTCACTTCTCGGTAGAGTTTCTTCCTTTGACCAAATCATTATTATCTCCTAATTTAAACTTCGTTTTCAATCGGTTTATTGAACGCATCTTCAATTATTACTTTGTTTGGTTGCTTTGTAAGAAGGCTAACAACGACGGTTGATATCATTGAGAACGCCATACAAATTACACCTATGGTCGGCGATAGTCCTATACCCGCCTGTATTGCGCCACCAAAAGAACAACTCCAACCACATTTATCGTAACCAAGTACAATAGTCAAAACAACGGTAATAACGAGCGTTCCTATAATGGACGTCCAAACCGCAGGTTTAGTAACCTTTTTCCAAATAACACCAAGAACGTAAGGTCCTATAAAGCAGCCGGCAAGAGTACCCCAACTAAGTCCCATCATGTACGCTATCGCAGCAATATTAAATTTAGCGTTTAGAACTGCTAAAACTACAGAAATCGCAACGAACACCAAACACAAAATCTTCATTAAAACGTTAACTTTTTTATCCGATGCATCGGGGTTTATTTTGCCCTTATATATATCGACAGAAACAACCGACGCGCTTGCAAGAGAAACTGATGACAGCGTTGACATGCTTGCAGATAGAATAAGAACGGCAATAATTCCCATAACACCAGCAGGAATTACCAAATTTAACATATAAGGAATAGTGTTATCCGTTCCAATCTCAGGAACTTCACCAGCAAATAACGGACTTAATCCGCCGACGAAATATGCGCCAAATCCGATTATTAAAGCAAATAGCGTACTAACGACCGTTCCTTGCATAATTGCTTTCCTGTCACGAATCGCATAGTATTTATGTATAGTTTGCGGCAGAGCCCAAACACCAAACGACGTTAAAAGAATTAACGCTATCAAAGAAACCGTATCACCATAGAAACCTGTTTTTTCGCTATTAAAAGTAAACCAGTTTAATTCAGACAAATCCCAGTTTACGGTTCTATAATCCATAAAGAATATAAACATTAGGATAACACCGATAAGCATTATAATTCCTTGGATAAAATCTGAAAGAGCCGTTGCAAAGTAACCACCAAAGAAAAGATAAAGCGCAGTTATTGCGGCAAGAGCAATCATAATAATCCAACCGGGGATATTAAATACGATTTCAAAAAGGTTGCTTAAACCGTTATAAACCGACGCGGAATACGGAATAAGAAATATAAATATTATTATTGCAGAACATAGTCTTAAATTTTTACTACCGTATCTCTTTTCAAAAAATTCAGGCATAGTCTTTGCTTGAAGACGAGTGGTCATATTCTTTGTGCGCTTTGCAAGAACCATCCAAGCAAAAAGAGAACCAATTATTGCGTTACCTATACCGATCCAAACGGCAGCAAGCTGATAAGCAGCACCGAACTTACCTGCATAGCCAATAAAAATTACCGCAGAAAAATAGGTCGTGCCGTAAGCAAACGCACTCATCCAACCATTTAGCCCTTTCTTTCCTGCAAGCAGAAAGTCGTTTACTGATTTAGATCTGTTTTTGGTATAGATTGTAATCGCAACCATACCGAGCACGTACAACACAAGTGGTAAATAGTTCCAAAACATCATATTACCTCAAAAAAAGAAACCGCCGTATTCAATCGGCGGTACTTAATATTTTTATCTTAAAAAAGTCCGCGCAAATTTTTACCATTATTCAAAATAATAGTAAAAATAATACGCATAATAAAAGTTAAATCTTGCATCAAGTTTCATATCAAACTCTCTTCCCTTTATAACTGTATATAATTATATAACTAAACAGATATAATGTCAACTGCTTAAATTAAAATTTACTAGTAAAAATGCAAAAGGTGACTAAAAAGTAGCCACCTTTATATATTTTTTATCCTTTATAGAGTTACACCCGTTTTGTAGAACGCAATTTCTCTAATATCCTCACTCTTGCAGAGATATTCGCCGTTCACCGTCTTAACTAACAAATCAAACAGTGCATCTTCGTCCATGCCGTAAGCGTTAAAATCTATCCAATTATTTTTAAACGCCGCAAGGTTATCGTTTGTAGAAATCTTCATTGTAGGAACAAAAGTTGAAAACGGTGTTCCTCTTCCCGTAGTAAAGAGCACGACTTGACAACCGGACGCAGCAAGCGCAGTAGCGGCTATAAGATCATTGCCGGGTGCATTAAGAACGTTTACACCGCATTTTTTAACGGTTTCGGCATAATCAAGCACGTCAACAACCTTTGTAGTCCCTGCTTTTTCTACGCAACCAAGTGATTTTTCTTCCAAGGTCGTTATACCACCCTTCTTATTGCCTGGGCTAGGATTTTCATACACAGGAAAGCCCTGATCGGTATAATACTTTTTAAAGTTTTCAATCATTTTCTTATATGACTCAAAAACTTCCTTATTCTCACATTTATTCATAAGCAGTTGTTCTGCCCCGAACATTTCTGGAACCTCAGTTAAAATAGCACTTCCGCCAAGAGAAATTAGTTTATCAGTAATTCTTCCGACTAGCGGATTGGCGGTGAGTCCAGAGTAGCCGTCGCTTCCACCACACTTTAAGCCTATGCAAAGCTTATCAAACGGAACGTCTTCTCTAACCAGATCACAATTTTGATCAATGAATTTTTTAAGTATTTTAAGACCATATTCAACGTCATCTTCAACTTCTTGACAGTTATAAAATTCAATGTTGCGATTCATAGGTTCAAGTATTGCCTTAATGCCGTCAAGTCCGTTATTTTCACAACCCAAGCCTACGAATAATACGGCACTTGCATTAGGGTTTAACGCAATAGAACACAAAAGATTTTTTATATTTTCATTGTCTTGACCAAGTTGACTGCAACCAAACTGATGTGTCAATGCATATATACCGTCTATACTGCCCTTCATAAGTTTGCGCGCTTCTTTTTCTAGACGCATGCAAACGTTGTTTACACAACCAACGGTTGGAATAATATAAATCTCGTTTCTTATACCAACTCCGCCGTAACTACGTTTAAAACCTTTGAACGTTGCACCAGCGTGCTTTTCAACTTCATTAGCTTGATAATTGTATTCGTAAACGGGGGTTTCATCTAGATGCGATTTAACGTTATGAGTATGAACCCATTCACCTTTAGTTATATCCTTAGTCGCCCTTCCTATAATCTGCCCATATTTAATAACTGTTTCGCCTTTCTTTATATCACACAAAGCATACTTGTGCCCAGCCGGAATATCACCGCTTGCAGTAAGGCAAACGCCTACGTTATCTTTTGAATTAATGATTACCTTGTTTTCCATAGTGTTAAATCAAGCTTATTCCTTTATTAATTTTTTCAACGTTTTGAGCAACGGTTTCATAGAAATCCTTGTATGCGGTTAAATCTTCTCCCCAAACTGCAACGTCGCTCATAAAGCCTTTAAGCGATTTTTTATCTGCAAAATAATCAAGATACGGCTTGTCGTCGATAAGTTCAATCTCTCTAGTGGGAAGTTGAACCATATACTTATCGCCTTTTCTTTCAATTGCCATATATGTTGCCATAAGGTAAGAGAACCCAACGGTTAGATATGCTGGAATTTTGCCGTACTTTTCATAATAATCTTTAAAGCTTGGCAAATCCCTTGCACGCCACTTAGAAATGCTGTTAAGACTTATACTAACGAGCAAGTGGTTAAGATATGGGTTTAAGAATCTTTCGGTAATACTTTCAGCAAAAACAGTCGTTGCTGCAATATCGTTAGATACAAAGGGAACGATTTCGTAGGTTAAAGTATCTTGTAAAAATTTAGAAAGTTTTTCGTCTTTCATGCAATCGTAAACGGTTATAGCACCGTGCCACAAACCAACGGGAACTATATTAGTATGACTACCATTAAGAACGCGGACCTTTCTCTTTTTGTAATATTTAATGTTTTCGGTAAGAACAACTTCAATGTTGTGAACGCCGTCCTTAACGTATTTTGCTATATCGCCTTTCTTTTCAACCGCCCAAAGACCGAACGGTTCACCTATTGAAACAAGTTTATCACTTTCACCAAGAAGATTTTCTATTTTTTGAACGTCTTCGGGCGTTTTTGGATAACCTGAAACTATACGATCTACTAACGTATTGCAGTAAAAATTCTTTTCAGCGTTCCACTTCTTAAACTCTTCTGGAAGATTCCAAAGTTCAATATACTTGTCTACACATTTTTTAAGCTCGTCCGCATTGTTATCGATAAGTTCAACAGGCATAAGATATACGCCGTCTTTACCACTATTGAAACGTTCCAAAAGGAATTTCGTGAGTTTTGCAGGATAAGTAATGTTTTCAAAGCCGTTAACGTCGTCGTTAGCATTAAAGCAAATGCCAGCCTCCGTAGTATTTGAAACTATAATTTTCAAGTCGTCCTCACGAGCTAAAGCGTAGTATTTATCCATATCGTTAAACGGATCAATAACGTCTTCAAGAACGTCAACTTTATAAACGTTTTCAACAGTTTTTCCACTCTCAACACCGCGTAAAACGATATGATATTTGTTATCTTGTTTTCTAAAATTATCAAGAGTACCGTAAGTAATAGGTTTAACGATATTAACCTTATAATCTAAACCTTCTTTGTTTAACGTGTCAAAATACAAATCGACAAACGTACGCAAAAAATTACCTTCACCAAATTGAACAATTTTTACCATAATACACCTTCTTTAATTTTTTAAGTAAAGTTGTAAAAACTTTTTTATAATAATATTTTATAACAAAATCGTTTGCATTTACATATAATTTAGTTTATAATATAGATAAAATTACATAAATCGTAAAGGTTTTTTATGGACTTTCTAGAATTTGACGAATTATCAATCAACGAACAGCACGTTATGCCAAGACCACACAGTCACGACTATTACGAGCTGTACTTTTTAATAGACGGCGAAAGAGAATTTTTTATTGAAAACAAAATGTTTATCGTACCCAAAAACACGCTCGTCGTTGTCCCCCCCTTCTGCATACATAAGACTGAAGGCGGTCCGTACCGCAGGATTAACATTAACGTTTCGCCAAACCTATTAAGTAAATCACAAAACGAATTTTTACTTAACGCAACCAAAAACATTGCAGTTAAAATCAATGACGAATACAGAGATTTGATCGTTCGACTTTTATCAGAAGGCGCAAAAATACAATCTGTAAACATAAAGAGCAAGAGAGAATATCTTTTATCCCTTGCAAAAACAATTCTGCTTTTCTTATCCGTGCAAGAATCCGTTTCACTATCACTTGCAAGTTCTGCATACAGTATGAAAGCAGTTTCGCCCGAAGTATTAAAAATTATTTACTACATAAACACGCATTATAGTCAACCGATAACCTTGAAAATACTTTGCGACGTGTTTTTTATGTCAAAAGTTTCACTCTGTAAGAAGTTTAAGGAAGTGATGAATTGTTCTATTATGGAATACGTTATGCGCATCCGATTAAACAAGGCAAAAGTGCTACTCAGAGATACCGATAAAAGCATTGAAGAAGTTGCCTTTGAATGTGGCTTTTCGTCAGCAAATTACTTCGGTTTAACCTTCAAAAAAGAAATAGGTTTATCACCGCTAAATTACAAAAAAACAAGGTAAGATCAGTTACCTTGTTTTTTTGCAGTTAATATTATTTAGTTTAATTATCTTTGAACTCTGCCGCTTGCGTCGCCACCTGCTAAGGTTTCAACTTCCTTTACGGATACCATATTGTAGTCGCCTTCAACGCTGTGCTTTAAGCAGCTTGCAGCGATAGCGAATTCAATAGATTTTTGCGGATCAAAACCGTTGAGTAACGAATAAATAAGACCGCCACCAAAGCTATCGCCTCCGCCTACGCGGTCAACGATATGCATTGCATATTTTTTAGAAAAATATGCCTGTCCATCAACGTAAAGCATACCGCTCCAGTTATTGTCGTTTGCAGATAAACTTTCGCGAAGTGTAATAGCAACGCCCTTAAAACCAAACTTATCGGTAAGTTTTTTAGCAACTGAGATATAACCTTCTCTGTCGAGTTTACCGCCGTAAATATCGGTATTATCAGCCTCGATTCCGAAAACGTCTTTCGCGTCTTCTTCGTTAGCTATACAGTAATCAATATATTCACAAAGCCCAGCCATTACCTTACCAGCCTTTTCTTTACTCCATAATTTTTTACGGAAATTAAGGTCACAAGAAATTTTTATTCCTCTCTTTTTAGCCTCTTTTACAGCATCCATGCAGATCTCGGCAACTTCGTCTGAAAGTGCTGGGGTTATACCTGTAAAGTGGAACCATTCAACGCCTTCAAATATTTCAGACCAGTTAAAATCTTCTTTTTTAGCGGTTGCAATAGAACTTCCTGCTCTATCATAAATAACCTTACTAGGTCTTTGGCTTGCGCCCTTTTCACAATAATAGATACCTACTCTTGCGCCGCCACGAACAACCTTAGAAGTGTCTACACCGAATTTTCTAAGAGAGTTTACAGCAGCTTGCCCTATCTCGTGATCGGGAAGTTTTGAAACGAAAGCAACGTCAACACCGTAGTTTGCAAGGCTTACTGCCACGTTTGCCTCTGCACCACCAAACGTCGCTTCATACTTTTCGCTCTGAACGAATCTTAAATATCCTTCAGGAGCAAGTCTTAACATAAGTTCACCAAAAGTTACAACTTTTTTCATTATATATATTCCTCCAATGTTTTCAAAATTAAATAATAATCAAACCTTAACGGTTTCACCAGCACGAATAAGAACTTCCTTATCCTTATACGAAAGGTATAAGTCAATCGCGCTTGGATTATGAATTATCGTTCCTTCGGCATTGTACTCAAGCCTATCAAAAGCGGTAACGTAATCGAATATTTCACCGTTTGTAGCGTACCAAATATCTTCTCTACCGCCCATAAATTCAGCAAATTCTTCAATAACGTTCCAGTTTTGGTTATTGTCAAATTCATAACTATGTCCCCAAAGATAGAATAGTTTGGGGGGATCGTACCAAAAATGTCTTCCTTTGGGTAAATTCACAAACTGTTCGGCAAGTTCCATAAGCCTTGGGTTATTATGGTGCGCTGTTGCGGGAAGTTTTAGCCAGTCGGTGGGAAGTTCAAATTTTTCAGTAGAAACTACCGTTCTTGAATAATTAACGCCACACTTTTTAAGTATGTCAACAACGTCGTCATCATAAGAACCGTTAGCATACGCCATACCCTTAATTATTCTACCGAAGATCTTTTCAAGTTCAACCCTATCTTTAATCACGTCGTTTACCGCAATAGCAGAATCAACTTTAGCCAACGACAAATGCTTAAAGCCGTGAATTGCTACTTCCATGCCAGAAGAATTATATAGTTCGACAGCTTCTTCAATCGTCATTCTACCCACTTCAACTCCTGAATATTCAGAGCCAAACATTCCGCCGTTTATATTAAACGTTCCTTTAAGCCCGTTTTTTTGCATTATTGATATAAGTTTTTTATCTTGCCTAACACCGTCGTCATAACTTAAAGTCAACGCTTTTCTTTTAAATCCGGGATATCTTAAAAACTGTCTATCCATAACTGCTCTCTCCTATTTATATTAGAATTTATTATAGTTTTACCGTTTTTCCTGCTGGAACAACGATATTTTTACCGTTAAAATACTTAATGTACACGTCAATTGCGCTAGGGTTATACACAAACGTACCCTCCGCGCTAAACTGCAACCTTTTAAACGCCCTTACATAGTCGAAAATTTCAATATTAGTAGCATGCCAAACGTCAGTTACACTACCAACAAGTTTAGCAAAGTCTTCCATTTTCGACCAACCTTTATCGCTAGAAAATTCAAAGGTATGCCCCCAAAGATAGAAAAGTCTAGGCTCGTTAAACCAAAAATATTTACTTTCACCAATACTTAAAAACTCTTCTGTTAGCTCTAAAAATCTAGGATTCGTATTACTTATTGTAGGATTAAACTTAAACCAATCATTGGGTAAATCAAAAGTTTGGGTTTCGTTTATTGTTCTAACATAACTAAATCCACAACTTTTTGCAATTTTAGCACTCTCTTCGCTAAGCGTTCCAAATGGATAAGCCAAGCCTTTAACAATCGTTTGAAAGGTATCTTCAAGCGCAACCCGATCTTTAATCAAATCCTTTATCGCAGTTGCAGCGTCAACTTTATCAACAGATAAATGACAACCACCGTGAGCAGCAACCTCCATACCCGAAGAAGAAAAAAGTATTAAAGCATCTTTCTTAGATAAAAGTCTATCTTTATCTACACCGTTAAGAATAGACGAAGAATTTAAATTAAACGTTCCTTTTAGTCCGTATTTTGTCATAATATCGACTAAACGGGCATCACTCTTTAATCCGTCGTCATAGCTTAGCGTAACGGCTTTAAGTCTAAAGCCTGGAAAGCGCATCAAATTATAAGAGCCATCATAGTTTAACGCCATAATTATTTGTTTACGATAGCATTAATTTGTTTACAATTTTCAACTATATCGCCTTTCATCATAAAACTTCCGCCAACAGCGTAAACCTTCTCAAAGGCAATAAACTCTTCAAGGTTTGACAAATCAACTCCGCCAGTTGGAATAAACTTAACCTGCGTAAACGGAGCAGCAAGTGCCTTAAGTGCCTTTAATCCGCCGTAAACGTTTGCAGGGAAGAATTTAACTATATCAATTCCAAGTTCTAGCGCCTGCATAATCTCCGTAGGCGTAACGCAACCGGGGAAATAAGAAATGTTCTTTTTCTTTGCAAACTTTGCAACTTCAACTGATAGTCCTGGTGAAACTAAAAATTTAGCTCCTGCCTCAACAGCCTTTTTAGCTTGCGCAAGATTTATAACCGTACCTGCGCCGATATTCATATCAGGAAATTCTTTAACGCCAAGAGCAATTGCTTCCGCAGCGCAAGCCGTTCTAAACGTGATTTCAGCACAATTAATTCCACCTTCTTTTAACGCCTTTAAAGTCGGAATAGTATCATTTACGTCCTTAATAACAACAACTGGTATAACTTTGTCCATACAACACCTCAAATGTAATTTTATAATATATTCTAGGCGATTATGACACACATAATCACACATAAAATCAACAGTTTTTTACAAAACAATCGTTCCAACAGAACGAACTTTTAACGGAAGAACGAAAGATTCCTGATAATACCTTCTCATATTGTTCAAAAACGATTCTATTTGGTCGTTTTTAACAATACACAAAATACTTCCGGCAAAGCCTCCGCCGTGAACTCTACAAGCCCCCTCGCCTAAATATTTACTAGAAACAGCTATGGCTTTGGGTATGGCTTGATCCTTACTTCCTGCGACACAACAATTTTGCAAATTTACAAGCGAACTACGTCCCGACTCATTAACACAACCTAAAAACTTAGCATAATCAGCATTGTCAAGCGCATCTTTTAACGTGTCTACTCTTTGATTTTCATCAAAAAAATGTATAGTCCTTAAAATTGCACGATCTGACACCAAGCCGTAAATTTGCGGTAATCGATTATAAAATTCGTCTTTACCAACGTCAACTAATCTTTCTTTACCAAACAATGCAGCCACTTCTCTCATTTCCGCAGGAATTGCCGCATACTCGTTGGTTAAATCCGCGTGACTTCCACCGGTATTAATGAGAACTAACGTGTATTCAGATAAAGTATTATCAATAGCTGTAACTGAAATTTTTTCTTTATTTGAAAAATCTAAAAGTTTTAGTCCACCAAAAGCAATCGCCGTTTGGTCAAGCAATCCACAGGGTTTACCAAAATATTCACGTTCAGAAAACTGCGCAAACTTGGCCTTTTCTTCTTCGGTAATTTTACCGTCGTTATATAAAAAATTAAGCACTTCTGCAACCAACACTTCAAAAGATGCCGAACTTGAAATTCCTGCCCCGCCAAAAACGTTGCTGACCATGCAAGCCTTAAATCCACCAACGTTATATCCCTTTGATTTTAGCGCAACACATACACCCCTAACGAGCGCAGCTGAAGTTCCTATTTTTTCCGTCGGCTGAGCACTTAAATCCACTTTTATATCGTCATAACCTTGACTTTTAATACAAACAACTCCGTCATTAGTTGGTAAAAAAGCTGCCAAGGTGTCAAGACTTATCGCACAAGACACAACCTTACCGCCGTTATGATCGGTATGGTTTCCACAGACCTCAACTCTTCCGCTGGAAGAAACAAAGTAGGCTTGATTTTCGCTAAAAGAATCCTTAAACCAAGTAAACAAGTCTGAATATCTATTTTGTTGTTCAACAGTACTTTCGCCGTAGAGTGCTGAAAACTGCGTAAACATAGACGCAACGTTATCATAAGGTTTTTTCATTTATCAACACACTTTCCCATTTTGTCATTTTTTAATTAGTATAACATTTTTTTATTAGTTTGTAAATTCAAAATGGGCATTAATTTTAATAAAATTACATATATCGTAAACAAAAATTATCATTAATAATTACGAAAATTTTAACACCGTATAATCTTAATAAATATTTGATTTAACGCGCGTAAGTTTCTTGACTAAATTCGTTATTTATTATATAATAACTCTATCTAATTATTTTCGTTATGATACGCTTTTGGAGGCAAAATATAAATGGACATCAAAAAAATCGAGAAGAAGTGGCAAGCTATTTGGGAAAAAGAAAAACTGAGCACGTTTAACCCAAAGAATACGGACAAAAAATACTATTGCTTAGAAATGTTCTCATACCCCTCTGCTGCTAAACTACATTTAGGACACTGGTACAACTATGGTCCTACCGACAGTTTTGTACGCTACAAGAAGATGAAAGGCTACGAAGTATTCCAACCTATGGGATTCGACGCTTTTGGACTTCCAGCAGAAAACTACGCCATTAAAACGGGGATACACCCAAAAGACTCTACCGACAAAAATATTGCCAACATGGAACAAACACTACGTGAAATGGGCGCAATGTTTGATTGGAGCGCAGAGATTAAAACTTGCGAAGAAGATTATTACAAATGGACGCAATGGCTATTCTTAAAACTTTACGAAAAAGGTCTTGCTTACAGAAAAGAAGCACCCGTAAACTGGTGTCCCGGCTGTAAAACCGTTCTTGCTAACGAGCAAGTTATTAACGGCGAATGCGAACGCTGCAAATCAGTAGTAGTTAAAAAGGATCTTACTCAATGGTTCTTTAAAATAACCGATTATGCTGAAGAATTACTTCAAGGCTTAAACGGACTTGACTGGCCTGAAAAAACAAAACTTATGCAAAAGAACTGGATCGGCAAGTCAACTGGTGGAGAAATTGAATTCACCGCAGAAAGTGGCGACACTTTCAAGGTGTTTACCACACGCGCCGATACCCTATTCGGTGTTTCGTACGTTGTATTAGCACCCGAACACCCGTTGGTTAAGAAATTAACCTCCGACAAGCAGCGCGCAGCAGTTGAGGCTTATATCCTTGAAACCTCCAAGACAAATGAAATCGACAGACTTTCAACTACTCGTGAAAAAACCGGTGTTTACATTGGACACAATGCAATCAACCCTATTAATGGTAAAGTCGTACCTATTTACGCGGCTGATTACGTGCTTTATTCATACGGTACAGGCGCGGTTATGGGCGTTCCATCACACGACGAAAGAGACTTTGCCTTTGCTAACAAATACGGCCTTCCTATCAATAGAGTAATTAAAGGCGTAAATTGTGACGACACTCTTCCTTTTGTCGAAGACGGTATAATCATAAATAGTCCGGGCTTCGACGGTATGAACAGCGAAGATGCTAGAAAGGCTATCATCAATCAGCTCGTTTGTTCTGGCAAAGCAGAACACAAGACAAACTATAGACTTAGAGACTGGCTTGTTTCGCGCCAACGTTATTGGGGCGCACCTATCCCCGTTATTCATTGCGATAAATGCGGCGTAGTTCCCGTGCCCTATTCCGATCTCCCAGTAAAGCTCCCTTACGACGTTGAGTTTACACCAGACGGAGAATCTCCGCTTGCAAAGCACGAAGGTTTTATGAACGTGAAATGTCCTATCTGCGGTGGCGACGCACATAGAGATCCCGACACGCTAGATACTTTCGTATGTTCAAGTTGGTATTATTTAAGGTATCCAGACGCACACAACGCAAAAGAGCCGTTTAACCCAGAACATATTAACAAAATGTTACCCGTTGACAAATACGTCGGCGGCGCAGAACACGCTTGCATGCACTTACTATATGCTAGGTTCATCACAAAAGTATTGCGCGATTTAGGATACTTAAATTTTGACGAACCGTTCAAATCTCTTGTACACCAAGGTATAATTTTAGGACCTGACGGAATGAGAATGAGCAAATCAAGAGGCAATATAATTGCACCTGACCCCTACGTTCAAGAATTCGGCTCAGACGTACTAAGACTTTATCTTATGTTCGGTTTCTCATATACCGAAGGCGGCCCTTGGAGTGACGACGGTATAAAGGCTATAACCAAGTTCTTAGACAGAATCGAAAGATTAGCAATCAAACTTAACGAAATGCCGAACAATAAATATAACGAGATTACTAAAATCGAAAAGGATTTATTGTACGCAACTAACTATGCTATTAAACAAGTAGACAAAGATATGGAAGCATTCTCTTTTAACACCGCAGTTGCTCGTCTTATGGAACTACTTAACGCACTCACTAAGTTCGACACTATCGAAGGTCAAAAGAACATTAGCGTATTTAAGAACTGTTTCAAAACTCTTGTCCTACTACTTGCACCGTGCGCTCCCCACTTTGCCGAAGAAATTTGGGAAAGCATGGGCAATAAAAACTCAATTTTCAACGCAAAATATCCAGAGTGCGACGAAAGCGCGCTTGTTTTAGACGAAGTTGAAGTTGCAGTTCAGATAAACAGCAAAATGCGAGGTAAAATCTTCGTTCCAAACAACGTTTCAGAAGAAAAAGCAAAAGAAATTATTTTTGCCAACGAAAAACTTAGCAACGAATTGAATGGAAAAGAGATTAAAAAACTTATTATTGTCGCAAACAGACTCATCAACATTATCATTTAATATCAGGAAAAGATTATGTCAAACGTCCAGCAACCGTTAAACTTCGAAAGATTCACCCCGTCGGTAACGACGGGGCTTTCCGATTCACAAGTAAATTTAAGGCTACAACAAAACCTAAGCAATAAAGTAAACCAAAAATACTCTAAATCGTATATAAACATTATCACTAATAACGTTTGTACTTTTTTTAACCTATTAGGTTTAATCTGCTTTATATCCCTAATTGCAACAGGCGCGACACTCAATCAGTTTATATTCGTATTTTTCTACGTAGCAAACATATCAATAGGTATTATTCAAGAAATTAGGGCAAAAAAATGCGTTGATAAACTTTCGTTAGTAGCCAACAAAGGCGTTAAAGTCATACGCAACGGCACAGAAATGGAAGTTGCAACTACAGACGTAGTCCTTGACGACATTATGCGTTTAGGTATAGGCAATCAAATCCCCACCGATTCTAAAATATTAGAAGGCGAAATAGAAGTAAACGAGTCACTACTTACCGGTGAATCAGTTCCTGTAAAAAAACGCGTTGGCGACACCTTATTAGCAGGTAGCTTTATTACGTCAGGCGTTTGCTTTGCCATTGCAGAAAAAGTTGGCAAAGACAACTATGTTGAAACCCTATCAGAAAAGGCTAAAGCGTATAAAAAGCCCAACTCTGAAATAATGAATTCACTTAAACTCGTTATAAAATTCGTCGGCTGCATAATTCTTCCGATAGCCGCCGCGCTCATCATCAAATCGCTTATCCTTAACCCTGGCAAAGTTGCAAGTTCGGTATTAGGATCTGCAACGGTGGTAATCGGCATGATACCGGCAGGCATGATTCTTTTAACAAGCGTCGCTCTTGCTGTTGGTATAGTAAAACTAGCAAGACACAACACACTTGTTCAAGACCTTTACTCACTTGAAATGCTTGCACGAGTTGATACTTTGTGTTTTGACAAGACAGGAACGATAACTGATGGCAAAATGACTGTTAGCGACGTAGTAAAAATCAATGATACAAACGTAGACATAAAAGAAATAATCGGCGCAATGCTCGGCGCGTTAAAAGACAACAACCAAACGGCAATCGCACTTTATAATTATTTTGGACAAAACAATAGTTATAAGGCAATAAAAACTCTACCCTTTAATTCTTCAAGAAAGTTGTCTGCTGTAACCTTTGATAAAATCGGCACTTATGCTTTCGGCGCGCCTGAATTCCTATTAAACGATGCTAAATACGCTAAGATTGAAGAACAGATAAACGGATTTGCCGCAAAAGGTTTAAGAGTGTTGGCATTAGCACATTCTCTAGATAGCGTTACGGACGACTCTGCACCAAGCGACTTCTCTCCTATCGCGCTTATACTTATAGTAGATAACGTCAGAGAAGATGCTATATCAACTATATCTTGGTTTAAAGAAAATGGCGTAAACATTAAAGTTATCTCGGGCGATAACCCTATTACTGTTGCAGAAGTTTCAAAACGTGTCGGAATCGACGGCGCAGATAAATACGTTAGCCTCGACGGCTTAAGTGACCAAGAAGTTTATGAAGTTGCAAATAAATATACCGTTTTTGGAAGAGTTACCCCTGAACAAAAAGCAATACTAGTTAAAGCAATGAAAGACGCTGGACACGTCACCGCAATGACTGGCGACGGTGTAAACGATATACTTGCCCTTAAAGAAGCTGATTGCGCAATATCAGTTGCAGCTGGTAGTGATGCAGCGCGCAACGTATCTCACTTAGTTTTAACCGACAATAACTTCAACTCATTACCCAAGGTTGTATACGAAGGTAGGCGCGTTATCAACAACGTTCAAAGTTCTGCGTCGTTATTTTTAATGAAAACGCTGTTCACAATGCTTATGGCGGTTATCTCATTATGCCTGCCTTACATGCATACTTACCCGTTCGTCGCATCACAAATGAACCCACTTGAATTTGTTGTTATAGGTATCCCTGCATTTTTCTTATCACTACAACCGAACGATTCAAGGGTTGAAGGACGATTTATAAGTCACGTTATTAAAAACTCCCTGCCTGCAGCGTTGCTTATGATAACAAGCGTTGTCATTGTGGAAATCATCAAAAAGACAGTTGGTTACTTTGACGATAGCGTTTATACTAATATGCAAGTTTACCTTATACTTATTGCAGGGCTTATTAATCTATGCTTTGTTTGTCGTCCGTTCAACAAGTATAAAACTATCCTTTTCTCACTTGCCTCTGCTTGTGTTTTAGGTATCGTTATATCTTCAATATTTAACGCCGTACCATTTATTAATAACTTCTTTATGTATAAGGCAATGATGCCGATATCCGAATACTGGCACCATATTTTGATTGTTTTAGGCATATCTATAATCGATATTCCCTTAGCTATTTTACTTCAAAAGTTGTTTAGAAAAGTTAATTTCGATAACTTCGGCAGAAAGCAAATAGAAAACATGGATAAATAAATTAAATTGGCTATATTTAAATGCAAATAAAAAACCGTCAGTTTTTACTGACGGTTTTTTATTTGCATTTAAATTATTGTTTATCTTCGATCAATTTAATAATATCGCCAACGGTCTTAATGTTAACTGCATCTTCTTCAGGCACGGTAATTTCAAACTCTTCTTCAAGTCCCATAAGCATTTCAACGATATCGAGTGAGTCTGCTCCTAAATCTTTAACAACTTCTTTTTCGTCTAGAATTTCATCAACAGATTTGTTAAGCTGACTAGCTATAAGCTGTTTTACTTTTTCTGCTACTGACATTTGTTGCCTCCTTTATTAATTTCACTATGTATATATTATAATACTTTTATTTACATAACGCAAGTAAATAAGAAAAAATTATTTATTTTGAGGAATATCAGGAATTGTTTCAAAGCCTTTTTCAAGGTCGGCATCGGTCGGAACGTAATCGGTCATTTGCCCTGCGTTAAATGCTGAATATGCTTTAAGATCAAAGTAACCTGTTCCTGTTAAACAGAATACAATCTTCTTTTTCTCACCCGTTTTCTTGCATTTTAACGCCTCGTCAATTGCAACGCGAATACTATGTGAAGATTCAGGCGCAGGAAGTATTCCTTCGGATTTTGCAAATGTTACCGCAGCGTCAAACACTTCCGTCTGTTTTACTGTAGTTGCCTCCATATATCCGTCGTGATAAAGCTTTGAAACGATAGGATTCATACCGTGATAGCGAAGTCCACCAGAATGATTTGGCGCAGGCATAAACCCAGAACCAAGCGTATACATCTTCATTAACGGTGTAGTTTTACCAGTGTCACCGTAATCGTAAACGTATTTACCCCTTGTCATAGACGGGCAAGATGCAGGTTCAACGCCGACTATCCTATAATTTTTAGTACCGTTAATCTTATCTTTTACGAACGGCGCAATAAAACCACCAAAGTTTGACCCGCCACCAACACAACTAATAATTATATCTGGTTCGATGTTATATTTATCAAGAACGGCTTTGGTTTCAAGACCTATAATAGTTTGATGTAGTATTACGTGATCCATAACACTACCTAAAACGTATTTACAGTTAGGCGTGGACTTAGACTTTTCGATAGCTTCAGAAACAGCGCACCCCAGCGACCCACCTGTTTCAGGATATTTTTCGAGAATACTTCTTCCTACTTCGGTAGTAGTTGAAGGACTTGGTATAACTTTACCGCCGTACGTTTCAATAACAGCCTTTCTAAACGGTTTTTGTTCTGCGCTACATTTAACCATAAAAACGGTCAAATCCATACCATAATACGCGCAAGCCATAGATAGAGCCGTTCCCCACTGTCCAGCACCCGTTTCAGTGGTGAGCGAAGTTAAACCTTGTTCTTTTGCGTAATACGCTTGTGCCACGGCAGAGTTTAATTTATGCGAACCAGAAGTATTGTTACCTTCAAATTTGTAATAAATCTCAGCAGGCGTGTCCAAAACCTTTTCAAGGCAATACGCTCTTGTCAACGGTGACGGACGTATCATTTTATAAAACTCTTGAATTTCTTCAGGTATAGGAATATATTCGTCTGTAACGTTAAGTTCTTGTTCAACAAGTTCCGAACAAAAGACCTCGGATAATTCTTCTTTAGTTATAGGTTTAAGTGTCTTAGGATTAAGCGCAGGTTCGTGCTTATCTTTCATTACGGCATTAAGATTATACCAAAACTTAGGTAATTCACTTTCTTCGAGATACATTTTTGTTGGGATACGTTTGTTTGCCATAATATTTCAACCTCCAAAATAATAATAAAAAAACACGGACTCAACCCCACATGGGACGAATTATCCGTGTTGCCACCCATTTTTACAAGAAACTCTTGCCTCATTAAAGTACTATCATACTTCGCCGCTTTAACGCTCGGCTTGCGTCAATAACTACTTTCTTCATTTCGCCATTGCCCTCGATAATCCATTCAGCAAAATCTTACCGTTTGCTCACACCAACCGCAAACTCTCTTTAAGTCCAAATAATGCTTACTACTTTATCTCAACGGTTTATTTATAATTTACTAAATAATATCACCTTTTATCAAAGTTGTCAACTAATTTATGTCTATTTTAGATTTTTTTAATCAATACTGCTATCGAGTTTCCCTTCAACAAAAACTCTTCTGTATATGATTTTTTAGTTATATAATCATATAGCTCACCGTCAAAATTGATGACGTATTCTCCGTCGCCAATGTTTGTCGCAACAAGAATTTCAGACTTGTCGTCGCGCCTAGCATAAACAAACGCACCGCCTGATGCAAATAATTCCTCATACTCACCATTAGAAAAAGCAGAAAATTCACTTCTTAATTGACCTAAAAACTTATACCACGAAAGAAGTTCGTCATCTTCATTTCCCCAAGGATAAGTACGCCTGTTTAGCGGGTCAATATATCCCTGCATACCGATTTCGTCACCGTAATACACACAAGGTACACCGCACAGCGTATACTGCAAGAGCGATGCAATTTTGACCCTAACCCTAGCATCGCGCATTTTTTCTTCCGAAATAAAGGTTTTTTCCATGACCTTTTTAGTTTTGCCGTCAAGGTTTTCCCCTGCAAGTGAAGTTATAAGCCTTTTCGTATCATGCGTTGATAAAATATTCATTAGTGAATCAAGCACGGCTTTGGGATAGTGGTCAATCTGCTCTTTTATTACCCAAGAAAGCTGTCTTTCATCACCGTTTCTAACGTAATTAATTATTGCATTTTTAAGCGGATAATTCATAACAGAATCAAGTTCTGCACCTTGAAAATACTCTCTACGCACTCCGTAAGCAATCTTATTTGACGCGTCTTCCCAAACCTCACCAATTATAATTCCGTCATTATTTATACCTTTAACTGCTTTTCTAATTTTTTTAACGAATTCGCTCGGTAATTCGTCAACTACGTCAAGACGCCAACCGCCAACACCAAGTTTAGTATAGTGTTCTAAAACGCCGTCAACACCTGTAATATAGTTTATAAAATCAGGATTTGATTCATTTACCGCCGGAAGAGTTTTTATACCCCACCAAGCCTCATAGTTTTTTGGATAATTAGTAAAGTTATACCAAGTATAATACGGCGAATCTTTGCTTTGGTAAGCACCTAAACTATCGTAGTTACCATACCTGTTAAAATACAAACTGTCATCACCGGTATGATTAAATACCCCGTCAAGAATAATTTTTATACCTTTATCTTTTGCGCAATTGATAAGTTCTTTCAAGTCTTCTTCTGTACCTAAAAGTGGATCTATTTGCATATAGTTTCCAGTATCATATCTATGGTTAGAATATGCCTTAAAAATAGGATTAAGATATATTGCTGTTACACCAAGATCGAATAAATAATCAAGTTTTGACGTAATACCTTTAAGGTCGCCACCAAAAAAATCGTTATTCATAACCTGACCAAATTCGTTTGGTTCATAAATAGGTGTATCTGCCCAACGATCATGCAAAACTTTTCCATCTTCAATCTTTTTATTCGAGCCCGAACAACAAAATCTATCAGGGAAAATTTGATAAATTATCCCACCGTTAAGCCAGTTAGGAACGCTATAATCTTTAGAAAAAACCGTATGTTGAAATAATACAGGGTTGTCAGTAATAACGCCAAGATAATCATTGCCGAGCCCGATAAATTTTCCATTACTTAAATTAAAACAATAATAATACAGTCCAACCTCTAGTTTGACGTCAATGGCGAACACGTCGCCAAGTTTAGTCATACTAAAATAATTTTCTTCGCCTGTTTTATCACTTTTTAAAACGAAAACGACAGAGTCAAAATCACCTTTGACTCTGAACGTAACGCTTTTATCGGCACATACAGCACCGATATCAGATTTATAAAATTTATCGAGAGGATTAAAAATTATCATAAATATTATTTAATCCTTTTTAATCCCCAAATGCGGTCTGCGTATTCTCTTATACTTCTATCACTAGCAAATATTCCAGCCGTAGCAATATTATTCAAGCTCTTCTTTGCCCAATCAAGCTTATTCTTATAAACTTCATCAGCTTTTTCATGTATTTCACAGAACGAACCAAAATCAGCAAGACACATATACGGGTCCGCAACAGGACTACCCGTTAATAAATAGTTTGAAATATCATTAAAACTTTGACCATTAAATCCACGATTTAACGCCTTAATTACTTTTTCAAGTTTAATATTATTAGCGTAAAACTCTGACGCGTTATAACCGTGCGCCCAAAACTTATCAACTTCTTTTGCAGTAAGACCGAAAATGAAAATATTTTCATCACCGCAAGCCTCACGCATTTCAACGTTTGCGCCGTCAAGTGTTCCTATGGTTAGCGCACCGTTAATCATAAACTTCATATTACCTGTTCCGCTAGCCTCTTTACCTGCCTGTGAAATCTGTTCGCTTATCTCCGTTGCAGGCATAAGCTTTTCAGCCATAGATACGCAGTAATCTTCCATATAAACAACGTTGAGTTTTTGATTGATTTTAGGATTTTTTCTTATATCTTCACTAAGCGCGCAAATAAGTTTAATTACTTGTTTCGCAAAGTAATAACCAGGTGCAGCCTTGGCGCCGAATATAAAGGTTTTCGGTGTCATAGGCAGGTCGGGGTTTTCTTTCAAGTCGTTGTATAAAGATATAATATAAAGCGCGTTCATAAGCTGACGCTTATACTCGTGAAGACGCTTTGCCTGCACATCAAATAAAGAATTAGGATCAATTACAACGCCCTGTTTCTTTTTAGCAAACTCACAGAACTGCAATTTTTTAATCTTTTTGATCTCGTTAAGTTTTTCTAAAACAGCCTTGTCATTTTCAAATTGTTTGAACTTAATAAGTTGCGCAGCATCATAAACGTATCCGTCACCTATACAATCATTTAACAACCCACACAGTTCGGGGTTAGACTGACATAGCCAACGTCTATGAGCAATACCGTTAGTGACGTTGGTAAACTTTTCAGGATAAATTTCGTAGAAATCTTTGAAAATGCTATCTTTAATTATATCGCTATGAAGTGCCGAAACTCCGTTTACCGTGTGTGATGCAATAACGCTTAAATTTGCCATTTTGATTTGATTATGAGAGAATACGCTCATTCTGTCTATCTTATCCCAATCGCCAGGGAATCTGTTCCACATCTCACCACAGAATCTTTGGTTAATTTCTCTTAAAATCATATGAATACGCGGAAGACGTCTAGCAATAAGGTCTTCACTCCATTTTTCAAGTGCCTCACTCATAACCGTATGGTTTGTGTAAGCAACAGTTCTAGTTACGATACTCCAAGCATCGTCCCAAGTATAACCGCGTTCGTCCATAAGTATTCTCATAAGTTCGGGAATACAAAGCGCGGGGTGCGTATCGTTTATGTGTATAGCAGCTTTTTCTGGTAAAGTATCGAGCGAACCGTAGCGTCTAACGTGGTCGTTAACGATATCTTGAAGAGCAGCAGAAACTAACAGATATTGCTGTTTTAATCTTAGAGATTTACCTTCAAAATGATTATCCGAAGGATACAAAACCTTTGAGATAAGTTCGGCTTCGTTATCTTCTTGCATACTGCGCATATAATCGCCTTGCGAAAAGGTTTTCATATCGAAGTCGCGAATGTTTTGCGCCTTCCAAAGCCTTAAAACAGAAACAGCTTCGCTATCTTTACCAGATATCATCATATCGTAAGCAACCGCTTCTACTTCTTTCGCGTCAATATGTTCAATTTTAAGACCGTTTTCCGTCCAGTATTCTTTTATATGCCCGTCAAACTTAACCTTAAAGGTTTTATCAAGTCTTTGCGTAAGCCAAACTTCACCACCGGGCAACCAAATATCCGGTAGTTCCATTTGCCAACCATCAACGATTTTTTGTTTAAATAAACCGTATTCATACCTAATAGAATATCCCATTGCAGGATAATTCTGACTTGCAAGTGCATCCATAAAACAAGCGGCAAGTCTTCCAAGTCCGCCGTTTCCAAGTCCAGCATCAGGTTCAATTTCATAAAGGTCTTCAAGCGAACACTTAAATTCGTTTTTAAGTGCCGCATTAAACGCATCTTGTATGCTTAGGTTATAGGCATTATTTTTAAGCGACTGACCAAGCAAAAACTCCATACAGAGATAATAAACTCTTTTGCCACCCTTTGCGCGGTATTTTTTGTTAAAGGCACTGCGTTTTTCAAGCAACATATCCCTTACACACATTACGACCGCTTTATATATCTGTTCTTTCGTTGCCTCTTTGGGCGTTACCCCGAAATACTTTGATAGTTTACTTTTAATTAGTCCTACTGCATCTTTTTCGGTTATTGGATTCATTGTATTCTCCTAAAATTTTTGTCCATTATTTGTTATAAAGTTTTTCGTATTCGCCTGCCAAATTCTTCCAAGAGAAGTCCGTATTCATTGCGCGTGACTGAACGTCTTTCCACGCAGTTTTATCATGATAAGTTCTTATAGCCTCATTAATGACGTAGAGCATATCGTGAACGTTATATTCACGGAAGGTAAAACCGTTGCCCTTAACACCTGTATACGCCTTTATACTGTCGTTTAACCCACCTGTTTCACGAACGACAGGAACAGTTCCGTACCTACTAGCTATCATTTGAGAAAGCCCACAAGGCTCCATTTTAGACGGCATAAGGAATATATCCGCGCCAGAATAAATTTTTCTTGATAAATCCTGATTATATGCAATAATTGAAACGCATTTACCTTTATAGCAAGCCGCTATATGATTAAAGAAGTTTTCATACCCAACTTCCCCTTTACCCAAAATAACAACTTGAACGTCGTTACTTAATAGCGTTTCGATTGCGCCTGTAACCAAATCTAATCCTTTGTGCGAAACTAATCTTGAAATTATAGCGATAATCGGGACGTCTGGACGAACGGGAAGATTAAGCATCTTTTGAAGTTCTTCCTTACACACTGCTTTTCCTGACAAGTCGTCCTTAGAATAATTCATAAACAAATATTTATCGGTTTCTGGATTATAGTAATCTATATCAATGCCGTTCAATATTCCGTGCAATTTTTGAGCGTTACGATTAATAATCGGGTCAAGACCGTGAGCAAAATACGGATGTTTAATTTCTTCAGCATAAGTTGGGCTAACCGTTGACACGATATCCGACATCTCAATCGCGCCTTTCATAAGATTTACGCTACCGTTAAATTCAACGAAATTCTTGATTGATTCTGAAAACCCGAAAAGTTCGCCAAACGTATCCATATTAAATATACCTTGATATTCAATATTGTGTATAGTAAACACCGTTTTAACCTTGCTAAAATTTTCGTTACCGTAATACATTCCTTTTAGGAATATAATAGACGCTGCCGTTTGCCAATCGTTACAATGCAAAACGTCGGGATAAATGTCAAGTCTTGAAATGGTATCAAGCGCAGCGCGTGAGAAAAACGCAAATCTTTCCCCGTCGTCATAAAAGCCGTATATATTGCCTTCACGCTTAAAGTAATACTCGTTATCGATAAAATAAAACTTAACACCTTGATATTCATAATAGAATATTCCAGCATATTGCCAACGCCATGCAACAGATACGTTAAAATTAGTTAAAAACTTGAATTTAGACCTAAACTCGTCAGAAATACTGCCGTAAAGCGGTAAAATAACGCTTACGTCAAGATTTTTATTAGTTGCAAGTGCTTTGGGTAGTGATCCTAAAACGTCAGCAAGTCCACCCGTTGCAATAAAGGGTGCTGCTTCAGAGCCTAAAAAGACAATCTTCTTTTTTGCCGTTACCTTTATTTTGGGAAGTTTTCCAGTTTTTACTGTTTTTTCTACTACAGTCAATACTTCAGCCGTTGCTTTTTTTCTCGCAGTACTCTTTGTCGTCGTTTTTACTTCGGTATTTTTTGATATCGCCTTCTTTGTAGTAGGAGTCGTCTTTTTTGTTGTTGCCATAAAATTCTCCTTATATCATTATTCCTTTACCTATATAGAAAGGATGATTTTCGCTGCCTGAAAGAACTCTTCTGTTTCTTACGACAACGTTTTTATCTGTTATAATACAATTCAATGTACTATTTTCACCTAAAACGGTATTTTGCATTATAATACTGTTTTTAACGACAGCACCCCTTGCAACCTTAACGTTTCTAAAAATAATACTGTTTTCAACTTCACCCTCAATTTCACAACCGTCTGCAATCATTGAGTTTTTAATTATCGCGCTGTTTCCAAATTTTGTGGGCGCGGAGTCTCTAATCTTCGTAAACACACTTCTGTCACCAAAAACTTCGTGCCTAACGTCCTGATCCAACAGTCGCATATTACTATCAAAATATGCTTGAAGAGACGTTATTCCCGCATAGAAACCTTTATGCTCATACCCTATAATCTTCATGCTTTTAAGGTTTGCAGCCACAATATCCGTCATAAAGTGATGTTTGTTATGAGAAATACTGTCCACGACTATATTTTGTAGTAATGATTTTTTCATAACGAAAACGTTAGTACAAACGTTAGTGCCAGTCTCGACCACATTATCTTTATAACTTACGCCGACAATCCTTCCGTCTTGAACGTCAAAAATAGTTGCCGTCTTTGGAAAATATTCGGGTTTTTCTAGTTTTTTATAGATTATAGAAATATCCGCCTGATTGCGTATGTGTGAATCGATAACGTCGTTATAATTAACTCTTGAAATAGAATCACAATCAGTCATTACGACGTATTCCTCGTCCGCGCGGAACAAAAAACTAGTTATACCTTTAAGTGCCTCAAGTCTTGTAGTATATAAACTACTACTTTCCCTATCTCCATATGGTGGTAAAATAATAACGCCGCCATCTTTTCTTGCTAGGTCCCAATCCTTACCACTTCCAACGTGATCCATTAAAGACTGGTAATTGCTTTTAGTAATTATACCAACCGTATCTATACCTGAGTTGACCATGTTTGATAGCGGAAAATCTATAAGACGGTATCTTCCGCCGACAGGTATTGAACCGAGAGTTCTTTCCCTTACAAGCTCAGGAACGTTATCGTCGTGAATATTTGAAAATATTATGCCAACGGCTCTCATATTAATTTTCCTCCTTAGAAAGATTATTATCAATAATTGCGCCGCCTTCAACGGATACGCCGTCAGCAACGGTTATTCCTCTACCTAAAAGTGCGATACCCTTTTTGCTTTCTTTTACATCACCGATTTTTGCGTTTTTACCAATTATGGTATTTTCGTCAATTATTGAATATTCGATCGTTGCATTTTCATTAACGACAACATCGCCCATGATTATACTGTTCTTAATTACAGCACCTTTCTTTACTATTACGTCGCTACCTAAAACAGAATTTTCAACGCTTCCGTATATTTCACAACCGGACATTATAATGCTGTTGTCAACCTTTGCGCCGTCACCGATATATTGAGGTGGCGCAAGCGGACTACGCGACTGAATTTTCCAGTTTGAATCCCCCACGTCAAATTTTGGACTATCGCCAAGAAGGTCCATATTTGCCTCATATAGCGATTCAATAGTTCCAACGTCTTTCCAGTATCCTTCAAACCTATACGCCATCATTTTTTCGCCACAAGATAGCATTTTTGGTAATATGTCTTTACCAAAGTCGTTGGACGAATCAGGATTTTGACTATCTTCTTCAAGATATTTTTGAAGTTTTTTTGTCGAGAACACGTAAATGCCCATTGATGCAAGCGTTGATTTAGGTTTTTTTGGTTTTTCTTCAAACTCATAAATACTTCCGTCTTCGTTTGTATTTAATATACCAAACCTAGATGCTTCTTCAATCGGCACGTCAATTGCTGCGATAGTGCAATCTGCGCCGTTTAATATATGGTAGTTTACCATAAGCGAATAATTCATTTTATAAATATGATCACCTGACAATATTAAAACGTAATCGGGATTATACTGATTGATAAACCTAAGGTTTTGATAAATAGCGTTTGCCGTGCCCTTATACCAGTCAGAAGAGTTCTTTCCTTGGTACGGTGGCAAAGTATGCACACCGCCAAAAGTTCTATCCAAATCCCAGGGTTGTCCATTTCCTATGTAGGAATTAAGGATTAACGGTTGATACTGCGTAAGAACGCCCACCGTATCAATGCCTGAATTTACGCAGTTTGATAACGGAAAGTCAATAATCCTATATTTTCCCCCAAACGATACCGCTGGTTTTGCGATATTGCTAGTTAGCGCATACAAACGGCTTCCCTGACCACCTGCAAGCAACATTGCCACACACTTTTTCTTCCTCATCATATATATCAAGTTTCTCCTTAAAATAAATTATCTAATTTAACAAAATATATTCCACTAAACCGCGGCAAAGAAACGCGTATAGAATTTTCTTTGCCATGTGCATAAAATTTAGTTGTCTTTATGGTCTTACGCCTTTGCTTACCACTTCCGCCATACCTTTTATCGTCAGTACATAAAACCGCTTTATAAACGCCTTTATTTGCGCCTATACGATAACAGTCAAAATCTACACCTGAAAAATTAAACAGCGCAAGCAACTCTCTACCAAACTTATCACGCCTAATAAACGATATAACGTTATTGTCGCGTTCTTCAACCGACACCCATTCAAAACCCGACCAAGAATCTTCAATTTCAAACAGTTGAGGGGTTGATTTATAAAAATTATTTAAACGCTTATTAAACATATGTAGTTTTTTATGTCTTTCATATTGCAACATAAAAAACTCAATACCTTCCTTATAATTCCACTCTTTAAATTGCCCGAACTCACTTCCCATAAACGAAAGTTTTTTTCCGGGGTGCGCAAAAGTGTAAAGCATAAAGGTTTTCATTGACGCAAATTTATCGTCAATATTGCCGTACATTTTATCAAGTAAGGATTTTTTACCATGAACAACTTCGTCGTGCGATATCGGTAAAATATAGTTTTCACTAAATGCATAGCACATAGAAAAGGTAAGTTTATCGTGATTACTCGAACGGAAATACGGATCTAACTGCATGTATTTTAACACGTCGTTCATCCAACCCATATTCCATTTATAGTTAAAACCAAGCCCACCTTCGCTTACAGGTTTTGTAATTTTTGGAAATGCCGTTGACTCTTCTGCCGCCATTATTGCGTTTGGAAATTTTGAAAATACTATAGTATTAAGTTTTTGAAAAAATGCAATTGCTTCAAGATTATAATTGCCGCCGTTTTGGTTTGGTATCCACTCACCAGGTTCTCTATCGTAATCAAGGTATAACATTGATGCAACAGCATCAACCCTTAAACCATCTACGTGAAATTTTTCAAGTAAAAACAAGGCGTTTGAAACAAGAAAACATTGAATTTCATTTCTCCCCCAGTCGAATAAGCGTGTTCCCCAAGTCTTATGTTCTTTTCTGTCCCAGCCTTGATTTTCATAACAAGGCGTGCCGTCAAACTCATAGAGTCCGTGTAAATCTTTTGGAAAATGTCCAGGAACCCAGTCAACTATAACAGAAATACCAGCGCGGTGACACTTATCCACGAAATACATAAAGTCTTTTGGCGTGCCGAACCTTGAAGAAACTGAATAATACCCAGTTACCTGATATCCCCACGACCCATCAAACGGATATTCGCTAACCGGCATAAGTTCTAAATGAGTATAACCCATTTTAGAAACGTATTTAACGAGTTCGTCGGCAAGTTCACGATAGGTATAATAATCGCCGTTTTCGTGTCTTTTCCAAGACGCTAAATTTACTTCATAAATATTCATCGGCTTATCATAAACAGGTTTTCTATTTGCAATAAACTCTGCGTCTTTCCACTCGTAGCCGTCAATATTATAAAGTTTTGACGCCGTTCCGCTTGGTGTTTCCGCATGGAACGCGTAAGGGTCTGCCTTAAACACGGTATTACCGTTATGATTGACAGCAAACTTATAGGCGTCATACTCTTTTAAGCCTTCGACAAAGAGTTCAAAAACACCGCCGTCTGATATTCTATTCATAATGTTAGCGTTTTCATTCCAAAAATTAAAATCACCAACCACCGAAACAGTTTGAGCATTTGGCGCCCAAGTACGGAAAATAACGCCGTTCTTACCGTTTACACAAGCGAAATGCGCGCCCATATAGTCATAGGCGCGATAATTCGTTCCTTGATGAAATAAGTACAAGGGAAGTTTATCTTCTTCAGTTTTGAGATTAACCTTTATATTTTTCATTAGCAAACGTACTCGGGGTTCTTCTTAGGCGCGGTGTCCATTTCCTGTTTGGTGCTTTCATATCCTTTTCTACCAAAGAGTGCGTAAGTTGCGTTTTTGCCACCTTCAACACCTGGCTGATTAAACGTATTAATATTAAGCATTGCGCCCGTAAACGCAGTTTCCATTTCAAACAAATACAAAAGTTCACCTATGGTAAACGCGTTTACTTCGGGTAAAGTAATCGTGTAATTAAGTCTATGCGCCGTGGTCAATGCGTATTCAGTTGCTTTTCTTTCAGTATTAATAAGTTCGTTCATGGTATGACCACAAAGGAACGAAACGTCAGGAATATCCTTACACCCCTCACTGATGTCAACCGTCTTACGGAAAGATTCGACAGCAATTATAGTAATAACCTTATCAAACGGACCTTCTCTATACAACTGTACTTGTGAGTGTTGGTCAGTAACACCCAAAGCTTTTACAGGGGTTTGTCCAACGAATACTTCATTACCATCATTATCGACGGCTTTACCAAGACTTTCGCCCCAAAGTTGACAATACCAGTCTGCAATATATTTTAGGCTATCAGCATAAGGCATCATTACAGAAATATTTTTGCCCTTTTTCATTGCCATAAATTCAAGAAGTGCAGTAATTAACGCAGGATTTTTTCTTAAATCTTTATTTTTGCAGATTTTATCCATATGCTGAGCACCTGCAAGCATTGCCTTGATATCAATACCAACTACCGCAGCAGGTAAAAGACCTACTGGGCAAAGTTCAGAAAACCTTCCACCAACACCGTCCGGAATATAAAAGGTCTTTAATCCTTCAACTTTTGCAATCTTAATGAGATTACCCTTATTTTCTGAAGTTGTAGCTATCATATGGTCTTTAGCTTTTTCGCCGTATTTTTTCTTTAATATATCCATAATGATAAGATATTGCGCCATAGTTTCACTAGTCGCACCGCTCTTTGTTACAACGTTAAATATAGTTTTATCTAAATCCAAAACGTCTAAAAGCGCAGCCATTCTTTCGGGATCGACGTTATCTTCAACGTAAAGCTTTGGAAATTTGCGTTTTGATTTTGGTAGTTCGTTATGTCTTAAATGACAAAGTGCTTGAAAAACCGCAATCGGGCCTAATGCCGATCCGCCTATACCTAGCACAACGAAGTTATCAAATTTTTTCTTTATATCTTTAGCGGTTGCAATAATGTCTGCAACAATTTCCTTTTGGTTATAAGGAAGTTCTGTCCACCCCATCATGCCTTTGCCGCGATTAGCCATTACGGTTTTATACGCGTCGTTTACGACTTTTTTATTCGCAGAAAAATCATCTAAAGTAAACCCTTGGTCAGCCCCTATATAGTCTGCCATCATGTTGTTGTAGTCAACTTTTAATTCCATACTTTTACGCCAATCGGTTTTCTTGTAGTCCATTTATATTTCTCCTATTATATTTATTATATATATAATAATACTAAATCATCGTTTTGTCAATAACGATTTGCTTAAATTTCCAAATTTTACAAATTTATAATACTTTTATGCAAACTAGACCTAAAAATTTGACATTATTAAACAAAATACTTAAAATGGATATACACACGGAGGCAAAAAAAGTGATTAAAAACGTTATTTTCGATATAGGCAACGTAATCTTATATTTTAACAGAGATTTTTTACTTGGTACTTATTATCAAGGCGAAGACTACGAATTGATAAAAGAAAAACTCTTCTCTAAATGGGAAGATCAAGACGAAGGACTAATAACTTCACAAGAATACATTAAAAACGTATTAGCGTCACTACCACAAAAATATCACTACGTAGCAAACACCGTACTAAATTACTGGGAATACTCAATGCGGTATACTGATGGAATAATAAGCCTAATTCAAGAACTAAAAGAAAAAGGATATAAGCTCTATATCCTTTCAAATATGACCGACCACTTTATCAGTCGCGATTATAAATTTCCTATACTAAAAGAGTTTGACGGAATAGTGTATTCCGCCCCTATAAAAATGATAAAACCCAACCCCAAAATATTCGAGTATATATTAAGCAAATATTCGCTTAACCCAGAAGAGTGCATATTTACCGACGATACGAAACCGAACCTTGCAGCAGCTGCAAGGTTCGGTATAAAAACTTTTCATTTTCAGAATAATACTGCGCAATTAAGAAAGTTTATATTATCCCTTTAAGTCCTTTATTTGTGACATAATCTTGTCGCGCATATCTAGGTATTTATTGAGTTTTGCACGTTCGCTATCAACAAGTTGTTTAGGTGCTTTTTCCAAGAATCCGTTATTAGATAATTTGCCGTTTGCCCTAGCAATCTCACTCATAACACTATCGAGTTCTTTATTCAATCTTTCAATTTCTTTTTCAAGATCAACAAGTTCCCCTAACGGAACGAAAAGTTCAAAGCCATCAATTACCTGCGAAATAACTTTTGCGGGTAATTTTGTTTTATCTTCAATAACTTCTATATCTGATACACCTGCAAGTTTTTGAATATAAAGCCCACCGTTTTTAACAACCTTTTTGTTTTCCGTAATAACGTAAAGCGTTACCTTTTTAGACGGAGCAGCACCTACCTGAACTTTAATATTTCTTATGCACTTAATAATCTCTTTTACAGGCTCAATCTCTTTAACACTAGCAGAATATCCAAGTCTAGCGTTATATCTGGGGAAGTCTGCTAACATCAACGGGCCTTTCGCGTTTGGAATGCTCTTATAGATTTTTTCAGTAATAAACGGTACAAACGGGTGCAAAAGTTTCATTGTTTCGCCGAGAACAAACGTTAAAACACTAATGGTGTCGTTACGTTTTTTCTCGTCCTCGCCGTAAAGAATAGGCTTAGTAAGTTCAATGTACCAGTCGCAGAAATCCGTCCAAACAAAATCGTAAAGATTTGCAAGAGCAACACCCATTTCGTATTTTTCCATATTGAGCGTCACGTCTTTAACCGTCTTGTTCAGTTTTGAAATAATCCACTTATCTGCAGAGCTGAGCTTAATATTTTTAATATCTGATATCTTCTTTCCTTCAGCGTTCATCAAAACGAAACGCGACGCGTTCCAAATCTTGTTCATAAAGTTTCTCGCGCCTTCGATTTTCTCATCAGAAAATCTCATATCACTGCCCGCAGCAACGCCGTTAATCAACGAAAATCTCAACGTATCTGCGCCGTATTTAGATATAATTTCCGTAGGATCAATACCGTTTCCCAACGATTTACTCATTTTCCTACCCTGAGAGTCACGAACCAAACCGTGGATTAAGATATCCTTAAACGGTATGCGTTTCATGTGTTCAAGTCCAGAGAAAATCATACGAGCAACCCAGAAGAATATAATATCGTATCCCGTTACTAACACGTCGGTAGGATAGAAATATTCAAGATCTTCCGTCTTATCTGGATATCCAAGCGTAGAGAACGGCCACAATGCCGACGAGAACCAAGTATCAAGCACGTCCTCGTCCTGCTTAATATTAGTACTTCCGCACTTAGTGCATACTTTAACGTCGGTTTTAGAAATCATCATTTCACCGCAATCTTCACAATAATATGCAGGAATCCTATGCCCCCACCAAAGTTGACGTGAAATACACCAGTCCTTAACGTTTTCCATCCAGTTGAAATAAATTTTGCTAAATCTATCGGGAGTAAATTTAACACTCTTCTTTCTTACAACGTCAATAGCCGGTTTTGCGAGCGGTTCCATTTTTACAAACCATTGCTTACTAACAATAGGCTCAACGGTATGATTACATCTATAACAATGTCCCACGCTGTGGTGTAGCGGCTCGATTTTTTCAAGCACGCCAAGCGATTTAAGTTCTTCAACGATAAGTTTTCTGCACTCTAACGCAGGCATACCCTTATACTTGCCAGCGTTTTCGTTCATGGTTCCATCGTCAGCAATAACTTTAACAACAGAAAGATTGTGTCTAAGCCCCACTTCAAAGTCGTTAGGATCGTGCGCAGGAGTAATCTTAACAGCACCGGTACCAAATTCAAGTTCGACGTATTCGTCGTAAACGATAGGAATTTCCTTGTTTACGATAGGAAGAACTAAAACTTTGCCTTCCATACCAGCATATCTCTTATCCTTGGGATTTACAGCAACAGCCGTATCACCAAGCATGGTTTCCGGTCTAGAAGTTGCAACGGTTACATACTCATCAGTACCCTTGATAGGATATTTTATATACCAAAGGCTGCTGTCTTCTTCTACGTATTCAACTTCTGCATCAGAAAGAGCGGTTTTACACTCTGGACACCAGTTAATAATTCTGTCACCACGGTAGATAAGACCTTTTTCATAAAGATTTACGAAAACTTCTTTTACTGCCTTAGAACATCTTTCGTCCATAGTAAAAGCAAGTCTTGACCAGTCGCACGAGGAGCCAAGAGTTTTTAGCTGTTCAATAATTCTTCCGCCGTATTTTTCCTTCCAAGCCCAAGCACGTTCTAAAAAACCTTCTCTACCGATATCGTTTTTAGTAATACCTTCTTTGGCCATCTGTTCCACTATTTTAACCTCGGTCGCAATAGAGGCGTGGTCGGTACCAGGCAACCACAAAGCGCTATATCCTTGCATTCTTTTAAACCTAATAAGAGTATCTTGCAAGGTTTCGTCTAGAGCGTGCCCCATGTGAAGTTGCCCCGTAATGTTAGGCGGCGGTATTACGATTGTAAAGGGAAGTTTGTTAGCGTCAACCTTAGCCTTAAAATACCCATTACTCTCCCATTCTTCATAAATATCCTTCTCAAACTCCGAAGGATTATAAGTTTTTGCCATATCCATATTGGCTTTCTCCTTTAATACAATACGGATTTTATTATACTTCAATTGTTTTCAAATGTCAAATATTATCGGGAAACATTATCAAATATAATGATAATTTCATAAAATGAACTATAAATATTATCACTTAGAGGTTCACAATGAAAAAAATTTTATCTATTTTACTTTCTTGCCTACTTATAATCATACCCTTTTCCGCATGCGGAAATAAGGAAGAAAACAAATTAATACGCTTAAACGAAGTAACGCATTCGGTATTTTACGCACCGCTTTACGTCGCAATGGAAAAGGGTTATTTTGATGAAGAAGGCATAGAAATAGAACTCACTAACGGTGGTGGTGCAGACGCATCTATGACTGCTGTACTTTCACAAACTGCAGATATAGGTCTTATGGGACCTGAAACGGTAATTTACGTATACAATCAAGGAAAATCAGATTATCCAAAGGTTTTTGGACAATTAACACAGAAAGACGGTGCTTTTTTAGTCTCAAAAACCGAGCAACCAAACTTTAAATGGACCGATCTTAAAGGCAGCGAGATTTTAGCAGGAAGAAAAGGCGGTGTTCCAGCGATGACTTTTGAATATATACTCAACGAACTTGGCATGGAAGACGGCAAAGACGTCACGTTAAACTTTGACGTTCAGTTCAATCTTATAACAAGTGCCTTCTTAGGCGGAACAGGCGATTATTGTACCGTCTTTGAACCTACCGCATCAGAATATCAGTCGACTGGAGAATGGTATATCGTTGCAAGCGTTGGCGAACAGGCTGGAGAAATCCCCTACACGTCGTTTATCGCATTAAGCAGTTATATAGAGAATAATCAAGATACCTTGGAATCATTTTTAACGGCGATTAAAAAAGCGCACGAATTTATGTCTGAGCACACCGACAACGAAGTTGCCGAGGCAATAGTCAAACAGTTCCCCTCAACTTCAATAAATTCAATAGCCGCATCAATTAAAAGTTACAAATCCATAGACGCATGGAGAACTGATCTTCAAGGCACTGAAGAAAGTTTTACAAGACTTCAAGACATAATGGAAAATGCAGGCGAACTAACACAAAGAGCACCTTTTGACAAAATAGTAGACAACAGCTTGGCAAAAAAGGTCTTCGGATAAAAAACGTTAAATTACACGGCGGATAAAATCATGAAAAAACTTTTAGAATTAAAAAACGTATCTATGACATACCAAACAATGACTGATGAAATAACGGCGATTAAAGGTTTAAGTTTTAATTGCAACGACGGCGAATTTATATCAATAATCGGTCCGTCAGGTTGCGGAAAAACCACCATATTATCATTAATTGCAGGACTTTTAACGCCGACGTCGGGCAACATTATAATTGATGGTCAAAATAAACTCGGCAAAAAAGATAGTTTGGGATATATGTTGCAAAAAGACCAACTATTTCCGTGGCGAACTATAGAAAAAAACGTTTTTTTACCGCTGGAAATAAAAGGAATTAATACCAAAGAAAACCGCGATTACGCAATATCTTTACTTGAAAAATACGGGCTAAAAGATTTTAAAAAAAATTACCCCGACCAACTGTCTGGCGGCATGCGACAGCGCGCTGCATTAATTAGAACGCTTGCAGCAAAACCCAAACTTTTACTACTTGACGAACCCTTTTCTGCTCTTGATTATCAAACCAGACTAAGTGTTTGCGACGACGTATATAAAATTATAAAAGCCGAGCAAAAAACTGCGGTTTTAGTAACTCACGATATATCTGAAGCAATCTCTATGTCTGACAAAATCATAGTCCTAACCGCTAGACCGTCACAAGTAAAATCAATATTTAAACCCAACCTAGGAAAAGGCTCTCCTTTAAAAAACAGAGAAAGCCCTGACTTCGGATTTTGGTTTGAAAAAATTTGGAAGGAGCTTAACTAATGAAAAACAAAAACGACTTCTCCCCCGAACATTTAAGATATATTAGAAAGGTAAAAAGCGAAACTATTTTTGTCTTTATAATGAGATTTTTAATACTAATTTTATTATTAGGTTTATGGGAATTATTTGCAATGCTTGAGTTTATAGACCCGTTTATTTCTAGTAGTCCTTCAAGAATTATAAAGACAGTTAAGGATCTCTTTATCGAAAATAACTTACTATACCACATGGGAATAACTATGTATGAAACAGTACTTGGTTTTTTAATTGCCGTTGTCCTTGGCTACTTAATCGCTCTATTATTATGGTGGTCAGAACGCACAAGGCGCATCATGGAACCTTATATTGTAGTTCTAAATAGTCTTCCTAAAATCGCGCTAGGCCCTATCATCATAGTTTGGTTTGGTAGTGGCAGCAAGGCCATTATTTTCATGGCGATACTGATCGGAATAATCGTTGCAATTATAACCATGCTAAACGGATTTTTAGCAACAGATAAAAACAAAATACTATTGCTTAAATCAATGGGCGCAAGTAAAATTCAAATTTTAATTAAACTAGTTATCCCCGGAAGTCTTCCAACACTAATAAGTATGTTAAAAATAAGCGTTGGCATGGCTTGGGTCGGCTCAATTATGGGTGAATACTTAGTATCAAGGGCTGGTCTTGGATATTTAATAGTTTACGGCGGTCAAGTGTTTAAGTTGGATTTAGTAATGACGGCAACAGTTGTTCTATGTGTTTTAGCAACGTTTATGTACGCGTTAGTAGCCCTACTTGAAAAATTAATAATAAAATATAAGTCAAATTAACATGAAAAACGAGCCTATCAAGGCTCGTTTTTCACTATTTTACTTTTGAATTCTTAAGAGAATTTAATACCGCAAGTAGCATCACCCCGACGTCAGCAAGCATAGATACAAAGATTGGTAGTGTTATAAATATACTAAGCAGCATTATAAAAAATTTGACAAACAACGATCCCACAATATTTTGAATAACGGTAGAACGAATTTTTTTAGAGTGTTTAATAATTACCGAAAGTTTTTCTAAATTATCGTCAAGAATTACGACGTCAGAACTATCCACGGCAATTTCGCTACCAAGTTTTCCCATTGAAATTCCAACGTCTGCAGTAGCGAGCGATGGCGTATCGTTTATTCCGTCCCCACAATAAACGACTTTTCCATAAGAGTTACTCTTTATTTCTTTAATTCTATCAACTTTCTGCTCAGGCAACTGCTCGAAATACACCGCGTCTAACTCAAGTTCTCTTCCGACTTTTTCCGATATAAGCTTCTTATCACCGCTTAGCATAAAGCAATTTTTTACACCAACTTTTTTAAGCGATAATATAGCCTGCCTTGCATTATGCTTTATCTCATCTTCAAAATATATTCTCCCAGCAAGTTTATTGTTTACCGAAACATATACAACCGTTTCTTCTATTTCTTCTTTTATTTCAACTCCCACCATCTCCATTAATCTTAAATTACCAACTGAAATATTTTTGTTTTCTATACTTGACGTTAACCCAAGCCCTACAATCTCTTTCAAAGAATCAACAGAATAACGCTTGCCTCCCTTAAATTCTTCAACAATCGCTACGGATATCGGGTGATTTGATTTTTCTTCAACAGAAAGCGCATATGCTTTTATTTCATCAGCGGAAAAACCATTTTCAATCAGTACTCTAGACACTTTTAAATTACCTTTCGTGAGTGTTCCCGTTTTATCAAACACCACTACTTCCGTATTAGCAAGCAGTTCAATACAATTACTACCTTTTACTAATATTCCTTTTTTAGCAAGCCCACCTATTCCGACAAAAAATGCAAGCGGCACAGATATAACTAAAGCGCACGGACAAGATATTACCAAAAAGGATAAACCTTTATATATCCACTTATAAAAATTCATATCGTCGAAAAATGCAGGGACTGTCGATACAAGCAGTGCAAGAACTGCTATTATAGGCGTATATACCTTTGCAAACGACGTGATGAATTTTTGACTTTTAGCCTTTTTAGATATTGAACCCTCAACCATAGAAATTATACGCTCAACCGTACTATCTTTATATAGCTTAGTTGTTTTAACAACTATCGGATCACCCAAATTTATTGAACCACTATATATTTCATTACCTACAACGGCGTTGTAAACCTTACTTTCCCCAGTAACGGTTTTAACGTCTAACATTGCCACTCCCGCAAGTAAAGTACAGTCTATCGGAACGAGTTCGCCCTTTTTTACTTCCAAAACACTTCCTACTTTCACCGATTCAGGCTCTACATCACACACGCCATGCTTATCAATCAAATGAACGACAGTACTTCTAATCTTTGATAATCCAGCGATTTTTCTTTTAGAACTTAAAGTTGCAATATTTTCTAGTAATTCACCAAGATTAAACAACAATATAATTAGCACGCCTTCAGTTTGATAACCTATACAAAAGGCAGCGACAGACGCAATAAACATCAAAGTATTTTCATTAAATAAATCACCTTTTATTGCATCTTTCACAAAAGCAATAATTAATTGATGCCCAACAATCAAAGCAGACAAAATATATAATATTAGCGAAACTATTTCCTTTTGCACAAATAAATATGTGATTACAAACAACGTGAAAGATGTTATAATTTTTACTATATCAAACAAATACTCGCGTAATATTCTTTTATTTTTAATCGACTCCGTACAATTATGTTCATCATGACAATGTCCACACCCACAAGACAACCCCATACTCGCATTATTCTCATTACAAGTGCACGTATTCAATTTATCAACTTTTTGTTTAATATCTTTTCCCATAAATCACCCTTGACAAATTTAGTATATTATCAATTACTAATATATACTGATTTATTTAAGGCAACAATTTGTTGCCTTAAATTTTTACAAACATTAACACTCTTTATGCTCTAATGCAAGTTTTATTATATTCACAACGTGGTCATCCGCAAGTGAATAAAGTACTTGATTGGCATCTTTTCTTGATTTTACGATATGGCAATCTTTCAGTTTTCTAAGATGCTGGGAGGTTGCAGACTGTTTACCACCTGTAATTTCACATATATGATAAACGCAAAGTTCTCCTTCTAAAAGTGCCAACAATATTTTCATTCTATTGACTTCACCTAGTAGAGAAAAAATATTACTTACAGTCTTTACGTTTTCAAGATAATCTTCACTTGTTTTCAACATTTCCCTTATTTTTTCATGCTTAACTTCACAGCAATTATTCATGATCACCTCAATAATATTAGCACTTGCTAATATAGATTAGCATTAATTTAAATAGTTGTCAAGCAAAAAAAGAAAATGTTTTTTATTTTTAACTAAAAACAGCTTACTACAACAGTATACAAATAATACCGCCGCGATTTTCGTTTACAATACGAGTGAGAGTTTTTCGCATTTTACCTTGCGCATCTTTTGGCATGGCAGTAAGCTTACCAGCCAGACCTTCATTAACTAAGTCGTGTAAAGATTTTCCAAACATATTAGTTTCCCAAATCCCAGCTGGATTATCTTCGAACTTATTCATGATAAAGTTTATAAGGTCTTCGCCTTGTTTTTCCGTTCCGACGATAGGCGCGACTTCTGTTGATACGTCTACTTTCATTATATGTAAACTTGGCGCAGATGCTTTAAGTTTTACCCCATATTTTCCGCCCTGTTTAACAAGTACAGGCTCTTCTAGGTTCATTTCTTCAATAGTTGGAAGAACCACGCCATATCCACTATCTTCCGCCTCAACAAGTGCGTTTTTAATCTTTTCAAACTTTCTCTTTTCATTAGAAAATGATTTAATATAGCTCATAAGTTCAAAATCATTTTCTATGTTTTCACCACACTCTTCAGACAATACCTTGAAATATAATCCTTCTTTTGCAGAAAGATTATAGTCACAAAATCCGTCACCCAGCCTAATTTCTTTTAACGATAAATTATCAAAGTTCTCATTATCAGAAAATATCTCGTCTAGCTCATAAAAATCACGCATTTTAGTGATGTTTTGGGACGCCACCTTAATTTTTTCTATCATATCAGATATCAACGCGCTATCTGGTGGCAACGCTTGCATCCATTTTGGAAGTTCAACGTTAAATCCACACATTGGAAATTCAAGAAGCAACTTTTCCATTACGACGTTAACGTCTTCCACCGTCATCAAATCAACGTTTAACGCAACGACAGAAACGCCGTGTTTTTCTTCGAGTTCGGCTGCTAATTTTTGCGCCAACTCGCTTTGCGGATTTTTGCTATTCAAAACTATTATAAATGGTTTGTTTATAGCCTTTAATTCTCGAACAACTCTATCTTCTGCCGGCACGTACTCAGTTCTAGCAATATCTCCGATACTGCCGTCAGTAGTCACGACTATTCCAACAGTTGAATATTCATCAATTACTTTTTTCGTTCCGATGTCTGCTGCTTTAGAAAAAGGAATTTCCTTTTCGCTCCAAGGTGTTTTTACAAGTCTAGGTTTACCGTCTTCTTCGTGTCCTACCACACCATCGACTAGATATCCCACACAATCAATAAGCCTAACGTTTGCAGTCGCTTTGTTCTTAAATTGAACTTTAACAGCGTTTGACGGAACAAACTTAGGCTGTGTTGTCATAATAGTTTTCCCATCGGCAGACTGCGGCATTTCGTCGGTTGCAATTTGTTTTTGAAGTTTACCGCTAATATTCGGCAAAACAACCTTTTCCATAAATCTAGTAATAAAAGTTGATTTTCCCGTTCTCACAGGTCCAACAACACCGACGTAAATATCTCCACTTGTTCTTGCAGCGATATCCTTATATATATCGTATTTATCCATAAAAAAACCTCCCACACGTTACAAAAGTATTATATGAGAGGTTCTTTTAAGTTATGAAGATTTATATATAATTTATTTAATTTGTTTAATCAGAAAAAATTAATTGTCGTTTTCTTTGTTTTCCGCCTCGAGTTTAGCTTGCGCTTTTTTGGCTTTCATTTTTACAACCATTTCCTTTATAGACGTCGGGTGTTCTTCACCAGCCAGCATTCTTTTAATGTTAAGCCTATGCGCAAACCATGTAAACAAGCAGATTGCAAATATTAACATATTAGACAGCACGTAAAAGGTAATCGTCTTCGAGTCAAGGTTAGTTCCATACAATAGAAAAAGTCTTATACTTGCGCCAACCGCAGGCGGTGTAATAGCTATAAACGACCCCATCGCGCCAAACTCAGTAAAATATATAAAAGCAAGCGCAGCAACAAGTGCCATTATAACTACCGCTGTCCAAGTCGCGCCATAAGCGCAAGAACAAACCAAGAAAACACCTATTGTAGTTGCAATGCCCTTTCCGCCCTTAAACTTTAAAAATACGGGATAAATATGACCAAGAACGGCACAAAGACCACATAAATATATTGCAAAGTCGCCAACGACGTATCCACAGCCATCAAAGTATTTATCTTTCAGCAAAAAGAAAGCAACTAAGGTTGGTATAACACCTTTCATTATATCCAAAAAAAAGGTAAGTAAACCAAATTTAAGTCCAAGATTACGACTCATGTTTAGAGTTCCAGGATTTCCGCTTCCCATCTTGCGAATATCCGTGTTTTTCATTTTGGAAATAATTAACGCCCAGTTAACGTTTCCAAGAAGATAACTGCAAATAGCAAGTATAAACAGTATCCAAAAATTACTCATCTTCTTCACGCTCCCTAACCATAAGTTTTATCGGCGTTCCAGAAAAGTCGTAAGCTTTTCTTAAATTGTTTTCCAAATACCTCTTGTATGAAAAATGCATAAGCGCGCTTTCGTTGACAAAGAATAAAAACGACGGCGGTGTAGTGCCTAGTTGGGTAACGTACTTAATCTTTAAGCGTTTACCGTTAACCGAAGGTGGTTCGTTTGCTCTAACACAATCCAAAACCAAATCGTTTAGTTGACCAGTAGATATGCGCCTATTTGCATTTTCAAGCACTCGAATAGCAAGGTCAAGTATCTTATCAGTCCTAAGTCCCGTCTTTGCCGAAACGTAGATCGGTAAAACGTAATCCATGAACTTTAATTGCTCTTTTAAATCGTTATTGAATATATTAATGGTATTAGTATCTTTTTCAACTAAATCCCATTTATTCATCACAACAATAGACGGCTTACCTTGCTCGTGAATATACCCACAAATTTTAACATCTTGCTCAGTTATTCCTTCGTTTGCATCAATCATCATTATGCAAACGTCAGCTCTTCTTATTGCACCGAGCGCACGCAAAACACTATAATATTCAAGGTCTTCTTCAACACTTTTCTTCTTCCTAATTCCAGCAGTATCAATAAGCGTAAACTTTTGTTCTTTATAGATAAATTGAGTGTCGATAGCGTCCCTAGTGGTACCTGCTATGTCAGACACAATAGTCCTATCAAACCCTAGTAATTTATTACATAAACTCGACTTGCCCGCATTTGGTTTTCCAACAACTGCAAGCTTAATTGAATCGTCTTCTTCTTTCTCGCCAAAACCGTCAATTAAAGTAACCACTTCGTCTAAAAGATCACCTATTCCCGACCCATGCTCGGCAGAAATACCAAACGGTTCGCCAAGCCCCAAATTATAAAACTCATAGAGTTTTTCGGGGTCATAATTATCGAGTTTATTTACTGCAAGAACAACGGGCTTTCCAGATTTTCTTAGCTTCATTGCGACGTCTTCGTCCGACGCATTCAAACCTGTTTTTGCGTCGGTAAAAAGTATAATAACGTCAGCGGTTTCGATTGCTATTTCCGCCTGTTTTTGAATATGACGCCACATTTCGTCGGTTGACTTTAATTCTAAGCCACCGGTATCTACAAGCGTAAAATACCGACCACACCACTCTGCGTCAGCATAAAGCCTATCCCTAGTAACACCAGGGAAGTTTTCTACTATTGAAATTTTCTTTCCGACAACCTTGTTAAAAAACGTTGATTTACCAACGTTAGGTCTGCCGACTATTGCCACTAAAGGTTTTGCCACGATTATCCCGTCCTTTTATTAAATAAACCACAAAAGTATTGTTCCGACCACGTAAACAATTATTGCTACCCAAAACAAAACGCTTACCCATTTTGCTCTACCGGGAAGAAAATTATATGCAGATATACCGATCACTATTAGCACAAACATATTTCTTACTGTTTTAAGAACACTAATTAGTGGTCCTTTGATTTCATTTATACCAATCAAAGGTAACACATTCTCAATTAATATAAGTAGCGCAACTATGATTAACGCTACATAAGACAATGTATTTAATGTGTTTTTATTTGAACTTTTCATAATGCCTCCTATTTTTTTGCTCTTAAAATTACTGCTTTATCGTCGTTATTATCAAAACTGACAGATACGACTTCTTCTCTTGACGTAGGAACGTTTTTCCCGACGTAATCTGCCCTTATCGGAAGTTCCCTATGTCCTCTATCAATCAAGACTGCAAGCTGAATGGTCCTAGGCCTACCGAGCTTAAAAACAGCCTCTATTCCCGCGCGAACAGTTCGCCCAGTAAACAGAACGTCATCACATAAAACTACGTCTTTATCACGCAAAGAAAAGTCTATTTGACTTCCTGTAACTTTCGCCTCAGCACCAACGACGTCTAGGTCGTCACGATACAGCGTTATATCAAGTTTTCCAACAGGAACGAAAGTATTTTCAATTTTATTAATGTTTTCGGCAAGACGTTCACAGATAGGTATTCCACCGCGCGCAATGCCCAACAAAACGACGTTGGATACACCTTTATTATTTTCTATTATCTCGTGCGATATCCTTCTTAACGCTCTATCTATCGCCATCGAATCAAGCAAGGTTGTTTTAATTTCCATAATCAACTTAAACTTTTCAATATTTTACTAAAATAATCGGGCAGCGGACTTTCAAAACAAACTTTCTTTTGCAACGTTGGGTGAATAAATTCAAGTTTTGCCGCATGCAAAAGCTGTCCGTCGAGCTTAAATTTTTGGCTTTTATAGCCGTACTCTTTATCACCGACGACTGGGTGCCCCATATACTTAGAATGCACTCTTATCTGGTGTGTTCTGCCAGTTTTTAAAGAAAACTCACAGAGTGTATGCGACTTATACCTTTTAACAACCTTAAACTCGGTTACCGCGGTTCTTCCCGACTTAACGACAGCCATTTTTGTTCTGTCCTTAGGATTTCTGCCAATAAAGGTATTAATAACCCCACTATCTTCTTTTACAACCCCTTCAAGCAACGCAAAATATATTCTTCTACAAGTTTTATTTTCTATTTGTTTTGCAAGTAAAACGTGTGCGTTATCGTTTTTGGCAACGACTAAAAGTCCTGAAGTGTTTTTATCAATGCGGTGAACTATCCCCGGTCGAACGACGCCGTTTATTCCCGATAGATTGTCTAGGTGATATAATAATGCATTGACAAGCGTTGAACCGTTCGTGCCGTTACCGGCATGAACCGTCATTCCTTGCGGTTTATCTATAACGGCAATATCATCATCTTGATAAACAATATTAAGCGGTATATTTTCAGGCTCTAAATCAAGATTTTTGACGTCAGGAATACAAACAGACAATTCGTCACCCAACTTTAATACTTTATTTGACTTAGAAACCTTGCCGTTTACTGTTAGATTGCCGTCGTCACATATTTTTTTTGCATGAGAGCGGGTAATCTCTAATTCTTTTGCCAAAAACACGTCCGCACGATCACCACACTCGGTCATTATCTTAAAGGTCTTGACCTGCATTTTCAGCCTCTTCACCTTGCTCTTTAGAGTTCAACTTATCGTTATTATCTTTATTGTCGCTTGATTTTTTAAACAATGCGTCTGAGTCAAGAAATAAATAATGTATAACAAACATTACAACCCCAACGCACAAAAACGAATCGGCAATATTAAAAACAGGAAAGTCCATAAACGTAAGCAAAATAAAATCCCTAACGTAGCCAAACGCTACTCTGTCCACAAAATTACCTATCGTACCGCCAACAATGAAAACTATAGAATACATCAACCATTTATACCCTTTTTTCATTGCGTAAAGATACATTGCAGTAAACAAACAGAGCGCAACCACCGTTAAAATCTTAAAAAAGGTTTGAGCCCAAGAAACGCCCGACAAAAAACTCCACGCTGCGCCTGTATTTTGAACGTAAGTGATGCTTATCAGACCTTTAATAAAAACTGTCGTACCTTGCTTAAAGTATAAATCCTTAAAGCAACTTTTAGTCACCAAGTCAAGAACTATGGTTATGGCAAGAACAACAATAGGAAGTGCGTAAAAAATTACACGCTTTAATCTATCAACCCCAATTCTTTGCATAAATCCTCCAATTGTAATTCACCAGGGTTTAGAACTTCTTCCATATTAAACCCATTACCTTCCGTTGCCGCTATATAATCATCAATTTTAGACTTAGGATCAAACTTTTTGCTAGTTTTTTTAGTCTTAGCGTCAATTATTTGGTTTAGTTCTTCAGCCCCACCACTTTTTTTAGTCTTTTTCAAAAATTTATCAAGGCGATCTTTTATTTCAACCGCTTGATTAACGGGCGCATACATAGGATACTTTTCTTTCAACGCAGAAAAATAATCGTCCCATCTTGCAGAAAAAGCTTTTAACCTTTCAATTTCAAGCGCATAGTTAAGTTCCGCCTTTTCCTTAATCTCGCCAGCAGTATGCTCTGCATCAATCAAGGCAGATGTCATTTCTTTTTCTTTGTTTTTAAACTTTTGAATTTTATTTTGAAGCTCGGTATTTTCCTTGGAAAGTTCGAATATTCTGCCCTTTTGTTCTGCAAGCTTAGCTTCATATTCAATTTTATAAGCATTAATGATTTCAATCACTTCTCTCTGCTTATATTTCTTTTTGTTAATCTCCAAATCCGACCTCCGTTAATAGGTACGTTTTCCCCTTATTTTTTCGAGCATATCGCTCTTTAGTTCATAAAGTCCGTCAGACAAGTCAACTTTATATAAATGCGGTCTATCTAGACGTTTATATTCGTCCCAGAAACTTTCAAGTTCTTTTGTAGCATACGACTTAATTTCTTTAAGCGTTGGCATATCGTAAACAAGTTTTCCACCTTTAATAATTTCAACCTGCAACGATCTCAACTCGTAGTTTTCGAAGGTAATTTTCTTCCACCTTTCCGTCGGGTGTGTCAAAACCAACGGTTTTGAAGTATCAATCGGTTCTTCATTTCTAAGATAGATAAAGTCAGCCTCGGCTTTTCCCGTAGCCTTGTCATAAACCCTATAAATATTCTTAAATCCGGGATTAGTAATCTTTGCAGTATTATTTGAAAGTTTAATTTTCGGCGTCACGTTGCCGTCCTTATCGATAATAGCTGCTAGTTTATAAACGCCACCCAACGCAGGCATATCAAGACTGGTTATAAGTCTAGTACCAACGCCCCACAAATTGATTTTTGCGCCTTGATTTTTAAGTGAGTTGATCGAATACTCGTCAAGGTCACCAGATGCGCAAATTATGGCATCAAAATGTCCTGCTTGATCAAGCATTTCCCTTGCTTTCTTAGACAAATACGCAAGATCTCCAGAATCAAGTCTAATCCCCCTAGGCTTATGACCTTGGCTCTTCAAATAATCAAACACTCTGATTGCGTTAGGTACGCCTTGTTTAAGGGTATCGTAAGTATCAACCAAAAGCAACGCGTTATCAGGATATATTTTAGCATACTCCATAAACGCAGTATATTCGTCCTTAAAGTTCATAACCCAGCTGTGCGCGTGAGTTCCCGAAACAGGAATATCAAACATCTTACCCGCAAGGACGTTAGATGTAACAGCACAACCGCCTATAACTGCCGCCCTAGCACCGTAAATACCAGCATCAGGTGCTTGCGCTCGACGCAAGCCGAATTCCATAACGATGTCACCTTTTGCCGCGTAATTAATCTTTGCGGACTTGGTGGCAATTAAGGTTTGGAAGTTCATTATGTTAAGTATTGCAGTCTCAATCAACTGAGCCTGCATAATAGGTGCTTTAACCGTTAATATAGGTTCGCCAGGGAAAACGACCGTACCCTCTGGTACAGCGTAAACGTCACCTGTAAACTTAAAATCTTTTAGGTAGTCTAAAAACTCTTGACTAAATACGCCAAGACCTTTTAAGTATGCAATTTCTTCCTCGCCAAAATTAAGGTTTAGAATATATTCAACAACCTGTTCTAGCCCGCAGGCGAGCGAATAGGTTATCATATCGTTCTGGCGAAAAAACACGTCGAAAACTGCTATCTCCTCATCTTTTTCGTGACGAAGATATCCGTTCATCATAGTAAGCTGATAAAAATCTGTTAGCAGTGTTAAATTTCTCTCTGGCGTTTTCATAATACTTAATCCTTAAAAGATTTTAATTGAGGTATTTCTTCCCGTTCGCTTTCCTCTTCTGAATTTTTTTCAGCACACCTTTGTTTGTAGTTCTTATATTCGGGCGACTCATTAAGCGCAATATCTTCGGTTTTAACGCCTGACCGAATAACACTTATTATTGCCATAATAGCACATACCACAACAACGATAATAACACCTATCCACCACTCTATATATTGCAAAAGCACGTAAATAATAGCAAGTCCTAAAAGACCTGTTGCTGTAAATATATACCAAGGTGATTTATTGGTAACACCTAAAACTAGCGACATTATACCGAATCCAACGAAGAGCGCAAACAAAAAGTTTAGTATAGGGTGCGTCCAAAACGAAAGTGGTATAAGATAATCACAAAGCATAACCGTGAGCGACACGGCTAAAATAGCTATAGAAATTATACACAAAGTTAAGCGTTTTTTATTCATAACAATCCAAACTCCTCCATTATTTATTAAGTATATCACAATAATTTTGATTTGTAAATATAATTTAATAAAAGTAAACAAGTAAAATTTCCGTTTTTAAAATAAAAACGCACCTAGTTAAAGCGTTTAACTTTTATCGGTGCATTTTTTGTTTTATTTTAATTATTTTATTTTAAATTGACCAAATCGAAAAGTCTATGATCTGAACAAGGTCCAGCAGTAACAAAATCAAAAGAAAATTTTGGATATTCAGTATTTTTAACTATTCTAAATACGAGTTCATTTTTTCCTTGTTTAATGGGTAATGATAGTTTATGAATAACTTCGTGATAAAAAGTTTCATTCCCGTCTTTCTCTGCAACAACTTCGCCATTAAGCCAAACTTTAATGGGAACGTTTCTTCCTATCTGCATATCTGATTTCATTTCTTCTTTTGAATAAAATTCAGTTTTAAAATAATAGGTTGAATTGCCAAAAAAATAAGTAAAATCATGCACGTTAATAGCGTCTTCTTCGGTATCTTCTATTAAATATTTTTCATTTAATAAAGCCGTTATATCATCATCAAAAGCGTTATTAGGCACAGACGACAAATGAAAAAGTCGCATATGGTCTAAAAGGCTATCCCTCGTTCCTTCTCTAGGAATAAATTTTCCGTAAGTTAATCCGTCACTTAGCGGCGGTATGACTACTTCATTTTTCCAATATGGACCGTAAACTTTCCATCGTCTGTTGACAGACAATCCAAATCTGCCTATTCTTTCATCTTCTAAAAATACTTCGCCAACTAAACCAGCAGGGGCCTTATCTACATTAGGAAGACTAACGTTGAAAGAAATTTCTTCTTGATTTTTCTCATCAAAATAAAAAACTGTTTGGTCTAATACGGCAGGACTATCCATTACTATTTTTATTTTATTTTTATTAGAGTTTTTGGGCGCACAAATTTTCAGATATACTTTTTTAGATTCTCCAATGGAAATAGTCGGTCTGCCTTGCTGAAAAACATGCCACCTAGTAGTTTCACCAACCTTATCACGAAAATCAAGTGCTAATTGGTAAACGTCCTTTGCTAAAGCTGATACAGTTAAATCTTCACGATTTGATTTAACGCCTAGTTTATACGTCATTTCATTAATGCCAAAAATTTCTTTTATCTTTTCGCCACCAAGCAAAATACCTATAATTGACCCAAGTGTAGCACAGGTGCAATCCGCATCAAAACCGCAGCGCACCGCCTCCATAATTCCGTCTATAAAATTTTCGCCGTGAAGTAAAAATGCACCTATTAAAATACATATGTTTTGCCTTGCCATACAAGACTCGCTATGTCCATACATTCTCAGAACGTCGTCCATAATTTTTTCCATGTCTTTTTCTCTTTCCGTCCAAGAAAGCAAGTCTAATATTGCTTGTTTTAACTTGCAACTAGGCAAATAATTTATTGCTTCTTTTACTAAACTTCTTGGCTCACCACCATTAAAGCATAAACATTCTAACGCCGTGAGAAAAATTTCACCATTTACCGCATCTTTATCTTTATTATGGTCTAGTTCAGCGTCCATGCGAGCATACTTTATGGCCATATCAATATTGTCTGCATATATGCAAGCCCAAATTTCACTTCTTATAGGCGCGCCCATTCCTTCGGTAAAAAAATCATTATTAAAAACACCTGAAAGCGGCGGAGCAATCCCCTTTTTATAATTTTTCTTAAAATATGCATATTCCCCTGGTGCGTACGGGCAATTTTTATAAAATGAATCGGCAAGGTCTAATGCCGTTATATCCCACCCCTTTTCTTGTAAAACGTCTAGCCATAGAATTTGAAGATCCAAGTCATCGTTAGGAATAACTTTTTTCACCGCCTCGTCACTATACTCTATGGGCAATCTTTGTTTCATTCCTTCGTAAGGCGCACCTATGTTGCCACCTATACATTTACCTAACCAGCACCCTAAAATCTTATCATAAAAACGTTTGTTATCCATTACATTGTCTCCTTTTTATAGTATTCCGCCTGTGAGTGATTGTGAAAAAGAATTGTACTCAATATCTTCACCCACCTTATCAAAACTACGCGGCGGAAAACGCTTAATTTCAAGTTCTTCTATGTTTTCTATTTTACCATCAAGATAGTCTTTTATTTTTTCTTTTGCATACTCTATTCTCTTTTTAATTGCTCCACATCTTATATCAACGACTTCCACACCATAGCTTTTATTACACGATAAATACGTCTTTCTATATTCCTTAAAAAAACCGTCAACTCTTTTTAAGCACATAGGCAAAACTGTTCTATAAATCTTTTTTAATTTTGCAACGTCTTGATTTTGATATGCATTAGTTATTTCTAAACCTAACGTGGACTTTATTTCTAAACAACGTGAAAGTTTATAAATCGGCTTAAAATATCTATTGAGTTTACCTTTTCCATACGCAACTTTTTTTAATAATTTACTATTTTCCTTATATGCTTGTTTCATTTCCATTCTAGCATGTATGTCCATGATAAGTGTCGTCCCTTCGTTGTCCACGACAAGAGAATATCCTACCGCGTCAAAATATTTATCAATATTCAATTGTGACGTTTTAAATCCAACGTCTACCACCGGCAAAACAGAACTTGTATAAATCTTTTCCGTACCTACGTAGTATTCGATCACAATGGAATTTGTAGCATTGACTGTAAAAGAATTATTTTCAACCTTTAAATTTGTCGTTCCATCAGCAATAACTTTACATTGAACTTCTTGTTCCGTACCGCCAGTTGCCGTCAACTTATTTACCTTTATAGTAGGAACGGTATGCGTTGCATTTTTAATATAATATCTTTCAAAAACAGGTTCTTCTAGATAAATATTTTTACCCTCGCCCGTTAAGGTCAACGTATATTCTTCTATATATCTTTCTGAATATCCACCGTATTCAATTCTTACTTTGTGCGCCCCCAAAGCCTTCGGCGCAAATGAATAGTCGCCGTCTACGGCATATTCAACACCGTTATTATCTGTTACTGAAATTTTATAAAACTGATTACCAAACACGTTATCAATCGACAATGCATCAAATAAGATAACTTTTTGAGCTATTTCACATTCCGTCTTTTTGTTGGTAATTGTAAGTGTTGCGTCCCCACTCTTGTTTACCGCCTGTATCATCAGTACTTTTTTAGCCGTATGTCCAAAATTGTCGGTAGAAAGATATTCTATGAAATAATTACCTGCAACTGTGGGCGTAAACGCGCCGTCAATAATTTGTTTGTATATTTTTTGATCAGAATAATAATTATAGTAAACGTTTGTTTCTAGTTCTACTTTTGACGACGAATACGTACTAGTGTTTAATTTATCCGTTACCGTTGCATTAAATATACTATACGGTTGCCCGACTACAGCCTTTGGCAAATTATCTTCACTATAACCTTTTAAATCAATATTTATTTCAGGCGCAGCCTTATCTGGCAACGCATTTTTTGACAAATCAAGCCCGTACACGTCTTCAACCATTAAATTGAGCGTGGCGTTCATATAGTTTGAGCCCTGGATTGAAAGGTAAACTTCACCCGTTGTCCATTTTAAATTTTTTCCGTAAAATGGCTGATAGTCTAAATCCGTAACAAAATCATAACCTGAATTATCTATGCCATAATAACCATCGCGGAAATAAAGACAATTGGTTGCGCCGTCAAAATACAGGTTCATCGGCATGGCAGAGGTGCCACGATCTTCCCCCCACCAAGGTGAAGTTGGGTTATCATCAGTAAAAGATGGGAACCACCAACCTTCTCTGCCTTTTCCATTCATACTTGCGCCTTGTATACACGATCCCCATCCACTGTTGAGCGTAGTTTTATAGTACTCACCATTGTATTCTACTGCGCCTGGTGTCGTTGCATTAGAAGCACCTAAACTAATCCACCCGCTACCGTTAACAGACGTATGAACCATAGCAAACCCAGTTTCTGCAGTACGAGCAAAAAATCGAATTTTAACGTTCATATTCGGATTATATACGTCAGTAAGCGTAACGATAATTTCCGCATCATAGTTGCCTGGTGTTGAGGCAATATTGTAAAATCTTATCAATGACGACTTGTTCAACTTATTCAAATCAATAGGTTGATAGAAATTTAGAACTTCACCATCCGATAAAACGGCATTGACCGCTCCGCCAAACTCATCATTAGCATACGTAGGATAATTTCTTTTACCGTTTTCAATACCATATAAAGCACCTTGAACGCTAAAAGTATAGACTTTTTCGTATGCTTTGCTATCATAAACAGTCGAATAGATAACTTTATACTTTCCTGCATCTTCTAAGTTCAGCGCATTTACCTTTGTTGCTCTTCCATCGGGCAGAATAATGGTGTGCGTAGTTTCGTGTTTGTCTCCGTCAACAATAAGGCTACACGCTGGCACTTCAAAATATGTAAAAGCACTGTAATTGCTCTGTATTGAAACTTCCTCAAAGCTAATATCGCCTTGAGCAAAAACATTCTTTTTAATTCCCTGAGTGATAACGTAGCTTAAAACACCAGCGATTAAGCAAAAACCTAAAACACACCCTAAGATACAGAATAGTTTTTTTCTGGTTAATTTCATATAGTTCCTCCTTATATTTTAACAATAAAGATTTTTATTATTCTTTGCCACCACCAATAGCCAAATTCCCCATCAACTTATCCTTAAAAATAAGGAAAATTACCAACATCGGAAGAAGGAACATGATGTAAGAAGCCAGCTTCATAGGTACGTTATTCAATGAACTTGTTCTACTGAGTTGAAATAGTGCCACCGCCAACGTTGGATAAGAAGGCAAATACAACATAGCCGTAGAATATTCATTCCAAAATTGTATAAAGTAGACCATCGCGATTAAAGAAATGGTATTAATCATAGTCGGAAAAATAATCTTGACCATTATTGTCCATTGATTAGCACCGTCTATTTCCGCAGCTTCCCAAAGCTCTTTGCTGACCCCTTGGAACATACCGTAAAATACCAACGTATAAATACCGCCAAAGTTAAAATTCATAATCCAGTTGCCTAACCTAGTATTATATAAATTCAAACTATGCATTAATTTAATCGTTGCAACGTTGCTACCTACGATAGGAATCATTTTCGTAACAATAATAAGAACGTACAAAAACGAACTAAATTTACACGGATACTTTACCATTAAATACGATACGACACACGGTACGATAGCGTGTAAAATAGCATTTACACCTGCATAGGTTAAAGTATTAAAAGCTAAACCTATAAAATTAACTCTTACAAATTCTCCCTTAGCATTCGTAACTTGCTGACTTAAATAGGGTAAAACGTCTACAAAGTTAGACCAATACCATTTAAAAACACTTCCTTCTGGTAATCCAAGAACGTTTTTGTCAAAACTCATACCGTTACCGTTTTTCAAAGCAGAGAAAAATGCCCAAATCAACAGAAACATTAGCATACACGCATAAAAAAGGAGTACTAACATCGTAATGACGTCAAACCAAGAAATTTTCCTTTTTTTACTTTCTTTTTTCATCTCTTTCATCAGTTATCTCCCATAGGATTAATTTTATTTAAGAATCCCCTAACCGTAAACACGAGTACAGACGTCACTGCTGTCAACACCATACCTAATGCCGCTAATACAGGATTTAAAGCTTCATCTTGTTTGTATGTACGCGTATACAAATAATAACCCATATTTTCTTGGGGCGGCATAACGTTAAAGCCCGCCATGGAAAATAATGACATTTCATGAGTAAACATAGCCGATAACGTAATAACCACAAAAGTTATAATTGTAGGAAAAATTTGTGGAATAACAATCATAAAAAACTCTTGGGCTGAAGATACACCATCAATTTTTGCCGCTTCCGTAGTACTTTCAGGAACTTTTTTCATCGCGCCCGTATACATTAAGACGTTCGTACCGAACGAGAACCAAAACGAAAAGAAGAACGCCGACCAAAACACGCCATCTCCCTTAAAGATTGGACCTATCTCAGTCTTAAACAAAGCCTCGACAATAATAGGAACGCCTCTGTCCAAAAAGATAACGAAAATAAACGATACAACTGCACCGGAAATAATATTTGGCAAATATAATAACGTGCTGAAAAAACGACTCAACCTTTTTTGCTTATAAATATAAAAAGAGAATACTAACGCTAAAGGTGTAAGCACAAATACGGATACACAACCAAACAAAGCAGATCGTCCAGCTAATTGTAAATACTTAGTAAATTCTTCCGCTGAAAAAATATTCTTGAAGTTGTTCAATCCGTCCCACGTATACTGCAATTTTATCGCGTCCCATTTCTTAAACGCTAACGCGAAAGAATCAAAGTTAACGTAAAAATAGAATATCGCAAATTGCAAACATGGTAACACCATCAAAACCACGTAAAAGATTAAATCAGATCTTGTTCTAAAAACTTGACTTTTTTTCATAATTATAGTTCCATTTAACTTTATTTAGACAAAAGACTTGCGTTTGTCTGTTCCCAAGTTGCTTTGCTGATTAAGCTTCCTAAATAATATTGTTTTGCCGTGATAGTCGTTAAGAAAGGATTCATAGGCGAATTATAACTAGAAGCACCAACCTTGGAATTCCACAAATAACCGCCCGCAATACTAACTTCACCATAATTCATTTTGTACCAATCACCTGCATAACCACCACTATGATACTTTCCATTTTCCATAGCCAATTTTTTATAGTTCCACAACGCTTGTACATAGTAAGGTAATTTTTCAAGTTGTTCGTCGGACATTTCATATTTTAATGCGCGCGTCGTATAGACGTCAGAGGTAAATTGCGCCAATTTTTCGTCAGTAAAACAGAATTTTAAGAACTCAATAACTGCCTTATACGTTTCATCGTCCGTAACGGTTTTAGCGCATGCAATTGCATATCCCGGTTGACCATTTAAAACGGTATATGCTTCCGTATCTAAGCCAAGGGCCTCTACGTCTGCGTTCGTACCGTGCACGTGGCGAGGCATGGGGAAAGGCGCAAATTTACGTTGAGCATAACTAGGATATTCTTCCGCACACGCTTTCAACGCCGCTTCCGCCTCGTTATACCACCAAGAACCGTCCATAAATATACCGACAGGTGATCCTTCCGGTGCGCTATAAACGTAATACTTTTGCGCTTCCGTCATAGAATAAGAACCTTCGCATACGTCTGACACGTAATATTTGCCGTTACCATCGCCTAAAATCCAATCCAACAATTCATACGTATAATATTTGTTTGCATCCATAGAAAGTTTATACCCTGTTTCTGGCGTAATCGTACTAGACGTTATAACGGGATTGCCTTCAGAATCAAATGATTCTATCAACTTAATTTCTTTTCCATTACTGTTTAAGGTCTCACCATAAATAACGCTATCACCAGCCAAAGCTTTGTACGTGTGAGACAAAAATTGACTTACATATTCTTCACGCGACGTACCCGACCAAATCATAGGTGTAATTTTGGTGGAACTGTTCAACATTTTATCAAAAAGTTTTTTAATTTCATCGTGCGTTGCAGGCAAACCGTCGTCATACGTTCCAACTTTTCCGTCGGGACCACATGATTTTTCGCTCGTTGGGGACAAAATAAATCCGTCGCTGTCAGAATTCTCTGCACCATGTCCAAAATATAAATTATATTCATCAAACAATTCCACGTCATAAGAAAGACCGTTTATCGATTCGTAATGAGGAATTGCATAATACTTTCCGCCAAACTGCGACAAGTAAGATTTTTGCCCTTCCGTCATCTTTGATTCAATCGTCTTTCCGTCCGTATTGACGCTTGTAACCGCCTCGGAAATATCCACTAATTGCCCATTAGCCGAATAAGTTAATAATTTTTTAATATCGTGGAATATAATGTGATTACCAGATTCTAACAATTGATCGATATCTGCTGCTCTGTCCAACTGCAACATTACTTGAACGCCTTTTTTTCCGTCGGCAAAGGAAACGTCCTTGTACGCCTCTTCAAATTCTTTTTTGATGTTTTCAATCCACGAAGAGCCAAAACCAGCGTCATAATTGAATACTTTCAAAGTTGTTTTCGTTTCATCAACTTTTTCAATTACTTCCGTACCACAGCCAGCAAGAAGACTGGCACTTGCGAGTGTAACCAACGACATTATCATTGCTATCGCTTTTAAAAAAGTTTTCTTTTTCATAGAATTCCTCCGTTCAGTTTTTACTGATAATTTTATTTTAACAGTTTGATATACTTTTGATTTTATCAACAAATAAAAAGCTATCGTTCTGCTAATTTTATATATTAATATATTATTACTCGTCTATTTCTCCTAAAATCTCATAATAGGCTTTCACTTGTTCTTCTGTCGGTTCATAATCCCGATTTCCTACGCATACTTGAATATTAGGCTTGGAATTATCTGAATAAAAAGGGGTTAATCTGTCGTTTTCATACAGTTTGCGCCATTTTTCTTCTCTAAAATCGGGTATATCGTACACTTTATTTTCTAAAGCCGCACGATGCGCTAAAATCCCAACCGACGCCATTGTTACTGCCGTATACACGTCAAATGGCGGTTCAAGCTTTTCTTTCCCTTTTATGCAATCCAAAAACATGCGAACCATCAAAAAATCACTACCGCCATGACCGCTAATTTTAATCAATTCCTTATCTTCACTTTCTTCTAAAGGAGTATAGCAGTTAGTTTTCTTTTCATTTTCAGGTATATCCCAAGGATTGTAGTGCAACATAATTTTACCGTCCATACCTCGAAGATTTTCCACTTGTCCCTTCTTTCCACATATTCGATAGGAATTTTCTTCCACTCCAAATGAAGAATGCCCTGTAACACGATAGACCGATCCGTTATCGTTTTGCGTAATGATGATCGACACCAAATCTCCCACTTTAGAAACGCTTGGTCTATCAAGCACCTCAGGAATATACGCATTGAACGCAGACACTTTTTTAGGAATACCACCAGTAATATAAATCAACGGTGCTAATGCATGAGAAATATAATAACTTCTTGGAAGATAGTTGCGCCAATGCTTTGGATAATAAGTAAGGTTTTTAATAGAATATTCCACTGCCTCTCTTTCCAAAGAACCGGGGTGATTATATTCCCCCTCTGCAAACACAATATCCCCAAGTTTGCCGCTTTTGCAAATCTTTCTCATCTCTCGATTAAAAAGCATATGCGGATAATTTTCTAACAGCATAAAAACTGCATTGCTATTCTCAACTGCTTTAATCAGCTCTATACCTTCTGCCATCGTAACGTTTGGAAGGCATTCGCATAATACGTGAATTCCTTTTTCTAAGCACTTAATAGCGTAATGCGTATGCTCGTGAAAAAAATTAGCAAGCAAAACCGCATCCATTTTTTGCATTAAAAACTCGTCAAAATCCTCATACCATTTGCAAGTCGCTCCAAATAGAGAACACGCTGTTTTTTTTAAGCTTGTACGCTTTTCACAAACCGCGACTACGTCGCAATTTAAATATAAAAATTCTTTTACAAGTGCTTGTCCTCTTTCTCCACCACCGAATATACCTATTTTAATTTTTTTCATATCCCCTGCCTATCAAGAACAATTAGATTAACGTATGTAATGAAAAGGTGTATTTATCTCCCGTATTAGATATGTTTAACAACGAGATATTAAGTTATTCTATCTCTACAAGTCCTAACTTTTGGCAAACAAGAGAAATGCTTAAAGGCTTGTT
>SVHN01000005.1 GCA_015055805.1 Clostridiales bacterium
TAATCTCCTTTGATTTATTTGATTGCGGTTGGTCACCACTTTCATTTTATCACAGGAGATTTTTTATGTCCATAGCCATAGGCTTTTCCCACCACCCGCATAGCAGGTGGTTTACTATACAATAAAAAAAGGAAAGCGACTGCTTTCCTTTTTTTAGTCCTAAAGGTGAATTATACTATTAAGTGCAACACTTAATAGTATAATTCACCTAAATTCTTAATACCCCCCTTATACAAGGAGGATATCACCTGTTTTTTATTTTTCAACTTGCTTATGACATTTAATTATATATATTAACTATTATTTTATCTTTTTGTTTTTTTGCGTATTTTAACGCCTTATAAGCACCGCTATCTTGCCTTTCTTCTGCGTAAAAAACGACGTAATCGCTATTATCAATCATTGCGCAGTTTCTAAAATAAATGCTTTTATACCAACCGTCAAAAGACGGAACAAGATAAACAACTTCATCATAATCTTCCCTATTAAAATACGGCGTTTTCTTGCACAAAAACCTTTCTTGAGAAACACAGTATTTACGTTTTAAATTAAACTCTGGTCTTTCTCTACTCACTTCGGTCAATACCTGATAGCAAAGGTCGTCAAACTCTCCATACCCACCAAAATAGAAAGTCGTACACCCAAACTCTATTGCTTTATAAATCTCTGTCCTGATTTATTCAATAATATTCTCTTTCGCATCAACCGTCCTATGCCCAAAAAAAGAACAGATTTTCTCTTTTATCATAAAAATAAAAAAGTGCCAACCCTTGCGAGATGACACTTGTAGAACACCTCCGCTTGATTACCACATCAATTATAACATCACTTTTCAGTCAGTTATTGCGTACCGTGTCGCTACCGAAACATAGTATGACTGAAAAAGCAAAAAAAAATTGCCCTGTGATGTTTTTATAAAATTGATGTGGTATGGTTATTATAGCACTTATTTTAATATTTTTCAATAAAAATATGACAAATTTTTTTCAAGTTAACGCTGAATAGTAAATATCCACCCAAAGCGGATGGATATTTACTGCATTAAAAATATTAAATTCTCTTAATCTTCAGTTGCATTTTCTTTACTTGGTTTAATAGAGTTTTTTATCCTAAACACAATGGGATAAAAAACGAATAGCATAACGTAATTAAAAATACTGTTCCAAATTTGACCTTGAACAAACAACCTTGCGACCAAATAAGCGGTAAAAGGTACTTTTCGCGTATTATAAATGAGCCAAAAAGCCGTTGTATTAATTGCAACCGTGCAAATAAGAAAGGTTAGCACGCACACTACTGAAATTTTAATATATATTGCAAACTTATTATTTAAGTCAACGCAGTTCATAATCAGCCCTGCAATAAAAGCGACAAGCCCCATACTGAGTCCTATCCACGGCATATACATAAATCCACCAGAGTTATATAAAAAGCCGACTAAATCACCTAAAAAACACGCAGCAAACCCAAACAGCGGACCTATTATCATTCCGGTTATTGCAGAAAAGAATATGGTGAGCGAAAACTGCGTATCTGCAAGCTTAAATTCAAAAAACATATTGCAAACCACGCAAAGAGCGGTCATAACGGCAATATATGCAATTTTTTGCGTATGAGTGCTGTCAGATAAGATATCCGACGATAAAAACTTCTTGATTTTAAACATAAAAAAATCTCCCAAAATAAATTTAGAGAGACCGATAAAACCCTCGCGCCAAAAAATAGCGCAGAAAATAATAGCGGACGCGTAAAGACACCGCAGGTTTCCCTTTCGTTTGCAAACGACATCCCATTTTGCAACACTTTACGCATCTTTACTACTCTATGTTTTAATAATATCACTATGCGCGAATTTTGTCAACGATAATAACCGCATAATTTTTCACCTTTAACCGATACTATGCGTATGTTAGTAACCTTTTTAAGAACCTTTATAATCTTTACCACCCTAATAATCATAATGCGACTTATGGGCAAACGTCAGATAGGTGAAATGCAACCGTTTGAGTTTGTAGTAACGCTAATTATAGCAGACCTTGCGTGTATTCCTATGGCAGACGTATCAATCCCACTTTTATATGGTGTAGTATCTATCGCTTGCCTTTTTATTCTGCACCAAATATTATCGCTTATTGAACAGAGCGGTAGAATTGCAAAGCGAATTATTTCTGGAAAACCTAGCCTTGTAATAAACAAGGACGGCGTAGATTTACTTGAACTTAAACGCAACAACCTAGGCGTTGACGACCTAATAGAATCCATGCGCGCGGCAGGATATTTTTCTTTTGACGACCTATATTACGCCATTTACGAATCTAACGGTAAACTCTCGGCAATGGAAAACCCCAACCGCACCGAAAAAGAACACTCTCTACCCCTACTTATCGTAAACGACGGTAAAATCGAGAGTAAAAATACCGAACTTATAAAGGAAAACAAGGAAAGAGTTTACGCGTTTATAAAGGCGCAAAATACCACGGTTAAAAACGTGGAAGTTCTTACCGTAGACGGTAACGGCAGGGCGTATTTTAAGACCAAAAAACAACCGTTTAAGATTTTAACTTATACGCTCTCAGAGGAGGCAAAATGGTAAGATCTATCATATCTATGCTATGCGTTGCCGTACTGCTTGTCGTCGGCGCAATATTTGAAAGTAGGTTTATAAACAATCAGTTCGACGATTTTCACGACGTTTTAGAAGTACTTTACGAAAAGATTGACGATAAGGACGCCACCCAAGACGACGTTTACGCCGTTCAGGAAAACTGGCTTAATAAAAAGAAAAATTTACACGCTTTTATTCCACACACCGAGATAAAGGAAGTGGACTTGTGGCTTGCGGAAACCGTAACTTTAGTTCGCGACAAAGAGTGGACCGACGCCATATCAAAAGTGGAAGTATTAATCGAACTTTCCGAACAAATCCCCAAGACTTTCCGACTAGCTTTTGAAAATATACTTTAAGTGGCTTATAGTGCAAATCTTATCGTTAAAAATGCATTGACTTTTAACTTTATATAATGTTAAAATTTTAAAGTAAAATCTTAAAATAAAACTTACGGAGCAAATAAAAATGAAAGGTTTTGTTGACGCAAAAGTTTACGTAGAAAATCAAGGCATTATCACCACTAACGTCGGTGTTGAAAACGGTAAAATCGCATACATAGGCGAAGATAAAAGTAAGATAACCGAGCCTTATCCCTATTCCCCCGACCAAGTCGTTCTTCCTGGCTTTATCGACCAACACGTTCACGGCGCGGCAGGCGCAGACGCTATGGACGGAACGGTTTCGGCACTTAATACCATTGCTAACGCCTTAGCAAAGGAAGGTACTACGTCTTTTCTTGCTACGACTATGACGCAGAGTCCCGAAAACATATTAAAGGCAATGACCGCCGTTAAAGATTATAGAGAAAGCGCAAGTATGCTCGGCGCAAGGGTTAGCGGTATTCACCTTGAAGGTCCGTTCATTTCCTTAAAGCACGTTGGTGCGCAACCCAAAGAATACGTCGCTATCCCGTCGCCCGAAGTTTTCGATACGTATAATTCGGCAAGCGGTAACGCTATAAAAGTAGTTAGCCTTGCCCCCGAAGAAGAGGGCGCGGAAGAACTTATCCGCCACCTAGATAAGAACGGAATAGTCGCAAGTATCGGTCACTCGGACGCTGGTTTTGCGGTTATTGAAAAGGCAAGAGAGTGGGGCTTAAAAAACGTTACGCACACCTTTAACGCGCAAAGGGGACTTCATCACCGTGAAGTCGGCGCGGTTGGTAGTGCAATGCTGTTCGACGACCTTAACTGCGAAGCGATATGCGACACTATTCACCTATCCGTTCCTGCTATTAAGTTACTTATAAAAAATAAACCGCACGACAAATTCACCCTTATCACCGACGCTATGCGCGCAAAACATTTGGCGGACGGAATAAGCGAACTCGGCGGTCAAGAAGTTATCGTTAAAAACGGCGAAGCAAGACTTAAAGACGGCACGCTTGCAGGTAGCACCTTAAAGATGAACGACGCTATTAAAAATCTCGTCTTAAAGTGCGACGTTAAGTTCCTTGACGCGATTGATTTTGCAACTATAAACCCCGCAAAAAATCTTGGCTTATTTAACGACGTCGGTTCTATAAAGGTCGGTAAAATTGCAGACTTCGCAATCCTTGACGGTGAATTTAACGTTCACTTAACCGTCCGTGACGGCGAAATCGTCTATAAAAATTAACCGTTTAAAACTGTACGACCGAGTGTAATTTTACACTCGGTCGATTTTTTTATTCTTTTTTATCTTTTTGAAAATTCACAGCCACAGTAGTTTTGGCGGTACAAATCAAACTCTTTGGAAAGTTCGACCGAGCGTTTGTAGCCGTTTTGCTTTTTAAAATCCGACGGCAAAAATTTTACGCCCAACTCTTTACCTATCTTTTCGCCTATCGCGTTTATAAGTTTGGCGTTCTTTAATGGGCTGACCGTGAGTGTCGTTGTAAAATACTCTGCGCCTAATTCCTTGGCTTTTTCCGCCGTGCGTTTTAGCCTTAGTTCAAAGCATTTTGCGCATCTAGCACCGCCCTCTAAGCAATCTCCTAAGCCGATTACCGCGCTTAAAAACTCTGATTTATCATATTCTTCAACAATACAATTTACTTTAAGTTCTTTGCACAGTCTTTGCTGTTCGGTTGCTCGGTGGTTAAACTCTTCGACGGTATCTAGATTAGGGTTATAATAATAAACGGTAACGTCAAAATAATCTTTAACGCGTTCCAAGCACGAAGTAGAACAAGGCGCGCAACAAGAGTGCATTAAAAGTGTAGGTTTAACGCCTTTTTCTTTTGCCGCGTCCATTATACTATTCATTTCCCTGTCGAAGTTTCTATCGTTCATTAAAGTTCCTTCTTTATCGTTTCACCGTTTTCTATACTCATATAATAGGCTTTTCCACCTGCGGATATAACGCCGTTATACTTACCGTCAATAAACTCGATAGCGCAGTCGTTTTCCACGCAGTACGCGCCGTTAATCTCGCCTTTTTTTAACGCGGCGGTAAAATCTTGTTCCCTTTCGTTAAAGTGCGGACACATTGCGCCGTCCAAAATCCCTAAGCCTTTCTTTAAGACGTATTCCGAACTTTGACCGCGCATTATTTCGTAGTCGGTATACATATCCTTAAACCAACAGATTGCGCCTGCCGAAAGACCACAGATAATCTTGCCGTCTTCATACGCCTTGATTATGAGTTTATCTAAGCCCGTTTCTTTCCATTTATCAAGCATATACACGGTATCTCCGCCGCCGATATAAATACAGTCCGCCATCTCTATTTTTCCAGCGATTTTTTCCATATTCATTTCGCCGTAAACTATTAGAGCGACTTCGGCTTTAATATCGAATACCGAAGTATAAGTTTTTCTAAAACTATTAAAATACGGCATACTGTCGTGCGACGCCGTGCCGATAAACAAAGCGTTCGCTCTTTTTTCGCCTGCGTGATTTTTTGCCTTGTTTGCAATATATTCGTCTATTTTTAGGGTGGTTTTATTCTTGATTTCACCACCACCGATTGCTATTATAGTTTTTTCCATGTTAGTTCCTTTAATCAATAAATATTTTTACAGAGATTCTTCGTTTGTCCGTCAAGATAGATAGGCTTAAAATGACAACGTATGGTACAATCGTAAAAAAGGTCAGACTTTTCGTCTAACCCTTAATTATTTTTGATGCGTTTTTAAGAAAAACTTTGTTTGCGACAATCTCGCCAAACTTTCTCTTTATCACCTTGAACGCCTTTGCCATACAGTTTTCTCTGTTGTGGTGCACGTCCCCAGCAACAAAATCTACCAAGCCGTTTTCAAACAGAGCCATAACCTTTTTCTTTATGGCGCGACCTTCTTTCCCAAGAATAGAATCCGCGTTGACTTGTATGTAACCACCGACGTCTTTTACCGACCTTGCGTCGCTAAGGTCGGCGTGAAAATACCGTTCAAAGTGCGCGACTATAACCTTTTTATAGCCTAGACCGTTTAATTCGTAAACCACATCCGCAATGTCCGTATCTTCATAAAAGTCAAACTCTACTAGAATATATCCGCTGCCGTTTAAGTCTAGCGTTTCCGTGGTGGTAATAAATTCTTTAAAATCCTTGTCAAGATAAATTTCTTGACCGAGATAGAGCCGTACGGGAATACCCGCTTGCTCCGCTTTTTCCTTTAATGCGGCAAACTTTTCTTCAAGCTCTTTTCTTTCCGTAAGATAGTTTCCGCGGTAATGCGGAGTAAGCACCACGTCGCTTATCCCTTGCTGAGAAGATTCTTTAAGCAGGGCAAGCGATTCTTCCATTGACCTACTTCCGTCGTCCACCTCAGGCAAAATATGTGCGTGGATATCTATCATAAATTATTCTTCCTCTTCTTCTATCGGGGAATTTTCTAGTTCTTCGGTGTACTTGTAATACTTGCCAGAATATCCGCCTGCGTAATACTTGGATTTTCTCTTGTCGTACATAGTAAATACCGAACCGAGTATTTCCGCGCCGTTCTTTTTGAGTTCTTTTATCGCCTCTACTACCTGTGCTTTGGTGGTGAGTGAGTGCGCTACCATAAACAATACGCCGTCTGATACCTTTGATATATGGATATAGTCGGAAACCAAAAGTACGGGCGCACAGTCCAAGATTACAAAGTCGTAAATCTCTCTAAGTTCTGCGATTAAGTCCTTAAACTTGTCCGATATGAAAACCAAAGACGAATTGTATACTTCTTTACCTCTAGTAATTATATCAACGTTTTCGTAATCCGTATGCTTAATGATTTCTTCCTTGGTCTTTCCGTCAAGAATATACTCTGCAATACCAAGGTCTTTGCTAAGCTTAAACACGCGGTGCGATTTCGGTCTGCGGAAGTCAAGGTCAACTATTATGACCTTTTTGCCCGTAAGACCAAGGCTTACCGCAAGGTTGCAAGCGGTGGTGGTTTTACCTTCGCCTTCAACTGCAGATTCTATCTGAATAACCTTTTTCGTTCCGTCAGCGTTCAAATATAAAACGTTGTCCCTAAGTCTACTATACCCCTCGTCCTTTCTGCTCTTATCTTTTTCTGCAACAACGATTTTGCCAAACTCTGAATGTTTTTTCTTTTTACCAAACAGCATAATTATCTCCTTGAATAAACAAAATTTTGTATATTCTATAGAGTTATTATACATTAATCGCAAAATAATTGCAATAAAATACCGCTTAAATTCGCATAAATACCTTATTTTTTACCGATTAAGCAAACAATTCACAAATTATTCACAGAGAGATTTGCGGTTTTATTTTTTTAAGCGCGTCTTTTAAGATTTTAACGTGCAGTTCTTCGTCGATTATTATGCGATAAATTATCGCGCCAACCCTTTCGCCGTTATCGGTTTTGGGGATTTTATCTAATATTTTTTGGTACTCGTTTATTGCGGCAAGTTCACCTGCAATATCGTCAAGCAACATCTTGACCGCCGTCTTACTGTAAGATACGCCACGCGTAGAATAAAAATCAGTTTTATACGGTGGATATGCAGTATACACAGGGTCTACCCCTAACGTTATAAGCAGTTCGCCAAGCTTTTCTAAGTGGTTCATTTCTGCAAGCGCGATACCGAGCATAACGTCTGCGTTATCAGCGTCGTCCGATATCTTAAAATTAAAATAATGATATACGTATTGCATTACCGCATTTAACTCTCCGCTTAAACTTGCGTAAGCCGGTGAAATTATTCTTGCAATCTTTTCGTCCCTTTTTATTCCGTCCGTATCGGGGTACGGCATATTAACCGCTAATCTCTTGACCACCTGCTTTTCTCCTTGTATCGTTTTAGCTAACGCCGATTTTATTATATGAAAAAAGCAAATCATAAGTGAAAAGCGTTCGGGCATATGCGCGTTATCCTTAACGGAGAACGCAGTCAAATCCGTCTTTGACGGAAGAAATCCACCCTTGGTGGATGAAGTCGCTTTCGCGATGAAGTCCTGTTTCACAAGATTGTTGTTATATTTAGACGGATTTGATTTCATCCAAGGTTTTAACCTTGGACTTCATCTGAATAAAGTGAAGACTTCATCGTTGCAATCAACGATTTCATTAAACGAAAAGAGCGAACTCAGTTCGCTCTTTTAATTTTGTTTAATTGTTATTAATACGCAGGTGTCCAGTTAGCGCGACAGCAAGCGTAAACGGTTATGTGAACAACATAATTATTATCAATTGGATAGCCTTCAAAATTTTCCTTGTTTGCGCTTACGTCAACAGTCACTAATGCGCCTGTGTTAACATTGCCAACACGATATTTCCAACCGGTAAATGTATACTCGTAAGTATCTTCTGGCGTTGCCGTGGGGAACTTGGTAATGTCTATACCTTCTCCTTCCAAAAAGGTGTAAGTGATTGCCGATCCTTCAGGAATAGTGCTAGTAACCGTTCTGCCCCTAACTGTACAGGTTAAATTAAGTGTTATTTCAAATTTCAGTTTATAGTGAGCCTCAAACACTGCCTCATTAATATCATAGTGCCAAGGATTTTCGCCATTTAAAAGGATATATGTTTGGTCATCAATTGTGAATTTCCAGTCGTCAGGCTCTCTATCTCCTGATGCCACGTTCACTTTAGGAGTTGTCACTGTACCACCATAAACAACATCTTCTATAACAATTACTTTTTGCCCGTTACTGAACGTTCCTTCATTTATCTTAAACGTTATGTCATAAGTCCTTATTTGCCACTTTGCTTCAAATATCCTATCTCCCTCTGGGTTTTTCCAGTTATATGTGCCAGGCTGATTAATCTCTTCAACCTTTTCACCTTTTCCGCCACTAATAGTCATTTCATATACGGTCCAACCTTTAAAATCATGTCCGTCTTTTTTTGGCGGGTAGATAGCAATACTTTCACGCCCTTCATCATATCCTGTTTCTGCCGTTAGCCCTCCAGGGAGTTCAAAACTACCACTTGCAAGTTCATAGGAAATACGATAATCAAACTTATATATATAAGGAACAGCAACAACATCATAGGCGTATTTCCATGCTTGGTCGTCAAAAATCTTTTTACCATCTCGTTTATTTTTCCAACAATTAAAATCGGCAACCGAATATTCGGGGAGAGTTCCTATTCCACTGTCGTAAGTAACTTCCATATCGTCTATACCTGCTATGGGATTACCATTTTCGTCTTGGAAACTTAAAACGTACTTATTAGGATTCCAATCACCTTTAACTACGCAATCACTAGTAATAGTTTTTAGGTCGGTATCCCAAGTAAGGGTATAACCTTCGCGAGTAAATTTAGGTTCAACGAGTTCTTCACCAGAAGTAACCGCTTGAATTAATTCACCGCTACCTTTAACGTGTTGACCTTCGTTCACAACGAATTTTACCGTAAACTTAGCCTTGTCCCACAAGGCTTTAACGGTGGTATCAGAATCGATTTCCGCTAAAACGGTGTCCCAACCCTTAAGGGTGTAGCCTTCTTTTTTAAGTTCAGGCTCTACGATATCGCTAGCAGATTCAACAACTTGAACGAGTTCGCCTGAAACGAGTTCGCCCCCGTCGGGGTCAAACGTTACGGTAAAGGTCTTACCCTTACAACCGATCATAGAAAAGGCTGAAAGTAGACACATTGCTACCGATAAAAATACCGTCAAAAATCTCTTTTTCATAATTCTCCCTTGCGCTTATATTTTTGCGCTTTTGCTCCTCATACAGTATGGGCATTTTGATATATATTATTATATATCAACAAAACCTTTATGTCAATTATAAAACGAAAAAACCGCTTTGGGTAAGCGGTTTTTGAGCATAATAAACAAATTCACACTCCGTATTTTGACATAATTTTAAGTAATGCGCCGAGCCCGTCGTTAAGTTCGCGCTTTATCTCGTCGGTTTTCTCGCCGTTTTCCGCCTTAAACATTAGCGTTTCTAGTTCTCTTACCTGTCGTTTATCGGTTGGACTAAGTGTAAAATAGTCTAGTCTTTTAAGGACGTTTTTCACGTGAGAAAAGTCTAAACCGAAACTGTCCTTGATTAAAGTTTTATCGTCATTATCGTCAAAATTATCTTCTATCGTCTGCGGTGGAATAGTCAATTTTTGTACGTTTTTATTTTCCTTATCGGCTTGAAAAGCGGTGGCGTTATCCTCTTTTCCCTGCGCTTTTGCCTTTAAGTCCATAAGCCTTGCAAGGTCTATCTGTTCTTTAGTAAAAGTCTTTTGTGGAAGATAAAAAACTACTGTTAAAAATAGAACGTATACACCTATAAGTACCAAAAAAAGTCCTGCGCTATATCCGCAAATAACAGTTATTCCGCCGCAGATAGCGGTCGTTGCAATAAGCATTAGCGCATACCATACGCGTTTAATTTTTACGTAACCGACTTTAAACACCGATAAAAAGACGTTTACTATAAGCCCGATAAGTCCCACGGCAACTGCGCACAAAAACACTCCGCCACTACCTATCGGCATTAAAAAAGCAGCTACGCCTTGCTCTATCAAACCGCCCATAAAACACCTCGAAAGACATTTTATCGCCGCAGCACTAAAAAAAATCCGATTGTTATATCGGATTTTTTCTTATTTTGTCAAATATCCACACTCTCGCCTGTGAAAAGGTTTACTATGGTTTTACTAACGACCTTTTTGCCAAGCACTTTTTCCGCGGCGTAAGAATAAAGTTCTAACTGCTTTTTATATTTGGATTTTAACGAGTCTTTTACTCTTTGTGAATACTTATAGTCGATCACTCTTAAACTGTCGCCGTCGACCACCAAAAGGTCTATTATACCTTGTAGCACTACCGTTTCTTGACTAGTAGTATCAAAGAGTTTATTCGCCTCTATTCCCACCAAAAATCCTTTCTCTCTATAAAGGGATTTGCCTTTTAGTCCGCTTAAAGCCTTGCACTTAACAGCATTTTCTATCTTTTCAAGACTGATTTTTTCAACCTGTTCAGCACTAACTATACCGCTATCAATCATGCCCTTTACTTGTCCTATAAAGTCGGGGTTAGAAAAGTCTAAATATTCCATGATTTTATGCGCAGTATTTCCGCGCTCGATATCGGTGGTTTCTTCGTCGAAAAGGACGAAAGTCTTTTGTTCTTCTTCCACCTGTTCTCTTTTATTGACCGACGTAACGTCGGTTTTTAACGGCAACGTCGTTTCCGCTAAATAGGGATACGAAAAGGCAAAGTTTCGCTGCATCTTTTCAAAAGCGGTTTTATCGGGATTTGCAATAAGCACCTTTCTCGTTTCGTGGGTTAGGTTTGTAAAATCAAAATCCTTTTGGCTATGGATAGTCATTTCCATATCCCTTGGAACAAAATCCATAAAGCACTCTGCGCCGCTAAAATGGTCTTGTCTAGAATCTTCGTTTTCGGCAATTAGGTGCATTGAATAGGTTGCGCGCGTGGTTGCAACGTAGAAAAGTCGCATCTCTTCACGAACCATACTCTTTCGCATTTGGTCCTGAACAACTACGCGAAGTAAAGTTTCGTCAAGTTCTTTTTTATCGTCGTCGTAACTCTTTACAGCAAGCCCCATCTCTCTACTAAACAGCACTTCACCGCGCTCGTCCATAACGTTAAAGCCCCTTTCTAAACCGCATACTATAACGACTGGGAACTCTAAACCCTTAGATTTATGTATGGTCATTGCCTTTACGGAACGATCCTGTCCGCACTCAGAAAAGCCGAACGCCTCGCTTGAAGTTTCAATCTTTAACAAAAACTCTTTTACGGTAAGGCGTTTTTGTCCGACTACGGCAGCAGATAAAAACCTTTTCAGTCTTAACGCCCTTACTTCTCCACCCGTCATAGCGAGCAAGTGCGATTCTAAGTCTTTCTCTTTGACAAGCCTATCTATTGCCCCGAACGCGCCTGCAAAGTCGGCTACTAGTCTTATTCTTTCAAAGTAGTCTAAAAACCCTTTAAGGTTTTGGCTCAACCCATTAACCGCGTTATCGATATAATACTTAAACGCCTCTGAAAATCCCGAACGCTTATCACCCGTTTGGTCAAGATAGTACCCTGCAATCTCCATTAAGTCTTCGTCGGTAAAACCGCCTATCGGACTTTTAAGCACGGTGACTAGCGGTATATCCTGATAAAAACAGTCGATAAGTTTTAGCGCGGCTACAAGTATTGATATCTCGGGAAAGTCGCAGACGTTTTCTTTAACTTCGGAAACCACCGTTATTCCACGCCCACGAAGACCTTTTACTAAGTCGGTGACGTACTTATTTTCTCTACTCCTTGTAAGTATAGCGACGTCGCTATAATCTATATTTTTAAAACGCTTTTCCTTGGGGTCGTAGTATTCTTTTCCAAGTTCTTGGTTTATTATCTCTGTAACTAGCGCAGCCGTTAAAGACGCCTCGGTTTCTTTCTCTTGTTTTGAGGCGTTTATAACGTCGTAAACCCTAGGCTGTTCTTCTTCAGTTTTCTTTTTTTCGGGTTTTTCTATAAAGTGTAGTTCGGCTCTTCCGACAGCGTCTTGTGCGTACTGACCGCCCGATTTAAGTTCGGAATTGCCTTTATAACTTTCACCAAAGTATTCTTCTGTCATACAATGGTTAAAGATTGCGTTTACGGTATCAATAACGGCGTTTGCCGAACGGAAGTTTTCGTTAAGCTTTACCACTGCTTGACCGCTTGCGCTCATATCCTTGTTCTTTTGGATAAAGATATCGGGACGGCAGCCACGGAAACCGTAAATACTCTGTTTTACGTCGCCGACCATTAAAAGGTTATCGTTCGATACCCTATTTAATATCTCTTCCTGAACGCCGTTTGTGTCCTGATACTCGTCCACGAAAACGTATTTATACTTAGATTTTACGTCCGCGCTTATTTCGGGGTTGGATAAAATCTTTAAGGCAAAATGTTCAAGGTCGTTAAAGTCGAGAACGTTTTCTTCTCTCTTCATCTCTGAATATATCTCGCCAAAACGGTTTATAACCTTTTTAAGATAGTCAGTATGCTCTAAAAGTTTTGCGCGTTCTTTTCCGTTCTCGTCCAAAAACCGCGGATTAAATCTCTCGACTATCTTTTTAAGAACGGTTTTACAGCTTAGAATTTTAGCCTTAGCAATTGTGGCGTTTTCCGATAGTCCCCTATCAAAATCCATTCTTTTAGTAAACTCGCCGATAGTGCTTAGTGCCAAAAGGCAATCTTCATCAAGAATTTTTTGAAGATGGTTTATAAACGAATCACTTAACGCCGCCGACTTATCTAGTTCTTCTTCCTTAAAAACTTCAGCCGCCTGCTCGGCTTTAATTTTAAGATTTTCTATCTTTTCAAAAACCGAATTTTTATACCTTTCTAGAAGCGCGCTATACCCTTCGTCCGAATAGAACTCTTTATATCTTGACAAAACCTCGTCGGGGTTAGGTTCGGTTTGGCAAAAATTATATGCGGAAATTATAAGTTCCCTTAAACTCTTATCCTTTCTGCCGTGAGCGTGCCTTTCAACCAAGGTTAAAAACCACTCTTCTTCTAAATCGTAAAATTCGCTGAACGTTTTAGCTATACTTTCGTTTTTTAGAATTTGCGCCTCACTTTCGTCTGCAATCTTAAAGTCGGGGGTTAGCCCCACTTCAAAAAAGTAATTGCGAATAAGCCTACCGCAAAAGGCGTGCAAAGTGGATATATCGGAAGTTGCTATTAGGTTTAACTGTTCGATAAACTCAGTTTGTCCATCGTTAGTTATTTTTTCCGAAAGTTTACTTCTTAACTTTTCACGCATTTGCGCTGCCGCCGCTTCGGTAAAGGTAACCGCCAAAATCTCGTTGACCGCCGCCTTTTTGTCAAGGATAAGTCTGCAAGTCCGTTCAATCATAGTATGCGTTTTTCCGCTACCCGCCGACGCCGAAACCAAAATATTACCGCGATCGTGTTCGACGACTCGCTTTTGTTCAGGTGTAAATTTGGGCATATCACTCTACCCCCTTGACAGATTCTCTAATGGTGCTTGCGGTAACCTTATCGGGTTTTCTTGCGTTCGGATTTTCCGCGCCGCAAACACCCTTAAACTTGCAATATTCACAAACGCCCTCGTATGGTGACGGAATAATCACGCCCTCTTTCATATTTTTTACCGCAGACTCACTCAAAGTAACGGCATAATCGACGTAGGCTTTTAAGGTATCCTTATCGTATCCGCCTTTAAGCGTACCGCTCTTATCTAGACGAACGGGCATAAAATCGCTTGAACCTGCATCTTCAAACAGTTTATCCTGTTCTTTTAGCGCAGCCTTTTCGGACAGGGTAAAACCGACCGCCATGGGCGCGCCTTTATCGCTTTGTTTTTCGTATCTATCGAACACGGGAAGATAATATAACCCCGCTAGTCCTTTATTATTTTGTTGTGATTCTACACGACTAACAGCCGCGGCGTATAAAAACAATTGTAGTTTTATGCCTGCAAAAAGTGATTTTTCCGAATCGTCAACACCGCCCGTTTTATAGTCGATTATCCTATAATAATTATTGCTTTCGTCAACCCTGTCAATCTTTCCTTTAATCTTGACAGAACCGTCAAGTAAAGAAAGAGCCGGATATTTACAGTTCGCGCCGCTACCGAAAGACACTTCGGTTTTAGAAACTTTTAAGCTTGAATTCTTGAAAGAATTATAGGTCGCATAACAGTATTTTCTGCACTCTTTAAGTATACGGTTTATAGTTGCAGCCGTCTCTTTGGACTGCAAAAATTTGCCGTATTCTTCTCTAGATAAAATTATATCTTTTGCTTGGTCAAAAATGCCGTCAGAACTTTTCTCGTCGGTTATTTTATCCAGTTCGGTTGCATAAATACTGAAAATATCGTGCATTAAATTTCCGACCGAAAGGGCGTTCACTTCCCCTTCTTCTCTTTCTCTAACTCGTAGCGAGTGGGAGATAAACGCTTGGTACGGACATTTAAAGTAATCTTCTATCGCCGTTGGTGAAGTTTCGCCCGATATAAGCGGTCTATCCACTTTATCTAGCCGCTCTTTTATCTCTTTGTTTGCGCTATCTAAAATTCCTTTTAATTCGCTTTCCCCAACTGCTTTGTAATACGCGCTTGGGATTGAAAAATCGGTTAATTCTCGTTCTACAAACTGCGAACATGCTAGGGCAAAGTTCTTCTTGCCCTGCTTTTTAGTTAGGTATAAGCATTTTTCTGGGAACGGCTTATACTCGGATATGCAATTAATGGTTGCAAAGAGTTCACTCTTTTGTTTTTCGTTGCCGTCCACTCCAAAAATGGGATAGGATAGGTAAAGTCTACTTGAAAACGCGCCTAAGGCAAGAGCAACGTTTTCTCTAATCCTATGGTTTACAACCTTAATTTTGGGTTCGACAAGCACTTTTATTTGTTCTAGTGCCGTCAAGTCGCTGTCGGACAAAATAGCGACGTCTTGCTTTGCCGACGGCACGTCTATATTTAACCCCGGCGCGAATAAATACTTGGCTTTTGCAAGCGCGGTCTCTCTATACCCGCCCACGAATACCGCGTCGTTATACTGCGGAATAATGGAAATTTTCAACGCGTTCACGCCGCTTAAAAATACGTTCTTATATTCGGTAAGACTCATCTTCACGTCGCCGAGAATAAGTTGCATTTGGTCAAGAATTTTCATTACGGCGTCAAAGACCTGATCGTTTACCGCCGATTCATCGTCTTCGCCTATCTCTTTCAGTTTAGCTGATAGCACGGAAAGTTTTTCCTTAACGCAAAGTTTTTCTATCATTGTCTTTACGTTAAATGTCTTAAAGATTTCAGCAATATTTTGACGCATACTTTCTAGTTCGGAAAAATCTTCCCTTTGCTCTTCAAAGACAAAAGGTGAATTTATCCTAGAATAGTTTACGTTGTATTTTATAAGATAGTTTTCAAACCTATCGCTAAGATTTTTGTCTTGGTTAAACAATGGGTTCTTAAAAAACTCAGACAAGGTCTTGCGTTCTAAATTTTTTCTGTGCGCATCTACGTACGAAGTTATAAGCGTGACTAGTGGGTGATTAGATACGTCCCTTTTTATATCTATAAAATACGGAATATCCAAAGCGTCGAAAGTTTCTTTAATGCGGTTAGCGTATTCGGATACGTCGGATAGTGCAACCGTAACGTCACGGTAACGCCCTTGACCTTTCATAACCAAATCTTTTATGCACTCCGCGATTCTTTCTATCTCGTGCGTAGGCGTTTTTTCTTTGAGCAAATAAATTGAGCCGTCGTTGATTTTTTCGACGCCTTCACGCACGGGCATAAATGCGTTTTCTACTATTGCCCTACCCGTTTTAGTATATTCGCTATGTAAATTTATAGTATCAAGTTTAATGCCTAGATCCCTACAAGCCTTAACGAAAAACTCCGCCGTTTCATTGACAAAAACCTGACTGTTTTCGCCAGCCGTCAAAATTGTCGTAACCGCCTTGGCGTTTTTAAGCACCGACTTTACCGCCTCTCTTGCCTGTGCGGTAAAACCGCTGTACCCGACCAAATAGACGTGCGAATTTTTAAGGTCCTCGTCGGCATCAATTACAGACGGCAGGTATGATAAAAGTGAGCTTTGGTCTTCTAAGCCGTTTTCAATTATGTATCTTTCATAAGCGTCGTAAACCACGGCAACGTCTTCAAGTTTGTTTTTAAGCACACCGCTCGTCTTATTTTTAGCGTTATCTATATCTTCGGGTGTTACCTTTGCGCTTTTTAATTGTATTATAAGGTCATATAGCGACGGCGCAAGATTGTCTTTGCTGCTTTTAAAGCATTTTAGCGGAACGGACTTTAATATGCGTTTTATAGCCATTGCCGAGCCTTCCTTGGATAAGAGATTATCCATAGGTTTTTTGACACGCAAAAATTTACCGAACGAGTATACGTCGGTATTAAAACTGCCGCCTAAACTCTCGGCTATTTTTCGCTCTACCATAAGCGAAACTTTTGCTTCGCAAAAAACTACGTTGCGAGAGTTTATATCGCTTGCCGTCGGTTTTAGCAATTTTGCTAAAATCGGAAACAATTCAAAGTATGAATCTGTCGTGATTAATTTTACCATACTAATATTGTAACATATTTTTTGGAGTTTTTCATTACATAGTTTTACATTTTTAAATATTTATGTTATTATTAATAAAGAATTTATTTTCGGAGCGAAAAATGAAGAAATTTTTAGTGTCAATTTTCTCAATAGTTTTAGCAGCCGCCCTTATGCTTTTCTCGGTTGGTTGCTCTAACGAAATTTACCTTTCCTTTAACAACAATTTTAACGGCGGTGGTGAGGCTGGCGAACCCAACACGGCGTACAGCGAAACTCTTACCTATGAAGTCAACTTTTCAGAAAACTATCGCGACAACTTAATCGTTAAAGACGACGATATCACCGACGAAGTTATTAAGTATAGGTTTGAAAACGGGTCTTACGTTCAAAACTTAGAAGTTCTTTCCTTCTTGCCCGAATCCATAAGCACGGATATTGACGTTACGTCTAGCAAGATTTATCATTTAAGTTCAATGTTCAAGATAACCGCTATCTACGACTTAAACGACGACAAGGGCGAACAAACTTTTGAAGACAGCATTGAAACGGACGCTTACTTTTTGCCCGCAGGTCAATCGTTTGCGCCTATATACGCTAAGGTAAAAACAACCAACACTCTCGTTTCACTCACTAACAGTTATACAGCCGCCGCCTTAGAACAACGCACGTCGGAAAGCGTAACCGCTTATAACACCGAAAAATATACGGTAAATCAAACAATCGGTGACCAAAGCAAAACCAACGAGTTTAAGTACGATTACAAAACACTTATCGACAACACCGCTTTCCTTTTCGCTATAAGGGGACTTACCATCAACGAAGAATCTTCTGCTGATATACCCGTTGTATCCCCTGCTTACGGCGAGGCTAAAACGCTCAGAATTACTAACGGTGGCGCGCTTTCAACCAAGGTAAATGCAGTAATAGACGGCGTTGCCGTTGACGAAACGGTAGCAGTAACCAACCTAACTTATCAATTAAACACCGTCCGCAATTCCGGCGCACCGCAATACGTACTCGTTCAATCGGCAAAGAGTGAAAACGTTCCTTTCAAAGCCTTCCCCGTTGAATATGCGCAAACGCTCACCACTTACGGAACGTTCACCAACATGGGCGCGCTCGTCTACACACTCAAAACCGCAACCATCACTAACGGTTAAAAAATGTTAATCGTTAAAAATGCACTTGGCTATTACCAAGTGCATTTTCTTTTTGTTCTGTACTTCTTTTCTCTAAACAATCTTCTTTTTTAAAATTATGATTTAATTGTCTATTTTCCCCAAATTACTGGACAATTTGAACAGTTCCAACTACTATCCCAACCGCTCGGCTTACTATCTATCTCACAAGAAATAGTTAATGAATCGCAACTAAGAAATGCGTCTCCACCCATATTAATTACACTATCGGGAATCATTACACTTCTTAGTGAACGACAGTAGCTAAAAGCCTCTTCGCCTATACTTGTTACGTCGCCAAGCATTTCTATACCAGTTAATACTTCGCAGTAAGAAAATGCCTTTGAGTTTATCGCGGTCACACTTCTAGGTATTATTATACTCGCTAGAGACTTACAATTAAAAAAAGTCCCTTCGCTTATACTTGTTAAACTGTCTGGTATTTCTATCAATTTTAGCGCACTGTTCCAAGCAAAAGCATAATCACCTATACTTGTTACACTGCTTGGTATTTCTATGCTTGTTAATGAACTACAATCATAGAAAGCTCTTTTCCCTATGCTAGTTACAGGTAAGTTTCTATAAACTGACGGAATTATTATTTCCGTATCAGTGCAATTCCCAATACCAGTTAAAATATATGCATCTTTTGTTTCGTTTAGTTTAAATGCCAGTCCTGTTTCTTTTTCTATTAAAACTTTTTCACCTGTAACGTCGCACCCAGCGATAAAAAAAGTGCAACAAATTAGCATTATCGACAATAAAATTACTAATATTCGTTTCTTTTGCATAAAATTCTCCTATTTTTGATAGCGTGTCGCTATATTTTGGAATAATTATATAGCAATTTGCTATAATTTGTCAAGAGAATAAAAAGGAATACGGAAATGAAAATTTTTTGCGAGCGGCTTATAGAACAGCGAAAAATGAATAAAATGACTCAGCGTGAAATTGCTGATTATCTCAGTATAAAACAGCCGTCATATATTCGATATGAAAAAGGTGATGCCGAGCCGTCGTATGAAAACCTTGTTAAACTTGCAGACCTATTTGACGTATCAACCGATTATTTACTTGGTCGTACACTTTTTTGAACGCATAAAAAAACGCCTTACTTTTTTAAGTAAAGCGTTTTTTGTTTTTATTGTTTATTAATTATTCACCGAAAATGTCTTTTCTAATATCGTCGTTGATGTCTTTAACGTAATCGTTGAGAACGTCTTTAGCAAGTTTTGTGCCAACAAACGCGCCTTTCTTAACGTCGAGAGCCTTTTTAACGGTGAGTTTATTTAGTTTTGAGCAGTTCAAGAAAGCGTTTTCATAAACGGTTGCAACCGTTTCGGGAAGTTCGATTTCTTTAATCTCTTTACAGCCTTCAAATGCGTTCTGACCGATAGCGTCAATCTTGCCTTTCAATACGATTGAAGTAAGGTTTACCGCGCCGTTAAACGCATACATAGGAATACTGTATTCTTCGCTAGCGTTTACAACGATTTCCCTAAGCGTTTGGGGCATATAAGCGGTGGTGGAATTTGTTCCGTCGTACTTAATGGTTACAGCCATACCTGCGTCGTACTCTTCAGTCCCGAAAAGGTGAGCGATAGTTCTTGCCGCGTCAACAGCCTTGCCGTCTGCCGCCTTGCTTTCTGCGTAATATGCATCAGAGTTTGCGCTTGCACCTACGAAAGGAATTTCCAAACTTTCTAATGCGCCCATTTCTTCGAACGCGCCTGCGTCAAAGCTGGTTACCCTTGCAGGAACGATAATCTTTTTCAAAGAAGAATCGCCTGAGAACGCGCCCTTTTTAATGCGGATATCGGTGATATCTTTATCAAGCACTTCGTCCAAATTGAGTTCGGTAACGCCTTCGCCGGGAACGTAATCGTAAACGGTGTAAACCCCGTCGATTTTTTTGCATTTAACTTTCATTTCTTGCGTGGTTTCGTCATTATCCTGGCACGCAACCATACTTAGCCCGAGCAAGAGCGCAAGCATTAAAACTAATACGGTTTTTATAACTTTTTTCATATAGACTCCTTGTAAGCCGTTTTAACTTTATACTTAATTAGTTTAACATTTTACAAAAGGTTTGTCAATAGATAGTCTTTATTTAAAAAGCCAAAAAACCACTTTTTTGAATTTTCTGCTTATATTTCCCTTAATTTTTATCTATCTTTAACTAAATTATAACCTTTCCCTCAAAAAAGCTGTCGAAAAATCCGTTTGAGTCTGCGCCGAGTTTTTCGTAAACGCCCACCAAATCGTCGGGGGTAGCGTTTTTAAATTTATATTCTTTATAGTAATTTTTTAAGCCCTTAAAGAAAGTTTCCTCACCGACCGTTTGTCTTAAATAGTCGAACATTATACACGGCTTTATGTACGCCATATTTACGTATTCGTATTCGCTAGTAAACTCACCTAAATCCCTATTCATAACCGTATTGACCTTGCCGTGAACTTTATCGTAAACGGTGCAGAACACTTTATAAGTTTTTTCAGATGATGCAACCAGTTGTTCCCTTGTCATATTATATTCGGGATAGTTTTCGTAAAAGGTTATAACCGAATACTCGGCAAGCCCTTCGTCCAAAAAGGCGTGTTCAATCTCATTATTTCCGACTACCGACTGCCACCATTGATGCGCCGTTTCGTGAACGATTACTTCACCGTAAGCCTCTGGCTCTAAATTATCGCTTATCATAACGAGCCCCGGAAATTCCATACCGCCCTGAATAAATTCCGTCTGCACGACAGAATAAGTTGGATAAGGATAATCCCCGAACTTTTCTTCAAACAGCGTCATACTCTTTACAGCGTAATCCATAGACTTATCAGGGGTTTTATCGTCGTAAAAATAATAGATTATCTCTGTTTCCCCTACCGTTTTGGTCACCGACTCGAACTCTTTCGACAACACTAACGCAAACGAACGCGCGTTAGTTATCTGATAGCACGACTGCGAAGTTTTGCCGTTTTCCGTCTTTGAAATAAGTTTTCCGCTTGCCGCAACGTTATACTCACTATTTGCAGTAAGATTTACCGTATAGTCGGCGCAATCGCTATAAAAGGGATCGCCGTTTGCATAGTATAAACACTCGTAAAAACCTTGCGCGTCATCATAGGCGCAAACTATCGGATAAAAGTTAGCAAGGTTTATAGTGTGGTCGTTATACCCTGTTCTAGCAACGACGTTAGCAAGGTTTAACGTATATTCTATAACCATCTCTACCCTTTCGTCGGGGAAAAGTTCTTGCATGAGTTCGACCGACAAAACGTTTTGGTCTTCACCGCAAACGCTATACCTTAAATCGGTATCACCACTCGTTACCTTTTTAATATCCATATCGCCGTAACTTAAACCGTTTGGATACGCTCGTGAAGTATACTGCGCGGATATGGGATTATATTTTGCGTCTTTTCTGAACGCATTACCGAAAAGATTAAACTTAATCTCGGTAAGCGCGGTATCGGTTGAATTATAAAAATTTACCCTTTCGGTCGCCGTTAATTCGTGTCCTGTAAGGGTACAATCAATGGTATAAGTTGTTCGGTCGGACTTGCCGTTTTTACAGCCTGCCAGCCCGAAAACCGATACGAACGATAGTAGAATTGCTAAAAATAAAACTGTTTTTTTCATATAAAAAACTCCGAACAAATAGACTTTCAAGACTATCTTATTCGGAGCTTTTAAGTTTAATGCGAAATTTTTTTATTTCTCGCTGATTTCAAGATATTTTGCAGGGTCGATATACTCGCCGTTTTCCATTACTTCAAAATGAAGGTGTGCGCCCGACGCTGATTCTTGACGGTTAGATACCGATACAGTACCTATAACGTCGCCTTGTTTTACAACCTGTCCAACGGCAACTCTGTCGCCGTCAGCAAGCGAGTTATAAACGGTGGTTAAGCCGTCGCCGTGGTCAATAACTACGGTAGTGCCTTTAAGCAAGGTCGTTTCAACGCTTAAAACCGTACCGCCGTATACAGCCATAACTTCCGTGCCTTCGGGTGCAAAAAAGTCTATCGCCATGTGCGCGGAAAATCTTCCGAGCGTGCTATTAAATACCATAGTTTCGCTATACTCACCGATAGAAGTCGCGCCGTTTACGGGAAGAACAAAGGTAATAGGAACGTCAATGGGTTCTATTACGATAGGTTCGTCTTCGGGTTCTTGAATAACGGGGTCGGACGGAACTATCGGGTCGTCGGGGACTATTGGATCAACGACGGTAGGAACGTCGGGATCAACGTTTACTTGGTCGTCAACGTTTCTGTTCAAGAGCATAAGCGTTACCGACACGCCAACCGCAATGATGCATAGCGAGAGTACAAGATATACCGCATTTCTCTTCATAAAGCCTAAAAATTTACTGTTTGTCTTTTTCATTTTTCACTTCTCCTTATTAACTGTTGGTCTAAGTATTACCTTAAAAATTTTTTATATACCATAAATTTTAAAAACTTCCATAAATTATGGGCGCGCCTACCGTCACCGAATCTTTTGTAACGGCAACGTGCAGGTTTATTCTTTTACCGCCTATCGTAGTTTGGTACTTTATATCTTTGGAATAGCCGTAATAACTAACCACGCCGTCAGTCGTTTCAGTAAAAACTATTTTAGCGTTATACTTTTCAAAAAACTCGTTTACGTCAAAGCCTAGGTTTGAGATTTTCACACTCTCGCCCGTAACGTCTTTTATAAAACGATAATCCTTGCTATCCACCGTTAAAATTTGCGCATTAGAAGAATTACTGCCGACGTATACCGTAAAACTGTCCGAATAGTTTGAAAACAGCGGTTTAGTGTTTACGTAACCAACGCATGCAAGGGTTAATATTACCGCTAATATGTAACTGAATTTTTTGAGCATAAAAAAATACCCTCCGTTTAAGTACGGAGAGTATTGACTGTAAAATGAAATTTTATACCCTAATTATGATTTATTTTTCAAGAAGCCCGCTATCACGAACAAGGCTCATACCGTTAAGTGAAATGTCGGTATCCCCTGAAAGTTTAATTGCCTCGGAAATAAGGGCGGTATCGAGATTGTTGTCGCCACCTAGTTCTAGGTATCTATCCATAATCCTAGGCGCAAGTTTTGCCGTCTTTTTGACTTCGTCTTTAAGACTGTCTTTAACCGAGGCAATCTTTTTGCGCTTAAAATTAAACGCTGAAATCTGCGACTTAAAATGTTTTAATAAATCTTTTTCGTTAAAGTTAGCAAGTTTTGAAAGTCTTTCCGCGCGAGCCGAATAATCGGGTGATAAAACGTTCTTTTCCACTTCACCGTTAAAGCATTTATCGTAGAGTTCTAGCGCAATGCACGCAGCTGAAAGTTCCACGCCTGCGCATTTCCCAAATTTTCCGCAAGCGATAAATTCGGCAATCGACGGCGAAGATAGATTAAGAAGCTTTCCGTCCGCCATATTGTCTGCTATTTCAAGTTTTATAGCGTAAGAAAAAATCTTTTCCTTAAATTCTTTGTCGTCCTTAGAAAGCCCAAACACGCCGAGTACGGCAGTCCTTGCTAAGTAATATGCAATTCTATTTAGTTCACCGCCGTTTATCGCGCCTACAATCCTATAATCCATTAGCGCAACAATCTTGCTTGCGCAATAAGCGTAAACGTCTGCAAGCGTTTGCTTTTCACTAAATAAGTCACCCGTAAATATAACGTGACGCGTCGTGCTTATCCCGTAAGAATCAATAGTGTTTCCGTTCTTTACGTATACGCGCTTTGCAAGAAGTCCCTTGGGTTTAAGGTCACGAACGATGCTTATCATAGGAATATTTCTAACCGTTGCGAAGTATGCGGCAATATCGAAAAGCGGATAATCCAAAACGACGACAAGCCTTACGTCTTCCGCCACTTGAAAAAGTCCGCAAACTTCGTCGGTGGAAAAATCCACGTCTTCACCGAGCACGACGTTTATGGTTTGACCGCCAGCCGATCTTATCGCGCTGATAATTTCCAAACCCGTTGTGCCGAAACTTTTCTTGTTCGCTATTATAGCAATTTTACCCGACGGAGCGTATTTATTGAAGATGTCCTTAACGCAAGGCGCAACGTCTCCGTAATAAAAGCGCGCAAACCCAAGTTTTGCCTCACCTTCCATAACGGGACTGCCCAAAACCGCCCAATTAAGTTCTCTTATAATCTCGTTGTAATTCATTTTATTTACTCCTTAACCATTATAGATTGTAAAATATTATTTAAAATTTGTCAAGCAAACGGCTGTTTATTAAAAAATATACAAAAAATCGCCTTTTTCCGCAAAAAAATACCAAAAATTTTAAAAAACCCCTTGAAAAAATTTCTATATGTGGTATAATTAATACTAGAAAAACATGGAGGTTTTTTATGAATAAAAATGAATTGATAAGGGCTATTGCTAACAAGGTGGGTATCACCTTAAAGGACGCTGCCGCAGCACTCGACGGAACGATTGCAGCTATTACGGACGGTTTGAACGCTGGTGAAAAAATCCAGATTTCGGGTTTCGGTACTTTTGAAATCAAAGAAAAAGCAGCTAGAGAAGGTATTAATCCTAAGACTGGCGAAAAGATTAAAATCGCTGCATCTAAAATCCCTGCTTTCAAGTTCGGTAAAGCATACAAAGATTCTTTCAACTAAGAAAAAGATTAAAGGTCTGTCTTTTCGGACAGACCTTTATTTTTTACTCTATTAAGGAGCGACTATGAACGTAACTTTAATAACGGGCGCAACGGGCGGACTTGGCAAAGCCTTTGCTAAAATCTATGCTAAAAACGGCAACAACCTAATTTTAGTATCCACGTCTAACGATAAACTTCAAATTCTAAAGGACGAACTTTCAGAGTTTAACGTATCTATCGACTACGTGACTGCCGACCTATCCGAAAAATCCGAGTGCGAAAAGGTTTATTCTTTCGTAAAGGAAAAAGGATATTTTGTCAACAACCTAGTAAACGCCGCAGGGTTTGGCGATAGATGCGACTTTAAGGATATGGATATAGACGTTCAAATGAAACTGATTGCAGTCAACTGCTCAGCCCTTACCTATTTTACAAGGGTGTTCATTGACGATATGCTTAAAAACGATACGGGCAGAATAATAAACGTCGGTTCACTTGCAGGGTTTGTTCCCGGTCCGTATATGTGCACCTATCACGCAAGTAAAGCGTACGTGTTAAACTTCGGCGAATCGGTATCGCACGAGATCCGTAAAAGCAAGGTGCGCCTTTTAACACTTTGCCCTGGACCTTTTATTTCGGGATTCGTTGCACGCGCAAAGAACGACTGGACGTTCAAAAAGATTAAACCCATATCCGCAGAAAAAGTTGCTGAATACGCTTATAAACAATCGCTAAAAGGAAAACGCATTGCCGTCGTAGGTTTTGGGAACAAACTAACGGCGTTTGCGCCAAGATTTTTCCCGCGTAAATTTGTTGCAAGAATAAGTGCAGGCACGTTAAAAAAAAGGCGGCTAAAACAAATAAAAAATCCTACGATTTTCGTCGTAGGATTTTTTAATGCCAAACTAATTTGATAATCCGCTAACCTTTGTAATGATTAAATTATAATTCTTTTACTAAATAATTATAGTCTACATTGGTATAAATTCCGCTCGTAGCACTATATACTACGGACATATGGTTTTCTGAATATTCAAGTATGTATAAATCAACTTCGTAACCACTTCCTTCGCAAGTAATTTTTACCGCAGGACCGTATTTAGCAGAAGGGCTAATTTCAGTAATTTCACAAACCGTTCCGTTATCGGTTAAAATAAGTTTATCACCGTCTTTACTAAACTCTACCATACCGTCAGTTTTTTCACCATTAGATAATTTTAGGTATTTATAACTATAAGCACCTACCAGCACGTCTTCATTTATGGTAATCGTATCCTTTGTTGCATCTACTAGGCCGTCTAGCGTCCACTCTACTTCCAACTCATCAGTTCCAACAGTTTTTGTTGCGCATTTACGAAGAAGAGTAGGTCTTTCTTTATCACGATAAGACGACGGTATAGAAGTACACCACATAACGCTTTCACCAAACGGTGTAAAAATAAACTTTTCCCCAGGTGTCTTATCTACAAACATAGAATTTTCCGTTGTAAATATTACTTCGGAATACTCTTTTATATAATCGTTCTTTTTAAATTTAACTTTATTATAGGCGTAAGTTTTTCCACCGATAGAAACGGTTACGTTTTCCGAATCAATTTTAACATCTAGATTTTCGGCTGAAAACAAATCGCCGCCAGTTGCAACGACTTTCCAGTCGCCGTCTAAATTTTCATATTTTGCCCCACACCCCGTGAGCGACACGCACGCTATCATAGCCATTAACGCGCAGAGTAAAAGTGACGTCAGTCTTTTCATAAAACTCTCCAAGAAGTATTTATTAGTAACGCTTTGTTAATCGTCTACTATTTTTATTCTACTCCAAAAATTAACCCCTGTCAACTTTTTTCTTATTTGCCTAAACGTTTACAATATGAAATTATTATTTCTTGTACCTACTTACCCACAAATCGTTTAATTCTTGCCTTGCAAGCAAATATTCTTGGTAAAGCTTTTTCTGTTCGTCAGTAAAGGTTTGATTGAGTTCGTTTTCCGCTCTCAACATTTTGCTTTGCGCCACCCTTACCGCTAAATCAAATTCGCTATTAATCTCATCAACAATCTTTTTAATAAACTGCTTAACGTCTTCATTTGTAGCCTTTTTCTTCATGATTACCTCCAAAAAATAAAAAAGTGCGCCAACAAAGTCAGCGCACCAAAACGCAAACTCCGTTGTTGTCACACAAATCTCAAAATAGTCATAGGCTAACCTACAATCACAAATCAAGTGGAATTTGCATTTTATCAAATTCTATGATTTGTAAATGTAGTAAAATTATCCCTTTAAAAAAATAAAGAGTTACCCTGTATTTGACTATTTAATTTGTGTGACACAATTAGTATAACACATATAAAAATTTTTATCAAGTGTTTTAAGTAAAAGTAAACCCGACTTTTTTAGAAGTCGGGTTTAACGTTTATCTATGTTTTTCTATCCAGTCTTTATAAAAGATCGCGCTCTTTTTAGGTTTTCTGTCGCGAGTGTGAATACCAAAGCAAGTGCTATAACCTGCCGTCCACTCGAAGTTATCGAGTAACGACCAAAGATAATATCCCTTTACGTTACCGCCTTCTGCGTTGATTTTTTCAAGCGCAGCAAAACTACCTTTAAGATACTTTATGCGCTCGTCGTCTATTATAACGCCGTCTTTTTCTATTTCGTTTCTAAATCCTACGCCGTTTTCGGTTACGTAGATAGGAACGTTTACACCGTAATCTTTTCTGACTATTTTGACAGCATCATAAATGGCATCGGGGTAATATTCGTTACCGTTCTGCAAGAAATTACCGCCGTTCTTTCTCAACGCGCTGAGCGGATTTTTCTCGGTTGCGCTAACCACCGTGCGGTTATAACAGTTAAGCCCGTAAAAATCAAGGGGTGCGGATATGATTTTCATATCGTTTTCGCCCATTTTAAGTTCGATATTATTCTTTTCAAGATGTTTTAACAGTCTATCTTCGTATTTACCTAAGAATATCGGCGCAAGATAGTTGCCGTGCGCAAGGGCGTTTTGCTCTTTTGCAAGTTCGACGTCTTCTGGACTATCCTTATCGAGCGGAACTCTGTTCCAAACGTCAACAACTATTCCTATCTGCGCTTTATTACCTGACGCTCTAAACCGTTCAACGGCTTTGCCGTGTGATAATAATAGGTTGTGGTTGGCTTGTCTGCCGTACTCTTCTAGTCCGAATCCCGGTGCAAAGCCTTTCCAAGCATACCCAACAAACGTTGCTATCGGCTCGTTATGGGTTGAGAAAAATTCGGCGTTTGGGATTTCTTTAAAAATTAGTTCAGCATAGTCTGCAAACCAGTCGGCAATATCCCTATTTAGCCAACCGCCAAGCCTGTGAAGTTCATAGGGTAAATCCCAATGATAAAGAGTGATGTTCGGTTTAACGCCGTTATCCACCAAAGTATCGGTAAGTCTTTTGTAATAATCTAAGCCTTTTTGGTTTACCTGACCTTTTCCGTCGGGCAAAACTCTCGACCACGAAATTGAATAGCGGTATGAGTTTACGCCCAAATCTTTGATAAGTTTGACGTCTTCCTTCCACTTTTTATAACTGTCGCAAGCAATCTCAGTAGTGTCGCCGTTTGTAATATTGCCAGGAATTTTAGAGAAAGCGTCCCAAATACTGAGTTTTCTTCCGTCTTCTAAAATTGACCCTTCAATCTGCCCTGCCGCAGTTGCGACACCCCAAATAAAGTCTTTCATGTTTAATCTCCTTAAAGTCTTGGTGCGTGTTTAAGATATTTTTCAAGCATTTCGGGATTGTACCCGTTGTTTTCTATTATTTCTTTGAAGAAGTATGCGCTGGGTTTAATCGTGCGCTTAAAGTTGTTGTTTCTGTCAACGTCTACCAAGCCAAATCTAGGCGTATACGAACCCCACTCGTAATTATCAAGCAACGACCAGTAAAGGTAGCCCATTATATCTACACCCATATTCATACACTCTTTAACCGCGCAGAGATATTCCACCAGCCACGCTATTCTAAACTCGTCGTTATCGGAAGAAACACCGTTCTCGGTTATAAATACGGGCTTATCTTTTAATCTTGTGTAGTTGTGGATAAGGCACTCGGGGTTAAACTCGTTAAGGTAGAAATTTTCCTTGTTTATCATCTGTACCTTAGTGAAAGGATACGCGCCTACTCGTGTTGACGGAACACGCGCGTCAACTATCTGTCTTTTATAGGAATTAACCGCCCAGTAATCGCAACTGTCTTTAATTTCTTTGTCGTAAACGCACTCTTTATACGGCAAAATCAGTTCGCCTGTTCTTATCGCGTGAAACCAGTATTCGTTACAAATACAATCGTAATAATTCTGCAACGCTAAATCGAACTTATCGCTTTGGCGTTTTGCAAAATACTGAACGAACGCGTGCGCCGTACTTACGGGTGCGGACGAATACTGCTTGATCATGTGATACGCTCTTGCGTGAAAACGTACGCAGTTAAATTTATAGTCAAAGGTCTGAACGGCGTACTTTAAGTTAAACTCGTTCATAACGCACCAAGTGTGGACGTATTTTGACACCTTCGGCAATACGTAATTAAGATATCTTTCCCAGTATTTTAGGTTGTTTTCGTAATCGGCAAAGCCGTTCTTTTCTTCAAACCATTGCGGAACGGCAAAGTGCACTAGGGTAAGATTGATTTTAATGCCCTTAGATTGTAAATCTTCAAACACTTTTATATAGTGGTCCAACTCTTCGGGGTGAAATTCGCCTTCGTTGGGTTCAATTCTCGACCATTCCATACTGAGCCTATATACTTGATGACCTAACTCTTTAAGTATACGGCTATCTTCTTCGTACATCTCGTAGCTATTACAAGCAAGCTCTGAGCATTCCCAGCCGGGAACACCTGCGTTTTTATTCTTTTGTTCTAAGTGCCACCAGTTAGAGTGAATATTGTTGCCTTCTATCTGATGCCCAGCAGATGCGCTACCCCACAAAAATCCATCGGGAAACTTAAAGCCTTTTATAGAAAAAATATCTGTCATAATACTACTCCTTATGCGTTTAGTAATTATATGATACCATAAAACTTATCAAGTTCAAGTATTTTTTTTGACCAAAAATTATGAATTCTTGACCTTTTATAGTATAGCATTATAAATTACTTTTTTCAATAAAAATTAAAATTTAAAAGAAAAGGTGCAGAAATTCTGCACCTTTTTGCTTTTTAGATTATTTCTAAAATCAATTATTTAACGATTTTAGCAACAACGCCGGAACCAACGGTTCTGCCGCCTTCACGGATAGCGAAACGGAGACCTTCTTCCATAGCGATAGGAGTGATAAGTTCAACGCTCATGTTGATGTTATCACCAGGCATAACCATTTCTACGCCCTCAGGAAGTTTGATTGAACCGGTAACGTCGGTAGTTCTGAAGTAGAACTGAGGACGATAGTTGTTGAAGAACGGGGTGTGACGGCCACCTTCTTCTTTGGTAAGGATATAAACCTGACCTTCGAATGCGGTGTGGGGTTTAACCGAGCCGGGTTTTGCGATAACCTGTCCACGTTCGATATCTTTCTTGTCGATACCACGAAGAAGAGCACCTACGTTGTCACCAGCCTGAGCTTCGTCAAGAAGTTTTCTGAACATTTCAAGACCGGTAATAACGGTAGTTCTTGATTCTTCAGAAAGACCAACGATTTCAGCGGGATCGTTAACGTGTGCAACACCTCTTTCTACTCTACCAGTAGCAACGGTACCACGACCAGAAATCGTGAATACGTCTTCTACAGGGAGAAGGAAGGGTTTAGCTTCGTCACGTTCGGGAGTAGGAATATAAGAGTCAACAGCGTCCATAAGTTCGAAGATGGGTTTGCATTCTGCAGCTGCTTTGATTTCATCAGCAGAGTGATCAGCCTGTGCAAATTCGAGAGCTTTAAGAGCAGAACCCTTGATGATGGGGGTATCGTCTCCAGGGAAACCATACTCAGAAAGAAGTTCTCTGATTTCCATTTCAACGAGCTCTAAAAGTTCGGGATCGTCGAGTTGATCGCATTTGTTCATGAACACGATAATATAGGGAACGCCAACCTGACGAGCGAGAAGAATGTGTTCTCTAGTCTGGGGCATGGGTCCGTCGGTAGCAGCAACAACGAGGATTGCGCCGTCCATCTGAGCAGCACCGGTGATCATGTTTTTAACATAGTCTGCGTGTCCGGGGCAGTCAACGTGTGCGTAGTGACGTTTTTCAGTCTGATACTCAACGTGTGAAGTATTAATTGTGATTCCTCTTGCCTTCTCTTCAGGTGCCTTGTCGATTTCATCGTATCTCATTTTTTGAGCGTTACCGATAGAAGACAACGTCATCGTGATAGCTGCGGTAAGAGTGGTTTTACCATGGTCAACGTGACCGATGGTACCGATGTTAATGTGCGGTTTGCTTCTGTCAAATTTAGCCTTTGCCATTCTTGTTTCCTCCAAATTTACAATTTAATTATAATTTTTTAATTTGTTTTTTATTGATTTTTTGAATTTTTTGCTAAACGTAATACCATTTTACAATAAATTTATATAATTGTCAACAGTTAATTACGCTTTTTTACCCATTATCTTTTCAGCAACCGATTTAGGTACTTCGTAGTAATGAGAGAACTGCATTGTGTAGTTACCTCTACCCTGCGTTCTTGAACGAAGGTCGGTAGCGTAACCGAACATTTCTGCAAGCGGGATATGTGCGTCGATAACCTTTACGCCGTTTCTATCGTCAGTACCCTGAATAATACCACGACGAGCGGTAACGTTACCCATAAGATCGCCAAAGTAATCGTCCGGTGTAATAATTTCAACCTTCATGATCGGCTCTAAGAGTACGCTCTTTGCTTTTGCAAGACCGTCTTTAAGTGCCATTGAACCAGCAATCTTAAACGCCATTTCCGAAGAGTCGACGTCGTGATAACTTCCGTCGTAAACGGTTACCTTGAAGTCTACGACTTCGTATCCTGCTAAAATACCGTTCTTAGATGCTTCCATAATACCCTTGTTGATAGGCTGAATAAATTCCTTAGGAATTGAACCGCCGACAGTTTCGTCGACAAATTCATAGCCCTTACCGGGTTCTTGTGGCTCTAAGCGAATCTTACAATGTCCGTACTGACCGTGTCCGCCTGACTGACGTTTGAACATACCTTCTGCTTCAACAGCCTGTCTAATGGTTTCCTTGTAAGAAACTTGGGGTTTACCAACGTTTGCTTCAACTCTAAATTCGCGGAGCAATCTGTCAACGATAATTTCAAGGTGAAGTTCGCCCATACCAGCGATAATGGTTTGACCAGTTTCGGTATCGGTGTGAGTTTTGAAAGTGGGGTCTTCTTCTGCAAGTTTTGCAAGAGCAAAGCCCATCTTTTCTTGACCCTGTTTGGTCTTAGGCTCGATAGCAACCTCGATAACGGGATCGGGGAATTCCATCTGCTCTAAGATAATCGGGTTGCTTTCGTCGCAAAGGGTGTCACCAGTGGTGGTATCTTTAAGACCAACGAGAGCGCAGATTTCGCCAGAGTAAACAGCGTCAACTTCTTCTCTGTGGTTAGCGTGCATACGAAGTATACGAGCAACTCTTTCTTTTTTGCCCTTAACGCTGTTATAAACGTAAGAACCAGTTTTCAAAACGCCTGAATATGCGCGGAAGAACGCGAGTTTACCAACGAACGGGTCGGTCATGATCTTAAACGCAAGACCGCTGAACGGCTGATCGTCGCCAGGTTCTCTAGTAGCGTCTTCGCCTTTAGTGTTTACGCCGCTTACTGCACCTACGTCCAAAGGACTGGGCAAGTAATCAACGACTGCGTCAAGAAGGTTTTGAACGCCTTTGTTCTTATAAGAAGAACCGCAGAGTACGGGGGTAACTTTCATAGCGAGAGTTGCTGCACGAAGACCTTTTTTAATCTCTTCGATAGAAAGGTCGCCTTCTTCAAAGTATTTTTCCATCAATGCGTCATCTGATTCAGCAGCGATTTCAACTACTTTTTCTCTGTATTCTTCAGTGATATCTTTTAAGTCAGCGGGAACGTCGGTAACGTCGATTTCTCTTCCCAAATCGTCAAGGTAAATATAAGCCTTTCTAGTGATTACGTCAACGATACCCTTAAACGTATCTTCTTTACCAACCGGAATAACGATAGGCAACGGATTAGTATGAAGTCTTTCTCTCATCATATTAACAGCGTTGTCATAGTTTGCGCCGTTAATATCCATTTTATTGATGTAAGCGATTCTAGGAACTTTATACTTGTCAGCCTGACGCCAAACGGTTTCACTCTGGGGTTCAACGCCGCCCTTCGCACAGAAGGTAGCAACTGCACCGTCGAGAACACGGAGCGATCTTTCAACCTCAACGGTGAAGTCAACGTGTCCGGGGGTGTCAATAATGTTAATACGGTGTCCTTTCCAGTAGCAAGTGGTCGCCGCGCTGGTAATAGTGATACCACGTTCCTGCTCCTGAACCATCCAGTCCATGGTAGCACCACCCTCGTGGGTTTCACCGAGTTTGTGAGTTTTGCCCGTGTAGAACAAAATTCTTTCGGTGGTCGTGGTTTTACCTGCGTCAATGTGCGCCATTATGCCTATGTTTCTGGTTACACCTAAATCAAAATCTCTCGGCATAATTTATCTCCCAAATTAAAATCTGTAATGAGCGAACGCCTTGTTTGCTTCCGCCATTCTGTGAGTGTCTTCTTTCTTCTTAACAGCGTTGCCGGTGTTGTTAAAAGCATCAACGAGTTCCTGAGCGAGTCTTTGAGCCATTTCTCTTTCACTTCTCTTTCTCGCAGCGTCAACCAACCATCTGATTGCAAGCGTCTGTCTTCTTTCAGCGCGGATTTCGATAGGTACTTGATAGTTAGCACCACCAACTCTCCTTGCTTTTACTTCTACCATAGGCATAATGTTGTTGAGTGCTTGATTAAACATTTCTTTCGCTTCTTGACCGGTCTTTTCAGCAGCGGTTGCGAACGCCTCGTAAACAATGCCCTGAGCAATGCCCTTTTTACCGTCGAGCATAACTTGGTTGATGAGTTTGGTTACAACCTTGTCGTTATACACGGGATCGGGCAAAACGTCTCTTTTTGCAATATTGCCTCTTCTTGGCATAATTATAATCCTCCTTTAAATTTTTGCGTTTTTATTTAACGCATTTAAGGGTAAACCCTTAGTTTAGTACAGCTATCACTTGCCTTTTTCAAGGTAGCGAACCTTCTGTCTTTCGACATACTGCCTACCAAATCGGGTTAATTTTCCGAAATACCGATTATAAGTAGGTGTCTTTTTTAAGTTAAACTTGTAATTAATTTTTATTTAACTTATTTAGGTTTCTTTGCGCCGTATTTTGACCTTGCCTGACGACGCTTAGCAACGCCTGCAGTATCAAGCGCGCCACGAACGATATGATATCTTACACCAGGTAAGTCTTTAACCCTACCGCCACGGATAAGAACAGAGCTGTGTTCTTGAAGGTTGTGACCTTCACCGGGGATGTAAACGATACCTTCTGCTTTGTTGGTCAAACGGACACGAGCAATTTTACGAAGAGCCGAGTTAGGTTTTTTCGGCGTAGTCGTGGTTACTGACAAGCACACACCACGCTTTTGGGGACATTCGTCCAATGCGGGAGATTTCGACTTGTAAGTGATTTTTTCTCTACCCTGTCTGATTAACTGTTGAATTGTTGGCATATCGCACCTCCTTAACTTATTTTCGGTTTATTCGGAAAACGGATTCGGAAACTTCCGTTTTGAGAAACTTGTTTTTTTCGGCGGATTTTTTACGTCCGCCGAATTATTATTTTACCATTTATTAGGTATTTAGTCAATTAAAAACCATTGATTTTAAGGCTTTTTTGACTATTTTTATTATTATTCGTTGACTTCAGTCGGTCTTTGAAGAACGGTTTGCGGAGCAACGTTTTTATAGTTCTTAATTCCCGTACCTGCGGGGATAAGTTTACCGATAATAACGTTTTCTTTTAGACCGATAAGCGGGTCAATCTTGTTCTTGATAGCGGCTTCGGTAAGAACTCTTGCCGTTTCTTGGAAGGACGCTGCCGAAAGGAAACTATCCTTTGCAAGCGCAGCCTTGGTGATTCCGAGAAGTATTCTCTTACCCTGCGGCGGCATCAAGCCGTTTTCAAGTGCGTTAAGCGTTTCTTCTTCAAACTTATGAACGTCAAGTTTTTCACCGGGAAGAATATCCGTTCCACCGGGGTTTTCAACCTGAACTTTCTTCATCATTTGACGAACGATAATTTCAACGTGTTTATCGTTGATGTCAACGCCTTGTGAGCGGTAAACGCTCTGGATTTCTTTAAGGATATAGTCTTGAACACCCTTGATACCCTTGGTCTTTAAGATATCCTGCGGATATACCGAACCGTTGGTGAGCACCGAACCCGGTTCTACCTTATCGCCAGTCTTGACGATAACGCCCGTTCCGAAAGGTATGGTGTAGTCTTTATTCTCGCCTTCGTCAGTCTTAACGATAACGTGAATAATCTTATCCTTTTCTTCGATTTCAACCTCACCGCTGTGTTCACAAACGATTGCAGCGTGTTTAGGTTTACGCGCTTCAAACAACTCTTCAACCCTAGGAAGACCTTGAGTTATGTCGCCCGTTGATGCGATACCACCGGTATGGAAGGTACGCATGGTAAGCTGAGTACCAGGTTCACCGATTGACTGAGCAGCGATAATACCGACAGCCTCACCGATTTGAACGGGGTTGTTGTTACTCATGTTCTTACCGTAGCACTTAGCGCATACGCCGGTCTTGGATTTACAAGTGAATATGCTACGAATTTCAACTTCTTCTATGCCTGCCTTAACGATTTCGTCAGCCATATCTTCGGTTATCATTTCGTTAGCCTTAACCATAATCTCTCCCGTAGTCGGATTGATTACGTCGGTCACGGTAAATCTTCCTGCAATTCTGTCGCGCAAGCCTTCGATTTCTTCGCCCTTACTACCGGTAATTGCCCTTACCTTGATACCCTTAATTGCGTCGCCCGATTCAGCAAAGCAGTCGTCTTCTTTAATGATAACTTCTTGTGAAACGTCAACTAGACGACGGGTTAGATAACCTGAGTCAGCCGTTTTAAGAGCGGTATCGGCAAGACCTTTACGTCCACCGTGAGATGAAATGAAGTATTCGAGAACCGAAAGACCTTCACGGAAGCAAGACTTAACTGGAATTTCAATAGTTTTACCGTTAGGATCAGTCATAAGACCACGCATACCTGCAAGCTGTTTAATCTGGTCTTTTGAACCACGGGCACCAGAGTTAGCCATCATAAGGATTGGGTTAAACTCGTCGAGAGTGTCCATAAGCTTATCGGTAATATCGTCGGTAGCCTGTTTCCAGATAGAAACGACTTTCTTATACCTTTCTTCGTCGGTAATGTAACCTTTCTTATAGAGATTTTCAACCTTAAGAACGTGTTCTTCTGCTTCTTTAAGGATAGCAGCCTTGTCCTTAGGCATATGCATATCGAATACGCTGGTGGTGATTGCGCCGATAGTTGAATACTTAAAGCCGAGAGCCTTAACCTTATCGAGCACGTCCGCAGCACAGCTTGCGCCGTGACGCTTAAAGCAAGCACCGACAATCTTCTGCAAGTCTTTCTTGCCAGTAAGCTTGTCAATTTCGTATTTCAAATAATCTTCCTTGGTTTCTCTCTTGGTGAAACCGAGATTTTGCGGAATAGCTTCGTTAAATATAATCTTACCAACAGAAGTCTTTACTCTGCCCGTAACCTTTTCACCGTCCACTTCTACTTCACGGCGAACGACAATTTCGTCTTGAAGCCTAATCTTGCCCGTCTGGTAAGCCATGATAGCTTCTTCGGGTGAAGTGTATGAAACGGTATGTTCGGGAACACCGTAAACCTTGCCGTTTTCGTCTTTTCTGCCCTTTTCGTTGTACTTTTCGCCTATCTTTCTTCTGATAATGGTAAGGTAATATGCACCCATAACCATATCTTGTGAAGGTGACATAACCGGCTTACCGTCGGAAAGTTTCAAGATGTTGTTTGATGCAAGCATCAAGAATCTTGCTTCTGCCTGAGCCTCAACAGATAGGGGTACGTGTACTGCCATTTGGTCACCGTCGAAGTCGGCGTTGAACGCACCACAAACCAACGGGTGAAGTTTAATTGCTCTACCTTCAATAAGCACGGGTTCGAACGCCTGAATTGACAATCTGTGAAGTGTAGGCGCACGGTTGAGCATTACGGGGTGATCCTTAATGACTTCTTCCAAAACGTCCCAAACGACAGCCTTACCGCGTTCTACCGTACGTTTTGCGTTTTTAATGTTGTGGCAAACGTTGTTTTCCACAAGTTTTTTCATTACGAACGGCTTAAAGAGTTCGATTGCCATTTCTTTCGGCAAACCGCATTGATAAAGTTTAAGTTCAGGTCCTACGACGATAACCGAACGACCAGAGTAGTCAACACGTTTACCGAGAAGGTTTTGACGGAAACGCCCCTGTTTACCACGGAGCATACCAGAAAGTGATTTAAGTTCACGGTTGCCCGCGCCACTTATAGCCTTTCCACGTCTGCCGTTATCGATAAGCGCGTCAACTGCTTCTTGGAGCATACGCTTTTCGTTTCTAATGATGATTTCGGGCGCACCGAGTTCCATCAATTTCTTCAAACGGTTATTTCTGTTGATAACACGGCGATAAAGGTCGTTAAGGTCACTCGTTGCAAATCTTCCGCCGTCGAGTTGAACCATAGGACGGAGTTCGGGTGGGATTACGGGAAGAACGTCTAAAATCATCCACTCAGGACGATTGCCACTCTTTCTGAACGCCTCGATAATCTCTATTCTCTTTACCGCACGGATACGACGTTGACCAGATGCGTTATCTTCAATGATTTTCTTGGTTTCTGCGCTCTCTTTATCGAGATCAACAGCCATCAAGAGTTCCTTAATCGCCTCTGCGCCCATGCCCGTTTTAAACGAGCCGATACCGTACTTTTCTTCGTATTCGAGTTTTTCTCTGTCGTTAATTACCTGCTTGTACGCAAGGTCGGTTGCACCCGGCTCTAATACTACGTGGCAAGCAAAGTAGAGTACCTGTTCCAAAGATTTCGGACTCATGTCAAGCATAAGACCGATTCTTGACGGAACGCCCTTAAAGTACCAGATATGAGATACGGGAGCAGCAAGCTCAATGTGTCCCATACGGTCACGACGAACCTTTGACTTGGTGATTTCAACACCGCACTTGTCGCAGATTACGCCTTTGTATCTGATGCGTTTATATTTTCCGCAATGGCATTCCCAGTCCTTAGTCGGTCCAAAAATCCTTTCGCAGAAAAGTCCGCCCATCTCGGGTTTTTGCGTTCTGTAATTGATGGTTTCGGGCTTGGTAACCTCGCCGTACGACCACTCTCTAATTTTTTCGGGAGACGCTACTCCTATCTGTATAGAATCGAAATTGTTAAGTTCAAACATAATTTATTCTATCCCCCTATTATTCGTTCTCTTCGTCGTCGAAGTCGTCTTCAAACAAATCGCCGTCAGGTATAGTAGTGTCGATTTCGTCATCGTCATCTTCAAACATACCGTCAAAGCCGAGTTCGTCGTCAAGATCGTCAGCCTCTGAATCTTCAAATACCGTTTCACCGATATCAGACTGATCAAAGTCGTCGATTTCAACTTCGTCGTGAACGTCTTTTTCACGAACGTGCGGAATATCGTCGATATCGCTTTCGATAAGGTCTTTGATTGCGAGTTCTTCTTTGTTCTCGGTAAGAACTTTCATATCGAGAGCCAAACTCTGCAATTCTTTGAGCAATACCTTAAACGCTTCGGGGATACCCGGTTCGCTGATATTTGTGCCTTTTACTATTGACTCGTAGGTCTTTACCCTGCCAACGATATCGTCGGACTTTACGGTAAGGATTTCCTGCAAAATATGTGCTGCGCCGTAAGCTTCGAGTGCCCAGATTTCCATTTCACCGAAACGCTGTCCACCGAACTGCGCTTTACCGCCGAGCGGCTGCTGGGTAACCAAGCTGTAAGGACCAGTAGAACGCGCGTGAATCTTATCGTCAACCAAGTGGATAAGTTTTATCATATACATTTGACCGACGGTAACCCTATTTTCAAAGGGTTCGCCCGTTCTTCCGTCGTAAAGCTGAATCTTACCGTCAACTTCGCCGTCGGGATTTACTATATTGTTTTCACGGAGCAATTCTTTAATGTCGCCTTCGGTTGCACCGTCGAATACAGGCGTTGCAATCTTCCAGCCGAGTTGCTTACATACGTGACCTAAGTGAACTTCAAGCACCTGACCGATGTTCATACGCGAAGGAACGCCGAGCGGGTTAAGAACGATTTGGAGCGGCGTACCGTCAGCCATAAACGGCATATCCGATTCGGGAAGTATTCTTGAAATAACGCCCTTGTTACCGTGACGACCTGCCATCTTGTCACCGATAGAAATTTTACGTTTCTGAGCGATATAAACTCTAACGAGTTTGTTTACGCCGGGTGATAATTCGTCCTTGTTTGCGCGTGTAAATATCTTAACGTCTACGACGATACCGCCTTCACCGTGCGGAACTTTCAAGGAAGTATCTCTAACTTCTCTTGCCTTTTCGCCGAAGATTGCGCGGAGCAATCTTTCTTCGGGAGTAAGTTCGGTTTCGCCCTTAGGCGTTACTTTACCTACTAATATATCGCCGCTGTTGACCTCTGCACCGATTCTAACGATACCGTCTTCATCAAGGTCTTTGAGCGCGTCGTCACCGACGTTAGGAATATCTCTGGTAATTTCTTCTTCACCAAGTCTAGTATCTCTAGCCTCGATTTCGTGCTCTTCGATATGGATAGTGGTGAATACGTCTTCTCTAACAAGTTTTTCAGAAAGAAGTATAGCGTCCTCGTAGTTATAGCCTTCCCAGCTCATAAAGCCGACAAGAATATTTCTACCGAGTGCAAGTTCGCCGTTCTTGGTCGAAGGACCGTCAGCAATAGTCTGACCTTTTTCAATTCTTTCGCCCTTATCGACGATAGGTCTTTGATTAAGGCAAGTGCCTTGGTTACTACGCTCAAACTTCTTAAGAGTGTAAACTCTTTCGTTGCCGTCGTCTTCTTTAACGACGATTTTATCGCTAGATACCGTCTTAACAACGCCTGCCTCAGCAGCGTTAATCATAACGCCCGAGTCGTAAGCGATTCTTCTTTCGATACCAGTTGCAACGATAGCGTTTTCAGGGCAAAGTAGCGGAACAGCCTGACGTTGCATGTTCGAGCCCATGAGCGCACGGTTGGTATCGTCGTTCTCTAAGAACGGGATAAGTGCGGTTGCAACCGAAATAAGTTGTTTCGGAGAAACGTCCATATAGTCCATCTTCTCTTTAACGTCTTCGGTTATTTCATCTCTATGTCTGCAAGATACACGTTCGTTGACAAAATATTTATTGTCGATAAGCGGTTCGTTTGCTTGCGCAACGACATAGTTATCTTCTTCGTCCGCAGTCAAGTAATCAACGTGTTCGGTTACGATAGTTTCAATCGTTCCGTCAGCGTTCATGGTGTGTTCAATCTTTCTGTAAGGTGATTCGATAAATCCGAATTCGTTTACCTTTGCGAAAGCTGCAAGTGAAGATATAAGACCGATGTTCTGTCCTTCAGGGGTTTCTATCGGACACATTCTTCCGTAGTGCGAGTGGTGAACGTCACGGACTTCAAAGGTTGCCCTATCACGGTTCAAACCGCCAGGTCCTAACGCAGAAAGTTTACGTTTGTGGGTAAGTTCTGCAATCGGGTTGGTCTGATCCATAAACTGCGAAAGCTGTGAAGAACCAAAAAATTCTTTGATAGCCGAGCTTACGGGACGAACGTTGATAAGACCTTGCGGAGAAACGTCCTTGGGATCTTGGGTTGCCATTCTTTCTTTGATAACCCTTTCAAGTCTTGCGATACCGATACGGAACTGGTTCTGTAAAAGTTCGCCGACCGAACGAACACGACGGTTACCTAAGTGGTCGATATTGTCAACGGTGTTGATATCGAAGTCAAGGTCAAGGTTTACCGAGATTGATGCAACGATATCGTCAACGGTGATATGCTTGTGGTTTAATTTATCCATCAACGGACGGAGAGCCTTTCTCTGTTCAGCAGAGAGTTTCTCGGGAAGTCCAGCGTCTATCATGTCGTAGAAAGCAACGCAGGCGTTGACGAACTTAATTCTAATTTCGCGAGCCTTTTCGGAGTTCTTTTTGTCTTCGGGTTTTTCGTCCGCAGGATCAATTTCCTTATCCGCTATATAATATATATCGTTTATTTCTTTCTTTAAGATATCAGCCGCAGCCTCAACGCCGTTTTCTTTAGCGCAAGCGTAAACCGCCTTACTGAAATCAAGCGTGGGATAATAAACGTACTCTAAAAGCCCGAAGAATCTAGGATCTAATCCGGTGAGTTCTTTAAAGCTTACTACGTTATTAGCGATAATCTTATGTCTTTGACCGTTAATGTCCGCATAGAATTCGTTGATACCAGCGTTCTGGATATCTTCAGCCATCTGTTTAGTGATAACGGTACCAGCCTCGGCAAGTATTTCACCGTCGGGACTAATAACGTTGTCAGCAGAAGTAAGACCGACGATTCTTACGCCAAGTCTTAAACGCTTGTTGAATTTATATCTGCCAACCCTTGCAAGGTCGTAACGACGTGGGTCGAAGAACAGATTTTTAAGATGCTGTTTAACCGCGTCGTCAGTGGGAATTTCACCTGGACGCAAACGGCGGTAAAGTTCGATAAGACCGTCGCTTTCAGACTTGCAGGTATCTTTATCCGCAGTATCGGCAATCATCTTATTGCCTTCAAATAGAGTCTTTAATGCGTCGTCACTACCAAAACCGAGCGCGCGAAGAAGAACGGTAGCGGTAAGCTTTCTCGTTCTGTCAACGTGAACCCATAAAACGTTCTGAGCGTCCTGTTCAAATTCAAGCCAAGCACCCCTTGACGGAATAACCGTGGTATCGAAAAGGCGTTTTCCGGACTTGTCCATTTCCGAACCGTTATAAACGCCGGGAGAACGAACGAGCTGGGATACGATAACCCTTTCAGCACCGTTGATAATGAACGAACCATTGTCGGTCATAAGCGGGAAATCGCCCATGAAAACTTCTTGGTCGATAACTTCGTCGGTTACTTTGTTGACGAGTCTAACTTTAACGCGGAGCGGAAGCGCAAAGGTTGCGTCCCTGTCGCGGCACTCTTTCTCGTCGTACTTGGGCTTGCCTTCAAGACTGTAATCCAAGAAATACATCTCGAAGTGATCAGAATAGTCCGTAATAGGCGAAAAGTCTTCAAGCACTTCACCGATACCTTCTTTAATAAAGGCATCATAGGAGTCTTTCTGGATCTTGACAAGGTAAGGAAGTTCAATAGCTTCTTTAATCTTGCTAAAAGTTCTTCTCTTGACCTTACCACATTCAATTTCGGGTAGAATACGTGTCATCAAAACACACTCCTTAAAAAAATTTAAATTATTTGCCGATTTGGTTTACAAAACAATAAATATGTTTTATAATTTACCTAGTCGGTCGGTTTTTACCGATATCGTTTTTTCGCCCGATTTCCCCAAAAAAATCGGTATTTTTTAAGCAATTTTTTTGAAAAAGGCGATAAGAATCGATAATAACCTATCATAATGCATTGTATTATGTTACCCTAAGAAGTCAATAATGTCAAGCATTTTTCACTATTTTTTAAAATAAATTTAAAATTCACCTTTTTTTCGACTAAATTCGTATATATTGAGGGTTATTTTTTATGAGAATTGATAAGTTTTTAAAAGTTTCAAGGCTACTAAAACGCCGCACGCTAGCGCAAGAAGCCTGTGACGGCGGCAGAGTTGAAGTAAACGGCAGAGTCGTTAAGCCGTCTTATAACGTTAAAGTTGGGGACGTCGTTAGTCTTGGTTTTAACAGCGGTACGGTCAGCTTTGAAATACTTAACATTAAAGAAACGGTAAGAAAGGAAGAGGCTGAAAGCCTTTACCGCATAATTACCGATTAAGGGGGCATTATGAAAACAACGTTAATACTTGCGTGCGCAGGCAAAGGCGCGCGCGTAGGATACGATAAGAATAAACTACTAGTAAAAGTAAACGGTTCAACGTGCTTAGAGCGCACTTTAAAAGTTTTCTTGGACAGTAAACTAATTGACCAGTATATAGTTACTTCTTCCCCCGAAGACTTTGACGAAATAACTAGTCTTGTCGGCAGTTTTGCAACCGTCGTGCTCGGCGGAGCAACGAGAACCGAGTCTATAAAGAACGCTCTTCGTGAAACCGAAGACGGAATCGTACTTATCCATGACGGTGCAAGACCGTTCGTGGATAAAAGAATTATTGCCGATTGTATAGCGAGCGTAAATAATTTTGGCAGCGCAGTCACCGCCTACCCCTCTCGCGACACGGTGATACGCGGTGAGGACGGCGAAATTAAAAATTATCTCGGTAAAAGTGATTTGTATTCGGTGCAGACACCGCAAGCATTTTTTGTAAACGACATAAAAAAAGCCTACGACCTTGCAGGCGATAGGGTTTTTAACGACGACGGTGAAGTTTATATGCAATATATCGCTAAACCACATATAGTAAACGGAAATAGCGATAACGTCAAGATTACCTTTAGGGACGACATGAGCTTGTTAGACGACGATAGGGATTGTCGTTTCGGCGTAGGGTTTGACAGTCATAAACTAGTGGACGGCAGAAAACTAATTTTGGGCGGAATAGAAATTCCCCACTCGAAAGGACTTTTAGGTCACTCGGATGCAGACGTTCTCACCCACGCAATAATGGACGCAATACTATCGGCACTCGCTATGCGTGATATCGGATATCATTTTAGCGACAAAGACCCTAAATATAAAGACGCCGACAGCATGAAACTTTTAGAAAAAGTGCTACTTATGGCAGAGAATAGCGGATATAAAGTAAAAAGCATATCGGCAAGTATTATGGCAGAAAAACCGAAACTGTTAAATTATATACCGATAATCACCGAAAACCTTGCCTCTGCCCTATCCGTCCCCCCCGACCGCGTGGGACTTGCCGCCACCACCTTAGAAGGTTTAGGCTTTGTCGGCAGAGAAGAAGGCATCTGTGTCCACGCCACCGCAGTTGTGGTGAAGAGATAGATTGTGTTTATAGCATTAAATCCAGCAGCGCAAGGTTTGTAAAACTGATTATATGGTTTAAGCCATTAGAAACGAGCGATACAAGGCTCGCTCAAAGGGAAAGACTGCCGCGACCTTTTTGGTCGTAAAGGTTTTCCCTGTAGAGCAGCAAACGTAGCAACGCAAAGTTTATAACGGCTTAAACGCCAAAAGCCACCCTAAAAAAAGGTGGCTTTAATTTTTAATATTTAGTCGCATCGTATGTAGTTAGAAAGAATTATTTTAAGACGTTATAAACAAGCAGTTCAAGGCTCGTGAAGTGTTTTGGGTGAGATTAACCGTCTGGTTATCGAAGTCAAAACACTAAACAGCAAACGCAGAAATGCGTAGTTTAGAACGGATTAAAATTAGTTTTGTTTTTCTTTCTTAGATACATCAACTACCTGCTTACCATCATAGTATCCGCACTTGGGACATACTCTGTGAGAAGCTTTAAGCTCGTGGCACTGGGGGCACTCCGAAAGGTTGGGAGCGTCGATCTTCCACTGAGCAAATCTGGTGTTAGTTCTCTGTTTTGACGTTTTACTTTTCTGTACTGCCATTATTCTATACCATTCCTATTAGTTTTTACATTTACAATCGCCGTCGTTGAGATTTGTTCCGCAACTTGGGCAAAGCCCTCTGCAATCTTCTTTACAAAGAAAACTTACAGGTAAGTTCATCGCAACGAGGTCGTCGACAATTTTTGACAAATCAACCGTGTCGTTTTTAACGGGGTATCCTTCCGAATCGTCGGCGGACACCGCTTCTTCAAACTCCACAAAGTATTCCCTTTCCGTTTGGCCAAGACATCTAGTGCACTCACCGCTTAAACTAAACACGACTTCGCCTTCAATATACGCGCTGTGTTCGCCCGTCAGCGTTACGCTGCCATTAACCTTGACTGCACCGCCAAACTTGACGTTTGGAATATCTATTATTTGTTCTTGCGGTAGGTACTCAAAGAAAAAATCGTTGGTATCTTTGCCGCTTCTTTTAAGTTTTTTAAGGTCTAATATCATAATACCCCTGACTAAAAGCCATATAAGTATATACTATTTGCGGACAGTTGTCAACGAATTTTCAAGAAAATTTTTTATTCTGCCCGCAAACTTAGGTCTTTTTTGTACTTATTATTTTGAAGTAAGGAATTTGGTTTCCCTTGCGATTGAAAGTTCTTCGTTGGTGGGAAGAACGATAATCTTAACCTTGCTGTCTTCGGCGTTAAGATATCCTATACCCGAAGAATACTCTTGGTTTTTCTCGTCGTCGAACTTCGCGCCGCAGAATTCCATGTTTTCCATAACCAAACGACGGATTCTGGGAGAGTGTTCGCCGATACCACCCGTAAATACTACTGCATCTACGCCGCCAAGTACTGCGATATAGCTACCAACGTATTTTCTTACTCTATAAGCAAGCATTTCGAGCGCGAGAAGTGCTCTTTCGTTTCCTTCTTTGGTTGCTGCCTCTAAGTCACGAAGGTCGCTAGAAACTCCGCTTACGCCGAGAACACCGCACTTTTTGTTGAGATAGTTTACAACTTCTTCGGGTTTAAGGTTGAGTTTTTCTCTTAAATAGTCAACTGCCGCAGGATCAATATCACCACTACGAGTACCCATAACGAGTCCTTCTAACGGCGTAAAGCCCATAGAAGTGTCTTGGCACTTGCCGTCTTTAACGGCTGAGATTGAAGAACCGTTACCTAAGTGGCAGATAACCATCTTAGCGTTCTTGTTGCCGAGAAGTTTTGCGGTTTCTTCGGAAACGAACTTGTGGCTAGTACCGTGGAAACCGTACTTTCTAATTTTGTATTCGTCGTATACTTCGTAAGGTATACCGTACATATATGCTTTAGCAGGCATTGTCGAGTGGAAAGTCGTATCGAAAACGGCAACCATAGGTACGCCGGGCATAACTTCTCTACAACTCTTTATGCAAGCAATGTTACCGGGCATGTGTAAAGGTCCGAAAACGGCGTTCTTTTCACAAATTCTAATAACTTCGTCGTCGATAACGACAGATTCTTTGAAGTCTTCTGCCGAGTGAAGAACTCTGTGACCTACCGCGCCGATTTCGTCAACGCTTTTTAACGCGCCTTTTTCCGAATCGAGCATTGCTTTAAGAACGAGTTCCATTGCCTCTTTATGAGTGGGCATATCTTGAGAGATAACGCACTCTCTGCCGTCGAAAGTTTTCTGAGTGAGTTGTCCGCCAGCGAAAGTGATACGTTCACAAACGCCCTTTAAGATTACGCTTTCGTCGGTCATATCGATAAGCTGATATTTAAGTGAAGAACTTCCTGCATTGATAACGAGAATTTTCATTTTTCTAATTTTCCTTTTTTGTTTTATTTTAGGTTGTTTAGCCTTAATTATTTTGCCTGAAGAGCGGTGATAGCAATAACTGCGATAACGTCTTCTACGCTGCAACCACGCGACAAATCGTTTATAGGTTTAGCAAAGCCTTGGCAAATAGGACCTAAAGCCATGTATCCGCCGAAACGCTGAGCAATCTTATAACCGATATTACCTGCATTGATGTTCGGGAAGATAAATACGTTTGCATTACCTGCAACCGAAGAATCGGGGGCTTTGAGTTTGCCTACTTCGGGCGCAACGGCTGCGTCGAACTGGAATTCACCATCAAGTTTTAAGTCGGGAGCAGCTGCCTTTGCGATAGCGGTTGCCTCTTGCATTTTGGGAACGGACTTAAAGAACTTGTCGTCGTTACCAGAACCTTTGGTCGAGAAAGAAAGCATTGCAACTCTGGGTTCGATACCTGCGATATTCTTTGCGGTTTCTGCTGAAGAAATAGCGATATCTGCGATCTGTTGAGCATCGGGTTCAATGTTTATTGCGCAGTCGGCAAAAACAGCAACGCCGTCGGGGTTATATTTATTCTCACGATCGGCAACCATTATAAAGCTGCTAGATACGGTATTGATTCCGGGCGCAGTCTTAATTACTTGAAGACCTGGACGAAGAGTATTTGCCGTAGAGTGGCAAGCACCTGAAACAAGACCGTCCACGTCGCCTGCTTTAAGCATAAGCGCAGCGTACATTGTGTAGTCTTTTAAGATTGAAGCTTTTGCAGCGTCAACGTCAGCGTATTCGGGCGCACCCGTTTTCTTGTTGATTTTGCCTTCTCTTGCTTTATAAAGCATTTCTGCATACTTAACGTTGTTAGCGTCGGTAACGGGGTCAACTACGTTTACACCGTCAAGACAAACGTCGGGGTTAGCCTTTTTTATCTCTTCAAGGTTACCTAAAAGGGTAACTTTTGCAAGACCTTCTTTTACGGTTTCAGCAGCAGCCTTGACTACTCTTGAATCTTCGCCCTCGGGAAGAACGATGTTCTTGTTTAATAAACTTGCTTGTTTCTTGATATTTTCCAAAACGTTAGACATAATATCTTTCCACTCCTTTTTTATCTTAAAATCGTTTTGCGAATTTTACAAAATGTTGTAAAATATTATTGACCTATTTATTTTACACCATTTAAATCAAAAAGTAAATTAATAGCGTGAGGTTTTTACATTTTTTATGAAATTTTGCTCGTGTATTGCCGAATACAACCCCTTTCATCTGGGGCATCTAAAACATATCGATTATATTAAAAACCAACTGTCCGCAGAAAAGATTGTGGTTATTATGAGCGGAAACTTTACCCAACGCGGCGAACCTGCCGTGCTCGATAAGTTTACGCGCGCTCGCCACGCTATCCTTGCCGGCGCGGATATAGTCATTGAACTTCCCACCGTTTTTGCAACGGCTAACGCGGAAATCTTCGCTAAGGGCGCAATCAATATTTTAAGCGGTCTTAACGTTAGTGGCGGTTTATGCTTCGGCGTAGAAAGTGGGGATAAATTATCCTTTCTTTCACTTGCCGACGCTATGAATAACGAGAGTAAAGAGTTTAAGCGCATACTTAAAAGCAAGCTCGACCAAGGCATATCGCTTGCTAAGGCAAAGTTTGAAACGGTCAAGGAATTGTCGGGCGAAGAGTTTGACCAAGCACTCGTATCTTCCCCTAACAATATTTTGGGGTTAGAATACACTAAGGCTATACTTAAATGCGGCAGCACCTTAGATATCTACCCTATGCTAAGAGACGGCGACCACAACGACACCACGCTAAAAAAGGGTATAACCAGCGCAACTAGTATTAGGGAAGTTATAAAAACTGCCGAGCTTAAAAAGGCAAAAAAGAGCGTTCCGCCTTTTGTGTATAAGGACTTAGACGAATATCCTTTCTGCTTTGACAAAATGATTATGGCTAGCCTTATCACTACACCTACCGACAATCTTGCTAAAATCTTAGACTGCACGGAAGGCTTAGAAAACCGCATAAAAGCGTTCAGTAAAGATCACCACACGGCGGATACTTTAGTCGAAAAGGTTTCCACCAAACGCTATCCGCAAACACGCATTAGGCGTATACTGTTATCTAACTTCTTAGGCATAGATAAGGACCTTGTGTTGGACGCGCTATCTTCCGACCTATACGCAAAAGTTCTTGCGGTAAACTCTTCGAGTATGGACGTTATCCCCGAACTTGCTGCAAGCAGCAAAATTCCACTCTTAACCAGAAAGAGCGATTCGGGCGGACTTAAAAAGCTTGCTCAAAAATGCTTTGATATCGACCTTTTGGCAAACGACCTATATTCACTCGCGACCAACCTTAAATACAACGAACACCAAATGGTTATAGTATAATTGACCTATACACTTGTCAACCATTTTTATAATAAGATAAAAAGGCAAACGAAAAACCGCCGACGGGCACGTACTTTTAGTACCAACCGTTGGCGGTTTAATGTTTTAGATATATTAATGATTTAAGGGGTTAGATGCAAGCAAGAGCAGGAAAACTAGGATTTACGACGTGCGCGTACTAGCCGTACGCAATCGAGTAAATCCGACGTTTGACGAACTATTGCGCAGTATATAAACCCTTAAAAATTAGACGTTGCCTTGCGCCTTCATCGCCTCTGCAACCTTTAGGAATCCCGCAATGTTTGCACCTGCCATGTAGTTGCCGGGCATACCATATTCCTTAGATGCGTCGTCGCATGCTTTGAAGATGGACTTCATAATGCCGTGAAGTTTTTCGTCAACTTCTTCAAACGACCAAGAAAGACGCAAGCTGTTCTGGCTCATTTCCAAACCGCTAGTTGCTACGCCACCTGCGTTCGCTGCTTTTGCAGGTCCGTAGAGAAGTCCGTTTGCAAGGTAGGTGTCGATTGCTTCGGGGGTAGAAGGCATGTTTGCGCCTTCAGAAACAACTTTACAGCCGTTTTTAACGAGTGCTTTTGCGCTTTCGCCGTTGATTTCGTTCTGCGTTGCGCAGGGAAGTGCAATATCACAAGGAATAGTCCAGATGCCTGAGCAACCTTCGTGATATTCTGCGTTGGGACGATAGTTAAGATATTCCTTAATTCTCTTTCTTTCAACTTCTTTAATCTGCTTAACAGCATCAAGGTCGATACCGTCTTTATCGTAGATATAACCGTTACTGTCGGACATAGCGACAACCTTTGCTCCGTAAGTGGTTGCTTTTTCACAAGCGTAGATAGCAACGTTACCAGAACCCGAAACGAGAACGGTTTTGCCTTCAAAACTCATGCCGTTAGCCTTTAACATTTCGTTAGTGAAATAGCAAAGTCCATAGCCTGTTGCTTGTTTTCTTGCAAGTGAGCCGCCGTAGTTAAGACCTTTACCTGTCAAAACGCCAACCCATTCGTTTCTAATTCTCTTGTACTGACCAAACATATAACCTATTTCTCTTGCGCCCGTACCGATATCACCAGCAGGAACGTCAAGATCTGCGCCGATATGACGATAAAGTTCGGTCATAAAGCTCTGGCAGAAGTTCATAATTTCGTTGTCAGACTTGCCCTTAGGATCAAAGTCCGAACCGCCCTTTCCACCACCCATAGGAAGTGTTGTAAGGCTGTTTTTGAAGGTCTGTTCAAAGCCCAAGAATTTTATAATACCGATATTAACCGACGGGTGAAGTCTTATGCCGCCCTTGTATGGTCCGATTGCTGAGTTAAACTGGATTCTAAAGCCCCTATTTACGTGGGGTTTACCGTTATCGTCAACCCACGGTACTCTAAATATAATCTGTCTTTCGGGTTCAACTATTCTTTCAAGAACGCCTGCGTCAACAAGGTCCTGTCTTTTTTCGATAACCGGCTCTAACGAAGACATAACTTCGGTAACTGCCTGAATAAATTCGGGCTCACCCGGATTTCTCTTTTCCGTTCTTGCCAAAAGATCAAGTAAGTATGCATTTTTGATTGCCATTTTTCTTCCTCCGAATATCCGCCTTAAAGTAAGGCTTTATTTTTTGTTTTGAAAATTATACCACATTTTTTCTTTATGAGTAAATTATTTTTATATACAAATTTTAATTAAAAGTATTATTTTAACTTATATTTTGTATTTTTCCGCCCTAAAAACACCGTTGCAGATCTATAAACACGGCAAAAATCAACAGTACCACCAATCCTACCGCGTGAATCATACCTTCTACTCTGCGGTTTAACGGTTTTTTCCTTACGCTCTCTATCGCGCAAAAAACTATTCTAGACCCGTCAAGCGCAGGGATAGGCAAAAGGTTAAACACGGCAAGGTTTACGCCGATAAGCGAAGTTATGTTAAGAAGATATCTAAACCCGCCTATCTTAATAGCATCCGCCGCCACGGCAATGGTCGTTACCGTTCCACCGAGCGAACTTATACCGAGCGCGCCAGTCAGCAGTTGCCCTAAAATTTTAAATATCGTTCCCGCTAACTTAAACGAATATTCAAAACTTCTTCCTATCGTTCCGAAAACCCCGAACCTAACGCCCGTCGAATACAGTCCGCCGTTTATTATCTGCCCGTCGTTATTCACGTCGTACTCAATGCCTAGCGCAGAATAAAGTTTAGTCACGTCTTCAAGGTTAGAAAAGTGGGTATCCGTGCGCATTAATACCATTATCTTTTGGTTTTCACCGTCACGGCGAACGGTAAACTCTACGAGTTCACCAGCATCTCTGCCTTCTACCGCGTTCATAAGGTCGGTGGCTAGATATACGTTTTTGCCGTCGGCTTTTAAGATTATATCTCTATCCTTAAAGCAGTATTCACTTGCTATCTGCGGATTTTCCACCGTCTTATACGTCATAAGCATAGTTTGACCGTACACCGAGAACATTAGAACTATCACAAGCACGGAAAGGATATAGTTCATAAACGCGCCCGAAAATAGCACTATAATTCTTTGCCAAGGCTTTTTGTTGTTAAACGCCGTCGGGTCGTCCGTGTCGTCGTCTTCACCTTTAAACGCGCAAAATCCGCCTATCGGTAAAACTCGGACGGAAAAAACTTCGCCGTCCTTTTTCTTTTTTGAATAAATCTTTGGCCCTAAACCTATTGAAAACTCTTCTATACCGAACTTAAAGATTTTGCCCGTTATATAATGCCCGAATTCGTGAACGGTTATCATTATTAGAAGTATCAATATTGCTATTAAGACGTAGCCGATATACGCGGCTACTTCACCAAATGATGCAAGTAAATTAAAACTCATTATACTCCGTTTAAGTCCCTAACGTATTTTCGCGCGAAAGCGTCCGCCTCGGTAAGTTCTTCAATATGAACGTGGTGACCGCCGTCAAACGACTGTAACGCGCCGTATATAGACTTATAAATATCCCCGTACCCTATCCTATTTTCAAGGAAAAGTTTTACGGCTTCTTCGTTTGCACCGTTAGCTACGGCAGGAAATAATCCACCTTCCTTTGCAGCTTGCAGAACGAGATTAAAGCACGGGAAACGCTTGTGGTCAATCTCTTCAAAAGTAAGACTTCTAAGCGACGCAAAGTCCAAACTTTTAAGCCCGACGCTTATTCGTTCGGGATAGTTTAACGCAAGGCAAATAGGCAGTTCCATAGTCGGGTAGCTAAGCTGAGCCATTACCGCGCCGTCAACAAACTCTACCATAGAGTGTATGATACTTTGCCTATGAATTATAACGTCTATTTTGTCGAAAGAAGTATTATAAAGCCACTTTGCCTCTATAACTTCAAACGCCTTATTGACAAGGGTTGCGCAATCAACGGTTATTTTTGCGCCCATATTCCAGTTGGGGTGCTTTAACGCGTCGGCTGCGGTAACCGTCTTTAATTGTTCTTCGCTCATATCCCTAAACGCGCCGCCGCTACAAGTGAGTATGAGTTTATTAAACGGCGTATCAAAGTCAAACCCAAGTGCCTGCCAAATAGCTGAGTGTTCGCTGTCAATAGGCGTAATTTTCACGCCCTTTTCTCTCGCCTTTTGTATAACGAGTTCACCGCCTACAACCAAACTTTCTTTGGTGGCAAGCGCGATATCTTTGCCCTTTTCAATAGCGTCCAAAACGGCAATAATACCCTTAAACCCAACCAGCGCAACGACCACAACGTCGGCGTCCGACACTATGGCGTTAAGGTAAGCGTCTTCACCGCAGAAAAACTCCGTTTCCAAAGGAAGTTTGTCTTTAAGATTTTCGGTTGCACCGATTGTTGCGACCTTAGGTTTAAACTCGCTCACCTGAGCCAAAAACTCGCCGACGTTATTTCCGGCGGCGAGTGAAACTATTTCAAACTTATCGGGATTCTTTCTTACGACCGACAGAGTTTGTCTGCCGATAGAACCCGTACTTCCGATTAAAGCAATCTTTTTCATAATACTCCGTTAAATAGTTATCCTAGTTTACAACAATAAGAATACGATATATATAAACACCATGGTAAACATAGTGCCGTCTATGCGGTCCAAAATTCCACCGTGACCGGGAATAATTTTGCCCGAATCTTTTACCCCTGCCTTTCTTTTAATATAACTTTCAAACAAGTCGCCTATTATATTAACAACGCTAGCCACAAGTCCTATCAATATAAAGAGCAGTACGGGTGAAAAGAAATTAATCTCTGGTCTGAAAATAAAATACACTATAATGCTACCAACCGCGCCGCCGATAAGTCCACCGATTGCGCCTGACCAAGTCTTTTTGGGGCTTAGTTTAGGGCAAAGTTTAGGACCGCCGACCGAACTTCCAACAAGGTAAGCAAAGGTGTCGGAAAGCGGTGATATAACAAAGGCTAAAAGCAATGCTATAAAGCCGTAGTCTAGCATATCGTTAGCAAGCAGCATTGTCAAAAGGAAAAGCGCGGGATAGATAAACGGCAACAAACTTGCTAGAAAAGTTTTTCTGTCCGTGCGCACTATAAGGGCGTAAACGGAAGTTATGATAATCATTACCCCAGCAAACGACAGCGAAAAGAGCCACGCCCAACCGCTATAAAACCGTTCGATTAAAAGGTATCTTGCAAAGAAAACCACCGAGTAGACGATATACACCCAAAACCAGCCTTTTAGGGTAAATGGTTTGAGCATACGCGCAAGCTCGAACGTTCCCATAATTAGGAAGATGCCCGTTAGGATATGAAATATAGTGTGGTCAACCAATTGTCTTAATAGAAAAAAGCCTACTAGGACGGCAACGTAAACCGATCCGCTTATCGTTCTTTTAAGCATTTATAACACCTTCCCGAACCTACGTTTTCTTTTGCCGAAACTGTCGATTGCTTTGTCGAGTTCTATCTCGTCAAAGTCCGGCCACAAAACGTCTGTAAAATACAGTTCGCTATACGCGCCCTGATAGAGTAAAAAGTTAGACAAGCGGTATTCACCGCCCGTCCTTATTATAAGGTCGGGCTCTCCGCTTGCCGCAGTGTAAAGGTTTTCGGATATAGAATCAACCGTCACCGCTTTGCCTTCACCTATAAGCTTATTTACGACGGCAACGACTTCTTGTCTGCCACCGTAATTTAATGCAATGTTAAGATAGTGCTCGGTATTATCCTTGCTCATATCTTCGCACTCGTCGATAACCTTAATTAGGTCGTCGCTGAGTTCCGCTCTACCACCGACGACTTTTAATCTGACGCCGTTTTTAAGGACTTTGGATATAAACTTTTTGAAATAATTTTTTAAAAGCCTCATCAATTCGTCGACTTCTTCTTTTGGGCGCGCCCAGTTTTCCGAAGAAAAGGCGTATAGCGTAAGTGATTTTACACCAACCTTAAAGGCGTGTTCAACTACTCTTTCCACGTTTTCCGAGCCGACACGGTGACCGTACGAACGCTTTTTACCGCGCTTTTCTGCCCACCTGCCGTTTCCGTCCATAATTATTCCGACGTGACTAGGTATCTTTAAGTCGCTCATTATACCGAAAGAACGTCCTTTTCTTTATCTGCGCAAAGCTTATCTATTTTGTCGATAGATTCGGATATGTGCTTATCCACTTCCTTTTCACAAACTGCGTGTTCGTCTTCGGAAAGTTCTTTGTTGTTCTTCATTTTCTTTAATGCGTCCATAGCGTCCCTACGGATATTCCTTACAGCAACCTTGCTGTCTTCCGCCATTTTCTTGATCTGTTTAACGAGTTCTTTTCTTCTCTCTTCAGTAAGCGCAGGGAAAACTAGTCTTATAACCTTACCGTCGTTTACGGGGGTTATGCCGATATTTTCTGCAAGAAGTTGTTTTTCTATTACCTTTAACATGCTTGCGTCCCAAGGCGCGATAACCAAGCATCTGCCCTCGGTTACCGAAAGGTTGCCTACCTGATTTATTGGCGTTGGCGTGCCGTAATAATCAACGAGCACTTTATCTAAAATATGCGGATTTGCTCTTCCCGCACGGATAGTAACGTATTCGCCGTTCAAAACTGATACGGTCTTTTCCGTTCTTTCCATAGTTTCCATCATAATCATTTCGTACTGTTCGTTCTGTATAGCCATAATTTATTTCTCCTTATCCTGTTTAATTTATTTTATTAGCGTTCCTATGGTTTCGCCTGTAACCGCGCGCATAAGCGCGTTATCCTCATACAGTCCGAACGCAAGAACGTGTATATCGTTTTCCATACAAATAGTGATTGCCGTAGTATCCATTGCTTTAAGTCCTTGCGCGATATAATCTTTATAAGATACGACGTCAAGTTTTTTTGCGTTGGGGTTAAGCTTGGGATCGGAATCGTAAATGCCGTCCACGTTTTTAGCAAGCAGTAGAACTTCTGCGCCGATTTCAGCAGCGCGAAGCGCAGCGGCAGTATCGGTAGTAAAGTAAGGGTTACCAGTTCCGCAAGCAAAAATAACTACTCTGCCTTTATTTAAGTGCGACATAGCCTTTCTTAGAATATAAGGCTCTGCTACTCTAGTAATAGTAAGCGCGGTTTGAACTCTGGTCGGAACTTTCTTTCTCTCCAAAGCGTCCTGCAAAGCAAGGGCGTTTATAATGGTTGCAAGCATACCCATGTGGTCTGCCGTCGTCCTATCCATTTCCTTGCCCTGTCTGCCACGCCAGAAGTTTCCACCGCCGACGATAATACCGATTTCTACCCCCAAGTCCTTAACTGCGATAATCTGGTCGGTTATAGAATCAAGCACCTTTTCATCAATGCCGTTGCCCTTATCCCCTGCGAGTGCTTCGCCCGAAAGTTTAATGATAACTCTTTTATAAACTGCTTTCTGCATACAATTCTCCTTTAAGTACGATAGTTTTTCCTTAGTACCTATATATCTTTAATATTATATACTATTTTTACCAATTTGTAAATATCAAACGCAAAGAAAAACAAAAAAGACTGTCAAATTTTTACGACAGTCTTTTTATTTATTGTTTTCTATTTCCTTATAAACCGAGTTTCTTATTTCTTAACGAGTACGCCGTAATTATATACGCTACTTGGGCTATGCTTTAAGTCTGCCTCGCCGTTACTGTTGAGCGCGTAACAAATCGCGGTTTCGCTTACTTCTAAAACGGTGATATACATTTCTTCTTCACCACTTTTAAGTTTAAGCATGACACCCATTAAGTAAGGATTTAAACTAGCGTCTTCTACCGTCCAAGTCTTGCTTTGTTCTTTGAAGTTTATCGTTCCACCGTCGTTATTAACAGTAAGCGCGTTTTCGTTTTCTTTAACACTAAACGCTAAACAGTTGTTCATTCCGCTATTAAGAGCAACTAGACAAGAAAAATAATCGCCCACTAAACTTTCAAGAGATATCTCGATATTATCACCCTCGCCAGAAATAATCAAGCTTATCGGGTCGAACTTTTCTTTATAAACGTTTCTGCGAAGAAGAACGTTGCTTACGCCAGAACTAGTAGGACCGTTCCAAAGCATTACGCTTTCACCAAACGGCTTAAATGAATTGTTATAAACCTTGTATGTCGTATCGTAAACCTTCCACTCGTAAACTGCTTGTTTGTCTTCTGCTGTGAAATAGGTTTCCTTAGACTCAAGTTTGCCGTCAAAAGTATAAGATAAATTGTTGTCTTCTATTTTAACCAGTTCGCCAAATCTGTTATCGTCACGGACGCCGATAGACGCTGCCCTTTTGGTGTCTTGATAAGCGATAACTTGCCAGTCCCCCGTAAGTTCATACTTGTCCCCACCGCCACACGCAGCGAAAGAAAAACAAGTAACGATAGCCAAAATAATTGCTAAAATCTTTTTCATGCTTTTTCTCCTTGCTTAACATTACCCGTTACTATAATGCCCTGAAAAATTTGCCAAGTAAACTAACGGATATATACTGATTTTTTTCAAAAAAAACCGACTGCTTATCACAATCGGCTTTCTCTCGTCTGTTAAACTTTTTATTTTTTCATCTGAGCAGCAACTTCAGAAGCAAAGTCGTCGTTTCTCTTTTCTAAGCCTTCGCCCATTTCAAATCTGGTGAAACGCTTGATAGAAAGAGTTTTGCCCATCTTGTCGCCATAACTCTTTACGAGTTTTTCAATGGTTAAAGAAGGATCTTTAACGAACGCTTGGTTCAAAAGACAGAACTCGTCGTAGTATTTTTTAACTCTACCTTCAACCATTCTGTCAACGATTGCAGCGGGTTTGCCTTCGTTAAGTGCTTGCGCTTTAAGGATTTCCTTTTCGTGATCTAAAACTTCAGCAGGAACTTCTGATGCGTTTAAATACAAGGGTTTAGCAGCAGCGATTTGAAGTGCAACGTCGTGAGCAAGTTCTTTTGCGCCGTCACAAGTGCAGCCTTCAACTTCAACTAAAACGCCAACCTTACCGCCCATGTGGATATAGCTTTCTACTACGCCAGCCTCTGCGGTGTACTTAACAAAACGACGGATAGCAATCTTTTCGCCGATTTTTGCGGTTGCAGCGATAGTTTCGTCGTTCTTTGCAGCAACGAGCGCGTCGATATCTGCAACGTCGTTATTAAGAATATATTCAGCAACGCCATCAACGAATTCTTTATACTGGTCGCCCTTAGCAACGAAGTCGGTTTCGCAGTTTACTTCAACCAAAGCACCGGTTGCGCCTTCAACTTTTGCTGCAACTACGCCTTCTGCTGCGATTCTAGATGCTTTCTTTGCTGCGGTAGCCATACCTTTTTCTCTCAAAAAGTCTACAGCCTTGTCCATGTTACCGTCGGTTTCTTTCAATGCCTTTTGGCAATCTGCAACGCCTGCTCCGGTTTTCTTACGGAGTTCCATTACGTCTTTACTTGTAAACATATTTAAAATCTCCCTTATTATTAAATTTGATTATTCAGCGTCTGCTGCGGGTGCATCAGCAACTTCTGCTTCCTTTTCAGCAGCAACTTCTTCGATCTGTTCGCCTTGGTTAGCTTCGATAACTGCGTCTGCGATAACTGATGCGATAAGTTTTACCGCGCGGATAGCGTCGTCGTTACCAGGGATAACGTGGTCGATAAGATCGGGGTCACAGTTGGTATCGGTGATTGCAACGATAGGAATATTGAGCTTTCTTGCTTCCATAACTGCAATATCTTCCTGTGAGGGGTCAACGATAAACATAAGACCGGGAAGGGTCCTCATTTCTCTGATACCGCCAAGGTTAGTTTGAAGTTTTTCTCTTTCGAGTTTTAACTGGCTTACTTCTTTCTTAGGAAGAAGATCGAACTCGCCCATTTTTTCCATGTTGTCGAGTTTGTTAAGTCTTTCAACTCTAGATCTGATGGTCTTGAAGTTGGTGAGCGTGCCACCTAGCCATCTAGAATTGACGTAGTACTGACCGCATCTTTCTGCTTCTTCTTTGATAGCGTCCTGAGCCTGCTTTTTAGTACCTACGAAAAGTACGCTTTTACCTTGCTTAACCGTTTCAACAACGAAAGGATATACGTCGTTTTCGATAAGGTCAACGGTCTGCTCTAAGTTAACGATATGAATACCGTTTCTTTCGCCGTAGATGTACTTCTTCATTTTCGGGTTCCAGCGTCTAGTCTGGTGACCGAAGTGCACTCCCGTTTCAAGGAGTTGTTTCATTGTGATAACTGCCATAAAATTTACCTCCGTTCTGCCTCCCCACCGTCTGTTTTTTGCGGACGTCAATTCCCAAGATTAATCGTTTTTTCGGGAACACGATAACCCGCAGACTAATGGGTGCGAATTTTTGCTTGTATATTTTAGCACAACCCTTTGTTTCTTGCAAGCAAAATTATGCCGTTTTTTAAAGTTTTTCTAATATTTTTAATTAATTTCCCCGTATTTTTCTATATGTTGTGGTTAAAATAAAAACCGCACCGATTTAACGTTAAACGCCAAAAAAAGAACGTGAATTATTTCACGTTCTTTTTCGCTTTTAACTAATTATCTTTTCTTTGAGCAACCGCCCCTTCTTCTTGCAGGTGCTTGCGCGCTTTCCTTTACGGGCTTAACCTTTTTTGCCTTTTTCTTTTTGCCCATGCAGCCACAGCCTTTCTTGGCTTTTCTGCCGTCTTTTGCCGCGGCGATTTCTTCAGCCTTTTTCTGCTGTTCTTCGTCTTCTATCATACCCACGCCTGCAAGACCTTTACGTCTAAACGACCTTTCAACAGGTGCTTCTTCGTAAATAGTTCCGTCTTTCTTCTTTTTCTTAAAGCAACCTTTCTTAACGTTCTTCTCTTCGGGTAAGCCTAAGGTAAGAACTAATTCGTGCTTTTCGGTAGCCTTATCAAACTCAAAGTAGCGAGTAACGTAGAAAGTTTCGTATCTCTCTTTGGTCTTGCCTTTTTTAAGGGGGGTTATAACCTTATAACGCAGATATTCCGACTTAACGAAGTATAATTTATTCTTATCGTAAGCGGATACAGAGTCTACGTTGAACACGAGTTTTCTTACGTTGTGACCGTCGTTATCCATTTTATAGAGCGAATAAGCGGCTTCGGAATCGTCGCTTTCAACGTATTCTGAACGAACGTAATAAAGATTTTTGTCGTCGATTACAGCATAGGTTAAATCGTCGTCATTTTCAACGATAGCCTTTTCGATTTCCTGAGCAATAAGGGTGTTTTCTTTACCGTCCGAACGAACGACGCGGAAGTTCCCCGACGTATCAACGTAATGAACGTGGCTTGCCGAGAAAGAGACGATTTCCTTAAACTGGGTACAAACGACTATTCTGGTTTCGCCGTCCGCGCTTACCTTAACTAATAGTGCGTTCTTGCCATAGCCTTTCTTGACGTACAACCAACCTGCGCGAATACCTACTATGTATTCGATCTCTTTCATTATCTCTTTTCTTTCGGTGCCGTCAAGGTTCTTTCTTACTAACGGTTCGTAGAATTCGTTACCTACGGTGTAGTAAACCTTGCCGTCGATAACCGCATAGTAGCGGTAGATATTATCTTCAATAAGCACGTCTTCACCGCTTACCATATCGTAAACGTGAAGGTCTTTATTGAGTTCGTTTGGTTTCCAGAGTGAGTAAACTATTTTCTTGTCTACTACGGTATGTATTTCACAGCCTTCGTTCAAGACGTTAGAATTTTCGCCCGTCGCAAGGTCGCAAACTTTAAGCATACTTCTGTAATTAACGACCATCGGGTCTTTCTTGCGGTGACGATGACCTTCACCGAGATTTTCTGCGTAAATATAGAATATCTCTTTGTCGTAATGGTCGGCAATATCAACCATTTCGTTGATGACGACTTTGCTTTGATTTGTTCTAAGTTCAACTAGTTCTAAGCAGTAGTTATTGAGCACGATATCTTCTGCTTTCTTTTTCTTCGATCTGCCAAAGCAACCGAGTTTAGCGTGCGGTTTAAGTTTTCTCTTTACGGCAACGTGCGTACCGTTAAGCACTTCTCTATACTGGAACACGCCCTTTTCGGTAAAGTCTGTGCTCTTGCCTTGAAGAACGCACACTTCCGTGCCGTTTGCAAGGTCAAAGCAGAATAAACCCATATTCTTCTTAAAGTAATAATACTTGCTGTTGTAGCAGGTAACGAATTTTTCAATACCCTTAACGGTCGGTTGGTCGGAAGGTACGCCGTTTACTACTTCGTACAAGGATAGCGCGACGACCGTCGGGTCGTCTTCGGCGTTTTTCTTCTTTTTCTTCTTCTTTTTGCCTATGTTACCAACGTCTAGAGTGGACATTGCGTAGCTTTCTTTTTTATAGATAAAATACTTACCGTAAAAACGGAACAAGTCGTCGAAAACAAAGTATTCGTTTATCTTTGAAATATATTCTATTGTATCCGAATAACCGCGGATAGATTCAAAGAGCGCAAGTGCTTGGTCCATATGTGATTGACCAGCCTCGAAAAGCGCAACGGCCTCTGCGTATACACTTCTTGCGTCAATTCCTTGCTCTGCGTACTCTCTTTCTTTCTGCTTGTTAAATTTATCCTTTGCAGCGGCGTATTCGGGAACGTCGTTTATGGTTTCAACTTCCTTCAAGCCTGCAAGTGCCGCCTTGATATCTTTAAGGTCTTTCTTCATGTCGGCAAGTTTAGAAGATTCAAGTTTATATTTTTCCGCGTACTTTACAGCCGTTTCAAGTCTTACACCGATAGCGTCTTTGTTGTCGACAAGTAATTTAATAAGTTTACGATAAACGTCAAACTCTTGATAACAGTTCGCCGTGTCGTAAGGATTATATTTATCCGCAATGGCTTTGGCTTTTTCCGCAATGCCTTCAAACTTTTTAGCAAGCGGAACGGACAACGCCTTGAAATCTAAATACCAAGACTGACCGACTGCGCCGTTTTTAATCTTATTCGACTGAACGACGTCGGCAATCTCTTTAACCACAAGTTCTTCGGTTTCTTTATACTCACTCCAATCGTAGGTTTCAAAAAAATTCTCAATAAACACTACGCCCGATTCGGGGTTGTCAAACCCTGCTATCATAGGCGATGCAACCGTCGGGGTTATCTCCGCCGCCGCACTCCCTTTACCTATAAGCGCAACGTCCACCGATCTTTCACAAGCGTAACAATAAACGGTTTCCGCGCCTTTTTCATACTCCAACCTGCGTTTGCAATAGGGACAATTTCCTGATAAAACTTCTCCCATTTTACTCCTCCTAAAAACTACAAATTATTCTTCTTTATTAATCACCGAAATTCGGTTAAATCCTATATTTTACGGATAGTCCACTCCGCCGTTCGGGGGCTTACACCTAAGTAGCCGTCTTACCCCCTTAATCACGCCCCATACCAAACCGTACTTGTTTATCGCCATTATCATATACGTTGAACAGGTCGGCTCAAACCTACACTTATCCCTTACCGACAGCGGTGCGAACGCCTTGTACGCCACCACTATGCCTATAACGAACCTTTTGAACAAAAAGTAGGTTATAATCCCGAACACGACGTAGATTATCCACGGTCTTATTGGTGTTATGCCGATAAGTTTTGGTCCGAATATCCATAGACACGCGATAACTATCGGCGGAAGAAAGGTATAGGTGATTAGGTCAACTATCCTTATTTCTCTTATTTGTTTTCTCATTTAAGTATTATACAACGCTCGTTCCTTATTTTTAAAGTTTCTTCTGCTTTTTTTACCAAAGTGAGCGCGTCTTCTTCGTTTTCTAAAATCCTTGCGCCTATTTCTCTAACGATTGTGCTAAGTTCGTTCTCTATCCCAGCCAAGGACGCGTGGCTCATAGGATCGCTAAACCTTACGTTTTCGGAAAAAGTTTTGAGCGCGCTTTTAAGTTCTTCACCCTGTGCCTTTTCAATAAGCGCGTCAATGTCCGATTTTAACAGTTTTATAAACAATACTTTTCGCTTGGTTTGCCTTTGCGTATCAGTTATATGCTTTGCGGCAAAGGTAAAATACATTGCCGAAATTATGTACGCTGCCGTTACCACTATCTCAATAATGATAAGGACGAGCGGTTTAGTTATATCAACGTACATAAATATTGCGCCCACTACCAAGTAAATCAAGCCGAACACGCCTATTAATACGTATGCTAGGGGAAGGTCAACTATATCTTCGCCGTCTTTTCTTCCCGACCACAAGTGCAATAAAACCGCGCATAAAAGGTTAAACGGTATAGCAAACGCAAACGCTATCCAAAACACCGTTTCTTCTAGCCTTGCCTTGGGAACGGTCAAAAACAGTATTGCGGTAAACACCGCGCACAATATAAACAGAGTGATTAATGTTATCTTTCTTCCTGATTTTTTCATGATCTCACCCCTTAGATAAGTTTAGTTCCACAGTCGGGACAGAACCTTGCCGTCGTATCGTTCTTTCTTCCGCAGTTAGGGCAGAAAACCGCTTGGTTCTGCTTTGCGCCGCAAGACATACAGAATTTAGCGTCCATAGGAACGCTCGCCCCGCATTGCGGACAAACTCTTCCGCCTACACTACTTTGTGGTTGGGTTTGCTGCGGCGTGCTTGCCGTACGCATATCGCTTGCCATTTTGCTTACGTCGCCAGCAATACCGACTCCAACGCCCATGCCGACGCCCATATTAATAAATCCACCCGTTGCGCCTTCGTTCTTTGCCGCGCCTTCCAAGATATCGAACTGGCGTTCTTCTTGATAGGTAAACCCTTCGAGTTCCCTAGCTCTTTTTCTTGCGCCTGCAAGCGTGGTTATCTTAGCCGCTTCCGCCTTAATCTTTTTAAGTTCTTCAACGTCGCTGTCGCTTGCGCCTATGTAGTCAACCGAGAAGTGGTTAAGTTCTAGTCCTAAATCTGCAATACGCGCGTTGGTCTTTGCCATAATATTTTCCGAAAGTGCGCCGAGTTTTGCCGTGATATCTAGTATGCTTATACCCTGTTCAACAACGGCTGCGGCAATGCTTTCTTTAACCGCGGAAATCATCATGCCTTTGATAGCGCGACGAACGGTGTCCACGTTAAACTCTTTCAACTGCCCTACAACACCCACCACGAAACGGCGCGAGTCAATGATTTTAATGCCCGTCTGTCCGTTTGCAGCAACGCTTACGACCATGTTGTACTTGGGGTCTTCAAGTTCTATCGGGGTATCCGTTCCCCAAATAACGTCAAGAACACTTACCTTGTTGATAAAAAACACTTCGCAAGGGAAAGGTACGCCGCCGCCGAAAACGCCCCTAAAAATTCTCTTGATTATGGGTAGGTTTTCGGTCGTTAAAGGGTGTCTACCTGCGCCGAATAAATCTAACGCCTGTCCGCTTTTATAGAAAATGGCTTCTTGTGATTCGTTTACTATTAGTTGGGACTTTGTGGTTAAGTCGTCACAACTGAATTTATACACTAAGGTCTTGTTATCGCCTTCGTATTTTATAATCTGTGGTGCGCTCATTTTGCTCCTCCAACGTTTTCACGCGCGTTTTTATCTAGCGCGCGCGACCTTATATCATATTCTATAATAAATTAAAGTATAACCCGACTTTCCCCGTTTGTCAATAGCAATTAATTAAATTTAGTGATTTTTGCTAAATATTTTATACCTTTAACCTTCGTTTAGCTTTTATTTTTGTTGTATCTTTTTTTTATTTGTGGTATACTTTGACAAGAAAATGATAATACAGAGGTGCTTTAATTATGCGTATAACAGACGACGTTAAATATATCGGCGTAAACGACCACCAAACCGATTTGTTTGAAGGTCAATACGTTATCCCTAACGGAATTGCTTACAACTCTTACCTTATCCTTGACCAAAAAGTTGCGGTTATGGATACCGTTGATTCAAGGTTTAATAAAGAGTGGCTAGACAACCTAAGCGCAGCCCTTAACGGAAGACAGCCCGATTACCTAATCGTTCAACACATGGAACCCGACCACTCGTCAAGCATAACTGATTTTGTAGCCGCTTACCCCGACGCTAAAATCGTTTCTTCATCAAAAGCGTTCGTTATGATGAATAACTTCTTCGGAACGGACTTTAAGGAAAAACAGATGGTCGTTGGTGAAGGGGATAAACTTTCCTTAGGCAAGCACGAACTAACTTTCGTCACCGCGCCCATGGTGCATTGGCCAGAAGTTATAGTAACCTACGACGCTTTTGATAAAATACTTTTCTCTGCCGACGGGTTTGGAAAGTTCGGCGCGCTAGACGCGGACGAAGACTGGGCTTGCGAGGCTAGAAGATATTATATCGGTATCGTTGGAAAATACGGCGTTCAGGTTCAGAGTTTACTTAAAAAAGCAAGCGCGCTAGACATTAATATAATCTGTCCTTTGCACGGACCTATCCTTGCCGAAAACCTTGGGTATTATCTCAACCTTTACAATATCTGGTCTAGTTATCAACCCGAAAGTAAGGGCGTTATGATCGCCTATACTTCGGTTTACGGCAACACCAAAAAAGCCGTGCTTGAACTTGAAAAAACCTTGATTGATAGCGGCTGTGAAAAGGTTGTGGTTACAGACCTAGCAAGATGCGATATGGCAGAAGCCGTTGAAGACGCGTTCCGTTACGATAGATTAGTTCTTGCAACCACCACTTATAACGGTGAAATCTTCCCGTTTATGCGTGAGTTTATCAACCACCTTGTAGAACGTAACTATCAAAACAGAAAAGTGGGCTTGATTGAAAACGGAAGTTGGGCACCCGTTGCTGCAAAGATTATGAAAGCGGCGTTTGAAAAGAGTAAGAATATTACTTTCTGTGAAAACTCTGTGAAAATCACTTCGGCTTTAAACCATTCTAGCATGGCTCAACTAAAAGCCTTGGCTAACGAACTCTTATAATAAACTTTAAAATAGCAAAAGCGCAACGCTCGTTTTAGAGAGTTGCGCTTTAATTTTTTTGGTTTAGTTTTTTATAGATATTTCTATATCGCCAGTAGACGTCGTGATTTCACATCTTCCGCCACTCGTTCCCCTTGGCACTTCTACTTCACCCGTGGACGTATCGGTTATAAACGTCTTTTCGGTGAGTAGTACGCCTTCAACGTCGCCCGTACTTGTCTTTATATTAAGACTTTCCGCATCACAGCCGTATAGTTCAACGTCACCAGTATCAGTTTCAATCCCTATATTTTTCGCGATACAATCTTTAAGCGTAACTTCGCCCGTAGTTGCTTTAACCGACATATTTTCCACAACTGAAAGCGCGCTTAGGATAATATCACCCGTATCTGTTTCAATAGATACGCTGTTTGCATTTACGCTATCGGCGTAAACGTCACCTGTCGTTCCCGTAATTTTTAATTGTTCTTCAAGCGTAAACGAACTAATCCGCACGTCACCCGTGTGAGTATCAATGATGGCGTTCTTTGCCGTTATTCCGCTAGCGATAACTTCGCCCGTATCAACGCTTATCGAAAGGGTTTCTTTCACGCCTGATAAAACCGCAACGTCGCCCGTATCCGTTTTGACGGTCACGGAAGAAAAACTAAATGCCTTTTCAATATTAACGTCACCCGTATCTGTTTCCACGGCTAAATTTTCAAACTCGGTCTTGTTTAGGTATACGTTTATATAGACGTTAGGCGTGAAAAGGGTTACGTGGTCATACCACTCTCTTTGATCTTCATGCGTTATATTTAGTACGCCGTCGCTAACAGATACGTTATGGGTTTGCTTTTCTAGTTCTTTTACTTCGACCTTACTTGCTCCGTCTGTAAAGATAAAATGAACGTCGCTCGTATTCGTTTCTACGTTTATCTTAGAAAAATCTTCGGTCAACTCGTACGAACTATCCACCGTCTTGCCTAGTGCTAACGATCTAAAGTTAAAACCCATTGACGCTAAGCCCACAACCGCAACGACTGCGCCTGATATTACTAATATTAAACCGACGATTATTGCTATCAGTTTAGACTTTTTCATATTTTACCCCCTTTTTGATAAAGCAGGATTTAATACCTATAAATATTGCCTTACTTGCCTTTACAAGTCCCTTTGCGACCAAATTATTGACCACTATCATCAAAGCCGCAATCCCTGCGCACACTAAGCCCGCGCCTAGCATAAATAGCCCTGCGCCAACGTTTGCCTGTATAAGATAAACCACTAGACAAACGACGCCTACTAGTCCGCCTATTGCAAGCGATGCGCCCACAGCATAAAAGACAACTAAAACCGCCCATAACACGGCGTACAAACTTATGACGACGGCAACCGCCGCGATCATAAGCGACAACCAAATAGGTGAGCCTAGCACGATTAAAATTATTTCCCATACCCCTAGCGCACGCTTAGGTTTCAATCTGTTTTTAACGAGAGTTTTTAGCGGCAAGTCTAGCATGATTTGCTCTGCTATCCTTTGCGGTGTACCGATTTCTAGAACGGCTTGTTCTTCGGTCAATCCGTCTTCTACTCTATCGTCTATCATTTCGCCGTAATACACTAGCGTTTTGTCGCGCTCTTCCTTGCAAACGCAATCGAGCCGCTTTTCTAATTCGGATAAAAAATCTATTTTATTCATCTGCGCCGTCCTCCTTCATTATAAATTTGTATATGGAAAGCACTTCTTTCCACTCTTTCTTGAACTCTTCTATTCTTAGTTTCCCAAGTTCGGTTATGTGATAATACTTTCTAAGCCTGCCGTTATGTTCTACACTTCGTTCCACTAACAATCGATTACTTTCTAATCTGCGAAGTATAGGATATAAGGTCGACTCGGATATATCTATATAAGGCTTGACGTCCTTTATAATCTTGTAGCCGTAAGAATCTTCGTTCTTTATCGCCGCAAGCACGCACACGTCTAATAGTCCCCTTTTTATCTGCGCATCCATTTGAATACCCCCTTTCGCGTAATACTATACCACGCGTAGTATTTCTTGTCAAGTATTTTTTAAAATTTTTTTAATAAGGTTGCCAAACAAAAAACGCCCTGTTTTTGACAGAGCGTTTGTTATTAAAAAGTTTTAATTATAACTCTTCGGCTAGGACGCGACGTTTTTTCCAGCGACCAGCAAGGAAATAAATTAGGCTTGGGATTGCAAAGCCGTAAGGTGCTAAGCCGTAACCCAAGACGAACCCGTAAAACCCCCAACCGAAAACTATTCCAAACAGCCAACTTAGTCCTATTCTTAAAACCACGCCGTCAAGCATAGCGAGAACCATACTGAATTTGGCGTTGCCTATACCCTGAACGAACGCGCCGCTTCCGCGCATGACGGCAAGAGCGGGGAACATCCAAAGTATTGCCGATATAAACGTTCCCGAAAGGTCGTGAACCAAGGGGTCGTCAGAGAAGAGCATAAACATTTGCTTGCCGAGTAGCACGTATAAAAGCATAAACACGACGGTAAATATAAGCGAATAAATCCAAGCGACGTACACCACTTTTTTTGCGCGTTTCTGTTCGCCTGCGCCTATGTTTTGGCTTACCATAGGAAGTGCGGCGTGCTGAATACCTTGCGATATTTTGTTTATTATATCGTCTATTCTTATTCCCACGCCGAAAGTTGCGCTTGCAACCACGCCGACGTTATTTATCATTGAGTTTACAAACAGCATTGAAACGTTGATAAATCCCGACTGCACCGCCATAGGCGTGCCGAGCGCGGCTATCATTTTAAGATAGTTTTTGTTGGGCTTAAAACTTTCCTTTTTAAAGTCAAACCCGAAAGACGCTTTGTGCTTAATTAAATATACTATGGAAAATATAAACGACGCTGCTTGACCGATTATGGTTGCCCACGCCGCACCTGCGACACCTAAGCCTAGAACACCAGTAAACACTAGGTCTAGAATTAGGTTTATTACAGACGCTATTAAAATAAACAAGAACGGTCTTTTTACGTCGCCCATACCCCTAAGAACTGCCGATACCATATTATAGCCTGCGGTAAATATTAACCCGCCGCCGCATATAACAAGGTACTGTTCCGCCATTTTATAAGACTCGGTCGGAATATTCATAATCTTTAATATCCAGCCGCGCAAAAAAATCATTGCTAGCGAAAGCACGACCGATACGGCTATGACAAACACGAAAAGAGTGCCGATTATATCGTTCATTTCCCTATGCTTTTTTGCGCCGAGTGCCTGTGATATAAGAACTTGCCCTGCGTTAGAAAAGCCCAAGCAGACCATAGTCGCAAAGTTTACAATTTGACTGCTCTGCGACACGGCAGAAAGACCTGCCGTCCCGACGTATTTGCCGACGACCATCATGTCGATAGTGCTGTAAATAACCTGCAACGCGTTAGACGCCATAAACGGCAACGCAAACAGCAGCATCTGCTTAAATATATTACCTTTTGTAAAATCTTTCGATATGCTCGCCGCCACTTTTCTTATCTCCCGCGCAATATCTTAACACAAAGACGGTGTAAAGTCAAAGACTTATTCGGTTATCGCTCATAAAAAACAAGAACAAGTTAGAGTTGTTCCGACTTGTTCTTTATCTTAAATCTAATTATTTTCGTTTGGGTAGTTTGGTCTTTTTTAGCACCCTTTCCATATTCGCGCCTAGAATAGCCTCGATTTGATAATCGGGGATATCGGTTGATAAAAGCCTACCCATTTCCCACGCCATATCGTGAACTATAGTATCCGTACCAAACACCACTCTTTTATAGTCTATTTTTTTAAGGGTATCTTCCCACCGCACTTCACTAGTGAAAGTCCCGCAATAATCGAACATGCAGTTATTAAAGCGGCTATCTGATGCGTACTCTTCACATTGACGTCTGCCTTCCGTTCCGCCGCCCGTATGTCCTATAATAAAGGTTGCGTTGGGATACTTTGCCGCGCACTCCATAACCTTTTTGGCGTTGCCGTGCTTGCCTTCCCAACAATGTATTAATACGTGCATATCGTGTGCGTCTGCGTATTCCCAAGCCTTGCTAAAACGCTCGTCGTCCACATCGACGCCGATATATTCGGGAATAGCTTTCATTCCGCAAAAATATCCACCGCTGAAAAAATTATCGAATAACTCTTGGCTATACAATGCGTGGTGAATAGGATTTATGACTAAATTACCGCGAAACCGTTCCTTGTCGTCAATGGCGTCTTCCACCTGCCTATTACCTTCGACGGCGTGACCAAAAAGCGCGGTTTCCGGCTGAGAAATTATTTTGTCTATACCGAGTTTATCCATATCGCGTTTAAGCGCGGCTATCTGCCCGTCTATGCCGTTCTCTGTAAGAATCCAACTGCGCGCAAACGGACCTATATGGCTGTGCGCGTCTATGACTAAGACGTCCTTAACACCTTTTTCGGCAATAAAGTCTTTCCAAAATCTGTTGTTTATTTGGTCGTCAATCGTCTTGCGGTTTTTAACTACCGCATTATAAACTCGCTTGGGTAAAAGTTTGGTAAAGTTATCGTAACTAATAGCGTCCTTTTGGTCTTGGGAAATATCCGCGTACGATAACCCTGCAAGCGCAGCACCGTTATGACTTCTATATCCTACGCCGAATACCAACCGCTCTGCACCAACGTGTTCGCAGATTATCTTTATCGCGTCGCGAACGTGCAGCCACGATATATCCGCGTAAATATTTTTTCTTCTGTTCATCAGGTCGAAAACTCTGGAATACTGCCACCACATAACCTGTTTTATAACAAAATTAAGTTCGGGATAATCGCCTGCAATAGCCGCCAAATCTTCTAAGTCTTCCGACGTTAGTTCTGTCACGTCCATCATAACTACGGGTGCGTACTTGCGTATTCTGTCGAACACTCTTCTGTATTCGACCATGCGGAATCTATTCGTTACGGGGAAAATCACCACGCAACCCACTTCGCCCGATTCAAGATAACTTTCAAGGTGTTCCATTTCACCCCTGCCTACTAACATTGCAGGGTTTACGGCGAACGCTGGAATAACCCTTTCCTTTGCGCCGAGAGTTTGTTTTATGTCGTCTATAAGATAGCCGTTACCGTAAACGGGGTGCAAGTCTTTTGCGTTGACGTGATAAACCACCGTTTGATAAATTCCTAGCCTATCCATTTCCGATAAAAGGTCTTTAATCGTATCGTAGTCGCCCTTTTCGTACGCGCCTACCCCGTACTTTCCATTGACGTTTATATAATAAGGACTTTTCATAATCTCCACCTAACCTAGTTTAATCGTATTGTACTACAATCTAAAACTTTTCTCAACACAAATTTAAAAATTATCTAACGCAAAACAAAAATTAATACAGTTTAGTAAACTTAAAATTCTCGTCAATGCCGAGTTCTTTAAGTGCTTTTTCCTTGCGCTTTGCTATTTCGCCGTCAAGCTTATCAAAATAATTATTACCTTCGGTATCAATATCCACGATAAAAGGTCCGATATCTTTAAGGTTAAAAAACCAAGCCGCCTCTATCCTGCCCAGTTCGTCGTAAAGATATACGTCTTCTACTTCGATAGAGTCTATCCAAAGATTAGGGCTTACCGAACGCGGCGAAACGTGCACGCACTTTTTCTCTTTCATCATCTTGGCGGTTTCTTCACCCATTGTGGTTTTTCCAACTATCATTTTAAGGTTCCACTCGTCTACACTCTTTGCGCCCCATTTTTCAAACCTTATACTAGACGTGGGCATAAACGACATAAGTTTCCACTTTCCGTTCTCTTTTATAATGACCGGACCGTTATGAATAAGCACGTTTCTTCCTTCGGTAGAAAACGGCAAAACGTTCTTTTCGTCAAATATGTATTTTTGCAGTCTTGAACGGCAGGTAAAAGCCTTTCCGCTAACGTAAACAATATCGCCTATCTTTAATTTTTGAACGTCTGCGTCGGTTAGTGGCGCAGTCAAATGATATTCTGCCATAATTTTTCTCCTTATCTGTCCCCGAACCACATCGGGCTTTTCATAATCGTAACTTTTCCATCGCTATCAATTCTTGTAGACGCGCGGCGCGCTATCATACAGTTTGTACTGGTCGCTACCGCAATCCCTGCAATATGCGTATACGCGTATTCTACGTTTACACCCAGCACCGAAGTATCGCCACCGCCGCCGAGAATACCTATGCCAAGACTGTTTAGCGCGTTGTAAATATCTTCTTCGATTTTTGCAAACGTTGGGTCGGGGTGTTTTGAACCAACCGTTCTTAAACACGCCGCCTCTTTAGCAAGGTTTGCCGCAACGTTAGCCGTTCCGCCTATACCTATTCCAAGCACCGACGGCGGACAAACCGCGCCTGCTCTTGCCGACGCCACGAAACTGTCTATAACGAATTTTTCAATGCCTTTTATTCCGTCTGCAAACGCCACTATTCTATGTCTTGTTCCGCCAAAACACTCGCTGCCGCCACCCTTAGCCGCATAGGATATCTCTATGCCGTCCCCTTCGACGAATTTATAGGTAAAGTCAGGGATATTCATACCGATATTATTACCGGGATCGTAACCGGTAAGCGGGTGTTTCATTGTCGCCCTTAAATAACCCTTTTCGGTCGCCCTTGCAACAGCGCGTCTTGCGGCGTTTTCAAGTTCGACAAATCCGCCTTCTAGTTTACAATCGTTGCCGACCTTGAAATAAAATATCGGCCAACCCGTATCAACGCATAGCGGATTTTCGCGCTTTGCTGACATATCCATACTTTCTAAGGTAACCCTTAATCCACGCTTAGCGTCAAGACTAGTTTCTTTTTCTATCGCCTTTGTAAACGCTTCTCTAACGTCTTCCGATATTTCGGTTGCTCCGCGTTTAACCGTTTGAAAAAGCACTTCTTCGTATAATTCCGTTTTTATCATAATACTACCTCAAATCTTTTAAATCGTTCAAATTGTTTTCCCTATCTAAATCTCAACGTTTGCAAGCGGCATATGTTGTTGACAACCGTATATATCTACGTCCGCTAGGCTTCCGCTGACGTTCTTTCTTGGAAAGGTTATCTTTATCGAATTAACCACCGCGTACGGTATAATATCCACCTTGTCTGGCTTAACGCCGTAAACTTTTGCGACCGTTTCTTTTGTCAATCTCTCTAAAACGTACTGCATATTTTCTTCGGTTTCAAATATTAGGTCGAAAGTAATGAAGAGCGGTCCTGCGTTTTTACTTCTTAAAATCTTAGTGTAATCAATAAGTTTTTTCATCATATTATATCTCCACTATCTCAATTTTAGCCGTTTCCGAAAGGTTATCCACTTCCACCAAATGGAACACCGAAAACTCATAAACTTCCCCCACGTGTATATCCGACGGCGAGAAAGGAAAGGCAAGGTTTCCTGCCGTGGATTTTCTGCCCTTATAGTCGCAATGTAACATTCTACTTCTTGCAAGCGCGCAAACGGTATCGGCTATTGCCTGAGTTTTACCGACGACGTCTATTATAATCCCCATAGAACTTTCTTTACCACCGCTCGTCTTAAAGAAAATCTCATAACTGTTTTCCGGTAAAGTGTCTTTAGTGTTTTCTTTTACGAATTTACTAACCGTATCGGTAATAAAATCAACGTTTTCTATGGTCAACGGATCGTATATGGTTGCAGGACAAACCGTTCGATATCCCGAAATTTTAACGCCTTCTAATTTTAACGTCTTTTTCTCGGCGTCTATAAACACCGAGCTTTTAACCTTAACCGTCCTATCGTCTTCCTGTTCAAATACCGAGCGACTTAAATCACACGCGCCGTCGGGCTCGTATATCATATACGGATTACTCTGTTCGTATAAAGTGTGCGCCGCAACCCTATCAACCGTACAGCGGCGCGCAGGGTTTGCAGGGCGCAGTCTAAAACAGTCTTCGCTTATGTAAGCTTGCATAACGTCGGCAGCCGCAACGGGTTCTGAACACATTGCGCCGCACTCCATAATCTTTGCCATGTGAAACGCTAATCCCGGGTCGTAACCTTTATAAATACACGGCGCTGCGTAAATAGCAGTATCGCACGCCCTTCCGCATAAAATCACGTCAACGTCCGTTTTAAGTAGTTGGATAATGGGCGCAACGCCTATCTGGCTTACTATCTTGGTGCTATTTAAGACGGCGTCTTCGGTAAGCGGCATTTGGTCGCTCATATCAAAAACTTTTCCGTCGCTTAGCTTTTGAACGACGTAATCTTTATCGACGTCGCTATACACTACGCCCATCTTAAAATGCAAGCCTTTTTCCTTAGAAATCTCTTTTATTATTTCTTTAAGCCACTCGACGTGTTCTCTACTTCCCGCGCCGCCAGCAGAGCCGATAATAAACGGTGCTTTGGCTTCTAACGCCTTAGGTAGAGCCAGCGATAAATCGCGCTTTACCGCATTTCTATCGGTAAACGACTTTCCACTTCCCAAATAATACGGGCCGGGGTCGGTAGACCCTGCGTCTACGCCCAAAAAATCAACCTTTTCTTCAAACGCAACGTTAAGTGCCTGTTCACTATATCCGTAACCAAGCATTCCACAAAGTGCAACTATCTTCATTTCTCTTTTCTCCTTTATAAATATATGTTATCATTTTTTTAATGACAATTAATTGCATATTTTATAAATTTTATTGCATTTTGTCCAAGAATAATATATAATCAACGTATGGATATAAAAAAGTTTGTATTGTCGTTTTATAAAAAAGCGACGGAAAATTTTTACGTTGACCAAATAACCGAGCCTGAAAACGCCCTTTCTCCGCACAGCCACGAGTATTTTCAGATTTATTACGTAAAGGAAGGCAGAATTTTTCACCACCTTGATAAGAGCGTTGCCGAACTTTCACCGGGCGACGTTTTCGTGCTTCCGCCAAACGTTGCTCACCACATAGAAAAAGCCACCGAGAAGTTAAGATTTTTCGTTATTTCTTTCATGCCTGAATTTTTGACGGGAATAGTTGAAGGGAATAAATTCGTCGCCGACTTTATACATTATCTGCTAGAACTCACCAACGAAAACGTTCAGCCAAAATTTACGCTTTGCGCCGACGACGTTATTTTTTCCGATACGCTTATTCTACGAATTATGAACGAGTTTTCAAATAACGACACGGGAAAAGAGGCTTTGATTAAATCTTCGCTATCACTTTTACTGTCGATTTTTGCGCGCGCATATTTTGAAGAAAAGGTGGAAAGCGTTAAGTTTAAATCAGATCTTCAAGCAATTCTGCATTGTAAAGGATATATTGACAACCATCTTAAAGAACCTATTTTGCTTTCTGAAATGGCTAAAAGAACGGCTATGTCTAAGTCGACGTTTTGCGAAACTTTCAAATCAGTCGTGGGGACGCCGTTTAAAAAATATCTTAATTTTAAGCGGATTGAAAAAGCCGCCGCCCTTATTAGGTCTGGCAAAAAAATCTCAACGGCAGCAAGGGACGTTGGCTACGACGATTTTAGCACTTTTTACCGCAACTTTAAAAAACAACTGGGCGTAAGCCCCGAAAAATACAAAAAACTAAACGTCTAAATTTTTACTTAATTTAGTCATAAAAAACCGCGCTCTGATAATAAGCCAAAGCGCGGTTTTTATATATCGTTCTGCAATTTTAAATGGATCCCAAAAGTGATGTGAACCCAAAAGTTTAGATAAAAAAATTAAATTTTTTATTCTTTTGATTCGTTTGCTCATTGCAATTGATTCCTTCCGATAACACTATCAACATCTTGACGACCTACGTAGGTTTTCGCGCTAGTCAATTCAACTAGCACTCGAGTACCACCACTATGGTCATACGGCCGTGAATAAATTATGTGTTTAACATCCATGAAATTCAATCCCAACCTGGTTAAAATATATTTCTATTTCAACCCATATTAGCTAAAAGACAAATCAACGTCGAGTTCTAACCCTTCATTAATAATTCTAAAACATACATTTCTAAGCCTTCAAAATCTCTTTCTTTTATACATTTATCCCTAAATGCATAATCAAACTTTTCGGCTTTTTCTTCCAACATCTTAAATATTTTAAGACTGTTTTCCAAATGCTTATAACTATCCTTATCAAGCGTTGTTCTCATTGCCTTTACGTCTAGGCCAACGTATTCACCGTTATCACCATAACCATTTTCCAATAATACTTTAACTTGATTAAACGCTTGTCTTAAATTTTCCACACCAAATGATTTGTCTTGGTCATATTTAATCCCGTTTTGGTCGTTTAAATGTACTGTAAAAAGTTTATCGAACGCCATTGCAAACCCTATTTCATGTGCAGGGTCTAATCCTGCTAAAATTGCGTGCGCACTTTCCAAATTTCCACCAACACGCTTTGGATCTATCGTTGCAGACGCAACTGCCATTACATGCCCCATCGTTCCACAAATTGAACGGTCAATAGGTTCATTTGGTTTTGGTTCTATGCAAATTCTTATTGTTTTATCATATTCAAGCATTTTATTGATTGCATCAATCAACTGTTTTGTTGCCCAAACAGGACTCTTACTTTCAGCACAAAGAGTTCCTTCTCTTGCAAGCCATAATACGATTAAATCCGCACCTAATTCTCTTGCAATATCTATTGAACGGTAAGCTCTCCACATAGCAAATTCTCTATCAGATTCACTAGTTGACATAAATCCACCGTCAATCGTTCTCTTGTCCATCCATAATCTTGGTGCTACAAATTCAGCTTTTAGTCCATACTTGTCTAAAAGTACTTTCATCTTTCTTGCTTCAGCTTTAATTTCTTCTACGCTTAATTCGTTGATGTTTGGAACGACCTCATCATCATGAAATTGAATGGCATCGAATCCAATTTCCTTAAACTTTTTGAATTTTTCTTCGATACAAATTGTTTGTCTTGTTGCTGGTCCGTATCCGTCAGCACCCCCGTGAACGTTCCACGGTCCTACTGAAAATTTAAATTTACTCATGTTTGTTGCTCCTTCAATTTTTTATATTTTTTCGGCTTAGCCATAAATTACATTTTAATAAGTTTTCTTTCTTTAGAACTCCTATATGCTGCTGCGATTACCTTTTGAACGTGAAGTGCGTCTGTTGCAGGAACGACTAATGGCTTATCGTTTAATATAGAATCTGCAAAACTTTCCACTTCTCTTGTGTACATGTTGCCAAAATCACCTTCTATTTCCACGCCTTTTGCATCAACGTGGTCTTGTTTTGCGTCATACCCTGGTACGTTATTCATAAATATTCCCGTAAGTGTTCCGCCGTCGTTTTGACCTATTACGTTGCTGCCCATAAGTCTTCCCTTAGTTCCAAAAAACTCTAATCTCCACTTTGCAACTTCGTCTGGAATATTAAAGTTTGTCTGTACCACACATTGCGCGCCATTATCAAGTTTTAAAATAACAGTTGAACTGTCCTCTACGTCATAATCAAATACTACTGTATCGTTAAATGCACCCACTTCAACTACGCGACTTCTCGTAATATATTCTATCAAGTCAATACAATGTACTCCCATATCCATGAGTGATCCTCCCCCCGATTTTGCCTTCACCAAACGCCAATTGCCAGCGTCTTGAGGTAACCAAAGGGTAAACTGAGAATACCCGCTTACTATTTGTCCTATTTTTCCTTCTTCCACAGCTTTTTTCATATTCATGACGTGAGCACCAAATCTCATCATAAATCCTGCAGCAACTTTTACACCTTTATTTTCACAATACTCTAAAAGTTTTTCCCCCTCTTCTATATCCATAGAAATAGGCTTTTCAATCAAAATATGTTTTCCATAGTCTGCGGCGAGCATTGCTTGTTTACAGTGAAAAACTACTGGAGATGCTATATATACCGCATCAATCTCAGGATTTTTTACTAATTCTTCAGCATCTGTATATGCATATTTTGCACTATATTTTACTCTCAACCTTTCAGCAAGTTCAGTATTAACTTCCATAACCGCCGTAACTTCTACATTTTTTGCGAGCATCATTCCAGGAAGCGTTCTCCTATCCGCTATACCTCCTGCGCCTATTATGCCAAATCTAACTTTTTTCATTTTTAACTCCTTTATAATAATTTGAGAACATTTTGATTAATAAATTTTCTGTATTATAAATCCTTTATTCCATCAGGAGTAGATAGTAATCCATCAATTGCTGCACGCAATTGATTTAGATTTTCCGTTCTTGGTATTATTACACCATCTGCACCCATATCTATAAGTTTAGCGACCATGCCTATGTTATATTATATTTTATAATTTTTCAATGACAATTTTTAATAAAAAATACGACAATTTTGCTATTTTATAAAAAATAAACAAAATATAATTTTAATAAAGTTATATCAAAAATCAACTTGATTATATAATTTTGCTATTGTTTAATTTTCTTATAAATTAAAGTTGACATATAAATATTTTTAATTTATTATTAAAAAAATACAATTTCGAGGAATTTAGCATGTCTAAAGAATATGAAGTAATATCCAACACACAATTTCGGTTTCTCAACTCTTTTTTAGTAAAAATAAACTCTAGAGCTTTGCATTTACACGACGAAATAGAACTTGGTGTAGTTCTTGAAGGAGAAATAACCTTAAGAACGCCCCCCACTTCATATGTATTATCGCAAGGAGATTGTTTCTTAATAGATTCAATGGACGCACATGAATTCATTTCTAATAACTCTACAATTCTTTCTATACAAATATGCCCAACAATTTTTAATGCTTTTTTCAAGGATCCTCCTTCCCTGACTTTTTGTACTACACCACATTTGAAAAATTTTTTTCAAAAAAAAGAATATGACTTTTTAGTTTTTCTATGCACAGAACTTTCGCAGTCATATATAAATTATCCTTACCTAGAAAATCAACATTTTAAGTGTTTAAGCATTATTTCTCAAATCTTATTTTTACTTGAAAAAAATCTTTATTCACCATCAAAAAAGCAAGCAGAACATACAACAATAAAGCAGCAAAAAAACAAGCTTCGCTCTGTAATTAATTTTATCGATAAAAATTATTCCACAAAAATTTTACTCAAAGATATTGCAAAACAAGAAAACCTTTCAATGTCTTACCTTTCTCACCTTTTTAAAAATTCATTTGGAATAAGTTTTGAGGAATATTTAAATAACAAACGTTTTGAAGAAGCTTTAACACTTCTAAGCACAACTAACCGAACAATTTTAGACATTTGTATTTCTACTGGTTTTTCTGATTTAAAATATTTAAATAAAATTTGTCAAAAACGCCTAGGTTGCTCCCCAAAAGCATATCGAAAAAATTATCTACTTCAAGAAAATCGAATAGCTAAAGTTTCATTCAGTACAGAATACCGCTTGTCTAAAGACGAATCTTTAACAATTCTTAACTCTTTTAAAAAAATGTTATTAGAAAAAATACAAGATACTTTTTACTTTGACTCAATAATAAAAAACTAAAAATTATTAAAACAAAACAAATATGAGAAAAAACTTCAATATGTCCCACCATAAAAGTTTTATTTCAATAAATTACTATGATTAGATTATTTTTATATTAATTTTCAAATAACGGCACGGAAAAAGAGGCTCTGATTAAATCTTCGCTATCACTTTTACTGTCAATTTTTGCACGCGCATACTTCCAAAAAAGGTGGAAAGCGTTAAGTTTAAATCAGATCTTCAAGCAATTTTCTTAGTATAGTTATAAAAAAACTGCGCTCTGGCTTATTTGCCAGAGCGCATAAATATATTCCATTTTTTTAAAATCTTTCGATATGTTTCGCCGATTTTTCTATTTTTCCATTACCTACGCTTGCAAAAATATACCGTGTCAATCCCTTCGCCCCTATCGTTTGGCTTTCTTATAAATTCAATAAAATCGAATTTGGAAAGTATCCTTATATGCGCGGCGTTAGTTGACCACGTTCTCGTAAATATACTGTGGTTTGGGTACAGTTGGTTAAACAAATAGTCGTACATTTGATAAGTAACGCGCTTGCCCCTTGCCTCGGGTTTTAGCACCAAAGTCGAAAGATAGATATTAGGCAGATCGTCTTCACCTATCTCGCTTGACAAGTAGTTTTCCCTATACGAAACAAACCCTATTAATCCCTGTTCGTCAAACGCGCCGAGAATTTGTTGCTTATTCATCTCTTGATAATAACTTAAAAGTCCCTGTTCGCTACTCTCGGTCGCGGATAAATCGCTCTGAGTAGTTGACGTTCTTGCCGATAACGGCGGTATAAAGTCTTTGTCCGAGCCTTTAAGCATTTCTATAACGTCTCTTTTATACGTTAATTTTTCTTGTTCAGATAAAACCCTAAACTGCATATTTTCACCTATGTATTTTTTATACGTTCTAATAGCATTGCCGTTTTTATTGACGTGTTCTTCAACAACTTCAAACCCTAATTTTTCATGTAGTTTTATGCTTGCAATATTGTCTGGTTTAATGCCTGCCGTTACCGTCTTAAATCCAACCTCTCGGGCAATCGTATAGGCTTTAAGTAAACTCTCTTTTGCGTAACCTTTGTTTCTAAACCGCTCGATAATTTCGGGCGCGACGCTGACGACGCCGTCACCGTGCCCACACATATTGATTACACCTATAAACTCTTCGTGGTTTTTTATTAGATAAAAACGGAAAAATTCGCCCCTACACAATCGGTTTTCCGAGTCCTTTACAAGTTCTTCCCTACGCTCAAGCGATAAGTTTTTATATTCCGTTTGGTCTAACAGCTCAACGTCGCTAATTGTGATAGGCGTTAATTGTATGCAACTTTCTTTTTGTTCTTTATTCTTACTAAATAGTGTTTTTACGTCGGTTGCGGCAAGTATTCCGCATATAACGATAACGACAGCGCAACTGAGTGTTAGCGGATTTATTACGCTGGTATCGCCTAATATTACCGTGAACACTATTGCCCAAGCCGTATAAGTTATGTTTAACGCCATAGCTTTTGACGCGCCTACCTTAGCAATGGTTTTATAATAGAAAAGGTAAGACACGGTTGCAGCAAGCGCGGCTATTGCGATAGGCAATAAAATTATACTATTGCCTTGCTCAAACGCTGATGCGGTAACTTTCCAGCCGCCAAGTACGGGCAGTAAGATTAAGCCGTATATAACGGCTGATACCGTTTGACGGATATTTAGAGCGTATTCGTTTTTTATCGATTGGTCCTTTAAGCATTTTGCAAGCACGACCGCTTCTATTCCCCAACCTAGCGCGCACATAAACGCGCCCGTTAAACCTAGCCAAAAGTTTTGAACGTCAAGCGTCGGCGAATAACTAAGCCCATAAACACCGAATAGAGTTAATAATAGAAAGATCCATTGATACCATTTAACGCGTTCTTTTAGGAACACGCACGCTAGGACCGTACCGATAGCAGGATAAACCGCGCTTGCTACCGCCCCGACCGACGCGCCCATATAATTTACCGCCAAGACGTAACCCGTCATACCGATAGGACCACCTATGGCTGACGCGACGATTAACCATTTCACGTTAGGGTTTTTAAATACGCTAAAAAGGTTTTTTATATTTCCCCTTACCGCATTAAAAATAAAGGTGAAAACGGCAGAAAAGGCGTCGTGCAAAAAAGTAGCGGCAAACGGTGCTAAAAACATTGCCTCTTCCGGTGTAATCATGGGCATCATACCCATTGCGATACCTAGAACCACCGTTTCGATTGCCCAAGTAACGCCTGCAAAAATTCCCGTAACCATTTCCGTCCCCTATTTAACCACGCTTAAAAGTTCGGATATGCTCTTTATAACCTTATCCGCATACGGCAAAAGTTTTTCTCTGTTTTCCTTAGTCTTATAAAGTCCGAAAACCTTTATTCCTGCGCTGCGCGCAAACTTAACGTCGGTCATTGTGTCGCCCACCATAACGACGTTTTCTTTATCAATATTGAACTCTTTGCAAAATTCTAATGCTGCATCGGGGTTGGGCTTTACTGGTGTTTTTCCGTCGTCTGTATAAATCTTATCAAACATCTCGTAAACGCCAAGCGATTTTAAGCATTTTTCGGTGATAAGAAGATTGTCCGTGGTCACCACCGCAAGTTTTACGCCCATTTCTTTCAACCTAGATAAAATATCAAAAAGATCGCCACAAGTCGGCTTAATTTCCCCTGCGCCAGAATTTTCGTTATACGCGCTAACTACCGCAGTAGTAACTTCTTGACGAGAAAAGTTATACCCACGGCTTGACAAAATATCGTATAAGATATCACCCATTTGAGCGTAAGTGCCTTTACATAAAACGCCGTCGATATCGGTTATTCCTTTATTGACGCCGTATGCCGACAGAACCTCTTCTACCGATACGTTTTCCGCCAAAAACTCTGCCAACACCGACGAGATCGCCTTGACCGAAACGTTTACCCAAAACGCGTCGAAATCTAGTAGCGTTCCGTCTTTGTCGAAAATCACAGCCTTTATCATACCGACACCCCTTTTTGCAATTTAGATCATTATATCACACGAGAATTTATAAAGTCAAAGCCTGAAAGAATTTTTCTTCTTTCAGGCCTATGTACAATTCGCGTTGTTTTTTAGTTATTCGGCTTTTTGGGTTTGATAAACTTTTCTCTGCCCGTGTCCGCCAAAAATATTCCAAGTGCCTACGCCTAACCTTTGCAACAACGCAACCCTTTCTTCCGAACACAGTTTAGCGTTGGTATCCACCGAAGTCATTAGTATAGGCGCGTACTTATTGTATTCAAACTGTCCTTCGGTCAAGCCGTTTAGGTTTATAAAAACGTCGCCTGTAAAAGCTAGTTTATGCGTATAGTCAATAAGGATTATTTCACCCGACAAATGCCCGCCCTTGCCTTCGTAGACTTCAAAATCAAGTTCACCGATACTGTAAAATCCTATCTGTTCTAAGTCGGCTTTTAAACTTGACCTATTCCACGCAGGGCGCAATTTATCTTTATCTACGGGTTGATACCCAGTCAACGCCTTGCAGATATTAACGTACGGTTTATGTAAGGGATTATTTTCTCTGAACCCGTCTTTATTATCGGATTCGTTAGATAAACACTCAGCCGTTCTTTGACTGGTTATAACTTCTTTAAACTCGTTCAAAAGTCCAGCGTGGTCAACGTCTGCGTGCGTTAATATTATCTTCTCGTCTGCAAAATCTGTTAGGATTTTTTTGAAGATATCCAGCATTTCAGTTCTGTAACAAGCATAACCCGAATCAACGAAAACCCTTTCGCCCATGCTTTCTATAATAGCCGTATTACTTCCGCAGTCAGGCTCTATCAAAATAATCTTGGTGTTTTCGGTAACCGCGTATTCGGTAATTCTCGGCTTAAAGTTTTCGCCCTTACAACGCGCAAGAAGTTCTGCAAACTTACTTATGCTGTCGAACGTTTTATAGGGTGATAGACCTTGTTCGTCAAGCGTTTGCATTGCGAGATTTACGTTCACTAGTAAGTCGTTCTTGCCTGACTTTGAAAGACCTGCTATCTTTACCAGTCCGTCCACGTAAGAATTATAAAAAATACTGTTATCAAAGTTCTTTTCTGCGTTATTATAGTTTATAACTCTAACTCGGCACAACTTTTCGGCTTGCGATAAAAAGTCGGTCAAGGTAGCCGTATCGCTTACGTATAGTCCCATCTTAAAGAATTGATACCCACTACCGTTTTCTTGCGAACTTATGTACGATATGTTAAAACTGAACTTGCTTATAAGTTCCAAAACCCCAGTAACGCTACCGGGGCGATCTTCCAAACGAAATTCTAGCAAAACTACTTTGCTATTCTCTTCGCCGTTTGAAAGATACCCTATTGCCTTTAATCGCTCGTCCGCTAACTTTAATCTATCCTTATCGCCGTCAACTTCGATAAACAAAGTATGCGAATCCACCGCTTTATTGTAACTTACTCTGGTAACGTTTATTCCGAGTTCGGAAAAACATCTGCTGGCTTTCAAAAACGCACCTATATGATTAGGCATATTCGTAACGTACGTCTTTTTCATAGCCGTTCGCCCCGATTATAATTTGTTTCTCTGTATCTTGCCGCTTATAGTCTTGGGCAATTCGTCGCGGAACACGACCACTCTAGGATATTTATAGGGCGCGGTGTGGTCTTTGACGTATTTTTGTATTTCTTTCTTTAACTCTTCGCTAGGAACAGTACCCTTGGTTAAGACTATGCTTGCTTTAACCACCTGTCCACGAACTTCGTCGGGAACGGCTGAAACACCACACTCTAAGACGTAAGGAAGTTCCATGATTACGCTCTCGATTTCAAACGGTCCTATGCGGTAACCGCTGGACTTGATAACGTCGTCAACACGTCCAACGTACCAAAAATATCCGTCTTCGTCACGCCAAGCGGTATCACCCGTGTGATACAAGCCGTCGTGCCATGCCTCGTTGGTTTTTTCGGCGTCGCGATAATATTCTCTAAACAAACCGCAAGGTACGCTCTTGTCGGTGTGGATAACGATTTCACCGACTTCACCCGCGGGAACGCTATTTCCGTCGCTATCAACAACGTCGACGTCGTACTGCGGATTTGCTTTACCCATTGCGCCGATTTTCGGGGTAGTGCCGTAAAGGTTAGCGATTGCAAGCGTGGTTTCGGTCTGACCGAATCCTTCCATTATTTCAAGACCGGTTGCAGCCTTAAACTGATTGAACACTTCAGGGTTTAACGCCTCGCCTGCCGTCGTCATGTGATGTATGGACGAAAGGTCGAATTTAGAAAGGTCGCCACGGATAAGCATTCTTAGCATTGTGGGCGGAGCGCAGAAAGTAGTTATGTTGTACTCTGCGAACATAGGCAATATATCGTTTTCGTCAAACTTGTCGAAGTCGTAAACGAATACCGCGCCTTCACACAGCCATTGACCGTAGAGTTTGCCCCAAAGTGATTTACCCCAACCGGTATCAGAGATGGTAAGGTGCAAGCCGTCACGCTCACAGCAATGCCAGTATTTTGCAGTTACGAAATGTCCTAACGCATAGGTGTGTTTATGCGCAGCCATTTTAGGATTGCCGGTAGTGCCCGACGTAAAGAACATAAGCGCAACTTCGTCGCCTTGAGAACAGCCTTCGCTGCGCTCGAATTTACCCGAGAAAAGGGCGTATTCTTTATCAAAGTCGTGCCAACCTTCTTTTGCGCCGCCTACCATAACGAGTTTTTCTACCTGCGGACATTTTTTAGCCGCGCTTTCTGCAAAGGTGTAGGTGTCGCCGTCGGCGGTACATACGATTGCTTTTACGCCTGCTGAATTATATCTGTATTCAAAGTCGTGTTCTTTAAGTTGGTTGGTTGCAGGGATTGCAACTGCGCCGAGTTTATGAAGCGCAACCATGCAGAACCAAAACTGATAATGACGCTTAAGAACAAGCATAACCTTGTCGCCGCGCTTTATACCGAGCGAAGTGAAGTAGTTGGCTACTTGGTTGCTTGCGCGCTTTATATCTTTAAATGTAAAGCGTCTTTCCACTTTGTTTTTGTCAAGGTGGAGCATTGCGAGTTTTTCGGGATACTTCTCTGCAATTTTATCAACGATATCAAAACCAAAGTTAAAGGTTTCGGTGTTTTTGAACTTGATGCTTTCAAGTTGACCGTTAGCGTTTTCTTTTACGTCAACGAATTTTTCGCAAACGAGTTTTTCACTCTTCTTTGCCGCCATAACGCTCTTTCTAACGACCGTTTCAGCCGAATTATCCCCCGACATAACTACCGCGCAGAAAACGCAGTCCTTTCCGTCAACGGCAATCATACCGTGCGGCGTGGAAGAATTATAGTAGATGCTGTCGCCTTCTTCTAATACTTCAACGTGATCACCTACCTGAACTTTAAGCTTACCGCTTAAAACAAGGTCGAACTCTTGACCTGAGTGTGTGGTTAAGTGGATAGGCTTGTTTTGCTGGCTTGCATTGTATTCATACTTAACGTAATACGGCTCTGCGAGTTTATCCTTAAATTTTGGCGCAAGGTTAGCAATGTTGATGCCGTCTTCTTTTGCCGTATCTTGACCTTGACCTTTTCTAGTAACGGTATAGGTCGAAAGTTTAGCAGAACTTCCTTCTAAAAGTTCGGTCATTTCAACGCCGAACGAAAGGGCGCATTTGTGGATAAACGAGAAAGGTATATCTACTTTTCCGCTTTCATACGAAAGATAGGTCGTTTCGTCGACGTCAGTCTTTTCAGTCATCTCTTTAACGGAAAATCCCATAATTTCACGCAACTCCTTAATTCGCGTTGCGATCTCCGATAACTGATTTAAAGTGTTGAATGTGTTCATGGTTAACTACCTCCTTAAAAATTTTATAAAATAAAAAAATTCGTCTCAAATTCTCTTGAGACGAATGCTTATGCACACGCGGTACCACTCAAATTGTAGAAAACTCTACCACCTTCAGAGCCCATCAGCCCCTATGCACTAACGTAGCCAACACGGGAAATGCCTACTAAAGTAAAACTCTTTGGGACTTCCAGCTCAGAAGTGATAGGTCGTTAAGAAATAATTACACCGATTTACACCAACCATCGGCTCTCTGCGATAATCCGTTTCTTGACCGTCTTCGTCATTGCCTTTGTATTTTTTCTAAATTATAATCCTATGTTTTTTATTTGTCAACGATTTTTTAAAACTTTTTTAAATTTTTTTGTTTTAGTGTCCTTTCTTTTACCTATCAGGCTCATAACCCGAAGACTAAGAAAATCTCAATTCTTCTCATAACAAAACGAAAAACACCAACCGTTTGGTTGATGTTTTCTTTTTGGTCGCACGGCTGGTGAACCAGCAGAGCCGTCTCTTAGAGATACTTAAAATCTCCGTTAATAAATTTTAATAATTGTTCTGCAAGATAAACCGTTTCATATTCATATCCACTATCTAAAAACTCCAAATAAAACCCTGCCCCACATTTACTGTGCAAAAACAGACTTATTACGTCATAATACTGCTTCTTTGGAAGGTCAAGTTCTACACCAGCCTTTTCCCCATAATACGATAGAAAGTCGTTATCAAACTCACTATTACTTGAATAAACACAATATCCACTACAAAATTCTTTTAGTTTTTCTAGCACTTGTTTTATTGTCGGCGCTCCTTTTAACATATCGTCAGTTATACCTGTAAGGTCTATCGTTTTTTTATCTAGAAGTTCCTTGCACTCTACAAACGAAGAAAACGTTTCGCCTATTTTTCCGTTTTCTATCTTTGTTGCATCTATTCTTAAAATTCGAGCAGGTTTTTCTCCTTCTTCTACGCAATAACGCCCATTCGTTTCAACATCTACAATTACCAACTTTTTATTTTCAATTAACCTTTTCATTTTTATTTCTCCTTTCCATACATATTTGCTTCATTTTATAACCTATAGTAAATATAACTCATTTTTTCAAGGTCGTCAAGTGCTTTTCTTGCTTTCGTATAGCTTTCGCCCGTATTCCTTTCCACACAAAAGTCGTTAACTCGCCCTACTTTTATACAAACAACAAAGCTTCCCATAAAAAAGAATCTTCTTCTTTCGTATGAACAAGTTCTATTTTTTTAGGGTTGGTTTTTTTAATAATTTGCTCTATCGCTTGCAAGTCCGCATGCCCTGAAACATGCAAGTCAACAGTATTTACACCCATTTCATTAACGCCGTCTAAAAACTCTTGCATTTCCGCTTTGTAACCCTGCCACATAGAATAAACTAAAACACTGTTTTTAAGCCTAACGCTTTTGTTTAATTTATTTAGATAATCAAGCATACTTGCGTTTATTTGCATAGTAAATTTATCTAACTTTGCTATTTGGCCACGCCCCAAAAGTTTTGTTTTATAAGTTCCTTTTGCTTTTGCATATAAGTCGTCGGTTGCCGATCTATTAAAATAAGTAAAACAATCGTTAAACGATATAGGATTTGGTATATTTTTTATATTAGAGCAAATATCTGCCGACGATAATCCCATTATGAAAGGTCTATCCGTTCTTTTGCTCGCACGATAAAAACTAACCGTTCTATCAATATTTAACGTGCTTTGTAATATAAAAACCTTATCGTGTTTTGAAAAAATTTCAACCGCTTTTTCTTCCAACTCCTTTTCCGTTTGGTTTTTTAAGATGGGCGTCGTTGCTTCAGTTATAAGCAAATCGACCTTTTTAGGAAGTTTTTTAAGCAAAAAATCAAAGTTTTTTCTACCGTTCGAACGAAAATCACCCGTATATAAAAGGTTTTCTCTCCCCTTACTAATCTCTATCATATAACTATCGTAAGCAGAGTGATCACATAAATATGGTTTGCAAACCACTTCGCCAACGCTAAAAGCCTGCTGGTCTGATAGGGTTTCAATTTTTTGCTTGTTTTCTTCACAAATACCTTTGCAGTATTCTAAAATTTTTAGCGCACCATTACTTATATAAATTTTTTCGGCTTTTAACGGATTTTTTAAAAGATCGCTATGGTCAGCGTGGTAATGAGTTATAATAATTGCATCATACTCGGTATTTAAAACTTGTGTTTCTATTCGTTTGCTTTTTTCCGTTGGCTCTAACGCCACGCCACATTCTAATAAAATTTTTGTTTTTTTCCCCGTTACTTCAATTAAGTTTTCGCCAATATTGTCTTTTCCTCGTAAAATATTCACCTTTAATTTTTTCATTAGAATAATTCCTTTTTATCAACGCAATTATCGCATGAATAATGCTCGTCATATTCAATTCTATATTTTTTAATTTGTAATAATTCTAAAATCTCATTTAACTGCTCTTTCGTTATACACTCGTCGTAAAAAATCACGTTTTCTTTTTTGTCTAAATCGAACATTATTCTTCCCCTAGGAAAAGTCGCAAAATCCGAGTTGGGGTATTCGCTTTCACATCTTCTCCAAAAATCATAATGCGATAATTCACAATCTATTCGTCCTGTCTTTTTCTCTAAAAAAGTCGCTTTGGGATACCAAAATGGAAACACAATTTTTCTTCCGTTCACTACCCAAAATATTGCCGTACATATTTGCTTAGAATAAAAATGTTCAAAAAGCAATCTTTTGTCTTCGCAACCAAATAGCGAATATAAGTTTTTTTCCTTAGATAAAAGCCGTCTTTCTACTGCTTGAAAAACCATGAAATACCTGATATCTTTTTCTTTATCTTTATTATTTTTAACACGTTCTAAAAATTTAATTATCACTTCTTTTAGTACTGAATATTTTTCTTCACTATTTTCATAATCGCATATCAACTCTAAATTATTTGTTAGCCTAAACATATCCCACGAAAAATATTCATCATAAGAATCGTTATTTTTTTCTATTAGCAAAAAACAATCGCTTGCTATTTTCTTTAACAATTCGTCAGAAATTGTTTGGTTTTCTAAATACTCCCACACCGTTACTATATCTCTTGCACTTTTTATTCCGTCTATCCCCACAGCCTTATAAACAGGCGTTAAATTTTCCAACTCTACACCTTCTATAAATCCACTCTTTGCATAAAATAAATATTCACAATCAGTAGCAAGGGGTATTTTCACCACACCCTTACTTGTTTGTATCTCAACTTCAGCACCAAATCTATAATACAAGCAATTACCACCTAATAAAGATTTCTTTCCTTTTCTTTCTTGTAATCTTGCGCCGTTTTCAAGAAAATAATTCAATATCTCGTCCCCTTGATTATGAGAAAATGTTTTTTCTTTAATAACCTTTTCACCCTTTTTAATTACAACTGAAAACTTGTCTTTGTTGTAAATAAAAAATCTGTTTTTTTGCATAAAAATGCCTCCTTAAAATAAAATACACAGGCTGCGCCGCCCATTATAAGAAAAAACATATTTTTGTCAATAAGTCAAGCGTTTTTTAATAAAAAATTTTTAAAAATAAAAAAAGGCTATTGAATAGCCTTTAATTTTTATTCAGAAAAACTGTTTGTTTCTTTATCATATCTAAACAACGCATCTATGTTGTCTTTGCTCTTTTGACCTTTGGTGTAGACAACCCCCGTTTTTATAACAAAATCTTCTTTTAATTCTTCATCAAAATTACTTAAAAGTTCAAAACAATAGTGTTTATTTGCTTCTAAAAGTTTTTTATAAGCCAAAACTTGCTCGGTAGAATCCGTCGCAACATCGCCGTCTTTTATTTCAAAAATCCACAGTTCCTTCCCCTTTCTTGCGACAATATCCACACGTTGACGACCACCACTTTTAATGTTAAATTCGGTAGTTAATAAATTATAACCTTCTTTTTTTAAATATTGGCAAAACTTTGCTTGAATCACGTATTCCGTTTGCTCCTTTCTTTTACCAACTTCATACGGCTTAAAACCATACACTCGTTCTATTTGTTCTTGTAATAAAGATTGAATTTTTTCCATATCGGCAAGAAATAAAAAACTTTTGTCAATGCCTTCGTAAAATTCCCTTTCATTGTTAACTTGCAAAGTGCGCATGGCAAATCTAGTATTATCAGTTATACAAGTTATTCTAAAATAATTACTAGTTGGTCTAATATGAAAATTCTTATCAAACAATTCTTTTCGCGAAGTCTTACCTGCAAAATATTTATTCAAATATTGTTTTGCCTTACAATATTGATTCTTTAATTTTTTTATTGTTTTTTCATTTACCAACAAATCCATATGTTTCACCTTTTTATTTTTATTATATCACTTTTTTATGTAATTTCAATAAAATAAAAAAGCAAAAACTTTTTACGGTCTTTACTTTTTTAAGTTGCGGGGAGGGGCATTTCTTCTTGCTTTTTGCAAAGCATATACGGAACTCTCCAACTTGTGCTTTGCAAAAATCTTCGGTCACCGCTAAAACGGTAGGTGTCTACCGTTTCTTAACGCTGTTTCAAATCCCCTCCTATTGACTTTCAAAGACATAAAGAAAGGATACACGCTTTTGTGTATCCTTTCTTTATGTGGTTGCGCAAGCGCCAACTTAATTGAACTATTTTCCTACAAGTGGTCAGTCGGTGTGATTTTGAGTTTGTAACCTAAACGTAAAAGGCGAGAATTTTCTCGCCTTTTAGATTTGTTAAAATTAGATATAGTTTTCCCATATTCTTCAACAAAAAGTTAATATAATTCTAGCTTTATATCTTTCTATTACTTTGCATATTAATATTAAATTTTCAAGTTTCATATCATAATTTACCAAAAAACGTTAACGCCTCTAGATATTTAGAAAGTTTTGGCTTGTTATCCACTATAGCAATATTAAACTTTTCACAAAATTTACTAGCAAATTGATTTAAGCTTATTCTATAATTATAACTTTCCTTCAACTCAATTTCTACTTGACAAACTTCAATTGTATTTTTATTCTCCACATCTTCGTATTTAACTTCATCTAATGAAATTTCAAACAACTTCCTTTGTGTCTCCCTATCTTTAACTGAATAATTTTTTCTCCTATTAGAAACTTTTATAACTTTTTGTAAATCACAGAGCTTAAAATTTTCTTTTTTGTTGATCAACTCTTGTATTAAATCATTATCATTTATAAACTTTTTTGCTTCCTCATTTTGAATGCCACATTCTGGACAAGTTGTCTCAAATTCTAAACGAACAAACTGTGTTTCAGACGGCTCGACTCCTATTGTGCCTGGTTTTTTTATCGTTAAAATGTAGTTATTATTTATTTTTCTAACCCTTAATGCATAATTATTTTTTGCTAGCACAAATTTATTTGTGTCAAAATATACATCCTCTTGTGTTGTTGTTTTACCTAAGGAAGTTATCTCGTATTCGCCAAAAATATAATTTTCCTTAACTGTGTTTATTATATTTTGCAACACGTCTTTTTCGCAATGATATTTATTTTCAATCTCGGTATGTTTTCTAATATCGTATGAATCAAATAACTTATCTATTCTTTCTCCATCACCTTTACGAGCTTTAGTTATATCTTTTAATTCTTCGTCGCAAATTAGTTTATTAAAATAATAATAATTATATTGTGAAAAAAATAATTTATTATCGTTAAAATTTGTAGAAAATTTTGAAAGCTTCGAATAAGGCTTAATTTCCCCATTGCTCAGTATAATTAAAATTTCATTATCTAGGTTTTTAGTATAGGCCGAATAAGTTCCGCATAACTCTATAACAGAATTAAGCTCGTTAAAATATGGAAATTTATTTTTTAAATCTATTTTAGCTTTGTCAAAATATGATCTTGCACCATTGCCTATTTTTTTAAGTTTAAAATGATTATTACTATATAAAAAACTTTTTGCCAGCATTTTGTAAACAGGTTTGTTTTCCGCTTCAAAAATTGTTGTTAACCCACTGTTCACTTCGTTCATAATAGAATAATCATCTAAGGAAAGATAATCTTTCACCGTTATGGAATTATTATAGATTTTATACAATTTTAAGTTTTGAATCTTCTCTTTTGCCTCTACTATTTTTTCATTGGTGCTAAACTCTTGTTTGCCAGGATAAGCAACAATTATTTTTATTAATCTCCTAAACAATTCTTCTGTTGCTAATTTAAATGGGGCGAAATACACTGAAGAATACATGTGATATCTTGCTAAAACATATTGATCAACATATTCCAAAGCGCTATCTTTTATTGCCACCCTTATATGCCCATTATATTCAGTCAACTCCATAGACGAAATTAATTTTTGCAAATCATAAAGGCCTATTTTTTCTCCTGTATTATACGAATCTCTCAATAAGTAATCTAATCTATCCGCATCAAGATTACTACTAATTAATTCGTGGAAAACCTTGGTTAATGTATTTGAATTACAACTACAGTTTTTCAAACATTCTGAAACCTTTTCTGCAAAATTAATGCTAAAGTTTTCTTTTAGTACATCATTAAGCTCTTTATCATTTAAAATAATCTCGATAGACCATTCCTCATGTTTCTTTAACTTGTTTCCTCCAATGTCTATAACTCCCTCAAGTGCATGCGAGAAAGGTCCATGCCCTATATCATGTAAAAGCGCAGCAACCAATACAACATCTTTATCCTCCTGAGTATATGCGATTTTTAATTCATCTAAAATTACACAGAAATGATTCATTATTTGCTTCATGATATAAAATGTTCCTATAGAATGAGCAAATCTTGTATGAACAGCCTCTGGAAATATCATGTCTGCTGTAGCTAATTGTTTAATTCTATGCAACCTTTGAAATGCTGCTGTATTTATAATATTTAGATATTTTTGCTCAACAAAAATATCTCCGTGTACACTATCACGTATTATTTTACCCTTCTCAAAAGGCATGCTCCTCATATCTTCTCCTTTATAACTTAGACTATTATTATCTATTTTTTCGCTTAAATATCTTAGAAATTTATCTTTTAAAGCAATTAATATTTTTTCGTTCCCAACTTGTTGTTCCTGCGTGTTTTCTGAATAATATATATATGGAAAAACATATGTTTTTGGTGTTTTGTATTCACTAATATCCCCGTAATTTACTTTATGTTCTCCAAACAAAATCTCTAAATTATTAAAGTTCTTAAACTGACATTTATGTAATCGAATAATCATTTTCGTGCCCAGGCACTCGAATACTGACCTAAAAGCCTCTTTTTTATTATTTAACTTTTTTAGACGACTTACTGATTCCTCTTCATAACAATTTACGTATATACAATTCAACTCTTTATCATTACTTGCCGAAACTTTATCCTCAAATTCAATACAACATTCTGTCCCCGAAACCGATTTAATTAATTCAACAAATTCTTTGTTTATTATATCGACGGATAAACCCGTTTTAGTTGCCATAGATTTTATAAAAAGTTTATACTCATCATATGTTTTCCATAAGCTTTTTCTATATTTTCTAGTCTTAAATTCTTCCAAAAGGTCAAGAAACATCTCATGACGAAAATCAGCTTTTTTATTTAAGGAATTAATATCCCTAACTGATAAAAACAAATAATTAAATAGCGAATCCACGCTACAATCCGTAGCTTTAAAAAATTTTCCGTTTTTACTGAAAGATGTTGCAATATTGGGAGACAAAATATAATTTATGTAAATATAATCTAGTCGCTTAACAAAATCATTCAATACATCTAAAAAACTATGAATGGTGTTAGATGTTTCCAATATTTGTTGAAAATTTAAGCTCTTATTATCTAGAACTTTATTCATTTGTTGCAAAACAAAAGTTGCAAAATATAAAAAATTATATTTAAAATATATAGGTTTTTCAGCTGATTCTTCTATCTTAAAACACAATGGCTTTATACCATCTAAATCCTTTGTGGCAATGTTCTTTTTAACACGTCTAGTAAACCTCTTTTTTTCTGATATGTATTTTCTTTCACTACATTCTATGCTATTTTTAGAAAACCTACAAAATAATTTTTCCCAATCAATTACATCTGTAATATTTAACTCATTAAAACACTTATATAATCTCTTCTTGCCAAATAGAGCTTTTAAAACTAATTCTTCTATTTCCTTTTGATTAAACTTAAACAGATAGACTGATGAAAGTTTAATTAAATACTCAATTAAAACCTCATTAAAATAAACTATTTTGTGATGTGAATACAACCACTTCGGCTCAAAATTTCTAGCTTGAACAAAATCTTCTAAGGATGATAACGCACTCTTTGCTATACAGACTGTAAAAATAGATTTTGATTCATCAAAATATGCTTGAAAAGCATTGCATAGACGCATTACGTCAAGACTATTTGTTGCATAACCAGAAAAATGAGCATTTCTGTTCAAATAATCTATACTATCTGCATCTATAAGCCCATTTAATAAGGATATTATGCAGTTTCTTAAACTATATTCTAATTTAAGACTTACTGCATCTTCTTTTTTGTTGATAATTATAGAACGAATATCATATTTTGTCCCCGTTATCATTCTGGCAATAAACGCACAATGATCTTCAAGATTTTCTTGTCCTTTAACTTTTAATTTTTTTTCTAAAATCACCTCTATGCTTTTTTTGATTCTTGACACTTTTAAAACTTGAAACGCTCCCATTGTTTCATGTGGCGATGAATTGATTACAAGTCCATTATTATGGCCACCTTCTGCTTTTTTAAGAGCAAAAATAAAAGCCTCTTTTAAGAAGGTTTTTTTACCACCTTCTTCTTTCGACCAAATATATCTTTTAATAATTCTTTCAACTTCTTTTTCTCCCATTGAAACACATTCTTTTACATCACAACCACTTTCAATTTTACCATCAGCTACAATAAAACGTTTCTTATTATCAAATTTAATATCTACACCCATATTCATATAGTCATCATTGTATAGATATTCTAAAGTATGCGATAGAGCTGGATGACCGATATCATGTAAAAGACAAGCTATAGTGTAAAGAACTTCGTAAAGTTTTATTTTTTCTTCTAACTCGTTTTTGTGATTTTTGATAATATTCTTTTCCATTAAAGGCTTCAAACTGTCCTTAAAAGAAGTAAATATTCTTTTTCCCATACCATAAACACCTAGCGAATGTGAAAACCTATCATGTGTAGCACCACTAAATACAGAACGAATTCCAACTTGTGAAACATTTTTCTCACGCTGAACATATAAAGTATCAATTAAGTGATTTACGTAAATGTCTTCTATTTGAATGTAGCCCTGAGTAGCATCCTGAAAAATTTTATACTTTATCTTTTCCATGCTTTTTCTCCTAAGTTTGATTTTAAATAAGCAAATAGCCAGCTTTAATAATCTGGCTATCCTTTTATTATTTAGTTACACTTTTTATTATATAATACCCATCGCTAATAATATTTTACGACTGTATGCATTTTCAAGTATTGCATCCATTAAATCATCGACTTGATTTGCAAAACATGCTTCCTCAGCTTCTTCAGTTAATCTATACAAATCCACCCCTATAGGTTTAAACATACTTTTATTCTCAAGAAAACTTTGAAATTCCATTTTTTCTGTATTCGCAATGACGATTCCCAATGAACTGTTTCTTGAATCATTTTGCATTTTAACACAATCCTCAAGAGAAAAACTGAACCCCTCATATTCTTTATGGGAAATAATTTTATCTTTACTAATTTTTCTTGAAGTCATCATAAATTGGTAAAAATTATTAATTCTCTTTATCATTGCTGCTACGATGATATCTGGTTTTAAAACCACGCACATTACTTTTTCTCCTAGGTTCTTACAAAAAATATATTAATAATTTTATACTATTAAACCTTTTTTGTCAACTTTTTTTATGTGTTTTTTTGAGCGCTTAACAAATTAGCATATTTTCGCCTTTCAATCCGTTATCGTGCCGTTTTTGATGTGATAAGCTTTCTTGCTTTGCTCGCAAAACTCAATTACTTGTTTTGCCTGTTCATTGAAAAACTCTTTGTGTTTTTTATATGCAGATACTTCTTTATTATAATGCAATCTACCAAAAATGATTTTATCTGCAAAGCTTACGGCTTTTAAAATTTCTGCTAAACTTTGGTTTATCATGTTAGGCGTTGGATATGGCTCAATGCTTACCCACGTGTAAAAGCCTGCATCGTGCAACGCTTTTAGGGAAGCAATCCTTTCTTCATATTTAGCCGTGTTGGGTTCAAACTTTTGCCTAAACTCTTCATCTAAAGACACGATAGTTATTCCATATTCGTTATTATGAGAATATTTAGCAAGCTCTATTGGTAAAACACCTTTTGTTAAAACCGTGCATTTAATATCAGAGTTGTTTAACTTTTCGATAATCTTTAAACTTAACTCTTTTATTTCATCATAACCATACATGAAAGGGTCTGTTGAAAAGGAAAGCTGTACCGATTGAATTTTATCCTTAAATTTAGGTATTTCTTTATCAAGTATTTGAAGTGTATTGCTAACAAGTTTAGGCTCGCACCATTCTTCATAAGTTTTAGCTTTGCCGAAACGTTTAGCCATCATCATTGCGTAGCAAGGGAATTTACAACCGTGAGCACAACCTTGAACGTGGTTAATGGTATAATCACCGTATTCCACACCCGTTTTATATAACATTGTCTTTCGTTCTATTGTTTTCATTAAACTTTCTCCGTGCTTTTTATTATACCCTTTACTAATTTTGAAGCTAAATTTTGCGCCGACTTACTTGTGTTTGTCATCATAAAACACAACATAAACATAGGTGAGTTTTTTGCTTCATTCTTCAAAACTTTTGAATCAGGCGAAACATAAGAAAATATCGTTGAAAATCTAGATTTAACATATTTTAAAACCTCTTCAAATTCAACTCTACTATAATGTTTTTCTCCAAACATATCCACTTGCACCGATTCTTCAAACAACTTGTTGTACCATTCATCTGTACCTAAAATCGCAGTTACTTTTTGTTTATTTGATTCGGTTATGTTTCTTTCTTTTTCAATCAATCTTACTAAAGATAATGGAAATAAATACCATAAATCCACACCACTACATTTAGATATTGCTTCAAGAGTTTCCCATTTTAACTCTAAAGCATATGGGTCTAAAAACATTAGACATCTATCATACTTTGTAATTTTGCCGACAACTTCTAAAAGAGTTGTATTGCTATCCCCTTTTATAAAATTGACTTTAGATATCTTGTCTGGATAATTTTTTTTAATATTTTCTTTTAAAACTTCTATTCGATTAGAATCCAGCTCTAAAAAATAGTACTCATCAAAATTATATTTTAAAGACAAAAGAGCAGAGCCTTCTACTATAGTGGGCGTTTTTTCTTGTTCTTCTAATCCTACAAGTAAATCTCCAACTTCATCAGTTTTTGTTTTCAATTCAGTTATTCCACTTCCTGCAAATCCATCAACATATATTTTCTTTACTTTTGTGTTTTTTAGGACTTGGGCATATGTTTTCAAATACTCTTCGATTATATGTAATTTTTGAATAGTCCACTCGCCACCAAAATGGCTACCTTTTTGTTTTGTTTGTTTTCCCATCTATTCTCCTCTTAACATATATTTTCAATAATTATACGTGCCTTTCATCAAAAATTTCAAAAGCAAATCTTTTAGCAGTTTGTAAATCTCTTACTCTTTCTCCGTTAAAAATCCAAAAATTTTCTCGTCGAAAAAACACTCCAAATGTACCCAAAACACTTTCTTTTATTGTAATATATTCGCCTTTATACTTTGCGGAATGTGTTTTCTTTACAAGATTATAACGCCAATCAATTTTTAGAAAGTTTTTTAGTCTGTTTATTTTGTTCCTAAAAACTCTCTCTCGTTGCTGTGGATTAACATAATCGTTTAGCATTTTAGATGCACACTCACATCCCACACGTATCTCGCCATATTCGGGATGCGATAAAACATGAACAAAACGAATACCTTTTTTGTCACACATTTCACATTGAATATAATCATCCTCGTAATCTTCTATGTATTCAAACATCCATCCCTTATGGGGGATTCCTTCTTTATCCCATCTTTCCATAACTAAACTTCCTTATTTTACTAACTCTTCGACTAAAATAATTATTCTTCCTTAAATGACAAGGCGTATTCACAGATGATATGAACAAAATCGTTAAAGAAATTAGAAGTCCCAACACCGTCTTTTTCAAAGAAGTAACGCCAATTTTCAAATGAATTTGCAATTACTTTCAAATTTTTATTTAATGCGTTTTCATCTTGATGTGCTTGTGTAAAAATCTTGGATTTAAGTACACTCTTGTGAGGCTCGGGTAAACCATTATAAAGAGTATCCAAATTATGAATTTGCTTAAACGTCTTATTTTCTTTAAAAGTTAAATATTTTAATGCCAATTCTACAGCAAGCGCGCCATTAACAATTTCAACAACTTTCAAATCTACATAATCATCTTGCATTCGCTTTTCATAATATTCATCCATAGCCTTTTCATCTTCAAATGGAATATAATTTTCTTTTTCTAAGCGGCAATAAATTTTATAAAAAGCAGCAGTTTCTAATAATATTCCTTTTGCAGTAATATTTGCAAGCGAACAGTTCGACATATCGCAATTAGATGTAGTATTTTTACAGTTTAACTTAAAATTTCTAAGCTTACTCATATTTATTTTACTGCTTCCTTGACATGGTGGATCATTCCCAGTACAACTTAGGGTACTCATTTTCTGTGAAAATCCAGATGTTAGAATCATCTAACCACAAGTTTAATTCACTTATAAATTCATAATACCCTAAAGTTATTTTAAGCCATTCTTTTTCTTTTAAAACGTCGCTATTTATAGCGGTTCCTGTCTTTTCAGTGTTAGATGGCATATTCATTGAATCACAATAAAAGCAATTTTTAATTGATAGAGAGTCAGTCACATTAGCAATAGTATATGAATTACCAAAATGAATATCGATAGGATTACCAATTGTGGCCTCCACAAAACAATTTTTTATTGACCCTTGTGTCCCATAATTGTAAGTAATACCATATTGATAATAACCGTTTTCAATTTTTCCAGTAAAGAAGCAATTTTCGATTGTCGCATGCGTACCCGATATAGAAGAACCATTCGTGGCTCAAATACCAGCCAAGATATCTTTTTGCGCAGTATTTGCAATCGCTTTTAATATCATATCACTATGACAATTTTTAATTAATCCTTCATTATAGCCAACAATTCCGCCAGCCGTTGCTTCATCACCATCTAAAACACCTGAAGAATAACAATTAGAAATTAAGCCAGTTATGTCGTTGTTATATGCGATAGTGCCCCAATTACCGCCATGTGTGTTAATATTTGCGCTTATAGAACAATTATGTATCGTTCCATAGTTAAAAACAGTTAAAACTGCAAAATAAGCAGACCCGCCGCCACCCAACGATATTGTTGCATTTTGTATATTTAAATTTTCTATTTTACCTCTATTGTTAAGAATAAGTGCTAGTTGCTTCCAATTACTCATTAGAACAATATCATTAGAATTAAAAGTCAATCCAATTATGCTATAACCATTGCCATCTAAAATACCATTAAATTCAGAAATAGGAGACCAATCAAAACTTGATAAATCGATATCTTTCGTTAAGTAATAGTATCCAGAAGGATTATTTTGAATAGCTTGTAATTCTTGAGCAGTTGATATTGCTATAAAAGATGAACTTTTTACCCAACTTGCAGCAAAAGTTTTCTCTCCTATACTTCCAGAAGGAATAATCGTGTTTTTTTCTGCATTATTAGCACCAGTTGCAACCCATCCATTAAAGGTATAACCATCTTTTGTAGGATAGTTGAGCGTTATATCACTATCTTCGACGTTATAGGTAGCAGGATTTGTCAAGTAATTAGTTCCACCATTCAAAATATAGTTAATATTATAGTTAACCACATTCCATTTAGCGTATAAAGTTATATTATTTGGAATATCCCAAGCAGTTATTGAATTCCCAAAATCATCCGTGATTTGTCTACCAGTTCCATTTACCCCTAAATACCAACCACCAAATAAGTAACCTTCTTTAGTAGTTATAGGCAAAGAGAACGAATTATCGAATATTACGTCTAGAGTGTTATCTAATAAACTTGTTCCACCATTAACATCCATTGTAACAGTGTAAGTGTTTGCTTTCCATTTTGCCGTATAAGATATAGGAGCATTCGGCATTATGAACGAATATTCCGCCAAAGAAGAAATAAGCGTTGTTCCATTATACCACCCCACAAAAGAATAACCTGTATTCGGTTGAGCAATTATATTAACATTGCTGTCGTATTCTTTTAATCCAAATCCTTGAACAAAACCGCCGACATCAATATTTTCGCTTAAAGAAACTTGGTATTCATTGATTTTGTAATGTGCATAAAGAGTGGTAGCGTTTGCGATATCCCAATTCTTAACGCTTACTCCTTCGTTATTGGTATATTTATTGTTATTAATATCAAACCAACCTAAAAACACGGCTTCAGTGCGAGTAGGAACAGGCAAAACAAAGCTTTCACCAAAGGTAAGTTCTTTTGAACTTTGGGAAATAGCATTGCCACCGTTTACATCCAAGGCAATATTATACTTATTAGCCGTCCATTTTGCGATATATTCCTGTCCTTCGCAACCAATAGTAACTGTTAAGGTTTGTGATTTTGAAATTAAAATATTATCTTTGGAATACCAACCGTCCCAAGCATACCCTATGTTGGTAAGAGCAGTAAGTGTTTGAACTGTACCATAATCAAACGAACCTATACCGCTAACACTACCTGCATTTTGCAAGTTCTTTGTAGTAGTTATAGTATATTGATTTACAGTCCATTGTGCGTATAAATCAAAATCATTTTCACTAACTTGAAAATTGTTAAAGGTTTGACCAACGGAATAAGCCGTACCGCTACCATCAGCTTTTGTATTCCAACCACTTAAGGTATAACCTTCTTTACTGAACTCATTGCCTGTCTTGAAAGTAATTTCATCGTCGTATGTAATATTTTGTGTTAAAATATTTTCCGTTCCATTGTTCGCGTAATAGGTTAAAGTAAGATTTTTGGCAATCCACGTTGCGTTAATAGTTATATTTCTAGTAATAGGTTGCGTAAAGTCAAAATCCCACGAATTAAAAATATAACCTTCCCTAATAGGCTCTTGGTATGTGGCAAAATCATCTTCCATTACAATTTCATTCGCTATGGTTTCACCGCCATTGGTATTGAATGTTACCACATACAAAGGCTTTCTACGAATAATAACTTGATATGTTTTTTATTACCAGCGGAGTTTTCAACAACAATATAGAAAGTATTGTCGCCCGTCTGTAAATCTACTGTTTGCGAATTGATGGCGTATATACCATTTAAGTCGTAATATACATTCCACTTGTTCGTAATAGGGACTTCAATTGAATCACTAAAAGAAAATTGCTCTATCGCATTATCTACCGTACAAGAAACAACAGAATTTTGCTTATCAACGTAAAATTTGTCCGTACTAATTATTTCAGGTTTTCTTGGAATAAAGAAATAACACAACAAAGATGTTGCCAAAACGAAAAATAACGAGCAAGAAATTATCAATGAAAATAAAAGTTTTCTCGGCTTGTTTTTTTTACCTTTTATCGATGGAATAGGCGTAGATTCTGTCAAATTGTCAACATTTTCAACTTGTGGCACTTCGCTTGGTGGATTCAGTAACTCATCTAATGTGATACCAAATACACGAGCAAGTTTATCCAAAGATTCAATATCGGGAATACCGTTTCCACATTCCCATTTACTAATAGTTTTGTTGGAAACGTTCAGCTTGTCCGCTAAATCTTTTTGGGACATATTACGTTTCTTTCGTTGCTCCGCTATTATTTTTCCAATGTTCTTAATATTCATATTGTACCAACCTTTTAAGAATCTACCTATATTATAACATTACCCACTGTAGAATGGTGTGTAGAATCTATCTATGAATTAACGATTCTATCTTAATTTTAGAGAAAATAAAAAATATGCATAAATTTATATTTATTTTCTTGATAATTTCAATCATTTTTGTCCATTTATATTTTATGATTAAACTACCCCAAGATAATTTTTTGTTAATATATTTTATCACAGCAAATATGACAACTTTGGTCATATTAAAGTTAGTTTTCCTTAATCTTTAAGCAACCATAAGGCAAGGTCGCAAATCTTTATCCCCTCGTAAGAGTAGTCATCGTGTTTTGTATTTGCAATAATCATTTTTGGATGAGCGTCTGCAATTTTAAGTAGTGGTTCGTATTCTCTTTTAAAGGTTTCGGGATTATCGATATTATCGCTAACTTGAATATAAATTTGTTCACTACCACGTTTTGCAACAAAATCAACTTCTTTTTGATAAAGCTTACCAACGTAAATTTCATAACCACGACGCATAAGTTCTATACAAACAATATTTTCGTAAATTCTGCCGTAGTCCATATTCCTACTACCAAGTAAGGCATATCTAAAACCAACGTCGCTTAAATAATACTTGTCCGACGTGTCAAGATATTTTTTGCCTTTAATATCATAACGCTTAACGTCATAAAACATAAAAGCGTTGCACAAATATTTAACGTATTTACCGATAGTAACGTGATTAGTTGTTATCTTATTAGAGGTGAGTGTGTCGCTTACTTTGTTTGGCGAGGTCAAATTACTTATATTATCCATCAAATATTCTGAAAGATGGTCTAAAACGCATGTGTCAGGCAAGTTGTATTTACTAACCAAATCTCTATTAACGATGGTGTTGTAAACTTCGCTTATATACTTAATCCTATCTTGCTCGTTCTTATAAGCGTAAGAACCTGCAAGTCCACCTTTTATCGTGTATTGCTTAAATAACTCGTCTATACTACTTTCGTTTTCGTGGTAAAGAACGTATTCTTTAAAGCTAAACGGAAACACATGTATCTCTATATATCTACCTGTAAATAAAGTAGCCAAATCGTTACTTAAAAGAAAAGCGTTAGAACCCGTTATATAAATATCGTATTTACCACTTGTATATAAGCTGTTAATTGCAACTTCAAACCTATCACAGAGCTGAACTTCATCAATAAAAAGATAATTATTTTTACCTTTTTGATAATTAGCTTCCACATAGTCGTTTAGTTTGTGATATTCCTTTAATTCTTCAAATTTTATATTGAAAAAATCTATAAATATAATATTTGCCGAACTATCGTTTTCCTCTAAATAGTCAATATAAGACTCCATTAATTTAGACTTGCCTGAACGCCTAATTCCTGTAATAATTTTTATATCAGGCGTTCCTTTAAGATTAATTAACCTTTGCAAGTAATTCGTTCTTTCAATGATTTTCATTTTTGCCCTCGCTTTCGAAACTTGAAAAATTTTTATTTATCGAAATCGATACTATTATATACTTTTATCCTTAAATTGTCAATAACTTATGACAATTTTTAAACTGTTCTGATAATTTTTATGACAAAGTTTTCACTCTATCCTACACATTTTCTTGCACGATAACTTGCATAGGCGTGCCAATAGAGTTATAAATTAATTTTAAGACGCAATAAAGACAAATTTCTTATTTTTTATATAATATTATACAATATATGACACAAATTGTCATATTTACTATGTTATACTCAAAGAAAAAGGAGAAAAGTATGAAAGTTAATCGTGCGTATAAGTTGAATAAAGAGAAGCAACCTGCCGAAGAAAACGGCAAGTTTCTTTACTACTTTTATAACAACCACAAGTTAGATTCTATTGCCGTTGATGAAGAGCAATGGGAAAAGCTAGTTGAACTAGATACCGAAATGTATAACGGAAATCGTAGGCATAAAGACCACTCGGTTAAACTTACCGATAACGTTAAGCCTGCCGTTGGTGCGGATAACGGCTTTTTACATAGTAAAAAATTTGACTCTGAAGATGACTTCTTGAGAAAGAAAGATATTGAAAATCTTCTTCTTAGAGATTTTAGCGAACTTGACCGTGACATTTATGCCCTTTACGTAGATAAATTTACACAAAAAGAGATTGCTAAACAAGTAGGCTTATCGCAAGGCGAAGTTTCTAAACGTTTAACTGAAATATTCTCTGCCATAGAAACAGATGACTTAAAAGTTCAAACGCAAGACGATGATGAGATTTACGCTATTAAGCAATGGCGCAAATTTAAAAACAAAGGCGTTACCGATGGCGATGAAGATATTTTGTGGGACGTTTTTCGTGTAGAAATGCCGTTACAACTACAAGAATATATTTGTTCTTGGTTTTACAGTTACAAAGAATATTGCTACTTTGCAATTAAATATCTTGTTAAGAAGGTTTGGGAAAAGTATGATGAGCTAGAACTTGGCAACCGCTTAAACGAACTACCACGTCAAGTACGTGAGTGGTTTTACGAATATTACGAATACGAGCCACCGTGTTTTCAATGGTTGTTTATTGTTTTCTTTGAACGCATTGAAGAGATGAAAAAGCAAAATCAACCACGCCCTACTGACGTAAACTTTCAAAAACTTTTAGATAAGTATAATGAGATAGTTACGCGTTTAGAGTGCACGGCGGAAGAGTTTTACAAAGAACGTATCGCAAAACCTTACGTTGAAAAACGTAATAAACGCTATCAAAAATATCTTGACGAAAACTACGTTTTGGTTGTTGATGAAAACGATACACGCCCTATAAAAGAACAACTTACATCCTTTATGGAGCATTGTAAAAAACTCGATAAAAAGTATAAAAATAAAGTTGTTACAAAAAATTTAAAAATTTCGGAATAATTTCGGCGTTTTAATCGCTTGATATATGGAGGGGTAATTTAGCCAACCTTGGAGCATCAATTTAGGTGCTCCTTTTTAATTTGCGCAGGTAATGAAACCTGCGCTTTTTTATTTCCTAATGAACGGGATTTTAAGTTGGAAATCAGCCCTCGGCAGAGCGAACGGGATACAAAAACGAAGTTTGTATCTTAGTGAGATATGGCTATGCAATAGCCGTGTCAAAAAAACTAAACGCTCAATAAAAACTGACAACGGTCAAAGGAGGTGAAAATTATTAGTTATCAGGTTATAAGAGTTCAAAAGTTTACAAAAAATTCGCTCGGGAAAATCGGTGCTGAAACCAAAAGAACATCAGGGAACAAGCGAAACCAAGACATAGACACAGAACGAACTCCGTTAAATTTGTATTTCAAAAAATCCACAAATGGTATGAACGCCGAATGGAAAAGTATCGTAGAAAAAACAAACGCTACTTAATTGAACTATTTAGTCATAAATGGTCAGTTGATGTGATTTTGAGTTTATAAACAATACTCGTTATTTTCTTCTTTTGCCAAAAACAATTAAAATCGAGCCGTCTTTTTCTTTTTTCGCATACCCCGTCACGTAAGAAGCATAATATCCAGAATCATCTTCCTCATAATTATCTGGATAGTCTGAAAGTTCATTTAAAGTTATTACTTCTTCCTTTTCTAAGCCATACCCACAATGATAATTAGAAATGTATAAATTGCAAATATCAATATCGTCTTCACCCTTTCCGCAAATACGCTTTTCTAAATCTTTTGTCGTTGGTGTTGTGTTTATAGTGTATATATTTGCTCTTCTTCCATCGTTATAACATTTAATAAATTTTAAACGAATATATCCGTTTTTTATTACCCTACAATATCCCTCTGAATTCCACGACAACTCCTTTTCAAAGTTTAAGTTGATATCTTTAATCTCGTTTTGATAGACGTATATTCCATCGCAATTTTCAAAATCCAAATGCAAAACTCTAACATCTTTTTTATTAACGTTTTTTAAATTTATAAAATGGCTATCTTTATCTGAAAATCCAAGTGACTGACATTCTAAAAAACTAAAAATTAAACAGTCTTCTTCTTTTTTTGCAACAATGTCCCCAATAATCATATCGCTCCAACTTAGTTCATTAAAAAATCTAATGGCAAAAATTCCACCCTCTCCTACGCAACGATTTTCAATATAAGATTTTCTATCTTTTTTATACTCTTTTTGATTATATACCGAAGAATTGTCGTATTTTAATTTTTTATCAATTATTTTTAGTTTTAAAAATCCACGTTTGGCGACGGGGAAATAACAATTATTAAAATGGACAAGTTTGTCATATAGATTAACCTCAATGTCTATAATTTCTTTCTTTGAAAGATTTATAAAATCGCCATTTAAGAATAATATTTGCGCATTTTCAACCTTGTTTAAGTCATATTCCTTTTTTTTGTGTGTGTATTCGTAATTCATATTATTAACCTCCATTGTATACCTTTTCGCATACAGCAATATTCGTTTGCTGTGCTATAATTTGAATATTATTTTTATTATAAACCAATAAATATGACAGATGCGTGTCATGTTTAAAAAAATTTTTTAAAACTATTTCAAATCCCCTTCCTTCATGCTCTCAATAAAACAAAAATGGATAGGCATTATACCTATCCGTTTTTATTTGGTTGCGGGGAGGGGATTTGAACCTCCTGACCTTCGGGTTATGAGCCCGACGAGCTACCAAGCTGCTCCACCCCGCGATTCGTATTTTTCAGCACTTTTCTCAAGTGCCTTACTATAATATAACATTAATTTTCTTTTGTCAACCGTTCTAAGTAAAAAATTTTAAATAATATTTATTTATGACTTGTATTTTCGACATTGTTTTGTTACAATATTACTATGCAAGTCGATATTCGCAACTTAATAGTTAACGGTGATAAAATTGCCGTCGCCCTTTCAGGTGGCAGCGATTCTATGGCACTTTTAAATTATATGTTATCGTTATCTAAAAAATTCGAGATTACCGTTATTGCATTAAACGTTGAGCATGGTATTCGCGGTGAAAGTTCGATCCGCGACACCGAATTCGTAAAAGACTATTGTTCTAAGCACAACGTAGAACTTCTCACCTATTCGGTTGACTCTCTAAAAAAAGCCGACCAAGAAAAGTTATCCGTTGAGCAAGCCGCTCGCATTTTGCGGTACGAGTGCTTTTTTGATGCTATCAACAGCAAAAAATGCACTAAGGTTGCGACTGCTCATCACCTTGACGATAACACCGAGTCGGTACTTTTTAATCTTTTCCGCGGTACGGGTGTTAAAGGCGCAACGGGCATCGAAAGAAATTTTAACGACAAAATTATCCGTCCTTTCCTTACCGTAAAAAAAGAAGATATTCAAGATTACGTCATAAAAAACAATATCCCCTACGTTACCGACGACACCAACTTTTGTTGCGACTACACGAGAAACGCATTACGACTTAAAGTTATTCCCGAAATTAAAAAGCTTTTTCCAAAAATGCAAGACGGATTACTTCGCTTTGCTGAAATCTTAAAAGACGACGACGATTTTTTAGAGATAGAGAGCAAAAAAATTCTTAACCTTTCTAGCGACAAGGCGGAAATAACTATTCCTTGTCACCGCGCCTTATTTTCTAGAGCTACGATATCCGCCCTTAAATCGCTCGGCGTAAAAAAAGATTACGAAAAAGTTCACGTTGACGACGCGTATTCGCTTATATCTAAACAAAACGGTAGCAGTATAAACCTACCGCTCGGCATAACCGCCATAAGGGAATACGATAAAATCGTATTTTACAAACAATCTACCGACGCTCTTCCTACTATCCCCTTTTCAATAGCAAACTTTTCTTTCGGGGAAAGCGAATTAGAGATAAACAAAGTAACTGCGCCCGACCTAAAAAGCGGATTCTATTTAGACCTTGATAAAATCCCCGTCGATACTGTTATTAGAACGAGAAAGGACGGCGACGTCTTTACCAAGTTCGGCGGTGGAACGAAAAGCCTAGGCGATTTCCTTACCGACAAGAAAATTCCGCTTAAAGAGCGCGACAGCCTTGCACTTCTTGCAAGTAAGAACGAGGTTTTAGCGATTTTCGGCGTTGCTATTTCCGATAAGGTCAAAGTTGATGACAACACAAAAAACATTGTTCAATTAATAAAAAAATAAACACGGAGAATACACAAATGAATAAAAACAAACAGGAAAATGATTTAACATTAGGCACTGTCGTAACATTAAAAATATTGTCTATAATTGCGATTGTTGCATCTATAATTAATTTTATAGTTAACATAGATAATGTTACTCTTCTACAAATTGTTTTATCCCTTACATTATCTGCTATACTTTTTGCTTTTGCTCACATTGTAGATCTTCTTTACAAAATTTACAATAAATTAAACAGCAAACAGTCTAATGACTAAACAGTATTACATCAGTCTAACTAAATATTAACTACGATAATGTCAGACAAAATGTTGTAAGGCTTACGGCATTATTTTTCGTTGCATTGATTTACAATGAAATCAAAACAAGTTATCGGGACACGCGTCTTAAACCGCCTGTCTATTATCTTACCGACAAGAAAATTCCTCTTAAAGAGCGCGACAGCCTTGCTCTTCTCGCTTGCAAAAACGACGTTTTAGCAATTTTCGGCGTTGCTATTTCCGATAAGGTCAAAGTTGATGACAACACAAAAAACATTATTCAATTAATAAAAAAATAAACACGGAGAATACACAAATGAATAAAAACATAAAAATATTGTTGACCGAAGAACAAATACAAAAACGCGTTAAAGAACTTGCGGCGCAAATCACACTTGATTATTCTAGCATTGACAATTCCATTCGTCGTCCTGTATTTGTCTGCACTCTTAAAGGTGCGATATACTTTTTCGCCGATTTGACAAAAAACATCAAACGCCCGATCATGCTTGACTTCGCGCGCCTTTCAAGTTACAGAAACGGCATGACCAGCGGTGAAATGGAAATGAAAAGCGACATTACCACCGATATTGAAGGAAGAGACGTCATTATCGTTGAAGACATTATCGACAGCGGTAAAACACTTGCGTTCTTCGTAGATCTTCTTAAAAAACGCAATCCTAAATCCATTAAAATTTGCGCTTTCCTTGACAAAAAAGAACGCCGCGAAGTTGATATCAAAGCCGATTACGTTGGGTTTGATATCCCCTGTGGATTTGTTGTTGGATACGGCTTAGACTATGCTGAAAAATATAGAGAATTACCTTATCTGGGTGAAATAATAGACCCGTCGAAGGCTTAAATTTAAGGAGGAAATCATGAAAAAATTAAGCGCGGCAGTTGACAAACACAAAAAACTTATTCTCGATGCGGAAAGATACATTTGGGAAAACCCCGAAACGGGTTATAAAGAGTTCAAAACCAACAAGTATATGCAAGAAAAATTTATCGAACTTGGTTATGAACTAACCCTTGCTGACGGCATAACGGGTTTTACCACCGAAATAGATACGGGAAAAGAAGGTCCTACCCTTTTAATTCTCGGCGAACTCGACTCAATCATTTGTCCGTCGCACCCTGAATCAGATAAAATCACGGGCGCGGTTCACTCGTGTGGACACAACGCGCAATGCGCGGCACTTTTAGGCGTTGCGGCAGCACTTAAAGAAGACGGCGTACTTGACGGGCTTTGCGGAAAGATTAGGCTTTGCGCAGTCCCCGCCGAAGAACTTCTTGAGATTGAATACCGTACCGAACTTAAAAACAAGGGCGTTATAAAATATTTAGGCGGAAAAAGCGAGTTTTTACATCGTGGATTATTTGACGGTGTTGACCTTGCGTTTATGGTTCACACCACGAATATTAAAACTTTCCTATGCCGTTTAGGCTCGGTTGGTTGTATACCTAAAACCATAATTTATAAAGGAAAGGCTGCGCACGCTGGCGGTTCACCGTGGGACGGCGTAAACGCTTTATACGCAGCAAACTGCGGTCTTAACGCTTGTAACGCTCTGCGTGAAACCTTTAAGGAATCTGACATCATGCGTTTCCACCCTATTATCACCAAGGCTGGCGATATGGTAAACGCTATCCCTGAAACTGCGATTATTGAAGCGTACGTTAGGGGACTAACTTACGACGCAATAATAGAAAACAACAAAAAAATAAACCGTGCTTTGGTTGGCTCTGCCCTATCACTCGGCGCAAACGTGGAAATTATCGACGCGCCCGGTTATGCGCCGCATATTAACGACAAGGGTATGATTGATATCGCAGCGACGGCTATTAGCGAAATTTTACCCGACCAAAAATTCGTGTTTGATGAAGTTTATTCTTCGGGCAGTACGGACATGGCAGACTTATCTTGCATAATGCCTATTATTCACCCTTATGCGCCAGGTGCTGTCGGGATAGGACACGGCAACAACTATTATATTGCTGATCCTGAACTCGCTTGCGTTGGCTCTGCTAAGTGGCAACTCGCTATGCTTAAACTCTTACTTGAAAACAATGCAACTCGCGCAAAAGAAATTATCAAAAACTTCGTTCCAAGATTTACCAAAGAAGGGTTCCTTGCTATGCAAGACAGCCTTAACGATTCGGGCGACAGAATAACCTATCTAGACGGAAAAGCAGAAGTTAGATTATAACGTTTATAAAGAAAAAAGTGGCGATTGCCACCTTTTTTCTTTGCCTTTTTTACCGATTATATTTTTGGTTCAAGACCTAACGCCTTACAAATTTCAAGTGAAAATTCCATTGCCGACTTTGGTCCGTTTGCAGTTATTAAGTTGCCGTCCACTTCAACGTCCGCACCCGTATATTCACCGTCGAATTTTATGGAAGTAATAAAGTCTTCCGCAGGAAAACAGGTGGCTTTTTTGCCGCCGAGCAAATCGTGTCTAGCAAGGACTACCGCAGGCGACGCGCAGATTGCCGCTACAAGTTTTCCATTTTCAACCATTTTTTTAATAAACCTAACTGCTGAAAAATTACTCGATATATTGACTGCGCCTGGCATACCACCTGGGATTACGACCGCGTCGTATTCTTTATCGTCAACGTTTTCTATCAGTTTGTCCGCCTTTATCGTTATGCCGTGAGAGCCTATCGGGTATTCCCCCGACACCGAAACTATATCGCAATCTGCGTCCGCGCGCCTAAGCACGTCAACTGGGGTTAACCCCTCAATCTCTTCCGTTCCATCAGCAAAAAATACCGCTACTTTTTTCATGATTTTCTCCTTTTTATATACCTATACTCTTTTCAAATTCTTTAAGCGAATTAAAATATTGTTCGGGCGCAACAAGGTAAGATAATCCGTGTTCCGCACCGTCGATTGCTATAAGTTTTTTTCTTTACCACACGCCTTATAATTTTCTTCGCTCATATAAAACGGCACGAACTTATCTTCTTTCCCGTGGATAAATAAAACTGGTAATCGACTGTTTTTTAATGCTTCTTTTGCGTTTGCGTCCTTTAACGAAAATCCGCCGAAAAGCCTTGCGCCTAGCCTTATAAAGGGCATAAATATAAGCGGTGGCAAATGCATGCCTTTAAGCACTTTTTTTATTATTTCTTCAGCAGAAGTATAGCCGCAGTCGCCTAGTATCGTTTTAACGGTTTCGGGAAGTTCTAATTCGCTAGCCATAAGCACCGTGCTTGCGCCCATAGATATACCCGTCAATAAAAGTTTAACGTCTTTGCCGAACCGCTCTGCCGCGTAGTTTGCCCAGCTTACGGCGTCGTACTTTTCTTTTGCGCCAAAAGTGATAACTCTACCTTCGCTTTTACCCTGACCGCGCTGATCAACGAGTATAGTATTCCGCCCTAACTTAAAACAACGCTGAACTCCACCGCAAAGATCACGTTCGGACGTTCCGCGATAGCCATGAAACATAATTTCTACCGGCGCGCCCTTTTTTATTTCATAATATTTGCCCCTTAAAGTTAGCCCGTCAAAAGACTTAATCTCTACTTGTTCGTATGGTATTTTTGCCGTTTCTTTCATGAGTGATATCATCTGTTCTTTGTACGGCAGATAGGCTTTCCCCGGTGGGATTTCAAATTCTTCATGCTGTTTTTGACGGTTATTAACGTAAAAGGTTATGCGAAAACATAAGTAACTTATTGCAAGCACAACCGCTATAACCGAAAGCAAAATTATAAGTAAAATCAACCAAAGTTTCATTTTATTCACCTAGAAAGATTATACATTATACCGTCGTTTTAATCAAGAAAATTAGTATTTTTTACAAAATAAATTTTATTATTGACAACTGCTTTCGCGTTTAGTATAATTATAAAAAAACATCAAAGAGAAAAAATATGACCATAGTTATTTTGACGGCTTTGGGGGTTGGCGGCGCAACGGCTGTCGGCGCGCTTATCGGTTTTCTTTTCAAAAACCCCTCTCACAAAATGAACGACGCTATACTTTCATTTGCGGCTGGAATAATGCTTGCCGCGGCGGTGGTTGGGCTTATTTTGCCATCACTTGACCACGGCGGAAATCTTTCAATTTTAATAACCGTTCTCGGCGTGCTTTGCGGCGCGGTGGTAATTGATTTAATAGACAAGTTAGTTCCGCACTTGCACCGTCTTTCTGGTGCAGAACTAGAACCGCACCCCGAAAAGAGTTCAAGAATAAATAAAACCTTGTTGTTCGTCATAGCAATCGCTATACATAATCTTCCCGAAGGGATAGCCGCAGGCGTAAGTTTCGGTACGGGAAATACCGCGCACGCTCTAACCGTTGCGGGCGGTATCGCCTTGCAAAATATTCCCGAAGGCATGGTCATTATCGCGCCTATGGTTGTGGCTGGAATAAGCAAGAAAAAAGCTTTATTCATTGCACTTTTAACAGGACTTATTGAAGTTGTCGGAACGTTTATAGGATACTTTGCAGTAAGTATATCAGCCGCCATTTTGCCCTTTGCGCTTGCCTTTGCAGGCGGAACTATGCTTTACGTTATAAGCGACGAAATGATTCCCGAAACACACGCGCACGGCAACGAACGAATTGCAACTTTCGCATTGCTCATCGGTTTTGCCGTTATGCTTGTATTCGACTTTTTCTTAGGATAAACCCTTTAAAAAATATTGAGCCGAAAGACGCGAAGTCTTTCGGCTCTTTTTATGTATTCTTATTCTTTATCGAGTTGGATTACGTAGTAGTTTTCGCCGTTCTCTGTTACAAAGTCAAAGCTTGATGCGCCGACGGATGCTAGGTCGCTCGTTAAACCTGCGCTTTCTGAACTACCGATAAGCGCGTTCACGAATACGTCGCCCGTCATCTTTGCAAACTCCGTACTCGTGCCGAACTCTGCTAAAAGATTAAGCGTTTCAAATACTTCTTCGGTCTGCTTTTCACTAAGGTTGTTTACGGTGAGCGATTTTCCTACCGTAGTATAATCAAACGCCGCGCCTATTTTAGTTAGCGTTACCGTGGACGAAAAATACAAACTTTCGGGCACGATTGATTTTACTTTGTCGAGTGGGAACTCTATCATTTGTTCTTTTATCGGGGTTAGGTCAAACTTAAACACGACGTTTATATCAACGCTGTTCCCGTCTTTATTAGAAAACTGGACTTGAACGAGTTTAAAGCCGTACTCTTTTAAGTCGCCAAGTTCGCTTGAATCCGAGTCGATTGACGCTTCGCTTTCCAAAACGTTATCTATCATTGCGGCTATCTGTCTGTCGCTAAGTTTTACGTCAAGGTGCATATCTTTAGATACTTTGTCGGCGTTTACTTCGTAGTTGCCGTTCTCGTCAACGGTTATTAGACCTTCAAGCGAGATGTCAGTTACTTTTTTCGCTGCATCTAAATCTTCCGCCGTGTACACGTTAGGTGCTATCTTATCCACGTCGACGGCTTGGTTTAATATCCTAACGTCGTTTACTAAACTTGGTATATTTACGCCAAATTTGTAGTTTACAAAAACACACACGCCTACGACTAACAACACGATTATTAATACGAAAACTAATATGGTTCGTATTAAACTCATTAAGCACGATCTTCTCTTTGCCATTTACTTTCTCCTATCGTTTAACCTAAATACGCGTTAATTATAGCATACCTTTATATTAAATGCAAGTTGTTTTACATCACGCTTTTTAGATTAATTATACGTTTAATTTAAATTTTATAAACTAATCGCATTGACAAACACTTTCTTTTATGTTATATTATTAAAAATATTGTTACAATATACATTATATAATAGGAGTTGTATTATGAAAAAGAAAAAAGCGCCTACTTCCGCTTATAGGAAGTTAGTCAACATTTTCAAGTCAAGAGTAACTCGTGGTGCGGTTATAATGGTTATGCTCTGTTTGTCCGTTCTCGGCATGTTTATGCTGGACGAACAAAACTTTATCCGCCGCGAGTATCTCACCTTCTTAGAGAGTAACTTTATTGCCGACTTTATGACTTTCTTCAAGATCTCTAAGTTCAATATTATGCTTAACGCTTGGGTATTGTTTATCGTTTTCTTCTTCGTCGCTATCGTTATGACCATAGGCAATATGTGTAGTTACGGCGTAATGAAGAACAGCAAAAATAAGGCTGTAACGGGTATAGTTTATTACTTTACCTTGCTCGTTATCTGCGCGGCTATCGTTTTCGTTGCGTATATGCTCGGCGCGTTCAACACGTTTGACCGCGGAACGGCAGGCGTATTCATTAACCTTGTTTATTCGTTGATACTCTGCCTTGGATTTATCATATTAATCCCGATACTTCTAGTTGCGCTTTACTATTTGATTAAACTCGTCGGTTATCTTCTCGCCCTTTTCGTCACCACTATCAGAGGGTTCTCGAAGGATATCATTAGAGAAGAAAAGGTTTATCGTCTTCAACGCGAAGAGGAAGAAGAGTACGAAGAAGAAATTTTCATCGGCTCACCCACCGCGCCCGAAAGAGTGTTCCCGTCGCTCGTTAAAATCGACAACGCTCCATTAGAAACTGTTGAAAACCCCGAAGATATCGACCTTGAATCTTTATGCTTACAATTCCAGTCTTACGCTTGTAACAACCACAAGATCTACTACGACCTACCACTTATCCGTTCGTTTATAGCAGGTCTTGCAACTTCACGACTTATCATACTTGAAGGTCTTAGCGGTACGGGTAAATCTATGCTCCCAAGAATGTTCGCTAAATTTACCAACTCTAACGCGTTCTTTGCGCCCGTTCAGGCTACTTGGAGAGATAAGTCCGACGTTCTAGGGTTTTACAGCGAATTCTCAAAGACCTTTAAGCCCACGCCTTTCCTTGAAAACCTTTACGCAGCGTCGTATTCTGAAAAGACCAACGTTATGGTTCTTGACGAAATGAACCTTTCGCGTATTGAATACTATTTTGCAGACTTCCTTTCGGTTATGGAATACCCCGCAGAAGACTGGAAGATACGCATTTACGATCCGCAGAACAACCAAAGACTTCCCAAAAAACTCGACGACGGTTGCGTAAGCGTTCCCACCAACACCTACTTCGTTGGTACGGCTAACACCGACGACTCTACCTTTACGGTAACCGATAAGGTTTACGACCGTGCAGTCGTTATCGACTTTGACGAAAAGGTTAAACCTATCGAAACTTCTTATAAGTCCGATCCTATAAACATTTCCGCAGAAGGCTTGCAAAACCTTTTCAACAAGGCTATCAACGACGAGTCGTTGCGTTTAACACAAAAGGAAACGGACAAATTCTTGAAGATTTGCGACTTTATGAAAGATGCGTTTGACGTAAGATTCGGTAACCGTATTATGGTTCAGATTGAAACTTTCGTTCCCGTATACGTAGCACTTGGCGGAACTAAGGAAGAAGCACTTGACTTTATGTTTGCTCGCAAGATTTTACGCAAGGTTGACGGTATGTACGAAGATTTCGTTAAGGACGAACTCGCTAACCTTACCAAGTTAATTACTACGTCTTACGGCAAGAACGTATTTACCGAAACTGAAACCATGATTGCTAAATTCACTAAGAGGTTGGTTTAATAAATTATGAAAAACGACAGCCTTCAAATCTTAAAGACCTTTTCGCGCAAGCTTGTAAACAGCCGTTTCCGCGTTGCGCCGAAAACGTTGATTGAACAACTTAAAGCAGGCGAGTTCGGGTACACGGTTGAAGAATCTTCCGAAACCGTTGCCGTCAACGACTTCGTTTTGGTTGACGACTTCGTTACCCTTATCGACCATATCAAGGCTATTTTTAACGCGCCACTTAAATTCCTTAAAAAGGAAGAAGTTATTAAGCACGTTGAAAACGCTTCGAATTTTACCAACTCGGTGCTAAAAGAAACACTTAAAGACGAAAAACTGTGGAAGGTTAAGGGCTCGATTGTTAAGCCTGAATTCGTACACTCGTTTGCTTACGAAGACACCTACGCTATTTACGAGAATAAATTCGTTTGCTTTGTTGTTGACAAGGTTTACGAAGCCGTTTGCAGAAAGATTAACGAATTAGTCCTTTCCGTAGAAACGGTAAACAAAAAGATGAGTAAAGACGGCACGGGTACTTTCACTACCGCCGAATACGTTGACTTTATGGTTGACGACCTTTTAACTCTCATCACCGACGAGAGTGCAACGGTGGGTGTTATTCGTTCGCTCATCAAGACCAAAAAGTTATTAGCATCACTTAAAAACAGAGAAGTTTACCGTGAGTGTAAAAAGGACGGCGCGTTCAATCCCCTATCCTTAAAGGCAACGAATATTCTTACCAAAAACGATAATTACAAGTTCGTATATAATTTCTATCTCAATTACTTTAATAGAGAGCCTGAAATCGGCGAACAGGATAAAATGTATCTAGGTTACGTTACGGTAAACCTTTTGGGCGCGTTCGACAACCTTGGTTTTGAACTTGCCCCCGACACCGAGAAAATCGGCGTTACTAACGCCGCCGTTCTCAAATTCTCTAAGATAGAGTTTAATAAACCGCCGTTTAATGCAAAACTTACTCAGCACGGCGAAGACGGCGTTATGGTTACGGTAACCGAAACCGAAGATAACAGCACGGCAAAATATTTGTTCCGCGCAGTCAATGAAGAAAGAACAAAGAAAATTGACGGTTATAAAAACCTTTCTGCGCTTATTTCAGACGCACAGAACGAAAACGGCGTTATAAAGACCTTTATCGTAAACGACATTAACGAGACCAAAGAGTTTAACGGCGTTTACGTCGTTCCTACGCAAAGCAACGCGCAAGAAGTGCTTGCTAAGGCGGTTAAGTCTTGTTTCTTGCTTGCGTTCGGTTCGTCCTTTATGCACGACAGATACTGCCCCGTTTGCGGATCTAACTTGCTTTCTAAAGACGTCGACGTCGAATGTACGGCTTGCGGCAGCATCTATCACGTATTTGAATCTAACGGTAAAGATTATATCTGGTTCAAAGACCTACCCAAACTTTACGAATACGACAGCGATAAAGAACTTAAACCCGACGTCAACGAACTTGCGCTCACCGAAGACGTGGAAACCGCTATTAGAAAGAGCTTTATGCAAAAGCTTGCTGATTCCGAACAGGAAATTCAGACCTACTACAACACCATTAAACACGAACTGTTATCTTACAAAAAGGTTAATTCTCGCGTAAGTCGCAGTTACGATAGATTTAATCTCGGCAGAAAATCCGTTGCCAAAATCGGTATGAGAGGTAAAACTTTGGTGCTCTATCTTGCCCTTAATCCCGAAGAATACGTCGGCACTAAATACTTTGCAAAAGACGTCAGCGACGTTAAAAAGTATCAGGATACCCCGACTATGGTTAAGGTTAAGTCACAAAGAGGACTTAAATATGCAATCGAGTTAATCTCTATCCTGCTTGACGGCGTGGCAAAAAATCCGCCGACCGAAATCATTGATTACGTTATGCCGGAAATCCCCGCAGACCAACTCAAAGATTGCTACATTAAGAAGAGTTTTGCAGGAAAACTTTGTCAGCTTGATAAAGATATTAAGGAATACTACTCGGCAGTTAAGAACGCTTTGATTGAGTATAAAAAGGTAAACTCTCGTATAAGCTTTAACTATGAAAACTTTAATCTCGGCAGAAAATCCGTTGCTAAGTTTAACGTTAAAGGTAAAACTTTGGTGCTCTACCTTGCCCTTAACCCCGACGAATACGTTGGCACGAAGTATTTTGCAAGGAACGTAAGCGACGTTAAGAAGTATCAAGATACCCCGACTATGGTTAAGATTAAATCGCCAAGGGGCGCAAAATACGCGATAGAACTTGTTAATAAACTCTTGGACGGTGCTAAAAAGGACGCTAACTTCGTCCCCGTTCAATACAACGAGCCAATGAAAAGTGATGCTCAGCTCTTAAAGAAAGGCTTGGCAAAACTAGTTAAACGCTCAGGCAGCTTTTTTGAAAACTAAAACTAACGAATTAAAAAAGAGTAAACACGATTTGTGTTTACTCTTTTTTATGATAGCGTACAATATGCTATTCAAACAATCGTAAATTGTGCTAATTTTGATTAGTTTTCTTTTATGTTGCCATTTTTTACATTTTTTTCAATTAGTTCTTTCGTGAACTTCCATATTTCTTCAGAACCCAATTCTGAACTTTTCTGTCTATTATATACTTGTTGTTTATTCACGTCGTGCTCTCGCCAATCTTTGCCATTATTGCTGTCATTTAACAGAATCGGTTGTAAATTATCCATTGTTCGAGCGAATCTTGCCTCAGCGGTTTTTCCTTCTTCAAATTCTTCAAACAACGACCTTAAAATATTATTTTGGTCGTCGGGCAGTAACCCAAAAATACGGTCCGCCGCCTTACTCTCCCTTTCTTTTTGCGTAGATAAACCTTCTGTGTCATACGCATAAGTGTCGCCTGCGTCAATTTCAACAATGTCGTGGATCAACGCCATCGCCATTGCTTTCGCGACGTCAAAACTTTCGTTTGCGTATTCCTTTAACAAAAATATCATTAACGCTAAATGCCACGCGTGTTCTGCGTCGTTCTCGCGCCTTGAATATCCTTTTATGTGAGTTTGCCGAAATACCGACTTTTCTTTATCAATCTCTAAGATAAAAGCAAGTTGTTTTAAAAATCTTTCTTTATCCATAATTGTTCCCACTAATCACCATCAGCTATATAATTTTTTTCAAGCAACGCCGCGCCTATTTTATCAAGGATTTCTTCCGTGCTAGCGCGAATAGTGTGATAATGATATCCGCCGGTAACGTTCATGAGTTCGGTAGATTTGCCCGTTCTTACACCTTCCAAAAACTGTTTCACCTGTAACCTTGAACAAATATTAAGTGTTGCGGATATCTTTCCGTATATCTTATGCCAAACAAACACGTCAACGACCGTCCCCCCAAAATCTACGATACAGTTCAACTCGTCCTCCGTTTGTTCGGTGGTGTGCTTTAACTTAAAAACCCTTTCCGCAAGTGGTGTCTTTTGTATTAAATATCCGTTATGCGTTGAAAGAATTTCGTACCCAGCCCCTTTTAACACGGCAATATCTTGCACGATAATCTGTCTTGATACGTCAAATCGTTCGGATAATTGCCCCCCAGATACAGGCTCTTTACTCGACGATAATAAATTTACAATCTCCTTTCTTCTTTCCGATACCTTCATTAATCCCCCCAAAAAAACGCATTACTAAACTGCGTGCAAATTCTTTAACGATAAATCTAATATCGGCGCAGAATGCGTCAATGCGCCGCTAGAAATGTAATCTACACCTATATCTACAAGACGGGCAACGTTTTCTTGCGTTACGTTTCCACTACACTCCGTTTCCGCTCTGCCTTTACAAAGTTTTACTGCCGATCTCATATCTTCAACCGACATATTGTCGAGCATTATAATATCAGCCCCTGCCTCCAACGCTTCTTTTAGCATATCTAAATTTTCTACTTCAATCTCTATTTTTCTAACAAACGGCGCATATTCCTTTGCCATCATAACGGCTTGTTTTACACCGCCTGCCGCACCTATATGGTTATCCTTTAACAATATGCCGTCACTCAAATTATACCTGTGATTATACCCACCGCCCACTTTAACGGCATACTTTTCAAACACTCGCATGTTTGGCGTAGTTTTTCTCGTGTCTAAAAGTTTAGTTTTAGTTCCGCTAAGCATATTTGCGATTTTGCGAGTATACGTTGCTATCCCGCTCATTCTTTGCAAGAAATTAAGTGCCGTTCTTTCTCCCGATAAAAGCACTCTAATATCACCGCGAATGACGCCGAGTTTTTCTCCTTTTTTCACCTCGTCTCCATCGTTGCAATAAAACACAACCTTTACGTTTGCATCTAGCAGTTCAAATACTCTCTTAAATACTTCAAGCCCTGCAATAACTCCGTCTTGCTTGCAGATTAGTTCAACTTCTCCCTCTTGATATTTTCTCATAACCGAATTAGTGGTTATGTCTTCACTTGTAATATCTTCTTTAAGCGCGCTTAAAATTAAGTCGTCTGCGTTCATTTTCATTGTTACGTTATTCATGGTCGATTTTCTCCTTTTTTCCTTTTCAATGGCGGCAAGTACTGCTTTTTTATATTCTTCCTTATAGTTTTTATATTGATTCTTGTCAACGTTTATCGTTTGATTAAATTCTAAAGATTTATACGTTCTGCAAATTTGCTTGGCAGCTCGCTGTGCAAAAACGAGGCTTTCTAATAAAGAGTTGCTTGCAAGTCGATTTTTGCCGTGTACGCCGTTACAAGCCGTTTCCCCCGAAGCATACAATCTTTCCATTGACGTTTTACTGTGCTTGTCCACGTCAATTCCGCCCATAAAATAATGTTGAGACGGAACTACCGGTATAGGTTCTTTAGTAACGTCGTAACCTGATTCTAAACAATGTTGATATATGTGCGGGAAATGGCTTTTAATCTCTTCTTTGGGTATAGGTAGCATTGAAAGCCAAACGTGATTGCTTCCCTCTTCTTTCATTTGCTTAAAAATCGCTTCCGTAACGACGTCTCTCGGTTGAAGTTCGTCTACAAACCTTTCGCCGTTAGCGTTAAGCAAGATTGCCCCCTCGCCTCTAACTGATTCCGATATTAAAAACTCTCTGCCCCCAGCCTTGTCGTAAAAGGTTGTAGGGTGTATTTGTATATAATCAATGTTTTTCAGTTTAATATTGTGTTTTAGTGCTATTGCAAGAGCATCACCCGTCAAGTGCCTATAATTAGTAGAATGTGCGTATAGACCGCCTATCCCACCCGTTGCAAGCATAGTGTAATCGGATAATATATACGAATAGTTTCCCTTTTCGTCGTGTCCGATAATGCCACAACACGTGTTGTCACGGTTTATAATATCTACCATCGTATACCGTTCAAGTAAAGTAACGTTTGGCAGTTTTTTTACCGCTTCCAACAAGTGGGACGTTATCTCTTTTCCCGTTTCGTCTTCGTGGAATAATATTCTAGGTCTTGAGTGCGCGCCTTCCTTAGTGTACGCAAAATCCTTGCCGTCCTTTTCAAAACGAACGCCGTAATCCACAAGTTCGTTTATAACCGCGCGAGAAGACCGTATCATTATATCTACCGATTCGTGGTTATTTTCGTAGTGCCCAGCCCTTAAAGTATCTTCAAAGAAAGAATCGTAGTCGTTCTCATCATGCAAAACGCAAATTCCGCCCTGAGCCAAAAACGAATCGCTTTTTTCAAGCGCGTCTTTAGTTACTATAATAACGTTTTTTTCCTTCGGAATATTTAGCGCAAAAAATAATCCCGCAGCACCACACCCGACAACAACAATATCCGTTTTCATAATCCTATTTCGCCAACTCCAACATTTTGTCTAACGGTATAACCGCCTTTTTTATTATTTCGTCATTTAGTTCTATTGCGTTTTCTTCGTTCTCTAAAACATTTTTCAATTTTTCCAACGTGTTTAATTTCATATCCGCACAACACGGGCTGGTGTTGGTAAAATAAAACTTTTTATCGGGATTATCCTCTTCCAACTTAAACCTTACCCCGTCCTCAGTACAAATAATAAACTCGTTTTTAGTTGAGTGTTTTGCAAAATTAATAATCTCGGCAGTACTACCGATATAATCTGATAAATTAAGTATCTTTTCTTCACACTCAGGGTGCGACAAAACAAGCGCGTTAGGATACGTCTTCTTTTTTTCTAAAAGTTCTTTTTCCGACAGTTGTACGTGAACGGGACAATAACCGTCGTTTAATATAATATTCTTTTCGGGAACCTGTTCAGCAACGTATCTTCCAAGATTTTTATCGGGAATAAAAAATATGTTTTTATTCGGCAACGACTTTACGATTTTTACAGCGTTAGAAGATGTTACGCAAACGTCGCTTTGGCATTTAAGGTCTGCCGTTGAATTAATATAACAAACCACTGCCAAATCGTCGTATTTTGCTCGCATTTGTTCAATCTTGCCTTTTTTAACCATTCTTGCCATAGGACAGTCGGCACTCAGGTCTGGCATCAATACCTTTTTAGTGGGATTAAGCAGTTTTGCACTCTCCCCCATAAACGCTACACCGCAAAATATTATAATAGACGCATCGCTATTTTTTGCTATCTTTGCAAGATAAAAAGAATCACCTACGTAATCTGCAACAGCCTGTATTTCTGCCGGCGTATAGTAATGCGCAAGTATTATTGCGTTCTTTTGTTCTTTAAGTTTTAGAATCTGTTTTTCCATTTTATAACCGCTATCCTTAGAATTATCTTCTGCAACATTATAGCACTTCAGTTTACATCTGTCAACTTTACTGTAAAGTTTTAGCGTTGTTTTAAAAAATTCTAGATTAGATCATAACATAATCAAGACTTCTACGCTTGCGGTATTCCACCAACGATTAAGTATTAGCGGAAATACTTCATAGCCGTTCTCTTCCGTGTATCATAAGGTTTTTATATTAAAGTTTTTACGGATAGACATTGATTTTTTTGGGGAAAATTGCTATAATTAAATAACAAAAAAGACCACCCTTGTTGGGTAGTCTTTTTTGTTGGCGCACCGTAAGAGACACAACTACGCTTCGCTACGTTGGCAAAGCCGAACTGTTTGTTTATTTTTTTCTTCTCATTATCTCCCACTTCCCTAAAACAAACAGTTCACTCTGTTAGATACAACAACAAAAAAGACCACCCTTGTTGGGTAGTCTTTTTTGTTGGCGCACCGTAAGAGACACAACTACGCTTGTGCTACGTTGGCAAAGCCGAACTGTTTGTTTATTTTTTTCTTCTCGTTATCTCCCACTTCCCTAAAACAAACAGTTCACTCTGTTAGATACAACAACAAAAAAGACCACCCTTGTGGGTAGTCTTTTTTGTTGGCGCACCGTAAGAGACACAACTACGCTTGCGCTACGTTGGCAAAGCCGAACTGTTTGTTTATTTTTTTCTTCTCGTTATCTCCCACTTCCCTAAAACAAACAGTTCACTCTGTTAGATACAACAACAAAAAAGACCACCCTTGTGGGTAGTCTTTTTTGTTGGCGCACCGTAAGAGATTCGAACTCCTGGCCTTCGGTTCCGTAGCGTCTAAAAAATCGCCTTTTTAGACATTTATAATCATTATTAAAAATCGTTAAAAATGGCTGTTTTGGGGCTAAAAACTATTAAAAACGGCTCATTTTCGCAATTTTGCGTTCTAAACAGGATTAAAAATGAAAAGCGATATTTATATGATATTTGCATTTTTTTTGCAGAAATTTGTTACAGATTCGTTACAAATTCGTCACTTTTTTAAGGTGTAAAGGTAGCCCTAAAATAAATATTTTTCACTGGTATTTTAACATTGAATAAATGAATAAATTATTCATACTATAAATATGTAATTCAAATACGTTTCTTTGGCTTATAGAATATTAAATCTTCTTTCATATATTTATCTATATCAAAAGACCATTTTTCTTCTCCAAATTCTTCTGGGTGCTTTTCTTGTAAAATCTTTTTCTTTTCCTTTATTTGTTCTATAATAGGTTCTATGTTATAGTCAGAATATATTTTAGCCCCTTTTAGAATGTCTAAAATTTCTGTTCCGTGTATTTGATAATCATAGCCATCATATTTTTCAAACGTGCTTCTTGCGTTGTCATTTATTATTTTTATCTTGCCACTATAAGATATTAACAAGAAATCATCTCTTAAAAAGTGATTTATCCATAAGTTAGGAACATAAACCATATCTTTTATGCCTTTCGTTGACAAATACCCGAAACGTTTATAATATCTTCCATAAACATACCATTCTGGCAAATCTTCAGGTAATATTTTAGTTTTGTAACGTTCATAAAACAATGTTCCATCATCATTCTCTATGCAACATATTCTACCGTTTCTAAACACATAGTTTTCCAAAGTATATAGTTTTCTTATTATTCTCTTTTTCATTAGCCATCTCCAAATATATCATTAAAAAAGCTTCGCAAATCTAATTCACTATCATTATAAAAGGCTTCAAAAGCCTTTTCTTTTTGCTTATAATTTTTTGAAATTTCAAGCAGAGTATTTTCTAACATAAAATCATTTTTCTTTTCAGATTGTTTTATGACTTTAATCATTTCAGGAAAACCCCAAAAACGCCCATCCAAATACATTTCATCTTTTTCTAAACGGGGCGAGTAAATTTTTACTTTATAGGCAATATAATAACTACGCTTAAATCTTATAAGATATTTAGTTAAATATAACCTATCATAAGCGACATCATAAGGAAAATTATATATATTTATATGGTTATATACACCACCTTTCAAGTCAAAAGATTTTTCTTCTATTATTTGTGCTTGTTCGCCAAAACGTTCTTTCCAATATAAAACATCAACATAGATGTTATTTTCTCCTGCTTTTAATCTTTCAAAAGCATCTTTATACGATTTATTATCTTCTGACGCAAGCAATCTATTAAAATCATCAAGAGTTCCAAAATACAATTTACTTGACGACACAAATGAAAAAGTTGCATAGTCAGGTAAAATAAAAGCATACACCTTATTCATTTCTTAACCACCTTAAAATTTTGCACATTATACCATATAAAACTTTTAATTTTTCAACTTTGCCAAAAATATATACGCAAAATAGAAAAATATATACGCAAGCTAAAAAAGGGCATAATAAAATTACCCCTAGTTAAAGAAATTAACCAGCAGCGTATTGTTAAATAGAATATTATCTTCTATAATTTATCTATTGTATGTATCTCTTGTAAACATATTCGTTCGCAAAGACTGTTTAAGTTCCTTTATAGTATCAATAATTACTCTACTTTCAAATAAAGAACAATCTTCAAGAATTTTGTTTATTTCATTAGAACTTACCTTGATATGGCAAGTTAAACAATCGGATAATAATATATCCGTTGTAGTAGATAAGGCATTAGCAATACGTATTAAAATTTCCAAACTAACGCATTTATTACCTAATTCTACATTACATAGATATGATGTAGAAATATTTGCATCAACAGAAAGGTCAATTTGTGAAAGACCCAAAACTTTCCTACGTTCTTTAATTCTTTGCCCGATTGTTTTATAAGATATAAGCATAAAACCTTCTCCTTAAAAAAATTCCACATTTATTATAACTAATAAGCGATATATTCGTTAATCAGTTATGGTGCTACATAGTCAATAAGTGATAACATAATGTATAAGTCATAACGAAAAACGGAGCATTGCGTCAATGAGCGATAAAAGAAATATAGATTTGAAACAAATAGGACAAAGAATAAGAGCTGCAAGAATTGAACGTGGTATGAGCCAAGAAGACCTTGCCTTTGAATCTTCGGTAGCAGTTGCAAATATTAGTGATATAGAACTAGGTAAAAAGGATTTTCGTATTTCTACCTTTATTCGCATTATAGAAGTATTAAAAATATCAGCAGATGAAATACTTCGTGCCGACGTTCCATCAGTAAACGCACTTTACCAAAAGGACCTTTCCTATCTGTTTGCAGATTGCAAGCCTGAAGAAATGGAAAACATTATACAGTTAATAACCAATATTAAAAAAACTTGGCGAACAAACAACTAAATTTTCAAAATAAAACAAATGAGTGGGTTTTATCCCACTCTTTTTTTATATATTTTTTTTAATTATTAAACTCACGGTTAATAAATTAACCCAGAGTATATTTCATTTCATAAAAATTATTTTTATAATAAATCTATAATGTCTTTTACTGTAAAAAATAGGAATTATTATGGAAGAAAAAAACGATTTAATTGAAACTAACTTTTCTGGATTAAAACCCTTTGTTCAATCTAAAAAAACAACACTGGAACAAAAAATCGCTGACCATAAGGCTTGGTTGCAAACATTAAATAGAGAATATCCAAACGAAAATCATCCCTTTAAGGTGGCTGTTTACATTAGATACTTTAACCAAACAAAACACGAAAACTATCTAGATGTAGAAAAGCAAGATATGTTAGATAGAATTGAAAGTTATCCACAGTGGGAATTTAAGGGTTTTTACGTAGATACAGGTGCAAAAGCGCCTGCTATGGAAAAAGCTCCAGAATGGTGTCGCTTACTTGAAGATTGTCAAAACGGTAAAGTAGATTTAATAATTACCCGTAAAGTGTCAAGTGTTTCAAGCGATATGATGGAATTGATTTTCTTGGCTAGATATTTTGCAAGTCTTAAACACCCCGTTGGAATGTATTTTATTTCAGAAGATATATTCACTCTTGCTTCATACTACAGAGATGATGGAAAAGATAGAAATAATTTTTTCCCTTCTCCAGACTGGAAAATGTTACCTGATGATGAAGACATTAAAGGACTAATAGAATGAATAGACGTTTAGAAAGAAGAAACAGAAAAGCAAAAGAAAAAGCCGAAACACGGGCAAGAATGAGAGTTGACATAGACCCTGAAAACTATGAATATATTCCAGCCGAGAAAGAAACTGATTACTATGATAACGACGTTAATCAAAGAGTTGGCATTTACGTTCGTGTTTCAACTGATGATGTAAAACAAACAACTTCTTTTGAATTACAAAAAATGTATTATGAAGATTTTGTTAATAAGCACCCTAACTGGACTTTATATAGAATTTACGCTGACGAAGGTATTAGTGGAACAACTACAGACGGAAGAAAAGCCTTTAATGAAATGATTGCTGACGCTAAAGCTGGAAAAATGGATTTAATCATAACTAAAAGCGTATCACGTTTTGCAAGAAATTCTTATGACTTTATAGGTGTTGTAAGAATGTTAGCAAAACTCAAACCCCGTGTAGGCGTTTTCTTTGAATCAGAAGCAATCTTTTCACTTAATGATGATGCTCAAATGGCGTTATCTTTTCAAGCGACAATCGCAGAAGAAGAATCGCATACACGTAGTAGAAGTATGGATACATCTATTAGAATGCGTTTTGAACACGGTTTACCCCTTACCCCTGAATTATTAGGTTATATACAAGATGAAAAGGGCAAACTGGTAATAAACCCAGAAGAAGAACCAACAGTAAAACTAATATTCTATATGTATTTATACGGCTATTCAACAAAACAAATTGCTGAAACCCTTATAAAACTAGGTAGAAAAAGTTATTTAGGAAATGACGATTTGTGGACTTCTAATGGCGTAATACAAATATTAAGAAACGAAAGGTATTGTGGCGAAGTATTAACAAGAAAAACTTGGACTCCCGATTATCACGACCATAAATCCATAAAAAATAAAGGAAAAAAGCCACAAAGTAGATACTATAACCACCACGCACCAATTGTAACAACAGATGATTTTATTGCAGTTCAAAGATTACTAGACAATGCAAGGTTTAGGCACAAATCCTTTCTTCCCGAATTACGAGTTATAGAAAGTGGAAAACTAAAAGGGTTCGTTACAGTAAATCCTAGATGGTCAGGTTTCAAATATGAAGATTATTATAAGGCATCACAAAGCGTTTATCCACAAGTTGAAAGCAACGAAGAAATTATCACCGAAAATCAAGCATTAAGTGAATATGAAATAACTGTAAATCGTGGTGATTTTGACTTGCGTGGATTTGAAGTTACACGCTCCGAGTTTTTTGACTCTGTGAGATTGCCTGCTGTTGTGTTTTCTGAAAATAAAATTAAGTTTAACACGGAAATAGTTAGAAAATTTAGAGAAAATAACTACGTTGAATTACTAATTAACCCCGTTGAAGGTAAATTTGCAGTAAGAAAAACAAATAAAGAAAACCGACAAGGCGTTTATATTTCCAGACTAAACTTAAAAGAGTATTACACAAAGGACATAAGCGCAACTGCGTTTTTTAAGACTTTATTTGAACTTTTCAACTGGGATGTAAGTTATAAATATAAGATAATCGGCACTCTCTATGAAGAAAACGGCGAAATAGCATATATATTTGATACAAAAAACTCTAACGCCTTCTTCAAATCCTTCTTAATCGGTAAAAATGAACAATCAGACAACGAACATAATTTAATTACAAGGTCTGGGAAAAGAGTTCGAGCTATCCCCGAATCTTGGACCTATAATTTTGGAAATAATTTTTATCTACACGAAAAGACTATAGAAGACTTACAAAATCAAAGCGAAAAAGAATGGAAATTACGATTACAAGGTCAATTATTTGAAACTGGGAAAAAACTTAACGTTACAGGTTTTGAAGAACTCAAATCATATATAAATCAAGAGTTAAGTGCATTAGCATAAGGAGAAACTATGGAAGAAATTAAAGAGCAAGGTTCATATATACCACCGGTGGCAAAAAACCCCGTTCAACAACCAGAACTTAAAAATTCAGATGAAGTCGTAGAAATGGAAGATTTTGACTTTGGAAACTATCAAGTAGTAAGGCGTGAATTTTTTGCTCATATAAATGAGCCGTCAATAACTTTTAATAACTACAAATTTTCTGCTAATGCTGCTTGCATCAAGCGTTTTCCAAACGCTGAATATGCACAAGTTTTAATTAACCGAGAACAAAAAATACTTGCGTTAAGACCTTGTGAAGAATTTGCAAGAGATTCTTTCCCTTGGGCTAGAATGTCTAAAGGTAAAAGAACCACAAAAGCTATAACGTGCAAACTATTCTTTGCCAAAATTTTTGATATGATGCAATGGGTTCCCGAATTTAGATATAAATTACTAGGGAAAGTTATCCACTCTAATGGAGAATACTTACTGGCTTTTGATTTAACATCAACTGAAGTTTATAAACGCACTAGTGCCGTTGGCGAAAAACCTAAAACGTCAAGAACGCCTATATTCCCTTATGAATGGCAAAATCAATTTGGAATGCCTTATTATGAACACCAAAAGTCAATGCAAATTGATAAATTTGAAGGCTACGCTATATATTCAATTAAGGAAACTAAATCAGGCAAAACGCTCATTCCAAAGGATGCCGAAACACTTCCACTACTTATAGAGCCACAAGAAAATGTTACTGAAACAAAACAGGAGTAATTTATGGAATATTCTAATATAACTATAGACACAAAAAGAAATAGAATACGTTTTTATAAAACCCTTCTAAAAAGTTTAGGAAATCCCCAATACATAAGAATTATGGTCAACCAAGAAAAGAAGATTTTTATGGTATTGTCTGGTGAAAAAGGCGTTGATTCGATAAAGATAAATAGCCATTTACAAACCGATAATAGTTATGAAATTCACAGCAAACTTTTTATAGAAAAACTTTGTGAAATGATGAACTGGGCTGATACTTCTTGCAGCTATAGAATTGAAGGTGATTTAGAAAATGCCCCTGAAAGCGTTGCTTTTAATCTTGAAAACGCAATAAAACTTAATTTAGAAGGAATAGAAACAAATGAATAACCTACCTAAACTAATAATATCCGAAGAATTTAGAGATTTAATTCGCCCACTAAAGCATAGTGAATTTATTCAACTAGAAGAAAATATTTGTAAAGATGGTTGCTTACAGCCAATAGTAATATGGAACGGAACTATTGTTGATGGTCATAATAGATATGCTATTTGCTTAAAACATAACATACCTTTTAACGTTAAAAATATGACATTTTCTTGTAAAGACGAAGTAATTGCATGGATTTGCAAAAATCAACTTGGCAGAAGAAATATTTCTGAAGAAACACGCCATTATTTAATAGGGCGTCAATATGAATCAGAAAAAAACATATTAAGAAGTAAAAACCCTAATGGTTATAACCAATATACCGACCCAAAATCTACCAAAAAGCATACCCCTATAAAGTATAGAGTTAGTCCAAGCAGACACACAACGGCGCAAAGAATTGCAGATGAAAACCATATTACTCACGGAACAGTTCAAAAATATGCCATTTTTACAAAGGCGCTTGACGAAATATATAAAAAAGAACCTGAATTAACAAGAAAAATATTATCGGGTAAATATAAGATTTCGCATAAGAATATTATGGCTTTATCTGAATTAAGTGCCGAAGAATTAAGAAAAATAAACAAAAGAGTTGAGAAGAACAATCTTCCCTATATGCGTTACAGTTCAACCCGTCGTGCTATTGAAAACAAACCAGAAGAAGCAAAACCTGTTAAGTTGTTAAGAACCCCTTCAATTAAGGATATGCCCGAATATGACCCCGATTCAACAATCGTGGAATTATCCTTAACTATTCCTTCTTGGATTAGTTCAATTAAAAGAATGGAAAATAATACAAACCTTGACAATGTTTCTGATACTGCCATAGGCGAATTAGAAAATGCCTTATTAGACTTACACTCTATAATAGAACTTATGCTTAAAAGATTAAGGGAGAACTAAAAAATGGAAGATTTTAGCATATTTATTCCAAAAGTTCATTTTGAACTAATACCAATTAAAAACCTTGTTTCTCATCAAGAATATCAAAGAAACCTTTCGTTATCACACATTGAACGTGCTGCTGAAAACTTTGATATACACCAAATAAATCCTGTTAAAGTAAGTAGGCGTGATGGTATAAACTACGTATTTAACGGACAGCATACTGTAGAAATAATTGCTCTTGTTTCAGGTTCTAGAGATACGCCAGTATGGTGCATGATTTATGATGAACTTGAATATGAAAACGAAGCAAATATATTCGCTAATCAAATGAAATACGTAAAACCATTGTTGCCTTATGAAATTTTTATGGCAAACTTGGAAGCCGGTAATCAAGACCAGATTTTAATAAGAGATTTAATTGAGTCTTACGGCCTTACAATAGGACCACAAAAAGCACCAGGCATCATTTGTGCTATATCTACCGTTGAATTTATATATCAAAAGTATGGTTATCAAACCTTAAGTAGAACTTTGCGTTTATGTATTGCTACTTGGGAAGGTGATATGCACTCATTTAGCGCAAATATGCTAAAAGCAATCGCAAAGTTAATAGTTACTTATAAAGATGTTTTAGATGATGAAGTTTTCAAAGAAAAGCTTGGTGCTATTTCTATAAAAACTTTAACAAGAATTGCAAAAGATAGGCGTGCTGGTGCTATGGGCTTTGCTGAAGCAATGGTTTTAGAGTATAACGGTAAAAAGAAATTCTCCCCCTATAGATTATCTATCAATAAATTATATATGAAAGACTATTTTTCTAATGATTTTAATGAAATAGATGATAATGAAACATATATGCCAGATGATGCAAAAGTTATTGAAAGTGAAATGTTAGAAGACGAACCTATATTTGATGATGAAGCAACAGAAGAATAAAATAGGATGCGCCTAAAATTTAGTAGCATCCACTTTACATTAGCGATAATATATTAAAATTCGCAAACTCCTTATTTGCCATTCGTTGTGGCTTATCGTAGCATAGGTCAAATCACAAAGTAAGGCGAAAAAAATAATACTGAAACCATTATGGTTAATATTTATAGGACTTCCTTTATTAAGGGAGTTCTTTTATTTTACGCATTATTTTTTGTCTTAATCCTTGCTTTCTGGCTAAAAGACTAAAAATGTAAATCAATTATCTTTGCCCTATGCTACTGGGCCCCTGCCGAAAGGCAAATACAAAATAAGGAGTCAAGTATATGACAAAAGTAGTTTTTTCAGTAACCAGAAGTGGTAAAAGTGATTTTGCAAAAATCACTGGTATCGGATATAAAACCGATAATGATTTAATTATCGCCTGTGTAGGCAAAAATGGCAAACCGTATATTCGAGTGTTTGAAGATTGCATTAAAGAATGTCATTCAATACCAAGCAGACCAAATGAATATAAAGGTTCTATAACTGAATACCGAGAAGTTGAATTTGAAAAGAACGGTTCTTACGAAATAAGAGAAATCGAACTTGAATACGACATCTGGTATAAATTAGCAGATAAATAAGGAGATAAAAAATGAAAGATATTTGCTACTTAAAAGAGTTTCAATACTTTGATGGTGAAGAATTTATTACCTTTAATATCTATTTCCTTAATAGAGAAAAGAACGTCGTGACGTTAGTCGTTACTAATCGTGGAAAAATATCTATTTTAGATTATGACCTTTATGAAGATAAAAACGGGCTGTATTTTGAATATGGTCCGTCTTTTGAAAAAATTAAAATTGATGATTTTCAGGAGTAAAAGTAATGAATAGAAAAATTAGAAGAATTTGTGAAAATTTAGACTGGTCTATCCACGAATATAAAGATGACGTTGAATTAGAAAAGTTTTCACCTGCTGGAGAAGATTTTTTCTTCTGCGTTGATAAAAACAACTTTATTAACAACGTTATTGAATATGCCGAAGATTTTGATGCTGACGAACACGCTGAAATGTGGGTTGAAAACAGACATACAGTCAGTGGCGTTCCACAATCAGTCAGAACTTTAATAGATGATGCCGACGCTATAAAAGAAATGCTTTTAGAGTTGGCTGAAAACTTAAAAAGAAAAATAAAAAAAAGGAGAAATACAAATGATTAACAACCAAATTTGTGTAGTTATAGGCTCTTGGGGTTCTTATAACGAATGTAATGAACGTGCTTTAGGTTCTAGATGGTTAGACCTTTCAGATTATTCTGACTGGGAAGAAATCGAAGAAGAACTTAAAAAGCAAGGCTTTGAGTTAGACGGAATAGATGAAGAATTGTTTATTCAAGATATTGAAGGTATTCCATCTAACAGCAAAAACTGGGATTATTGCAACCCACAAACGCTTTTTGAAACACTAAAAGAATCAGGTATTCTTGATGACGATTATAAATACGAAACGTTTCTTGCGTATTTAGAAGTTTATTCCTTTGATGACTTTGAAAGCCTTGTTGAAAGGCATGGTTCACGTTGGGATGACGACATAATTCTATATAAAAACCGTGACTGGTATGATATAGGCTATGAACTTTTACACGACTGCCACGATATACCTGACTATTTAGACAATTATATAGATTATGAACGATTTGGTGAAGAACTTCGCTTTGATGGTTTCCACGAATATAGCGAAGGCATTATAGAAATTAGATAAAGGAGATTAAATTATGGAAAAAACAAGGCTTAAACAACTATTATACAAAGCAATTAAGTGGATTGAAGACGATTGCGCTGACTTCTTTGTTTCCGAAGTAGGAAACGAATACGAATGGTTTGAAGATGCAATCGGTATCACAGAAGAAGAACTAACCGAACTTGGTATTACATTAAGTAAAGGTTCTGAAGAAGACGAAATTGATGAAAACGAAGGAGATTAAAAATATGAAAACTGAAATTAGAGAAAGAAAAGAACTTGCTGTTGACCTTATGGAAAAACTTGGTATTTATAAACCATATATCAAGGAATTTGCAGAAAATGGCGACCATACTTGCTTTTATGAAAACTTTGCAGGCTTTTGGGTTTATCAAGATAAACAACTTTTTAATAAAATGGCTGAAATAGAATTGAAATACAACTGCACAGTTTACGCCATTACCCACGAAATAACGAAATTTGGAGAATGTTATTCATTTTTAATAGTTCCAGAAGATGATGAAGACTGGGAAAATCTTGTTTCAAAGCAAGATAAATACTTTTTTGCTTTTGCTTACGTTTGGAACAAAACATACGAACCCGACAGTGAATTTGGCTCTATCATAGTTCAAAGCTTTGGTGGTGGCATTAGGCGTGTTGGATAAGGAGAAATTATTATGGAAAAAAGAACAAACGCTGGATATGACATTATATCATCTATCTCTTTCCCAGCAGAAGAATATGTTTTAGGAATTAAAACTATTAACGGGAAAAATCAATACGTTACTTGGTGTTGCGTAGATAAAGACAATTATCACTACGGACACTATTTTAGCGATTATAGAACAGCCGTTAAAGATTTGTATGAACGTGCTAAAAACTATACAATTTGGACTTTGGAGAATATATTATGAAACGAATTAGAGAAATAGAACCTATACTTACTGTAATTTACGCATTAAATCATTTAGGCGATAATGAAAAACTTGCACTTGTAACTGAATACGCTTTACACGAACTTTGCGATTCTAACACTAATATGCTTAAACTCGTAGTTCACGTAAGCAAAAAGGAAAATTTAATTAAAGACACTAATCGCCTACTTAATGAAGAAACAAAATTTAACAACTTTATAAAACTAAAAGAAGAATTAAACAAAAAGGAGAAAAAATTATGAAAGAAATATTTATTGTTAGTTTAGACTGGGCTTGTGATGATAACAAAGGTTTAGACATTTATGCTTTCACAACATATCAGGCCGCTTACGAAAAATTTAACGATTTAATCAAAGATGAATGTAATCCAGATAATAGCTGGGTTGGTGATTTAGCCTTTGATGAAAATGGCTGCGTTCAAGCAGGTTATGATGTAAGCACTAATGACCTTGATGGTAGAAAAGAAAGACAAGAAAACCTTTACTGGAACGTTGACGATTTAGGTAATTATAATCGTTATTTATATATATTTCTAGAAAAAAAAGAATTATTAGGAGATTAAATTATGCAACAATATAAAGTAATGGCGCATATCCACTCTTTAGATGGTGAAATGCGAGAAGTAACAGTATTAAACCAAGAAAATATGTTCGGGCATCCAATACCGAACGCATATATAGTTGATTATGGTGGTGTAAAATGCACCGCCATTTTTAATACTTACAATGGTCAATACTACGCAGATGATAAATACGGAATTATAAAGGAGAATTAAAATGGATAAAAAACTTAACGAACTTAAAAGCTATTTAGATTATGAATTTTCTTCCGGTTGTGAAACTGGTCAAGATTACAAAGTTTTTGAAAGAAAATATATAAATTACCTTAAATTAGTATGTAATGTATGTGGTTGGGAATTTGTAAAGGCAAATAAAAATCACTACTGCTTTACTGCGTTTATAAAGAACAATCAAAATAACTTTGTATATGTTTCCATAAGCGACGTTAGATGGAATAAAGACTGGTATTATCACGTCTTAATTAGAACAGCAGAACACTCTAAAGATTATAGGGGTGGTCCGAATCATTACGCAGCGTTGCCGACACTACAAGTTGGAATAGATTGTCTATTTCAAAGGTGATTGCCTATGGATAACAAATATGGTTATAAGGTTTGCTATAAAGAATTAGGTAAACAACGACTAAAAGTGCATTTAGTTACTAATTCTTTACGTCTTGCCGAGTGGGAAATTCAATACTATGAAAACCATCAGCAACGTGATAGAAAAACTAATAAACTAATCCGTGAACCTACTTGGTTTATAAAACCTGTTAAAACGCTTTTAGAATACAAATGGCTTTGGAAAGGGTGTCCGTTCTAGGATGCCCTTTTGAAATTATTTTAAGGAGATTAAAAATGATTAGATTAAATCTTAAACCCGAAAACGAAGAACAAGAATTACTTGTTAAGTATTTAGAAGAAAACGTCAGCAAAATACTTGCCGATAAAATCAACAATGGCGTGCGTATAGAAAAAGACGGAAAATCTTTAACGAATAAAAAAGACTTAAAAACGTTTATGGACTACGCATCAAAAAAGGCTAAAGAGTTTGCCGAAAAAGGTAAAAACTATGCTTGTATAAGCCACGAAAAGGTTTTCAGTTGGGCTATTCACTACTTTGAAGAAGATACCATTGAAGGCACTTTATATAACGAAGATGGAACTATCTTTAAGGCAGTTGCAACAACTACTGCAAAACAAGAAAAAACGGTTGCAAAGCCTACAAAAGCTACTAAAAAGCCAGATAATCAATTCACTTTGTTTGATATTATTCCACAAGAATCAACCGAAGAAACGGCAGAAGACGAAGATATTGAAGAAGATGATGAAGAACCTACTGAAGAAGAAATTCAAGATGCTATGGAAGAATTAGCTAATGATGAAATTAAATATCAAGGCTCTCCCATCTATCAAAAATATATGGAAATCCAAAAACAATATCCAGACTGCATTATTGCATACCGTTTAGGTGATTTTTATGAAATCTTTGGCGAAAACGCTAAAAAAGTTGCAAACAAAATTGATTTAACTTTAACTGGTCGTGATTGTGGCTTACCTGAACGAATACCAATGGTTGGTTTTCCTGCTCACGTTATAGATGATTATATAGCAAAAATCATAGAGTTTGGGAAAATCGCTATTGTAGAACAAAATAACGTAGATGTTAAAGAGAAATCTAAACAAGTTGCTGTTGATACTGAAACAGGCGAAATAATCAATGTTTCAGAAGATAATGACGACTTGGAAGAAATAGTAAAATCCATAGATAAAGAAATAATGCTTAAACTTTACAACCTTTTAGATGGTGAATTAGATATTAGATAAGGAGATTAAAAATGAATATAGAGAAACTTAAACCTATTCCCAAATACATTGAGAAAAAAATAAGAAAATTAGACAAAGAAGTTTGCACACAACAGCGTGGTTTACGCTTTTATGCCTACCTTACGAAATTAGACGGTGAATTAGTAAAAATAACAGTTGCTATGCGTAATAAAACTAAAAAGATTGCGTTAATAAAGCAAGTTGCAGTTCACGGTGTTAATTCGGAATATTGCTACGTAAAAGACATTGAATATTGTTATTTAGGCGTTTACGCTTACAAAGTAGGCTGGTATGACGAAGGAATAAAATATAAATACAATATTCGCCCATATTACAACGACGGTAAATGGTATGATTGTCGTCATAAATACTATAATCCATACGCAACCGTAGTTAATCTTGAATATGCGTTGAAAATAAAAGAATTTAAGTATTCTGCCGTAGATATATTTAAGCCAATTTGCCCTATAAACTACCTGCGTTTATATCGTGAATTTCCACAGCTTGAATTACTAGCAAAATTCGGTTTTCATACGCTTGCCGTAAGCAAAACAATACTTCGCAAAGTTGGTAAAGATAAGAAATTTGCGAAGTGGCTTGTAAGAAATAAAGATAAATTAGGGGGTGTAAACGGTTATCACGTTTCACCTGTTTTAAGAGCGTATAGAATGAATACTTCACCAGATTATGAACAAATCATAATGGAAACGAACAGAATGTATAAGCGTGGCGATTTAGATACGTTCTTGAAAAAATTCGGTAGTTATAAAGACCTTATAAACTATCTTGGAAAGCAAATTACTAACTTTTACAGTTATAAAGACTATTACACGGCTTGCGAATATTTAGGACTTGATATGTCTTTAGAAAAGAATCGTTTGCCACACGACTTTAAGCGTTGGCATAGAATTAGAACCGACCAATATAAAACTAAAAAAGATATGGAAAATCGTGAAAAACGCAAAGAAATATTTGAAAACTTTGCTGTAGTTGCAGAAAAATATCACAATCTTGAAAAAACGCAAAAATGTCCTTACGTAGTTATAATTGCTAAAACACCAGACGAACTTGAAATTGAAGGCAAGATATTAGACCATTGCGTAGGCAGTATGAACTACAGCGAAAAGTTCATTAGAGAAGAAACCCTTATCTTCTTTATTAGAAAAAAAGATGATGTAACAACGCCTTTCGTTACTATGGAATATTCGTTAGATAAAAAACAAATATTGCAATGTTACGGGAAAAGCGACACAAGACCAGCAGTGGAAGTTTTAGACTTTGTAAATAAAAAATGGCTTCCATACGCAAACGAACAATTAAAATTAGTAGCATAAGGAGATTAAAAAAATGACAAATTATTTTAGAATTACAGGATATTATCCACAAGAAGATTTTTGCTTTATAGTTGACGCTAATGGCAAGTTTGACCAAGTATGGAAATTCAGTTCTATGCTTGTTAAAAAAGGCATTAAAATCCTTGAAGTTGGTGATTCAGAAAAGTTTTTAGACGTGAATTTAACAAAGGTTTCTGAAACATCTGAAAAGATTTTCTTACGTGCAACTGCAAAGGGAAAACCCGAATACGCATCTATAACGTTAAACGGCGCTGAATATAGAGCCGTTAAAGTTGGCGATAAAACTTACATTCCTAATAAAAACTAAATAACCAAAGCATTAAGGTCGCAGTTCTTACGAATTGCGACCTTTTTTTGTGTTAAGTATTTTTTAAGAAAGGGATTTATTATACATTCTTAATATTTGTTCCTTTTAATGTAAAATTCCAAAAAACTTGATTTTCCAATTCGTCACCATCTGCAAACAACATATGTAGTTCAAAACAGTTATCGTTTATATAATGCACTTCAACTGCATCTAAAGTAGTCCATAATGACAACGGATTTTCTTCTTCCCAATCCTTTATCTTAAAATCTTCTCTTTCGATAATCTCATAATTTTCTACACAAAAAATACAACCACCAGCGTTTATATAATAATTATTACCTTCAGTATATTCTTCGTAAGCCAATTCACCCAAAACAAAATCAAATTCAAAGTCTTGTGGAAGACAGTCTATTGCTTCTTCGGTAAGCCTATTTGCTTTTTCTGCATCTTTTTCAAGTTGCTTATGAAGTTCATCAGCATAAGCCATTAACATTTCTTTATCTTCTTTGCAAGCAAAACCTAAAACTAACAACTCAATATTTTTAATTTTAGAATAAACTTCTTTAGGTAATGCTAATAATGCTTTTCTATCCCTTTCAACCTGTGCATTATATAGCCTATCTGCTAAATCAGTATTAAAAGCCAACTTTGCCAACTCTTTATCATCATAAATCCTATCATTAAAAGCATTTTTGCTTTTTTTCTGTATTTCTTCATAGCTTATCTTTTGTGTATCAACAACCTTAAGCCAATTTATGACTCTTGTTTGTTCGTATTGCTCTCTCCATTTTTTCGTTAAAATTTTCATAATTATACCTCCGATAATATTCTATTTATGGCAACACGCCACCTAAATTTGTTTATAAAAATCCTATACTATATGTAGGTGGTTAATCACAATTAAACACCTAATAAGATAGGAGAGAAATTTATGCCCATTTCAACAACATTCCAAAAACGTATAAATGAGCTTGTTGCCGAAACGGACCTAAAGAAAGCAGATTTAGCAAAGGCTGGTAACTTTGATTACCGTTCATTATCAAACGCACTTGTCTATGGAATTATACCTACCACTACAACTCTTATTAGAATGGCAGATTATTTTAATGTTTCTATGGACTACCTTTTGGGCAGAACCGATAAGAACGACTATACAGAGCCATCAACCACTACTTTTCAAGAAAGATTTGAAAAACTATGCGAAGAAAAAGGCGTAACTCACTACAAAGTTAGTCAAGAGTGCTTTTTTGATAAAAGTAATATATCACGTTGGCTTTCTAAAGGTTATTTACCAACGCTTGAACTTTTAGATATGATAACAAAGTATTTCAACGTATCTATAGATTACATTTTAGGTCGCTCTGACTTCAGAAACTAACCTTACATATATTATACTAAAAAATATAGGTGGCGTAAAGCAATACGCCTAGCACTTTTTTGTCGTAAAATAAGAACGTTTGTCGTATTTTGTCGAAAACTTATAAATCATTACACATCACAGTATTAGTAGTATTAAAATTATAAAGCCGTGCTTTAATTTAGCACGGCTTTTTCGTTAAAAAAAGCAACCTGTCCAATGACGCCCCTAACGACGAAGTGAAGACAGATTGCTCACAAAATATTTGCTTTATAGTGGCATTTGGATTTGCACCAACTTTTTTAGGTTATGAGCCTAACGCCCTAGGCCCTATGGCTATAAAGTCAAATATATTATGCTAATTATTTACGTTGTAATAAGAGTAATTATAATCCAATATATAGGAATATACCCCCAAAGAAGTAAATTCTTGTTTTAGGTCCATAAAAACAAGGTCAAAGTTGCTTTGCAACTTATTCTGTGCATCTTTTTCAGATACATCAAGTCCCGAATTTGTATAACCTGTATTATTCAAATCCATTCTATAAATGTTTCCTATTTGCTCAATAGAAGAAAAGTCATAATAAGAATAACAATAACCGCTATTCGTTCTCATACTATAACTTGCCGTTCCATAGCCAGTTGTTAAATCGCCAAAATCAAAACGTATATTAAAATATCTTGTTTGAATATATGTATTATCATTCGTAGAAGAATCATAGGTTTCTTTCCATATATAATGAATGGCTTTACCTATAGTTTGTATGGAGTATTCATAGGAAAAATTCAAACTATTATCTGTTTTAGTTTTCTCAATTTTGTTTTCTTTTTCCTGCATAAATTCTTCAAATCTTGCTGTCATACTTTGTAATGTTTCTTTCCATTTAGCATAAACAGTAAAGCTGGAATCAACAGAAAGTGGAAATTCAACTGGAACTGTCAACTTTTCATCAAAATACCAACCTTCAAGAATATGATTTTCTTTAATTGATGTTGGCGAATATAAAACTACTTCTATATTTTTAGGTTCTACTGCCGAGCCACCTTTAGTGTTAAATGTAACCGTATAAGGGTATTGTTCAGGCGGAGTAGTGCCGGTATCGTTATCATTTTTACAAGCAGATAAAGAAAAAAGCATAGTCAATGATACGAGCATTGCAATAAATATTGACATTTTTTTCATTTTATTCTTCTCCTATATATATTAAAAATCTAAATTCCTATCAATTAGAATAATCCATGTTTAATTAGAACTTCGATATACTTGTCTTTATTTTTATTATAACCATCTAAATCAACTTGAATATATTTTTCTGCTTTTCGGTCTATTACACCCATTTCTTCACAAGCATCTAAAAACCTTCCTGCTAACGAATAGGGCAATTCAAATGTTTTTTGCAACCAAGCACAAGAAAAGTTCCTTTCAATTATACATTTTTCGAGTATATCAGTAAACAATATTTCTTCTTCATCATCAAAATCAATAAATTTATTCATAATTCCTATTCCTTCATAAATTTGAAAGGGTAATCCAAATAGCCACCACCTTTCTTATAATTAGACAAGTTAATCCAACCATCAAGACTAATTTTTGTATTAGGGTTTAATCCATCTACTTCAAACACTTCATTATGTGGTGTAACAAGCACTTCCACAACATCAAACCATCTAGAACGGGACAACTTAAATAAGTCATCTAAATGAATGGGTTTATCAAAACCGTCTTCTGGCGAATAAGTTAAATCTAGCCCAAAGCATTTGCTGACTAAATGAACCTTTTCAACATATTCAATAGGGTTATAAAATAAAGTTTTTTTCTTCATATATTCTCCTTGTGCTTATAAATAATAATTTAGTGGCTTAATCCACAATTGCTTGACCATTCATTAAAAGTGGCAAGAGAT
>SVHN01000014.1 GCA_015055805.1 Clostridiales bacterium
ATAAGAACGGTAGCAAAAACGACGTTGTCCGTCCAGCGTATAGCGGATATTGCCGTGTTCCAAGTAAGAATAATAGTCGTTCCACCGAGAATAAAGGTAAGAATAGAGAAAAAGATTATTAAAAAATGCTTGACAATAAATCGTAAATGATTTAATATAATAATCGGAACGAATCTAAGAAAAAAACAGAGTCTTTCCGAGCGAATACGGACCACTCGATATCGAGTTAAGGCCAGACGGACAGCCGGGTCCACAGCCGATTGGCGGTTTACCGCTTTATTGATTGAACTAGTAAAGTTCAAAGTTTATAAGTTGGTTACTTTATAACCGATAATGCGTTTTTCGCAGACTTGTGAAACGGTCAATAAAGAGTAGTAAAAGTATTGTTGCTATATAGACTCTGATTACCAATATTATGCCCTATGTGAATACGATATTAGGCTTTTATAATAGGGCGGAAGTAAAGCAAGCTGCATTTATGCGCTTGCATTTTTTGTTTTATTAGGAGAGTGTTAAATGGAAAACCAAAGAAAACCTGAAAAAATAATCGAGATAAACAATCTATACCGTGAGTTCGAAGACGGCACGGTTGCAGTCGACAACATAAGCTTTTACGTCAGGAAAGGCGAATTTATAACCTTTTTAGGTCCGTCGGGTTGTGGAAAGACAACCACGCTTCGCATGATAGCAGGCTTTGATAAACCCACTCGCGGAACAATTCTGCTTAACGGCCAAGACATTACCGACGTCGCGCCGAATAAGCGTCCTATAAACACGGTTTTCCAGCGTTACGCGCTCTTTCCACACCTTAACGTATACGACAATATTGCATACGGCTTAAAGCTTAAAAAAGTCAAGGTTACCTATGAAGATAAAGACAAAAACACCTTTACCAAGGTTACCAAACTTTCAAAGGCAGAAATAGCAAGCAAGGTAGAAAAGGCACTCAAAATGGTTGACCTTGAAGGCTTTGAAAAACGTAGCGTTTCCACCCTTTCAGGCGGTCAGCAGCAAAGGGTTGCTATCGCAAGAGCAATAGTCAACGAACCTAAAATCCTTCTTCTTGACGAACCGCTCGGCGCGCTTGACCTTAAAATGAGAAAGGATATGCAGCTAGAGCTTAAAGAAATGCACAAAAAACTAGGCATAACCTTTATTTACGTTACACACGACCAAGAAGAAGCCCTCACTATGAGTGATACAATAGTCGTTATGAACGACGGCGTTATTCAGCAAATAGGTACGCCAACAGATATTTATAACGAGCCTAAAAACTCTTTCGTTGCCGACTTTATCGGTGAAAGTAACATTTTCAGCGGCACAATCGTTGGGGATAGAAAGGTAAGATTTATCGGTCATAACTTCGACTGTGTGGACGACTTTAAGAAGAACGAAAAAGTTGACGTAGTAGTTCGTCCCGAAGACGTAACATTGCTTGACGCAGGCAAAGGTCAGGTTGACGGCAAGATAATAAACTCAATATTTAAGGGCGTTCATTACGAAATGGTAATGAAAGTCGGCAAAGCGGAAATCGTTATTCAAGACACCCACGAAAGAAAGGTCGGGGATATGGTAAGTTTAAAGATAGAGCCTAACGATATCCACATAATGGAAAAAGAGTTTTCGTCTAATAAATACGACGGCTATATCACTAAAAAGAATACCGTGTGCTTTGGTGACGGTGAGTTTGAGTGCGACGTAACCCAGCTTTACCCTGGGTCTTTCCTTGACGAAGAGGGCTATTTAATAACTGCGGACGGGGATAGGCTAGACCTTACCGACGTAGAAGTTGACGTCGAAGTAGGATTAAAGGATATAGAGATATCCGACGACGAGAACGCAGGCGGAGCGATAGGAAATATCGTGTCAATGATCTATAAGGTAGACCACTATCAGTTGATAGTTCGTACTGATGAGAACGAAGAAGACTTCGTGTTTGATACCGAAGATACTTGGAACGAAAACGATAGAGTAAGCGTAATCATACCCAAAGACAAAATAAAACTTTCCTTAAAGCAGGAGATTAAGAGATGACCAAAGAAATAACGCCGCATGAAGTAGCGGCAGGGGGAGCAAACCGCAAGTTTAAGTTTGCCTTTTCTAGAAAACAACTGTGCATACCTTACGGTCTATTTCTAGCCATGTTCGTGGTGTTACCGCTTCTGCTGATAGTGTTCCACTCGTTTACGGACAAAAACGGCGGTTTTTCGGTTGACAATTTCGTAAGGTTTTTCACAAGTTCGACCACTTTAACAACGTTAATAATAAGCGTCTTAATAGGCTTTGCAACGACACTTATATGTATAATCATAGCGTATCCAGTAGCGTATATACTAGCAAGAAGTAATCTAAACAAAGGCGGAACGCTATTAATGCTGTTCATAATGCCTATGTGGATAAACTTCGTACTTCGCGCAATGGCAATGAAAGACTTATTGACGCTTATCGGCGTGTTTGGGTTTAATAACTACGTCAACGTTATAATCGGTATGGTCTACGACTATCTGCCGTTTATGATACTGCCCATTTATACGGTACTTATTAAAATGGACAAGAGTTTAATAGAGGCAAGTTTGGACTTAGGCGCAAGCCCGTTTAGAACTTTCACAAGGATAACCTTTCCGCTTTCAGTATCGGGAATTGCTAGTGGCGCAACCATGGTATTTATGCCGACTATGACTTGTTACGTCATATCCGATACGTTTGGTAACGGACTAATAACCATCATAGGTAAACTTATTGACGAGCAGTTTACAACCTTCCAAAACTGGAATTTAGGCTCGGCTATGGCACTTGTGCTTTTGGTAATAATGCTAGTATCCATGTGGGTAACAGGCGGATTTAAGAGTGACGACGTAAGGGGGACTAATCTGTAATGAAAAAGTTTATCCAAGTATTTTACGTTGCATTGATACTCTTATTTATTTACGCGCCCATATTCACGCTAGTTCTGTATAGTTTTGTAGATACGCCGATAGTTAGCATACAAGAGGCGTTAAGGATAGGTTTTTCCTTTGAACTCTATAAAAAACTGTTTAACGACGCCGCACTAATGACTATCGTTTGGGATACCTTATTTTTAGCGTTCTTGGCGGCGGTGCTTGCAACCGTGCTCGGAACTATCGGCGCAATAGGCATATATTATAGCAGAGGTAAACTTGGTAAAAGCGTTTCAGCCGCATCGAGAATACCCGTAATAAACGCGGAAATAGTAACGGCTGTTGCGTTAGTTTTATTGTTTGCCGCAATCTTTACCGAATCGCGTTCGTACTTTGCAATGGTGATAGGGCACTTGGTAATAACCACGCCTTTCGTAGTGCTGTCGGTTATGCCAAAATTAAAGCAGATGGACCCCAACCTTTACGAGGCGGCGTTAGATCTTGGCGCGTCGCCAGCAAAAGCGTTGTTTAGCGTGGTATTACCTGAGATTTTACCGGGCGTTTTAAGCGGATTTATGTTGTCGATAACCTTGTCGCTGGACGATTATATTATATCGGCATACACTAAACCGGCTGGTTTTGATACGATATCGACCTACGTTTACGGCGCAATGGCTAAATCAAACGCAAATTCGTCCTTACCTGCACTACGCGCGCTTTCGGCAATAATATTCGTAGTTATAATATTAGTGGTAGTTGCAAAGAACGTATACACTAGAAAAAAGGAGGCGAAGTAGTATGAAGAAATTTGTATCAATCGCCTTGGCGTTTTTGCTTTCTTTGTCTTGTTGTTCGTTGTTTGGTTGCGCTAATAACAAAGAAGACGTGGCGGTGCTTAGGGTTTGCAACTGTGAAGACTATATTGACGAAGACCTGTTGCAAGAATTTACCGACGAAACGGGGATAGAGGTTGAATACTCAACTTACGGTACCAACGAAAACCTTTATAACGAACTAGTAATAAATCCTAACAGTTACGACTTGGTCGTTCCGTCAGAGTATATGATAGAAAAACTCGCGGAAGAAGGCAGAATACAAAAACTTAACTTTGACGAAATTGCAGGATATAAAGAAAACTTGTCGCCCTTTATTACCGAAAGACTTGACGGATTAAAGGTCAAGAGCGGCGAATATCAAGGCTCGTCCCTTTCCGAGTTCATGGTCGGATATATGTGGGGAACAATGGGCTGGGTGTACAACACCGAATTTGTATCTAAAGAAGAAGTATCGTCTTGGGACGGAGTATTTTCTAATCCTGAACTGAGTAAAAAGATAACCATAAAAGACGCGGTAAGAGATTCCTATATAGTCGGTCTTGCAATGGTGTATAAAGATAGGTTAGAACAGGCAAAAGACAACGCCGAGATTACCCAAATACTCAACAGTATAGACCAAGAATCTATTGATAAAGTCGGCGAAAAACTCAACTCTATAAAATCAATGCTTTACGGCTTTGAAGTAGATAGCGGAAAGAACGACATAGTTTTAGGCAACATAAACGCATACGTTGCTTGGAGCGGTGACGCCGCTTACGCCATAGACGTAGCGTCAGGCGAAGTCGAAGACGACGACGGAACTTTCGTAGAAAACACCAGAGATTTAAGTTACAGTATTCCCGAAGAAGGCAGTAATATTTGGTTTGACGGTTTTGTAATGCCGTCTGGCAGCACTAATCACGACGCAGTAAATAAGTTCCTAGAATTTATATCTAGACCTGAGAGCGTGTATAGAAACATGAACTATACGGGTTATACGGGCATGGTTGCAGGCGGAGAGTTTACGATGGAAGACGAGAACGGCGAAGAGTATCAAACGGATATCTTTAACGAAGTAGTTCTCGGCTGGTTTGACGAGTCGGAAGACTTAGAAGACGGCGAAGGAGTAACAGTTGACCTTTCATACTTTTTCGGTGACGGCGATTATGACGTAATCGTTTCCGAAGAGGGATACGGTAGACTTATAGCGCAATACCCCACGGCGGAAATAGTTGAAAGATGTGCAATAATGAGCAACTTTTCTAGCGAAACGCTTATGGATATAAACGACATGTGGGAAGGCGTAAAAGGCGAAACTTTCCCGACTTGGCTCATAATTCTCGTTGCGGTAATCGTAGTACTTCTAATGGTAGCCGTCGTTCTTTTAAGGAACAAAGAGAAATTCCCGTGGCTAAAAATTCCCGAACGCAAGACTACTTACGCCGAGCGCAAAGGATTAAAAATATTAAAGGTAGAAGAAATAGAATAATAGTATGGAAAATTTAAGAAACAAAAAGTGTTTTATCTGCGATATGGACGGCGTTATCTATCACGGAAACCGCCTAATACCAAGGGTTAAAGAGTTTGTCGAGTGGCTAGAAAATAACGGAAAGAACTATCTTTTTTTGACAAATAGTTCCGAACGTTCACCGAGAGAACTTGCGCAAAAACTAGCAAGAATGGGACTAAGTGTCGGCGAAGAACATTTTTATACTAGCGCGCTAGCGACGGCGTCGTACTTAAAAAGTCAATGTCCTTTCGGCTCGGTTTACGTTATAGGTGAACCGGGGCTGACTAACGCATTGTACGAAGCAGGCTTTTCAATGAACGATATAAACCCCGATTACGTCGTATTTGGTGAAACTAGATCTCTCAATTACGAGAAGATAGAAAAGGCGGTAAAACTCGTTCAGAACGGCGCAAAACTTATCGGTACTAACAGCGACTTAACCGCAAGGGTAGAAAGTGGAATTATTCCAGCGACTAGAGCACTTATCGCGCCGATTGAAATGACGACGGGAAAGAGCGCGTATTACGTCGGGAAACCCAACCCCTTAATGATGCGCCACGCCCTTAAAAAACTCGATTGTCATAGAATTGACGCTGCGATAATAGGTGACCGTATGGATACGGATATTATTGCAGGGATAGAGAGCGAACTCGATACCGTATTAGTTTTAACTGGCGTAACGTCAAGAGAAGATTTGAAGAACTTTTCGTACGCGCCAAAATACGTTTTAAACGACGTCGGCGATATTTTACCATAAACAAAAACCCGAGCGACTGCTCGGGTTTAACTTTTTAATAATCCCATTTGGGGATATACTCTTCACTTGCACTATCTTGCGCTTGATAAAACATATTGTCTATCCCTAAGGACATTGCGTAATCAATTACCGAATCGTATTCGCGAGCGGTAATTTTTCTTTTTAATTCGGGAAAAGCGTCAATTTCACCAAACGGCGTGTATTGACTCATAACGTTTATGTATGAACTGCCTTTAACGCCCTGATACCAGTCGAGAATTTTTTTGCTGTCCGAAACGCCTTGCGGAAGAACTAAATGACGAACTATAACGCCTTGTTTCATCAATCCGTTTTGGTCAAAGACGGTGGGTTTAGATTTAATCATAAACTCAATGGCAGAACTTGCAATTTCAAAATAATTTTCCTTGCCCGTGTACCGCTTGGAAAGGGTGGGGGAAAAGAATTTTATGTCGGGCAGATATACGTCTACGTATTCGTTCATCTTTTCTAGAATATCTTTATTTTCGTATCCGTGAGTGTTGTACACTACAGGAATAGACGGACGGTATATCTTAAACGCATCTATTATTTTATTGGAATAGTGGGTGGGGTTTACAAGATTAATATTGTGCGCACCATTTTCTTCAAGTTGCTTAAATATATCTGCAAGTTCGTTTGTAGAGATAACCTTTCCGCGTAAATTCCTTGACAGTTCGTAGTTTTGACAGAACACGCATTTTAGTGAACAACCGCAAAAAAACACCGTTCCCGACCCGCGTTTTCCGCTTATAGGCGGTTCTTCGTATGGGTGCAGATAGTATTTAGCGATACGGATAGAGTTATCCGTACCGCATAATCCTACGTTGCTATCTTTATTAATTTTACAACCGTTGGGGCAGAGTGAACACTTCATATTATTCAAGTTCAAAAGCCCCTGTGTAGAGCTGATAATATTTACCGCGTTTAGCGATCAATTCTTGGTGCGAACCGCGTTCTATGATGTGACCTTGATCAAGTACCATAATGACGTCGGAATTCATAACGGTAGATAGTCTATGCGCAATTACGAATACCGTTCTGCCTTGCATAAGCCTATCAGTACCCTTTTGAACGAGAGCCTCGGTTCTCGTGTCGATAGAAGAAGTAGCTTCGTCAAGAATCATAACAGGCGCATCCTTAACAGCCGCCCTTGCAATGGATAAAAGTTGTCTTTGACCTTGTGAAAGGTTTGCGCCGTCAGCGGTAAGCATGGTGTTGTATCCGTCGGGTAGACGAGTTATAAAGTCGTGGGCATAAGCGAGTTTAGCCGCCTCAATACACTCTTCGTCTGTTGCCGAAAGTCTGCCGTAACGAATATTTTCCATAACCGTTCCCGTGAAAAGGTTGGTGTCTTGCAAAACTATGCCGAGCGATTTTCTGAGATCGGCTTTTTTAATCTTGTTAATGTTTATACCGTCGTAACGGATTTTGCCGTCGGCAATATCGTAGAAACGGTTTATAAGGTTGGTAATGGTAGTTTTACCTGCGCCAGTCGCGCCTACGAAAGCAACCTTTTGACCGGGGTGCGCGTAGAGTGAAACGTTGTGCAGAACGATTTTATCTGGGACGTAACCAAAGTCTACGTCAAACATCTGTATATCGCCTTTGAGTTCGGTATAGGTGATAGTGCCGTCGGCTTTATGTGGGTGTTTCCATGCCCAATGTCCGGTGCGCTCTTCTGTTTCGGTAATAGTTCCATCTGGCGCGATATTGCAGCGAACAAGCGTGACGTAACCGTCGTCAGATTCGGGTTCTTGATCCATAAGTTCAAATATTCTAGACGCGCCCGCTAACCCCATAACGACCGAGTTAATCTGCTGCGATACTTGGTTAATGTTGCCTGCAAACTGCTTACTTCTCGGCAAGAACGCCATAATGGTTGCAATAAAGGTCAACTGAACGCCGTCGTATAGTGGCTGAAAACCTGTTATCGTAAGGTTTTTTATGTTAAAGTACACTAATAGACCGCCGACGAAAGCAATAAGAACGTATAAGATATTGCCAAGGTTATTCATTATCGGACCTAAGATATTAGCAAACGAATGCGCCTTTTCCGCATCGTGGAACAACTGTTCGTTTTTTTCGTCAAACGCCTTGATGGTTTCTTCTTCGTGACAGAAAACCTTAACGACTTTCTGTCCGTGCATCATCTCTTCAATATAACCTTCTTCGGCAGCGATTGACATCTGCTGTCTAATAAAATATTTTGCGCTGTTTCCGCCAACTTTTTTGGTTACGAGGAACATAACGACGCAACCTAAGAAGATGACTAGGCTTAGCCAAATACTCGAAGTGAACATTATAATGAGCAGGGTAACGATACTAATAGATACCGAGAAAAGTTGGGGGATACTCTGCGAAACTAATTGACGAAGAGCGTCGGTATCGTTAGTAAACGAACTCATAATGTCGCCCGTTTTATGCGTGTCGAAAAACCTTATGGGGTAGGACTGTAACTTGTTAAATATATTAGTTCTCATGTCGTGCAAAAATCTTTGAGTGAGAACAGCCATTAGCCTAGAATATATAAAGTTACATAATATTCCTGCCGTGTAAACGCAACCCATTGTGATAAATATGGTGACGAGTGACGACCAAACGGCGTCCATACCTTCAACTAAACCTCTGCCTATTTCAAGGATAAGGCGTTCCAAAAAGATAGACGACGACACGCTAACAATCGCGCTGACTGTAAGACAGAAAAGTACTAACGATAAAAGTTTGCCGTTGGTCTTAAATAAAATTTTCAATAATCTTTTAAGCGTTCCTTTTTTTGCTTTGGGACGAGGTCCACGCATACCCTGACCGGGTTTACCGCCTCTCATAGGTACTGCTCTAGCCATTTTGTTCACCCCCTTTGTTTTGAGAATAGTAGAGTTCCTTATAGATATCGTTGCTTTTTATGAGCTGGTCGTGATTACCGATGGCAGTAATCTTTCCGCCTTCCATAATGATAATCTTATCTGCATCTTGAACGGACGCAACGCGTTGAGCGATTATGATTTTCGTTGTTTCTGGTATAAATTCACGGAACGACTTTCTAATCATAGCGTCGGTTTTGGTGTCGACTGCGCTAGTCGAGTCGTCAAGAATAAGAATCTTGGGTTTTTTAAGCAACGCGCGCGCAATACAGAGTCTTTGTTTTTGACCGCCCGAAACGTTTACGCCGCCCTGCTCAATGTGCTTATCAAGTTCAAAGTTAGGTATCTGAGCAAGGTTGAGCGCGTGAAGAATTTCTTCGTCGGTAGCGTTTTTGTCGCCCCATTGCATATTTTCTCTAAGCGTACCAGAGAACAACACGTTCTTTTGCAGAACGTTCGCAACGGCGTTTCTAAGCGAGTTAAGATCGTATTCTTTTACGTCGTGTCCTGCGACTTTAACCGTGCCCACGCTAGCGTCGTAAAGACGGGGGATAAGGTTGATAAGCGTGGTTTTGCTCGATCCTGTCGCACCGAGAATGCCCACGGTTTCACCGCTTTTAATTTGTAAGTTCACGTCTTTAAGAACGTAGTTTTCCGCGCTTTCAGAATACTTAAAACAAACGTTTTCAAATTCGATACTACCGTCGGTAACTTCGGTTATCGGATTTTCAGGGGAAACGATAGAACTCTCTTCCGTTAAAACTTCGTTAATACGCTTAGCGCACGCAACGCTCATTATGATCATAACCATAATCATAGAAAGCATCATAAGGCTCATAAGCATCTGGAAAGAATAGGTCATAAAACTTTGAAGCTCGGCAAGTTTAAGTACGGTTTCTTGGCTGTCGATAATCAGTATAGACCCTATTACGTATATAGCGATAAGACCTGCGTAAATACAGAAGTTCATAAGCGGTCCGTTAAGGGCGATAAGTTTTTCAGCCTTAGTGAAATCGTTTTTAACGTTGTCGCTTGCCTTTTCAAACTTTTCCTTTTCATAGTCCTCTCTGACGTATGATTTAACGACGCGCATGCCGTGAATATTTTCTTGAACAGATTCGTTGAGAGCGTCGTATTTGTGGAATATCTTATTGAAGAAAGGCACGGCTTTTTTCATGATAAGCACAAGTCCTATAGCAAGGATAGGCACGGTGCAAAGGAATATTAAAGCCATCTTAGCGTTTATGTAGAAAGACATAATCAGCGAGAAAATGAGCATAAACGGCGCGCGAACGGCAGTCCTAACGATCATCATATAAGACATTTCAACGTTGGTTACGTCGGTAGTTAGACGAGTGACTAAACTAGACGTTGAGAACTTGTCGATATTAGAAAAGGAAAAGCCCTGAATTTTACGGAACATATCCTTTCTTAAATTTTTTGCGAAACCGCTAGACGCCGTTGCGCAAGTTTTGCCAGCCATAACACCGCAAAGCAACGAAACGAACGCAAGGGCAATAAGTATTAGGCCAAACTTTAATATAACCTGAATAAGCGTATCGGTATTTCCCGATTCTGATATGGTTTTAATCTGGTCTAAAAGAAGAGTCATAACGAAAGGAATTAGACATTCCATAACGACTTCAATAGCGACTAAAATCGGTGCTAGAATAGACGGTTTTTTGTACTCTCGTATAGACTTAGAAAGATTTTTTAAGATAGGGAATAACTGTCCCTTTTTCTTTTTTTCAGTATTAGTCATCTATAATCTCCTTTTTGAAAACGTCGAGAATAAATTCTATCATAGGAAACTTGAAACTTGATTTAAATTCCTTCGGACAAAGAATAAAATTAAGCGTTGCGCCCTGAATAATAGAATTATAAAGTTTAGCGCACTCTTCGGGCGGGTATTTATCGGTAAAATCACCAAGCTTTATACCCTCTTCAAAGAAAGCGTTCATTCTAAGATGCGGTGGCATTTTTTTGCATTGCGGAGGGGGAGTCCCCGACTCGGCTTTTGCAAAGATAGTGGAAACGAAAAAGTAATACCTATAAGCAAACACTTCGTCCTTTCTCATATTCTCAAAGGTGTATTCGGTGAGTTTTTTAAGTTTTGCAAGATAGTCACTTTCTTCGAGCAAAACTTCGTCAAGAAAGTCCATCATATTCTTTCCGCGGTTTTCCATAACCGCTTGGAATAGTTCCTTTTTGCTAGCAAAATAATGATAGAAAAGTCCGTGGCTACACTTTGCTTTTTTAACTATATCGTTAATAGTTGCGCCGTCGTATCCCTTTTCGCAAAAGACCTTCAACGCGGCGACCACGATACCCGCTCTTCGTGTTTCTTTAAGCCTTAATAACTGTTCTTCTGTTTTCGGCATAATTCTCCTTTGATTGACAGGTAAGTCAACGAAATACATTATAATAAAAAGTACAAGAAAAAGTCAACTGAATAAAGGGGGAAAAGGTTTTTTATTGACGAAAAAGTCAATCAAACAAAGACGAGTTTTTGCCAAAGGCAAAAAGCGTATAAAAATCGACTTTTATAGTTAAATTTAGCGCGATAGAATATCTTATGCGATTGACATAACTAAATATTTAGTGTATAATAACCTAATAACGATAAATCACCTAATGGAAAAACGTATTATGAGAAATTATTTTACAAGTGAAAGCGTAACGAGTGGTCACCCCGATAAGATTTGTGATAATATATCAGACGCGGTACTTGACGCAATACTTAGCCAAGACGAAAATTCAAGGGTCGCATGCGAATGTTCGGTAACTACTGACTTCGTTTTGGTTATGGGTGAGATAACGACGAACGCAAAGATAGACGTTGAAAGCGTTGTTAGAAATACCATTAAAGAGATAGGCTATACCGATAAGTCCACAGGCTTTTCTTTCGATAACGCGCAAGTTGTCGTAAAACTTAACAAGCAAAGTCCCGACATTGCGCTTGGCGTAGACAATTCCGTCGAGGCAAAAGACGGCGGCGATAAATACGACCAAATCGGCGCAGGCGACCAAGGCTTAATGTTCGGTTATGCGTGCAAAGAAACCGAAGAATTAATGCCACTACCTATAGTGCTAGCCCATAAACTTTGCGAAAAGCTTGAAGAAGTTAGAAAGAACGGAACGCTACCGTATCTTCGTCCCGACGGAAAAGGGCAGGTAACGGTCGAATACGGAAAAGACGGCGTTTCAAGGATAGAGGCGGTCGTTCTCTCTTCACAGCACGACGAAAAGGTTACTACCGAAAAATTAAGGGAAGACCTTAAAAAGTACGTTATCGACCAAATTTTACCAAAAGAATATTTGGACGAGAATACCAAGTACTATATAAACCCAACCGGCAGATTTGAAGTTGGCGGACCTAACGGCGACTCAGGACTTACAGGCAGAAAAATCATTGTCGATACATACGGCGGAAGATGTCCGCACGGCGGCGGCGCGTTCAGCGGAAAAGACCCGACTAAGGTTGACCGTTCGGCGGCGTACATGGCAAGATACGTCTGCAAAAATATCGTTGCGGCAGGACTTGCTGACGAGTGCCAGATTCAGCTTGCTTACGCTATCGGCGTTGCAAAACCCGTTTCGGTTATGATAAATACTTTCGGTACTGGAAAACTTAGCGATAGCGAACTTTCAGATATCGTCGTTAAAGAGTTCGATCTTCGTCCGTCTGCAATAATTGAAACCCTAGATTTAAGAAAACCCGTATACAGGGCTACTGCAAGCTACGGACATTTTGGCAAAGACGGATTTAGTTGGGAAAAGACGGACAGAGTAGACGATTTAATTAAGTATCTCGGATAATGGGATTAAGGTCGATATTTGAAAGGTTTATAAAAAAGCACGTTTTTAACCCTGAGTGGCAATGCGCCGTATGCAAGGAAGAAAACTTTGACGGCGGGTTAGTCTGCAAAAAGTGCGAAGATAAACTGCCGTATAATAATAAGTATATTTGCGCGCATTGCGGAAGACAAACGCTTGCGCCCGAGCCTTACTGTTCTACTTGCGCGGAAAAACTTATCGCGATAGATAGGGCAAGGAGCGTGTTCACTTATAAAGAACCGATAAGTTACCTTATACAAAACTTAAAGTATCAAAACCATAGGTATCTAGTAGATTATTTTAGACAGAGGCTAAAACTTTTGTATCTGCAAAACTACTTTAACGCCGACTATATAATATGCGTGCCTATGACCGTTAAGTCGTTAAAAAAGAGAGGGTATAACCAGTCCGAACTTTTGGCAAAAGCACTTTCCGAAGACGTGAACGTCAGTTATCTTGACTGCGTTGAAAAGATTAAAGAAACCAAACGCCAAGCAAAACTTGGGCGTAACGAAAGGCTGAAAAATCTAAAAGGCGCGTTTAAGGTAAAGGACAAAAAATTAATAAAGGATAAAACTTTGGTTATAGTCGACGACGTTACTACTACCGGTGCAACGGCGCAGACTATTGCCGAAAAATTAAAAAGCGCAGGCGCAAATAGCGTGTACCTTTTAACGGTTGCAAGTACTCCGCCGCGCGACGAGTATTAAATAGAAAAGTATAGTTTCAAAGGAGCAAACATGGGATTATTTAGGTATATTTTAGGCGGAGAGGCAAGAAGAAGTCTTGCTAAACTTCACAGAATGGCGGACAAGGTATTGTCTTTAGAAGAAAAGTACGCAAAGTTTACCGACGAAGAACTTCGCGACTGCACCGAACACTTTAAGGGCAGACTTAAAGCAGGTGAAACCTTAGACGATATTTTGTGTGACGCTTTTGCGGTGGTTAGAGAGGCGGCTTTCCGCGTACTTAATATGCGTCATTATAAAGTTCAGATTATCGGCGGTATTTGCTTGCATCAGGGCAGAGTTGCTGAAATGAAAACAGGTGAAGGTAAAACGCTAGTTGCAACCCTTCCCGCATACCTTAACGCGCTTGCAGGAGAGGGCGTTCATATCGTAACGGTAAACGACTACCTTGCAGCCAGAGACGCAGAGTGGATGGGTAAGGTTTATAAATTCTTAGGTTTAACCGTCGGCGTTGCCGTATCGGGCATGGAAGATGAAGACAAGAAAAAAGCCTACGCTTGCGATATTACCTACGGTACTAACAACGAAATGGGCTTTGATTATCTAAGAGATAACTTAAAGAGTAAACTTGACCAAATGGTACAACGCCCCTTGTCCTTTGCTATCGTGGACGAAGTTGACTCAATACTTATCGACGAAGCAAGAACACCGCTTATTATATCGGGTAAGGGTCAGGAATCAAGCGACAAATATATCACGGCGAATAAATTCGTTAAATCGTTGGTTCTCGACAAAGACTTTACTATTGATATCAAGGAAAAGAGCGTTCAAATAACCGAATCGGGCGCGGAAAAAGCCGAAGCGTTCTTTGGACTTAACAACTTTGCAGATATTGAAAACGCAAGTCTTTCACACCACATACAACAGGCGTTAAAGGCAAACTATATCTTTAAGAGAGATAACGACTACGTCGTATCCGACGGCGAAGTTATAATCGTTGACGAGTTTACCGGACGTCTTATGATAGGTCGTCGTTATTCGGACGGCTTGCATCAGGCAATCGAAGCAAAAGAAAGCGTAAAGATCAGAAACGAAAACAAGACTTACGCTACTATTACCTTCCAAAACTATTTTAGGCTTTATAAAAAACTTTCTGGTATGACGGGTACGGCAAAGAGCGAAGAAGAAGAGTTTAGGTCAATTTACGGTCTTGACGTTCTTGAAATTCCCACCAACAAACCGGTTGCAAGAATAGATATGCCCGACATTATCTATAAAACGGTAGCGGGCAAAAATAAAGCCATAGTAAAAGAGATAGTAGAACGCCACAAAAAAGGACAGCCCGTACTCGTTGGTACGGTAACGGTAGAGAAGTCTGAAGAAATATCTAAACTTCTCATAAGACAAGGCGTAAAACATAACGTATTGAACGCTAAAAACCACGCAAGGGAAGCGGATATCGTCGCGCAAGCAGGAAGACTTGGCGCAGTAACCATTGCGACCAACATGGCGGGTCGTGGTACGGATATTCTTCTCGGTGGTAACCCAGAGTTTATAGCAAAAAGAAAACTTCGTGAAGAAGGCGTTGCTGACGACGTTATAGAACTTGCAACTTCCTTTATATCGAATATTCCCGAAGACGTTCAGGAAGTAAGAGAACGCTATCATAGGATTTACGCAGAGATAAAAGCGCAGACCGACGAAGAAAAGATTAAGGTCGTAGAGGCAGGCGGACTTCATATTTTGGGTACTGAAAGACACGAATCGCGCCGTATTGATAACCAACTTCGTGGTCGAAGCGGACGTCAAGGCGACGCAGGTTCGTCGGTATTCTTTATATCGCTTGAAGACGATCTTGCAAAGCGTTTCGGCGGCGAAAGAATGCAGAGAATTTACGAATTCTTTAATATCGACGAAGATCAACCCATGCAGTCCAAAATGCTTTCACGCAGTATAGAGAACGCTCAGCGCACAATCGAAGGCAAGAACTTCGGTATAAGAAAGCACGTTCTTGAATACGACGACGTTATGAATAAGCAGCGTGAAGTTATGTACGCGGAAAGAATGAAAGTCATTAAGGACGAAAACGTTCACGAAGATATATTAAAGCTTATTCCCGACTTCGTTCGTTACGTCGTAAGTTCGGCTATTGATAACGAAAACAAACCCGATACTTGGGACTTAGACGCGCTAAATTCGGCGATAGAAATGAAACTTCTTCCCAAGGGCAGCGAGTTTGCTACCAAAGAACGTTCACAGAACTGGGATTACGAGTACTTTATCGAACAACTTATTAAAGAAACCATTGAAGTATACGACGCAAAGATAGAAAGATACAAAGAAGAAGGCGTAAATTTCAGCGAAATAGAAAGGGTTGTATTGCTTAAAAATATTGATACCAAGTGGATAGACCATATCGACTCTATGGATCAATTGAGAAAGGGTATAAGCCTAAGAAGTTACGGTCAGGTTGACCCCGTCTTAGAGTACAAGAAAGAAGGCTTTGAAATGTTTGAAGACTTGACCGCGGCAATTCAAGACGACACGGTAACCTTGCTACTTAAAGCCGAACTTCAAAAAGTTCGTCCCGTAGAAAAACAGGAACAGGAAAATCTTCAAACCAACAGACCTATGGGTCCGGTTATGAAAAAGAAAGTCGTTCACGAAATCGGCAGAAATGATCCGTGTCCTTGCGGCAGCGGCAAAAAATATAAGAACTGCTGCGGCGCAAAATAAGGTGAATTATGATTAAGAGTGAAGAATTTAGACTTAAAATAAAAGAATTAAAAGGTATCCTTAGCGAGACGGGACACTCTCTTTGACATTGATAGGTTACGTCAAGATTTAAAGGATAAGATTAAATTATCAGAACTTCCGGAAGTGTATTCCGACCTTCAAAAATCCCAACAAATATCTAAGGAAATAGCAGCGTTAGACAATAAGGTTACAACCTTTAACAAGGCTGAGAAAACGGTTATAGACGCTCTTGATATATTAGACCTTGCCGAAGAAGAGAACGACGAAAGTCTGCTTGAAGAATTATCGAACGAACTGCTTAGCGTGGAAAAGATAATCGAAGAAATGCGTCTTGCCGCCCTTCTTCGCGGAAAGTACGATAAACTTAACGCACTTTTAACCTTACATGCAGGCGCAGGCGGAACAGAGGCTTGCGACTGGACGGAAATGCTATACCGTATGTATATGTATTACGCTGAAAAGAACGGTTATACACTCACCGAACTAGACCGTTTAGAAGGTGACGAGGCAGGCATAAAGTCGGTGTCTTTTAAGATAGAGGGCGACTGTGCTTACGGATATCTTAAAGCCGAAAAAGGCGTTCATAGACTTGTTAGAATTTCACCGTTTGACGCAAACAAACGCCGTCACACGTCGTTTGCATCATTAGAAGTAATGCCTGAGATAGAAGACGACGGAGAAATAGAAATACGCCCCGACGAATTAAAGGTGGATACCTTCCGTTCGAGTGGCGCAGGCGGTCAGCACGTAAATAAAACCGAGTCCGCAATAAGAATAACCCACTTACCCACGGGGATAGTGGTTGCTTGTCAAAACGAACGTAGCCAAACTCAAAACCGAGAGATGGCAATGAAAATGCTTATAAGTAAGCTTATAGAAAAACGCGAAGCCGAAAGAATGGAACTTGATCAAGACATTAAGGGCGAAATAAAAAAGATTGAATGGGGAAGTCAAATCCGTTCGTACGTGTTCTGTCCTTACACCTTGGTAAAAGACCACAGAACAGGCTTTGAAATAACCGATATAGATTCGGTTATGAACGGAAATATTCAAGGATTTATAAACGATTATTTGAAAAAATCACAATGAACTACTTTGATAAAGTGCTAAGCGCGCCGTTAAAAGATAATCCTATAATAATGGGCATAGAAACGTCTTGCGACGAAACGGCTGTCGCTATAATAAAAGGCGGCAGAGAAATACTTGCCGACGTAATAATAAGCTCGGCAACCGAGCACGCAAAGTTTGGCGGTGTCGTTCCAGAAATAGCGTCGAGATCGCATACTACTGCAATCTTAAAAGCAACCGAGCAAGCATTAAGCAATGCTAGTCTTACACTTGACGATATAGACGCCTTTGCGGTAACCGAGGGCGCAGGGCTTTTAGGCGCGTTACTCGTCGGCGTGTCTTTTGCAAAATCGCTAGCATATTCCACGGGTAAACCATTAATTCCCGTAAGTCATATTAGGGGACATATCGCAGCAGCGTATCTTGCCGATAAGGAATTAAAGCCACCGTTTATAAGTATCCTTGCAAGTGGTGGACATACTGCAATAGTTGCGGTTGACGATTATTATACCTTTAACGTTTTTGGAAGCACGATAGACGACGCAGTAGGCGAAGCGTTCGACAAGGTCGCAAGAGTACTATCATTACCATATCCGGGTGGACCTAACGTTGAAAGATTAGCAAAGGACGGAAAGAACAATATAGTTCTTCCAAAAATGCTTAAAAACTATTCTGGCGGCGAGTTTGATTTTTCTTATAGCGGGTTAAAGACTGCGGTAATAAATTACGTCCATAACCAAAAAGAAAAGGGCGTAGAAATTAATAGGGCGGACGTCGCGGCAAGTTTTCAGCACGCAGCGGTTGACGTTATAATTGACAAAGCGTTTAAGGCGGCGGAAAGACGCGGTTATAAGACCATAACCGTATCGGGCGGAGTTGGCGCAAACGGATATTTAAGAGAAACTTTAAAGGCTCGCGCCGAAAAAGACGGCGTAAAACTCGTTCTTCCTGAAAAACGTTATTGTACCGATAACGGCGCAATGATAGGCGCAGAAGGCTATTTACAGTATAAAAAACGCAATTTTGCAGATTTATCACTAAATGCAAAAGCCGTAGTACCACTTAAATAATAGGAGAAGATTATGATAAAACATATAGTATGCTTTAAACTAAAAGAAGGCGAAAGCGCAGAAAAAGCAAAGGAAGTATTGCTTTCAATGAAAGGCAACGTACCGCTTATTAGAGATATAGAAGTGGGAATAGACGTTTTGCACTCTGAGCGTTCGTACGACCTTATTTTAAGCGTTGTATTAGACGATATGAAAGCACTAGAAGAATATCAAGAAGACGAATATCACGTAAACGTTGTGAAAAAACATATGCACGCGGTTAGAAAGTCAAGTGTTTCGATTGACTTTGAAATTTGATTTTTGTATAATGTTTAACGTTGATTTAACAAGAGTGCGAGTATGGCGGAATTGGCAGACGCGCTAGATTCAGGTTCTAGTGGTTAACAGCCGTACAGGTTCAAGTCCTGCTACTCGCACCAAAAAAAGAAAGGATAGCAGACGCTATCCTTTCTTTTTTGCGTTGCCAAAGGCAACGCGACTTGAAACACGGTTCAATCCACTAGCGTGGGACGGCAACCCCTTTGTCTTGAAAGTCGGTCAAGAAAGTAATGCAAGACATTTCCCCTAACAGGGGAATTACCTGCTACTCGCACCAAAAAAAAGAAAGGATAGCAGACGCTATCCTTTCTTTTTTTGCGTTGCCAAAGGCAACGCGACTTGAACCACGGTTCAATCCACTAGCGTGATGCACGTTACTGACGCTCGTATGTGAACTACGTTCTGCGTATAACAACTGGATAAAAGAGCGCAGGGGGGGATTTAGTTAGTGCGCGAGACACGTTGCTACACATGCGTTCCGCAATATTCGCTAACGCTCATATGTGAACTACGTTCTGCGTATAACAACTGGATAGAAGAGCGCAGGGGGGGGATTTAGTTGGTGCGCGAGACACGTTGCTACGCTAACGCTACGCAATACTCACTGCGTTCGTATGTGAACTGGTGAGTCAGTCAATTCACTATTCAACCAATAAAAAAGACAGTCATAAGACTGTCTTTTTTATTGGTCGGAGTAGCGAGACTTGAACTCACGGCCTCTTGCCCCCCAGACAAGCGCGCTACCAACTGCGCCATACCCCGAAATTGCTTTATTTAGTTAACTATTAAATTGCTACACGCTACAAGTTATATACAGGTAGCGCCCAAGGCGCTCCCGCCCTCGTGCCATAAGGGCACTCGTGGGCTTTGGCTACAAACAGTTCACAGGACTGTTTGCTTAACGCGTCGCCCCAACTGCGCCATACCCCGACGTCACGAACTTGTATCCATATTAAAGACAACGTAAACAATGCTTACCTTGTCAGCGCATATTATTGTATCACAACTTTTTTTATTTTGCAACAAAATTTAGGGTAAATATTAGACTATTTTTAAAAATAATGTTACAATATTTTTAGTCAAATAATTTTAAGGAAAACTTTATGAGAATAAGAAAAAAGAAACATCTAAAAGAACGTCTTGAAAGCGTTAAGGACTACGTTATAGTTCCCGTTATGGACATAAAAAACGTAAACGAGGCGATAAATAATAAAGCGTATTTCGATTATGAAGAAATGTTTAAAAATTCTAATCCCGTTGAACTAGAAGTTGGGTGTGGAAAAGGTGGATTTATTATTGAGAAAGCAAAGTGTAATCCCGACGTAAACTATATTGCAGTAGAACTTTTAGAAAATATAATAGTTATGGCTGCGGAAAACGCTAAAAGACAAGGCTTAAAAAACTTAAAGTTTATTAATAGTGGCGCAGAATATTTGCCTAGATATATTAAAGATAATTCAATATCTAACGTATACTTAAATTTTTCTCCGCCTTATCCGCAAAAGGGGTATGAGAGCAGAAGACTTTCAAGCGACAGGTTCGTTGAGTATTACAAATCTTTCTTAAAAGACGGTGGCGCAGTATATCAAAAGACCGACGATAGAGAATTTTTCGAGTATTCATTTAATAAGTTTTGCGAACACGGTTTTTGCGTTACGGAAATATCAAGTAAGATAGAAGACGGCAGTATTTCTAACGTTATGACCGAGTACGAGAAAAAGTTTAGTGATTTAGGAATAAAGGTAAACGCTTTAATCGCGGTAAAGCAATAAAATTTTTATAGCGAATTTTCAGTTTTCTATTTACAAGTATTGAAAAAAATTGTATAATAAATAAAAGTACGACAAATGAAGAAAAGGAGTTAATATATATGGAACAAAAATTTTTTAGATGCAGTCATTGTGGAAATATCATAGCTTTTGTTAAAAACGCTGGAGTTCCCGTTATGTGTTGTGGGCAAAAGATGGAAGAACTCGTGCCCGGTAGCGTTGACGCTGCTCAAGAAAAACACTTGCCGACTTTTACAGTGGAAGATAATAAGGTATACGTTTTTGTCGGTGAAGTCGAGCATCCTATGACTGAAGAGCATTACATAGAGTGGATATCATTACAGACAAAGCAGGGCAATCAAAGAAAGGTTTTACGCCCAGGTGAAATGCCTGCAACCTGTTTTAACATTTGTAATGGTGACGAAGTTGAGGCGGTTTATGCGTACTGCAATCTTCACGGATTATGGAAGACCGAGAATAAACAAGAACCCGTTTGCGATCTTAAACCCATCGAACCGCATGCAAACGAAAATTATCTGGTTTGCAAGTGCAATAACGTAACCTACTTTGATATAATAAACGCAGTTCATAGTGAAAATGATATGTCAAATCTTCTAAAAGTTTTTGATAAGGTCAAGGAGACCACGCATTGTTCGCAAGGTTGCGGTGGATGTTACGGTAGAGTTATAGCGATTATATCCGACGAAATAAACGGGAAATAATATTAATAAAATATAATAAAAAAATGCTGACAAAAATTTTTTGCCAGCATTTTTTATTTGTTGTTTGCGGTTTGTTTAAATGACGATGGGGGATTGCCGTATTGCTTTTTAAAAGCTTTGCTAAAAGCATATATCGAAGAATAACCTAGTTTTTCGGCAATTTCCGTCAGCGAATATTTACCTGAAAAAATTAATTCTTTGGCTTTCTCTAACTTTTGAAACTGATAGTAATCGCTTAGGTTTTGCGAACAATGCTTTTTAAATATTGCAGATAGATAAGGATAACTATAATTAAACCGTTCACAGAGTTCGTTTAGACTTTTTATGGTGAAAATATTAGAATTTATATAATCCATAATAAGATAACACATTTGTTCCCATTGGTCGGGGTTGGTAAACTTTTTTGCAGATGCCCTAGGTGAAAAGTTTTTAATAATATTGGCAATAACAAGGTTAAGAGCTGCGTTCATTGATAAATCCTTAAACGGATTTTCGTCAACGATTTCGGTGATGCAGTAGTCGACTAAAGAGGCGAGTTGTGTGTTTCTAAAAAGTCTAGTATCGGGTTGTAAATATTCAAGCGCAATCTTGTCTAACTCTTGTTTTAGACGGCTATTTTCCGTGTTAAAGGAGATAAAGTCATACTTTAACGGGTGCTTTTTATCCGATTCAATCTTATGAATATCGGTGGGAAGAGTTAAATAGATATCGTTTTTATTCAACTTTACGGGCACGTTATTCGTGGTCATAACGCCTTCGCCGTCTAAGACTATTGTCAGTTCGTAGTATTTTGAGTGTGCGTGCGCGTCGAATAAAAGCTCGGCAGAATTAGATGAGAAAAATCTGCCGATTTGGAATAGGTAGGTGTCACCGAATTTTAACGGATCGGGCACATGTATAATGTCTAAATGAAAAACTTTTTTATTATCCATAATCAGATTATATTATTAAACCAAATCATTGTCAAGTAAATGTCTGAAAAATAAAAAATAACAACAAATAAGTAAAAATTGAATTATATAACGGTGAAATATTAAAAAATGACAAATTTTCTAATAAGTATAGATATTTACAATAAAAGGGTAAAATGATATAATCGAAGAAAAACAAAATTTAGGAGAAGAATATGAAAACTGTTGCGGTTATTGGTTGTGGAAGAATTGCAGACATGGCGCATTTTCCTGCGCTTAGTAAGCTTGAAAACGTTAGAATAAAATACGCGTGTGATTTTATACTAGAAAAAGCCGAAAAGGCAAAGGAAAAGTACCCCAAGATTGAACGGGTTATTACCGATTATAAAGTCGCTCTAAACGACCAAGAAGTTGACGCGATTTTCGTTTTAACCCCGAACTTTGCGCACTACACTATAACGATGGACGCATTGAGGGCGGGAAAGCACGTTCTTTGCGAAAAGCCTATTACGGTAAACTATAAACTTTCTGAAGAGATGGCAAACCAAGCAAAAGCCCAGAACAAAATTTTAAATATAGGCGTTTGCAACAGATACCATAAATCGGTTGAAATGCTTAAAGAGTGGAACGACCAAGGCAAATTCGGCAATATTTACCACGCCTACTGTTCGTTCAGAAGTTTTAGAAATATACCGGGGCTTGGCGGTGCGTTCACCACAAAGAGTCAGTCGGGCGGCGGCGTACTTATCGACTGGGGCGTACACTTCCTTGATTTAGTGCTTTACGTTCTCGGTGGTGCAAAACTTAAAACCGTTTCCGCGAACGCTTACTGTGAAATGGCAAAGGATATGAAATCGTATAAGTACGAAGGAATGTGGGCGGAAGATACCGCCGATATAGAGAACGGCACCAACGACGTAGACGATTTTATTACAGGCTTTATTAGAACTGATAAAGCAAGTATATCCTTTAACGGTGCTTGGGCGCACAACGTAAAGAAAGAAGAAATGTATATCGACTTTATGGGCGATAAGGGCGGCGCAAGATTAAACTACGGCGGAAAGTTTGAGTTTTATGACGGCGCAACGTTAGAGACCGTAAAACCCGAATACGATATTCCGAATATGTATTATATGGAAGATAAAGCGTTTATCGAGTCCATTGAAACGGGCGTAAAGGACAAGAACAATATTGAAAACATCTTGGAAACAATGAAACTTCTCGATGCGCTTTACGCGTCGTCAGATAATAAACAGGAGATTAAATTCTAATGAAAACTATCGGTTTTATTGATTATTATATAAGTGAGTGGCATGCAAACAATTATCCTACTTGGATAAAAGAAGTTTGTGAAAAAGAAGGCTTAGATTTTAAGGTAGAATACGCGTGGGCTGAACTAGACGTTTCACCCCTAGATAATCGTAGCACGGAAGAGTGGTGTAAAGAATTCGGTGTTCAAAAATGCAGTAGCATAAAAGAAGTTTGCGAAAAAGCCGACTATATTTTAATACTTGCTCCGTCCGATCCTGAAAAACACTTAGCCTATGCAGAAGAAGCCTTAAAGTATGGAAAAAACACCTATATAGACAAGACGTTTGCGCCTGATTTTAATACGGCGGAAAAGATATTTGAACTAGGTGAAAAATATAACACTAAGTTTTTCAGTTCGTCAGCATTAAGGTATGCAACTGAACTCGACGATATGGTCGACACCAAGTCGGTCGTAACGCTTGGTGGCGGCGGCAATATGCCCGAATACATTATTCATCAGATAGAAATGGCTGTAAAACTTCTTAACGATACGGCTAAGAGATTAAGGGTAGAAAAGGTTGGCGACAATCAATACGTTACTTTTGTAGAGTTTGATAACGACAAGAAAGCAACCTTTAACTATTCGGTAGCAAACCCGTTTGCTGTAAGTTGCCAAGCAATGGATAAGCGTTCGCGTTTTTCGGTTATAAGGTCTGATTTCTTTAAGATTTTGATTGCAGATATTCTTAAATTTTATCAAACTAGCAAAACTTCTTTTAATACCGAACAAACGCTAGAAGTTATGAAAATCCGCGAGGCTGTAATAGCCGGCATGGAAAAGAACGGACAATGGATAACGCTTTAATAAGCAAGGGAAAAAACATGAGTGATTTTAGGGTCGGAATAGTCGGTTGTGGAAGAATTTCCGTAATGCATTTAGTGTCGCTTGCTAATATCGACGGAGTTAAACTCGTTGCTTGCTGTGATATAAAGAAAGACAGGGCGGATAGCGTAGCGGAAAAATACGGCGTAAAAGCGTATTATTCGTACGAACAAATGATAGAAGAGCAAAACCTTGACGCAATCCATATATGTTTACCGCATTATTTGCATTGCAAAGTCGCGTGTTACGCTTTTAGTAAGGGTATAAACGTAATAACCGAAAAACCTATGGACGTGGATTTTGAAAGCGCAAAAGCCGCAGTTGACATGGCAAAAGCGAAAGGCGTTTTGTTTGGCGTTATATCGCAATGTAGATATAATAACTCTGCTAGACTGGTTAAAAATGCTGTTACAAGCGGTAAACTCGGCAAAATCATAGCTGCCGTTTCCACGCTTACTTGGTCAAGATCAGACGATTATTATATGGAAAGCGACTGGAAAGGCACTTGGGATAAGGAGGGCGGCGGCGTGGTTATAGACCAAGCAATACACTCAATCGACCTTGTCAACTGGATTATAGATTCAGAAATAGAAAGTGTCAACTGTTCAATGTCAAATCGCGGTCACTCTATAGTAAAGGTAGAAGATACCGCAGAAGGTTTAATAACCTATAAAAACGGTGCAAGATACGCCTTTTATTGTATGAATAATTACGGCTGCGACGAGCCTATCGAAATTAAACTGTTGTGCGAAAAAGGCAAGGTCGTTTTCGGCTATGACGACGCATATATCTACTATAACGACGGCACGACGGAAGAGGCGCATCAAGACGTAAATACAGTAACTTACGAGGGCGGAAAAGATTACTGGGGGTTTCAGCACGTTCGTCAACTAAACCAGTTTTACAATGCGTTAAAGGGCAAAGAACCGCTTGAAATAAGCGGCGAAGAAGGATTAAAAACTCATAAACTCATTATGGAAATCTATAAAAAAGGTGGAATGAAAAAATGAAAATAGGCGTTATAACAGACTGTTTTAAGAAGAGCCATTTTGACGGTATCAAGTCAGCCGCAAAAATGGGACTTGACGGCGTTCAGATATATGCAACTACGGGAGAGTTTTCACCCGAACTTACCGAAGAACAAAAAGACAAGTACAAGGCAGAACTAAGGTCTAACAACTTGGTCGTATCTGCTCTGTGTGGTGATATGGGCGGTTTCGGGTTTGAGATTGAAAAGGACAATCCCGATCGAATCGAAAAGACCAAAGCGATTATCGACCTTGCGGTAGAATTTGACGCAAAATTCGTTACAACCCATATAGGTGTTATTCCTGAGAATAAGGAAGAACCAAGGTATAAAGTTATGTTATCTGCGCTTACCGAGTGTGGACTTTATGCAAAGAAAAAGGGCGTAACGCTTGCTATTGAAACAGGTCCGGAAAAAGCCAAAACGCTACTGAATTTTTTAGAAGATACCAAAGGCGGTGTCGGTGTAAACCTTGATCCTGCGAACTTTACCATGGTTACAGGTCAAGATGCGGTCGAGGCGGTTCATATATTAAAGGACTATATCGTGCATACACACGCAAAAGACGGGATAATGCTTGATAAAAATCAAGATCCAACCGACGTTTATCATGCATTTGCAGTCGGTGGCGTAGATGCGCTCAATGCTTGTAGCGGATTTAAGGAAGTACCGTTAGGGGAAGGACAGGTTGACTGGAAAAATTATATTGCTGCCCTAAAAAGTATCGGTTACGACGGGTTTTTAACAATTGAGAGAGAGTGTGGCGATAACCCCGAGGCTGATATAGAAAAAGCCGTGACCTTTTTAACGGAAATAATAAAATAATTAAAACTTAAATGAAAGAACGCAATGCCAAGGTGTTGCGTTTTTTACTTTTTAAATTAAATAACGGCTTGAAAGGAACGCGATAATATGCTATACTTATTAAAATACTTGATTATATAAGGAGAAAACAATGAGAAAGAACTTAAAACCTAAAGCGTACGTTTATCCATTGCCCGTGCTAATCGTGGGTACTTATGACGAGAACGGCGTTGCAGACGCAATGAACGCTGCGTGGGGAACAGTTTGTGATAATGCGCAAGTGTCGATATGTTTAAGTGCAACGCATAAGACGGTCAAAAATTTATTAAAAACTAAGGCGTTTACCGTTGCAATGGCAGATGTTAAAAATATTATACCTGCCGATTACGTTGGTGTGGTTTCAGCAAACGAAGAGCCTAATAAATTAGCAAAGACTGGCTGGAAAATAACAAAGAGTAATTTTATCAACGCGCCTATAATTGAAGATTTACCGCTTGTTTTAGAGTGTAAACTCGTTAGTTATGACCCTGATACGGAAATTTGTATCGGTGAAGTAGTCAACGTAAATGCAGACGAGAGTATTCTTGACGAGAAAGGCAAGGTCGATTTAACCAAGTTTAAGCCTATTTGTTACGATTGTGATACTTACGGTTATTACTCGCTGGGTGAAAAGGTCGGTCAAGCGTTTTCCGACGGGTTAAAACTTAAATGAAATACGCGCTAGTTACGGGTGCTTACGGCGGAATGGGATACAGTACGGTAAAGGAATTAGTGTCCCACGGTTATACCGTTTTTGCACTCGATAAAAAGGTTAAAGAAAAAGAAGATAACGTTGTCCCGATAGAAGTGGACGTTACCGACGCTAAGAGCGTCAAATCTGCGTTTAGAAGTGTTTGCGCGGTTACGGACGAACTTGCAACCGTAATCCACTTTGCTGGGGTTTATATGCTCGATTCGTTGGTTGAAATTCCCGATGAAGATTTTGAACGGATTTTCAAGATTAATCTTTACGGCGCGTTTTACGTCAATAAAGTTTTTATGCCACTACTTAAAAGTGGTAGTAAGATAATTATGACCACAAGCGAATTAGCACCACTTGATCCATTGCCTTTTACAGGAATATATTCGGTAACTAAAAGCGCGCTTGATAAATACGCGTATTCGCTAAAAATGGAACTTCAACTTTTAGGTGTTTCCGTTTCAGTTATAAGGGCAGGCGCGGTATCAACGGGAATGCTAGGGGTATCAACTGCGGCACTTGATAAATTCTGCCAAAAGACGACAAATTATGAGTGTAATGCAAAAAGGTTTAAGAAGATAGTTGAAAGTGTTGAGTCAAAATGTGTTCCGCCAGAGAAGATAGCCAAAAAAACGCTTAAAATTCTAAATAAAAAATCACCAAAATTCGCTTATAGCGTAAATAGAAATAAACTTTTATTACTGTTTAACGTATTGCCATCAAGTTTGCAATTTTGGGCAATAAAAAAGATATTAAAGAAATAGTTTTTTTGAGATCGTTTCTTTAAGCATTTTTTAATAACTTAAAAGGCAAAGAGACGAGAATTTGGGCAAATCTTGCCTTGTGAAATGGAAAATTAAAAAATTTTATAAATATGACTAAAGTTGTCATATTTAATGTCTATAATGGTTATAATTTATAAAATTTTATTTAAATACAACTATTTTATATAAAAAGAAAAAAGCTCTCCAGTAAGGAGAGCGACATCGCCAAATGCGAATAAATGGTTAGAATAAATCTTTATTTGAACTCGTCTTGTTTATTCTGCAAGATTATTATAACTATAAAAAATGAAAAAGTCAACTTTTTGAGAGGAACAAAATGAAAAAATTTTATTTGGGTATGGATATTGGAACTGAATCGGTTGGTATGGCTTGCACGGATGAAAATTACGATTTACTACGCGCAAAAGGAAAGGATTTATGGGCAGTGCGCTTATTTGATGAAGCAAACGACGCAAAAGAACGTCGGACAAAAAGAGCGGCACGTAGAAGACTTCAGCGTCGCAGACAGCGTATCGAATGGTTACAGGACGTATTTGCGCCCTTTATGAAAGATGAATTATTTTTTCTACGCTTAAATAATAGCGGCTTTTATAAAGAAGATAAAGATAAAAGATTGGTCTCAAAGTTTTCATTATTTAATGATGTTGGTTATACAGATAAGGAGTTTTATAAAGAATATCCTACAATATTTCATCTTCGTGAGAAATTGCTTAAGGAACCAGATGCAAAGATAGATTTGCGTCATTATTATCTTGCATTGCATCATATTGTCAAATATCGTGGGCATTTCCTTTTTGAAGGTGAAAACATGGGGGATGTTCGGGATATTAAGAAATTATTCAAAAATTACAACGATTTAATTAGCGAATATGGGATAGAACTTGACTTGTGTTTATCTGAAGCCAAGGCTGAAGCTTTTAAGACGTTGGCTCTTTATGGAAAAGGAAAAAATGACAAAAAAAAGGAAGGAATACTTTTGTTTGGAGCGACGAGTGTAGAGAAAAAAGAGTGGATTGCTCTTTTGTTAGGCTCTACTGTTTCGCCTAAAAAGATGTTTGGAGAAGATTATCAAGAAAGGTATAAAGAAGAGAAAGCCTTCTCTTTTGATGGACTTACAGATGAGGCCTTTGAAGCAATGCAAGAAAATTATGAGGAAGAACATTTTGCATTGTTGCAAGCAGCTCGTTCCATTTATAACTTTACCGTTTTCGAAAGGGTATTGGAGGGTAGTTCTTGCATTTCAGAGGCGATGGTTGCGATCTATAAGAAACATAAAGAAGATTTGAAATTGCTGAAAGACTTTGTGAAAGAAAATTACACACAAGAAGTGTACTATAAAATTTTCCGTAGTCGTAAAGAAACAGCAAACTACGTTAATTATATAGGTTATAATCAATCTAAAGGCATAAAATCATCTGTTTCAAAATGTAAAGAAGAAAATTTTTATAAATTCCTTGTAAAGGTACTAAAGTCCGAAACAGTTGTCTATAAAGAAAAGTTGGGTAAGATTATCAAAGAACTCGACGAGAAAACTTTCTTGCCGAAGATTTTGCACGCTGACAACGGCTTGTTTCCGCATCAAATCAATGAAATGGAATTAAATATGATTTTAGAAAATCTCTGCAAACAATACCCTGAGTTTGTCCAAATAGGTGATGACGGGTATTCGCCTAAACAAAAGATTGAAAAGATTTTCAAATTTAAAATTCCTTACTACGTCGGACCGTTAAATACTGCAAGTGCTAATGCGTGGATGAAACGTAACGATGGTTTAGCGGAAAAAATTACGCCTTGGAATTTTGACTCTATTGTAGATAGAGCGGGAAGCAACGAGGAATTTATTCGTCGTATGACCAATAAATGCACTTATTTGAGAGGTAAAGACGTGTTGCCCAAGTGCTCTATGTATTATCAAGCTTTTGACGTTCTTAATCAAATCAATAAATTGACAATAGAAGGTGCACCTATATCACTTTCATTAAAACAAGAGATTTTTCAAAACGTATATCTTTTCAATAAAAAGGTGACGGCAAAACAAATTAGGGAATATTTAGTAAAACAAGGTTATTGTACACAAGAAGAAAGCAGCAACGTTTTAGGCGGATTTGATAATCTCGCAGACTTGAAGGCAAGTATGAGTTCTTACGTTGGTTTTAAGACAAAATTTGGCTCTTTGGTAGACAGTAATCCTGAAATGTTTGAAAATATAATACTTTGGCACACCTTAAATAGCGACAAAACGATTGTAGAAGAAATTGTTTTAAGAGAGTATGGAAATATTTCTGCAATTAGAGAAAATATTAAGTGGTTAAAAAGTTTGACTTCTTTTAAGGAATTTGGAAGACTATCAAAAGAATTATTGCTTGATATTGTAGGTGGTGTAGATCAAGCGACGGGGGAAATTTATACGATTTTAAATCGCCTATATAATACTAACTATAATTTTAATCAATTATTGTTTGCTGATGAGTATAATTTTAGAAAAGAAATAGAAGAGAACAACGGTGGAGTAAATAAGGAAGAAATAACGTACGATGACGTAAGAGAATTGTATGTATCTCCTATGGTGCGCCGTGGTGTTTGGCAAGCGTTACAGATGACGAAAGAATACGTTCATGCAGTAGGAAAGACACCCAACAAAATTTTTATCGAAGTCACCCGTCAAGATGGGGAAAAGGGTGAAAGAGGACGCAAGGCATCGCGCAAAAATAAACTTATGGAACTTTACAAAGAGATAGGTTCAGATTGTCGTGATATCGAAGAGTTGACTAAAGAATTAACACACCAAGATATTACAGATTCTCGTTTGCGTTCAGAACGCTTATATTTATATTTCTTACAGCTAGGAAAGTGTGTTTATACGGGTAATCGTATCAATTTGGAAGAATTGATGGGTAATCGATATGACGTTGACCATATTATTCCACAATCTATGACGAAAGATGATAGTGTCGATAACAAGGTGTTAGTAGAGCGTCAAAAGAACGCAGAAAAAACAAATCAATATCCATTGCCTGAGGGCTTTACGACACAACAAAACTTTTGGAAATTATTGAAAGTCAAAGGTTTAATGAGCGAGTCAAAGTTTAATCGATTAGCAAGAGTGAAACCTTTGTCTGATGACGATTTTAGAGAATTTATTAATCGTCAACTTGTCGTTACTAATCAAACCGTAAAAGCTGTGGCAGAGCTTTTAAAACAAAAGTATGAACCGTTGGGTACAAAAATTGTTTACAGTAAAGCGAAGAACGTTGATGATTTTAAGCAAAGGCATGGCATCGTTAAATGCCGTGAAACTAATGATTTACACCACGCTCGTGATGCGTATTTGAATATCGTAGTTGGGAATATTTACGATACTAAATTCACTTCAAAATACGCTTATAGATATACGGATAAAGAAGGCACTTCTCGTGAGTACAATTTAGATAATTTATATCGTTGGAAGATCGACGGTGCATGGAATGGTGCTAGTGATATTGTTAGAGTAAAGAAAATTGTCGCAAGAACAAGTATGTGTGTGACAAGATATGCTTATACCAACCAAGGTGCTTTTTATGACGAAACGATTTATAATAAAGATGATGGTGCCATCGCTTTGCCTCGCAAAATGTCCATGCCATATGTTCAAACTGAAAAATACGGTGGTTTTAAATCGTTGAAGACGGCCTACTTTGCAATAGTGCAAAGTAAGGATAAGAAAGGGTGTTTAATTAAAACCATAGAGGCAATTCCCGTACTTGTAGATTATCAAGCGAGGCAAGATGCTTGCGCGGTTATAAGATATTTGCAAAGAAAAGGATTGGTAGAGCCTAAACTTATCGTGCAAAAACTAAAGATGAAATCTTTAGTTGCTATAAATGGATATAATGCATGGTTGGCAGGGGTTACAGGTAATCGAATTTTGATTCACAATGCAGTGCAATGGTTTACAAAACCTGAAGTAGATAATTATATTAAACAACTTTTAAAATATATTGAGAGAGATAAAGAGGGTAAACTTTCAATATCAGAAAAAGAAAGCGACAGTATTTCTTTGACACAAAACAGACAAAAGGTTTCGCTATATGCTACAAAAGAAGAAAATTTAAAGATATATAATGGCATTATTTCAAAATTGAATCAAAAGCCTTATCAAGGATTATCAAGTGTAAGAGCTTTCTCTAAAAAACTTCAAGAAAAGGCAAGGCTATTTAAAGATATAACAACTTTTGAACAAATTAAGGTATTATTGCAAATTGTTCGTTTTATGAAGTGTAATGCTGAATGTTCAGATTTATCTTTGTTAAAAGATGGGACGACTTGTGGCAAGTTATTGATTGGTAAAAATATTACCAACGTCGATTTCTCAATTATTCATCAATCTCCTTGCGGTTTAGTTGAGCGTATTCAAAAAGTTTAATGGGTTTCCGTACTGTAATTATTAAAAACAGAGCAAAATTAGAAGTTCGCTTGAATAGTTTAATCGTACGTGGTGAACAGGAAAAGAAAGTTTTTTTGGATGAAATCGATACGTTGATTGTTCAAAGTACGGCGGTTTCTTTAACTGCCTCTTTGTTATGCGAGTTGGTAAAAAGAGATATTAAAGTAATTTTTTGTGACGAAAAACACAATCCGCAATCAGAACTTTTGCCATATTATAGTGCGCATAATACTTCTAAACGTTATAAAGAGCAAATTGCGTGGAAAGACGAAATAAAAGCAAAAGTTTGGCGTGAGATTGTAAAAAAGAAGATAGAAGGGCAAGCGCAACATTTGCTTGATGTTAATTTTTTTGAACAAGCTGATTTATTGTATTCCTATATGCGTGAAGTGCAAGACAACGACTTAAGCAATCGTGAAGGACATGCAGCGAAAGTGTATTTTAATTGTTTGCTTGGGTTAGGCAATAGTAGAAAATCTGGGGGATTTGTAAATGGGTGCTTAAACTATGGGTACGCTGTTTTACTGTCTGCATTTAATCGAGAAATTGCGTCTAGTGGATATTTAACACAGTTAGGGATATGGCATGATAATGAATTTAACGAGTTTAATTTGGCCTGTGATTTAATGGAGCCTTTTCGAATAGTCGTGGATAGAACTGCAATGTGTTTGGTAGAAGGAGATAAAGAGTTTAAGAAAAAAATGACTAACGTTTTGAATTATAAAACTATTATTGATGGAAAAAATACTACGCTTGATTTAGCAATACGGCAATTTACAAAAAGTGTTTTTCGCGCATTGCAAGAAGAGAATGAAAATTTGTTGATTTTTCCCGAAAAAATTATACAAGATGAATTATAAATTTATGAGATTGATGCTATTTTTTGATTTGCCCATGATAACGGACAAAGATAGACGTGAGTATAACCGTTTTCATAAATATCTTTTGAAAAACGGATTCATTATGATGCAAAAATCCGTTTACACAAAACTTGTTATAAATAACGTAACAAGTGCAGCAGTAAAACAACGTATCCGTAACAACCTTCCTAATGATGGAATAGTAGAACTCTTAGAAATTACCGAAAATCAATTTTCAAAGATAGAGTATCTTGTTGGTGAAGAACAGCAACTTGTTATTGATACAATGGATAGATTGGTGGAGTTATGAAACATGAAATTAAAATCTCACACGTGCATTTGGAAACACCACTTACCATATCGGATGAATACGTTCAATTGCTAATTGTTGAAAATCCAACTGAGTTTTATAATATGGTGTCAGAATTAGATGGTCAATTTGACGGAAAAGAAGGATCGTTTGTCTTTTCGGTAAATGATGAAGTTGTTGCAGCTGAAAAGCATGGTGTAATGATATCGGAGGGTAAAATGAAAATTGTAATAGTTGGTGGGGTTGCAGGTGGTGCAACTGCCGCAGCAAGAATAAGAAGACTCAACGAACACGCAGAAATTATTATTTTTGAGCGTTCGGGTTTTATTTCATACGCAAATTGTGGTTTGCCGTATTATATCGGTGGCGTTATTGAAGATAAAGAAGATTTGACACTTCAAACTCCCGAAAGTTTCTTTCGCCGTTTTAGAATTATGGCAAAAGTTAATCACGAAGTAACCGATATTGACGTGAAAAACAAAACTGTTCACGTAACCGATTTAAAGACGGGAACGAGTTTTGCTGAAACCTACGATAAACTCATTTTGTCACCTGGGGCAAAACCGATTTTGCCAGATTTCTATACTGAAAATGAAAGAACTTTTACACTCCGTACCATAGAAGATACACTTAAAATTCGTGATTTTGTTGAACAAAAAAAGCCTAAGACTGCAATTGTTGTAGGTGGTGGCTTTATCGGTCTTGAAATGGCTGAAAACCTTGCTGAATTAGGAATTAAAACTTCCATTATTCAGCGTGGCAATCATCTTTTACCGACGGTTGACTGTGATATGGCGTCCTTCATTCATGCGAACTTCCGTCATCACGGCGTACAATTGTTACTAAACGTTAATACGAATAAAATGAATATTACAAACGACCAAGTTTCACTTGATCTTGATAATGGCTTAAGCATAAGTGCTGATATGGTCATACTTTCAGTTGGTGTTACACCCGAAAATACACTTGCTAAAAAGATAGGTTTAGAACTTGGTGTTAAAGGCGCAATAAAAGTTAACGCCAAGATGGAAACTTCAATTCCCGATATCTATGCAGTAGGGGACGCAACCCAAGTAAAGCATTTTATAACCGATAAAGATTCTGCAATTTCACTTGCAGGACCTGCCAACAAGCAAGGTCGCATAGTTGCTGATAATATTTGTGGCTTAAATAGCGAATATAAAGGCTCGCAAGGCTCATCGGTAATTAAACTTTTTGATATGACCGTTGCGACTACTGGTATTAACGAACATCAAGCCAAAACAAACGGCATAGAATACGAAAAGGTTATTCTAACGCAAAACTCACACGCTGGCTATTATCCAGGCGCAATGGTTATGACCGTTAAACTCATTTTTGAAAAGAAAACCTATAAGATTTTAGGTGCGCAAATCGTTGGCTATGACGGTGTTGATAAGCGCATTGACGTTATTGCAACGGCAATTAGGGCAGGTATGAAAGCAGATGAACTAAAAGATTTAGACCTTGCTTACGCTCCGCCGTATTCTTCTGCAAAAGACCCCGTAAATATGGCAGGCTTCGTTGTTGAAAACATCAAAAACGGCATAGTTAAACAGTTTTATTATGAAGATATTCCGTCTTTAAGAGAAAGAGATGACTTGATTTTGCTTGATACTCGCACACCTTTTGAATACATGCGTGGACATGCAGAAGATTTTATCAATATTCCACTTGACGATTTAAGAGATCGCTTAGGCGAACTTGATAAAACGAAGAAAATCTACGTTATGTGCCAAAGTGGCTTGCGCAGTTATCTTGCAACTCGCATTTTAATGCAAAACGGCTTTAACGCCTACAACTTTGCAGGTGGTTTTAGATTATACAGCAGTATCAAAAACGAAGAAATGCTATCAAAACAATGCTATACCTGTGGTATGGATAAGTGATTGATAAATAAAAATTAGTATGATATTATGCTAAGTAAAAATAAATTGACACAAAAAGCAAAATATGATATAATCGCAAAAATGAATAAATACAAATGGAACCAGCTGACTGTAGAGAACGTTGGTTCCTTTATGCTTTTTAGAGGAAAATCTTATGGTTAGAAAAAAGAAAATCAAGCTTTCG
>SVHN01000001.1 GCA_015055805.1 Clostridiales bacterium
ACGAAGACGCAAAAACTTCTATCATATCTCACTTAGTATATAAAGTAATATTATATAACGATAAAATAAGAATTATATTGAAGAATAAAGACCACCACACCGTCGAAGCAAGCATAGAAGAGCTGGAGAATTTGTGTTCAAATTTAACACAACTCTCTCCGCCAACAAAATAAGACCATCTTTTGATGGTCTTTTTTGTTGCGAAAAAAGAAAGGGGGATTTGAATTAGGAGCTAGCAAACTTAAGTTTGCGTATTCGCTGAAAGCGAAAAAATAGTCCAGTGGACTATTTTGCGGGAGGCTCGAGAGAAGCAAATCCCTCTTTCTCCGCCAAGAAAAAAGGACTATCAAGCGATAGTCCTTTTTTCTTGCTGTGATAAGTAAGAAAAGAGGGATATGAACCATCATTATTGCGGTAGCATTATAAACATACAACCCAACGTTAAAATTATTATTACTTGTTTTTACGTACAGTGAAATTTTTTTGTCTAAAGTTCAATATTTGTTTTTTTGACAAAAATTTTTATTTTGGTTTACAGTTTAGTTGACCAAATGGTTGACTATTTGTAAACTTTTTTATATAATTTAGTTGACATCGTCATATACTATTGATTCTAGATGATTATAGTGTTAATAAAAATTTGGAGGCAAATATGGATAAAAATAAAATTTTACAGATTTTACTGGATGACGAATACTACACAATAGATGATTTGCGTTATAATAAAAATGTTGGAATACTTTTTACTAAGGATGAATTAAACGATTTTTTAAGCACGAAAGATAATTTAATAAACGACAGGTGCGAAGGATTTGTAAAACTTCCACTTAAAACGTTTAATTCACAGCATATTTTCTTTTTTTTAGGAACGTATCTTACATTAAATCACAAGGAATATTTATCGACATTAATTAAAGATTACGAGGAAAACAAAGATTTTTTAACAAATCGCAACATTGACCAAATTATGCTTTCAAGAATATTCTCTGAAGTAGAAGGAACGTTAAATATTGAAAATGTTCCGACTACGCATAAAAGAATAAAACAAATTTTCGAAAGTAAAAAACTAACCGATAAAAACGATATAATAATTAAGAACATGCAGAATGCAATTAATTATATTCTAAGTGAAAAACCTAAATTTAATAAAGAAAACTTGTTTAAACTGTATTCATTACTCAGCGAAAATTGTTTAGATGAAGAAGATAAATTAAAGGATGGTTTATATTATCGAGATGATTCGGTTTCTATTGGTGGTTACGATGGGATAAGCCACGAACTTATTGACGAATATATGAATGGGTTGTTCGAGCTGGTTAATGATAAAGAGCAGGCGAAAAAACTTGGCATATTTCTTCCGCATATTTGTCATTATTATATTTTATATTTGCATCCATATTTTGATTATAATGGCAGAACGGCGCGTATGGTTTCACTTTGGATTAGCATAATAAACGATTTGTCTTACGTTTCGCCATTATTCATAAGCGAAGCTATTAACGAATTTAAGTCGGATTATTACAAAGCCATTGTTAACACAAGAAATACAAATAATGATCTAACGTATTTTTTAGGCTACATTTTAGAAACAGCTATAAAATTCAGTTTGATTTATAAGAATATTGAAGAAATAAAGAAAAAACTGTCCGCACTAGGCGAATTTCTATCTAATACAGAGCTTGTATATCTTAAAAAAATATTAATTCATAATTCAGAAAATTATTTTAATTACAAGATGTTTATTGAATATGTTGGAAATAATATGACAAAACAAGGTGCCCTAAAAATACTACATCATTTATCTGAATACAAAATTATAGAAGAAAGCATAAATAAAAGAAACGAAACTATTTTTAAAATCAATCCTAAATTTATAACTTATAAAATGAACTAATTTAGACGTTTAGTGTACAATATTCTAGAATAAGGAGATAAAAATGAAACTTAATTACAAAAGAGTTATTTGCGTGGGCTTTGCGTTCTTTTTAATAACGGCGTTTTGGCAGGCTTACGATAAAACTATTCCGCTAATTCTAACTTATAAGTTTAATATGAATCAGACGCTTTCGGGACTAATTATGGCGTTCGATAACGTTTTAGCGGTGTTTTTATTGCCGCTTTTCGGCGTGCTTTCGGATAAAACTAATTCAAGGCTCGGTAAGCGTACGGTATTTATTTTATTCGGTACTATTTTAGCGGTTGTTTCTTTCGTTTTCTTGCCGCTTATAGGAAACGTTTGGCTTTTTATCGCCGTTCTTTTAGTGACGTTACTTTCGATGGCAACTTTCCGTTCGCCAGCGGTTGCACTTATGCCTGACGTCACTTGTAAGCCTTTACGTTCTAAGGGTAACGCTATAATAAATCTAGTGGGGACTGTTGGCGGACTTATCGTTCTAGGCGTAGGCTTAGTTATAAAAGTTGGCGAAGAAACTATGAATAATCTTATGCCGTACTATATAGTTGTGTGTGGTGTTATTCTTTTAGGCTTGATAATATTTTTGCTTACCGTCAAAGAAAAAAAGTGGGCGGAACAAATGAAACTTGACACCGAAAAATACTTCCCCGAACAAGAAGAGAAAGAAGATAGCGGTGAAACTAGAAAACTTTCCAAACCAGAGTTAAGGTCTTTACTTTTAATACTCGGTTCGGTCGCGCTTTGGTTTATGGGCTATAATGCTATAACTTCTAAATACTCGCTCTATGCCGACAAAGTTTTGCATCAAAGTTACGATCTAACCCTACTTATCGCGCAAGGCGCGGCAATTATATCTTATCTTCCTGTGGGTATGCTTGCTACTAAAATCGGCAGAAAGAAAACTATTTTGGCAGGAGTAGTAATGCTTGCGCTTGCTTTCTTCTTTGCAATATTTATTACAGCCGACAGTTCGCCTTTAATTATGTACGTTTTGTTTGCGTTAGCAGGTATAGGCTGGGCTACAATTAACGTAAACAGTTTTCCGATGGTCGTTGAACTAGCAAAAGACAGCAACGTTGGAAAATATACCGGTTGGTATTACACGGCAAGCATGTCTGCGCAAGTTATAACCCCGATACTATCGGGCGCGATTATGGACCTTGCTCAAAATATGCTACCGCTATTCCCGTATGCTTGTATATGCGTAAGCCTAGCGTTTATAACAATGATTTTAGTAAAACACGGCGATAGCAAACCCATAAAGAAAAATTCCGTTCTGGAAAATTTCAACGTCGACGACTAAGAGTGAATAAAAGAATACAAATTAAAACCGCCTTATCTAGCGTGATAACGGCGGTTTTATAGTTAAACTAAGTATATTTTGCAACATTAGTTTATGCGGTGGCTAGATTTAGAGCGCGGATTAGGCGTGGGCGGTTGTAGCGTTGTATTAGAATAAACGGCACGTTCAAGGCGGCAAAAACCGTGGATATTATTATGCCGAACTTGTACCAAATTTTTACGCATAAAAAGCCGAATATCATTGCGAAAAAGTGCGTTGCCTCGGCAATACACGTTTCTTTGATTAGAATTTTAAGGTTAGCGTTTTGAGTGTTTTCAATTCTTTTTTTAGGGATTTTGCTTATAATTTTATGCATAATAAGGCTAAAATCAGGAAGTTTGGTTTTCCATTTTTTTATCTTTAATTTATCGTAAATTTTGCCGTGCTTTTCGAACTTAAAACTTTTAAATGGAAAAGAATTTTCTTTTATCCATTTTCTTGGGTAAATTCGACCTATAACGTAGATTATTAAACTTATCGAGATTAAATAAATTAAACAATAAACAAACGGCATGATTTCTCCTTTGTAGTAGATAGCATTATACTGCTAAACTATTGAATTTATCTTGAAAACAATTATAAATTCCGTTTGTTTAGAAGAGATTAAAACAATGTAAATAATTTGTAAAAATAAACGCACGGTTGACTTTAAAAGTACCGTGCGTTATCTTTAATATCGATTAATATTTTAAGCGTTTATGTGATTCTAATTCGGATAAATATTTTTTGGCGTATTCTTTTGCCGTGCTTAAATCTTGTTCGGAATAGTTTCCGCACTCAACAGCCGTTGCGCCTGGGATTTCGCCGTCAAAGTCGATTACGAACTTGCAAAAATCCAAGACGAAAGGCAATAGGCGTTCACTTGTCCACTCGTCAAAGAGCAGTAAATAAAAGCCTGTTCTGCACCCCATAGGTCCAAAGTAAACGATTTTATCTTTTATGCTAGAATTTCTAAAAAAGGTTGCGCCTATATGTTCTAACGTGTGTATTGCAGGCATTTCCATAGGCGTTTCACGGTTGGGGGCGGTAAAGCGCATATCAAAGGTGGTAACGAAAGTACCGTTAGAACTATCGAGTCTGCTTACGTAAAGACCGGGGAATAGGTTTAGGTGATTAATTTTAAAACTTTCAATTTTTTCCATGCCTTTATTATATCACGAAACCTATTAAAAGCAAGGCGATTATACTAAAAGTTAAAAAGAATTGATAATATTTTAATGTTTTTTATTGCAATTATTGACTAAAACAAAAAAAACTGTTATACTTATCACATATTTTTATACTTAGGAGTTATTCTTATGTCAAAGAGCACTCAGGACGTTTTAAAACTAATTGAAGAAAAAGGTATCAAGATGGTTGACTTCAAGATGGTTGACATCAACGGTCAGTACCGCCACGTTACTATTCCTGCGGAGAATTTTTCCGAAGAAACTATGACTAGCGGTATCGGGTTTGACGCATCTAACTATGGTTACGCCGTAGTTGAAAAGAGCGATATGGTATTTATTCCTGATCCCGACACGGCTGTTATTGATCCTTTCTGTGAAATTCCAACCCTTTCAATGACGGGTAACGCAATGATTATCGGCAAAACCGAAAACCAACCGCTTGCTCAGTACCCCAGAAACATTGTTTTGGCGGCGGAAAAATATATGAAAGATTCAGGTGTAGCAGATACAATGCTTATTCTTCCTGAGTTTGAATTTTATCTTTTCGACAACGTCGCGTGGGACGTTCAGCCCAACACCGTAGCCTTTTCAGTAGACACCGAACAGTCGTACTGGAACAGCAGCGTTCAAGGCAAGGGCGTTATAGTACCTAAGCAAAAGGCTTACCATATTGCTAAACCTTTCGACCAAGCTTACGAGTGTCGCAGCGAAATGTGCATGCACATGAAAGATGCTGGTATTGAAATCAATTATCATCACCCCGAAGTCGCTGCATCAGGTCAGTTTGAAATTGAACCGCAGTTAGGTCAGATGTCAAAGATGGCGGACGCTACTATGATGATTAAATACATTATACACAACACCGCGCTCAAATACGGCAAGTCTGCAACCTTTATGCCAAAGCCTATTTACGGTGAGGCAGGAAGTGGTATGCACGTGCATATGCTACTTTTAAAAGACGGGGAACCCGTATTCTCAGACGATAACGGTTACGCTCGTCTAAGCAAGACGGCTCACTACTTTATGGGCGGATTACTAAAACATATCGGTTCACTCTGCGCGCTTACCAACCCAAGCACCAACTCGTTCAAGAGATTGATCCCTGGATTTGAAGCACCCGTTACCGTTGGGTACGCAACGTCTAACCGTAGCGCGGTTATAAGAATACCTGCTTACGCAAAAACGCCCAACAAACGTCGCTTTGAACTTCGTAACCCTGACGCTACTTGCAACCCGTATTTCTGCTATGCGGCAATACTTATGGCAGGTATTGACGGCGTTAAGAACAAGATTGATCCACACGCAAACGGTTGGGGTCCTTACGATATGAACCTTTATCATTTGAGCGACGAAGAAAAGGCAAAACTTCACCACTTGCCTACGTCGTTAGAACAAGCACTTGATGAACTTGAAAAAGATCACGATTACTTGACCGCAGGCGGTGTTTTCCCCGAAGAACTTCTTAAAAACTTTATCGCTGCTAAGCGTGAAGAGTGCCGTCAACTTTCGGCAATTCCGCACCCAGCAGAGTTTGACAAGTATTACAACTTATAATTTTACAACTTCATACCGCCGTTACTATGACGGCGGTAATTTTTTTATTGACAAACTTAAACAAAATTTTATGGAAAAATTTTCAAATAGGTCTTGAAAAATTTCAAAAAGTCTGTTATAATACCTTCAAGAAAAAGTCTAAAAATAAAAGGAGAGTTAAAACTATGAAAAAGACTTTGAAGACAATTATTTTATCACTCATTTTAGCTGTGGCTCTCGCTTTCACGGGATGTGGAGTTAGCCAAAGCACTGCTGACAAAATCAACGAAGCCGCTAAAAACGGCGAACCTTTGTCCGTTGAAGAAGTCAAAGATATGGTCGGCGACCCGCTTTTCGACGGCTTGGTTTTAGGTACGGGCGTAATAATTTACGTTGCAGGTTGCGATTCTTGGGAAGAAGTTGAAGAAAACGTTAAGGCTGAAAAACCCATGAAAGCCTTGATCGTTACCTGCGCTGTAGGTAAAGCAACCGGTGCGGTTTACAACGATAACTACAAAGGTGAAAAGAAATAATTAATAATCAACCCGTTTTCCTAACCCGAAAACGGGTTTTTTCTTTTTGAGCAACCAACACAAAAAATAGATATTTTGTAATTTAAGGTTGCTATCTTTATTTTAATTTGGTATAATACGAAATAGGCGAAATTAGAAGAGAGGGTTTTTATGAATCTCGTTATAGTCGGAGCCGGCAACGTCGGCGAGACTTTAGTTGAAAATTTTATCAAAGAAAACCACGATATCGTAGTGGTTGACGTTAATCCGCAAAGGGTAAGTTACGTCGTTGACCGTTACGACGTTCAAGGCATTGTTGGCGGCGGAGTAGAGCGCAGCGTTCTTTTGGACGCAGGCGTTGAAAAAGCCGACTTCGTACTTGCTTGCACTTCTCGTGACGAAGTTAATATTCTGTGTTCGGTGCTTGCAAGAAAACTTGGCGCAAAGCACACCGTTGCAAGGGTTAGAGATCCCGAATACTTTAAGGAAATGGAAAATATGCGCGAAGAGTTTGGGCTTGATTACTTTTTTAACCCCGAACGCCGCGCGGCAATCGAGATTGCGCAGATATTAAAGTTTCCGTCGGCTAAAAACGTAGAAAGTTTTGCTGATGGCAAAGCAAGAATGATAGAGTTTGATATAACCGACGTTAATCCCGTTGTGGGAAAATCGGTTATGCAGATATCGAGAGAGTACTCAACCAAAATTCTTTTCGGTATGGTGCAGCGCGGTAGCGACGTGATAATTCCACGCGGTGACTTCGTGTTGCAGGCTGGGGACAGCGTGCATATTATCGGGTCGGAATCAGAGATTGAAAAGTTTACTAAACAACTTAAAATCTTTAAGCCTAGGGCAAAATCGGTGTTTATTATAGGCGGCGGTAAAATTGCCTATTACTTAGCGAAAGAACTTATGGATTCGGGCGTGGGTGTGAAGATTGCGGAAAAGGACGAAGATCGCGCGACTGAACTCAGTCGTGATTTGCCGTCGGCAACCGTGCTTTTACTAGACGCCACCGAACAGGAAGCACTCGACGAAGAGAACTTAAAGGGTAACGACGCGTGCGTTACGCTAACGGGTATGGACGAAGAAAACGTTATCGTTTCGCTTTACGCAAAAGAGCGCGGGGTTGGAAAGGTTATAACCAAAGTAGAGCGTCCGTCCGTTCAAAATATGGTTAAGATTCTAGGGCTTGACACGATCGTTTCGCCGCGCAACGCCATTGCTAATCATATCATACGATTTGTTCGCGCGCATAAGTCCGAGACGGCAAGCGGGATAAACACTCTCTATAAACTTAACGATAAAGTTGAGGCTATTGAGTTTACCGTTGGCGATGGGTTTAATAGGGTGGATACGCCTATTAAAAATCTTGGCATTGAAAGGGGCGTTCTCGTCAGCGGAATAGTTAGAGATAAAGAGTTTATTCTACCAAGTGGTGACACGGAATTAAAGAAAGGGGATAAAGTTATAGTGGTAACTTCGGTTAAAAACATTACCGAACTTACTCAGATTATAAGGTGATTATGAACTACAAAATGGTAATGAACATCATCGGGAAAGTTATGGTCATCGAGGCTGTTTTGCTGTTCTTCCCGTTGTTTGTAGGGGTTATATATAAAGAAGATTCACTAGTGGCTTTTCTAGTGCCTATTTTGGCACTTTTAGTATTAGGTGTTCCTTTGTCGCTGATACGCTTAAACGATAGAACTATCTATGCTAGAGAGGGGTTTGTTATAGTTGCGTTGAGTTGGATAATTATGTCTTTATTCGGCGCAATACCTTTCGTTATTTCTGCTAATATTCCAAATTACGTTGATGCATTGTTTGAAACTGTGTCGGGTTTTACAACGACGGGTAGTTCTATATTGTCTGACGTTGAATCTTTAGATAAGAGTATTCAGTTTTGGCGTTTGTTTACTCATTGGGTAGGGGGCATGGGCGTATTGGTTTTCGTGCTTGCAATTTTGCCGGCTAGCGATTCGGGTATTATGCACGTTTTCCGTGCGGAAGCACCTGGACCGTCGGTTGGAAAATTAGTAAGTAAACTTACCTTTACCGCAAGAATTTTGTACGGTATTTACATGGTGCTTACCGTGATAGAAATTGTGTTGCTTGCGTGTGGTGGAATGAGCCTATTTGAGAGTGTGGTGCACACTTTTTCTACGGCAGGAACCGGTGGCTTTGGAACGAGAAATAATAGCGTGGCAGGATTTAACAGCGTTTACGTTGAAATGGTTATAGCTGTGTTTATGTTGCTATTTTCCACGAATTTTAACTTGTTTTATTTGATTTTGATAGGTAACTTTAGTAAGGTATTAAGAAATGAAGAATTGCGCACTTATTTTATAATCGTGGTTGTAGCAACTCTTACGATTGCCGTAAATCTTTTGTCGACCGGGTTAAAATTTTGGGAGGCAATGAGATATTCGTTTTTCCAAGTGTCGTCTATAAGTTCTACAACTGGTTTTTCTAGTGCCGATTTCAACCAGTGGCCTGCATTTTCAAAAGCAGTTATTCTATTTCTTACCGTAGTTGGGTCAATGGCAGGCTCAACGGGTGGTGGAATAAAAGTGTCAAGATTAATAATTCTCGTTAAAAGTAGTCGCAAAGACGTTAAAAAAATGTTGCACCCACGTTCGGTCATTACTACCAAGTTTGAAGGGCAACCATTAGAGCGTTCGGTTGAGAGAGGGGTTAGGACTTATTTTATTGTTTGGGTTATGATCGTCGTTCTAACGACCTTATTATTATCCTTGGATTATAACGAAGTGTTCACTAATTTTAGCGCAACGCTTGCGTGTATAGGTAACGTTGGTCCAGGTCTTAACGCCGTAGGTCCGCTTGGGAATTACTCTATTTATTCGCCATACTCAAAAATACTTTTATCGTTCATCATGCTTGCAGGAAGGCTGGAAATATTCCCCATGATAATTTTGTTTTCATCTAATACTTGGAAAAAGGGTTAAAAATTTTTTTCTAAATCTTTTATTGACGGCTTTTTCGGCGGAAAAACGTTTGACAATTTTCGCCTTAAAATGTTATACTTTAATCACTTGAAAATTTTGATTGTTTTTTGCAACTGACGGACAAGTGGGCTTTAACCCGCGGGGAGTGAAAAACATATAGTTTTGTCGACCGTCTGGGCAGTTTGAAGTTGTTTTTTTCAAACTGCCCTTTTTTATTAAACGGCTTATCTACTGCGCAATACTGCGTTAACTGCTACGAAGATAAGACCTTTACGACCAACAAGGTCGCCGCAGTCCTTATCTTCTAGCGAGCCTTGTCTTGCTTGTATCTAACCCGTTTAATGGGAACAAATATAAAAATACTTACCTAGGAGAATAACAATGAAAAAAGTTGCAGTTATAATGGGGAGCGATAGCGACCTTAAAGTAGTGGAAAAAGCCATTACCACTTTAAAAGCATACGGCGTTGAAACGGAAGTGCATATCTATTCTGCGCACCGCACGCCAGTTGAGGCAAAAGAATTTACGGCAAACGCAAGAGATAACGGAATAGGCGTTATCATTGCTGCGGCTGGTAAGGCTGCGCACCTTGCGGGCGCGATTGCTGCAAATACCACTTTACCTGTTATAGGTATTCCCGTTAAAGGTTCGGCACTCGACGGTATGGACGCGCTTTTATCAACCGTTCAAATGCCTGCTGGTATTCCCGTTGCGACCGTTGCAATTGACGGCGCGGAAAACGCTGCGCTTCTTGCGATACAGATTTTAAGCGTTGAAGATAAAACTTTGGCAGATAAACTTCAAGCGGCAAGAGATGAGAAAAAGGCAAAAATCCTTGAAAAGGATAAGGAAATAAACGCGCAGTACAAATAATCTGCGCAAATAAAAGTGAGAGCAAAACGCTTTCACTTTTCGGCTTTTATGTGTATTTTGTATGGAGGACTTATATGAGAGAAATACACGAAGAATGTGGAGTGTTCGGCGTATACGCGTCGGAAAGATGCAACGTTGCAAGTATGACCTATTACGGCCTATACGCTCTTCAACACCGTGGACAAGATGCCTGTGGTATAGTTGTAAACGACGGCGGTGTGTTTACGGCAAAGAAAGGGCTTGGACTAGTAGGCGAAGTGTTTACCAAAGATGCGCTCAAAAACTTAGGGCTCGGTAAACTTGCCATAGGACATTGCTTTGCGGGAACTAAGGGACAGGTTAATATTTCTAACGCGCAACCGCTCGTCGTCAATCACGTTAAGGGCAGTATCGCGCTTGGGTTTAATGGAAACTTAGTCAACAAAACTAAACTTAAAAACGATCTCGAATTGCAGGGCTCGATATTCCACTCGACGGGGGATACTGAAGTTATTGCTTACGAAATAATTAAGGCGAGACTTTCGTCACCATCAATAGAGCATGCAATACTTAAAGCAATGGAAAAACTTGAAGGCGCGTACTGCATAGTCGCTATGTCGCCGACCAAGATTATAGCGGCAAGAGATCCTCACGGATTTAGACCGCTTTGCTACGGAAAGACCGAAGACGGATCTTACGTCGTAGCGTCGGAAAGTTGCGCGCTCGACGCAGTTGGCGCAAAACTTATCCGTGACGTTAAACCGGGCGAACTAATAGTTATAGACGCTATGGGCGTGCGTTCAATGGAAAATCATTGTGGAAAATGCCCGATGACCTCTTGTATCTTCGAGTTTGTTTATAACGCAAGACCAGACTCTGTCGTGGACGGATATTCGGTGCACGAGGCAAGAGTGGAAATGGGAAGATACTTAGCTAAAAAATACCCTGTTGACGCGGACGTCGTAATAAGCGTTCCCGACTCGGGTAACGACGCGGCAATAGGTTACGCTAAAGAATCGGGTATCCCCTACGAACTAGGATTTCTTAAAAATAAATACGTTGGAAGAACTTTTATCTTCCCCGATCAGAAAGACAGGGAAGATCAGGTTAGAAAAAAACTTAACCCCATTGCCTCTGTCGTAAACGGCAAGCGCGTAGTAATGGTTGACGACTCAATCGTAAGGGGTACGACCAGCGGAAGAGTTGTTAAATTGCTTAGAGAAGCAGGCGCAACCGAAGTGCATTTTATGGTTTCGTCGCCGCCTTTCTTGTATCCGTGTTTTTACGGCACGGACGTTCCCGATAGGCATATGTTAATAGCAAACAACTACACTTGCGAAGAAATTCGTAAGATGGTCGGGGTAGACAGTCTTTGCTATCTAGATCTTGAAGATATGAAAAAGATCGCGATTATGGGGGGAAAGAACGGATTCTGCTACGCTTGCTTTGACGGTAAGTATGCAACCGAAATTCCGCAGATTGAACCGCAAAAGTACAGCGAAAAAATTGATATTGAACAAAAAACCAAAAGACACGAATAAAAATATACGGAGAGAAGATTATGAACGAAAAAAGTTTCAGCGAAAGCTATAAGGCGGCAGGCGTAGACATTACCGCGGGTTATAAAGCGGTAGAACTTATGAAAGGTCACATTAAAAGAACTATGACCGACGGGGTTTGCTCGGATATCGGTGGGTTCGGCGGACTTTTCAATCTTGGGAAAAAGGTTAAAAACCCCGTTCTAGTTAGTGGAACGGACGGCGTTGGTACTAAACTTAAATTGGCGTTCCTTATGGACAAGCACGACACCGTTGGTATCGACTGCGTTGCAATGTGCGTAAACGACGTTATTTGCTGCGGAGCAAAACCGCTTTTCTTCCTCGACTATATTGCAGTAGGCAAAAACGTTCCCGAACGCGTAGCGTCTATCGTGTCGGGTGTTGCTGAAGGCTGCGTTCAGTCGGGTTGCGCGCTTATCGGCGGCGAAACGGCGGAAATGCCGGGATTTTATCCTGTTGACGAATACGATCTTGCTGGTTTTGCAGTAGGCGTAGTTGACAAAAAGAAAATTCTCGACAACAAGACCATGAAAGCAGGCGACGTAGTTATCGCGTTGCCGTCAACGGGCGTTCACAGCAACGGCTTTTCTTTGGTAAGAAAGGTGTTTGACGTTGAAAAGGCTGACATCAAAACCCCGTTAGAAGCTCTTGGTGGAAAGAGCCTTGGTGAAACCTTGCTCACCCCAACTAGAATTTACGTTAAATCTATTCTCGCTTTGATTGATAAAGTTAAAGTAAAAGCAATATCACATATCACGGGCGGCGGATTTTATGAGAATATCCCCAGAAGTATTCCCGACGGTTTGGGCGCAAAGATTGATAGGGCGGCTGTTAAAATTCTTCCCATTTTCGATCTTCTCGCTAAGACTGGTAACGTTTGCGAAAGAGATATGTTCAATACCTTTAACATGGGCGTTGGCATGAGCGTCGTCGTAAGAAAAGAAGACGCCGACAAAGCGGTTGCTGTACTTCACGCCAACGGTGAAAACGCTTACGTTATGGGCGAAATAGTTAATTCGGATACCAAGATTCAGATATGTTAAGAAAGATTTTAGACGGCGTTTCCGCAGGGCTTATGATAACCATAGGTTGCTCGGTGTATTTAGCGTGTGAAAACAAATACGTCGGCGCAGTAATGTTTGCGGTCGCGCTTTTAACAATTTGCTATAAAGGTCTTTCGCTCTTTACGGGTAAAGTCGGGTATATTCCCGAAAACCACTCTAAAGACGCGGTATCAACTCTTCTTTTAGGACTTCTTGGAAACGCTATTGCCACAATAGGGTTCGGAACGCTTATTGGTCTTGCTTTGCCGTCGCTTAAAGAAACGGCTATCGGATTGTATCAAGCAAAGCTTACCCAAGAACTTTGGCAGACGCTTATCCGCGCGGTATTCTGTGGCGTGCTTATGTACGTTGCGGTGAGCGTGTATCGCGACAATAAGACCATTGCTGGAATAGTCTTTGCAGTACCCGTATTTATCCTAAGCGGATTTGAACACTCTATTGCGGATATGTGCTACTTTGCAATATCTATGCAAGCGTCGTTTGATGCGTTCGTGTTTATACTCGTCGTTATTTTAGGTAACGCGCTTGGCGGTATGCTACTTCCTATACTTCAAGGCAAGCTTAAAATAGGCAAGATGCAAGACAACGTAAAGACGGAGGCTAAAAAAGATGAAAAGACTAATTAACGTGGCGGTATTAGTGTCGGGCGGCGGTACTAACTTGCAGGCGATAATAGACTACGCGGCGGAAGGTAATCTTAAAAGCGGAAATCTAGTTAAAGTAATATCCAGCAAGGAAGGCGCGTACGCACTAGAACGCGCAAAATCAGTTGACGTAAAGACTGCCGTCGTTACAAGAAAAGGCAAAACACAGGAAGAGTTTGAATCCGGACTTATAAAAGAACTTGAAGAGTGCAATGCGGAAGTTATAGTACTTGCAGGGTTTATGTGCATACTCTCGAAAGACTTTACCGATAGATATAAAGACCGCATAATCAACGTGCACCCGTCGCTTATCCCAAGTTTTTGTGGCGAAGGATTTTACGGATTAAAAGTACACGAGGCGGCGTTAGCTTACGGCGTTAAAGTAACGGGCGCAACCGTGCATTTCGTAAACGAAATTCCAGACGGCGGAAAGATTATTATGCAAAGGGCGGTTAAGATTAAAGAAAACGATACGCCCGAAGCCCTTCAAAAAAGGGTTATGGAACAAGCAGAGTGGAAAATTTTGCCCACTTCGCTTGAACAGGTTTGTAAATCACTTCTTAAAGGAGAATAAATATGAGTGTTAAAGGTTTGAACGAAATTAAAGATTTGCTGTCGGCTAATAGTTATCCCGGCAGAGGCATTATAGTAGGCAAGAGCGCAGACGGTAAAAGCGCGATGATCGCATATTTTATTATGGGCAGAAGTACCAACAGTCGTAACCGTATTTTTGAAAGGTACGAGGGCGGTATGAGAACTAAGGCGTTTGACGAGAGCAAACTCGTTGACCCAAGCCTTATAATATACAATCCTTTCTTAGAGTGCGGCAATGCCGACATAGTTACTAACGGCGACCAGACTGATACTGTTCGCGACTATATCGTAAAGAACGGTGACGACGGCTATGCTTTTGAAAAATCACTTCATACCAGAGAGTTTGAGCCCGACCACCCCAACTACACACCGAGAATTTCGGGTATCTTAAACTACGACTATAAGGCGCAGAACTTTAATTATAAACTGTCCATACTCAAAAGTTCGGACGGTAACCCCGAAGTTTGCGACAGATATTTTTATAGTTATTTGCCGATAGCAGGCTTAGGTCATTTTATACACACCTACGAGTGCGACGGCAATCCTATCCCGTCCTTTTACGGCGAACCCGAAAGGGTTAAAATGCCGAATACGGCAAAAGAACTTGCAGATATCGTTTGGACTTATCTCAATGAAGATAACAAGGTATCGTTGTTCGTAAGAACGGTATCGCTTGCCGACGGCAAGACCGAAGAAATCATTATTAATAAGAACAAATAGGAGAATAGAAATGAAAGAATTTGAACTTAAATACGGTTGTAACCCTAACCAAAAACCCGCAAAAATTTATATGGCTAACGGCAGCGAACTTCCCGTTACCATACTTAACGGCAGACCCGGATACATAAACTTTTTAGATGCGTTTAACTCTTGGCAGCTCGTAAAAGAACTTAAAGAAGCAACGGGCAAACCCTCGGCTACTTCTTTTAAGCACGTAAGCCCGGCAGGCGCGGCAGTCGGTGAAAAATTATCCGACGTAGAAAAGAAGGCTTGCTTTGTAGACGATATAGAAGGTCTTGACGATTCGCCTATCGCTTGCGCTTACGCAAGGGCAAGGGGAACTGACCGTATGAGTTCGTTCGGTGACTGGATCGCTCTTTCCGACGAGTGCGACGAAACCACCGCTATGATAGTTAAAAGAGAAGTTTCCGACGGTATAATCGCTCCGTCATACTCTGCTAAGGCTTTGGAAATCTTAAAGTCTAAGAGAAACGGAACATACAACGTCGTTCAGATCGACCCCGACTACGATCCCGAAGAAAAAGAGATTAAACAGGTTTTCGGCGTAACCTTTGAACAGGGCAGAAATAACTTCAAAATCAATAGGGAACTTATCACCAAAGAGATAGTTACCGCTGATAAGAAATTCCCCGAAAGCGCGGTTATAGACTTAATCGTTGCGCTTATCACCTTAAAATATACTCAGTCCAACTCGGTATGCTTTGCGCATAACGGACAGGCAATCGGCGTAGGTGCAGGTCAGCAGTCCAGAATACATTGTACTCGTCTTGCTGGTAGCAAGGCAGACAACTGGTTCTTGCGTCAAAGTGAAAAGGTATTAAATCTTCCTTTCCTTCCCACGCTTGGTAGACCTGACCGCAACAACGTTATAGATATCTATATTTCCGACGAGTGTGAGGATTTGCTTGTCGACGGAGTATGGCAGAAATACTTTACCGAAAAACCCTCGCTATTTACTAGAGAAGACAAAAAGGCTGTTCTATCCAAGATAAGCGGCGTTGCGTTAGGATCAGACGCGTTCTTCCCGTTCAGCGACAACATTGAACGCGCAGCAAAGAGCGGTGTTTCTTACATTGCAGAACCGGGTGGTTCGGTAAGGGATGACTTGGTTATCAAGGCTTGTGACGAACGCGGTATGGTTATGTCGTTTACAGGCATGCGTTTATTCCACCACTAATATCGGAGAAAAATATGAAAGTACTTGTAGTAGGAAACGGCGGCAGAGAGCACGCCATTATACAAAGTCTTAAAAAGAGTAAAAAGATCGACGAGATTATCGCTATCGCAGGTAACGGCGGTATAGCGGCTGACGCTACAACCGTAAATATCAACGTTAAAGATATCCAAAAGATAGCAGAATACGCGGTAGAAAATAAGATTGATTTTGCCGTCGTTGCACCCGACGATCCGCTAGTTCTCGGCGCGGTCAACGCGCTAGAAGAAAAGGGAATACCTTGCTTTGGTCCGACAAAAGAAGCGGCAATCATTGAGGGAAGTAAGATTTTCTCGAAAAACCTTATGAAAAAATACGGAATACCGACTGCTAATTACGAAACCTTTTCGGATATGCAACAGGCGTTTTCCTATCTTGAAACACAAGATATGCCTATCGTTATAAAGGCGGACGGTCTTGCGCTCGGTAAAGGCGTTATCATTGCAGAAACCTTAGACGACGCTAAGGCGGCAGTTAAATCTATGATGGAAGACAAGGTGTTCGGCGCAAGCGGCGCAAACGTCGTTATCGAAGAATTCCTTACTGGCCCGGAAGTATCCGTTCTATCGTTTACCGACGGTAAAACCTTAGTGCCTATGGTGTCTTCAATGGACCATAAGCGCGCGCTTGACGGCGACAAAGGTCTTAACACGGGCGGTATGGGTACGGTTGCACCTAACCCATATTACACCGATAGCGTTGCTAAAGAGTGTATGGAAAAAATATTTATTCCAACTATGGACGCTATGAATAAAGAAGGCAGAACTTTCAAAGGCTGCTTGTACTTTGGGCTTATGCTCACCCCGAAAGGACCTAAGGTAATCGAATACAACTGCCGTTTCGGCGATCCCGAAACGCAGGTGGTTTTGCCGCTACTTAAATCCGATTTGTTCGAGATTATGCTAGCGGTAAGCGAAGAGAGATTGTCGGAAGTAAAGGTCGAGTTTTTCAATAAGTCTGCTTGCTGCGTTATTATGGCAAGCAAAGGCTATCCCGAATCTTACGAAAAGGGTTATGAAATAACCTTTAATACTAGCAGAAAGAACGTTTTTGTTGCAGGTGCTAAACTTGAAGACGGAAAACTTTTAACAAACGGTGGCAGAGTTTTGGGCGTAACTGCAATCGCTAAAAACTTAAAGAAAGCTATCGGCAAAGCATACAAGAAAGTATCAAAAATTAGCTTTATAAATGCGTACAGCCGTTCGGATATCGGTGAACGCGCACTTAAAGCATACGGAGAAAAAAGATAATGGTATACAGAATTTACGTAGCAAAAAAAGCAGAGTTTGCAAACGAGGCAAACGCGCTTTTAGGCGAGATTAAAAATCTTTTGAAAATCAGCGGTGTTGATACCCTTTCGGTAATAAACCGCTACGACGTTGAAAACATTGATAAAACGCTGTTCGATAAATGCATTAACTCTGTATTTTCCGAACCGCAGATTGACGACACCTTTGTGTCGTTACCTAACGCGGACTACGTTTTTGCGGTAGAACCGTTGCCTGGTCAGTTCGACCAACGCGCGGACTCTGCGGCGCAATGCGTTCAGCTCTTTTCGGCGGGAAACCGTCCGACGGTTAAGACTGCAAAGGTTTACGCTATTAACGGTAAACTATCAAGCGAAGAACTTGACGCTATAAAGAAATACGTTATTAACCCCGTAGAGTGCAGAGAGGCTGACCTAAAAGAAAAAGATACGCTTGCAATGACCTACGATTTGCCCGAAAAGGTCGCAACCCTTAACGGCTTTAATAAGTATGACGAAAACCAGCTTAACGCTTTCCTAAAAGAGAAAGGTCTTGCAATGGATCTTGACGATCTAAAATTCTTGCAGGCATACTTTAGAAAGGAAGACAGAGACCCGACCATTACCGAAATCAAGATGATTGATACCTACTGGTCCGACCATTGCCGTCACACGACTTTCCTTACGACGGTAGACAGCGTTGAGTTTGAAGATAAACTCGCGCAGGAAATTTACGAAGACTATATAGCAACTAGGGCTGCTATCGGCAGAACTAAGCCTATAAACCTTATGGACCTTGCAACCATTGCAACGAGATACCATAAAAAGACGGGTGCTCTTCCCAAGATTGACGAGTCGGAAGAAATTAACGCATGTACCGTAAAAATCAAAGTAAACGTCGGTGGGGAAAAACAGGACTGGTTATTGCTCTTTAAGAACGAAACCCACAACCACCCGACTGAAATCGAGCCTTTCGGTGGCGCGGCAACCTGTATCGGCGGTGCTATCCGTGACCCGTTGTCGGGCAGAAGTTACGTTTATGCCGCAATGCGCGTAACCGGTGCAGCCGACCCCTTAAAACCTTTGGAAGAAACTATCCCCGGAAAACTTCCGCAGAGAAAAATCGTTACTACTGCGGCAAACGGATATTCTTCTTACGGCAACCAGATAGGTCTTGCAACCGGTATGGTTGATGAAATTTATCACGACGGATACGTTGCAAAACGTATGGAAATAGGCGCGGTAATTGCTGCTGCTCCCGAAAAGAACGTTCGACGCGAAGTGCCTGAAAAGGGCGACGTAGTAATTCTTCTCGGTGGAAGAACGGGTAGAGACGGCTGCGGCGGTGCGACGGGTTCTTCTAAGTCACACAGTGTTGAATCGCTTACTTCTTGCGGCGCAGAAGTCCAAAAAGGTAACGCGCCCGAAGAGAGAAAACTTCAAAGATTATTCAGAAATCCGAACGCGTCAATACTTATCAAGCGTTGTAACGACTTTGGCGCAGGCGGTGTTTCGGTTGCTATCGGCGAACTTGCAGACGGTCTTAACATAGACCTTGACAAAGTACCCAAGAAATACGACGGTCTTGACGGAACGGAACTGGCTATTAGCGAATCTCAGGAAAGAATGGCTGTCGTTGTAGAAGAAAAGGACGTCGAAAAATTCATTGCGCTTGCAACCGAAGAGAACTTAGAGGCAACCGTGGTTGCAACCGTAACCGACGACGCGCGCTTAAAGATGACTTGGAAAGGCAACGTTATCGTTGACATTTCAAGAGAATTCTTAAATTCTAACGGCGCGGAAAAGAAAACTGCGGTAAAAATTCTTCCGCAGACTTTGGCTAAAAAACAAATACCGTCTGACTTTAAGACTGGTTTAGTTAAACTTAGTTCCGACCTTAACGTATGTTCAAAACGCGGACTTTCTGAGCGTTTTGATTCGACTATCGGCGCAGGCACGGTGCTTATGCCTTTCGGTGGAAAGAACCAGAGAACGCCTATTCAAGCAATGGTAAACAAAGTATCCGTTGAGAACGCAGATACCGACACCTGTTCGTTTATGAGTTGGGGTTACAATCCGTTCATAGCAGAGAAGAGCCCGTTGTTCGGCGGATATTATGCGGTAATTGAAAGCGTATGTAAGTTGATTGCTACGGGCGCAACTTTTGAAGATACTTACCTTACTTTCCAAGAATACTTTGAAAAACCCAACAAAGACGCAGCGCGTTGGGGTAAGCCTATGAGCGCGTTGCTCGGCGCATACAAAGCGCAGAGAGCGTTAAAACTTTCAGCTATCGGCGGAAAAGACTCAATGAGCGGCTCGTTTGAAAATATCGACGTTCCGCCCACACTCGTTTCCTTTGCAGTAACCACCGATACTCTCGACAAGGTTATATCACCTGAGTTTAAATCGGCTGGCAACAAGGTTATGTTATTACCGTCTAAAAAGACGGCCGACGGACTTATCGATACCGACGACTTAATCGAAAACTTCAAGATTATAGAAGAACTTAACGCAAAGGGTAAAATCCTTTCAGCATACACTTTGACCTACGGCGGTATAGCCGAGGCGGTTATGAAGATGGCGTTTGGTAACGGCATAGGCTTTGCATTTAACGATATCTCGTTAAACGATATCTTCGACTATAATTACGGTAGTTTCATTATCGAATTAAAGGACGGCGCAGACGTTCAAAAGGCAACCGTTATCGGTCAGACTACTGCTGATAATGCAATAAGTTATAAGGGTGAAAAGGTCGACATCAATTATCTTTTAGGTGAATACGAAGGCAAACTTGAATCGGTATTTAAGTGCAACGACGTTAAAACCACTAAGGGTTCGATTCCCGCAATATCTTACAGCGCAAGCGACTGGACGTATTCGCCCACTAAGTTTGCTAAGCCTAGGGTTTTAGTGCCTGTATTCCCCGGTACTAACTGTGAATACGACACCAAAAAGGCGTTCGCAAGAGCAGGCGCAGACGTTGAAATATTCGTTATTAAAAATATCGTTGACGTAAAAGAATCGGTTGACGAGTTTGCTAAAAAGGTTAAGAATAGCCAGATTATATTCGTTCCTGGTGGATTCTCGGGCGGTGACGAACCCGACGGATCGGGTAAGTTTATAACGGCGTTCTTCCGCAATAAGGCGATAAAAGAAAACGTTACCGAACTCTTGGATATAAGAAAAGGACTTATGGGTGGTATCTGCAACGGTTTCCAAGCACTTATTAAACTAGGACTCGTTCCTTACGGCAAGATTACCGACGAAGTTACCGAAGATATGCCGACTCTTACCTTTAACAGCATAGCAAGACACCAGTCAATGCTTGTCAACACAAGGATCGCGTCCAACAAATCACCGTGGCTCATGCAGACCAACGTCGGTGACGTTTACACCGTTCCTATCTCTCACGGTGAAGGTAGATTTATCGTGAAGAACGAACTTTTAGATGAACTTATTAAGAACGGTCAGGTTGCTACTCAGTACGTTGACCAAAACGGCGCACCCACTTACGACGTAAGGTTTAACCCCAACGATTCGGTTTACGCAATAGAAGGTATCACTTCTCCCGATGGTAGGGTATTCGGTAAGATGGGACACTCTGAAAGAACAGGCAACGGACTTTACAAAAACGTACTTGGCGAATACGACATAAAGATGTTCGATTCGGCAGTAAAATATTTCAAATAATATATAATTAGACGATAAAAGGAGATTATACTAATGGCAACTTATAAAAGCGATATTGAAATTGCACAGAGCGTAACCCCCGAGCACATTAAAGTAATAGCAGAACGCGCTGGTGTACCTGAACAATACCTTGAACAGTACGGAAGTAACAAGGCGAAAGTAGACTTATCACTACTTAAAGATTCCGACAAAAAAGACGGAAAACTAATCTTGGTTACGGCTATCACCCCGACACCTGCGGGTGAAGGTAAGACAACCACGACCATAGGTCTTTCCGACGGACTTAAAAGAATAGGAAAGAACGTTATCGTTGCTCTTCGCGAACCGTCCTTAGGACCGGTTTTCGGTGTAAAGGGTGGCGCGGCTGGCGGCGGTTGGGCGCAGGTTATCCCGATGGAAGACATTAATCTTCACTTTACTGGTGACTTCCATGCAATCGGCGCAGCAAACAATCTTCTTGCAGCAATGCTTGATAACCACATTTATCAGGGCAACGCTTTGGGGATTGACCCAAGAAGAATTACTTGGCACAGATGCGTTGATATGAACGACCGTCAACTCCGTTTCGTTGTGGACGGACTAGGCGGAAAAGCCAACGGCACGCCAAGAGAAGACAGTTACGACATAACCGTTGCGTCTGAAATTATGGCTGTTTTATGCTTATCGTCGTCTATCACCGACTTAAAGAAAAGGCTTTCAAATATAATCGTAGGATATACCTATGAAGGTAAACCCGTAACCGCAGGTCAGCTCAACGCACAAGGCGCAATGGCGGCTCTTCTTAAAGACGCACTAAAGCCCAACCTTGTTCAGACTTTAGAAGGAACGCCTGCGTTCGTTCACGGCGGACCGTTCGCTAATATTGCACACGGCTGTAACTCGATTATTGCAACTAAAATGGCAATGAAACTTGGCGATTATGCAGTTACCGAAGCAGGATTCGGCGCGGATTTAGGCGCGGAAAAATTCCTTGATATCAAGTGCCGTATGGCAGGCTTAAAGCCCGATGCGGTAGTTATCGTTGCAACCATAAGGGCGTTAAAGATGCACGGCGGCCGCGCAAAAACCGAACTTAATAACGAAGATCTCGTTGCGCTTGAAAAAGGACTTCCAAACCTACTTCGTCACGTTCACAACATTAAAGACGTTTATAAACTTCCGTCAGTCGTTGCGGTCAACCGTTTCCCGACCGATACCGATAATGAAATTGAACTCGTTATCAAAAAGTGTAAGGAACTCGGCGTAAACGTAGTGCTTTCTACCGTATGGGCGGAAGGCGGCAAGGGTGGCGAAGAACTTGCAAAAGAAGTGGTTAGACTTTGTGAACAGAAAAACGACTTTACTTTTAGTTACGAACTCGACGAGAGTATCGAAAGCAAGATTGAAAGCGTTGCTAAAAAGATCTACGGTGGCGACGGCGTAATATTTACCGACGAAGCTAAAAAGCAGATAGCGACCTTAAATGAATTAGGCTTTGACAAAGTCCCCGTATGTATAGCAAAAACCCAGTATTCCTTCTCGGACGATATGACAAAACTCGGCGCACCCGAAGGATTTAAGATTACCGTACGTTCGGTTAAGGTTTCTGCTGGCGCAGGATTTATAGTAGTACTAACAGGAAACATTATGACTATGCCCGGACTTCCCAAAGTTCCCGCGGCAGAAAAGATTGACGTTGACGAGAACGGCAAAATTTCAGGATTATTCTAAAAACAAATTTAACCGCTCGATATTTTCGGGCGGTTAAAACTATTTTAAGGGTATTAATATGGACAGAATAAAAGAAAACACCGTTCCTGCGGACAGTCAAATGCGCAGAAACGATAGAATAAAAGTTTTCGGTAAAACTGACGCCAAAACAAAAATCTTAATACTTGGCAATTCCATAACTTGGCACGAGTATAAAGACGAGATAGGCTGGTTCGGTGACTGGGGTATGGCGGCAAGTTCGGAAGATAACGATTACGTACATTTACTATGCGATAAACTCGGCGCGCTAAAACAGCCGTACGGCGAAGTTGCGGTTATGATAAGGCAGGCTGCGACTTGGGAACTTGGCTATCAAAAAGACGACGTCTTGAACGATTTTATGGTAGAAAAAGAGTTTAACGCAGATATCGTATTGTTTAGGCTAGGTGAAAATATCCGTAAGGACGTGGACGCTAAACTTCTTTATGAAAAGATAAAAGAACTCTTAAATTTTCTTTGTCCAAACGGAAAAGCCGTTTTGACCACAGGGTTTTGGAAAAATATCGTAGTTGACGATTGCATAAAGGAATATGCACAAAAAGAAAACGCTATCCTTATCGACCTTAATCCGTTAGGGGAAGACGAGAGCAATATGGCAATCGGAAAATTTTCTCACCACGGTGTGGAAATTCACCCTGGGGATAAGGGTATGAAAGAGATTGCTAACGTTCTATATAAAACATTAAAAGAATTGATTTAGTAAAGTTTCTTAAAAACAAAACGTCCGTAAAAACTACGGACGTTAATTTTTTATATTCAGTTGTTTCCTTTTTATTATGCCCTTGATAACGAATTAATTTTTAGAGGAAACTATCAATCAATATTTAAACAACTTTGTTTTTATCCGATCGCTTTCTTTACAACGACCTGCGACAACAAAACTCTCTATCTTCCTTCCGTTATCAGGGGCATAGACTCCGATATTTCCGTTAAACTGTTCATCGGTCCATACCTCCTTATTTTGCTTGGTATTTTTTCCTCCCTTTTCTGGCTTTAGTATAACACGCCAATGCAATATTGTCAATATAGTTTTAAAAAATATTGTTAAAAAAATTTAGTTAAAACCCCCTTGACTATGCTTAAAAATCATAGTATAATAAAATTTAATGGCGGTAAAATTATGAAAGGCTTGATATTTATAAATCCATTCCGTGTGCCTAAAGAGTGTGTGCATCAAGCGGAAAGATTAAAAGAAGAATTTAATAAACTCGGCGTAGATATTGATATTATCGACGACGGCTATCAAAGGGTAACGGTTAGCGGTGATGGCTTAGCAATGAATTTACCCACAGCCGATTTTGCCGTGTATTTGGATAAGGACAAGTATTTATCTAACCTTTTAGAAAAGGTGGGACTTCGCCTTTTCAATACGCATAGTGCCGTTCGTGTTTGTGACGATAAGGCGGAAACATATATCGCTCTATCTGGGAAAGGGATAAAGTTTCCAAAAACGATCTTCGGCGCGCTGTGCTATAACGCAGAGTTGAAAATTAATAATGAAACGCCAAACATTATAGAAAAAGAACTAGGATATCCCGTTATTGTAAAAGAGAGCTACGGCTCAATGGGTAAAGGGGTATACCTTGCAAAGAATAAAACGGAACTATTATCTATAATGGAAACGGTTAAACTTAAACCGCATCTTTTTCAGCAATACTTACCTTTTAAGAAAGGCGTGGATGTTAGGGTTATTGTTATCGGTGGAAAAACCGTCGCTGCAATGGAAAGAAGAAACGATAACGATTTTAGGTCGAACGTCGCAAGGGGCGGCCAAGGTAATATCATTGATCTTCCCGACTCGTTTAAATATACTGCTGAATCTTGCGCAAAAATTTTGGGACTTGATTACTGTGGCGTGGATTTACTATATAGTGAAGACGGTACGCCTTACGTGTGCGAAGTCAACTCTAACGCGTTTTTTAGCGGCATTGAAAAGACGACTAGCGTAAACGTTGCTAAACTTTACGCTGAACATATTATTAGATCTATTACAAATTAATACCTTGCTTTATTATTAAGCGGTGGATTACACCGCTTTTTTTCTTTTTAAAAATATTTTTAAATTTTTTGCACAAAATACTTGACAACCGTAAATTTACGGATATAATAATAATTGAAATTAGCAGTCAAGCACCGAGAGTGCTAACAATCAAAACAAGAGAGTGCTAATTGAAATTAAAGAAAAAAAATAAAGTAAAAGGAGATTTAATTATGAGAAACTATTTATCAAGAAGAAACAGCGATTTTCCGTTCGGATCGTTTTTTGACGATGCGATGGACGAATTTTTCAAGCCGGTTTTTTACGGCGTTAAAGAGCGGTCAATGCAGACCGACGTAAAAGAAACGGACGACGGATACCTTTTGAAGGTGGATATGCCGGGCTTTGAAAAGAGTGATATCAGCTTATCCTTGGATAACGGATATTTAACCGTTGAAGCAAAGAGAGAAGAAAAAGAAGAGGATAAGGGATATATCAGAAGGGAGAGAAACTTTACGTGCAAGAGAAGTTATTACGTCGGTGAGGCGGTAACCGAAGAGGACGTTAAGGCAAAGTATAATAACGGTACGTTGGAATTAAGCGTTCCTAAAAAAGACAGAAAAGAACTCCCGAAGAAAAACATTGAGATAGAATAAAAAGAGATAAATTCGTCGCGGTAGGTTCTGCTGCGGCGAATTTATTTTTAAAAATGGGATTAAGAGCATAAAAATAAATTGACAAAAAACTTAAACTATATATATAATATAGGTCTGAATATATAATAAATCATAAATAAAACGGAGATATAGTAATGAAAAGCTTTAAGACTGAATCAAAGAGAATTCTTGATTTGATGATCAACTCTATTTACACTAACAAAGAAATATTTTTAAGAGAACTCGTGTCAAACGCTAGCGACGCTATTGATAAGCTTAAATTTATTTCACTTACCGACACGTCAGTTGGCTCTGACTTCAAGATCAGCATATCGGTGGATAAAGAAAACCGCAAACTCATCATTGAAGATAACGGCATAGGAATGACCGAAAAGGACTTAGAAAAAAACCTTGGTACGATTGCTGAGTCGGGCACGCTTGCGTTTAAGAAAGAAAACGCAGGAAAGAGCGACAACGAACTTATAGGTCAGTTTGGCGTAGGCTTTTATTCGGCGTTTATGGTGGCTGATAAGATTGAAGTTTTCACCAAGGCTTACGGCGAACAAAACGCGTTCAAGTGGGAAAGCGCAGGCGTTGAAGGTTATACCATAGATCCTACCGAAAAGGACGGATACGGCACTAAAATCGTTATAAGCTTAAAAGCTGATACCGAAGACTATAAGTATTCGGACTTCTTGGAAGAGTATAAAATATCTTCGCTTATTAAGCAGTATTCCGACTATATTCGTTATCCTATACAAATGCTTATGACCCGCTCAAAGAAGAAAGAAGGCTCGCCTGATGATAAGCCTGAATACGAGCAGGTTAAAGAACTTGAAACCTTAAACAGTATGGTTCCTTTATGGAAAAAGCAAAAGTCCGAAGTGACTGATGAAAACCTTAAAGAGTTCTATAAAAACGAATTCCACGACTTTACCGATCCGTTAAAGGGTATTTACGCTAAAATCGAAGGCGCGGTTACTTACGATACCTTGCTATTTATTCCGTCAAGAGCACCTTACGATTATTATTCAAAGGACTACAAAAAGGGCGTTAAACTCTATTGTAACGGCGTTATGATTATGGATAAGTGCGAAGAACTTATACCAGATTACTTCGGTTTCATTAAAGGTATCGTTGATTCTAGTGATCTTAGCCTTAACATCTCGCGTGAGATTTTGCAGCAGGATAGACAGGTAAAGGCAATAGCAACAAGTTTAGAAAAGAAGATTTCTTCAGAACTTAAAAAGATGCTTGAAACGGATAGGGAAAACTACGAAAAGATGTTCGCTGAGTTCGGTCTTTCTATTAAGTTCGGCGTATACGCAGGCTTTGGTATGAATAAGGATAAATTAAAAGATTTCCTTATGTTCTATTCGTCAAAGAAAGAAAAACTCGTTACCCTTTCCGAGTACGTTAAAGAAATGCAGGACGGTCAAGACGCAATCTACTATGCGTGCGGAGAGAGTTACGAAAAGATCGCATCTTTACCGCAGATTGAAAAGGCAAAGGATAAAGGCTATGAAATTCTTTACTTTAAGGACGGCGTAGACGAATTCGTGGCTAAAATCTTAATGGATTACGAAGGCAAGAAATTCGTTTCGGTATCCGAGGCAGACTTCTCGCTTGCAAGCGACGACGAAAAGAAAGAACTCGAAAAACAGGCGGAAGAAAACAAGGAACTTTTAACCGCAATTAAAGACGCGCTAGGTGAAAAGGTTAAGGAAATAAAACTTACTTCAAAATTGGTGTCTTACCCCGTATGCCTTACTGCCGCTGGCGATATTAGTATAGAGATGGAAAAGGTGTTTAACTCTATGCCCAACGCCGACGGAAAAATGAAAGCGGAAAAAATCTTAGAGATAAGCGCGTCGCACAAGGTGCTTGATACCCTTAAAAAGGTTTACGCCGAAGATAAAGAATCGCTCAAAAAATACGCTACCGTACTCTACGAGCAGGCAAGACTTTTGGAAGGCTTAACTATTGACGACGTTACGGGATTCGTAAATGCGATATCTGACATTATGTAATCGCTATATATAGACAAAAATTTATTATATTTTTCAAGGATATTTAAATATAAATATTGTATTATTATTCTGTAATAAATTAAAAGGAAAATTTTATGCTAACTTTAAAAGGTATAACTAAACATTACAAAGTAGCAGGTGGGTATGTCGAGGCTTTAAAAGGACTCGACATTTCCTTTCGTAAGAACGAGTTCGTTTCTATCTTAGGGCCGTCGGGCTGTGGAAAGACGACCACCCTTAATATCATAGGTGGTCTTGATAAGTATACGAGCGGCGACCTTATTATTGCAGGTACTAGCACCAAGAACTATACGGATAGGGACTGGGACGTTTACCGTAACCATAGGATAGGTTTCGTTTTCCAAAGTTATAACCTTATTCCTCACCAAACGGTTTTGGGCAACGTTGAACTTGCTCTAACTATATCCGGCGTAGGCAAAGAAGAAAGGCAAAGACGCGCGCTTTCTGCGCTCGAAAAGGTCGGGCTTAAAGGCGAAGAATATAAACGCCCCAACCAACTTTCCGGCGGTCAATGTCAGCGTGTAGCTATTGCCCGCGCGCTTGTAAACGAACCCGATATCTTGCTTGCCGACGAGCCGACGGGCGCGCTCGACAGCAAAACTAGCGTTCAAATAATGGAACTTATCAAAGAGATAAGCAAAGAAAAACTGGTCATTATGGTAACCCATAACGCCGAGATAGCCGAACAGTATTCAACTCGTATCGTGCGCTTATTCGACGGTGAAAAGATAGAAGATACCAACCCTTACACCGAAGAAGAAGAGATGAAAGAAAGGGAAGGCGAAGTAATTCCCGATGCGGCTGAACTTAAAAAAATCCGCAAAAAACAGAGAAAGACGCAGGCAAAAATGAGTTGGTGGACGGCGTTTAAGTTGTCGCTGCGTAACCTTTTTACCAAGCGCGGCAGAACGCTTATGACTTCAGTTGCAGGGTCAATCGGTATTATAGGTATTTCTGCGGTGCTTGCAGTATCAACGGGCGTTAAAGGGTTTATTGCCGATATGCAGGACGATATGTTGTCGGGTAACCCCATAACCATAGAAAAGATGGGTATGGATTTGAACTCTGTTATGAGTAATATGGACTTTGAAGACAAAGTAGAGCTAGTAAAACAAGAAGGCTACGTAAACGTTGAGTCTATGATGGAATACCTAGTGGAACAGGTTGATGCAATGGATTCGTTTTTCGTGGAAAACGAGATTACCGCTGACTACGTCAATTACGTCAAAGGAATTCCCAAAGAACAAGCCGCTCTAAAACTAGATTACGGCATAGACGTAACGAACAATATTTATACCGATTTTGCAAGGAATAAAGACTATAAAGAAAACGTTTCGCTCTCTGCAATCAAAACCATTTATACTAGCGTAATGGGCGAAACGGAATTTAAGGATCAGGCGTCAATGATAGCGTCGCTTGGCGATACGTTTAAGCTTGCGCCGTCTGATACCGATTACATAGCAACTCAATACGATTTACTTGACGGTAAGTTTGCTACCGCAAAAGACGAGATTATGATAGTCGTCAATAAAGATCAAGCGATAACAGACCTTACCTTGGCGCAACTCGGCTATTATACTCAGGACGAATTTATAAATATTGCGTTTAAGCTTAGTGAAAACCCCGACACCGCAAACTCTGCGCTTGATAAGGAAAGATTTTCTTATCAAGAACTTATGGGCAAAGAATTCGTTTGGTACGATAACGATACCGTTTATAACGATAACCGCGACAACCTAAATCCCATGCTCGCAAAGATGAATCCGTTTACTTATAATTATAAGAGCGACGAATTTTCTAAGGATAGTGGATTAGAACTTAAAGTGGTCGGTATACTTCAACCCAAGGAAGATATAAATTACGGCTGCCTAAGCACGGGTGTGTACTATACGAGCGGACTTGTTGAATATATGCTTGAAAAGAATTTGGATAGTAAACTCGTCAAATTCTTAAATGAGGCTGCGGCGGCAGAGTCCGAAGAAGATCCGTTGTACGTTTATAAGGACGGTATGCAGAGTGGATATTATAAAATTCCAAATACCGATCAAGGTTATCCCACGGGTATAACTTATTCGTACGAATACTATTACGACGATAATCTTAACGACGACGTTAAGCCGGAAATGAAAACGGCAACGGGTTACGTCGGTACGGCAAATGCCCTTTCAAGCATTATGAATATGTTTATGGGAGGCGGTTCGGGTGAAGTTTATACGCTTACCGCTAGACAGGCGGCTGGTAACGACGTTGCAAGCAGTATCAGTATTTATCCCGCTGACTTTGAAACCAAAGACCAAGTGCTTTTATACCTTGACAAGTGGAACGAAGAAGGCACGGTTACCGTAGACGGCAAGGAAATCGCGTTTAGCGACCGCTCTGAAGTAACCTATACGGATACGCTATCCCTTATAATATCAATGATTAACTCTATGATCGATATTATAACTATCGCGCTTATAGCCTTTACGTCTTTGTCGCTAGTCGTTTCTTGCGTAATGATAGCTATAATAACTTACGTTTCGGTTGTAGAACGCGTAAAAGAAATCGGCGTTATACGTTCGCTCGGCGGAAGAAAGAAGGACGTTTCCAACCTTTTCAATGCCGAAACGCTCATAATCGGTCTGTCGTCAGGTCTTGTTGGTATAGGCTTTACCTATATTCTTTCGGCAATAGTAAACGTTATAGTTAAAGCGTCGGCAGGTATTGCAATAATGAAACTTACTGCCGGTGCGGCAATTATTATGGTGCTTTTAAGCGTGTTGCTTAACACTATATCAGGTTTAATCCCCTCGAAAAAAGCCGCTCAGCAAGACCCTGTTGTTGCACTTCGTACCGAATAATAGAGAAAAAAATAAATATTTTACGTTAAAAAAGGCATTTTTTAAAGATGCCTTTTTTTCTTTTAATAAAATAGCGTAAAACTCTTGACAAAGACACATAATAGTTGTACAATTGTCTTAAAGTTAGCACTTAAACTAAAAGAGTGCTAACAATAGCGGTGGATAAGTGCCAAAGGGGAAACAATGAAACTCTCGGACAGGAAAAGAAAGATATTGCAGTTGGTTGTGGACGATTATATTTCCACGGCGCAACCGGTGTCTAGTAAGAGTATAACTGAAAAGCATATGCCAAACGTAAGTTCCGCAACCGTCAGGAGCGAACTTGCGCAGCTTGAAGAGTTAGGGTATCTTTCACAACTGCATACGAGTAGCGGAAGAGTTCCGTCGGTCGAGGCGTATAAACTTTACGTATCTGAGCTTATGGATAAAAGCAAACTCACCGCAAAAGAAGTGGGAGCAATTAGGGACGCTTTTGAGGGGCACGCAGATAATCTTGAAACGGTCGTGCAGAACGCAGTTAAGGTCATAAGCGATTTAACCGATTATACTTCTGTCGGATACACCGCGCACAGCGACAAAAACAAAATAATTAAGATTGATTTGTTTAGGTATAAACCCACTCAGGCGTTATTGCTTATCGTTACTGAAAACACGCTTATTCGCGATAGGTTTATATCTATCCCCGAAGTTATGACAGACGCGCAACTTATCGAGGCGAGTGAACTTATTGCAAGGCTGTTCGTAGGCAAAGAGTTCGGCGAGATAATCGGGCTTGGCGACGTGATAAAAGAAGAGTTCCAAGGCTACCGCGAGATATTCGATAGCGTTATGAGCGCGATTGAAGATTATATCGCAAAATCGGGATCTAACGTTATCTTAGAAGGCGAAGGGAAAATTCTTAACCACCCTGAATATAACGATTCTGAAAAGGTCAAGAACTTTCTTTCGGTAGTAACTAGTAAAAATAAACTTGCAGGACTTCTTGCGGACAATACCGATAATATTGAGATAAACATTAAAATCGGTGGGGAAGAAGGCAAGGATATGCCCGAAGATTGTTCGTTAGTTACCGCGACCTATTCGGCAAGTGGCGTTAAGATAGGAACGTACGGCGTTATCGGACCGCTGCGCATGGATTACCAAAAGGTCGTTTCGGTGCTAGAAGGTGTCGGCAAAATTTTGGAAGATATGTTAAAAGATAAAAAATAAAGGAAGTATGTCATGGAAGATATGAAAGAAAAGGACGTTCAGGAACAGGATATTTCCGTAAACGAACAGGTTGAAGAACAGGCTGAGAAAGTGGAAGACCCACAGTTAAAAGAGATAGAAACTCTTAAAAGTCAAGTGGAAGAATATAAGGATAAATGGTTGCGCAACGTTGCTGAGTTCGACAATTATAAAAAGCGTAACGCAAAGCTTTGGCAGGACGCGTTTAACGAAGGCGTGGCAAACGTTATCGTAAAGATACTTCCCGTAGGTGATAACCTTGACTGGGCGTTAGGGCTCGGCTTGGACGAAAAGACCGCCGAAGGCATAAAGAACGTTAAGAAAAAGTTCTTAGAAACGCTTGCTAGTCTTGAAATAGAAGAGATAGACCCACAAGGTCAACCCTTTGACCCCAACGTTGCCGAAGCCGTTATGCAAGTGGAAAAATCTGACGGCGAAGAAAGCGACACAGTAAAACAAGTTTTCCAGAAAGGGTATAGAAAGAAAGATAAGATAATACGTTATGCAAAGGTCAGCGTCATCAAATAATTTTAAGCCTTTTCTGCTACGTAATACTGTGTCAAGCATCAGTTTTACTTGATTGTGTACAATAAGTACACGCACTGCGCAAAACTTCGCTTTTCTTGTATTACTTGCATTAAAGTCTTAAAATAACGGTAGGTATTATTTTGTGCATAGCCTAACTCGTTTATAACGTTTTATTTACAAAGTGACTAGTTTGTCAAAAAACAACTTAAAAAAACAACTCTATTAAGAGTTAAAATAAAATTTTGAAAATTATAGGAGAAAAGATATATGAAAACAATAGGTATTGACTTAGGTACTACAAACTCTTGCGTTGCCGTAATGGAAAACGGTGAACCCGTAGTTATTGCTAACGCAGAAGGCTCAAGAACAACCCCGTCGGTTGTTGGTTTCCAAAAAGATGGTGAAAGACTTGTAGGTCAGGTTGCTAAACGTCAGGCAGTTTCTAACCCTGACAGAACCGTTCAGTCTATCAAAAGACATATGGGTTCTGATTTTAAGGTTGCAATCGACGACAGAAAATATACGCCCCAGGAAATTTCCGCAATGATTTTGACTAAACTTAAAAAAGATGCTGAAAGCTATCTCGGTGGCACGGTAACTGATGCGGTTATAACCGTTCCCGCATACTTTTCAGACAGTCAGCGTCAAGCAACTAAGGACGCTGGTAAGATTGCAGGCTTAAACGTTTTGCGTATTATCAACGAACCGACTGCTGCTGCGCTTTCTTATGGTCTTGATAAAGAAGGCAAAACCCAAAAGGTTATAATCTACGACCTTGGTGGTGGTACGTTCGACGTTTCTATTATGGAAATCGGCGACGGCGTTTTTGAAGTTTTGGCAACACACGGCAACAATATGCTCGGTGGTGACGACTTCGATAAGAGAGTTATGGATTATCTTGTTTCCGAGTTTAAGCAGAAAGAAGGTATCGACCTTTCGGGTGATAAACTCGCTATGCAAAGACTTAAAGAAGCGGCAGAAAAAGCAAAGATCGAACTTTCGGGTATGAATAAGACCAACGTAAATCTTCCCTTTATCACGGCAGACGCTACCGGTCCTAAACACCTTGACGTAGACGTTACCAAACAGAAGTTCGACGCGCTCACCGAAGACTTGGTTGCTGCAACCGTCGCTCCCATGCAGAACGCTATGAAAGACGCAGGACTTTCATATTCAGATATTGACAAAGTTATTCTCGTTGGTGGTTCAACTAGAATTCCTGCTGTTATCGACGAAGTTAGAAAAGTTACCGGTAAAGAACCCTTCAAGGGCATTAACCCTGACGAGTGCGTTGCTATCGGTGCTGCTATTCAAGGCGGTGTATTATCAGGTGAAGTTAAAGACGTTCTTCTTCTCGACGTAACGCCGTTGTCACTCGGTATCGAAACTCTCGGCGGTGTTTGCACCAAACTTATCGAAAGAAACACCACTATCCCCGTAAAGAAATCTCAGGTATTCTCTACCGCTGCTGATAACCAAACGGCAGTTGATATTCACATTTTACAAGGCGAAAGAGAGTTCGCTAAAGACAACAAAACTTTGGGCAACTTCCAACTTTCAGGAATCGCACCTGCGCCCCGTGGAGTACCGCAGATAGAAGTTACCTTTGATATTGACGCAAACGGCATAGTAAACGTTTCTGCAAAAGATATGGGTACTGGCGCATCACAGAACATTACCATTACTTCTTCAACCAACCTTTCTGATGCAGACATTGAAAAGGCTGTAAACGAAGCAAAACAGTACGAAGAAGAAGACAAGAAGAGAAAAGAAGTCGTTGACAACCACAATAAACTTGACGGACTTATCTTCACTATTGAAAAATCGGTTAAAGATTTGGGCGACAAGATCGGTGAAGAAGACAAGGCTAAATTAGAAGAACTTGTTAAAGAAGCAAAGACCGAACTTGAATCTAACGACAACGACAGAATAGTTGCTGCTACTGAAAAATTATCCAACGAATCTCAGGCAATCTTCGGCAAAATTTATCAGCAAGCAAACCCCAACGGCGATATGGGGGGTGATCCCAACGCTCAAGGTGGGGCTAATGGTGGGGAAGAATTCCACCAGTAATAACTGCTTATATACTTCGCAATACGGCGTTACTGCTCTACAGGGAAAACCTTTACGACCAAAAAGGTCGCTGCAGTCTTTCCCTTTGAGCGAGCCTTGTCTTGCTCGTATCTAACCACTTATTATATAAGAGATTATATACTTCGCAATACGGCGTTACTGCTCGGCAGGGAAAACCTTAACGACCAAAAAGGTCGCTGCAGCCTTTCCCTTTGAGCGAGCCTTGTCTTGCTCGTATCTAATCGCTTATTGCATAAGAGATTAGATACAACAAACTTAAAAAAACAGAACTGAAAGGCGGAAAATCCGTCTTTCAGTTTGTGCTAATCAAAGGACTATTATGGCTAAAAAAGATTATTACGAAACTCTGGGTGTCTCTAAGAACGCCACCCCCGACGAGATAAAAAAAGCGTATAGAACGCTGGTTAAAAAATATCACCCCGACCTTCACCCCGGTGATAATGTCGCTGCGGAAAAGTTTAAAGAAATAAACGAGGCGCACGAAGTTTTATCCGACGAAAAGAAACGTAAAAACTACGATACTTTTGGTGACCCTAACGGTAATATGGGCGGATTTGGCGGCGGTGGTGCTAGCGGATTCGGCGGGTTCGGCGGTTTTGAAGATATCTTCGGTGATATTTTCGGCGGATTTGGCGGTTCAAGGTCAAGGACGCAGACTAAAACCAAGGGCGAAGATATCACAATTGAACTAACGTTGAGTTTTCTTGACGCTGCAAAGGGTTGCAGACGTGAGATCGTTTACACCCGTAATCAGCCTTGTTCGGACTGTAAGGGTACGGGCGCGAAAGGCGGTACGGCTTATAAAACCTGTGAAAAGTGCGGCGGTACGGGGCAGATTCAGTACACCTCGTCCAACGGCTTTTTCCGTTCGGTAAACGTTCGCCCTTGCGACGAATGTAGGGGAACGGGTAAAAAGATTATCGACGCATGTAAGACTTGTAGCGGTAAAGGTTATACAAAAGCCACTACTAAACTTACGCTCGATATACCTGCTGGCGCAGATACCGGTAGCTACATAAGAAAGGTAGGGTTCGGTGAAGCAAGCAAAAACGGCGGGGCGGCAGGTGACCTTATCGTGGTTATGAAGGTAGAGCCAAGCAAGATATTTAAGAGAAAGAATTTTGATCTTTACGTTGAAGTTCCAGTAAGTTTTACAACGGCTGCGCTCGGCGGAAAAATTAAGATTCCGCTCATTGACGATACTATGGACTACACTATCCCCGAAGGCACGCAGAGCGGAAAAGTTTTCTTCGTTCGCGGTAAAGGCATTAAGTCTTCAAGGGGTACGGGAGATCTTTATATCGTGGTTACCGTTGAAGTACCGACCAAACTCAATAAAGAACAAAAGAAGATTTTAGAAGAACTGTTAGACTCAACGGATATCAAGCAATGTCCGCAGATGAAACAGTATAAAGATAACGTAGAGAGCATGTACGGCAAAAATCCGTACGAAAAATAAGTATGAGTAATTTTATTGAATTGACCGTTACCACCACTCACGAAGGCAGCGAACTAGTCAGCGATTTATTGTGGAATCATACCGATTCGGGCGTGGTTATAAGCGATATCGAAGACGTTATTGAACTTGCTAAGAGCGGAAGAGCGTGGGACTATGCCGACGAGTCGATATTTAAAGCGGATAAAACCGTGCTTATAAAGGCGTACTTTCCGATAGACAGCGCGAAACAGACCTTAAAAGAAGTGGAAAGAGAACTTAACGGCTTAAAAGAGAACGCGTTTTTAGATTTTGGCACGCTGGAAACCGCAAAGCGTGAGATTGACGGTGACCTTTGGCACGAACAATGGAAAGAACACTTTAAGCCTATACATATCGGCAGAATTGTAATAGTTCCCGAGTGGATAAAATACCAAAAGGCTGACGGTGAAATCCCTGTTTTTCTAGATTCTAATATGGCGTTTGGTACGGGTGAGCACGAAACCACGTCCATGTGCGTTGGGTTTATAGATAAATACGTTAAGCCGTCGGATACCGTGCTTGACGTTGGCTGTGGTAGCGGAATTCTAGGAATAGTTGCGTCAAAGCTCGGCGCAAATAAGGTCGTTATGACCGATATTGACGAGTGCGCAATCGTGGCAACCGAGCATAATATGAAACTTAACGGCGTTAGTAACGGTGAAGTTTTGCTTAAAAACTTGCTTGACGACAATAGCGTTAAGGGCGACGTCATAGTTTGCAACATTATGGCGGAAGTCTTAATAGCGTTTGCACCGTACATAGGCGGAAACTTAAATAACGACGGCGTAATAATTTTGAGTGGTATTTTAACTGATAGGCTTGCTGCGGTAAGAAAGGCTTACGAGGAGGCAGGGTTTAGTTTTATCGAAGACAAGATTAAGGGCGAGTGGTCCGCGCTTGTAATGCGCGCGGTGAAAAGATAATGCGCGCGGTTGTGTTTACGCTCGGTTGCAAGGTCAACGAGTGTGAAAGTGATTCGCTCATTGCGGGGCTTGTTGAACGTGGATATGAGGTTAGTGATAAACTTGTTCCTGCGGACGTGTACATAGTCAACACTTGCGCAGTTACGGCAGAGGCGGAAAAAAAGTCTAGACAAACTGCAAGTAGGATAAAGAAAATAAGTCCTAACGCAAAGATAATATTTACAGGCTGCGCTACCCAAAAAAATCCTAAGGCGTTCGCTGATAAAGACGATACTTTCTTGGTTACGGGCGCGTTTAATAAAAACAAAATCTTAGAGATTTTGGATAAGTCGGGCGTGCAAATAAGTCCGTCGTGCGCAGAGTTTGAAGAACTTTTGCCGACCAAATCTTTAAGGACAAGGGCGTACGTTAAAGTTCAAGACGGCTGTAATAACTTCTGCTCGTACTGTATAATACCATATCTACGCGGCAGAAACCGCGCGAGAAATCCAGAGAAAGTTTATCAAGAAATTGATAAGTTATCCCCTACGGAAACGGTGATTAACGGTATAAACCTTTCAGCGTATAATTATAACGGTCTAGATTTAGCCGACCTTATGAATAGACTAAAAAGTTTACCAACAAGGATAAGGCTGGGCTCGTTAGAAGTAGGGGTAATTACCGACAAATTCTTGACCGCGCTTATGGACTTAAAAGACTTTGCACCGCACTTTCATTTGTCATTGCAGTCGGGATCAGACGCCGTGCTTAAAAAAATGAATAGGCATTATACTACGGCGGAATATCTTGAAAAAGTGGAATTAATAAGAAAATATTTTCCTGATGCAGGGATAACTACCGATATAATCGTAGGTTTTCCAACAGAAACGGAAGAAGACTTTGAAAACACGGTCGAGTTTGTAAAGAAAGTAAACTTTTCAGATATTCACCCCTTTACTTTCAGTCCTAGAAGCGGAACGGTTGCGTATAAAATGAAAGACTTGCCGCCCGATATAAAAAAGAAACGCCTAAGCGTTTTGCTTAACGTAAAGAAAGAGCAAAAGATAGCGTTTGCTAATAAGATGATAGGAAAAACTTTAAGTTTTTTATTTGAAGAAGTTAAGGACGGATACGCAGAAGGCTATTCAGAAAACTATTTGAGACTGTATATTAAAGATTACGATACAAAGCAACGCACCACAAAGGTAAAGGTTATAGAGCCTTTTAAGGACGGTGCGATTGCAGAAATTATAGAATAGGAGAAAACGTATGGAAAACTGTTTGTTTTGTAAAATTATCGCAGGCGAAATTCCTGCAACCAAGATGTATGAAGACGAAAATATGCTCATATTTAAGGATATTGATCCAAAGGCTAAAAATCATTACTTGTGCGTGCCTAAAAGTCACTTTAAACTTTTGGCGGATATGACCGAAGAACAAAGCGAAATGCTTAAAGCGTGCTTTAAGAAAATCCCTACCTTAGAAAAAGAATTAGGCTTAGAGAACGGCTACCGCTTGGTAATAAATCAAGGCGACGACGCAGGTCAAACGGTGTTCCACTTGCATATCCATATTTTGTCAGGTCAAAAAATGGGTTGGACACCCGCTTAAAAAATTATTGTAAAGAACTTAAAAAACACGTTTAAATTTTAAGCGTGTTTTTTTGTTTGTTGGCGAGATTTTAATTTTTTGTAGAATACACCGATAAAAAAGGTTATTAGGGCAAGTATTAGTATCCAGTAAAAAGAGCCGAGTATAGGCGCGTCTAAGGAAAAACCGAAAACACCAGCAGGGGAAAAGTGGTCCATAAAGAAATACGGATAGTTTACACCCCGACCAAAATCAACGTTTAACACCGATAAAACGCTGGAATTTATAACGTAAATTAACGGCGGTAGTACGGCTAAGAACGCTACGTTTTTATTTAGCTTTGTGCGGTTAGGGTCAATTATAAAATCGGCGATTGAAAATAACGGCGAAAATAAATGTGTTAAAAATCCCGATACCGTCCATATGTGATAACTTTGGTCGGCAAACGGTGCTAAAAAGAAGAAAAACACTATGGCGGTTATGGTTATAGATACGGTAAAAAGGTATTTGCAAAGGTATAATAATCCGCGTTTAGTGTCGCTTTTGTTTGTTATTGCTTGGTATAGTAGAATAGTTAGAGAGTTAAAGCCTATCCATAAGTTAGATTGCGCGGTAAAATACATAAGGCGTTTATACCAATGTGAGTAGCCGTCTTTTTTAGCGTTAAATAAACTCAAAATAACACCGCCAAGCGCGCATATAACGATAAGGATTTTTAAGGTTACGGAAATTTTCTTTTTTAAAGTTTTGTCCATAACGAATATAATGTGCAAAACAAAAAGAAAAAAACCGCCACGACTTTAATCGTGGCGGTAAATAATAGAGAACGTATTAGTAATTGATAACTCTTAACTGGAAGTAAGCCTTGGGGTGATCGCAAACGGGGCATTTTTCGGGTGCTTCCGCAAAGTCAACGATATGTCCGCAGTTACGGCAAATCCAAACAACCTTTTGGTTTTTCTTAAATACCGTGCCGTCCTCAATGTTTTTAGCAAGCGCACGATATCTTTCTTCGTGTTCCTTTTCAATTTTAGCAACACCTGCAAAAAGTCTTGCAATATCGTCAAAACCTTCTTCTTTTGCTTCCTTTTCCATACGAGCGTACATATCCGTCCATTCGTAATTTTCACCATAAGCAGCGTCGTTAAGGTTTTCAATAGTTGAACCTATGCCGTCGTGAAGAAGTTTAAACCAAATCTTAGCGTGTTCTTTTTCGTTGTCAGCGGTTTCAAGGAAAAGTGCAGCGATTTGTTCGTAACCATCTTTTTTAGCCTTCGATGCATAGTAAGTATACTTGTTGCGCGCCTGCGATTCGCCAGCGAACGCTTCCATTAAGTTTTTCTCTGTTTTAGTACCTTTCAAATTCATAGTTATTTTCTCCTTTTTTTAAATGTATACAGTAATTATATTCTAAAAAAATCCGATTGTCAATAGTAAAATCAAAAAATTTATTTTATTTAAAATAAGCAAACAAAAAAGCCCAACCACAAGATTTGGACTTTTTAGTACGTACCTTCTAATTCTTTATCCTTAAATAAATTATCGTCGAAAAAATCGTACAACGAAATATCTAACGCTTGACACATGTCAAGTATCGTTCTAGTGCCCGGATTTTTACTTTTTCCATAAAATATACTCTTTATAGAGCCAGCTGGCAGACCAGAAAACGTAGCCAGTTTATTAGGACTTATATTGCGCTCTTCACATAAAGCGTATATTCTTTTGGTAATTGCTTCTTCCAACTTCATATAATAAATTATTTCCAAAGTTATATCTTCTATAATTTTAACAAAATAATGCGGAATTGTCAAACTAAAAGGCACTCGACTGAGTGCCTTTTAGTTTGATTAAAATTAGAACTTAATCTTTTCTGCGATATAGTTTTTAAGGTCTTGGATAGGAAGTCTAATCTGTTCCATTGTATCCCTATCACGGATTGTAACTGAATTGTCTTCCGAGGTGTCAAAGTCAACGGTTATGCAGAAAGGTGTACCGATTTCGTCTTGACGGCGATAACGTTTACCGATTGAGCCTGATTCGTCGTAATCGACGGGGAAGGACTTGATAAGGTCGGAATATACTTCGTCTGCCTTTTCGGATAGTTTCTTTGACAAGGGAAGTACGGCTGCCTTAAAGGGTGCTAAGGTCGGGTGCAGGCGGAGAACCGTTCTCACGTCGTTCTTTTCTGCGTCAACCACTTCTTCGTCGTAAGCGTTACAGAGTACGGCAAGTACCGTTCTTTCTACGCCAAGGCTAGGTTCAACGACGTAGGGGATATACCTTTCGTTGGTTTCCTGATCAAAGTAAGAAAGGTCTTTACCCGAAGTGTTTTGATGCTGTGTAAGGTCGTAATCCGTTCTGTCGGCAACGCCCCAAAGTTCGCCCCAACCGAAGGGGAATAAGAACTCGAAGTCGGTGGTTGCTTTTGAATAGAAACAGAGTTCTTCGGGGTCGTGATCTCTAAGTCTAAGTCTTTCTTCCTTGATACCGATAGAAAGTAGCCAAGCTTTACAGAACGAACGCCAGTAGCTAAACCACTCTAAGTCGGTGCCGGGCTTGCAGAAGAACTCTAATTCCATTTGTTCAAACTCACGAACACGGAAAATGAAGTTGCCGGGGGTTATTTCGTTACGGAAAGATTTGCCGATCTGAGCAATACCGAACGGCATTTTCTTTCTGGTAGTTCTTTGAACGTTTACAAAGTTAGTGAAAATTCCCTGTGCGGTTTCAGGACGAAGATAAACTGTATTTTTAGCGTCTTCAGTTACGCCTTGGAAAGTCTTAAACATAAGGTTGAACTGACGAATATCAGTAAAGTTATGTTTTTTACAGCTAGGGCAAGGGATATTGTGTTCTTCAACGAACGCTTTCATTTCCTGATGTGAAAAAGCGTCGATGGGTTTTTCTAGCGTATAGTTATTTTCCGCCGCCCAGTCTTCGATAAGCTTATCCGCTCTAAAACGCTCGTGACACTCACGACAGTCCATAAGCGGATCGGAAAACCCTGCAAGGTGACCCGATGCCACCCACGTCTGCGGATTCATTAATATCGCTGCGTCAAGTCCGACGTTAAGCTTGTTTTCGGTAACGAATTTTTGCCACCATGCGCGCTTAATGTTGTTCTTTAACTCAACGCCTAAAGGACCGTAGTCCCAAGTGTTTGCAAGACCGCCGTAGATTTCGCTACCGGGGAATATGATGCCTCTGCCTTTGCAAAGGTTGACGATTTTTTCCATTGTTGCTGCGGAAATGTTCTTTTCTTCCATAATACCTATTTCCTTAATTAAATAATTTACTGTATAATTGTACATTACAAAAAAAATTTAGTCAAGTAATTGACGGAATAATAAAATATTTATGTATTTGCTTTTGTATTTTCAAAAATTTGTGGTATACTTATTGCATACCAAATGAAAAAGGTGAAAATTATGGTAGAAGCTACTAATTTTATCGAACAGATTATTAACGACGAACTAGAGTCGGGAAAGGTGAACGGCGTTTACACTCGTTTCCCACCTGAACCCAACGGTTATCTTCACATTGGTCACGCTAAATCTTTGTGCATTAACTTCGGCATGAAAGATAAGTACAACGGTAAGTGTAACCTATTCTTTGACGACACCAACCCGTCTAAGGAAAAGACCGAGTTCGTCGACGCTATTAAAGAAGACATCAAGTGGCTTGGTTTTTCTTGGGATAAGGAAAACTATGCGTCCGACTACTTTGAAAAGATTTACGACTTTGCCGTTGAACTTATAAAGAAAGGCAAAGCTTTCGTTTGCGATATGACGCCCGAAGAGATAAGCGCAAACCGCGGTACGCTCACCGAGCCAGGAAAGGAAAGTCCGTGGAGAAATAGGAGTGTGGAAGAAAACCTTGAATTGTTTGCAAAGATGAGACAAGGTGAATTTAAGGACGGCGAAAAGTGTTTAAGGGCAAAAATCGACATGGCGTCGCCCAACATCAATATGCGCGACCCCGTTATTTACAGAATTTTACGCCAAACACACCACAGAACCGGTGATAAATGGTGCATTTATCCTATGTATGACTACGCTCACCCCATATGCGACTACATGCAGGGTGTAACTCACTCGCTCTGCACCTTAGAGTTTGAAGACCACCGCCCACTTTACGACTGGGTAGGTATTGAATTAGGTTTTGCACCAAAGCCCCGCCAAATTGAGTTTGCGCGCTTAAACGTAACTAATCTCGTTATGAGTAAGCGTTATCTTAAAAAACTCGTCGAAGACGGTTCGGTTGACGGTTGGGACGATCCCAGAATGCCGACCTTAGCTGGTATAAGAAACCGTGGTGTTCCTGCCGAGGCTCTTAAAGATTTCTGCGCAAGAATAGGCGTTAGCAAGGCTAATTCCGAAGTGCAGATCAGTTATCTTGAAGCGTGCATAAGAGAATACCTTAACGCGCATGCGGAAAGGGCTATGGGCGTGCTTAAACCCTTAAAGGTCACTATTACCAACTATCCCGACGATAAGAGTGAAGACGTTGATTTTGATATCAACCCCAACGAAGAAATTAAGAGAACTAGGAAGGTAACTTTCTCTAAGAATATCTTTATTGATGCGGACGACTTCTCTCTCAATCCGCCACCCAAATATTTTAGGCTTAAAAAGGACGGATACGTCCGCTTAAAGAGTGCGTACATTATCAAGTGCGACGACGTGATTTTAGACGAAAACGGTCAGCCGAAAGAACTTCTCTGTTCGTATATTGAAGATAGTAAGAGCGGTAACGACAATTCGGGTATTAAAGTTAAAGGCGTTATTCAATGGGTAAACGCCGACACGTCTAAAGACGTGGAAATCCGTCAGTACGGATATCTTCTTAACGACGAAGAATATTCTGGACAGGACTTTTCCGAGCGCATGAATAAAGACAGCGTTAAGATTTTTAATGGCAAGGTCGAGCCTTACGTTTTGGAAAACGGATTTGACGTCGCTTATCAACTTATCCGCACGGGGTATTTTAAACTTTTATCCGTTAAGGGCAAAACCGTCGTGTCGGAAATAGTTTCGTTGAAAGATAATTTTAACGTTAAAAAATAATTTTAACGCTTTATATACGGCGCAATACTGCGACAAGCAAAGTTTTACTTGTTTGTGTACGAGAAGTACACGCACGGCGTAAAACTTTGCTTTCCTTGTCTTGCTTGTATCTAAACCGTTTATGGACGTGGAACGTATTGCAATTATGCGTTTACGAATTAATTAAAAATTAGGAGAATAATTATGACCAAAGTATGTTTTGAATTTACTGACGGAAAAAAGATAAACGCTGAACTCTATCCCGAACACGCGCCTATTAGCGTTGAAAACTTTATCGACCTTGTAAAGAGTGGTTTTTACGATGGATTGTGTTTTCACCGCGTTATCCCTGGGTTTATGATTCAGGGCGGCGGCTTTACTTGGGAAGGTGGCTTAAAGCAAAAACAAGCACCTAGAACCATTAAAGGTGAGTTTGCTATGAACGGCGTTAAGAACGATCTTCACCACGCGCCCGGCGTTTTGTCGATGGCAAGAACTATGATGCCGGATTCTGCGTCTTCGCAGTTCTTTATCTGTGTAGAAGACGTTTCGTATTTAGACGCGCAGTACGCTGCGTTCGGTAAGGTTACAGACGAAGAAAGTCTTAATAACGCTATCGCCATTTCTCAGGTTAAAACCACTAGTTGGGCGTATTACGACGACGTCCCCGTAGAGCCTGTTGTAATCAAAAAAGCATACATCACCGAAGAATAATTTATAAAAAGTAAAAAAGGTGACGGATAGTATTCCGTCACCTTTTTAAGTTGCACGTTAAAATATTTCTCTTATTGCTAAAACTTCGCCTGTAACGCCGTCAACTAATAATGCTTTTAACTGCTCGTTACCAGACGCTATGCCGACGTACCAAAACGGCTTTTGGTCTTTTACAAGTACGCGCATATACAGTTCGGCTTTTAAGTTACCGTCGGGGTCGGTGAAGTTGTCGATAAGTTCGGCTTGGTTTTCGGTTAAACTTTTAAGGGCGGCGGAAGAAGTTAAAGTGTCGTCGGGAAGTATAGATTTAAGTTTGACAGTCTCGGTTTTTCCAGACGATATTACGTTTACTGAAAATTCTTTTTCGGTAAAGTTATCCACTTCTATCGCTGCGGTTAAGGCGTGGGTGACGGGATTAAGCGTAAAATCTTGTTTTAGCGTTTCCGTTCCGCAAGAAAAACTTAAAGTATAGGTTGCGCCGTCTTTAAGGTCGCCGCTGAGCCTAAAATTAAGCGCGTTCACTTTTTCGCCGACCGCGCCGTCGTTAATAAACGGCGTTTCCTTAAAACCGTAGCCTGCTCTTATATAATACGATTGACTTTTTCCTTCAAAAACGTCCGAGCGCAGTTCGCTTACGTATTTGTCTAGCGTTTCTTCCGTGCCACAACCCGAAAAGGGGATAACAATAAGCAATAAAAAAAGCAGTATAGATAATAATTTTTTCATAATTACCGCCGTTAAAAGGTATTTTACTCATAGAATATGAGCGCAAATTAAAAGTAATTCGTAAATTATCGGTTTTTTTGCTCTTAAAGTATTGATTTTTTTATTCATCTTTGATAAAATAGTAAAAATTATATTTTTACGAAAGGTGCTGACTTGAAAAAACTCGTCTTCAAAACAATAGCAATAACTTTGGTGGTAACCCTTTGTGCGGCTATGATTACTTTTGGCGCGTTGTCTTTGTTTGCGCCTAAGATATGTGCGGGTTTTTTTGACGGCGTAGGTAGTTATTCTGCGTCCGTTTTCTTTTATGAAAAGCAGTACGAAAAAACCGACGACGTTAAAGACCTTGCCATCTTAATAGATAAACTTGACGCGGACGTTCAGCCTGCGCTTAAAGAGTTTTATCTTGAAAAGATGCTTTTGCGCAGCGACTTTGAAGAGTTTTGTTCAGAACAGGATAAGAAAGACCACGCCATTTCTTCCAAAGAATACTATAACGGCAGTTACGCGCTTATCCTTGCTAAAAATAAACGCTTAGAAAAGGCGTTGGAGATTTGTTCGGAATACGTTAAAAAATCAACCTATACCGAAAACAATCCTTACCGCTTGATTTTATCAGACTATGCCGACGGCGCAACCATAGAAGAACTTAAAGAAATAAAAAATAGCCTTAACGTGAGAAGAATTTATCTTGACAACGACGAGGGAAGAAAACTCGCCGACCAAGATTTTAAGGCTTTAGATACGCTTATACAACAAAAACAAGAAACTGAAGATTAATTATAAGGAGATTATTATGGGTAGTATTATTAAAGAGGGCTTAACTTTTGACGACGTGTTGCTAGTGCCGCAGGCAAGCAACGTTATTCCTGCTAACGTTGATTTATCGACGGTATTGACCGACGGAATTAAACTTAATATTCCGCTAATGTCAGCGGCAATGGATACCGTTACCGAATCAAGACTTGCTATCGCTATGGCAAGGGAAGGCGGTATAGGTATTATTCATAAGAATATGACCATTGACGAACAGGCTCAGCACGTTGATAGGGTTAAAAGAAGTGAACACGGCGTTATAACCGATCCTTTCTTTTTAGCACCTGACAACATGGTTAGCGACGCTTTAAAACTTATGGAAAAATATCGCATAAGCGGCGTTCCTATCACCGAAGGCGGAAAACTCGTCGGTATTCTTACAAACCGTGACCTTCGTTTTGAAAACAACTTTGAACAACCCATTAAAAATATTATGACCAAGGACAATTTGGTTACCGCACCCGTTGGAACTTCTCTTGACGAGGCGCAGAAAATCCTTGGCAAAAACCGTATAGAAAAATTACCTATAGTTGATGAGAACGGATATCTTAAAGGGCTTATCACCATTAAGGATATTGAAAAGGCTATTCAATATCCTAACTCGGCAAAAGATAAGAATGGCAGACTTTTGGTCGGCGCGGCAGTCGGCGTATCTAAGAACACCTTAGAACGCGTAGACGCGCTAGTAAAATCAAAGGTTGACGTAATCGTAGTTGACAGCGCGCACGGTCACTCGAAGAATATTCTCGATATGGTAACCAATATTAAAAAGGTATATCCAAATCTTCCGCTTATTGCAGGTAACGTTGCTACTGCTGATGCGACCGAAGCACTTATCGACGCAGGTGCAGACGTAGTTAAGGTTGGTATCGGCCCTGGCTCGATTTGTACTACCCGTATCGTTGCAGGTATCGGCGTTCCGCAACTCACGGCAGTTATGGACTGCGCTGAAAGGGCAGATAAGTTCGGCAAAAAGGTTATCGCAGACGGCGGTATCAAGTACAGCGGCGATATAACCAAGGCTATCGGCGGCGGTGCTGCGGCAGTTATGTTAGGTTCGCTCCTTGCTGGTACTTTGGAAAGTCCGGGCGAAATCGAAATTTATCAGGGCAGAAACTTTAAGGTTTATAGGGGTATGGGTTCACTTCCGGCAATGGCTTGCGGCAGTAAAGACAGGTACTTCCAAGAGAACGCTAAAAAACTCGTTCCCGAAGGCGTTGAAGGTCGTGTTCCTTATAGGGGCGCGCTCTCTGATATCGTATTCCAGATGTGCGGTGGTATCCGCGCAGGTATGGGCTACTGCGGTACTAAGACCATTGACGATTTGAGAAAGAACGCTCAGTTCGTTAAGATTACTAACGCTGCGCTTATCGAAAGCCACCCGCACGACATATCCATCACCAAGGAATCACCCAACTATTCTCCCAGAGGATAAAAAATTCCCCGTCTCATTTATTTGGGGCGGGGTTTTGTTTTATCGGCTCCGCCACAAATTCTAACTGATTTTTGGCGGAAAAATGCTGCAAAATACTGTGCGTTTTACTCGGTTACAGACCACAGAGGGTATGCTCCCTCGTAAATCGCTTGTCTTTTTTGCATTTTTCTCCCCAAAGCGTATAAATACTAATCAGTCATTTTTTGTAACGTAGCCTTTGTTTTATCGGCTCCGCCACAAACTCTGGCTAATTTTTGGCGGAAAAATGTATAAATAATAATCAGTCGTTTTTTGTACCATAATCTTTGTTTTTAGGATACAATAAATTTATGCAAACGGACAAAAAAGTTAATCTTCCGCTAACGGCAAAGTCAGGGGGACTTGCGTTTAGCGCAATGATATTAATTTATTTATTACTAACGTTTATAGGGCAAACGGTTTTTCAGTCACTAGGCATAACTAGCGGTCTGGCTCTTTTTGCCGTGTCTTCAATTTATTCTATAAACGCAATAATTTTGGTCTTGCTCTTTTCACGCATTATGTTTAAGCGTTCATTTGTGCAGTTGACGGGGGGAAGTCGCTTTTCACCTAAGTACGCGCTGTACGCTATCGTAATTGCCGCAGGCATGTTTTTTGGTTTAGGCTTTATAAATACTCTATTTTCTAACGCGCTAGAAAGCGTTGGCGTAAAACTTTCGTCAATCCAATTACCGCTAGATAATTTGGGGCAGTTTGTCTTGGTGACCTTTAACCTTTGCGTATTACCTGCCGTGTTTGAAGAGTTTTTCTTCCGTGGATTTATGTTAAACAGTCTTGACGGCGTTAGAATTTTTCAAACCACGCTGTTCGTATCAATCTGTTTTTCAATCTATCATTGTTCGCTTGCGCAACTTTTATACCAGTTTATTTACGGTGGTTTTTTGTGCCTTTTAGCACTTTTGGCAAAAAGCACTTATCCTTGCATTATAGCGCATTTTTTGAATAACTTTGCCGTAGTATTATTTACCTATCTCGGTGTGGAAATAAATCTTTTTAGTCCCATAGCAATAGCGTGCGGCGTTTTAGCGTTAGCAGTTATGGCGGTAGTTATTATAAAGGAATTAAAGATAAGGCCAAAACGCGAACAGGATAAGGAAGAGCGCAACGGCGAAAAGGTCGACTTTTGGTTGCCAGCCGCGCTGTTCGGTACGGTTATGTGCTTGGTTGTTATGATATCAAACGTCGTTTTGGCGGTGTAATAATGATAAAGATAAATTTAGTAGCCGTTGGTAAGGTCAAGGAAAAATACTTTGCAGACGGAATTAACGAGTACAAAAAACGGCTGTCAAAGTTTTGCGAATTTAATATCGTTGAAATTGCCGAAGAAAACTTTAACAAGGTTGACGACGCGCTCGTCAAACAGATAAAAGAAAAGGAAGGTGAAAAAATACTTTCCGCCCTTAAAGGGTACGTTATTGCTATGGTGATAGAGGGTAAAAAGACGACCAGTCAAAAACTTGCAGCGCATATAAAAGATTTAATCGATAGGGGCAACGGTGTTATAACTTTCGTTATCGGCGGATCTTACGGTTTGTCCGACGCAGTAAAGAAACGCGCCGACGAACTTACGTCTTTTTCAGATATGACCTTTCCGCACACTTTATTTAGGCTTATGCTTTCCGAACAAATTTACCGCGCTTTTTCTATCATTAACGGCAGTTCATATCACAAATAATACTTTTTCTCATACTATAACGTATGAGCATAATTGACGATATAGAGAGTTATTATAATAGTTTTTGTGGAGAAAAAGGCGTAATCGGTAAAAGTGTAAACGGTAACCCTATATACTTTTTTACGGTGAGAAAGAGCGATTATCCCATAATAATCGCGCAGTATTCCATACATGCAAGAGAATACATAACTTCTTATCTTGCATTAAAGCAAATCGAACGATTTATGTATAACGGCAAACGTGGAACGGTGCATTTCTTGCCGTTACTTAATCCCGACGGCGCGTTTATAGCCCAGACTGAAAACGGCAAATATAAAGCAAACGCAAGGGGTGTTGACCTTAACGTAAACTTCGACGCGCGTTGGGGAAAGGGTAAAAGCAACGTGAAAAAAGCAGGGGCGGAAAATTTTATAGGCGAAAAGCCTTTTTCTGAGCCTGAAACGGTCGCGCTGCGTGATTTTACGCTGAAAGTTAATCCCACTCTTACGCTTAGTTATCACTCTAAGGGTGAAGAGATATACTGGGAATTTTTTCAAGATAAGGACGAAAGGAAAAGAGATTATAAAATTGCCGCGGCGATAGCAACGGTAACGGGATACGCCGTAAAAAGTACGCCCGATTCGTGCGGCGGTTATAAGGACTGGTGCATTGAAAAACTAGGAATCCCTGCATTTACCATAGAAGTTGGTGACGATAGGGAACAACACCCGCTAAATAAAGGGTGTTTAGAACAGATTTATTTAAAGAACGAGAGAGTTGTGGAAGTCGTGATAAACTCTCTTTTGGAGTAAATATGGATTTAAAATATATGAGAGCGGCAATTCGTGAGGCGGAAAAGGCTAAACAGGAAGACGAAGTGCCGATAGGCGCGGTGCTCGTTTTAGACGGCAAGATTATCGCGCGCGCCCATAACGCTATGGAAAAAACTCAGCTTGCTACCGCGCACGCCGAAGTGCTTTGCATAAACAAGGCTAGCAAAAAATTAAAGAGTTGGCGGCTTGACGGCGCGGAGATGTATATAACGGTTGAACCGTGCGCAATGTGCGCAGGCGCGATAGTGAACGCTAGGATAAAGAAGGTGTACTTCGGCGCGTACGAGAATAAAAGCGGTTGCGCAATATCCAAGTATAGAGTGCTAGAAGAGAGTGGGCTTAACCACAGCACCGAATTTACGGGCGGTGTAGAGCAAGAAATATGTGCAAACTTACTAAAAAATTATTTTAAAGAGAAGAGATTACGAAAAAGCCTTGACTAAAAAATTATTTTGTCATAAAATATAAGCGTACTATATGTACATAAAGTTACATTAGGAGAAAGAAAAAAAATGATTACACACGGCAACTCAATTGAAATCCTCGCTGGCAACTCCAACAGGAAACTTGCAGAAGAAGTAGCTGCGGAACTTAAGATTCCGCTATCTGATGCCGAAGTCGGAAAATTCTCCGACGGCGAAATAAGCGTTACCCTTCCCCAAACGGTTAGAGGTAAAGACGTATTTATTATTCAGTCAACTTCTATTCCTGTAAACGACAATCTTATGGAACTTCTCATAATGATTGACGCTTGTAAACGCGCATCAGCAGGTAGAGTAACGGCGGTTATGCCTTACTTTGGTTACGCAAGACAGGACAGAAAGGCTCGTCCGAGAGACCCGATCACAGCAAAACTCGTTGCGGACATCTTGACTAGCGCAGGCGCAGACAGAGTTTTAACTATGGACCTTCACGCAGCGCAGATTCAGGGTTTCTTCGATATCCCCGTAGACCACCTTTACGGCGCACCCTTACTTGCTAGATATTATAAAAAGAAAATGGACGAAAACTGGGTAGTCGTTTCCCCTGACGTAGGAAGCGTTGCAAGAGCAAGAAACTTTGCGTCAAGAGTAAACGCATCACTCGCTATCGTGGACAAGCGTCGTCCCAGAGCAAACGCTATCGAAGTTATGAACGTTATCGGTGACGTTGAAGGTAAGACTTGTCTTATGGTTGACGATATGATCGATACGGCAGGTACTATCTGCCAAGGTGCTGAAGCATTAGTTAAAAACGGCGCGAAAGAAGTTTACGCTTGCTGCACGCACGGCGTACTTAGCGGTCCTGCTATGGATAGACTTACCGCTTCACCCATTAAGGAAATTGCGGTACTTGATACCATTGATATGCCGGAGAACGTTAAGAACAATCCGAAGATTAAGATTTTATCGGTTGCAAAACACATTGCAAAAGCAATCTCTTCGGTTTACGCCGATTCTTCGCTCTCGGCAATCTACGAAGACTAAAATTATTTTAACGAAAGAAAGGCCGTTTATATTAAACGGCTTTTTTGGTGGAGATTATTATGAAACTTATCGTGGGGCTCGGAAACCCCGATGATAAATACAAGAATACCTTCCATAACCTTGGGTTTATGGCGGTGGATAAAGTTAGCGAAAAGCTTGGCTTTGAATTTAAAAAGACCAAGTGCAAAGCTATTCTTGCAGAAGGCAAGGTCGGCAGCGAAAAGATTATCCTTGCTAAACCCTTAACGTATATGAATTTAAGCGGTGAAAGCGTAAGGGAACTTCTTGTTTTTTACAAAATAGATTTAAAAGACCTTGTCGTTATATACGACGACTTTGACCTTAACAAAGGCTTTATCCGTATAAGAGAGAACGGCTCGGCTGGCACGCACAACGGTATGCGAAATATCGTTGCGCTTTGCGGTAGCAATTTTCCCAGAATAAGAATAGGGTTTAAGCCCTTAGAAAAAACTGAGATACCACTTTTAAACCTTGTGCTTTCCGGCATAAGAGAAGAAGACCGCGAGGTCTTTGAAAAAGCCATTGATAGAGCAGCGTCGGCGGCGGCAGAGTTTGCCAAGGGTGTGACGGTGCAAAACGTTATGCAAAAATACAACGGCAAGACCGAATAAACAGCTAAGGAATATTTATGCTGGAAGATTTTTTAAGCCTAAAAAACCGCGATAATTCGATAAGCGAATTTATCGACAACGTCCGCCAAGGAATACCTTCGGCGGTTTTTGGCGTAAACGATTCTTTCAAAAACTTCCTTGTTTCCACCATTAATGATAAAGTTTTATTTGTTGCTAAGGACGGCGTTGCGGCAAGAAACTTTAAGGACGGAATTAAAGAGTTTTCGGATAAAACCGTGGTATATATTCCGCCCAAAGACGAAATTTTGTTGCAAGCAAAAGCGTTTTCTAAAGACAGCGCGTACGAAAGGATTGCCGCGCTATACGCCGCCGCTAAGGCGGACGTTATAGTTGCGACTGCTGAAACGCTTATGCAGACCGCGCCCTTAAAAATAGAAGCCATAACGCTTAATAAGGGTGCGGACGTAAGTCAAGAACAGACTGTTACAAAGTTAGTTCGTCTAGGTTATTCTAGGGTAGATAGCGTTATGTCAAAGGGTAGTTTTGCTTTAAGAGGCGATATTCTAGACGTGTTTGCAATAAACTGTGATAGCCCCGTAAGGATAGACTTTTTCGGCGACACGGTAGAAAGTATTAAATTTTACGACGCTGATACCAGAGAAAATTTAGGGTTTACCGACAGCGTAAGCATTGTTCAGGCTGTCGAGTTTACCTTTGCCGACGACGATATAAATTTATTCAAGTCGGTTATAAAAAACGAACTCAAAAACGTAAGCGGTGACGGTAGGGTAAGGCTTAAAGTTATAGCAGACGATATTGAAACTGCAATGGAAAACCTTAATACGGACGGGTTTTCGTCACTTTCACCCCTTTCAAAATCGGTTGGAACGGTCTTTGATTACCTTTCAAATGAAACGGTGGTCATAATAGACGAAGCAAAGCGAGTTCACGAACTTGCGGTGCTATCTTCCACCGAGTTTACCGAGCGGTTTAATTCGTTAAGACTGGCAGGGGAAGTCTTTTCTTTTGCCGACAAGAATTTTAAGAGCGTAGAGTGGCTTGTTGAAATGTTAAAAAAATATCGTCAGGTCGCTATGCAAGCCTTGTCTACGGCAATCCCGTTTTTCAACCCCTTAAAAATAATCAACCCCAACGTAAGCGGCGTTGCCGACTATCAGTTGGACTTTAAAGAAATTTTTACCGATATAGATAACTGGCTAAAAGGCGGTTATTCGGTTACCGTCTGCACTGGTGAATTAAAGCGTGCGGAAAAGTTTAACTTTGAACTCTCAACGCGCGGTATAGCGTCTGCTATCGGCGTTAAAGGCTCACTAAAAGGCGTTCAGATATCCACCGAAAAGTTAAGGAGCGGATTTGTTTTTCACGAAGAGAAAGCCGTGCTTATCGGCAGCGGAAACCTTTACGCAAAACCGGTTATGGCAAGAAAGGCTCGTAGTGGTAAGAACGCGTTTTTTACCGCGCCCGAAGTGGGCGATTACTGCGTTCACGAAGTGCACGGTATAGGTAGGGTTTTAGGAAACAAAAAGATAACTTCCACCGAAGGAACGAAAGATTACGTTGCCGTTGAATATTCAGGCGGTGATATCCTATACGTTCCCGTCGAACAGATGGATATTCTTACTAGATATCTAGGTGGTGAGAAAAAACCAAGGCTTTCAAAAATAGGCGGAAAAGACTTTGAGCGCATAAAGAAAAACGTTCGTGAAAGTATTCGCAAAATGAGTTTTGACTTAAAGAAACTCTATCAAGAACGCGACCAACTTAGCGGATATAAGTTTACTGACGACAAAGAGTTGCAAGCGGTATTTGAAAACTCTTTCCCGTTTGAAGATACCCCCGACCAAAGGGTGGCAAACGGCGAGATAAAAGAAGATATGACAAGCGGAAAGGTTATGGACAGGCTGGTTTGCGGCGACGTTGGGTTCGGCAAGACCGAAGTCGCTCTTCGCGCAGTATTCCGCGCGATAGTAAACGGCAAACAAGCGGCTATGCTTGCGCCCACCACAATCCTTACCGAACAGCACTACAACACGGCAATAGATAGGTTTAAGGATTTTGGCGTTAAAATCGCTTGCCTTAACAGGTTTAAAACACCAAAACAGCAACAGTCTATTATAAAAAACCTTAAAGAAGGGAAAATAGACTTTATTATAGGCACGCACAGACTTCTAAGCAAAGACGTTGAGTTTAAGGACTTGGGACTTTTGGTGCTTGACGAAGAACAGCGGTTTGGCGTTGAGCATAAAGAAAAAATTAAACTTCTTAAAAAGAACGTCGACGCGATAACCCTTACCGCAACGCCTATACCTAGAACCTTGCATATGTCCTTATCGGGTATACGCTCAATAAGCACTATAAATACCCCGCCGAAAAAACGTCTTCCCGTACAGACTTACGTCACGGAAGAAACGGAAACGCTTATTAAGGACGCGGTAAGTAGGGAAATAAACCGTGGGGGTCAAGCGTTTATACTCTATAATAGAGTGGATAGTATCTTTACGTTTGCCGAAAAAATAAAAACGCTTATGCCAAGCGTAAGGATAACCGTAGTTCACGGTCAGATGGACGAGCGCGTTTTAGAACAAAATATTCTTGCCTTTTATAGGGGGGAGAGTGACCTTTTAATATCTACCACCATAATAGAAAACGGCATAGATTTACCCAAGGCTAATACCCTTATAGTTATCGACGCCGATAAACTTGGGCTATCTACTCTGTATCAGCTTAAAGGTAGAGTGGGAAGAAGTGATAGGCTTGCTTATGCGTACTTTACTTTTAAGCGTGAAAAGGTGCTTAATCAAGCGGCTTTTGAAAGGCTTAACGCCATTATTGAGTTTACCGAGATGGGAAGTGGTATTAAAATTGCAATGCGCGACCTTGAAATACGCGGCGCAGGCAATATCTTGGGCGCAGAACAGCACGGTCACATGGATAAGATAGGCTACGAATTGTATTCTAAACTGTTAAGAGAAGAAATGACGGGCGTAGAAGAAATCGTGCCCGAACTCGACGTTCGTGTCAGCGCGTTTATACCCGACGATTATATAGAGAGTAACGTTGCGCGTATGGACGCTTATAAGGAAATCGCGGAGATAAATTCCTTAAAAGCAGAGACGGAATTCCGCGCGTCTATTGAAGACGCTTACGGCACTATCCCCGAAGAGACCGATAACCTAATAAATATTGCCGTCGTCAAGAGCCTAGCAATGAAGAAAGGCGTTTGTGAAATCAACGTTAAGCAAGCCTCAGTCAACCTGATTTTTAGTGAATTTAAAGCGTTTGCAGATGAAAAACTTCGCAAGGCAATAGACGAGATGAGCGACTGCGTAACCGTTTCAATGGCGACTGCCCCTGCGGTAGAGTTTATAAGGGAAGGCGAGAATAACGCCCAAATGCTACTAAAAGTCCGCCAGTTCTTGGCTCTAACCGTATAAATTAGCGATTTATCAAGATAAAAATTGTAAAAAATAAAAAAAATGATTGCAATTTTTTTGCGTATAGTATATACTTTATGGGTATAACAAAAACTTTGCTTTAATTTGGGAGATTATATATGAGAAAGTTATTCGTTACCGTAGCCGCAATAGTGCTTGCACTGGTTTTTAGTGTAACCGCGTTCGGCTGCAATCTAATAGAAACCGATAGCGAAAAGGATATGAAACAGGTTGTCGCTACCGTTCAGATCGAAGAAGGCGCGCCCAAGGACGAAATCCTTAAACAAGATATCGTTATGGCGTATCTTAACTACGGCTATCAGTACGAACAGCAGTACGGATATACTAGAGAACAAACCATCAAACTCATAGTTGATAGTCTTATTTCAAACAGAGTTTATCTTCAAACGGCAATTTTAAAGTTTGAATCAACAGACGCTATTTTTGCTATTGAAAAAGATACGTCAAAGGATAAGTGGGACGTTGAAAGATATCTTTCTGCGGAAGAGATAATCGAAGCGACTTATTCTGCTAAAAAGGACATAAACAATCTTATTGATAACTACATGGAAGAAGACGGCGAAAAGGTTAAGGATACCTATACCGAAGAAGTAAGGGCAATTCCTACCGGCGCGGTAAACGCTGAAGACGAAGAGCCGACTATTGACGAAAAGAAAGTTTACGAAATAGACGTTGATTCAACTCCCGAAAGAAAGAAAGCGTATAGCAAAGTAATTGATTTGTTGGAAGTAAATTCACTTCTCGGTGAATACAAAAACACCGCAAAAATTACCGATAGCGAATATTACGTTGAAACCTTAAAGGGCTATAAAGAACAAGCTATCATTGATAAATACACCAAGTGCTTGACCGATTCAGTTCACGCTAAGTTTGGTTTGGACGACGTAAAAGCAGCGTATGCAGAAAAACTTGCAGAACAGAAAAAATGGACTGATACCGATTACGCTACGGCACTCGGTGCAGTATCTGCAACCGCTCCTATTCTTTACGCTCCGACTGGAACTTATGGATTTGTTTATAACCTACTCTTAGGCGCAAGCGAAGATCAGACAAAAGAATTAACCGACTGGAAAGAAGATAAGAAGAACTATACTAACGCAGACCTTGCAACGGCAAGAAGAGAGATCCTTGCAAGCACCGTAGTAAAAGATCAGCGTTCAAGTTGGATACTTAGCGGGTATGATTTTGACGGAAAGCAGTTCACGGGCGATTATGCAGTAGCTGGAGAAAATTCTTTACAATTCTATGGCAAAGTAAATCTTCTTAACGAAGACGAAAAGGAAAACGACGATTATAAGGCAGAATACAACGTTTCTGAAACCACCGAACTTTCACTTGACAAGTTCATTGAAGAAATGGAAAAATACGTTTACGGTGAAGTAAAAACGGATAAAGAAACTTATGAGGCTAATCCGACTTATAACGATGCGTCTGTTTATAGATCATTTAGTTCAAGCGAACCAATAACCAATTACAAAGAAAAAATCAACGAATTGTTGTTTGCTTTCTCAACCGACCCCGGTTCACTCAACACCTATAAAGGTTATTTAATCAGTCCTGAACCAGACGGCGCAAACGCTGAAACCTATATGCAAGAGTTTGCAGACTACGGCAGAAAGGTTGTAAACGGTGAGGTTGGAACGAACGGTTATATCATGGTTGCAACCGATTACGGTTATCACGTAATGTTCTATTCTGAAAAGTACGTTGCAGGCTTTGAATACGCTGATTTAGAAACCTATCTTAATAAAGAGTGTGCTGACCTTAAAGGTGAATTTGCTGACTGGGCGGCTGTATTAAAGGATATGCAGGATAACTGGGACGGATACGAAAATACCGACAATTATCTCTACACCCTTTATAGTTCACTCGTATCGACTAAGATTAGCGACATTATCAACAAAGACTATAACGACATGATAAACGAATACGTTTACGGTGGAAACTCAGCAGTCGTTAAGTATGAAGACAGATACGCAGACCTTTTAGAAGGTTAATATAAAAAAACAAAAGAAAAGGGCAAAGCCGACGGTTTTGCCCTTTTATAAGTCAAATGATAATATATTTCGATACGGAGACCACGGGATTATATCCTGGTCAGATAGCGCAACTTTCATACGTTTTGCAGTCTAAGACAAAGACGCAAGCAAAAAACTTTTTCTTCACGGTGGACAATATGGACTACGGTGCGTTTATGGTGCACGGCTTTTCGGTTGAAAAACTTAAAAATCTATCGGGCGGTAAAAGATTTTCCGATTTTATCGACGAGATTGAAAGTGATTTTTCTGCCGCGGACCTTGTAGTCGCGCATAACGTTAAGTTTGATTATATGTTCATGCGTGCGGAGTTTGAAAGAGAGAATAGGGTGCTTTATACAAAGAAAGAGTTTTGCACAATGAAAGGTTTGACCCCGATTTGTAAACTTTTGCGGTCTAACGGTGCTTATAAATACCCAAAGTTAGCCGAGGCGTGCGCGTATTTTGGGATAACCGATACCGAGATAAAACAGGACAGTAAAAGACTTTTTGGCACGGTCTCAGATTTTCACGACGCAAGGTTTGATACTACCGCGCTGTATCTATTAGCAAACAGGTGGATTAGCTGTGATAATTCACCCGAGATTTTTGGAGAGTGCTTATGATAAAACTTGAAACACATTGTCATATCTTTGGAACGAGTTCGTGCGCAACAACGCCTAACGACCTACTTATATCTAGGTATAAGGAAAAGGGTTACGGCGCAATTTTGGTTACCAACCATTTTTCTAAGCATTGTTATAATAATTATTTTAAAGGCGATACGCACAAGCAAAAAATAGATTACTTTTTTGAACTTTACGATAATTTTGCAAAAGAGTGTAAATTAGCTGGGATAAAAACCTTTTTTGGCGCGGAGATAAGAACGCCACACCCGCAAGAAACTAACGGAACGGAGTTTACCGTTTTAGGGTTTAATAGGGAAGTTTTTTATCGTGAGCCGCTACTTTTTACCCTTTCTCAGCAAGAACTGTTTGATCTAGCAAACGAAAATAAAGCGTTTATGTATCAAACCCACCCGTTTAGAGAGGGAGTCGTCGTAGGTAATCCCAAATACTTGCACGGCGCAGAATCGTTTAACGGGCATTTCCACCACCGCAATTCTAACGAAAAAGCGGAAAAATTCTGTTCGGATAATAACCTTATTTGTATGTCGGGTACGGACTTCCATCACGAAGATCAGCCCATTACCGCAGGGATTTATATCCCCGAAGATTTATCTAACGAAAAAGACTTGGTGAAGTTTTTGTTTGAAAACAAGTTTAATTTGGTAGAAGAAAAGCAAGAATATTTAGATGCTTTAAAGAGTTATAAAGGGGAATAATAAATGCAGATAGATTTTTTAAGCGTTTTAATGGCTGTCGTTTCACTTATACTACTTGCTGTACCTGCGTTTATATTGTCCAAGGCTAAACTTTTGCCCGAAAAGGCGGATAACGTTTTGTCAACCTTGGTGCTTTACGGCTGTCAACCCGTTCTTGTTTTTATGAGTTTTCAAGGTCAAGCGTATAAACCAGAGATTGCTAAAAATATGCTTATCACTTTGGGACTAGGAATTTTAGTTCACCTTATAATGATTGCTATCGCAATGTTTTGTATTCGTGGCGACGAATCCAACGAAAAGAGATTAAGGTGTGTCCGCGCTGGCAGCGTATTCGGGAACTGCGCGTATATGGGCTTACCGTTTTTGAACGCATTGTTCGGCGGAACGGAAATTATAGGCGAAGTTATGATTTATACGGCGTGTGTTCTAGCAGCGTTTAATATCTTGAACTGGACTTTCGGCGTATATATGTTAACGGGCGATATAAAACAAGTGTCCTTAAAAAAGATTGCGCTTAACCCCACGATACTAGGTACGCTTTTAGGGTTTATAGTGTTTATAACCGTAAAGACCCCGTTTATCGACCTTGCCGCGCCCGGAACTACGGGATATCTAGTGATAAGCAATATCGTTAAGAGTTTGAACGTCATAGGCGATACGGTAACGCCGCTTGCAATGTTCGTTATAGGAATAAGACTATCCAAGATAGAACTTAAAAAACTCTTTATTGACAAATACGCATACCTAACGTCTTTCTTAAAACTAATCGTTTCTTCGTTAGTCGTTATACTTTTGGTTGCGTTTCTGCCCATTTCGACCATTGTTAAGTATACGTTGTTCTTCTTGCTTTCTATGCCATGCGCAACGAGTACTGCACTCTTTGCCGTTCAGTTTGGCGCAGACGGCGACTCTGCGTCGGTTTACGTTCTATTAAGTACGGTATTATCGCTAGCGACTATTCCGCTAATGTTTTTGCTTTTCTCAAGCGGTTTCAGAATAGTGGTGTAGAAGATATAAATTTTTGTAAGAAAAAAAGCACCTTTATAGGTGCTTTTAGTGTGGCAGGGGTAGATGGATTCGAACCACCGAAGTGACGGAGTCAGAGTCCGTTGCCTTACCGCTTGGCGATACCCCTATTCAATTTGCTACTGTATTGTATCAAATTGAAAAAATTTTTACAAGCGTTTTACAAGTGTTTTTTATAAATTTTTAATTTTAATGCCAAAATTTACTTAATTTATTAAACTACTCTGCGGGCGGTGACGTAATACGACCAACGCAAACTTGATATGGGTTCGATTACTGCGTGGTCACTTGCCGTGTGCAGTATATAGTTATCACCGAAATAAATTCCTACGTGACCTATGCGTTCTATGCCCGTTTTATTAATGCGTGATGCGTTGGTGAAAAACATTAAATCCCCACGCTTTAAGTCGGCTTTTTTAACAGCCGTTCCATTTAGTGACTGTGCGCGGCTGGTTACGTCGAGGATAACGCCACACGACTTATAATAAACGTACTGAACGAGAGCCGAACAGTCAAATTCACCTGCTTTAAAGTTCTTGTTTAGGACACCGTTCCCCCAATGGTAACGTTGACTTCCCCAGACGTATGGGTGACCGAGCAGTTTAGCACCTAAATCTATTGCGTTTTCTATTTTATCGCTTTCGGTGCTCATCTCTACAAGTGTACACATGTCCGAATATACATACGCTGTTTGTTCCTTAAATTCCGTAACGTAAAAACTTCCGTCAGTCCCTTTATAATTTAACATGTCGTTTTTATCTAGCGTGCCTAAAACGGTAGAAGAAAGGCTATTTTTACTGCGCACTCTTAAAGCGTTGGCGTTAGAGCGTATATATAGTTTTTTCTTTTCTTCTTGCTCTTCGTCAAAGACGTCGTTGTCACCGCCTATATCAGGGGTGGTAGGCGGTACGACTTCGGGAACTATAGGGATATCCGCGGGCGGTTTAATTTCTGGAACGGGAACTTCTTCTGTCGATTGATCTTTGTCTTCGGTATCTTCTAAGTCGGGAAGTATAGGTACAATAAAATCGGTATTATTGCCGTTATTATCTACGTTAGTATTTGTAGAAGAACAACCGCAAAAAAGGGTGAAAGCCAAACACAAAATAAGTATAACTATCTTTTTCACGCGATTATTATACTATGCAGAGTGTAATAAATCAATAGGAGATTATTGGTAATTATAAAGGGCGTTTTTAACTTAAATATATAGTTAAATATTGACAAATAGAGTAAAATGACATATAATGTCAATAGTGAAAGTTTAAGGAGAGAGTATACATGATTACACAGAGAAACATTGCTACTGCTATAATTTTAAGTATCATAACTTGCGGTATTTACGCTATATACTGGTTTATATCGCTAACTAACGAGCTTAACTACGTTACAGGTAACCAAGAAGACACTTCGGGCGGCATGGCGTTTTTGCTTACGCTTGTTACTTGTGGTATTTACGGATATTATTGGGCGTACAAAATGGGCGAGAAAATAGAAGCAAATCAAGGGTACAGTAAGTCAAGACCGATAACCTATTTATTGCTTAATATTTTTGGACTTCCAATCGTAACTTTCGCATTGTTACAAGACACTCTTAATAAGGAATATTAATAATGCGTTTGCGGCTTAAAAAAGTTGCAAAAAAATATGCAATCGTTCTTATTATAGGCGTTGCATATTTAGTATGGGTTTTATGCACGGATCTAAAAATTCCGTGCATAATTAACGTTATAACAGGCTACGACTGCCCAGCGTGTGGCGTAACGCGTATGTTTGCCGCACTTTTTAGGCTTGATTTTGTCGCTGCGTATAACTATAATAAATACCTTATGATAAACGGTCCGATAATACTTGCGCTTATATTTTATTCGGATTATAGGTATATAAGGACAGGCTCGGCAAATCTTGGTTGGTTAAACGTTATTTTGTGGCTGGAAATTATCATGGCACTAGCGTTCGGTGTTTTAAGAAACGCTATCTAATAAAAAAACGAATAATTTTAAAGTTAAAAGGATATGAAACTGTTAAGCCCTGCGGGGAATTTTGAAAGCTTAAAAGCGGCGGTTTATAACGGCGCAGATGAAATTTATCTTGGTGTGAACGAGTTCAACGCTCGTAACAATATCGACGGGTTTACTCTCGATACCTTGTTGCACGCCGCTTCTTTCGCGCACGTTTACGGGGTTAAAGTTCACCTTGCAATAAATATCCTTTTTTCCGATGCTGAATTATCTGATGCGTTAAGCCTTGCCGTTAAAGCGGTAAATTTAGGTGTAGACGCTTTAATTATTCAAGATTTAGGTCTTGCTAAACTATTAAACGATTATTACCCAGAAATTGAAAAGCACGCCAGCACCCAAATGGGTATTCACAACTTAGAAGGTGTAAAAGCAATAGAAAGTTTAGGCTTTAAAAGGGTGGTTTTATCGCGAGAAACACCGCTTGAAGAAATAAAACGAATAAAGGATAACAGTTCTTTAGAGATAGAATACTTTGCGCACGGGGCATTGTGCGTAAGTTTTTCTGGAAACTGCTATTTAAGCTCGTACGAGTTTAGCGCAAGCGGTAATAGGGGAAGATGTAAACAACTATGTAGACTTCCTTATACTTTATACGACAACGATAAAAAGATTAAGTCGGGCTATCTTTTAAGCGCAAAAGACTTTAATATGATATCTAGGCTTAATGATCTTAAAGCCGCGGGTGTTGATGCGATAAAGATAGAAGGCAGGGCAAGACGCGCCTTTTACGTTGGGGCGGTAACGGCTGAGTATAGACGTGCGCTGGACGGAAAAAAATATAGCGTCGATAAACTTGCGCTTGCTTTTAATCGACGTTATACCGAAGGATATTTTGGCGGTAACGGTAAAATAATTTCCGACGTGCAAAGCCATATCGGTATAGAGATTGGCGAAGTTTATAAGGTGAATAACGGCAGAAATTTTAACGAGATATATTTTACGTCAAATAGAAAGCTGCTTCCTAAATGCGCCTTGAAAACTTATAGTGACGGAAAAGAGTGCGCGGTGCTCACGGCGTTTGACCTTAGAAAGATTGCAGACGGAAAATATTTGGTTACGACGACTAATAAGATAAGCGTTGGTGAAAAGGTTCGTATAATCACCGACCCTATGGAAGAAGAACTTTTAGCAAAAGTTGTAAAAAAGAGGGCGGTAGATTTAAGTTTAGAACTCGTTCCTGAAAAGCCGATAAAAGCAGAGTTTAAGTTGCATGGCAAGACTTATACCGTCGTTGGCGAGGTGTTGCAGTCTGCCAAAAATCAGCCGCTAACTATGGACGAAATCAAAGAGAACTTTGCTAAAAGCGAGTATTTTGTGGCAAATATTACCGTAAACCTAAAAGACGGCGTCTTTATTAGAAAACAGTCCTTAAACGCGTTTAGAAGAGACGTGTTTGAAAAACTCTATTCGGTTATCACCGAAAAATATAAACGCGACCTAAAAATCATAGACTTTACAAATAGTAAAGAAATTGCGCCGTTTAGTGACTTTGTCTTTACCGACTGTATTAGTTCTGACTTCAAGCAGAAAAACGTTATATATTCGCCTGAGTTTTACGTCCTTGAAAACGTAAAAAAGTTTAAGGTGTTATGTGAAAAATCGGGCAAATGCGCATATTTAGATATGCCTAACTTTGCACTTGAAAAGGATATCATAGCGTTAAAAGACATAATAAAAGAAACGGGGATAGGCGTAGTTGCAAACAATTATTACGCGCTAAATTTTTCGCCTAATACGGTTATCGGCGCAGGATTAAACGTGTTTAATAAAGAGAGCGCAGCCGCATTGAATAAACCGTATATAACGGCGGAAGCGGAAATGGGAAGTAGAATAGATTTTCCGCTTATGACTTTAAGGCATTGCCCGATTAAATCGCACGTCGGGGCAAAGTGTTCGGACTGTAAGTATAAGGACGGTTACAAACTAAAAATGGAAAACGGCAAGGTAATGAAGTTAAAGCGCAAAAAGTTAAGCACTTGCACTTTTTATCTTACCTATTAATAAAGGAGAAAAAATGAAAGCAGTTATACAGAGAGTTTTAGAAGCCAACTTAAATGTTGACGGTGAACTTATATCAGAGATAAAAAATGGTTACGTAATATTTTTAGGCGTAAAAAAAGGCGACACCAAACAGGAAGCCGATTATTTTATTAAAAAAATTCCGCCGCTAAGGATTTGTGAAGATGAAAACGGAAAGATAAATAAATCCATAATCGACGTGGGCGGTGAGATTTTGCTGGTTTCGCAATTTACTCTTTACGCCAACACTTCGCACGGCAATCGTCCTGACTTCTTAGATGCTGAATCCCCGACTTTGGCTAACGAACTTTACGAATACGTTCTAGAAGGGCTTAGGGCGCAAGGGCTTACCGTAAAGAAAGGCGTTTTCGGCGCGGATATGAAAATCTCTCAAATAAACGACGGCCCGTTTACCGTTATACTTGAAAGGTAAGAAAACCAAAACTAAAATAAAAAAAGGTGGACTGAAAATAAACTCAGTTCACCTTATTTATTTATAATGCAGATACTGCGTTAAGAATCAGCGTTGTAACGTTTTCTAATTGTTCGCGCGAAATATCTTTGTCAGTATTGACGAAGAGTATTTCAATAATTTCCGTTCGCTGTTCTTCGGTGGTGATTGCCTTGTCGATCACGTCTTTAATTTTTATAGACGAGGCTTTTAATGCCGTCGGGGAAACCACTTCTTCAATTATGCCTTCTATAAGAACTAGTACGGTGTCGGCGGGAAGAGTTTCGCCACGAAAGATTGAACCAACCATCCTTATGAGCACGACGGATAAAGAGCCCCCGACCAGTCCGAAAGTTAGCGTTTCTTCACGAAAGATAAAATCGTTTACGACGAATACCATATCGTAAATAAAGCAAAGTACCATTGCCCCGAAAAACGGCGCGTTGATTTTTAGACCGGTTGGAATCTTATCCTTAAAGATTAAGTTTGCAACAATGCTTATCGCGGCGACTATTGCAGCGATAATAAGCGTGGGCAAACTGTAAGAAGTTATAACGTCGAGTATGAACAAGTAATCCATAATTCACCTGCTTTAAGGGTGAGCTAAAAATCGTCACTTGCGTAAATACTGCGTAAGCGTTTATAAAACCCTAAAAATTTTATGCAGTAAGTTTTGATAATTATCCCCCCCTTAATAAAATATTTTTCCCAAACGCTATCGGTATGATATCACCGATTATAAATTAGTAAAGACTTTTATGACGCGTAAAACCTAAAAGCAAAAAACAACTAATAAAGCCGCAGATTTTAGCATAGATTATAGGGTAATTAATTTGGAGGGTAGGCTATGTTTTTTGAATTTTTATCATTTATTCTAGGCAAAATAACCTTTTTTGCAGGGAGCGTAGTAAACGGCAGTTCGTATCCTAAGCCGTTGTCCGCAGAAGAAGAGGCGGACTGTTTAAGGCGCATGAAAGAAGGGGATAGTTCGGCAAGGGAAAAACTTATTACTCACAATATGCGCCTAGTTGCGCACGTCGTAAAAAAGTATTCGGGCGCAGCTGAAACAGACGACCTTATTTCCGTGGGAAGTATAGGTCTAATAAAGGCGGTCAATACTTATGAACTAGGTAAAGGCACTCAGCTTGCAACTTATACCGCAAGATGCATTGAAAACGAGATATTAATGCTGCTTAGAGCCAACAAAAAACATAAGAACGACATATCGCTATCCGACCCCGTGGGCGCGGATAAGGACGGAAACGAACTTACGCTTATGGACCTTTTATCCGAAAAGGAAGATACGGTTTTTCATCAGGTCGATAGAAGTATAGAACGCGATAAGTTTTTGCAGTTTATAAGGGGCGTGCTGACCAAAAGGGAGTATACCGTGCTGTGTTTAAGGTACGGGCTTAAAGGCGAGCGGAATTACGCGCAGAGAGAAGTTGCTAATTTTTTGAAGATTTCACGCTCATATATATCAAGAATAGAGAAAAAAGCCGTGGAAAAATTGAAAGATGCCGTTAAAAAAGGGGAATTTTATTGCTAAAATTTATTTGATGTGATACAATTATAAAAACAGGAGTGATTGTATGGAAAGTAAAATTGCAGTATTAGCGATAATAGTTTCAGACCTGAACGCGGTGGAGCGCATAAACGGCTTGCTTCACGATTTTGGCGAACATATTATCGGGCGGTTCGGCTTGCCGTATAAACAGAAAAAAGTAAACGTAATAAGCGTGGTAATGGACGCACCGCAAGAGATTATAAACAGTTTGTCGGGAAAACTCGGCATGGTTGAGGGCGTGAGCAGTAAAGTGCTCACGGCAAAGTAATTATGTATTATTCGTTTGTAAGCGGTGCTACCGGCGGTATCGGCAGAGCGTTTGCCATCGCACTTGCAAAGCGCGGTTGTCCGTTATTTATTACCGGCAGAAGTCAAGGTAAACTCTCGGCGTTAAAGTCCGAACTTTGGAACATTAACCCTTCGTTAAAGGTGGAAAGTTACCTTTGCGATCTTCAGATCGAGAAAAAAAGAAAAGAACTTCTTGCATATATCGACTCTAAAGGCTTAAAGTTTGACAGACTTATCAACGTTGCAGGCGTGGATACGCAGTTACCATTTAAAGATTATACCGAAGAAAAAATCTTGATGCAGATAAGGGTAAACGCCGAATCGGCTATAATCCTTACGCACGAACTATTAAAGCGTAGGGCAAAGTCAATGGAAATAGTTACCATATCTAGCATGTCCGCCGTATCGCCTATGCCGTACTTTGCACTGTATAGCGCGACCAAAGCAACGCTTTATAACTTCTTCACCGCGCTACACTATGAACTTAAAAAAGACGGCGTAAAGGTTACCACCGTTTTGCCAGGTGCAGTACCTACTAGACCTGACGTTATCGAACAGATAAAAGCGCAGGGCGTTTGGGGAAAGATTTCTGTAAAATCACCCGAGTTCGTCGCTGAAAAGTCTTTGAACGCCGTGAGAAAAAACAAACTCAAATATATTCCGGGCGGATTCAATAGATTTTTAAACTTCATAATGAAAATCGCGCCCAAACGTTTGGTGTTAAGATTTATTGCGCATCGCTGGAAAAAACTCAGAAAAGATGCGTTCTGATGCTTAGATTGTAATAGCATACTATTTATATAACGGAGGAAAAACAATGAGTAGAGCAGATGAAATTTTTATTAAAAACTGCACGGATATAATCGAGAACGGTGTGTGGGATACCGACCTTCCCGTCCGTCCAAGGTGGCTTGACGGAACGCCTGCGCATACGGTCAAAAAATTCTGTATCGTAAACCGTTACGATTTAAGGGAAGAATTTCCTATGCTTACTCTGCGCCGTACTGCTTTTAAGTCGGCGGTAGACGAAATTCTTTGGATATGGCAGAAAAAATCTAATAATATTCACGACCTTAACAGTCATATTTGGGACAGTTGGGCAGATGAGAGCGGTTCTATCGGCAAGGCTTACGGATACCAGCTTGCAGTTAAACATAAATATAAAGAAGGCGAGTTCGACCAAGTTGACAGGGTTTTATACGACCTTAAAAATAATCCTTCGTCAAGAAGAATTATGACCAACATTTATAACTTTGCCGACCTTAACGAAATGCATTTATATCCTTGCGCATATTCAATGACGTTTAACGTTTCTGGTAACGTTCTTAACGGAATACTCAATCAGCGCAGTAACGACGTCGCCGTTGCTAATAACTGGAACGTCGTTCAGTACTCGGCACTACTTATGATGCTTGCTCAGGTTTCGGGGTTGGTTGCAGGTGAGCTCGTTCACGTTATTGCTGACGCGCATATTTACGATAGACATATTCCCGTCGTTAAAAAAATGATGCAGAACAAGCAGTTTAAAGCGCCCAAGGTTAGATTAAACCCCGATGTTAAAGATTTCTATAAATTCACGGTTGACGATTTTATCTTGGAAGACTACGAGTTCAATAAGATAGACGAAAAGTTTGAGGTTGCTATCTAATGAAAGCCATAGTTGCAGTAGATAAAAATTGGGGCATAGGGAAAAATAACGGCCTATTGTTTTCTATTCCCGAAGATATGAAGTTTTTCCGCAAAACCACCCTTAATAAAATCGTGGTTATGGGCGGAAACACTTTGCGTTCTTTCCCCGGTGGAAACCCCTTAAAGAACAGAACGAATATAGTTTTGTCTAGAAAGATTGAAAGGGACGATTGCACGGTCGTTAAGAGTTATGACCAACTTTTTTCGGTTTTGAAAAACTATCCGCAAGACGAGATTTTTATTATAGGCGGTGCAAGCGTTTATAAAGAAATGCTTTCTTTTTGTTCGGAAATTTTCGTGACAAAGGTTGACGCTGACGGAAACGCAGACGTGTTCTTTGAAAACCTTGATAATATAGACGGTTGGTGTTTATCGGAAAGTAGCCAAGAAATAGTTGATAACGGTTATAAATTAAAGTTTACCATTTATAAAAACCTTAACCCAAAATCAATTTAAAATTATTTGAGATAATTTTGCAATAAAACCATATTTTAACTGGTTTTTATCGTTGACATTAATTTTTTGATTTTGTATAATTAAAATAATAAACGTCTACTGTAGAGGAATTATGAACTATTTTAAGGGGCGAGGTCGATTGCACCCCCGAATTTAATTTAAAAATTAAAGTAAAAAGTCAGCTAACTACGGAAATTTCCGTCAGCTAACTTTTTACTTTTTTTATTTTGTTCCTCTTCAATAAAACATTAAATAACGTCAAGGTGAAACGCTACGTAATACTGCGTTAAACACCTATTAATAAATAACAACCTAAATTAGAAAGGAGAAGAAATGGCAAAGTCTGCGGAAATGGATCTCACGTCGGGATCGATATTTAGAAAACTTTTAATATATGCTATACCGTTTATATTTACAAACATTTTGCAGATTTTGTTTAACGCTGCGGATATTGCGGTAGTCGGTATATTCGTCAACGACGACGCAGTTGCGGCGGTCGGTGCGACTTCATCTCTGAACACTTTGATTTGTGGCTTATTTATAGGTCTTTCTATCGGTAGCAACATAGTTCTTGCAAGGTACGTTGGGGCGCAAGAGATGGACGGGGCGCATCGTACGGTTGGAACGTCTATTTTAATTGCGATTGTTTCAGGATTAATACTAATGACAATAGGTGTGCCCATGGCAGAAACCTTCTTAAAGTGGATGGATTGCGCGCCTGAGATACTGCCTATGGCGGCGACGTATTTGCGCATTTATTTTTTGGGTATGCCGATAATGATGCTATATAACTTCTGCGCGTCCATACTTCGCGCGGTAGGTGACACCAAAAGACCGCTTATATTTTTAGCGATCGGCGGTGGAATAAATGTTTTACTTAATCTTTTCTTCGTTCTCGTTCTAAAAATGACGGTTGAAGGCGTTGCGATTGCAACTATAACTTCGCAAGCAATATCGGCAACATTATCTTTAATAGTTCTGTTTAAAGGTAAGGGCTACGGCTGTTTAAAACTAAAATATTTGAGATTTTATAAAAAACAACTTGGCGAGATTGTAATTTTAGGTATACCTTCAGGACTTCAGTCGGTTGCGTTTAATATAGCGAACGTGCTTATTCAGTCGACGGTAAACTCTTTCGGCGCAGTAGGTATGAGTGCAAATACTACTGCCCAACAGTTTGATGCTATCGTATATAACGTAGGTAACGCAATATCTATGTCAACGATGGCGTTTATCGGACAGAATATCGGCGCAAAACGCATGGATAGGGTAAAGAGAGTTATTATGGACGGAATTTTACTGGTCGCTATTTTACAGTTTAGCGTAGGGATAATCTTTACGTTGCTATCCAGGTTCTTGTGTGGAATTATTGCATCAGATGAATCAGTTATTGAGATGGCAATGATAAGGCTTTCTATCTTAGGCACGTTCTATTTTCTTTGTGGCATTATGGAAGTCTTTGCAAATTCTTGTAGGGCAATGGGTAAACCTATATTTGCACTTTTCGTAAGCGTTATGGGCGCAACGGTGTTTAGAATTATTTTCTTAGAGATAACGTTTGCACTCGTACCAGAGTTCTACATGATATTCGTTTCGTACCCTGCAAGCTGGATATTTACCATTATCTGTTACTTGTTCGTTCTTCCCATGGTTTATAAAAAGACCAAACTGAAGGTGCAAGGCGAACAAACTTCCACCGACGTTCAAACTGTTGAAGAATTACAAGCGGCTGTAACCGAAGAATAAAATAATTTCTTTTCCACAAATAATAAAACCCCCAACGATTCTAAACTAGAACCGTTGGGGGTTTATTTTATAAACTTATCTTACCTTTATTGTGTAAACGCAAGGCGTATTTCCGGAAATCCTATCGAAACGGATACGGATTTTATCCTGACCTTTCTCAGCCTTAACGGGGAAAGAAAGCATCATTTTGCCGTCAATCTTTTGTTTAATCTCGGTTACGTTTTCACCGACGGTGATTTTAAGATCAAGGCTTTCGCCTGAGGTTGATGCGAGAACTTCGATAACGTTATCAGCGTTTTCTTTTAACTTTAATTCATAAGAGAACCAGCCGTGGGCGTTAATGGTGCTCCACTTCATACCCTTTCTATTTCCACAGATACGGCAGAGTTCGCCGTTTATTATCATAGAGTCGGAGAAGTTTACTTCCTTTTGAAGTCTATGCGATTCGTTTGCGCCGCCGCAGATAACGTAGTCTACTAGGTTTTCTTTTTTCAACTTATCGTTAAGCGCAGTTTCGTACTTAAAGCTTATCTCTGTTTCCTTAACGAAATTTTCAATGAGTTCAGCGTAGCCGAAACTGTTGAAAGCACCGTCACCGACTATGCAGTAGAATTTTTCTTTAAGTTTTTCTTTGCCTTCTGCGTTATATTTTTTAAGGTTGTCAAAACGCGCGTACAAATCAGTTTTGTATTCTTCTTTTCCGCTTTCTAAATATCTTGCGTAGTCGATATAAGCATAGGTGAGTTCTACCCAAACCTTAGCGACCATATCAAGGTTAGTAAACTGAACGTATAATTTGTCGTATTCGCTGTCGTCGATTTTTCCTTTAAGAGCAAGGAGTTTATTAAGCGCGTCGGCAGCAAGTTCTTTTGCGCTGAGTTTTTCTTCAATAACGCCTTCTATCGGACCACGTTCCCAGCCGATAGGGATAAACCACTCGTTGGATGCGATATCGTAACTTTCTTTCATCATCTCAAAATAGAAATGGTTCTTGCTGTGATTAAGCGACGGGAATAGACTTAGTTCGCTGAAATAATAGCCCTGCAAATAAATAATCTTTTTAAGAATTTCTTCGGTGTTTTCGACCACGGCGCGAACTTCCTTAAACGCTGCGCCGTATTTTTCTTTTAAGAATTCGTCGATCGCCTCGTCAACGTCAAGCCCGTTCATAACGGCGTGCATAATGTTAAGGTTGACTTCGTTGATAGTGCCGAACGGAATATTTCCGTTACGGTCGATACGCGAAACGTAACCAGCAGGTTTAAACTGTTCGCAGTATTCAAACTTATTCTTAATGTGGTCTTTAAGCATAAGCGGAAGTCTACCTTTACCGAAGAATTCACCAAAGATATCCGTTTCTACGAAAAGCGGATTTTTCTTAATCTTGTTATAGAACTTGTTGTGTGGCGCGGTAAGGCTCCAGTCAAACTGCGTCCATTTATCCATAATGAACATCTCGTTAGAAATTTCTTCGTATGCCTTGGTCATCATAACGTAGTCTTCTTCTAAGCTAGCAAACGGACGAACGATAAGGTCTTTACCTAAACGCTTACAGGTATCGTAAAGAATCTGCGTAACGTACTTAACTCTTTCTACTTTTCCGAGCTTTTGCTTTTTCAAACGGAGTAGGGGAACTTTGGTTTCGTGCAAGGTCAAAATTAAACCGTCCATAAACGGATAAGCGTCGTAAAAATCAATAATTCTGTTTTCAAGATAATCCTTAACTATGGGGTGAGTAACTTCGATATCACCGTCTTCGTTAAGCGTTTCGGGATAGGTTTCCTTAAAACCCGTGGGTAGGTCGAGTTCGTGATGCCAAAAATAATTTTTGATACCGTGCTCACTAGCCTTTTTGGTGCATTTATTTACGACGTCTAAGCAATAGTCAACGTATTCGGCGTCTTTGCCGTCGTTAAACTGCGCGTACTTTTTAAGGTAAATCATACCGTCAACGTTACCGCGAACGCCGTCGTGCGTAGGTCCGATAAGCTGTAAGTGGTCGTAGCCGTGCTTTATAGCATAATCGGTCATAAACATATAATAATCTCCGTCAACAACGACGGGGTTAAGGAAAGATACGCCCTTAATCATTTGACGTGGCGTACATACTTTCTTTGCCATTTGTTTTCTCCTTTAAAACGCTTTTTAATAATCCTATACATTATACTGTATAAATAAATGGTTGTCAACCGCAAAGCAAAAATACTTTTAACAAAAATTGATCAAAGATAATCGTTTGCCGTTAATTTTCTTATTAAAGTGTAAAAATTTTTTTTATTTTTGATGGACATATACCTATTTTATTATTCTAAAAGGGTGATACAATCTCGGTGACTTCGGAGGGGACGAAATTGCTTAATGAAATTATATACAGGATAAACAAAATCGAAGCTGAACAACAGACTAGGAAAAAGGAAGACAGGCTGTCGCAGTATAACAGCGGACAAGTAAAACACTTAAAACAGCTTGCCTTTCATAAATGCCCCAAGAAAAACCGTTGGGTATTCGGGGGAAACCGTAGCGGTAAAACCGAGTGCGGCGCGGTCGAGGCGGTGTATATGGCGCGCGGAATACACCCGTATCGGCAAAACCGCGACAACGTTTTCGGTTGGGTTGTATCCCTTTCCCAACAGGTGCAAAGGGACGTTGCTCAGGCAAAGGTTTTAAATTATCTAAATAGGTCTTGGATAGAAGACGTGACCATGCTTTCGGGTAAAAAGGACAGTCTTAAATACGGTGTTATCGATCAGATAATAATAAAAAACGTGTTTGGCGGGCGGTCGGTTATCGGGTTTAAGTCGTGCGACCAAGGCAGAGAAAAGTTTCAAGGCAGTTCGCTTGACTTCGTGTGGTTCGACGAAGAACCGCCCAAGGACGTTTACGACGAGTGCCGTATGCGTGTCATAGATAAAAAAGGTGATATATTCGGGACGATGACACCGCTTAAAGGTCTTACCTTTATCCACGACGAGATTTATCTAAACGTAAATAAATCCGACGACGTGTGGTACGAGTTTATGGAGTGGGCGGATAATCCGTATCTAGATAAAGACGAGATATCCGCGCTGACAAAATCACTCTCTGACGATCAGCTTGACAGCAGGCGTTACGGAAAGTTTAAGGCGGCAAGCGGACTTGTGTATCCGGAATTTGACGAGAATATTCACGTTCTTAAAGAGCCGTTCAATATTCCTAGCGAGTGGCAGGACGTAATATCCATTGACCCCGGATTAAACAATCCGCTCTCGGCGCATTGGTACGCGGTTGATTACGATTCCAACGTGTACGTTATAGCCGAGCATTTTGAATCGGGAAGAGATATAGAGTACCACTCTGAACGAATAAAGAGCATTTCAAATAGGCTGGGTTGGAAAAAGGATAGGTGCGGAAGACTTACCGCCCTTATCGACTCGGCGGCTAATCAAAAAACGTTGGCGTCGTTAAAGAGCGTATCCGAACTTTTTTATGAATACGGCATTGCCGTAAACCCAAACGTAAATAAGGATATGTTCAGCGGAATACAGAGAGTCAAAGAGTATTTAAGGGTTCGCGACGGAAGAAGTAAACTTTATATTTTTCCCGAGTGCGTAAACCTTATACGAGAACTTAAAACCTATCGTTGGGGTGACGGGGATAATCCGAAAAAGACCGACGACCACGCCTTAGACGAGCTTAGGTATTACTTGATGTCAAAGCCTGAAAACACGCCTCCGAAAGTAGAAAAAACGTTAATCCAGAAAGACAAGGAAAGGCTAATCAGGAAACTTATAAATGAAAGGAAAAGTTAAGAGCAAAAAGAGCGTATCTCAATCGGACTTTAAGGACGCGCTTGTGAAAAAAGCGTTAGGCTACGACTGTACCGAAGTGGTCGAAGAATACGTTAGCGGTGACGAGGGGGAAATTCGCCTTACTAAAAAGAAGGTAACCAAGAAAAACGTCCCACCAGATATAACCGCCATAAAACTTCTGATAGACCAAACCGATCAGCCGATAGAAGAACTTTCAGACGAACAGTTAGAAGTGGAAAAGCAGCGGCTCTTGAAGTTGTTGAAAGAGTACGAAAATTAAGGCAAAGTAATGCTGAGATTTAAAGGAGAAAAAATTGCAAAGTAAAAACAAAGAACAAACGATTGCGCCAGAAAAAGAACGCGCGCAATACATTGAAGACCTAATTAGAGAGGTCGAAGAAGACTTTGAAGAGCGCAGACAAGAGCGGTACAATTACGAGCGGCAATGGGAACTAAACATGAACTTTTTGTCGGGCAATCAATACTGCGACGTAAATTCACGCGGAGAGATTACTTCGGAAGACAAAACTTTCTTTTGGCAGAACCACCGCGTATACAACCACATTGCGCCCATAATCGAATCGCGCTTAGCAAAGTTTTCAAGAATACAGCCGACGGTGTCGGTTAGACCTAAGTCGGACGACGACAAAGAAGTAGCCGCTGCGCAGACCGCCGAAATGATTATATCGGGCGCGTTTAAGCGTGCGGAAGTAGAGAGCGTGGTTAAAAAAACTACGGCTTGGAGCGAAACCTGTGGAACGGGCTTTTATAAGATAGTGTGGAATAATCACGGCGGAGATAAGATAGGCGAACTTGACGGCGAGCCCGTTTACGAAGGTGACGTAAGTGTTATTGCCGTGTCGCCGTTCGAGATTTTTCCCGATAGTCTATATTCGGGGGATATCAAAGATTGTAACAGTATTATCCACGCTAGGGCAATGACCGTTGGTGAGATAGCAACTAAATACGGCGTTGCCGTAGTCGGTGAAGAAGTTGGAATATTTAACCTTAATAAGCCCACTTCAAATGCTAGAAAAAAGAGTTCGGAATCGACCTTGAAAAACGCGGCGATAGTAATCGAACGCTACGAAAGACCTTGCAAGCAGTTCCCACTAGGACGACTTACCACCGTTTGTAACGGTACGCTTTTGTTCACAGGTGATTTGCCGTACTTAAACGGTGAAAACGGAGAACGAGGTTTTCCGTTCGTAAAGCAGGTTTCAAACAGCGTTACGGGCAGTTTTTTCGGGTCGAGCGTTATAGAAAGGCTTATCCCGATACAGAGAGCGTTCAACGCAGTAAAGAACAGAAAACACGAGTTTTTAAATAGGCTTTCAATGGGTGTAATGACAGTTGAAGACGGTTCGGTGGACGTGGACGACCTTGCAGAAGACGGACTTTCACCGGGAAAAATCTTGGTGTATAGACAGGGCGCGAAAGCCCCCGAACTTATGTCGGATAAGACCATGCCCGACGACTTTAATACCGAAGAAGATAAACTTATAAACGAGTTTGTTATAGTCAGTGGTGTTAGTGACGTTTCATCAAGTTCTACTAACGCATCACTTACTAGCGGAAGTGCGTTAGAAATTCTCGTTGAACAGGACAATTCAAGATTGCTTGCAACCGCCGACGATATAAGACGCTGTTACGTTGAAATTGCAAAACAAACCATAAGGCTTTTTTCGCAGTTCACAGAAGGCGTAAGGGCGGTAAGATATTCGGACGAAAACAATAAGACCAAAGTGTTTTACGCGGACGAACGCGCGGTCAAGTCGGACGATGTATATTTAGAGAATGAAAACGAACTTTTGTATACCCATAGCCAGAAAAAGGATATGATATTTAAGCTTTACGAAAGTGGACTTTTAACCGACGAGCAAGGTAAACTTCGCACGGCAACTAAGGAAAAAATTCTGTCGCTTTTGGGATATAAAGACCTTGATTATCAAAAGGGTATTGCAAGACTTCAAGAAGAAAAAGCGCAAAGAGAAAACGAGCGCGCGTTAAAAGAAGAAATATTCGTGGAAGAGATAGACGACGACCTTATCCACGTAGACGAACACGTCAGGTACGTTTTAAGCGAATATAACGTACTAGACGACCAACAAAAGACACGCTTTTACACGCATATAAAAGAACATAAAGAGCGTGCAAAAGAAAGCGTTCAAAACAAAGAAAATATTGAAGAGGTATAAAAAATGGAAGAACTTAAAAATGAACAAACGGAAGTTAAGTCGCACCCCGCGGAGGCGGAACAAAACGTAGGCGAAGGAGTAGCGGAAGTCTCATTAGGAAAGTTTAAGGACGTAAAAGCCTTGCTTAGCGCTTATAATTCTTTAGAATCTGAGTTTACCAAACGCTGTCAGAAGATAAAGGAGTTAGAAAGCGCGTTGTCTGCAATCGACAAGGAATCCCCGAAAGCAGAAGAGACGGCAAAAAAAGAGAACCAACCAGAAGATATAAGCGGAGAGAAAAAGGAAGAAATTCTCAAAGAGTATTTGACAGGAATTCTCGGCAGAAAGCAAAAGGCAATAGTCCTTGACGGATCGGGCGTGGGCGTAAAGACGCCTGTACACCGTCCCAAAACTATAAGGCAGGCAGGAGAGCTTGCAAAAGAAATTTTCAGCAAATAAAAATTAAGGAGAAAATATGGCAATTACATTAAAGAACGCAGACGCTGCGTTGAAAACTTTTTATCTTGACGCAGTAAGCGATCAATTAAACAACGGAATTAGCCCGTTTTACGCGGCTATTGAAAAAAGTACGGCAGACGTATGGGGCAAGGAAGTAAAACGCCTCGTATCCTACGGCGTAAACGGCGGTATCGGCGCAGGTACTGAGGACGGCAACTTGCCGACAGCGGCAGGGAACAACTACGCGCAGTTTACCACTACCCTTAAAAATCTTTACGGCGTAATTGAAATTTCCGACAAAGCGATAAGAGCGTCGGAAAACAAGGCAGGCGCGTTCGTAAATCTTCTCGATGCAGAAATGGAAGGACTTATTAAGGCAAGTAGATTCAACTTCGGCAGAATGCTTTACGGCAACGGCTTAGGTATGCTCGGTACTGTCGTAAATTCAGGCACTGACTACATGATTTTTGATTCGGTTCAGAATATGGCTGAAGGAATGGTTATTGAGTTTAGAGATAACGTTGACCAAGAAACCGACATTGTAAAAAGAGTTATTAGTGTAGACAGAGCTAATAACACTATATTCGTAGATGGTGATATAAGCATAGATATGCAAAATTATACTGCTTATTTGCAGGGCTCTGAAGGTAACGAACTTTCCGGTCTCGGCACGATTTTTAACAACAAGAACGAGATTTACGGCTACGATAAAGATATGAACGCTTGGATTAAGCCTTACGACGTAAATAAAGTCGGCACAATTACCGAAGATCATATTCAGATTGCGCTTGACGAGATTGAACAGGCTAGTGGCAACACGCCCAACCTAATCATTTGTTCTTGGGGCGTTAGAAGAGCACTTCTTAAACTGTTCGCAGAGAATAAGCGTATTGTAAACAGCATGGAAATAGCAGGCGGATTTAACGCTATAAGCTATAATGGTATACCTATCGTTACCGACAGATTCTGTCCTAAGGGAACTATGTATATGCTTAACACCAACGATTTCACACTTCACCAGCTCTGCGATTGGCAATGGCTTGAAAGCGACGACGGTAGCATCTTAAAACAAATACCCGGTAAGCCCGTGTACACGGCTACTCTCGTAAAATACGCCGATCTATTATGTACCCGTCCCTGCGGTCAGGGTAGGCTCAGAGGCATCACCGAAGCTTAAATTTAGTCTAGAAATTGCCGAGCGAAATGCTCGGCAATTTTACAATAACAAGGAGGTTTATTATGACAGTAAAAGAAGTGCTTAAAACTACGGCAATGCTGCTTGGAAGAGAAGACGTAAGCGGATATCTCGACGAATCTAACAAAGACGTAGGCGAAGATACGTTGTCTAGCGTAAACGTTTTAGTGGGGCTTGTTAATCTAGTCATAAGCGAACTGTCTAACTCGTATATTCCGTTGGTTAAGACTGAAACGGTAAGCGTGTCAGGCGGGAAAGTCTATTTTTCCACACTCAGCGAAACGGCGTTAAAGATCCAAAAAGTTTTTGTCGGGGCGGATAGAGAAATAGATTTTAGTTATCACCCCGAATATATAACCGTCGACGGGCAATCGGAAGTTATGGTTCAGTACGAATATTTGCCGTCAAACCGCGGTCTTGAAGACGACGTCGGTTATACCGAAAGACAGGTCGCTAGACGTGTACTAGCTTACGGAACGGCGGCGGAGTTTTGTATTACCGAAGGAAGTTTCGACAAGGCGGTTATGTGGCACGAACGTTACGTTGAAGAGTTAAAGTCGATATGCCTACCCACTAATTCAAAAATAAAGACGAGGAGTTGGGTATAAGTGATAAAAAAAGCTATAAGTAAAGTGTCCGTAAAAGAGAAAGAATTTAGTCTTAACAAGTTTTACGAACATACTGAATTTGCCGTTGGAACGCGCGTTTGTAAAGACGGTCTAGATAAAGGAATTTTAACTTCGGATATATCGCTTAACACGCTTAGTCCTAACAGAATTTACTTTATAAACGGAACGCCCTATTATCATCAGGACGGAGCCGTTTACACCATAAAAAACGGACTGAGCGAAGTCGTCTACACGGCGACTGCCGACGGTACTATCACTCTAAAAGGCGTAAACTTTAAGGGTGAAGAAGGTATCTTGATTATTGAACACGGCGTTAAGAGTTCGGTACTGCTGAGTGGAACGGTGAAAACCGTTGCCGTTCCCGACGCAGAGCATTACGAAGTGTTGGGAACGCAACTTTTCGTGGGCAATAAAAGAGAACTTACCTTTGGAGAGTGTCACGATATGTCGGGTTTTGATAAACCGATAATAATGCCGCGCGGCGCAGGTGAGATAAGGGGACTTGTGTCTTACGGAAAGAAACTCTTGGTGTTCTGCCAAAAAGCCGTATACGAACTCACCGCTTTCGGCACGGAAATGGATTACGCTATACAAAAGAAAACGGTTATAAATCTTGACGTTTTAAGCGGCTCTGTAAAAAGGCTTGGTGAGAACGTGGCGTTTATAAGCGAAGGCAAAATTCTTTGTTATAACAACGGTAATATAACCGAGATAACGTTGGCGCACTCTCTTTTAGACTTCACCGTTTGCGGATTAGCGGCAGGGTATAATAACCTATATATTTTACCGGTAACGGTAAAGGGAAAATCGGGATATTATATGTACGCAATAGACGTTGTGAGAAAACAAGAGTATCTAGAAAAGGTGTCGTCACCGTGTTTAGCAGACGGCGGATATCTTTTAGTTGACGGAAAGATGCGAGTTATGTCTAACGGCGAAGGTACGAGGAGTTTAGATTGCGTATGGCAAAGTAAAGCCTTAGACTTTGGAAGTTCAAAAAAGAAGAACTTGTCTGAAATATCCTTAAAAACCGATACGCCGCTAAAACTTACCGTATCGGGAAGATTCGGTGAGAAAGTTTTTAAGGTGAAAAAAGGTCATAACCTAAAAAAAGTAAATCTTACGTCCGACGAGTTTTCGTTGTCGTTGGAGGGCGAACAGATACGGATAGACGAGATTAACTTAAAATACAGAGATATGGGAGGATTGTGATATGGAATTTAATACGCCGACTACAAAGACGGAAATGTATACCATACTGAACGACATATTTTATTATTACCGTACTAAGCGCGGAAGTTTTCAGGAACTAGAACTGCAACCGTTAGAACTTACTAGAATGGAATACGTGGCGGCAACTGACGACGAGTTAAGATCAAGAGCAGAAGTCTTGGTTTCAGCCGAGCAGGAAAGAGAAATTTTAGAGCGCAAGGAAATGATTAACACAAGGGTTAACGAGATAGGTCTGCACATACAAGAGATAGAAGAAGACTTAGATGAAGAAGTACAAGCAATAAAAGATCTTTATGAAGAAAGTAGGGAAAAGGTTGAACGGCAGGCTGAAAAGAACGGGCTTATAAGTTCTGGAATAGTCGTCAATAAACTAGCAGAACTTGAAAACCAAAAAAATTTAAGGATATCCGAAATAACCTTACAAAAGAACAATCAAAAAGCAAGCCTTGAATCCGAGCGAATAACCATTGCTAACCAAATGAGTTCGTGCGCGACTTATTATGCATCCGTTCACCAAGCGCAAGTTTCGGCAAAGTTTGAAGAATTAAAAGCCGAAAGGGACAAACTTACGAGAGAAGTGTTCGAGTATAATAACGCACTTGACGAAAAGGAACAAAAGTACGCCAACACCATTTTGCAAAGCAATGCGAATATGGAGATAAAGTATTTAGAAATAAGTCAAGGGGAATACAACAAAGACCAACTTATAGAGATGGGATATTACGAGGACGTGATAAACTGCGTCTGCGGTTATTATAATACCTTTACCGCCGCTACAGCCTACACAGAACTTAGCAGAGAGACTAAAGTTGTCGTATATCTTGAAGAATATTATCCTCAAATACTTGAAATGTACAGAATCCGCGCAGGATTATAACCAAGTTAAACACCGCAGCTGTTAGGTTGCGGTGTTTTGTCTTTTACGCTTTTAAGGTTGGTGCAAATTTGTCTTTACAATTAGAATTAATTATGGTATAATTCCAAATATGAGTAAAAAAGTTAAGATAGGAAACGTAACAATAGGCGGCGGCGAAAAGATAGCCGTTCAATCAATGTCAACTTTTAAGATTGCAGATACCGTTCGTGCGATAGAGCAATGCGCAGCGTTAAAGGACGCAGGCGTGGATATAATGCGCTTTTCGGTAACCGACATAAACGACGCGGCGGCTTTTTATGAAGTTAAGAAAAAGTCAGACTTGCCGCTAGTAGCGGATATTCACTTTGATTATAAACTCGCGCTTAAAGCGATTGACGGTGGAGCGGATAAAATCCGTATTAACCCCGGTAATATCGGTGGTGAAAACAACGTTAAAGCGGTTGCGGACGCCTTGCGTTCTGCAAAGATACCTGTTAGGGTTGGATCAAACACGGGCAGTATCGATAAAGAGTTTTTAAGAAAGTACGGAAAGAACGAAGTGTCGCTAGGTGAAAGCGCGCTTAAAAATGTCGCGTTGCTCGAAAAGTACGGTGTAAACGATATAGTAATATCGGTAAAAGCGTCGGACGTTGACCTTATGATAAAGGCGTACGAATACATAGCGAAAAAGACCGATTACCCCTTGCATTTAGGCGTAACCGAGGCAGGGACTGAGTATCACGGCGTAATAAAAAATTCTATTGGTATAGGCGGTCTTTTGCTAAAAGGTATAGGCGATACCATAAGGGTAAGTTTATCGGCAGACCCCGTGCGTGAAGTGGTTGCGGCAAGGGCGATACTTTCTGCGGTAAACCGCCTTGACGACACGGTCAAGATCATTGCTTGCCCTACTTGTGGAAGATGCGAGTGGGACTGCATGGAGTTTGCAAAAAAGGTGGAAGATTATACGGCAAAGATTAGAAAGCCGTTAAAGATTGCCGTTATGGGTTGCGTGGTAAACGGACCGGGCGAGGCGGCAGATGCAGATTTAGGCATTGCAGGCGCAAAGGACGAGTGCGCAATATTCGTCAAAGGAAAGATTGTCAGAAAGGTAAAGAAGAGCGACGTGGAAAAGGAGTTCTTCGGAGAGATTGATAAATGTATACGTTAAAGAGTAATTCTGAATTTATATCGGACGTTCGCGCGTTAGATCCGTGCTTAAAAAACGCGCGCCTTAGCGCAATAGAAATAGACCGCAAGGCAAAGAGCATTAAATACGTTTTTATTTGCGACGAGGCGGTAAGTGAAGACTTGCAGAGAAAAATTCTTAAAGAAACCGAAAAGATAACTTCGCCAGCATTTGCGTCCGTACACGTTGCGGTAAGAAAAATTGCCAGCAACGACGAACTTATAAACAACGAGATTTATAGATATTTAAGCGACAACTATCCGTCGGTATCCATATTCTTAAAACCTACCGACGTAGTGTGTACGGTCGTCGGGCATTTGGTTAAATACGTTCTTAGGCTCACAAAAGACGGCGCGGAATACGTCACCAAAAACGGCGCGCTTAATAAGCTTAACGATTACCTTGCAAAAAAATTCTGTTCGGACTTCGTGGGCAGTACCGAGATAAAAGAAGCCGACGAAACGCTAAGTCTTTTATCTGAAGAAGTTTACGAGAGTGAACTTCAAAAAATCGAACACCGCACGATTAAGGTGGAAAACGTCATAATAATAGACGACGAAAATATGGGCGACCTTGCCCTTTATATCGAAGATGCGACCGCAGGGGAAGTTACCGTTTGCGGGAAGATAACCGATATCAAAGAGCGTATGACCAAGAAGAATAAACCCTTTTTAATCATACACTTAGACGATACCACGGGGCGTACTAGCGGCGTTTATTTTTCTAGGAAAAACACCTATCATAAAATCAAAGAACTAGTGGTTGGCGACGCTATTATCGCAAGGGGCAGTATAGGCGATTACGAAGGAAAAAAGTCTTTTACTATTGATAAGATAAACAGATGTACTTTCCCTGAAAATTTCGTAAAGAAAGATAAGTACAAGAAAACCCCACCCAAAAACTATAAACTCATTTTCCCGTCCGAGGCAAAGACCATAAAGGTTAAGAGCGTGTTCGACTACGACGAACGCTTGCCCGACGAACTTGTCAATAACACATACGTCGTGTTTGACCTAGAAACGACTGGTCTTGACGTTATGAATAACGGCATAACAGAGATAGGCGCGGTAAAGATTGTGGGTGGAAAGATAACCGAACAGTTTACCACCCTTGTTAAACCCGACTACCGCATAACCGAAGAAAACGTTGCTATCACGGGAATAACCGAAGAAATGGTTAAAGATTCCCCAAGGATAGGCGCAGTTATCCCCGACTTTTTGCACTTTATAGACGGGGCGATATTAGTTGCGCATAACGCAGATTTTGATACTAAATTTTTAAAGAGATTTGCGGGTGCGGAAGAGTACGAAGTGAAAAATAAAGTAGTGGATTCTTTGGAAGTCGCAAGGGGAATTTTGCCGCAATTAAGACGTCACGACTTGCACACTATTGCCGACCACTTCGGAATAGTTTTCCACCATCACCGCGCGTTATCTGACGCTTACGCAACGGCAGAGGCGTTCATTGAACTTATGAAAATTAAGTATTCAGAATAAAAAAACAGATTTTGTAGCAGAGTATTTGTTGTGTTTTTAATTAAAATATATTAGAAAAACGCTTGCAAAATCACGCAAAATATGTTAATATGTAAATGCTTAATAAGACGACTTGACTTATGAGAATGGCTTTGCCCATTCTCATATTTGTTTATAAGGTGGTAATAATGAAAGTAAAGACCAACGCGGAAATAACCGAATTTTTGTCAAAAATAGGCGAACCTATGGGAATAACGGTGGTGGAAACCGAGTTTAAGCAGGGCAAAAACCCAAATCTTACCGTGTATATTGATAAAGAAGGCGGAATAGACCTTGACACTTGCGAGGCGTTCCACCGCGCGATAGACCAACCCATAGATGAGCTTGACCCGACTTTTGGATTGCCGTACACCTTAAACGTTTCGAGCCTAGGTATTGATAGACCGTTTAAGACGGATAAAGATTTTATTGATCATATCGGAAAAAGGGTGGAAGTAAAACTCAATCAGTCTATACGCGGCAAGAAGTTTTACGACGGCGTGCTTAATTCTTACGACGGCAAGGTCATAACTTTAAAGGTCGACCAAAAAACGACGTTTACTATCGAACTGAAAAACACTCAAAAGGTGAACGAGTATATCGAGTGGTAAATATGTAAAATATAATTACGAAAATATAATAAACTTAAAAAACATATTAAACTTAATTTTAAGTGAGGAGAAAAACATGATTAACCAAGATTTCTTTTTAGCGCTTGAGGATTTGGAGAGAGAAAAGGGAATATCACAGGCTGAGTTTATCGCAGCTTTGGAGAACGCCCTAGTTATCGCTTACAAAAAGAGCACGGGCACGTCGGGTGGCGTAGAAGTAAGACTTAATCCCGAGAAAAAATCGATTAAGATTTACAGCACCAAACTCGTAGTAGAAGAAGTTGCCGATCCCGAAAAGGAAATAAGCTTAGAAGAAGCGCACGAAATCAAGAAGAGCTACAAAGTTGGCGACGTTATCACTACCGAAATCATATCAAAGAACTTCGGCAGAATAGCAGCGCAGACAGCAAAACAGATTCTCATGCAAAAACTTCGTGAGATTGAGCGTGAGAACAGCGTGAACGAGTTCGAGGATAAGGAAGGCGAGCTTATGGCTTGTACCGTTCGCCGTATAGAAGACGGCAACGTCTACGTTGAAATCGGTGGCAACCAGATCGAAGGCGTGCTTATGCCTAGAGATCAAGTCCCCGGTGAAAAGTACGAACTTAACCAAAAACTCAACGTTTACGTCAAGAGAGTTAAGAGCGGTGGAAAGATGGCGCAGATCGTCGTTTCAAGAACGGCTAACGGTTTGGTTAAACGTCTTTTTGAAAACGAAGTTCCCGAAATCAAGCAGGGTATCGTTCAGGTTAAGTCGGTTGCTAGAGAACCCGGTCAGCGTACTAAGATCGCAATTTTCAGCGAAGATCCGATGGTAGACGCAATCGGTGCTTGCGTTGGTAACAAGGGCGCGAGAGTAAACGCAATCGTTGCAGAACTCGGTGGAGAAAAAATAGATATCATTACTTGGAGTGAAAACCCCTTGGAATACATTTCAAGAGCGTTGTCACCTGCTAGGGTTGTAAAGGTTATCCAAACGGGTGATCAGTCGGCAATGGCAATCGTTCCCGACGATAAATTATCGCTTGCTATCGGCAGAAGCGGTCAGAACGCAAGACTTGCCGTTAAACTTACTGGCTGGAAGATCGACGTTAAGAGCGAATCGGCGGCAATAGGCGAACTTGGTGATCAGCCTATCGCAAACGAAGACGGCGTAGAGGAAGATATTTAATTATATGGAAAAAAAGAAAGTACCTATGCGTACCTGTATTGCGTGCAGGGCGGAAAAGCCTAAGCGCGAGTTGGTGCGCGTGGTAAAGTTTGGCGAAAACATATCGCTTGACACTACGGGTAAGGCTAACGGAAGGGGTGCTTACGTCTGCAACGACAAGGAGTGCATCGCAAAGCTTAAAAAACAAAAGCTTTTAAACCGCGCTTTTTCCTGTCAGGTGTCCGACGAGATATACGACAAGATTATGGAGGAATTCCTTGGAAAACAAGACTAAAGCGGAAACCTTCATAGGTTTTGCAATGCGTACGGGGAATTTCCGTATAGGCGCAAACGCCGTTATGACGTTAAAACGCGCATACCTGATGTTAGTGTGTAAAGACGCCAGCGACAACACTAAAAAACAGGCTGAGAAGATAGCCAGAAAGTTCGGCTGTCCGCTGATTGAACACAAAGAAAAAACGTTAGAGGAACTAACCCACAGAGATAACGCCAGAGTTATGGCGATAGCGGATAAACAGTTATCCGCGGCGATTTTAAGTAATTCGGAAAAGGATTTTATTGCGAGAATTTAGGAGAAAAATTCAAATGGCTGAAAAGAAAGAAATGCGTATTGAAAACATTAAAAGAGCAAGCGAGATTTTAAAAGACGGTAAGATTGACGAACTTATTAAACTCAGTCACGGTGCTGAAAATGAAGTTAAAAGTTTTAGGTCTAAACTGGAATTAAAACTTAAAGAGCTTGAAATTGCAATAAAGGAACGTGAAGAAGCGGAAAAGGCGGCGGCTGTTAAAGAAGAACAGCCTGCGCCCGTTCAACCTGCTATAAAAGCAGAAGAAACTTCTAAGCCCGTAGAAGAGCCTAAGGAAAAGATCGAAGAGAAAAAGGTAGAGCCTGAAAAGGTAGAAAAACCAACTCAGTCGGAAGTTAAGGTTGAAGAAGTTAAGCCTGCTGAAAATAAAGTAGAAGAAAAGAAAGCGGAAGAAGAAAAAACACCCGCCCGCAACGAATACGTTTTGCCCGAAAGACCGTCTTTTATCGTAAGGCGTGAAGGACCTATCCAAAAACCTGAAAAGAGTCAGGGCGGTTATGAACGTCGTCCAAGAGACGGCGCAAGACCTAATTATTCTGGCGATAGACCGCAAAGGGAATACCGTCCCAAGGACGGCGCGCAAGGTGCGCCACGCGCGGCAAAACCCGACTTTAACCGTCAGGGCGGAGCAAAAAAGCCGAGTGTAGCGACTTACGTTGCGCCACCCGTCGTTGCGCCGTCTAACAACAGAAACTTTAACAAGAAAAAACAGGGCGGTGAAAAGCAGTACGAAGATAAGCACGCTCTCAATAAGCGCGCTCTTATAAGAAACCAAGTTGACGTCGACGACTTTGACGAGAACAAGACGGGTTATAGAAAATTCCGTCCCGTAAAAAAGGCAAAGGAAACGACCGAAAGTCAGGTGATAAAGATTGAAAAGGCTGTGATCAATACCGAAATTATTCCGCTTAAAGTATTGAGCGAAAAGATCGGTATTACCGCGGCAGAGATAACAAAACGCCTATTCAAAGAAGGCATAATGAAAACCATAAACGACTCTATCGACTTTGACACCGCGGCGTTTATTGCAGACGATCTCGGCATAGAGTTAGAGTTAAAGCTTGACAAAACTGCGGAAGACGTGTTGAGCGAAGGCTTTGAAGGTCAGGAAGATTCCCTAGAAAATCTTAAAAAGCGTCCCCCTGTCGTTACGGTTATGGGTCACGTTGACCACGGTAAAACTTCACTTCTCGACAGAATAAGAAAGACCAACGTAACCGCAGGCGAGGCAGGCGGAATAACACAGCATATCGGTGCATATCAAGTAACGGTAAGCGGCGAAGTTATAACCTTCCTTGATACCCCCGGTCACGCAGCGTTTACAGCAATGCGTGCGCGCGGCGCGCAAGCAACCGATATTGCTATTTTAGTAGTAGCGGCTGACGACGGCATTATGCCGCAAACCATAGAGGCAATTAACCACGCTAAAGCAGCGGACGTTCCTATCCTTGTTGCCATCAACAAGATAGATAAGCCCGAAGCCAACGTAGAGAGAATTAAAACCCAACTAACTGAGCACGGACTTCTTCCTGAAGAATGGGGTGGCGACACCATACTTTGTCCGGTATCAGCAAAGACTGGCGAAGGTTTCGATACCCTTTTAGAAAACGTAAATTTGCTTGCTGAGATTAAAGACCTTAAAGCAAACCCCGACAGAAAAGCAAAGGGCGTAGTTATCGAGGCTAAACTTGACCAAAGCAAAGGTCCGATTGCAACCATACTCGTTCAGAACGGTACTTTAAAAGTTTCAGATAGCGTTATAGTCGGAACTGTAACGGGTAAAATAAGAGCAATGGTTGACGATAAAGGTAGGCGCGTAACGAGCGCAGGTCCGTCTATGCCCGTATCCATTATGGGTCTTGACGAAGTTCCTAACGCAGGCGATATTCTTTACGCAGTTGAGAACGAAAAACTCACCAAACTCGTCGCAGAAGAAAGGGTTAGAAAGGAAAAGGAAAATCAACTCAAAGCGTCGCAGAAAGTTACGCTTGACGACGTGTTCAATAAGATCGCAGAAGGCGAGATGAAGTGGCTTAACATCATTGTTAAAGCCGACGTTCAAGGCTCGGTTGAAGCGGTTAAACAATCAATGGAAAAACTGTCTAACGCCGAAGTTAAAGTCAACGTTATCCACGCAGCGGCAGGCGCGATTAAAGAATCTGACATTATGCTTGCAGAGTCTTCAAACGCCATCATTATCGGGTTTAACGTTCGTCCCGATTCCAACGCAAAACAGATTGCTGAAAGAAGTGGCGTAGACATTAAACTTTATAGAGTAATTTACGAGGCGATAGAAGACGTCGAAAAAGCACTTAAAGGTATGCTTGCGCCCAAGTTCACCGAAGTTTATCTCGGTAAAGCGGAAGTTAGAGAAGTGTTTAAGATATCAGGCGTCGGTCAGGTTGCAGGTTGCTACGTAACCGAAGGCAAGATTATGAGAAATAGCAAACTCAGAATTTATCGTGACGACGTTATGATCTGTGAAGGTAACGTTCTACAACTCAAACGTTTCAAAGACGACGTTAAGGAAGTTGCGCAAGGCTTTGAGTGCGGTATCTCTATTGAAAAATTCAACGACATTAAGGTTGGAGATTTCATAGAAAGCTATCAAGTTGAAGAGAATAAAGAGTAATGAAGAAAATCAACAGAAACGACAGGCTTAACGGTGAATTTCAAAAAGAAATTTACGAAATAATATCAAGGCGGCTGAAAAACCCGATGGTAACCGAAATGTTTTCAATCCTTAGGGTTGATACCAGCCGCGACTTGTCGCACGCCAAAGTATTCGTTAGCGTGTATTCAAAGGACGAAGAAAAGCGTAAGGCGACTTTTGACGCGATAAAAGCGGACGCAAAGAAAATCCGTTACGAACTGTCAAAAGTTATCCGCGCGCGTACCGTCCCCGAACTGCACTTCTTTCTAGACGATTCTATGGAGTACGGCGACAAAATGGAAAAACTATTCAAATCCATAAACGAAGGAGAAAATCGTGATTAGTTTAAGTGAACTTGCGGCAAAACTCAAAGGGGAAACTAAGGTTGCCCTTATTTGCCACGTAAGACCGGACGGTGATACTCTCGGCTCGGCACTTGCGCTTAAGCTTGCACTAAATAGTCTCGGCATAGGCGCGGAAGTCGTATGTGACGATCCCGTTCCGTCGAGATTTTTCTTTTTAAACGAGTGTTTGACGGTAGGAAAAGAACTTAGCGGTGAATATAGCGCGATTGCCGCAATAGACTGCGCGGATATAACCAGACTCGGTAAGTTTTCCGAAGTTTTTGCCGCGCATAAAAACACTTACGGCATAGACCACCACGTATCCAACAATAGATACGCCAAGTATTCTTACGTGGTTGATTTAGCGAGCAACTGTGAAAACGTGCTTAAACTTATTGACGAGCTAGGCGTTATATTAACCGAAGATATGGCAAACTTACTCGTAATGGGTATAATGACCGATACGGGTAACTTCCGCCACAAAAACGTTACGGCAGAAACGCTTGCGGCAGCATCAAGGTTAAAGGCGGTTGGCGCAGATATAAATAAGATTTATTACCATATGTTTTCCGCACAAAGCAAGGAAAGAGCAAAACTTTTCGGCATGGTAATGAGTAGGATTCGTTACTTTGAAGACGGTAAACTTGCCATCGCTACCGTGCGCTTGAAAGATTTTAGCGAAAGCGGAGCAAGACAGGACGAAACCGAAGGTTTTATCGACTTCGTTATGGGTATTACTGGCGTTGAAATCGGCGCGTGCATAATGGAAGTGACACCCAATAAATTTAAGATAAGTTTCCGTTCCAACGGCGCGGACGTAAACGCGGTTGCGAGTGCGTTCGGCGGCGGTGGTCATACTTTGGCAAGCGGCTGTCAGGTTTGCGGTGACTATGAAGAAGTTGTCGATAGAGTAAGGTTTGCAGCAAGTAGAGAGATACCTATTTAATACGGAGAAAAATGAAAGGCTTTATAAATCTAATAAAACCCAAAGGTATGAGTTCTGCGTACGCCGTTACCGCGGTCAAGAAAAAGTTTAATCTTCCCTGCGGACACATGGGCACGCTAGACCCTATGGCGGAAGGCGTTCTTCCCGTTGGAATAGGTCAAGCGTCAAGACTGTTTCAATACCTTTTAGATAAAGAAAAAACGTACGTTGCAAGGTTTAAGTTTGGTTATACTACCGACACTTTGGACGTTACGGGGCAAACGGTTGACACCACCGACTTTGTTCCCGATATAGAAAAAATACGTAGTGTTTTGAACGACTTTGTGGGTGATATTTCCCAAGTTCCGCCTAAGTATTCTGCTAAATGCATAGACGGAAAAAGGGGATATCAACTCGCAAGAAAAGGCGTTGAGTTTGAACTTCAACCAAAAACCGTAACTGTACTGAGCGCAGAGTGCTTAGGCAAGGTCGGGGATAACGAGTTTGAGTTTAAGTTTGTCGTTAAAGGCGGCACTTATATTCGTTCACTTGCAAGGGATATCGCAATTTCTTGCGGATCGCTCGGCGTTATGAGCGCGCTAAACCGTACGTCTTGCGGTATATTCGATATAAAAAACGGCGTTACCGTTGAAGAATTCGTTTGTTCGTGTGATGCGGAAAAATTCATTATTCCGCCAGAAAAAACTATAAGCTTTGAAAACCTTGTATTAACCAACGAAAAAGCCACTAAAATATTAAACGGCGTCTATGAAAACCACGGTTATCGCGACGGCGTTTACAGGGTATATAACCAAGAGGAGTTTTGGGGCGTCGGCGAGGCAAAAGACGGCGTGCTCAGAATAAAAACTTATGTCAGATAAAAGCTTAATTAAGACTGTTATAGCACTAGGATACTTTGACAGCGTTCATAAAGGACATCAAAAGGTCATTGCCACGGCTAAGAACCTTGCGGAGCAAAAAGGCGCGAAACTCGTCGTCTTTACCTTTGAAGGCAATTTAAAAGCCAAACTCGGTGATAACTGCCAAAAGGTTGTCTATACTACCGAAGAAAGAGAATCTTTATATAGAGCTATCGGCGCGGACGAGATATTTTTTGCCCCGACGGGCGGCGGTTTTTTAAATAAGGAAAAGCAAGAGTTTTTAGATTATATCAATGAAATTTTCCAAATAGTCGGCTACGTAAGCGGTGAAGATTATAGGTTTGGTAAAGGCGGCAGCGGTTCGGCAAAAGATATTGAAAAATACGCAAAAGAGCGCGGTCAAGAATATATATCCGTAAAACTAGAAAAAGATTCGGACGAAAAGATCAGCACGACCAGAGTAAAAGAACTTTTATCCCGTGGTGAAGTGGATACTGCAAAGTCGCTTATGGGTAGAGCGTATTCGGTATCGGGCTTGGTTTTTGCCGACAGAAAGGTCGGTAGAACCATAGGTTTTCCCACCGTCAACATTAAACTTGACGGCAGAAAGCATAGGCTTAAAGACGGCGTGTACTTAGGACATTTAATACTGGACGGAAAAAAATATTCGGCAATAGTTAATTACGGCGCAAGACCGACTTTTGATCTAAACGAAAAACTCGTCGAAGCGCATATAATCGGGTTTTCGGGCGATCTTTACGGTCAAAGTTTAACCGTGTATTTCGATAAGTTTTTGCGTGATATTTTTAAGTTCGCTAACGAACAGCAATTGATTAATCAACTGAAAAAAGACCTTGAAAAGGCAGGGGAAATGAACTATGATTAAATTCGGACCTAGCGGCAATTCCGAAGCGTTTAGAGCCGCGGGACTTTCAAAGAGTGAAGATTCGGCTACTTGGGTAAAAAATCTAGGACTTAATTGTTTTGAATATTCGTTCGGACGCGGTGTGAATTTAAGCGACGAACGCGCGGTGGAGATAGGCAAAGCGTTCACTGCGGCAGGCGTTGAGATAAGCGTTCACGCACCGTACTACATAAACTTTGCTAACCCCGAAGAGTTAAACGCTGAAAATTCTTACGGTTACGTTATACGCTCGGCAGAAAAACTTAAACTTATGGGCGGACGTCGCCTAGTATTCCACCCTGCAAGTCAGGGTAAAATGAGCCGTGAAAAGGCTGTGGATCTTACCGCCGAAAGGCTTAAAGTTCTAAGGGATAGAATTTACGAACAAGGCTTAAACGACTTAACTTATTGCCCTGAAACCATGGGCAAAATCGGGCAGATCGGCACTATTGAAGAGATAGTAAGGTTTTGCAAAATAGACGATATTTACGTTCCAGCCGTTGATTTTGGGCATATCAACGCAAGGGAGTGCGGCTCACTTAAAACCGAAAAGGATTATTTAGACCGCCTAAACTATATGGTAAGCGAACTCGGTATAGAAAAAATGAAGAACTTTCATATTCATTTTTCTAAGATTGAGTATTCGGCAAAAGGCGAAGTAAGACACTTGACCTTTGAAGACCAAAGATACGGTCCGGAGTTTGAACCGTTATCTTCCGCACTTAAAAAACTCGGGTTAGAACCGTATGTTATTTGCGAATCGGCAGGAACTCAGGACGTTGACGCCGTAAAAATGCAAAAAATATATGCGTGCGATTGACTTAATGCAAAATATTTGGTAAAATATAAAAGTTAAATGAGAAAATTTCCGTTAGACAGCAAAAGTGTTTATCTTATAACTGATAGACTTACTAGAAAATATCTCTGCGAAGAAGACGTCGCAGAAGGTTATCTTTTGGTAAGTAGCAAAGAATACCTTTGCTTTACCGACGCGCGCTATTATCAAGCGGCCAAAGTAACGCTAGATAAAGTCGGCGTAAAATGTTCGCTCTTTAAGTCCATACAAGATATAAAAAACTATCTTAAAGATTTTAAGGACTGCACGCTTTTTTTGGACTATTCAAGGGTTACGGTAAAAGAGTTTAACGAGTATAAAACTTTCGGTTTAGATATTGCTGATTGTGAAGATCAACTCGCAAAACTAAAATCGGTTAAAGATGAAAGTGAACTTTCATTTATCCGCCGCGCTTGTGCCGTTGCGCAAAAGGCTTATCATACTGCCATAAAAACCGTTCGGGAAGGTATGACCGAACTTGAACTAAAAGATAAGATTGAATCGCTTATGGTGGAATACGGTGCGCTTGGCGCAGCGTTTGAAACGATAGTCGCTTTCGGCGCGAACGGCGCAGTTCCCCACCACGTAACGGGTAATACCACCTTAAAAAAAGATACGTCTATCTTAGTGGATATGGGCGCGAACGTAAACGGTTATTTTTCAGATTTAACAAGAACTGCATTTTTCGGCACGCCGCCGTTAAAATTCGTTAGATGCTATCAAGCGGTAAAAAAAGCAAACGAATTAGCGGAAGAGCAAATCGTTGCAAAAATGACGAGCGATAAAGCCGACGAAATTGCAAGGTCCTACCTAAAAGATCAGGGACTAGACGAGTATTTTACGCACTCTCTTGGGCACGGCGTGGGTACGGAAATTCACGAATATCCCACCCTTTCACCCAGAAAGAGCGAAGAGTTAAAGGAAAATATGACCTTTACCATAGAGCCGGGCGTGTATCTTAACGGTGAGTTCGGGATAAGGATAGAAGACACCGTCGTTATAAAAAACGGCAGAGTGGAAAGACTTTTTAACGACGATAAAAATTTAATAATTTTATAATTTAGATAAAACATTTTTAAGGAGAAAAAAATTTATGTTAGCAGGCGATTTTAGAAAAGGTTCGACTTTTGAATACGAAGGTTCGGTATGGACTATAGTTGATTTCCAACACGTTAAACCCGGTAAGGGCGCAGCGTTCGTTAGAACTAAAATGAAAAACGTTATCGACGGCAAAGTTTTGGAAAGAACTTGGAACCCCACCGAAAAACTCGTAGACGCTCAAGTTGAAACCAAGAATATGACCTACTCATACAACGACGGCGAACTTTACTATTTTATGGATCAGGAATTTAACCTTATTCCGCTTAACTACGATCAGGTTGAAGACGCTCTTAAATACATCAAAGAGAACGACAACGTTATGGTTAAACTCTTCAAGGGTGAAGCCTTCTCTGTTGAATGCGAAAACTTCGTAACGTTAAGAGTTACCCAGGCAGATCCTTCCGTAAAAGGTAACACCGCAACCAACGCAACCAAAGAAGCAATCTTAGAAACCGGCGTAAGCATTCAAGTTCCTATGTTCGTCAACGAAGGTGAACTTATTAGAGTTGATACTAGGACTGGGGAATATATGGAGCGTGTCAAAGGTTAAACGGCTTATATACTGCGCAATACTGTGTCAAGTATCAGTTTTACTCGATTGTGTACGTAAAAGTACACGCACTTCGTAAAACTTCACTTTCCTTGTCTTGCTTGTATCTAACCCGTTTAATTAAACGCGTTATCTACTTCGCAATACTGCGTTTACTGAAAAAAGGATTTGACCTTCGTGACAAGACGGTCAACTCAATCCAAACCTTTTTTCGAGCCTTGTATTGCTTGTATCTAAAGTCTTAAAATAATTTTGATAATTGTCTTAAATTAATACCAAATAAAACTCATTGTGAAATAGCCGCAAAATGCTTTGCGGCTATTTCCGAATTGAGGTGTAAAATTGAAAACTGCAATTGTTACCGGCGCAAGCGGTGGAATAGGCGGCGCAATCGCTGAAAAGCTGATTGACGACGGTTTTTTCGTTTTTGCGCAATATAACGGCGGAAAAAACAGAATAGATTCGTTAGTTCAAAAATTAAAGTTGTCGGGAAAAGATCAAATGATTTGCCCGATACGTTTTGAACTTACTTCTACCGAGTCGATTAAGTCGGCGTTTATTGACGTGCAAAAAAGTTATTCTCACGTAGACGTACTGGTAAACTGCGCAGGAGTTGGACTTTATAAACTTATAAACGAAACTACCGAAGAAGAGTGGGATAAACTCTTTTCTATAAACGTTAAGGGCGCGCAGACTTTAACGGCTTTAACCCTTGACAAAATGATTGAAAATAAGAGCGGAAAAATCGTAAACGTATCTTCCATTTGGGGTGCTGTCGGCGCAAGTATGGAAGTTGCGTATTCAGCTAGTAAAGCCGCCCTTATAGGTTACACAAAGGCACTTGCAAAAGAAGTCGGGCCTAGCGGAATAAACGTCAACTGTGTTTGCCCTGGGGTTATCGACACTAATATGAATAAAATTTTTACCGAACAAGATATCAAAGAACTCGAATATTCAACCCCATTAGGTCGCATAGGTAAACCTTTTGAAGTGGCGGAGTTGGTATCCTTTTTATGCTCGGAAAAATCTGATTTTATAACGGGGCAAATAATAACCGTAGACGGTGGTTTTACCCTGTAAGAACGCATATATTATTTAACGGAGAAAAGCGGACTTTCGTTCGCTTTAGGTTTTTTTATGGAAAGAAGTTGTGGAGTTTTAATGCCGATATTTTCCTTGCCGAGTAAGTACGGTATGGGAAGTTTTGGCAGGGAGAGTTACGAATTCGTTGATTTTTTAAAAGCGTCTGGCCAAAAGATTTGGCAGATACTACCCTTAGTTCAAACGGGGTACGGCAATTCGCCTTATTCGTCGGTTGCGTCCGAATCTTTTAACCCTTACTTTATAAGTCTTGACCTGCTTAAAGAACAGGGCTTGCTCACCGCAACCGAATTAAAGTTCGCGATGTCAAATTCTGAAACTATTGATTACGGCGAACTCTACGCCGTAAGATATCCGCTACTCAGAAAAGCCTTTTCTAGGTTTGACAAAACAAACAAGGCCTTTTTATCGTTCATTAGAAAAAAGGCCGCCCTTGATTACGCGCTTTTTATGGCTATAAAATACGCGTCTGGTCAAAAAGATTTTTACGAGTGGGATGAACCGCTCAAAACGCGTGACCCAAAAGCCCTTAAAAAATTTGAAACCGACTATAAAGACGAAGTCTTGTTTTGGCAATTCGTGCAATTTGAAGGGGGCAGGGAGTGGAAAACGTTAAAAAAATACGCAAACAAGAACGGCATCAAAATAATGGGCGATATGCCGCTTTACGTCGCACTAGATAGCGTTGACGTGTGGTGTAATCCTAGTTTGTTTAAGCTTGATCAAGACTTTATGCCGACAAAAGTAGCAGGCGTACCACCAGATTATTTTTGCGAAGACGGTCAGCTTTGGGGCAACCCTGTATACGACTATGACGAACACGTTAAAGACGACTTTTCTTGGTGGACTAACCGCGTTAAAAAGGCACTTAGCGTGTACGATTACGTGCGTATTGACCATTTCCGCGCAATTGACAGGTATTACGAGATTGACCGTGGAATGCCCGACGCTAAAAGGGGAGAGTGGATAGACGTTCCGTCCAAAGAACTGATAGACCGCATAAACCAAACGGTTGGTGAAAATAGAATTATTGCAGAAGACTTAGGAATAATAGACGACGGGGTTCGGGAATTGCTAAAATATGCAGGATACCCGGGCATGAAGATACTCTCGTTTGCGTTTAACGGTGAGCCTGAAAACCTTTATCTTCCCGAAAGAATTGAAGAAAATTCGGTGTGCTATACGGGTACTCACGACAACGACACTTTGAAAGGTTTGGTTTACGGGGCAAGCGACTGGGATAAAGGCAATCTTTATAGCGGAGTTGCTAATAGCCTTTCGCTTATGGGTATAAACAAATATCCAAAGACCGACCTAGAACTAATCGACGCTATAATCGAACTTGGATACGCTTGTAAGGCGAATACCTTTATTATACCCATGCAGGACGTTTTAAGGCTTGGCACGGAATATAGGGTTAATCAACCGGCAACCGTAAGGGAACAGAACTGGGCGGTAAGATTAAAGAAAGAACATTTTAAAAAGTCGGTAGCAAACCGATTAAATAAACTTTCAAAAAAATACGATAGGTGAGCGATGGAAAGGTCCAAAAAAATTAAAGTAATAGTGACGGCGGTGCTTTTAGGGCTTACGCTATCCTTTATTTGGATTAATTCCTGTCTAACGCAGGACGCGTCGGGTGAAGAAAGCGGAAATATTTATAATCTCTGCTTGCCGATTTTAAACTTTATTTTCGGCGAAGGTGTAATAACTCACGCTATTTTTAGAAAATTAGCGCATTTTTCCGAATTTTTCTTGCTCGGTTTAGAGATTAATTATCTGTATTTTTTAATTAACGGTGTAAAAAAGGAAAGACTTGCAGAAGTGATTTCCGCTGGGCTTTTCGTCGCTGTTATTGACGAAAGCATACAGATTTTATCTAAGCGTGGCCCAGCCGTAGTAGACGTGCTTATCGATTATTCGGGATATATATTAGCGACCGCAATTTTCTTCTGTGTTATATTTATTGCAAAATTAATTAAGGAACGTAAAACTAGTCAGAACTAGTACAAAAAATTAAACGGTATAAAAAATTTTCAAAGGGTTATAATCTCGTAAAACTTTTATGTTAAAGGAGAAGAGATTATGAACCCTTTTAAAGAATTACCAAAAGATAGCCGCATAGCGTATTCCAACTGGAAATCTATTGCCGTACCGTCGTACGACAAGAACACCACGGGACCGTACACTAAAACGCGTGTTATTTTAATGAACGGCACGGAGTTTGAATCTAACTGGTTTTTGCATCACTTGAATAGACATTGTTTAAACAATGAAATCCGTCGGGCGGCAGCTGAAGTAAGACGTCAAGAACAGCAACAACAAAAACGAATAGCCGCTCTTAAACCTATTGACGAAACTATACTTGAAACGACCATAGGGTACGAGCAATTAGCAGTAGATTTAACTGCGGAAATGGCGAAAAAAGAACCTAATCCTATTGTCAAAGCACAGCTTGATTTTGCACTTTTAGAAGACTTCGACCACCTTTACAGATACGCAAATCTATTAGATATGGAAGAAGGCGTACACACGGAAAGACTAGTCGGTGGCTATACTGAAATTACACCGGGTAGGCCAACTATTTCAGAACACCGCCACCCCAACGACGACGTAAGATTTTATATCAATTCTTGGCAAGATTCTTTAATAACTAGACTGCATACGGGAATTATTACCGCTGCAGAACAGCAGACAATGAATTACTATATGAACCTCGGTAGTTTTTATCACAGCGATTTAGGACGTAAACTTTATACGGAAATCGCAATGATAGAAGAACAACACGTTACGGGGTATGGATCTTTAATGGACCCTGCATGCACGCTTTTAGAGTGTTGGGTAATGCACGAATATACCGAGTGCTATCTATACTGGTCTTGTTATCAAGACGAAAGCGACGAGCGTATTAAAAAGATTTGGCTAATGCATTTTGAAGAAGAATTAAAGCATCTTAAAATCGCGTCGGAGATACTCTTAAAATACGAAGGCAGGGACTGGGAACAGTTGTTTGTAGGCGGTGCAGAATTTCCGTCGCTGTTAAAACTTAAAGAAAACAAAGAGTATATTAGGGAAGTAATGAAGTCGGTAAGGCAGACTGGGTATAAAGAAACAACCGTCAATATCAACGAACTGCCAGACGGATCGGAATTTTTCAAGTATCAAAAACAGGTCAATCCCACCGAATCGCAGGTCGCATCGCATTTAGTGATTGATAAATATATAAAGAAACACGGCGAAGATTACCGTTTTGAAAATAAACCTAATGTAGAAAAGACGTTAAGAGAAAGAGCGGTTGACAATATCGAATTAGGCAGAAAAAAGGGCGCGTAAAACCCTAAGCAGAATAAAATGATTTTTAGAATAAGCGTAACGAAGGTTCGCTTATTCTTTTTTTGATGATTTGCAACTACTTTGAAACCCTATTTTTCGAAAATATTATTGACATTACTCTATTTATACTGTATAATATTTAAAACGTATTATCGTGGAGTGGTGCGTTCACTAACAAAAGGTGTTCTATGCATAATTGCAGCCGCCTATTACTATGTTTTTTACTATCAAGAGGTGAAGTTTATGAGTACTAAAAGGCATATAAAATTTTCGTGTCCAGACATGTCGGAAATGGAAGTAAAAGAAGTTTCACAAGCTTTGTGTTCGGGCTGGATTACAACGGGACCGAGAACAAAAAAACTCGAAGAACAACTGGCTGAGTGGCTGGGTACAAAAAAATGTGTTTGCCTTAATTCGCAGACGGCTTGCGCGGAAATGGCTCTTAGGGTTTTGGGCGTTGAGGAAGGTGACGAAGTTATAACTTCTGCTTACACCTATACCGCGTCGGCATCTATTATTGCTCACGTTGGAGCGAAAATGGTTTTCGTTGACGTCCAAAAAGACAGCACGGAAATGGATTACTTGGCTTTAGAAAATGCTATTACCGAAAAGACAAAAGCCATTATACCCGTTGATATCGGTGGCGTTCCCTGCGATTACGATAAAATTTACGAAATAGTAGAAAGAAAAAAATCGTTATTTAGACCCAACGGTAATATTCAACAAGCACTCGGCAGAGTTGCGGTACTTGCTGATACCGCGCACTCACTAGGCGCAGAATATCATGGAAAGATGATCGGTAGTGTTGCTGATTTTTCGTCGTTTTCTTTTCACGCGGTTAAGAACTTCACTACGGCAGAAGGCGGCGCGCTCACTTGGAAAAGCATAGACGGCGTTAGTGACGAAGAGATTTATAAACAAGTACAACTTTTGAGCTTGCATGGTCAAAGCAAATCCGCTCTTGAAAAAATGAGCCTTGGTGCTTGGGAATATGATGTCGTTGGAACTTATTATAAGTGCAACATGACAGATATTATGGCTGCAATAGGACTTATGCAGTTTAAGCGTTATCCTGAAATGCTTATAAGAAGAAAAGCAATTATTGAGAAATTCGACGCGGCGTTTAAGCCGATGGGTATACAGGTGCTAGATCACTATACCGACGAATACGTATCGTCAGGGCATTTATATATCACTAGAATACCGGGGATAAGTTTAGAAGAAAGAAACGAAATTATCGTTAAAATGGCAGAACAAGACATTGCTTGTAACGTTCACTATAAACCGTTGCCGATGCATACGGCGTATAAAAAGCTCGGTTTTGATATAAAAGATTATCCAAACGCTTACGATTACTTTGTAAACGAAATAACTTTGCCGCTACACACGTGTTTAAGCGACGAAGACGTGGATTATATCATAGAAAACTTCAAAAATATTGTTAGCGGATATTTGAAATAATGCTTAGAAGATGGGAAAAACTTCCGCAAGAAATGCAGACGGAAGAAGTTCGTAAATATTACGACGTGTTAAAAAAGAAAAAATGCGGTTTGTTTTTTAAGCGTGTTTTCGATATCGTGGTATCGGCATTAATGCTTATAGTGCTGTCGCCAGTATTTTTGATTTTGGCAATCGCAATAAAGATTGATTCTAAAGGCCCTGTTTTCTACCGTCAAGTACGCGTAACTAAATATGGAAAGCAGTTTAGGATTTTTAAGTTTAGATCAATGATAAACAATGCGGACAAGATAGGCGCGCAAGTAACCGTAAATAACGACGCAAGAATTACTAAGGTCGGAAAGTTCATAAGAAAGTGTAGACTAGACGAAATCTGTCAGTTGATAGACGTTTTTAGGGGAACGATGACTTTTGTTGGAACAAGGCCAGAAGTTCCTAAATACGTGGACAAGTATACGCCCGAAATGATGGCAACGCTGTTACTTCCAGCAGGGGTGACGAGTTTGTCGAGTATACTTTATAAAGACGAGTCGAAATTACTTGACGCGGCGGAAGACGTAGATGCAGTTTACGTGTCGGAAGTTTTGCCGAAAAAAATGCAGTACAATTTAGAGGCTCTTGAAAAGTTTGGATTTTGGAGCGACGTAAAAGTAATGTTTATGACGGTCTTTGCTGTGTTAGGAAAAGAATATAAGGATAACAGAGAAGAAAAACCAATGCACAGCGAAGAGCTCGTTAGCGAGGAAATAGTAGAATGAGCGAAAAATTAGTTTCTATAATTACACCTACATATAACTGTGCAAAATTTATTGCAAGGACGCTTGATTCCGTTAAGGCGCAAACTTATCAAAATTGGGAAATGATCATTGTGGACGACCGTTCGCAAGATAATACCAAAGAAATCGTTGAAGAGTATATGAAAAACGATTCGCGTATTCAGTACCACTTGCTTGACGAAAATTCCGGAGCAGCGGTTGCTAGAACTACGGCAATGAAACTAGCAAAGGGATCGTATATGGCGTTTTTAGATAGCGACGATATTTGGTTGCCCGATAAATTAGAACGTCAAATTAAATGGATGAACGATAACGGGTATGCTTTTTCGTGTACTGCATACGAGCAGATTGACGAAGAAGATAATTTGCTCAATCGTACTATTAAAACTATAAAGAAAACCAACTATAATAGGTTGCTGTTAGACTGTCCCGTCGGCAATTCCACCGTTGTATACGACGTTGAAAAGATGGGGAAGTTTGAAGTCCCGAACATACGAAAGAGAAACGACGATGCGTTGTGGCTACAAATGCTTAAAAAAGAAAAGTATATTTGGGGAATGCCTGACGTGTTGATGCAATATCGTATTCGTAAAAATTCCATATCAAGCAATAAGCTTAAAGTTATAAAATATCATTGGATTTTGTATAGAGAGATAGAGCATTTAAGCGTTATTCGCTCAGCGTTTCACGTGTTTTGGTGGTGCGTAATTAAAGTATTGAGAATAAAGTAGATTTTGTTGCAAAATTAAATGTTTAAACAGCTTGGAGATTATAATAATGAACACGTCGTTTTTGCATAGTGTAGCTAATAAAATCAACAAAAAACAAAACAGTATTTTTACATATCCCGTAGAAAAACAAAAAAAATACGTAGAACACTTTCCAGAACCCAAAGATGGTGTGGAAAGAAGTTATTTTCAATATCGCTGTCAGGCAAAAATGCAAGGCGCGTTGTTACAAGCGTTGTTAAGTTTTTCGGCTCTGCCGCTATCTATATTTTACTTGTTAAAATTAGGGAAAAGTTCGGAAAAAGAAGAATCTTTCGACGCCGTATTTTTTAACGAAGGAAAGCCGTTTAATATTATTCCAGACGAACTGTTGGGAAAATACGATAAAATAAAAACAATATCGACAGTTCAAGGCTGTTTAAGTAAAGAAGATCGTCGGTTTTTAAGAAAGATATTCAAAAGATATCCGTTTTCTTGGTTGCTATGGTTAAAGTTGATACTTAAAATTTCGCAATATAGTCATGCTATTACAAAGTATTCGCCCAAGGCGGTAATAGCTTGTACCGAGTTTTCTTTTACCGCGTCGATATTAACTGAGTACTGTCATTTTCGTGGTGTTGAACTAGTCAACGTGATGCACGGTGAAAAATTGTATTATATGCGCGATTCGTTTGTAAAATTCGATGAATTTTACGTTTGGAATCAACAGTACGTTGATTTGCTTTGCTCTTTAAGAGCAGATAAAGACCAGTTTAGAATTGCAGTTCCAAAATCACTTAGAATAAGTATAGACGATAGCGTAACCGTAAAATATGACTACACTTATTACCTAGGTGAAGAAACTATTGAAGAACTTGGAAGAATATCGGAAAATCTTTCTAAACTTAAAGATGGTGGAAAAGAAGTGTCTATTAGACCACACCCTAGGTATTCTAACGTGGCGGAGATTAATAAGATTTTTGAGTTTGCAAACGTGGAAGATACTAAAACAGTTACGATAGAACAGTCGCTATTGCAAACGAAAAATGCAGTCTCGCTCTATTCTACGGTTTTGATGCAAGCTTACAGTAGCGGTATTAACGTCGTAATTGACGATGTGGCTGCACCTCAAAAATTTTCAAAGCTTGAAGAACTGGGATACGTTATGTTAAAAGTACCGCACCGCAAGATGTCGGAACTTGTGACGGAAACTGATTAAAAAAACGAATTAGGTGGATTTTGTGAAAAGGCAGAAAAGTTTAGTCGGGCAAGGATTGTTCCTTTCTTTTGTTGCAATAATGGCGTCAATCTTATCTTTTGCAAAAGAGGCAATTTTTGCTAATTATTTTGGCGTGTCGGAAATAGCAGACGCGTACACGGTGGCTATTCAAGTGCCTGAAATTTTATTCGCTGTTGTTTGGGAGTCTATCAATGCGGTTGTGATTCCTTTATACACAGAAAAACTTCACAATGAAGGAAAAAAAGGAGCAAATAGGTTTATATCTAATTTTTTCTCAATAGTGGGGTTGATCTGTATTTTATTCGTCGCTCTTGGCGAAATTTTCACCGCAGCCGTAGTTAAGGTAACGTCACCAGGGCTGTCAGATACTGCGCACGCACTTGCAGTAGATTTAATGAGATGGGTTTTACCTGTGCTTATTTTTGAAGGTGTTATTCGCGTTGCTACGGGTGTGTTAAACGTTCATAAACAATTTGTTGTGCCCAAGATATTGACTACCGTTAGAAACATAGGCGTTATAGTATTTTTGGTAGCGTTTTCTAGCCGATTCGGGGTGTTTGCTGCGGCGTTTGGGTTCCTATGTGGAATCGCGATTGAATGTGTTCTATGCTATCTAACAATGCTTAAAAACGAACGGTTTTCGCTCTACGTTAATTTTAAGGACCCGTTCTTAATAAAGGCTGGGCGCATGGCTGTTCCGCTGATTATAGGCATAGGGATTAACGAATTAAACCAAATTGCGGATAAAATAATAGCGTCTTTTTTGATTGCAGGAAGCATTTCTTCGTTGAACTATGCTTCAAAACTAAGTTCGATAATACACGGACTATTGCTAAGCAACGTGATAACCATAATGTATCCTACGTTTTCTCGTCTTGCGGCAGAAGGCGATAGGGAAAAGCTTACGGAAACGTTTGTAAAAACTGTACGTATTGCAATAATGTTATGTGTCCCGATTATATTTGGTGGTATTTTTTTAAGACAAGAAATCGTGTCGATAGCCTTTATGAGAGGCGCGTTTGATCAAGCGTCGGTTGATCAGGTTTCGGTACTTTTTTCGTACTATTTAGCAACTACTTTTTTCGTTACCGTGAACAGTATCGGGGTAAAAGTGTTTACTTCATGTTACGACACGAAAACGCCTGCTGTTATTTCGTCGATAGGCGTCGTTATTAATATAGCATTAAACATTGTTCTTGCTATTTATTTGGGCGTGGTGGGTTTGGTTATAGCAACTTTAATTTCCTCTGCTATCGTAACTATTGCTTGCTTAATCGTTGTTCACAAGAAGATTTATAAATATAAAATTACGCCCATCTTTTCAGCGTTAGGACAGAGCGTACTTTGCGGCGTTTTGATGATGGTTGTTTTAATTTTAATAAAAACTATCGTTTTTACAGGCGTAGACGTTTCGTCAGTCTTGATGAAAATTGTATATAGTCTAGTTGCCGTTGTATGCGGGGTCATAGTGTACGGCGTCTCACTCATTGTTTTTAGAGCAGAAGAGACTAACGCAATACGTTCGAGGATAGCAAGGATACTGCATAGAAAAAAACGGTGATTTAAATACTAAAAAAGGAGGGCAAGAGTAAAAGGATATCCCTTTAAGTTATAAGCATGTTGTATTATATACCTTTATTATTCGTACCGATGTACGTTTTGTTTATCGGAAAGTATTTTAAATATTCTAGCAAAAAGAAAATACTACTACTCTTGCCTTTTTTATATTTGTTGTTACTGGCTGCGTTTAGACACGAATCAATGGGAACGGATTACGAAGAATATATTTACTGGTTTGAAACGTATCTAGAAACAAAAGAAATGAGGTATAACGTCGGTTGGAAGGCTGTAACAATTCTCGCAACGTTCATTTCAAACAATTACTATGCTCTGGGTTTGGTAACGTCTTTACTTATATTGTCCATAGTGTTTTACGTTATAAGTACGCAAAAGGGTTCAAGGTATTGGTACTTATCGTTTATAGTATATATTTTTAACCCGTATCTTTATATACAGTCAAACTTTAATATAATGCGACAGGGCGCGTCTATGGTGATTGTCTTGCTGGCGTTTTACTTACTGTCCAAGAATAAAACGTGGCGATCAATGCTTTTGATAGTTTTTGCGGCTACTTTTCATACAAGCGCAATATTCATGTTGGTCCTACCGATTATAAAAAAGATAAAATTCACAAAAAGAATACTTCTGTTTTTGGGCACGTGCTCGCTGATATTATCTTTGATATTAAAAGACAGCAGTCTTATCATGACGCTAGGCAGTATTCTTGGCTATGATAAATATGCGTTTTATGAAGACACGATGTTTAATTTCGCTCTGTACAAGTTCTTTATATACGCGGTTATTTTCTTGCTTTGTTACTATTACGATAGGATTTTTGATAGCGGCAAAAAAAAGTTTTACGGCAACGTATTTATCCTTTCGCTGTGTTTTTTAGAAATCGTACTAGTGAACGATATAGCGTATAGAGTGTATTTGTATTTTGCAACGCTGCACGTTATATTAGTGCCGTCCATTGTTAGGTATGCGGCGGTTAAGTTTAGCAGAAGTATTGCCATTTTAATAAAAACGGTAGTTGTGGCGTACTATGTAGTATTCTTTTCGGCTTTCTGGGTGACCACGATTTTAAATAACGATACGTCCTATTTTCCATACTTGCACTACTGGAAAATGTTACGATAAATAAAGAGAAACAATACGAGGTGTGAAATGTTCGATTTGACAAAATTTATAGCAAAACACGTTACGAAGAGAAATCAAAGTATGTTTGCGGACGATATTGCAAGAAATAGCAAAAAATTAACCGATAAAATAGAAGGCAAAAGTGTTCTTGTAATAGGCGGCGCAGGTTCTATCGGAAGTTCGTTTATAAAAGCGATACTTCCGTTCAAGCCAAAAACGTTAATCGTTGTAGATATAAACGAAAACGGCCTTGCAGAACTTACCCGTGATTTGAGAAGTACGAAAGGTATGTACGTTCCTGACGACTACGTTCCTTATCCTATGGATTTTGCTTCTCCGGTTTTTGAAAAGATGTTTAGAGCGCGCGGTGGGTTTGATATCGTAGCTAATTTTTCTGCACACAAACACGTTCGTAGTGAAAAGGATATATATTCGGTAGAAGCTCTTATTCAGAACAACGTTCTTCATGCAAAGATGTTACTCGATTTGCTTGCAGAATTTCCGCCAGAATCGTACTTCTGTGTTTCAACCGACAAGGCGGCTAACCCAGTAAATATTATGGGCGCAAGCAAACGACTTATGGAAGACGTGATATTTGCTTATTCGGACAAGTTCCCCGTAAAGACTGCAAGATTTGCAAACGTTGCATTTTCAAACGGATCTCTTCCTGATGGATTCTTAAAAAGAATCGCCAAACTTCAGCCGCTTAGCGCGCCTAAGGACGTGAGAAGATATTTCGTTTCACCTGAAGAGAGCGGTCAAATTTGTATGTTGGCGTGTATGCTTGGAAACAATAGAGAGATATTCTTCCCAAAACTTGATGAAGCGCAAATGATGACGTTTGATGCGATTGCAACGGCATTATTGGCAGAGTACGGGTACGATATCCTTGAATGTTCATCCGACTTGGAAGCTGTAGATAAGGCCGTTGATCTTAAAGAAGGAAGTAAAAAATATCCGGTGCACTATTCAAAATCAGATACTTCAGGGGAAAAGTCTTACGAAGAATTTTTTACGGACGAAGAAAAAGTTGACATGAATAGGTTGTCAGCGTTAGGCATAATCGTCGATAAACCATTGTTCAACGCTGATAAAGTAGACAAACTCTTTGACAATCTTAACGCTGCGTTTTCAAGAGACGACGTTTCAAAAGAAGAGATTGTTCTAATAATAAAAGAGTTTCTTCCTAATTTTGAACATATTGAGACAGGAAAGTCTTTGGACTCTAAGATGTAATGCGAGGATTTTGCTATGAATAAATTTATTCCCTTATCCATTCCTAATTTTGAAGGCAATGAAAGAAAATACGTTGACGACGCAATAGACCAAGGCTGGGTATCTACTGGTGGCGCGTATATTACAAAACTCGAACAACAGCTCAGCGAATTTTTGAAATGTGAAAATGCGTGTGCTTGTCAAAGCGGAACTTCTGCCCTTCATTTATCTCTCGTAGAGTCGGGCGTCGTCCCCGGAGACGTAGTATTAGTTCCACCGCTTACTTTTATAGCGGCGGTTAATCCAGTAAAATATCAGTTCGCTACCCCCGTGTTTATAGATTGTGACGACAGTTTTTGTATGGACCCGTTAAAACTTGAATCGTTTTGTCGTGAAGAGTGTGAATTTATCGACGGTGTGTTGTATTTTAATAAAAAACCAGTTAAAGCAATTGTTGTCGTACACGTCTTTGGTAATATAGCCGACATGGTTGCTATTATAGATATAGCAAATAAATACAACCTAAAAGTAATTGAGGACTCTACCGAGGCACTTGGAAGTAGATATACCGAAGGGCCTTTTGCAGGGAAGTATGCTGGTACTATCGGTGATTTCGGCGCGTTTTCTTTCAATGGTAACAAGATTATAACGACAGGTGGCGGCGGCGCAGTTACCGCAAGAGATCCAAAAATGGTTGATCACATAAGATATTTGTCCACTCAGGCAAAGAATGACGCGCATTATTATATTCACGACGAGGTCGGTTATAATTATAGAATGACAAACGTTCAAGCGGCTTTGGGCGTAGCGCAAATGGAAAAACTTGCTGAATTTGTAGAGCGTAAAAGACGTAACTACGACCTATACGCAGAACTTTTCGAAGGTTGTGATCTCGTTAAACTTATTCCGTTTAGAGCGGGTACTTATTCAAACAAGTGGTTTTATTCACTTGAAATAAACCGCGACAAAATAAAAGCGTCAATGAGAGACATAATTACTGCGCTTGAAAAGTACGGTGTTCAGACAAGGGCTATATGGGGTTTGATAAACGAGCAAGTTCCGTACCTTGGTGAATACACTTATAAAATTGAAAAAGCACCTTATTACGCAACGAGAATACTGAATATACCATCAAGCACGCAGATAACTAAGGAAGAGATAGAGTACGTTGCAGAAAAGATAAAAGAAGTATTAGAGGGATTTGTAAATGAGTAACGATAGGTTGCGTCAATTTATCGGCGTCCGTGGAATGACCGTTGTAGACGCAATGGAAATGATAGATAAAAACGCATCGGGAATTTTATTCATAACTGATGAAAAAGGCAAACTCGTTGGCTGTTTGACCGACGGCGATATAAGAAGATGGCTACTTAAAACAGGCGATCTTTCTGCAAATGTATCTAACGCAATGACGACTTCGCCCATAAGCGTTGATAGAACGGAATCGCATTGTGCTATAAACGTTATGAAAGAGCGAAAAGTCACGGCAGTTCCTATTGTAGACGTTGACGGCGTAGTCGTTGATGTTTTGCTTTTAAGGGATCTTGAAATGAGCGGAACTTGCAGATGTAAACCCAGTCTTAAAGGTGTTGACGTCGTTATAATGGCGGGTGGAAAAGGTACAAGGCTTTATCCGTACACAAAAATTCTGCCTAAGCCATTGATCCCTATCGGTGATACGCCCATTGTGGAACGAGTTATGGATATTTATACGGAATATGGGATTACAAAGTTTTATATGACCGTAAACTACCGTAAGGAAATGCTTCGTTCATATTTTACAGATGGAGAATTTCCGTTCGAAGTAAAATACGTAGAAGAGAATAAACCGCTAGGAACAGGCGGAAGCCTAAAACTTATTGACGACAAGTTTGATAAGCCGCTGTTCGTCACCAACTGTGACTCTTTAATACTTGCCGATTACGACAAGATATACTCTTATCACGTAAGCAGCGGAAATGCTATAACGATGGTGTCGGCAGTTAAAAACATTACTATACCGTACGGCGTTATCCACACTAAAGAGAACGGCGAACTAGTAGGCATGGAAGAGAAACCGAAGATATCATACATGATAAATACTGGTATGTATATCGTAAATCCTGACACGATTGATTTAATACCAGACGATACTTTGTTCCATATGACGCATCTAGTTGAAAAGGTTAGGGAACTTGGCGGAAAGGTTGGAGTATATCCCGTGAGCGAAGATTCGTTCTTAGACATGGGTGAATTTGACGAAATGAGAAGAATGGAAGAAAAACTTTCCATAAAAAATTAAAAAATAGAGGATGCTATGATAAAGACTGCGCTTAATACGCCGTGTTATATATTCCTAGAAGACGAATTTAATAGCAATATAAAGTTGTTTCGTGGTGCGCTAAATAAATATTTTGGTCAAAACGCAATAATAGGATATTCCTTTAAAACAAATTCATTGCCTTATTTGGTTAATTGCGCTAAGAAACTCGGCTGTTATGCTGAAACCGTTTCTGATACGGAATACGAGTTAGCGTTAAAACTTGGATATAAAGAAAACAAAATTATATATAACGGACCGATAAAGAGCAAAGCGCTGTTTACGCGTGCGTTAGCAAGCGGCAGTATAATAAACCTTGATTCCGAGCGTGAGTTGGCGTGGCTAGAAGAGTGTGATGAATACTCTAACGAAAAAGAGATAGGCATTAGAGTCAACTTCGACGTGGAATCAATATTGCCAGGGCAAACCTCGATGGGCGAAAAGGGCGGAAGGTTTGGCTTTTGTGACGATAACGGCGATTTAACGTGCGCAATACAAAGAATTAAAAAACTTAAAAACATCAAACTTTGTGGTTTACATATGCACGTAAGCAGTAAATCTAAGAGTACGGATATATATGAAATTCTAACGAAGAGAGCGTGCGAAATAGCCAAGAGAGAAGATCTAGAACTAAAATATTTAGATATAGGCGGCGGATTTTTTGGCGGCGGTGACGGAGGAAAAGCCTACGACAATTATATCCATAAAATCTACGACGTTTTAAGTGAATACAATATGCAACGTTTGACTTTGATAGTTGAACCGGGCGCATCGGTGGTTGCAACGGCGTTTGACTACGTAGTGAGTGTTATCGACGTTAAACAGACGACAATGAATAAGTTTGTCGTTACGGACGGAAGTAGGATACACGTAGATCCGTTTATGAGAAAAAGCAATTACGCTTTAAGTTTACCGATAAACGACAATAAAACTGCAGACGTGCAAACCCTATGCGGTTATACGTGTATGGAAAACGATAGGTTCACAGAACTTGCTAATAAACAAGAACTTTCGGTAGGTGACGTCATACGTTTCCACGTCGTTGGGTCGTATACGATGTGCTTTACGCCGTTGTTTATACAGTATTTACCGCGAGTGTATGCCGCTAGTGGCGATAAGTATAAACTCGTAAGAGAACTGTGGGGCGCAGACGAGTACTTACAAAAAAATATTATAGACTAACGTGCGAGGAAGATGAGATGAAAAACATACTTATTCTCAATGCAGGAACTCGAAATAAGCTTGTTAGATATTTCAAGCACGAGCTTCATAACAATGCAAAAGTTATTGCAACGGACAGTTATTATCTTGCGCCAGCAATATACGAAGCAGACAAATATTACGTCACGTCGAATTTTAGAGCGGAAGGATATTGGGATAATATAGAAAAGATTTGTGACGACGAAAACGTCGGATTAATCGTTTCTTTAATAGATCCCGAACTTGAAGAACTAGCCCTAAGAAGAGAGCGTTTTGAGAAAAAGGGAATACTTTTAAATTCTGCAGATTACAGCAAGATACACGATTGCTTTGATAAAATGAACACCATTAAATTCCTTAAAGACAATGGCTTTCCATACATAAAAAGTTACACGTCTTTAAGCGATGCGGAAAAGGCTCTGGCAAGTGGAGACGTTGGATTTCCTTTGTTTATGAAACCTAGATGCGGTAGCGGCAGCGCAGGTATTCAAAAAATTGAAAATCTTACTCAGTTAAAAAACGGATGTGCAGTAAGTGAAGATTATATGATACAAGAATTTATGCCTGGTCAAGAGTTGGGTGTTGACGTGTATGTCGATCTAATAAGCAATGAAGTCTGTGGCGTTTTTGTAAAGAAAAAACTTAAGATGCGCGCAGGCGAAACGGATAAGAGTATTTCTTTCAAGGACGAAAAGTTGTTTGATACTATAGTGAGATTTGCAAAGGAATACGGTCTTAGAGGTGCTAACGACGTAGACGTTTTTGAGAAAAACGGTGAATATTATATATCCGAAGTTAATCCACGTTTTGGTGGTGGATATCTTCACGCTTACGAGTGCGGGGTTAACTTTCCAAAGTTTTTAATCAACAATATGTGTGGAATACAGAATACGCCTGACGTAGGTAACTACAAAGAAGGCGTGTATATGATGAAGTTTTTTGACGTCAAGATCATGAGGGAGAAAGACGATATATGATAAAAGTATGTGTGATTACGGCAACAAGAGCCGAATACGGTCTTCTTTACCCGATTATTGAAAAGGTAATGAAAGACGAAGAGATGGAGTTGCAACTGGTTGTAAGCGGCACTCATTTATCTAAAGATTTCGGCTTGACCGTAAACGAGATAAAAAAGGACAACGTACCTATATCCGCTGAGATTAATATTTTGGGCGATGGAGAGAGCGATATGTCGGTAGTTATGGGTACTGCGCTCATAAAGTTTTCCGAGTACTTAAAAACTAATAAACCAGATATTGCAATTATTCTAGGCGATAGATACGAAATGGCTGCGTTTGGTCTTGCGTTGGTCAATTCAAACGTCCCGATAGCGCACCTTAACGGCGGAGAGATAACCGAAGGCGCGCTAGATGATGTTTATAGACATTGTCTAACAAAGATGAGCACCTTACATTTCACAAATTGCGAACTGCATAAAAAGCACGTTATACAGATGGGTGAAATGCCCGAGTACGTTTATAATACGGGTGATACTTGCGTTGACAATATTAAGAATACAAACTTTTTCTCGAAAGAAGAGGTGTACGAATACGTCAACTATGATGGGGCTAAAAAAGGAATTATAGTAGCCACTTACCACCCTGTTACGGTTACCGACGATTCTTTGGACCAAGTACGCAACTTGATTTCTGCAATACAGAATTTTAGTGATTATTATTTTGTTATAACAAAAGCAAACGCAGATAGTGGCGGTAACGATATAAACTTACTTCTCGAACAATATGCCGCAAAATCTGACAACGTATTTTTAGTTGATTCTTTGGGACGAAGAAAATACCTGTCGCTGTTAAATCAAGCGGAAATGTTGATAGGTAATTCGTCTTCTGGTATCTATGAAGCGCCGTTTTTTAAAATACCTACCGTCAATATCGGTATTCGTCAGCAAGGTCGTATTCAAGGTCCAACGGTAATAAACTGTTCTACCGAAGTGAACGATATCGTAAACGCTATTTGTTTCGCGCTATCAGACGAACAAAAACAGCGTTGTTCCAAAAATGACAATATATTCGGTGACGGAACGGCGTCAGAGCAGATTATAAAGATCATAAAAGAAAAGATTAAAAAAGGACTTCCAGCATTTAAGAAGTTTTATGAAATTATTTGATTTAGGTAAGTTATGAAAAATTTAGCAATTATATCCGCAAGAAGTGGCTCTAAAGGCTTGGTAAACAAAAATATTAAAGAACTCAAAGGCAAACCTTTAATAGCCTATTCAATAGATGCAGCTAAAAAAAGTGGACTGTTTGAAAACGTCATGGTTTCCACAGATTCCGCCCTATATGCTGATATAGCAAGAGAGTGGGGAGCGGAAGTACCGTTTCTTCGTTCTGAACTTACTTCAAGCGATAAAGCATCGTCTTGGGATGCAGTTAAAGAAGTCCTTTCCGAATATAAAAAGTTGGGAAAAGAGTTTGATACAGTCACTCTATTACAGCCGACGTCACCGCTTAGAATAGCTGAGGATATTCAAGAAGGATACCGCATATTTAACGAGAAGAAAGCAAACTACGTCGTTGGTGTCTGCGAAGTAGACCATTCTCCGTTATGGAGTAGTACGCTTGCCGAAGACTTGAAGATGGACGGCTTTTTTAAGCCAGACATAATGGATAAGCCAAGACAAGAGTTGCCAACGTATTATAGAATAAACGGAGCGCTTTACATAGTAAAGGTTTCAAAAATGGATAAAGTTGAAGAGATGTATACTCATGGTTGCTATGCGTACGTTATGCCGCAGAGCAGATCCGTGGATATAGATACAGCGATAGATTTTAAAATCGCCGAAGTATTATTGAGTCAATAGCATAGGAGATAATTCGCATTATGAAAAGAAACTGTTTAATAATTGCGGAGGCTGGTGTAAATCATAACGGCAGACTAGATCTAGCGATAGAACTTTGCGATAAAGCAAAAGAGATCGGCGCGGATATAGTTAAGTTCCAAACGTGGAAGACCGAAAAGATTATAACGAGATCGGTGGCGCAAGCTGATTATCAAGTGGAAAACACGGGCGTTGAAGAATCACAGTACGATATGTTAAAACGTTTGGAACTGTCTTACGATGATTTTAAAAAAATTAAGGAACATTGTGATAAGATAGGTATTTTATTTTCTTCTACCGCTGATGAAGAAGAAAGTCTTGATTTTTTGGTGGAACTTGGTATACCTTTCATAAAGATCGGTTCAGGCGATATTGGAAACGTTTCGTTTTTAAGGTATGCAGGAAGTAAGGGGTTGCCAGTACTGCTCAGTACGGGAATGTCATCGCTTTCGGACGTGGATATTTCAATAAACGCATTGAGAGAAGGTGGGGCAGAAGATATCACGCTTTTACATTGTACTACTAATTATCCTTGTCCGTACCAAGACGTAAATCTAAATTCAATGCTAACACTTAAAAACGCCTTTCATCTTCCCGCGGGTTATTCCGATCATACGATAGGAAACGACGTGTCGATCGCCGCTGTTGCTATGGGTGCAACCGTAATAGAAAAACATTTTACACTCGATTGCAAAATGGACGGGCCCGATCACGCGGCAAGTACTAATCCGGACGATTTTCGTTGTCTTGTTGAATCGATAAGGCGAGTTGAAACATTTATGGGTGATGGTGTAAAACGCCCCACGAAAGCAGAAAAACAGATTGCTAAAGTTGTTACTAAAAGAATAGTAGCATCAAGGGATATAAAAAAAGGCGAAATTCTTACCAAGGAAAATATTTGCGTGAAGAGAAACGATATCGGCGCAAAGGCTATCGAATGGGATAAAGTCGTTGGAAAAGTTGCAGATAAAGATTACAGTTTTGACGAAGGTATAATGTAGAAACAGATAAAACAATGGAGAGTCTTATGAAAAAATATAAAATTGCCGTAGCGGGAACCGGCTACGTCGGGCTATCTATATCAGTTCTTTTAGCGCAGCGTAACACGGTTACAGCAGTTGACGTTATCCCGGAAAAAGTGGAAATGATCAACAACAAAAAGTCGCCCATACAGGACGAATATATAGAAAAGTACCTTGCGGAAAAGGAACTTGATTTAACGGCAACACTTGATGCGGAATTAGCGTATAAAGACGCTGATTTTGTCGTGATTGCAGCACCTACTAATTATGACAGTCAGAAAAACTTTTTCGACACGTCTGCCGTAGAGAGCGTAATTCAACTGGTTATTAAGTATAATCCAAATGCGATTATGGTTATAAAATCCACTATTCCCGTTGGGTTTACAGCATCGGTTAGAGAAAAGTATAATTGTGATAATATAATTTTTAGTCCTGAGTTTCTTAGAGAATCAAAAGCACTTTACGATAATCTTTATCCAAGTAGAATTATTGTCGGAACGGATATGAAAAATGACCGCCTTGTAAAAGCGGCGAATACTTTTGCAACTCTTTTACAGGAAAGTGCAATCAAGGAAAACGTTGACACTTTAATAATGGGATATACCGAAGCCGAAGCGGTTAAGCTTTTTGCAAATACTTATCTTGCGCTACGAGTATCTTATTTTAACGAACTTGATACTTATGCAGAAATGAAAGGTCTTGACACCCAACAGATAATAAACGGTGTTTGTCTTGACCCAAGAATAGGCACTCATTATAACAACCCGTCGTTTGGCTATGGCGGATACTGTTTGCCCAAAGATACTAAGCAACTTCTTGCTAATTACGAAGACGTTCCGCAGAATATGATGTCTGCGATAGTAGAATCAAACAGAACGCGTAAAGACTTTATTGCCGACCGAGTTCTTCGAATGGCAGGATACTATGGATACGAAGAAGATAACGAGTACAGTAAAGCGAAAGAAACGCCAGCTGTTATAGGTGTGTATCGCCTAACTATGAAAGCTGGCTCGGATAATTTCCGTCAGTCTTCTATTCAAGGCGTTATGAAACGCATTAAAGCCAAAGGCGCAAGGGTGGTTATTTATGAACCAACTTTAACCGACGGCGATACTTTCTTTGGCAGTGAAATTGTAAACGATCTTGAGAAGTTTAAAGAAATTTGTAATGCTATAATAGCTAACAGATACGACGCGTGTCTTGATGACGTGTCGGAAAAAGTATATACGAGGGATATATTTAGACGAGACTAAGTGGTGTGATTTAATACGAACGGCTTGACAAAGGCGTATAAAAATATTAAACTTAAATAAATTGTTTGGAGAAAAATTTATGGAACAAAAGTATCAAAAAGAAATAGATTTAGGTAAAATGTTCAAGACTCTTGCAAAAAGATGGGTTGCGATTGTATTAGCATTTGTGATAGCACTTGTTGCTGGCGCGGCAGTAACTTTTTTAGCAACGTTTAGTAATAAAGTTTACGGCGTAGACCTTGACTTTTACTTTTATCAAATCCCCAACGTAGATAAGGACGGAAACAGTATAATCGGAACGCCTATTGAGTATGACGATAGCACTATGAATATGATATATCAAAATATCAGTTCTCAAAGTTTTATCGAGGCAATCTTTTGCGAAAATGGAATTCCCAAATCCGAAGGTGAAACCGATCAAGATATGCTTAATGCAATCAATCTTGCAAATGAAAAGACAGCTGAACTAGATACGGCAAGAAAGAATCTGGCAAAAACGGCACTGGAACTCACCGTGGCAAAGAAAGCGACGGTTACCGCTAAATCGTCTTTTGATACGGAAAAAGCCGATTATGATGCAGCTCGCTCAGAATATAATAATGCATTGCAGGCCAACGCAACGGCTAGTACGCCAATTGTTTCTGATGAAGTTATGAAGGCTTTAAGTGATAGCCTTAACGAACAGAAAACGAAATATAATCAAGCGAAAGTGGCTTACGACAACTCTGTTAAAGAAACGCAAAGAGTAGAGAGTGCTTACGAAGTCTGCAAGCAAGAGATAATTAATCTCAATAAGGAAGTAAGAGACGCTAAATCTTCTGCAATGGCGTTAAAGAGGAAACAGGCGGCGTTTAACGAAGAAGTAAAAGACGCGGCAAAATCAATAACGGTATCCTATGCAGATAAAAATGGTGAAATCAAATCAACTATCCGTGTAAGTATAGCAGTTGATAAAAAGATTGCAAACAGCGAAGAATTTGCAAAAAAACTTGCCGAAAGAGTAAAACAAGAATTGCCGAACTTTATAGTAGAGAAAGTAGACTATGCAACTGCAAATTGTGAACTCACTAACGTTTTAGATGAAGTCGAACAAGTAAATAAGAAAGACTTGATAATGACTCCCGTTAAGATCGGGCTAATAGCAGGTGTTGTTGCGTTAGTCGTTGCTTGCGTGGTGGTTGCGGTTAAAAATAAGCAGGAATTCGTTGTTTTAGTCCCTTACGACACCGAAGAATAATGAATAAAATCAATCGAGCATCGTTAAAATTTGCGATGCTCGATTTTTAACGAAAGGTAATAAATTAAAATAAGTTTTCTTTCGGGCAAAAACTTTCCCCATATTCTTGACATTATAACTTTTAAATGTTATCCTATAAAAGATAAAAATAAATCTTTAATTCGGTACAGAGAGACCGACAAGGTTTTAATAGAGATCCAACGGGCAAGCCCGTGGTGCGTAGCTACAATGAGCCTTGCTTTTTGCACGGCTTTTTTTCTTAAATAAAGGAGAAACAATGGACTGCATACTAAAAAATGGTACGGTTTATATTGACGATAATTTTATAAAGACTGACCTTACGATTTTAAAGGGGAAAGTTTTCCTTTCTGCCCCCATAGAAGTATCTTCTTTTAAAGTTATCGATTGTTCAGGACTTCATATTTTCCCCGGTTTCGTTGACGTGCACGTGCACCTTCGCGAGCCGGGTTTTTCATATAAGGAAACAATTGCAAGCGGAACGAAGGCGGCGGCTAGCGCAGGATACGGCGCAGTTTTTTCTATGCCTAACTTAAATCCCGTACCCGACAGTCTTGAACACTTAAAAATTCAGCAAGATATAATCAAAAAAGACGCCGTTATATCTGTATATCCCTTAGCGTCGATCACCGCAGGTGAAAAAGGCGAAAAACTTTCGGATATGGAAGAACTGAGCAGAGAAGTTTTAGGTTTTTCAGACGACGGACGAGGCGTTCAAACCGAAAGCATGATGAAACGCGCAATGGAAATAGCAAAGGCAAACGACAAAATAATTGTTGCGCATTGTGAAGACGATTCCTTGCTTAACGGCGGATATATTCACGACGGTGAATACGCTAAGGAGCACGGACATAAAGGCATTTGTTCGGCAAGCGAATACAAGCAGGTCGAAAGAGATATCGAACTAGTAAAAGAAGTTGGGGTAAAATACCACGTCTGCCACGTCTCTGCAAAAGAGAGTGTTGCGGCGATAAGAAAAGCAAGGCAGGAAGGTGTAGATATTACCGCAGAAACAGGTCCGCACTACTTGGTTTTAGACGACTCAATGCTTGAAGAAAAAGGCGGATTTAAGATGAATCCACCTATACGCGCAAAAGATGATAGAGCCGCGCTGATAGAAGGCATCAAAGACGGTACGATCTCAATGATAGCAACCGACCACGCGCCGCACTCGGCAGAAGAAAAGAGTAAAGGCTTAAAGAGCCTAAACGGAATCGTGGGGATAGAAACGGCTTTTCCGATAATATATACCGAATTCGTTAAAAAGGGAATAATCACTTTAGAAAAAGCCATAGAACTTATGAGCGTAAATCCGTCCAAACGGTTTGGGCTTAACGTTGAGATCAAGGAAGGGAACGATGCAACCCTTTGCGTGTACGATTTAGATAGAGAATACACGATAAACCCCGAAGAGTTTAATTCAAAAGGCAGAAGTACCCCGTTTGAAGGTTGGAAAGTCAACGGAAAATGCCTAATGACCTTCCATAAAGGCGAACTCGTTTGGGAAAGCAAATAAGAAAAAGAAAATAATCAATTAAATTAGATAATAAAAATAAAAAAATATAACGATATACAGTATTGAATAAGGAGAAAAAGGTTATGCCAAAGAGGACTGACATCAAAAAAGTTTTGGTTATAGGAAGTGGCCCGATAATAATCGGACAAGCGGCAGAGTTTGACTACGCAGGAACACAGGCTTGCTTAGCACTCAAAGAAGAAGGCTACGAAGTAATACTTTGTAACTCTAACCCAGCAACGATAATGACCGATACCACCATAGCGGACAAGGTATATATGGAGCCGTTGACGCTTGAATACGTAGCAAAAATTCTTAGATATGAGCGTCCCGACGCAATAATTCCCGGACTTGGCGGTCAGACCGGCTTAAACCTTGCAATGCAGCTTGATAAAAAAGGCGTACTTGCAGAGTGCCACGTTGAACTTTTGGGAACTAACTCAAAGAGTATTGAAAGGGCGGAAGATAGAGAACTGTTTAAGGAAATGTGTGAATCTATCGGCGAACCTGTAATACAGTCGGAGATAACTTATAGCATAGAAGAGGCAAAAGAAGCAGCAAGACGAATCGGCTATCCCGTCGTGCTACGTCCTGCATTTACACTCGGCGGAACGGGCGGCGGATTTGCTGACAACGACGAAGAGTTAGAACAGATTATGAAAAACGCCCTTAAACTTTCACCCGTACGTCAAGTACTCGTTGAAAAGAGCGTAAAGGGCTATAAAGAAATCGAGTTTGAAGTTATGCGTGATAGCGCAGATAACGCCATAACCATATGCGGTATGGAAAATATCGACCCTGTCGGCGTGCATACTGGTGACTCGATAGTCGTTGCGCCTATACTTTCACTTAACGACCACGACTTAAAAATGCTCAACGATTCAGCAATCAAGATTATAAGAGAATTAAAGATTGAAGGTGGCTGTAACGTTCAGTTTGCGCTAAATCCAAATTCTAGCGAATACTACCTAATCGAAGTAAACCCGAGAGTTTCGCGTTCTTCTGCGCTTGCATCAAAAGCCAGCGGCTATCCTATCGCAAAGGTAACGGCAAAAGTTGCGCTCGGTATGAACCTTGACGAAATCCACGTTTCAGGAACGACGGCAGACCATGAACCTGTGCTTGACTACGTGGTTGCTAAATTCCCCAGATTCCCGTTCGATAAGTTTACTTCGGCATCAAACGTTTTGGGAACGCAGATGAAAGCAACGGGCGAAGTAATGGGAATAGGAACTAACCTAGCAGAGTGTATGCTTAAATCGGTAAGGTCGTTAGAAACGGGCGTTTGCCATTTCCATCTCGCTAAATTCGACGATATGAAAACGTCAGATATTATTGACTACCTTAAAGAGTTTAAGGCAGACAATATCTTTGCTGTTACCGAACTTTTAAGGCGCGGAATAAGCGTTGAAGAATTACATGAAATAACCAAGATAACCGAACTTTTCTTAGAAACTATTAAGACCATCGTTGAAATGGAAAACATCTTAAAAGAAAAGAAAGGCGATGCTAGGGTACTTAAAGGCGCGAAAGCACTTGGTTTTTCAGATGCGTTCATAGCCAAACTTTGGGATATGAAAGAAATCGAAGTAAGCGCATTGCGTAAAGAAAACGGTATAACGCCTATCTATAAAATGGTAGATACTTTGCATAGCGGCGCGTATATTCCTTACTTCTATTCAACGTACGCTATCCATGAAACTAAGCACGACTCAATCATAACCGACAAAGAAAAATCGGTAGTTTTGGGAAGTGGTCCGATAAGAATAGGACAGGGCGTAGAGTTTGACTATTCGACCGTACACGCCGTAAAAACCATAAAAGAAAGCGGCTTAGAGGCTATAATAATAAACAACAACCCCGAAACGGTATCAACCGATTACACGGTTAGTGATAAGCTTTACTTTGAACCGCTCACCGTTGAAGACGTTATGAGCGTAATCGAGTTTGAAAACCCGATGGGTGTTATCGCATCACTTGGCGGACAAACGGCAATCAACCTTGCAGAGCCGATTATGGAACGCGGGGCAAAGATAATAGGTACTGACTGCGAAGCAATAAACAACGCCGAAGATAGGGACGCGTTTGAAAAGATCATGACAAGGCTTGGTATTCCGCAACCTAAGGGACAAGCGGTGTTCAGCGTTGAAGACGGCGTTAAAGTAGCAGAAGAGATAGGTTATCCCGTACTCGTTCGTCCGTCGTACGTTTTAGGCGGAAGAGCAATGCAGATAGTAGGCAACGAGCAGGGCTTGCGCACCTACCTTAAAACGGCGGTTGATATAAGCGAAGATCACCCCATACTCGTTGATAAATATATCGTGGGTAAAGAACTTGAAATTGACGCAGTTTGCGACGGTAAGGACGTATTTATCCCAGGCATAATGGAACTTATCGAAAGAACGGGCGTACACTCAGGCGACTCAATAAGCGTATATCCCACCTTCTCGGTATCTGAAAAAGCAAAGCAGACTATACTTGAATACGGTAAGAAGTTGGGGCTTGGAATAGGCATAGTAGGACTTTATAATATCCAGTTCATAGTAGACAAGAACGAAGACGTTTACGTAATCGAAGTAAACCCAAGATCATCAAGAACCGTTCCTTTCCTATCCAAATCAACTGGTTACAGCTTAGCAGATATCGGTACTAGAGTAATACTCGGCAAGAGCCTTAAAGAACAGGGCATAACCGAACTTTACCCCGAAGAGAAAAAGCGTTGGTACGTAAAAGCACCTGCGTTCTCGTTCTCAAAACTAAGAGGCTTAGACGCATACCTTTCACCCGAAATGAAATCTACGGGTGAAGCGATAGGCTACGACGATAAACTAACCCGCGCGTTATATAAAGCACTTCAAGCGTCGGGTATGAACGTAATGAACTACGGAACGCTATTCGTGTCTGTTGCGGATTGTGACAAGGAAGAGGCGTTGCCACTCGTTAGAAGATTCTATAACCTTGGATTTAATATCGAGGCTACAAAGGGCACGGCAAACTTCCTTAAAGAAAACGGTATAAGAACTAGAATAAAGGCAAAAATTAGTGAGGGTAGTGAAGAAATTCTTAATTCCATACGCCGTGGATACGTTACCTACGTAATAAGCACGCGTGACGTAAATTCACTCGGCGAAGCGAGCGACGGATATCAGATAAGACGCGCAGCGGTTGAGAACAACGTAACGATGTTTACTGCTCTCGATACGGTAAGAGTACTTCTTGACGTTTTAGAAGAAACTACGCTCTGCATATCCACCATAGACGCTTAAAAGAAAAAACAAGGAGAACGACTTTGAAACAAGGATTTTTTACTGTTTTAACTAATGAACAACTGACCGATTCGGTATATAAAATGACCTTATCGGGCGACACGAGCGCAATCGAACGCCCCGGTCAGTTTGTAAATATTCAGCTAGACGGATTGTTTTTAAGAAGACCTATATCGGTGTGCGACTACGAAGACGGCAAACTTACCATAATATATAAAGTAGTAGGCAAAGGCACGGAACAAATGGCGGCAATGGACGAAGGCAAGTTCCTTGACGTGCTAACTGGACTTGGCAACGGCTATTTTACCGATTTTAGTGGCGAAAAACCCTTGCTAATCGGCGGAGGCGTAGGTGTTCCACCCCTTTATAACTTAGCAAAAACACTATTAAAGGAAGGAAAGAAACCCACCGTTATCTTAGGTTTTAATACGAAAAAAGAAGTTTTCTATGAACAAGAATTTAAGTCGCTCGGCGTAAACGTACTCGTTACTACTGCGGACGGCAGTTACGGCATAAAAGGGTTCGTTACCGACGCGGTAAAGGAAGTTGGGGAATACACTTACGTATATACCTGCGGACCAGAACCTATGCTTAAAGCGGTGTATAATGCGACTACCACTAGCGGTGAGTATTCGTTTGAAGAGCGTATGGGCTGCGGCTTTGGCGCGTGCATGGGTTGTTCGTGTAAAACCAAGTACGGTAATAAGCGTATCTGTAAAGACGGCCCCGTGCTTATAAAGGAGGAAATTATATGGTAAATACTAAGGTCAGCCTTTGCGGCGTAGAACTTTCAAACCCTGTAATTCCAGCGAGCGGAACTTTTGGGTTCGGCTATGAATTTAACGAGATATACGATATAAATATTCTCGGCGCAATATCCATTAAAGGAACAACAAAAGAACCAAGATTTGGAAACCCCACGCCAAGAATAGCGGAGTGCACTTCTGGACTTATCAACTCAATCGGACTTCAAAACCCCGGTATTGACGCAGTAATAAGTAAAGAAATTCCAAGACTTAGAGAAGTATACCATAAACCGATTATATCAAATATAAGCGGCTTTTCGGTGGACGAATACGTTGAGTGCTGTGAAAAAATAAACGCGGTTAAAGACGTCGATATTATCGAAGTAAACGTAAGTTGTCCAAACGTCCATAACGGCGGTATGAGTTTTGGTACAGAGCCAAAGAACGTCGAAATGGTAACCAAAGCGGTTAAAAAGGTAACCGATAAACCTGTGTTTATAAAACTAACGCCTAACGTAACCGATATAGTATCAATAGCGAAAGCGTGTGAGCAGGGCGGAGCAGACGGCGTAAGTTTAATCAATACTTCCCAAGGTTTAAGGGTCAACTTAAAGACCAGAAGACCGGTTATAGCAAACAAGATCGGCGGATTTTCGGGACGCGCAATATTCCCGATCGCAATGAAAATGGTATATCAGGTTTACGCCGCCGTAAAACTTCCTATTATGGGAATAGGTGGCGTTGCAACGGCTGAAGACGTTTTAGAAATGATGATGGCAGGAGCAACGGCGGTACAGGTCGGCGCGGAAAACCTTGTTAATCCCTATGCGTGCAGAGATATAATAAATAATCTTCCAAGGGTAATGGAAAAATACGGAATCAAAGATTTAAATGAAATAATAGGAGAGGCGCACAAATGAAAAAAGACGTAATTATAGCTTGTGATTTTAATAGCAAGGAACAACTTTTTGATTTTTTGGATAAGTTTTCGGACAGCGAAAAACCCTACTTAAAAGTAGGTATGGAATTGTTTTACGCCGGCGGAGTGGAGATCGTTAAAGAGATTAAACGCCGTGGTCATAAAATATTTTTGGACTTAAAACTTCACGATATTCCTAACACCGTAAAAAAGGCGATGGCAGTATTGTCTGGATACGACGTTGATATGGTCAACCTTCACGCAGCAGGCGGTTCGGTTATGATGAAAGGCGCGTTAGAAGGCTTGACGAGAGCGGACGGAACAAGGCCGCTACTCATTGCAGTAACCCAGCTTACTAGCACCAACCAAGAACTTATGACCAACGAACTTTTAATAGATAAGCCCTTGGACGAAGTAGTTATGAGCTACGCTAAAAACGCCAAAGACTGCGGTCTTGACGGTATAGTTTGTTCACCCTTAGAGGCTGGAAAGGTTAAAGGCGTTTGTGGCAAAGAATTTTTGACCATAACCCCAGGTATCCGCCTAGCAGGCGACGCAGTAGGCGACCAGAAAAGAGTTACCACCCCTGCGCTTGCAAGGGAGTTGGGGTCTGACTACATAGTCGTTGGACGTTCAATAACGGGCGCAGAAGATCCCGTTAAAGCATACAGAAAATGTGTTGAAGAATTTTTAGGATAAGGAGATATACAAATGGAAACGGCAAAGAAAGTTGCAGAGAATTTATTGAAAATCAAAGCGGTGTTTTTACGCCCTGACGAGCCCTTTATTTGGGCAAGCGGAATAAAGAGTCCCATATACTGTGATAACCGTCTTATTCTTACCGCGCCTGAGGCAAGGGACGTAGTTGAGAACGCTATTGCAGAAACGGTTAAAAAGGAATATCCCGATGCAGAAGCACTTTTCGGCACTAGCACGGCTGGTATTGCTCACGCAGCAATCGCAGGTCACCTTCTCGGTATGCCTATGGGTTACGTTCGCGGCAGTAGCAAGGACCACGGCAGAAACAATAAGATCGAAGGAAAATTAGAACCGGGTACAAAGGTCGTAGTAGTAGAAGACCTTATTTCTACTGGCGGTAGTTGTATAGACGTAGTCGACGCGCTTAGAGAAGCAGGCGCAGAAGTTTTAGGTATCGTTAGTATTTATACTTACGGCATGAAGAAAGGCTTAGAGAGATTGAAAGAGGCAAACGTTAAAAACGTAAGCCTTACCGATTTTGACACGGTAATTGCAGTAGCCGCTGAAACCGGTTACATAAAGGCAAGTGACGTGGAAAGACTCAAAGCGTTTAGGGATAACCCCTCTGACGAAAGCTGGATAAAAGCGTAAGGGGAAAGGTTATGAAAAGTTTACTTGCAATCACAGATTTTTCAGTAAAAGAAATCGACGAGCTTATCGCCGTTGCCGAAGACATAAAGAAAAATCCCGCAGCATATCAGGAAAAGTGCAAGTATAAAAAACTTGCCACCCTATTTTTCGAGCCGTCCACCAGAACGAGGTTGTCTTTTGAATCGGCAATGCTCTCTCTTGGCGGAAGTGTGCTCGGCTTTTCCGACGCAAACAGCAGTTCTGCATCAAAGGGCGAAAGCGTAGCAGATACTATAAGGGTCGTAAGCTGTTATTCAGACATAATAGCAATGCGTCACCCCAAAGAGGGCGCGCCGCTCGTAGCGGCAAACTATGCTAGTGTACCTGTTATAAACGCAGGTGACGGCGGACATAATCACCCCACTCAAACGTTAGCGGACCTACTAACTATTAAGACTGAAAAGGGAAGACTTAATAACCTTACCGTAGGTTTTTGCGGAGACTTAAAGTTTGGAAGAACGGTGCACTCACTTATTCAGGCACTTGCTAGATATACAGGGATAAAGATCGTGCTTATATCCCCGAAAGAACTTAATATCCCCGATTACGTTAAGTCCGACGTTATGGATAAAAACGGTATGAAGTACGAAGAAACGACAAGCCTAGAAGAGGCAATGCCTAAGCTCGACGTGCTTTATATGACTAGGGTTCAGAAAGAAAGGTTCTTTAACGAAGACGATTACGTAAGACTTAAAGACAGTTATATTTTAACGTTAGATAAACTAAGCAACGCTAAAGAAGACATGTGCATACTTCACCCGCTACCTAGGGTAAACGAGATTGCCGTTGACGTGGATAACGACAAGCGCGCTTGCTACTTTAAGCAGGTTGCAAACGGCAGACTTATGAGAATGGCGTTAATCTTAAAACTTCTAGGGATAAAATAGGGGGAATAATCATGCAGATCAATCCTATAAAAAACGGAATAGTAATCGACCACATTGAGGCTGGAAAGGGTATGGAGATTTATAATTTCCTTAACCTTGGCGACCTTGATTGTACCGTAGCTTTAATAAAGAACGTGCCTAGCAAAAAGACGGGCAAGAAAGATATAATAAAAATTGATGCGGACATAAAACTAGACTTTGACGTACTCGGCTATATCGCGCCCGAAGTAACCGTAAACCTTATTACCGACGGGGCAATAAAAGAGAAATTTAATCTTCAACTTCCCGAAACCATAAAGAACGTCGTCAAGTGCAAAAACCCCCGTTGTATCACGAGTGTCGAGCAAGGTATCGACCACGTCTTTAAACTTGTAGACAGGGAGAATAGGGTATATCGTTGTATATACTGCGAACACAGTTTTTAATCCGCTATCTACTTCGCAATACTGTGTCAAGCATCAGTTTTACTTGATTGTGTACGAGAAGTACACGCACTGCGTAAAACTTTGCTTTCCTTGTCTTGCTTGCATCTAGCGTCTTAAATTTTTTAAGCCGTTATCTGCGGCGTGTGGCGTCGTTTACTGAAAAGTGGATACGACCTCGAATAACCAACAAGGTAAACTCAGTCCAAACCCTTTTGCGAGCCTTGCATTGCTTGTTTATAACGTCTTAAAAACTTTAAGTGTTAATAACGAAAGCTTTATTTAATTAAAATTTACACCTTAATTAAAAAACAAAGAGCAACCTAAGCGGTTGCTTTTAGTTTAGTGATAGGAGATTTATATGACGCTCAAAACTAATTATATAATAGGTGATATTCCACACGCTGAACACCCTAGTCCGCAGTTTATGCGTGATAGTTGGGTTAATCTTAACGGTTTATGGAATCTTTGTAAACTATCTAATAATGGTGAAACGCTCTATTTTGGTAAAATTTTAGTGCCGTTTTCACCCGAATCGTTAAACAGTCAAGTGGAAAGCGGGTTCACTCTATCAGACACCGAAACTCTAGTTTACGAAAGAGAGTTTGATATCAATAAAAACCTAGACCAAAAGGCGATTTTGCATTTTGGCGCGGTGGATAGCGAGTGTAAGGTTTATATAAACGGATTGCTCGTAGGTGGTCATATAGGCGGTTTTACGCCGTTTAAGTTTGATATAACAAACCAGGTTAAAGTCGGGGAAAATCACATAAGAGTAGAAGTTACCGACACCGCCCGTCTATACGGCGGCGCAAGGGGAAAACAGAGTGTAAGGCGCGGTGGAATATGGTATACGCCGCAGAGCGGGATTTATCAAACGGTATGGCTAGAAGTTATGCCGAGCGACAGCATTGAAGATTTCAAGATTACCCCTAGCGTAGATAACGGCGAAGTTGCCTTTGATTTTAAGAGCAAAACTGCGGTTACAATAAAAATTTTCGACAGAGATAAAGAGATAATATCCCTTACGGGAAAGGACAGCCTTACCGCAAAATACGACTTTGAATTGTGGTCGCCTGAAAACCCTAAACTTTACGATTTAATCGTAACCAACGAGTCGGGGGATAAGGTGAAATCGTATTTTGGTATGCGTTCGTTCGGTATCGTTACAGATAAAAAAGGCAAAAAAAGGTTAGCCTTAAACGGCAAACCCTATTATTTTAACGGACTGCTTGACCAAGGTTACTGGTCTGACGGATTGCTAACCTATCCAAGTGATAAAGCCGCTATCGACGAACTGCAAACAATAAAGGATATGGGTTTTAATACGATTAGAAAACACATAAAGTTAGAGCCTTTGCGCTGGTATTACCATTGCGATAGAATAGGGCTTATCGTATGGCAAGATTTTGTCAACGGCGGCGGTGATTACTCGTTTATAAAAGTTGCCCTTGCGCCCCAAATAGGCATAGCCAAGCACCGTGACGACGATTATAAATTCTTTGCTAGAGAAGAGCAAAAGGGCAGAGAAGAATACCTTTCAATGACAAAGGAAATAATAGAAAATCTTTATAACTGCGTAAGTATCGGCGTTTACGTTCCCTTTAACGAGGGGTGGGGACAATTCGATTCAAAGAAAGTCACCGAATACGTTGAATCGCTCGATCCTACTAGAATAGTAGACAGCGTAAGCGGTTGGTACGACCAAGGCGAAGAGAATACGAGATTAAAGAGTATGCACATATATTTTACCCCCTTAAAAGTACCGAAAGATAACCGTCCAGTCGTGCTATCGGAGTTTGGCGGATATTCGTTAAAAGTAAAAGATCACGTTTACGATCCTAAAAAATCTTTCGGGTATAAACAGTATAAGACGCAAGAAAAGTTTATATCGGCAATAGAAAAACTTTTCTTAAAAAAGCTTAAACCGCTTATAGAAAAAGGGCTTAGCGGGTCGATATACACACAAGTATCTGACGTGGAAGAAGAAATAAACGGACTGGTAACGTATGATAGAAAAGTGCAGAAAATACCTACCGAAAAGATGAAAGAGATAAACGACCAATTAAAGTCTGTTTGGAGTAAAATAGAATAAAAATAAAAACGTCCTTGCAAAATGTTTTGCAAGGACGTTTTATCTTAGTTTAGATTATAGAGTGTTAACCAAAGCAAATCTTAAGATAAAGAGAGCAGCGATAACTGTTACAACGATATCTTTCTTATTATATTTACCAGTAAACAATCTGATAAGAACGTATGCGATTGCGCCGACAGCGATACCGTTAGATATCGAGTAGGTGAGAGGCATAAGTATCAAGGTTAAGAAAGCAGGAACTGCGTTTGCAAGGTCGTCCATATCAATAGCCTTGAAGTTTTTAAGCATCAATACGCCAACGTAGATAAGAGCGGGTGCGGTAGCAACGCCGGGGATAATACTTGCAAGCGGTGTAAGAACCAAGCAAGCAAGGAAGAGAATAGCGGTTACTAATGCGGTAAGACCAGTTCTACCACCTTCTGCAACGCCTGAAGCAGATTCAACGTAAGTAGTAACGGTAGAAGTACCGAGCATAGCACCTGCGCAGGTTGCGATAGAGTCGCAAAGCATGCATTGTTCAATCTTATCGGGGTCGCCGTTTTCGTCAAGCATACCAGCCTGAGCGGAAGCACCGTAAAGAGTACCGATGGTGTCGAACATGTCTACCAAACAGAAAGTAATGATCAAAACGATAACTGAGAAAACAGTTCCGATAGTCGTTCCGTCAAACGCAGCCGACCAGCTTGCACCGTTGAACATTGACAAACCAACTTCACCGAAAGCAGAGAAAGATTCGCCGATACTGTTGAACGAGAAACTGGGTGCGGTCCAAGTGAATAAGTAGAAAAGAATCGTGGATACCAATATACCTAAAACAACTGACATATTCTTGAGAATTTTAATTCCAAGCTTGTTGAATATAACGATAGAAATTAATCCTAAGAAAGCAGCGAGGAAGGGTGCAGCACCGCCAGCTAATTCGCCAAAACTGTTGTATATTTTCCATTTAGTAAGATCGCCGAGCTGAACGAACGTGTAGGGGTTATCGGTAACGATAAACGCGCCTTTAAATCCAAGCAACGCAATAAATAAACCGATACCTGCGGGGATAGCCTTCTTCAAGCAATCGGGAAGAGATTTAGCAATATAAGATCTCAAACCTGTAACCGAGAGAAGTAAGAAGATTAAACCGGATATAAGTATGATAACCAAACCTGCGCCATAGCTGGTGGTAAGGTTGTTAAACCCTGTAATTTCTCCGTTCTCGTTTGCAATAGCAGCAGGGAGAATAAAAGACGTAAAGAAGAACGAGTTTAATCCCATGCCTGATGCTTGCGCAAAAGGTTTCTTAGCAAGGAAGGCGTAAAGAAGCGTTCCTATAACGGCAGCGAGAATAGTGCCAACGTATACGGCTTGCCACAATTTAGCTACTTCGCCGCCGAGATAACTGTAAAAGCCGGTTATCTGGTTCGGGTTAACGATTAAGATGTAGCACATTGCAAAGAAAGTCGTGATGCCGGCAATGATTTCCGTTTTGACGCTGGTATCGGGTTTTAAGCCGACAGCTTTGCCAAACTTAGAGTCGCAAAGTTTGTTGGTCTTTACGGAAACTGCCTGTTCCTGAGTTTCTGGTACATTGTTTTCCATAACAGTACTCCTTTGTAAAATATTTATATTGAAAGTATAGCATACTAATATAAATTTTGCAATACATATGGGAAATTTTTTCAAGTTTTTTTCAATAAAAGAGGGAAGGGATAGCAGATAAAACAGCAAAGCGAAGAAAAACAACAAAATGTGCGAGATTACATTTTGAATCTCGCACACTTTATGCTTAATCAATATTTATTTTTAGATAAGCCCGAACTTATTTGCAACCGCAGCCGCCGTAGCCGCCGAGGAAGCCACCACCGCCGTTTTTGCACAAGCAGCAGATAATAAGAAGTGCCACAGGCAGACAGTAACAACTGTTAAAAAGTCCGTTTAAGCAACCGCTCTTGCAAAGGCAAATGATTAAAAGTATAATCAAAATCCAAAGACAGCAGTTGTTGCTACCGAATAAATCAAAACCGTTCATAAAGTTACCTCCAAAGTGTATAATAACCCTCCGCCTATGTAGAAAGTTTATTGTTCGGCGAAGTTTTCTACTATCAATATAAGCTAAACGCGCTAAAAATGTTACATTTTGCCTTTGATTTAATTGCTATCGTTAAATTTTTGTGCTAAAATAAATTAAGCCGACAGCGGTTACTTGAAAAAAAGGACTGACTGAATATACGGTAAAAACATTTTTTACAACGGATATCTAGAAAAAGGAATCCGATTGGAGGTCATTATGAATAGTAGGTATTTTTCCTCTCACAGGATAACTGCGTTTTCAATCTTATTAGCGTTAGTTATCGTTTTGCAAGCACTTGGCGCAACCATTAATATCGGCGCGGTTCAGTTAAACTTTACCCTTGTACCGATAGTTCTCGGCGCAATTATGCTCGGCGCGGTTGCCGGTGCGGTGTTAGGATTTGCGTGCGGCGTGGTCGTGCTTATTCAGGTAATAATGGGTTTAGTCCCCTTTTATACCCTTATATGGACGGAAACTCCGCTGATTACAACTTTAACTTGCATAGTAAAGACTACTGCGGCAGGATACCTTGCGGGGCTAGCGTTCAAAATAGTTAAAAAGAAAAATATGCACGTTGCCGTGTTTGTTGCGGCTGCTATCGTTCCCATTGTGAACACGGGCTTATTTATAGTGGGCTGTTTAGGAATGTGGGACGCAATTGCAACTATGGCAGGCGGTAGTAACGTCTTCGGGTTTATACTCGTATCGCTCGTAACCTTTAATTTCTTTATCGAACTTTTAGTAAATATTTTGGTTTCACCTGCGCTTTATAGGGTGGTAAGAGTTTTGGGTAAAGACGCGTTTGATTACGAACAAACCGATATGGAAGACGAACAAACGGAAACTTTTGAGAGCGAGGAATAAAGATGTTACTTGCTATCGACTTAGGTAATACTAACATAAAATACGGCGTATTCGACAATAATAAACTCGTCGCGTCCTTTCGCGTATCGTCAAGGATATCTAGGACAGCGGACGAATACGGCTCGGTACTTGTTGGGCTTTTATCCGATAGAGGCATAAAAAAGAGCGATATTGACGGAATAATATTTTCGTCGGTAATCCCTGCGCTTAACTATACAATGTGCCACATGTGCGAGTTTTTCTTTGGCATATCACCGCTAATGATAGGACCGGGAATAAAGACGGGGCTTAACATAAAGGCGGAAAATCCAAGAGAAGTTGGCGCGGATATCATAGTAAACAGCGTGTCCGCATATACTAAATACGGCGGACCTATCGTAGTAATAGACTTTGGCACGGCTACAACTTTTGACGTGATAAGCGATAAGTGCGAGCTTTTAGGCGTAGTAATTGCGCCGGGAATAAAGACGTCGCTTGAAGGTTTAGCGACAAAGACGGCGCAACTTCCTATGGTCGAACTCGACGCGCCAAAGACGGTTATCGGCAAAAACACCAAGCATTGTATGCAGGCAGGAATAATTTTCGGGTTTGCAGGGTTGGTGGAAAATATACTTAAAAAGATTAAAAAAGAGCTTAAAGTTGAAGATGTCAAGGTAGTGGCAACGGGCGGACTTGGCGAAATAATCGCAAAGGAAGTCAAAGCGATAAATACCGTGGACAGGACCTTGACCCTTGACGGGCTTAGAATGATTTACGAACTTAACAAGTAATCGGAGGCATAGTTATGAAAAAAGCAGGCGTTGCAATTTTGGGACTCGGTGTAGTAGGCGGTGGAACGTACCAAATCTTAACCGAGAAGAAAGAATATTTCAAGAAGACGCAGGGTGTAGACCTTACGGTTGAATGCGTACTCGAGAAAAATATCGAAAGAGCAAAGCAGTTGGGAATAGACGACGCAAGAATTGCAAAGTCTATCGAAGAAGTCGTTGCAAACCCTAACGTCGATATCGTAGTAGAAGTTATCGGCGGAACGGGCGTGGCAAAAACGTTCGTTACCACCGCGTTAAAGAGCGGCAAGACCGTCGTTACTTCAAACAAGGAATTGTTTGCTAAGCATTGGCCGGAGTTAGAGGCTGAGGCAAAGAAAATGAACGCAGGTTTGTTCTTTGAGGCAAGTTGTGTAGGTGGCGTACCCATTATCCGCACCTTGCAAGAAGGTATGCAGGCTAACAAGATTTTATCCATAAAAGGTATTATCAACGGAACGACCAACTATATTCTTACCAAAATGGCAAATGAAGGCTCGTCATACGAAGAGGCGTTAAAGGAGGCTCAGCGTCTAGGTTATGCGGAGTTTAATCCCACGGCAGACGTCGAGGGCTTTGACGCAACCTATAAACTCTCTATACTTTCAAGCCTTGCTTTCAACAAGAAAATTTGCATAGAAAACGTTTACCGCGAAGGTATAACGGGCATTAATAAAGAAGATATCGCTTACGGAAAAGAAATGGGTTATACCTTAAAACTCTTGGGTATCGGTAAAGATACCGAAAACGGAGTAGAGGTAAGAGTACACCCCACTTTCGTTAAGAACGACGATCCGCTTGCAAGCGTAAACGATTCGTTTAACGCCGTTCACCTCGTCGGTGACGCCGTAGGTGAGATTATGCTTTACGGTAGGGGCGCAGGCGCATTGCCAACGGGTAGCGCAATAGTATCCGACGTAATATTTGCAGCAAAGCACGACAGATTCTTCTACGCTTGCTTTGAAAACAACGAAAAGGGCAATAAGGAAACCAAGTTTGTTGGCGACTTTACTTCTAAATATTATATAAGATTATCGGTAAAAGACACCGCAGGCGTACTGTCCAAGATATCGGGCGTGTTTGCTAAAAACAACGTAAGTATTCTTGAAGTTAAGCAGGTTGCTGTTGAAGAAGGAAAGGCACAGATAATAATCGTAACCCATATGTGCAACGAAAGTCTTGTTAAGAAAACGCTTGACAAACTTGAATCACTTCCCGAAGTCTTTGCCGTTCAAGGCACGATAAGAATGGAAGACTAATCAGTCTTTTTATTGCATAACTACTAAAAATAAAGAAAAAGGGGCTTGTTCATAAGTCCCTTTTAAATTACTTTGATATATGCGCATATAAAATGTTCAATTGGAATTAAAATAATTGACAATTACGCCGATTAATGATAAAATAGCAAAAATATAGAATACGATTAAAAATAAGGAGGGCAGACCAATGACGACTAATCAATATCAGACTTACGAACTGGGAAAGTTATCGCAACTTTACCACGAAATGCCTAAGTTTTCAGAGGAAACCTACCAAAAGAATCAAGTAAAGAGAGGCTTGCGTGACGAAAAGGGTGCAGGCGTTATCACGGGGCTTACCGACATATCCGACGTTATAGCAAAGAAGATGGTTGACGGTGTTCTCACTCCTTGTGACGGCGAACTGTATTATCGCGGTATCGACGTTAGAAAGATGATAGATAACTACAACAACAGCCTTAACCTTGGCTTTGAAGAGGCAACGTACTTGTTGTTGTTCAATAAACTTCCGAATAGGAACGAACTAGTTGAGTTTCAAAAACTTCTCGTAAGTTTCAGAAAAATTCCTAAAAACTTCGTGCGTGACGTTATAATGAAAGCACCAAATAAGGATATAATGAACTCGCTTGCAAGGAGCATACTTGCGCTGTACAGTTACGACCACCGCGCGCTTGACAACTCTTTAGATAACGTACTACGTCAAAGCCTTGCGCTCATTGCATTGACGCCAATATTTGCAGTATACGCATATAACGCGCATATGCACTATAACGAGAACAAGAGTTTGATAATACATAGACCTGATCCCGAACTATCTACGGCACAAAACGTTTTGCATATGCTTCGCCCAGACAGTAAGTTTACCGAACTCGAAGCAAAAGTATTAGATATAGCGTTTATACTTCACGCAGAGCACGGCGGCGGTAACAACTCTTCGTTTACCACGCACGTCGTAACTAGCGCAGGAACGGATACATATTCCACCATTACGGCGGCTCTCTGTTCATTAAAAGGACCACGCCACGGCGGTGCTAACATCAAAGCAATGGAGATGATGGCGGACATCAAAAGACACGTTAGGGACTGGGAAGACGACGAAGAAATCGCGGCGTACGTTGCTAAGATACTTGCTGGTCAAGCGTATGATAAAACGGGCTTGGTTTACGGCATGGGGCATGCAGTTTACTCTATATCCGACCCAAGAGCGCAAGTATTTAAGGGGTTCGTAGGCGCGCTTGCAGAAGAAAAAGGCAAGAAAAAAGAACTTGGACTATATCATAAAGTCGAAGAGATTTCACAAAGACTTATCTGCGAAAAACGCAAAGTTATCAAAGGCGTTTCCGCAAATATCGACTTTTATAGCGGCTTTGTTTATAATATGCTTGGACTACCCGTGGAATTGTTTACGCCTATGTTTGCGATTGCCAGAATGTCAGGCTGGTGCGCGCACCGTATGGAAGAACTTCTAAACAACGGTAAGATTATTCGTCCTGCATACGTATCGACCAACGGCAGAAATCCATACGTCGCTATTGACGATAGGAAATAAAATTCAATTAAAAATACTAAAAAACCGCTCGGCAGAAAGTCGAGCGGTTTTTGTTGTAATTTTTTCTTACAGTATAGCGACGAGAACCATATAAAGAAGTGGTATGGTTATAACTGATAAAAGGGTAGTGCCTAGAGTATATATGACGGCATTATCCGCATCGCCACCAAACTGGTCGCCAAAAGTTGATGCAAGTGCCGCCGTAGGCGTTGCAAAACAGATTAGCGAACACATAGCAAGGTTAAATTTTTCGTCGGGTAGCATTAGTGCAAATAGTAAAGCGAGCGCAATGCCGATAACGGGAAATATAATTAGTTTTGCTAGACAAACGACGTAGTTTGGTTTATTTTTAAATATTGTTACAAAACTAATTCCAGCCATTTTCATGCCGATAACCGTCATGGCTAGTGGCGTGACTATATTGTTGAACCAACCGGTATAAGTAACTATTTCAGGAACGAAAGCCTTGACGTCTAATAGGTTTAGTGGAATAGCGATTATAAAAGATATAAGGACGGGGTTTAGAAGTATTTTTTTAACGTTTACTTTTTCTTGACCACCGCCAACAAGACTAACGCCCATTGTATACATAAAAATATTGTTAGCAATGTTACATACAATAAGATACGCCATAAGCGTGTGGTTTCCGGGGAAAACCGCAAGCGCAAGCGGAAGTCCCATAAATCCGCTGTTAGAAAAAATTTCACAAAACCGCATCATTTGGCGTTGTTTTTGCGCCTTAATAAGGTCGTCGTGTTTTGCGCGAGAGAAGATAGGGCTTATAAAATAAAACGCAAAGATACAAACGGAATATAGTATAAAAGACAGAGCCAAGCCTTTTATCGTTTGAGCGTTAAATTCAACGTTAAGCATATTATATACGATAAAGAAAGGCGAGCCAACGAAAACCAAAAGCTTTGACAGAATGCCCGAATGTTCTTGCTTAAATACTTTAGTCTTGACTAAAACGTACCCGGGAACTGCAAGCAGAACGAATAGTATAACGTTTTTAAGCATAGGAAAAAATGCGTCCATAACCTATACAAAATCTCCATATATTACAATTTATATCGCCAGAAATTATAACATAGTGTTTTACTAAAAGCAACAAAAAAAACTCCGAAAACTTTCGGAGTTTTTCGTTTATTGTACCTTGTTATTAAAGCAATCGCACCTGTGCGTTCCAACGTAGCCCGTATCCGAACACTTTTCGCAAGCAAATCGGGGGGATAAGTCGCGCATGGTAAGGTTGATAGTGCGTAAAAGTTTTTCTGCGGTAGCGTTTAATTCCGCCTGTTCTTTTTCAAGATTTTTAAGATTTGTTTGGTCACCCGAAATCTCAGCAAACGCAAGGTCTTTTTCAATGCCGCTAAGTCTACCTAAAATAGCCGTAAAACCATCTATCTCATTAGCCTTATCCATATTCTTTTGCGCTCTTGATAGGGCAAGCGATCTTCTTCTTTCGTATTCGCGATTGTAACTCTCTTGCGAGTCGTCTGAATTTTTAACGTCGGGAACGTTTTCAATGCTAAATACGCCCTTATTTTTCCAGTTGCTAAGTATTCCGTTCATATAGGCGATAGGCGAACTTTTACCCGAAGCGAGTTTTGCCGCCTCTAAAATCATATCTTCTGAAAAATTCCAGCCTTTCCACATCTGCAAGTTTTCTCTATCCCAAGGGTTGGGGCGTCTGTTTATGCCAGCGGTTATCAAAAGTTTGCTGATAAAGGCGTCCATCTTCTTTTCTTGTTCAAAGTAATCCCCGACGCTTGAAAGGTCGATAAATCCGCGCTGACGTAGCGTTTCCACTAAACCGTCCATATCTTGCAAGGTGTTTTTGCCCGATTTAAAGCAGTTTGACGCAATGAATAAAAGCGCGTCGTCGGTAAAACCGTAAGACAACCATTTGTGCGTGTAAGTATCAACGACAGTATCCATCACTTCAACGTAGATAGAGAGTGCTTTGTTGATCTTTATCGCAAGTTCGTAAATGGCCTGTTTTTTATTCATATACTCTTCTATTTCTTGTTGAGAAAAACTCTTCAAAGAGTACAGTTCCATAATAAACTCGTCGAGTTTTGCCATGCTGCCTTTTTTGAGTTTGCTTGCAGCAAAGATTATGCTGTCCGTATCGAAGTTAAGTTCTTGCGTCCATTTTTTGAGTAGGGTAGAGTCTTCGATTTCCGGTTGACGTTTAAGGGATAAGGCTTTGAGTATCTTTTCAATGACGCCCGTGCGCAATATGTAAGACGATAATTCTTTTTCCACCTTTTCCACGGTCGTAATTCCGCGCGCGCCAAAGTCTTTTGCAACCTTTGAAACGTAGCGATATCCTATATCCGTACCCTTTCTGTCAGCGCAGTACTTAACTATCATGAGCATAGCTTCGGGTTTAATGCCGTAGGTTTCCATTATGGAAAAATACTCAGTGTATTCACCGGTAGATATCATACGCGTAGGAAGAAGTGCTTGAATACCCTTTGTAAACTCGGTGTACTTTTCCGCCTTAATCTTTCTGGGTTTAGAAGAAAAGGAAGTGTGAACGGGAAGATACTGAACGGAAAAAGGCTCTTCAGAAAGAACCGACACTAGTCCGAATTCTTCCCAATATTTAAAGCAATCCTTAACTTTATCAACTTCCATTTTAAGAGTTGATGCAATCTCTAAGATATCCTGATCGCGCTCGGGGTGCTGGCAAAGGAAAAGCCCGTAAAGGTAAACCCTTACGGTGTCGCCCGAAGAAATGGGCAAATATTCGCAGATGAACGCATTTTCTACGTCGGTAAACGCCGAAGAAGAAAATTCTTTTGCATACGAACAGGTCATAACTCTTCCTTTCTTGTGGTAAATAAAATCCTAAAAACGCTTGCTTTGCTAAGTATAATGTTATATAATATAAAATAACTAAATAATAGTGGGATAATATCCCTATCGCAAACGACGGTAGAGATTATTATAAACTAAACGTTGACAAAAATCAACTATAAAATAAGATTATTTTTTATTTTTGTAATTCGCTCACCATTAATTTTTAGAGCGCAAAATTTTTTTGAGGTAAATATGGCAGGCACAATACTAACACCATCGGCTATCTGGAAAAACTTTTCTGTTGAAACTGACTTCGACTGTCAGGTTGTTTCAGAAAGCACGCACGGCGACGTTATTTTTACCAACGTTGTCTTTAACGGTAGGACCGTGTCCGACGGCAGAGTTAAAATATCAGGCGTCATAGCAAAAAATATTCAGAGCGGCGTTATGCCCTCAGTCTTGGTTGCGCAAGATTTTAACAGCAACGATCAAGACCTGATTTTGGAACTTGCTAAACAAGGCTATACAGTTCTTTCGGTTGACCTTGGCGGTGCAGATGACGGTAAAGAATTCTTCACTTCTTACCCCGAAAGTATCTCATACGCTAATTATAACTTAGTAAAGGATAAACTTTACGAAGTAGAAGGCGATGCGTCTAAGACTTGCTGGTATGAGTGGGGTTGCGTTTTAAGGTATGCCTTAGCCTTTCTAAAGAGCAAACCCGAAATAACCGCCGTCGGCGGATTTGGTATAGGCGAGGCTGCTGCCGCGCTTTGGGAAGTTGCGGGTACGGATAAAAACTTGGACTGTACGGTTTTTGCGCTTAACGCAGGCTGGGCAGGCTATCGCGGAATTTATAAGTTCGGCGGAATGGTCGAACCGCAGTTTTCGGACAATATGTATAAATTCATAGCAGGCATTGAGCCACAGGCTTACGCAATGCACGTAAAACGCCCGATACTAATGCTATCCGCGACCAACAGTAAACTTTACGATTGTGACCGCGCGTTCGATACGTTGACCAGAATAAATAAGGATGTTTACACGGCTATAAACTATTCGGTAGGCTATCGTGAAAGGGTTAGCGGTGAATCTTTCCGCTCGGCTCTGGTGTTTTTTGAACGGTTTTTATTAAAGGGCGACGTAAAGAATACCTTTTTACCGTCGGACGTAGATATTAAATGCGATACGGTAGACGGCAGGATTAAGATAACCGTAAGTGTTGACGGTAAAGATATTGAAGAGATAGCCGTTTATTCTAGCGAGCAGACGGCAGATCCGTCGCTTAGGTGTTGGCATAAAAATTCACGTCCCGAACAAGAAACCGAAGAGGGATACGTTTTCGATTATCTGCCGTACCACGATTCTAAGATGGTGGTGTTTTTTGCGCAGGTTAAGTATAAGAGCGGCTTGACCGTTGGGTCAAAACTTATATCAAAGAAGTTTGAAAGCGAAGAAGTTATCAAATCGCACAAATCGAATATAATTTATTCGTCTAGAATTTTAGAGTCGGAAAGCGTGTTTTCCGCAGCCGAACAGGACGCTAAAAATAGCGCAAGAGTAAACGTTTTGGATAAAAAAAGAGTGTTTACCAAAAAAGGTCCGATGGGAATAGTCGGCGCGTATAGCGAGTGGGGACTTTTAACCTTTAAGATAAACGCAGACAAAGACCACCCGCAAGAAGGTGCAATGTTGATGCTCGACGCGTATTGTAAAAACGGTGGAACGCTCACCGTAAAACTTATATCTGATTACTTCGGTGCAAAGGTTGAATACGCAGCAAAAGCGCAGATAGCAGGCGGAGATGTTTGGCACAATTTTAAGTTTGAAATGGCGAGGTTTAAAACGGCAGAAGGCAAATCGCTAAAAAATTACGACGTAGTAAGCGCGATTGAAATTTTAGTGGACGGTGAAGATTATCTAGTGAATAACGCGCTGTGGGTTTAATCGCATAGATAAAAAGGAATAATTCCATGGTATATAAAGTAGGCGGAAAAATAAAATCCAAAAAGAATCACGCTTGCGGCGCAAACGAGTGGGAAATCGTGCGCACGGGCGCTGACGTCAAACTTAAATGCTTAAAGTGCGGAAGAACGGTCTTTCTTTCGGTTGACCAAACGAGTAAAATGACCAAGAGTTACCTTCCGCCAGAGGGAGAAGATGATTAAAGTTTTCGATAGTTTACAAGAGAGAAAACTTAAAAAAGAGCAGTCGGACAGAAATTTTCTTTTGACGATAGCCTTAATTATGACGATAATTTTCGTCGTGGTATTGCTAAATACCTACGTGTTTTTTAACGTGCAGGTTGTCGGCGACTCTATGAACCCGACGTTGACGACGGGGGATTTATTGGTTGCAAACAGAAAATCGGACGTTAAAATCGGCGACATAGTTATTATCGAAGGTGAAAAGGGCGAAGCGTGGCTTATTAAGCGCGTGATCGCAAAGGAAGGTCAAACGGTCAAGATATCGGGCGGTTACGTCTACGTTGACGGTGAAAAACTTGACGAGCCGTACGTTATAAAGGACGGCGCAACCAACGCTATCGACTGGGAAGATAGAACGCTTGAAAGCGGTGAAATCTTTTATCTCGGCGATAACCGTATAAACAGTAGCGACAGCCGAACCGAACGATACGGGACTTGTACGGAAGAACAGATTGTAGGCGTTATTGAAGACTGGTCGCTAGCATTTAAGGGTTTCCGTGGTAGACTTCACGGAACGCTTAAGGGGGATTAAGGTGATTGTATATCGTAACCGTTTATTTTTCGGTTTAATCTGGATGATAATTTCAACGGTGTTTCAAGCCGTGTATGCTGTAATATCCTTGTTGAAATTACAATTCGTCATCTTAGTATCGGTACTTTGGCTAATACTTCACTTTACGGGTATCACGGTGAAATACCCCATTGCCAATCTGTTTTTAAGTTTAGCGCTTATCGCGTCGGTCATATACGCGGTAGTGTCTATCCTAAAAGCACTTTTGGGTTTGGGTGGAAAAAAGAAAAAACGTAGGGGCGCACAACTAGTTAAATCTTCTAAGCGCGCGGCAAAAGAAGATGATGATACGGTAGCGGAAACGGCAACGAGCGTTTCGGAAAACACGTTTAATAACGCTGCAGCCGCGGCGGCAACGCCAGTTCAGCCGTCAGCACAAGTTGCTGCTGAAAGGGTAGAAGAGCCGAAGTATTTTAGGGTAAAACAAAACCCCGATTTAGTTATGGCAGAGTATGGTGACAGATACGAACTTTACAAAATATCGGGCGGATCGCTCGTAAAAATTAGAACGGATTTTAAGTAATACGGAGAATAAAAATGATAGAGTATTATGACAGAGAAGAACTGTTTAGGGCAAAGAAACAGAGAAAGGCGGTGCTAACGGTATTTTTTATAGTGCTAGCCGTTTATATTCTAGCAAGCGTGGGAATAGTAATCTGGTATTCCACCCTGCCTTACGAGTCACCGACTATAACTTGGACTAAGGTTTGCCACCACTCATTGAGCGCGATTATGGTGATATTCTCGTTCATCTTTATGGGAATAAAATATAGGCGCGTGCATAAATATTATAAGATAATGACACACCTAGACACGGGGCTTAGGGAAACGTCTACGGGCAGTTTTTTCGAGTATAATGAAAGTATTCAGGATAAAGACGGGGTGGATTTTAAGTCGCTAGTGTTTTTGGAGTGGAATAAGTATAAAAACGATTTCTTTGAAAGAAAAGTATTAGTGTTTAACGAAAGGGAATTTCCAGAGTTCCAAGAAAACGACAACGTTAGATACGTAACACAGGGCAACGTGCTTATAAGTTATGAAATTTTAGACTAAGGAGAAATATTATGAGAGCAATCGTAACAGTAATAGGAAAAGACAAACCCGGAATTATAAGTAGGGTATCGGCCGCGCTTGCGGACAACAACGTCAATATCGAAGACATAAGCCAAACCATCGTTCAAGGCAACTTTACGATGATAATGCTTTGTGATCTTTCAAACAGTAAACTCAATCTAATAGAACTTAAAAACGTACTTATAGAACTGGGCGAAAAGATAGGCGTATCTATACACGTTCAGCACGAAGATATCTTTAACGCAATGCATAAAATTTAAGGTGAATAGGGTATGCTTAACAGGAAAGAAATTATAGAAACCATCGACATGGTGGAAAAAGAACACTTTGACGTGCGTACCATAACTATGGGTATATCGCTTATACCATGCATAAGGGACGACGCTGAAAAAACCGCGCAACTCTGTTACGACAGAATTTGTAAAAAGGCGGAAAACATAGTTAAAGTTGCTGAAGATCTCGGCGCAGAATACGGTATTCCTATAATAAACAAGCGCGTATCAATCACGCCTGCAAGCCTTTTGACGTCGTCTTTCATGGGCAAAGAAGTTGTGCTTGCAAAGGCACTTGATAAGGCGGCAAAGACGGTTGGCGTAGACTTTTTGGGCGGCTACTCGGCATTAGTTCACAAAGGTCTTACCAGTTACGAAAAGTCCTTTATAGAAAGTATCCCCGAAGCACTTGCTGTTACCGACAGAATGTGTTCGTCGGTAAACGTCGGCTCGTCCAAGGCAGGCATAAATATGGACGCAGTTCGCCTTATGGGCGATATTATAAAACAGACGGCGGATAGAACTAAGGATAGGGACGGATTTGGCTGCGCTAAACTAGTAGTGTTCTGCAACGCTGTGGAAGATAACCCCTTTATGGCAGGCGCGTTCCACGGTGTTGGTGAAGGCGAAACGGTAATCAACGTAGGCGTTTCAGGGCCGGGCGTTGTGCACCACGCATTAAAGAGCATAAAAGACGCGTCGGTTGACGACGTTGCGGAAGTTATAAAGAAAACGGCGTTCAAGATTACGAGAGCAGGTCAGCTTATCGCAAAGGAAGCGTCGAAAAGACTTAACGCCGAGTTCGGTATAGTAGACTTGTCGTTAGCACCTACGCCCGTTATGGGTGATAGCGTTGCGCATATACTAGAAGAAATCGGGCTTGAATCGGTGGGTGCGCACGGTACTACCGCAGCACTTGCAATGCTTAACGACGCAGTCAAGAAAGGCGGCGTTATGGCAAGTTCTAACGTCGGTGGTCTTTCGGGTGCATTTATCCCCGTAAGCGAAGATATCGGTATGATAAACGCGGCAGAGAGCGGCGCAATAACCCTAAACAAACTCGAAGCAATGACTTGTGTTTGTAGCGTAGGACTTGACATGATAGCAATTCCCGGCGATACCCCTGCATCAACAATCAGCGGTATGATAGCAGACGAAGCGGCAATCGGTATGATAAACAACAAGACCACGGCGGTAAGAGTAATACCCGTCCCGGGCAAAGGCGTGGGTGAAAGGGTAGAGTTCGGCGGACTTTTGGGCAGCGCGCCTATAATGGAAGTCAATCCGTACGGCTGTGATAAGTTTATTTCTCGCGGCGGAAGAATGCCTGCGCCTATACATAGCAATAAAAATTAACTTATCGGGGGACGGACCTTGGACAAAAAATATACTTGGGCGACGGAAGAGATTTACCCTTCGTCCGAACAATGGAACAAAGAATTTAATAGCCTATCAGAACGACTTGATTTTTCCGAATACAAGGGAAAACTCGGCAACGCCGACGATTTTTATAACTGCATGAAAGCGCAGGAAAAACTCGGCAGAGTTATGGATAAACTCAGCGTTTACGCAATGATGAAACACGACGAGGACACTAGGAACGCCGAGTACGACGCGCTTACTTCTAAGATAACTGCGCTCGGCGCGAAGTTCGGCGAAAATACAGCGTTCGTCTTGCCCGAACTCACCGCGCTTGACGAGAGTGTTTTGATATCGTATATACAAAACCCAAAACTAAAAGAGTACGACTATTTTATTAAAGAGATATTAAAAGAGAAAGCGCACGTTTTATCTGAAAACGAAGAAAGATTACTTTCAATGAGTGCGGAAACCATGTCGTCTTTCCGTGATATCTTCACTAAGATTGACAACGCCGACCTTCCGCTTAAAACCATAACGCATAAAGGTCAAAAGATTCCGCTAAGTCACGGCACTTACAGCGTGATACTTCACGGCGAAGATAGGGCGTTAAGAAAAAAAGCGTTCAACGAATACTATAACGCTTATATATCCCTTATCAACGTAATATCTTCGACCTATTACGGCAACGTAAAGAAAGGCGTGTTTTACGCAAAAGCCAAAAAATACGATTCTGCGCTTGACCGCGCGCTTATGGGCGAAGACGTTCCAAGGTCGGTATACGATAATCTTATAACCACCGTATCCGACGCTTTGCCTGATTTGCACGAATATATGGCTGAGAAAAAACGCCTTTTGGGACTAAATAAAATGTATATGTACGACGTATACGTTCCCGTGGTTGAAGGCGCGGAATTAAAACTCGAATATGAAGACGCTTACGACTTGGTTATAAAAGGTTTAGAACCGCTAGGTGAAGAGTATAAAGAACTCTTGAAAAAGGCGAGAGACGAGCGTTGGATAGACGTTTATGAGTCCGAAGGTAAACGCAGCGGCGCGTATAGCGTTGCCGTTTACGACACGCACCCTTTCGTCTTACTAAACTATCAAAAGACCACGCACGACGTCTTTACCATAGCCCACGAAATGGGACACAGCATACACTCGTATTTTTCTAACCGCAGTCAATGCTACGCTAAAGCCGATTACAGAATTTTCGTTGCGGAAGTAGCAAGCACGGTCAACGAAGTGTTGCTTATAAGACATCTGTTAAACACCGAAAAGGACGTTAAACTTAAAAAGTATCTACTGTCGTATCTTTTGGAAATGATAAGAACGACCTTGTTCCGTCAAACCCAGTTTGCGGAGTTTGAACAGTTTGCGCACCAAACGGTGGAGAGCGGCGAACCGCTCACCAAAGAAAACCTTTCCGAGGAATACTTGCGCTTAAACAAGAAGTATTACGGGAAAGCCGTCGTTAGCGAAGGAAACATCAAGTACGAGTGGGCAAGGATACCGCACTTTTACAGGGCGTTTTACGTCTATAAATATTCGACAGGCATAATAAGCGCGCTTGCTATTGCCGACAGAATACTAAATGAAGGGCAGAGCGCGGTTGACGATTACTTTAAGTTTCTATCGTCAGGCGGATCGGATAGTCCGGTGGAATTACTCAAGATAGCAGGAGTAGATTTAACTGATAAAAAGCCGTTTATCTCGGCGTTCAAGGTGTTTAAGGATACCTTGGAAGAGTTTAAGTCGCTCTAATTAAAGGAGAAAATTATGGCAGTTAAACAACCATTTGGCGAAATGCCACACAGTTTGGAAGCAGAACAGGCTCTGCTCGGTTGCTTACTTTTAGATACCAGAATACAGATAGAGATAGCCTCACATTTAGAAGAAAACGATTTTTACGCAGAGTCGCACAAGTATATCTTTGCGGCAATGGACGGAATAATAAAGGCAAACCAACCCGTCGATATGGTTACCCTTACCGACGCTTTGGAAAAAGCAGGAACGCTAGAACAAGCGGGGGGTATAACCTATATCGCTGAACTGACCAACGTTATGCCGTCGTCTGCAAACTATCAAAGATACCTAGATATCGTTCTTCGCGACAGTCTTTTGAGAAAACTTATTAAAGGCTCGGCAGGAATAATCGAAGAGTGCAGAAAGAGTACGGATAAGGACGCCGCGCTAGCGTTTGCAGAAAAGACCGTTTACGATATCTCTAACGCAGAAGATACTAGTGAAATGGTAAGGCTAGATTCTATAATGCCCGAAGTTATGACAAAACTTGACGAACTTACCAAGGATAAGTCGTCGGCAAAGGGCGTAATGACTACCTACAAAGAACTAGACAATATATTGAACGGTGTACATAAGAGCGACCTTATGATTTTGGCGGCTCGTCCTGCGGTAGGTAAAACTTCGCTTGCAATGAACCTCGTTGAACACATAGCGCTTCAAGGTTACTCGTGCGCGGTATTCTCGCTGGAAATGGGTAGAGAACAGTTAGGCCAAAGACTTTTGTGTTCGGTTGCAGGTGTAAGCATGAGCAACGCAATGAAAGGTAAACTCAACAAAACCGAGTGGCTCAACATTGCAAAGGCAAGGGCAAAACTGTCGGGTGCAAAAATATTCATTGACGATTCGGCAATGATAACGCCTAGAGAAATGCTTTCCAAATGCCGTAGACTGAAAAATAGATTCGGCTTAGACTTCGTTATGGTTGACTATATCCAACTTATGAGCCCCGACAAGAGCAAGAACAGCGATAACCGTCAGACTGAAGTCAGCGACATATCGAGAAACTTAAAGATAATGGCAAAGGAACTAAACGTTCCCGTACTTGCGCTATCTCAACTTTCAAGAACGGCGGAGAGTAGGGGCGGCAGACCGCAATTGTCCGACCTTCGTGAATCGGGCGCGATAGAGCAAGACGCAGATATAGTTATGTTTATTCACCGTCCCGATAAGGCGGTAACCGTAAAGGATAAAGACTTTGAAGAAGGCAAGGTCAAGAAGAACGTTGCCGAAATAGTCATTGCAAAACACAGAAACGGACCTACGGGCGTAGTTGAACTGTACTTTAAGGAAGAATGCACTAAGTTTATCAACCTAAATAGGGACACGGGCGAACCCGAAGACAACGGCGCGCTAACCGAAACGCCTAAGGTCAATAACGCAGCGGTCAAGGAGTTTGAAGATCTTCCCGAACCGCCACCCGAAGACTTTGACGCGCCACCTATTAAATCTGTTGACGACGAGATTTTCTAAAATGATAACCGAGATAAAAGTACTTTCAGAAAAGAGCGTTGACGAGGCTAAAAAAATACTTCTTAGCGGCGGAGTTGTCGGTATGCCCACCGAAACGGTTTACGGATTAGCGGCAGACGGAACTAACTCACAAGCCGTCAAAAAGATATTTGAAATAAAGGGTAGACCGTCAGATAATCCATTAATTGCTCACGTCCATAAAGACTTCGACTTAAACAAGTTAGTCTATATAGAACAAGACTACGTTTATGACCTTATCAAAGCGTATATGCCGGGACCGTTGACCTTGGTCTTTAAGAGCAAAAACGTCGTGTGCAAAGAAGCCGTTTGCGGCGGACAAACCTTGGCGGTAAGAATGCCGTCGCATAAGGGTTGCGCACAACTTCTTAAAGCGGTAAATCTTCCGCTAGTTGCGCCTAGCGCAAATCTATCAAAGCATACAAGCCCTGTTACGGCTAAGCACGTTTATGACGACCTAAACGGCAAGTTGGAACTTATACTTGACGGTGGAAAATGTTTGGGCGGAATAGAGAGTACCGTGCTTGACGTTACCGAAAAAACGCCTAGGATATTAAGGGCGGGGCTTATTACCAAAGAGATGATTGAAAAGGTTGTCGGTAGTTGTGAGATCGCCGAACATAAAAGTGGTGATAAGGTTAAGTCCCCCGGCGTAAAGTATACCCACTACAAACCTAAATGCCAAACCGCGCTATACGAAGAGAGCGATTATGAGCAAGCCGCGGCAAGATACGAAAAAGAAACGGCTGATGGAAAAAGAGCGTACCTTATGTGTGCCGATTATATAGCCGATAAATATCCCAACCTTAAAGCGTTAAGGTTAGGCAATACCCCCGAAGAGATAGCGTCAAACCTATACGATAAACTTTTGGAAGGGGAAAAGATAGCCGATATAATAATAGCCGTAGCAATGCCCGACGAAAAGGGCGTTAATATGGGAATAATGAACAGATTAAGGAAGTCTTGCGGATGAGAAAGATAGTATTTGTCTGCACGGGTAACACCTGTCGAAGCCCGATGGCAGAGATAATTATGAAAAACAAAATAAAGTCTGCGGGAATAACCGACGTCAGGGTAACTAGCGCAGGGCTTAGTGCTAAGACGGGCGCAAAAATGAGTGAAAACTCGTTTAAGGCGTTAAAGGCGTTAGGATTAAAACCTTACGGGTTTAAATCAAAACCGCTTACAAAAAAGTTACTCTTTACCGCAGACGTTATAATCTGTATGACGAGCGAGCATAAAAGGTATCTTTCGGGATACGAGAACGTGGTTACGGTATCCGAACTCACGGGGTTAAAAGACGTGCCAGACCCTTACGGCGGCAGTCTGGAAATATACAAGGCAACTTCACGCCATTTAGATGACGCGTGTGAAATAATATTAAGCAAAATTGTTAGAAATTAAGGAGACGAAAATTATGAAAGTAGCAATAGGTTGCGATCACGGCGGAATAAACTTAAAGCCGTTATTGATTGATTATCTTGAAAAGAAAGGCATTGAATACGTGGACTTCGGTTGTCACGACAAGACGTCGGTTGACTATAACGAATACGCGCTTAAAGTATCTAACGCAGTAGCAAACGGCGAGTGCGATAAAGGCGTTCTAATCTGCGGAACGGGAATAGGTATGAGTATCGTTGCAAACAAGGTTAAGGGCATACGTTGCGGACATTGTCACGACGTTTTCTCTGCAAAGATGACCAGACTTCATAACGACGCAAACGTCCTTGCGTTTGGCGAAAGGGTTGTTGGACCAGGACTTGCTATGGAAATAGTAGACGCCTTTTTGTCCACCGAGTTTAGCGGTGACGAAAGACACGCAAGAAGAGTAGCAAAAATAAAAGCCACCGAAGAAGAAAATTTTAAATAAAAAAGCGAATAAGTTTTTTAAGCAAAGGGGAAAAAGTAATATGAATAAACTTAAAAAAGCTATAATACCTGCGGCAGGACTAGGAACTAGATTTTTGCCGATAACAAAAGCCGTGCCAAAGCCCATGCTTTCGGTGTTAGACAAGCCTACTATTCAATATATCGCTGAAGAATTAAGTTCGGTCGGCATAGAAGATATAGTAATAGTGGTAAGTCCCGGTTCAGACGTAATACAACGCCACTTTGGCAAGAATCAGGACCTAGAAGACAGATTGTTATCCGACGGCAAAACCGCCCTTTACGAGATAGAAAAGGCGACGCGCCGCTTTAACGTCCAGTTTGCAGTACAGGAAGTTCCAAACGGACTAGCAGGCGCGATACTGTGCGCAGAACCCTATATCGGGGACGAGCCGTTTGCCCTTTTACTAGGTGACGAACTTATTTATGCAGGCGAGAACGATAAGCCGTGTATGAAACGCCTTGCAGAAATTTTTGAAAGCACGGGAAAGAGTGTAATCGCTACCATGGAAGTGTTTGGTGACGACGTAAGTAAATACGGCAATATCGGCATAGCAAACGAAGAAGACGGCGTAATGCAGGTGAGCGCGATAGTTGAAAAACCGAGCCTTGCTGAAGCCCTTTCAAACAACGCTATAATCGGCAGATACGTTTTGTCGGGCAAGGTTATGGGCATGCTTAAAACCTTAAAGCCAAGAAATAACGAAATATATCTTACCGACGCATTAGATACCTTAGCAGAAAACGGCGAACTTTTAGCAAGCTGTTTTGAAGGCAAAAGGTATGACGTCGGCGACAAGTTCGGATATATTAAAGCCAACGTTGAGTTTGCGCTTATGAGTAAGGAAATAGGCGAAGATACTTCTGCATATATCAAAGAATTAGCAAAAAATTTGAAATAAAACTAATATGTACGTAAAGAGTTGTCCTTTCTGCGGAACTCGACTTGACGAGTTTTACGCAACGAGTATGTTGGGTTGTCCTAACTGTTATAAAGCATTTGAGATGGAAATTAAACTTGCCTTAAAGAAAATTCAAGGCAGGGATTTTCACGTTGGAAAAACCCCAAGCGGCGTGGCGATAGATAAGGAACTCTTAAACGAATACAAAAAACTTTTAAGCGACAAAGAACTTGCGGTAATAAACGGCGATTTTGCCAAGGTCAACAGTTTATCCGCCGAGATTTTCAAACTAAAAAAGGAACTTAAAGATAGGGGGCTTATATGACGATTACCAATCCCGATATATATAAAGGTAATATCATAATGTCTAGAGTGCGTCTTGCCCGCAACCTTAAAGGTTATCCTTTTAGGACGGAAAATCCCGTCGTTGCAAAAGAGATAGTCAAAAAGGTAAACCGCGCTTTGGTTAGAACGGATACTTTCGACCTATTTTATATGGCGAATTTAAGCGAGTTAAAACTTGAAGCGATGAAAGAGCGGCATTTAATTAGCCAAAACCTTATTGATAACCATGACTGCGGTGCTGCGCTTATCAATAAAGACGAGAGTATCTCAGTCATGATAAACGAAGAAGACGTCATAAGAGAACAATGCTTTATGCGCGGACTGAGTTTATCCGAAGCGTATAAACGTCTTGACCATCTAGACGACGATTTAGCAAAGAACCTTGACATTGCTTTTGACGAGCGGTTTGGTTACCTTACCGCTTGCCCGACCAACTTAGGAACGGGACTTAGAGCGTCGGTTTTACTGTTTTTGCCGGCTCTTACCGAGAGTGGAAGAATATCCGCGCTCGTTAAAGAAATGAAAAAACTAGGTCTTACCGTCCGCGGACTTTACGGCGAAGGCAGCGATTCTGAAGGGTATATGTATCAGATAAGTAACGAAGTCACCTTAGGTGTTTCGGAATACGATATTATAAACCAAGTAGAGCAGACGGTAGAAGCAATCTGCATAGCCGAGCGAGAGCAGATGGAACGGCTTTTCGTAAAAGACGAGCTTAAAACTATGGACAGAGCAAAGAAGTCGTTCGGGGTGCTAACCAACGCCGTTATGCTAGGTTATAACGAATTTTTGTCACATGTAGCCTTGGTTAAACTCGGCGCAATGCTAGGTTTAATAGGCATAAACAACATAGAGAGTATAGACGACCTTATAATACGAGTACGACCAGCAAACATTTGCGAACAGTACGGCAGGCGTTTATCGGCGATTGACCGCGACCTTTTCCGTGCGGAAATGGTCGGCAATCAACTACTTAAATTAAAGGAGTGAATAGACTGTGCAATACGAATCATTTTCACGCAACGTAATCGAAGTCATAGACTTAGCAACGGCGATAGCAAAGCGACTTGGTTGTAGATATATAGGAAGTGAACACGTCCTTTTCGGGCTTATGAACGTTTCCGACGGAAGATCTGCCGCCATACTTCGCGAAGCAAGCGTAGACACTCAAAGATATTTAGTCTATCTGCAAAAGGTAGCGGATAAGCAAACGGTTATTGCAGGCAATATGTTCACGGCAAGGACCAAGCGTTTGTTTGAAACCGCCGTTGAAATATCGTTAAAAGCACGCGCTGGCTTTGTTGGTACGGAGCATCTTTTACTTGCCGTACTTTTAGATAGTGAGTGCATGGCGGTAGCAATTTTAAGACAACTTCGCGTAAACGTCGACCGCATAATCGCAGAACTTGAAGACGCGCTTTTCGGCAACTTTGAAATGGAAGATATCCCCGAAGAAGAGGAAAGTCTTTTTAGCAAATCGTATACGGGCGGCGGAGTGGGGGCAAAACCGCAAAGAAGACAGGATAAACAGCCTCAACAGGACGATTTGGGCGAACTTTCAAAGTTCGGTATAAACCTTAATAAACAAGCCGAAGACGGCAAACTCGACCCCGTTATCGGCAGAAAGAACGAGATTGATAGGGTTATACAAATACTTTCAAGAAGAACTAAGAATAACCCCGTACTAATAGGCGAGCCGGGCGTTGGTAAAAGCGCGGTCGTCGAAGGTTTAGCGCAAGCGATAGTTAAGGGCAACGTCCCCGAACTTTTAAGCGATAAGATAGTGTTTTCATTAGACATTGCAGGTATGCTTGCAGGCGCAAGATATCGCGGTGACTTCGAAGAAAGGTTAAAAAGCATGATAGACGCTGTTAAAAGTAACGGCAGAATCATACTTTTCATAGACGAAATTCACAATATCGTTGGCGCGGGAAGTACGGGTGAAGGCAATATGGACGCGGCAAACATCTTAAAACCAATGCTGTCGCGCGGTGAACTTCAAACCATAGGCGCAACCACTATTGACGAATACAGAAAATATATTGAAAAGGACGCGGCGTTAGAACGCAGATTTCAACCGATTATGGTTGACGCGCCGAGCACCGAAGAAACGGTGGAAATTCTCAAAGGATTGCGCGATAAATACGAATCGCACCACGGCGTAAGTATTCCAGACGACGCCATCATGTCGGCGGTGTCGCTATCGGATAGATATATTACCGATAGGTTTTTACCTGACAAGGCAATTGACCTTATCGACGAAGCGGCGTCAAGGGTAAGGCTTGACAGTTATAATTCACCGGCAGAGGCAAGACAAAAAGAAAAGGAACTTGCAACGCTTACCGCGCAGAAAAACGAAGCTAAGCGCAGGGACGATTTGGATCGCGCTATAAAAATTAACAAAGAGATAGAAGAAGTAGAAAAAGAACTTGCAGACATAAGAAGTCGCGCAAGCAAGATGAGCGGTAATCGTGAAAAACTCATGCTTACCCCCGAAGATATAGCAAAGGTAGTTAGCAACTGGACGGGTGTACCCGTAGTTAAACTCAACGAAACCGAGGCGCAAAAACTTTTAGGACTAGAAGAAGTTTTACATCAACGCGTTATCGGCCAGCAGTCTGCGGTAAAGGCGGTGTCGGACGCAATAAGACGCGCAAGGGCAGGGCTTAAAGATCCGAATAGACCTGTTGGTTCGTTTATATTCGTAGGACCAACGGGCGTAGGTAAAACCGAACTTTCAAAGGCGCTTGCCGAAGCGGTGTTCGGCAATGAAGACAATATTATTCGCGTGGATATGAGTGAGTATATGGAAAAGCACTCGGTATCTAAAATGGTCGGCGCGCCTCCCGGATACGTCGGCTTTGACGAGGCTGGACAGCTTACCGAAAAGGTTAGAAGAAAACCCTATTCGGTCGTGCTTTTCGACGAGATAGAAAAGGCGCACCCCGACGTGTTTAATGTAATGTTGCAGTTGTTGGACGACGGCAGACTTACCGACAGCAAAGGCAGGGTTGTAAGTTTTAAGAACTGTATAATAATAATGACTTCAAACGTCGGAGCAACTGAAGTTCAGCATAAGAATACGCTCGGATTTACAAGCGGTGGAAGTCAGGCGGAATACGACAATATGTGCGACAGGTATATGGACGCCTTAAAGGCTAAGTTCCGTCCCGAGTTCTTAAACAGAATTGACGATATTATAGTGTTCCATAAGCTCACCAAAGAAGAAACGGGCATGATAGCTGAACTATTGTTGTCAAGCCTAAGAAAACGCCTTGCAATGCTTGACGTTAAGTTGGAAGTTACGGCGGCGGCAATGGATCTAATAATAGAAAAAGGCTACGATAACGATTACGGCGCAAGACCGTTAAAGAGAGTTATTCAGCGTCAGCTTGAAGATAGGTTGAGCGAATCTATATTAAGGGGTGAACTTAAAGAGAACTCAACAATGATTATAGACGCTGAAAGCGGCGAGTTCGTTTTCAGAAAAGCTTAAAAAAATTTTTTTGCTCAAAAAAAAGGAAAAACAGCCTTTAACGGCGTAATATTATATAAGGAGGGATAAATTATGAAAATTGAAATTGTAGGCAGAAATTACGAAGTAGGCGAACGCTTAAAAGAAGTTACCGCGCAAAAGCTAGGAAAACTCGACAAGTATTTTGAAACGCAGGCAGAAGTTAAGGCGTCTTTCAAGAAAGAGTCAACCACAATGACTTTGGAAGTAATGCTTGATTATGCTGGAAGACTAGTACGCGCAACCGCGTCGGGCGATAACTTTTACGACCTTTTAGATATTGTCCTTCCCAAACTTGAAGGGCAGATAAGGAAGTATAGAACGCGTTTTGACAAGCACCAAAAGAACATGGCGTATAAGGACGCGGCAATGTTTGCTGCCGATAACCTAGCAAAAGACGCAAAGGTGGTAAAAGAAAAGAAATTTACCTTAACACCTATGACGGTTGACGAGGCGGCGGCAGAACTTGAACTTTTGGGACACTCTTTCTACGTGTTTTTAGAGGCTAAGACCAACACGGTACAAGTGATATACCGTAGAAACGACGGAGATTTGGGGCTTATAGAACCGCAGATTTAAAAAACTATGAAGATAGGCATATCAACGGCGTCGTTGTTCGCACGCCGTAAGACCGAAGACGCTTTGGAATTTTTGGGTAAAAACAACGTGCAATGCGCAGAAGTTTTTTTAGAATCTTATTGCGAGTACAACAAAGAATTCGGCGAATTATTAAATAGTGTAAAAGGCAATACGGGTGTGCACTCTGTGCACACCCTAACCACGCAGTTTGAACCGCAACTTTACAGTATAAACGAGCGCGCGAAAGCCGACTCGTTTGAGTTTTTGAAAAAGACTATGCAGGCTGGACAGGCTGTCGGTGCAAAGTATTACACCTTTCACGGCGGCGCACGGTTTAAGAAAACACCGTTTACTATAAATTACGATAGGGTTGGGCAGATTACCCAAGAGATTATAGATACTATAAAGCCTTACGGAATAAGCCTTGCTTACGAAAACGTGCATTGGGGCTATTATAATTACATAGGTTTTTTTAACGAGATAAGAAAACGCACTTTGGGATTAAAAGGTACGTTCGACATAAAACAGGCAAGGCAGAGCGGAATAGATTACGCCGAATATATCGAAGAAATGGGCAAAGACATAGTGACCGCGCACCTATCCGACGTTGACGAAAACGGCAAAATGTGTCTGCCGGGGAAAGGCGTTACCGACTTTAACGACGTTCTAAAAAGATTAAAAGACGTAGGATTTGACGGCGCGATACTTATCGAGGCGTATACGTCCGACTACGATAAAGAAACCGAACTTTTCGAGTCGGTAGAATATTTAAATAATTTATCTGCAAATATTTTCTAAAAAACTTGACTAGAAAAATTAAAGGTGATATAATCACCTGGATAAAATTTTTAAGGAGAAACAAAATGAAAAGATTTTTGGTAGTAGCATTAGCAGTTATTATGTCTATCTGCGCGCTAGCAATGGTTGGCTGTGGCAAAGGCGTATCGTACGAAGATTTTAAAGCAAAAGCAGCTGAACTTCAAGCAAACGACCCCAACGATACGAAAGGTGTTGTGCAGTTTAAGTTTGGCGACGAAAAGGAGTACGGTCCTTCGGTATCGTTTGAGATAACCGACGAAGGCGTTGACTTTGACGAAAAAGCTGTTGCAAATTATGCAATCTTGGCACAGTCTGAAGTAGTTAAGAACATTACAACGTTGTCGTATTCTCGTGCATGGACGGTAATGGAGAAAAAAAATGAGAAAGGCACTCTTGATAACGGAAAGAAATGGGAGTCAAAAGTAGTTTATTTGACAAATGGCGAATTGAGCGTTACGTATGATTATAATTTGGAAGATATCACGCAACATGAGTACTTAAAATATGATCTTGAAACGGGATACGTTATTGAGAAAGTAAGAGAAGATATAACCGGAAAGGTTTATATGCTGGTTGACTGGAGTGAATAAAATACAAAAACGCCCGACGGATTAAACCGTCGGGCGTAAATATTTTAAATGAATAAACTTTAAGTGCCTGCGTAAACTACCGATTAAGTTTTTTCCTTTCGCCATTGAGCAGGGGTAACGCCGTACTTGTTCCTAAACGCAATGATAAAGTTAGAAGTTGCGTTGTACCCTAACTTTTCCGCAACTTGAGCAACGCTGTTTTCATTGTTGGCAAGTAGCGATATAGCGTAAGAAAACCTTGTTTCGGCAAGATAATCTTGTAAAGTTTTTCCCATAAACCGCTTAAATTCTCTGCAAACGTAGCCGTGTGAGTAGTTGGTTGATGCAATGATTTCTTCAATATTCTTATTGATAAAACTAGCCGTGCTAAGTCTTGACACCAAGAGAGAAAGCCATTGCGGAGTATCAACCGTGTCGTTAATGTTTGAAAGCCAAAGGTCGAGAATACTCATAACGACGTTTCTGTGCCTAGCCTTTAATTGAAGATCGGACTTGCCGTCGGTGATGTTAAGGTAACTCATTTTACTCTCTAGCATCTGCATTTCAAAATCAGGTATTGAAAAATCTAGGGCAAGCGGCTGATTTAAAAGTTTGTCAAAAAGCGTAGGGGATAACGAATCGCAAATATTTTTCATAACGTCCACGGTAACGTATATGTCGCGCGAAGTGTGTGGAACGTCCGCCTCAAAATAATGTTCGTCCATAGGTCTTAAAAGAATAATTCTGCCATGCTCTATGGTGTGGCAAACGCCGTTAATGTAGTTGTTGTATACTCCGCTTAAACAAATAGTAAACTCAAAAAAGGCGTGGGTATGTAAAGGACAGTCGTTTCTAACGACGATCCTAGAATAGGGCGAACTTGTAATATTTTGTTCAGTCAGATAATTGATCCGTTTTCCGTCTTTAAGATAAGAATAGTTCATAACAAATTTCTCCTAACCTAGTATAAACGCGTAAGATTAAGTATTTTCGTATACATTGTATTCTATTTTACGCTAAAAGTAAAGAGTTTTAATTAAAAAAATTAAAAAAAATCATATAAAACCACCAAATAAAAAACGCAAAATCGCAAGTAAAAATATAATGATTTTTAATTTTCGATAAGTGAAATGTTCAAATATTCAATTCATTTTAAATGTCAACAATTCATAACTTTTGGTCAAATTTTCATATTGACACGTGCCATTATATAATGTTTAATGAAAAGACAAAAATGCGGCGTATTTTAAATTGCACCTAAAAATTGCATAAGGAAAACAGGGATATTTTTCAAAAGGGTGCACCCTTTCTTCCCCCTACGAGGGAAAGAAAGGGTGCACCCTTTCTTCCCCCTACGAGGGAAAGAAAAACGCTTTGGTGGCTAAATTTGGGCGTTAAAAAGGGAATTGTGTGGTAAGGGCTGTCGTGTTTTGTAAAATTTTTATTTATGGAGGATGAGTTATGATGAAAACTTATCTTGAACCAGAGTTGGAAATACAGTTGTTTTGCGCGGTTGATTCTGTGCTAAGTTCAACCTTTTCCGATTCAGATGCGGTAAATATTGATGCGGAGGACTTTTTATGAGAAATTTAACTAGAAAATCCTTAGTAACAATACTTGCAGTTGTACTTATGTGCATATCGTGCGTATTCTGTGTTTTGCATTTTGGTAAAGCTACGGTGAACGCACAAGCGGACGGAAACGTTACTGTCGGAACAGCGGAGATACCCGAAGAGAGTAAGATCCAGCTTGCTGAGAACGGAAAGTTTAACCTTTTAGATGAAGCAAGCGTACGTATCGAGTCGGATGGTATCAGGTTTGAAGCTAAGATTGCCGAATCTTATTATAAAGAAAAGAGTCAAGACGGCAGTGTAGACGTTCAACTTCTTGCAGTTGTAAGAGCGAACGGCAAGGTCGGCGCGTATCCTTTTGAAGGTACGCCAGTCTTTGAAGGCAATGAGGGCTCGAAAGTTTTTAATTTCAAGACCTATCTTAACTTCAAGAGTTTAGCGAATAAATCCGAAGCCGAAAAGAAAGCTGCTTACGCAATGGAGTTTATAGTAGAATCTTACTTGAAAGTAGGCGAAGGCGACAGCGCAGTTTATTACAAAGCTTGTCAATCTAATGGCGAAGTTAAACGTACTATGCGTGACGTTGCTACTGCCGCTTACTTTAACTATCAAGAAGGTCAAGACTTCGATAAGGAATCCGTTAAAGCTTACTTTGATATTGAAGAGTCTGATACAAACTTATCTCTTGACTCGTACTCTTTCGGTACGGACGGGGCAACTTTCCGTCTTCCCGATACTTTTGACGATCCCGAAAACGGCGGAAAGATAAACGTATATCTAAATGCTAAGACCTACGAAGCAACTTACGACGCAAATGAAGACGTGTATACTATATCTACTATACACGCGCTTATCGATGCGCAAAACACCGTGTCTGTAGTTCAGGATGGTAAGGTTTTTGTATCAAAGATTGTTCAGGCAACAAAACTGCATAGCGGAAACTTGGATGAATTAAAGAACGCAACCACAGGTGCTTTCGTTTTAACCCAAGATATCGACCTTAATGGTCAGATTTGGCAGGACGGCGAAAACAAAAAGAGAGATCTTATTTTTGACGGTAACGGTCACTCTATAAAAAATATTGCGTATCCAAGTGGTAAAAACTACCATTGTTTCTTCACTAACTTTGGCGGAATAATAAGAAATACGTATTTTGATATTTCTAACTATGCGGGAAACAATCGCGGACTTATCGGCCAGATAAGGGGTGAAACCACTATAGAAAACGTTGTTATAAGTTATGATAAGTTTGCTTCATATAATGGCGGTGGTGTCGGAGCGATGACTGCTAGTAACGTTAACCTTAAAAACGTACTGATAAATTTTGGCTCTTACGTAGGTGACGGCACGAATTATGGTGCTATTATTGGCGGTCATAGTGATGGCGCAAGCGCAGTAGTAACAACTGAAAACGTGCATATTGTTAACCCATCAAAGAATAAGTATTCTAGCTTGTTGCCTATTGGCACGATAAACGGTATTAGTGAAAAAGATTATTTTGTGTATGATTCTTTTGAAACCGTTGGTAAAATGGCGATAGAAAACAAACTTGATGAAGGAATAAACGCTTTGGTTAAAGATAACTTAACTTTTGCACTAGATAATAGCAATATCGACATATTAAAAACCGCTATCACAGGGTACTATTACTTAGCTGACGATATTGATATGGATGGTATAACTTGGGATCCTTCGGTAACTTTTTCTGGTGTGCTTGACGGCAAAGATAAATCGATATACAACTTTACTGCTAAAGAAGGCAATATAGGTTTGCTCTTTTATACAGGAGACGGTGCCACTATTAAAGATTTAAGTATTAACGCGAAAACTAATACGAGCAGAGGGGTTTTGGTTGGTCAAGTTAAGGGAAGGTCTTTGATAGATAACGTTGTTATCGATGTTGACGCGTTGAACGGTGCTTTGTATTCGGGGTGTGTAACGAGCGTGTTACAGGGAGAATTAACCGTTAAAAATTCGATATTTAATATTGATTCAGCATCAGCAGAGGTTACAGACGTTGGTTTTATTGCTGGAGGAGAAGCTCCTTCAGGTAACGTCATAGTAGATAACGTTTGGGCATTTGTTCCTACGGCTGCTTTGGCAAATCCTTTTAGGGCTACACATAGTAAAAATGAAACCGAACATTATACTTACGGGATGGACGGTGAACTTGCAGAAAACGGAAAAGAGTTCCACGTTTACGCGATTACCACACCAGATGAACTTGTTTATTTTGATACGAGCATTATACCTGATTCAACCATTAAAGCGTATGCAGATAAGATAATTCCCGAAAAATACGACGCTTATGGGGTTACCTTGCTCGACAATGATAACTTCTCGGATTTGAAAGGTGCAACTAATGGATACTACCTGTTGACAGCCGATATTGAAATGAGTGATGTTTCTTGGACAAATACGGGAACGTTTGCCGGCACGTTTAATGGAAACGGCCACGTTATCAAATCATTATCAGGCAGTTTGTTTAATTATATAAGCGGTTCAACTATTAAGAACGTTGCGTTTTCAGACGCTAAGCCAGGAAATAGCGGCGTTATTACTGGGCAGATTCATGGTATAGATACAATTAAAAACGTTGTTGCCTATATTACTGGAACAACGGGAACAGCAAATTATACTTCACTTATTGGTTGGCAGACTAAAAACACTTCCGAACTTACAGTGGAAGATGTTGTTGTATACGCTCCAAATTTAACAGGTAGTTCTATGGGCTTTTTGACAGCTTATGGTGTGGATCATATGTCAGTTAATAACGTTCATTGTATTGGAAGCTTGCCTATTTATGGCCTTAATGCTCTTGGTTCAGATAAAAGTTATTTGACGGTAGCAGAACTTACCAAACTCGACGGTACAACAGATGCAAAAAAAGGAACAGATTACTTCATTTATGCAGATGTTGACACATATTATGAGACTGCAGAAGAAACTGGAAAGATTTCAAAAGAGTTGGCTAAAATGGTTAGAGACACTGAAATAATAATTAATCTAGATATGTCTAATTTTGGCAGGTTACAATCAGCAACAAGTGGTTATTATCTGTTGACAGCTCCCATTGATTTTGACAAATTAGATCTTAACGGAGACGAAGAAGGATTAGGCGCGTGGACGCCTACAGGAGATTCAAAAGGTAAGGAATTTACGGGAGTCTTCAATGGTAATGACTTGAATATTACTAATTTTACGTCTCCTGCAGGGAATTTAGGGTTATTTGCTTGGGTTAAGAATGCAACTATTAAAAGATTAAACATACACATTAAGTCTAATACTTCAAATGGTGGTTTAATTGGTCAAATAAAAGAGAATGCTAGTTGCGAGACTATAATTGAAAAGGTAAATGTCGTTGTTGATAGTTTAGCCTCGGGAAATCATAATAGTGCTATATGCAGTGTAATACAAGGTGGACTTAAATTCGTAGATACTAATGTGCTTGTTAAAACGGCTGCAGCGGGAGGAAATTATAACGGTGTTGTGTACGGCGCAGCATCTTCCACTTGCGCTCCAGTATATGACTCTGTAATTGCAGTTAGCTTGGACGGAAAGCTTAATGCTAATGTTTTAGCGTATCCTGATTGGTTGCCAAAAGGCACGGACGGTGAAGCAGCTAATCCTAATGATGATTACTATTTATACTCGTCTGAAGACGATCTAAAAACGGCGTATGGGGCAGGAACACTTCCACAAGGCTTTGTTGATTTCCTTGTTGAATGTGGCGTTCTTGCAAAATCAGCAGAGTAAACTAAAAAAATCAAACTAAATAACGATTTTAGACGCTCCCTTGTTTTAGGGAGCGTCAGTTTTTTATAAAAGGTCATAAAAACAATATTTTGGTCATAAAGTCATAATTTTTTATTTGGGTTTAACTATTGCAATCAAGGTTTTTATGGGGTATAATTAAAGTATAAACAAAATCTTCGGAGGAATAAAAATGAGAAGACAAGTTGTTCTTGACGAGTTTTTCAATAATCAGCCCGAAAGGCGTTTTGAAAAGACGTTAAAGCAATACGAGTTTGCAACTATAAAGTTTGCTGAGCCCGATAGCGATAACACGGTAAGTCCCAAGGCAATCAAACTTGATAAAGGTGTGTTTAGCGACGAGATTAATTTAACGCCCGTATGGTTTGATTTTTCAGAGTTTCTAAAAAAGAACGGAATTGACGGTGACGAATATTCTGTATTGCTCGTTCAAAAGGACGGGTTTGAAGTGGAAGAATACGAGATTACCATTGAGAAAGATAAGACAATAATTACTGCTAGCGAAAAGGAAGGTATTCGTCGCGGCGTGTTAAAGTTGGAAGATATGCTAGTTCAAGGTAACGGCAACTTAGAACTTGCTACTACTCACGAAAAGGCAATAATCAAGCGCAGAATATCCCGTGGGTTTTTCGCGCCCATTAACCGTCCGCCAAAAGGCGCAAACGAACTTCGCGACGATACTGATTATTATCCCGAACCTTACCTAAACAGAATGATGCACGACGGTGTCAACGCGCTTTGGGTTTATTCGGACTTTGATTCTTTGGTTGAGTCTTCGTATATACCCGAGTTTGGTGTTGGCAGAGAGCCTGCAATTAAAAAACTAAACAAACTCATTGAAAAGTGCGCAAAGTACGGTATGGAAATATTTATGTTCCTAATTGCGCCTATGTCACTTTTCGAGCCAGCGATAGCAAACAAGTACCCAGGAATTGCTGAAAAATATCCGCAAGTACACGGTAACAGTCAATATGGGCCGACGGCGTTCTGCGTTTACACCGAGTTTGGCGCAGGATATTTAAAAGAGGCGTCAGAAGGTCTTATTAAATCTGCGCCCGGTCTTGGCGGTATCATGAGTATAACTTGGGGTGAACGCGTAACTTCTTGCGGTAACACTTGGGGTTCACCAATAAAAGGTTGGTCTAGTAACTGTCCGCATTGCGGAGATAAATCTAAGGTTGACAGTATCACGAGAACCGTTCAACTTTTCAAAGAGGGCATGGCGGAAGTTGACCCGAAATACGACTTTATCAGTTGGACTTACGGCTTGCGCGGTGCTAGCAACGAGCAGATTGAAGAATATATGCAAAAACTTCCAGACGAGGCTATTGCAATGGTCAACTTTGAAGACGATGGCAGAGTAAACCAACTCGGCAAAAAGCGTTTTGCGTTTGACTATTACCTTTGCTATCCAGGTCCTTCGCGTATGTATAGAGCAGCGGCTGCGCTTGCTAAAAAGTATAATAGGACTATGTATGCAAAAATGCAGATTTGCTGTTCGCATGAACTTGCATCTGTTCCGTATATTCCCGTTCCTGGTCTAATTTACGACAAAATGATGGGCGCGAAAGAAACAGGCACAACCGGCGTTATGGAATGTTGGTTCTTTGGTAGTTATCCGTGCTTAATGAGTAAAACCGTAGGAATGCTATCTGGGGACAAAGAGTACTTAAACAAACAAGACTTCTTGTTTGACCTAGCAAAACTTTACTGGGCTAAAAAAGACGTTCCGCACGCGGTTTCTGCGTGGGAATACTTTGAAAAAGCCTACACCGCATATCCCGTAAACGTAATGTTCAATTACTACGGACCTATGCACGACGGTATAGTTTGGGATTTACAATTAAAACCGAAGAACTTTGGTCTGCCTAGAACGTGGCAGTTAATGGATAAAACCGACGGCGACCGCATAGGTGAGTGTTTGTTCTACGGACACACTATTGACGAAGCGATTATTCTTTGCGAAGAAATCTGCTTTAACTGGGAAAAAGGCTGTGAACAGTTGTCGTTCACGGAAGAGTGGAATAATCCCGACAACGAACAGGTAAACGTTGCAAAAGCACTAAACCTATTATTCCACAGTGGATTGAATATTCTTAAATTCTATCGTCATCGTCAAAATATCGGTTACGCGCGCGCAGATTACAAAGAGTCGCTTTGCGCTATGCGTAAAATAGTTGAAGACGAAATCAAGAACAGCGAAAAGATGATTCCGCTCTGCGTTGCAGACACAAGGCTTGGTTGGCACTCTGAGGCGGAAGGTTATAAATATCACCCCGAAAAACTTAAATGCCGTATCGAGAAACTCAAAATTCTTCTTGAAACCGAATTTAAGGAAGTTGAAGAACGCATAGAAAAAGGACTTATTCCGCTAACCTATTATTACGGCGAAGAAGAGGACGTTATAAGAGCAAAGGCTGGCAGAAACGGAATAGATAGTGCCGAGTGGATATCGTTTAGCGATGGCGAAGACAAGGGAAGTTGTAATTTTAGGATTGCTGAAAATGGCGACGATATAGAATTAGAAATACTTCTTGATGGTAAAAATTCTAACGACAACGTTTGGGTTACCTTTGAAACCGAACTTATGTATCCACAGAACACCTATATATTTATGAACAGCGGAACGGTTGAACTTTGGAGAGAAGGTCCTTCGCATCAGGCTATAAACGACGAGCGTTACGACGAGTTCAAGAATAAATGGAAGATTAAGAACTTGTCCAAAAATGGAGAAACTCACCTTTTAGGCACGGTATCCAAAAAGGATATTCAATTTGTTCGTTTCCCCTTTAAACTCAACGTGCACCACTGGTCTGGCTCTAGATGGGCTCACGAAACCCCCGGTTGTGGTACGGGTACTCTCGGAAAGAACCGCTGTACCCCTGGCGAGTTTGGCTGGATAGATTAGGCGCAGTCGCGATAATGCGGTTGATGCCGTTCAAAAAATTCACTATGCAATACGGCGTTAAAACCGATGGATAATATGTAAACTATTGTCCATCGGTTTTGTCTTGTCTTGCTTGTGACTTTTCCGCCCAGCTAAGTCAACCGATTATTGCTCCTGCACCTTGGCGCGTCTTTAACAAAGCGATTTGCGCCGTTCAAAAAATTCACTACGCAATACTGCGTTAAAACCAAATTGCGCTAAAACACAATCAAACTAAATATATACTAAACGCCGTGTAAGTTTTTCTTGCGCGGCGTTTTTCTTGTGTTTAAAAAGCATTAAAAACACTAAATATGGAAGGAAAACCCAAAAATGGTCAAAGATTCATAACTTTTGGTCAAACTCTCATATTGACAGTGTATATATTATATTTTATAATATATAAAGCAATAACATACTCAGTGTGGAAATTTGTCGTTTGTGGTCAAGTTTTCTGGTTGAAGTTAAACGAAATCAAATGCAAATTTAATTATACGGTATAATTTTTTTCTGGCAAAAAAGTTGGCGTGTGATAAAAGGTGTTTTGGTTGCGTTGCCTTAAACCGAAAGTTTATCGCAGTCGTTAAATTGATACGCGGGTTTAATAATTGAACAAAAAAAGCATAAGGAGAAAAATTATGAAGTTCAAAAAGATCATTGCAGTTTTACTTTCAGTAGTTACTGCGGCAGCTTGTTTTACAACCGTTGGTTGTGGCAAGAAAGAAGACGACGGTTTAACCGTCCACGTTATGGCGTCTAAGGGCGGTTACGGCGTACAGTATCTAAAAGACGTAGCGGCTAAGTTTGAAGAAGTTTATGCGGAAGAAGGCTACAAAATTGACGTTATGGAACCCGATCCCAACTTCGGCACAACTGCTGCGTTAAACACGATGCGTATGCCTGACGGTAGTGGATACGATATCGTTTTCCCTGGTTCTGTTTACATTGAAGATGCAACCAGTGAAATTGAAGGCGTTTGCGTAGAGTCGCTTGACGATATGTACGATCAGCCGGCTATCGGTTTTGACGGACAGCCTGAATCTATTACTTTGAAAGAAAAAGCTGCACCTATCCTAAACGACGTTTCGGCAAGAAGGTCAATCGTTGACAAGGACGGCAAATTCTGGGCGTTCCCGAACACGGCGTCGGTTAGAGGCGTGGTTGTAAATACCGCTGCGCTAAAAGCTAATGATATCGACTTTGAAACCGAACAGCCATACACTTCTGAAGAGATGTTTGCGCTCATTAAAAAGATGATGGCTAACGGCTTTAAACCTATGATTTGGGGTGGCGATAACGCTGCGACCTATTCAGTCTCAACCGTTTACTGCGGTCTTCGTCAAATAATGGGTGAAGAAGCCTACAGAGAATATTGTGGTCTTTACAATATGTACGAAAAGGCTGGAAATAAAATTCCCGAAAACGGTTATGAGTGGAAACTTCAACAGGAAGCGTTGCAGCCTACTTTGGAATTCGTTTTAAAGACTTGGGACCAAATGGTTGCTATGGACGGCTCTTATAATATGAGACACGACGATGCTCACGGTTACTTGATGCTCGCTAAAGCAGCGTTTATGTATAACGGTGAATACTTCTATAACGAAGTTATCGATAACTATGGTGACAAGATTGACAACGTTAGAATGATTAACTTCCCAGTAAACTCATACGTTGGTATGAAACACGAGCTTTGCGGTGTTGACCATAACGTAGGTTACGGCAATAATAAAGGCGTTTATTGCGCTGACTGCGATAAGATTTTAAGCCTTATGTGCAAACTTTACGACGCGTATAAGACTAATGCTGAAATCAAAGCAGCCGTTAAGGAAACTTTCAACAAAGACCTTACGGACGAACAGGTTAGTGCGGTCGTTGCGGCTCGTGGTGTGAGCTACGGCGGAAGCTCGTCTTCTTATATCATTAAAGACTGCGGTGTTACCGATATTGCTAAGTTATTCTTGAGAATGCTTGCTAGTGACGACGCGTCAAGGGTATACGCAAGTTACGGTATGACCAGTGCATGGCTCAGCGAAGACGTCAAAGTGCCAGACGATGCAGACCAGTTTATTAAAGACTGCTTTAGAATCGGCAGACAGGCTCTTTCTAGGGGTGATACTCACGGTGATCCGTACGCGCCTGGTACTAGAGTTGGTTCTTTCTGCTTAGCACCTTACAACGCTACGATAGGTAAACAGGTCAACGACTATATGACTATTGACCCGAAAGGTTACGAAAACAGAAACGGTGATAAGACTGGCGGTGGCGCAAAGACTTACGCTGACTGGGCAGAAGAAATTATTGCAAAAGTAGTTACCCCCGACTTCCAGAAGAACTGGGAAACTTGGGTAACGACCACGGCAGGTTATTCACTTGGTGATAAGGTTACCGATTGGGGTGTTGTTTACGACAATATGGAAGTTTATTACGGTAATACTTGGGGAAAATAAGAAATGTTTGAGAAGATAAAACATAAATTCAGTAAAGAAGAACTTAGAAAAAAGTATAATTTTGAAGACAGAAACGCATTTTTATTCTGTTATCTTATCGTGCTTTTGCCTATAATATTCTTCTGCGTATTCTTCGTATACGTCAATATTGACCAGATATTCCAAGCGTTTACGATAGAAACGGACGGAGTGAGAAGATTCACTTTTGAACACTTCGCAGAAGTATTCGGTGAGTTTGGACCGAACGCAAAGAGAACGCTATCCGACGGTTCGGTGCTAAACCTTTGGCAGATAGAGTGGAGATCTTTCCAACTTTATCTTATCGGTTGGTTGACCATGCCCTTAGGATATATGTCCTGTTACGTTCTGTTTAAGAAGTGTTGGGGACACTACGCGTTTAGGGTAATATTTATGATCCCGAACGTTCTCGGCGGAATAACCATGGTTATGATTTATAAATACATGGTTAACGTTGGCGGACCTATATTTGAACTTGTAAAATCTATGGGCGTAGATTTGTCTGCCGATGCTTTAAGCAAAGGTCTACTCGGCGCAAGAGATACTGCATGGACGACTCTTGTATTGATAAAAGTATTACCTCACCTTATAGGTTTTAATATCGTACAAACGGGCGCGTATGCGCGTATTCCCGAAGAACTCTTTGAAGTTGGAAGACTTGAAGGCTTAGGCTTTATAAGGGAATTTTGGTCGGTTGCAACTCCGCTTACTTGGTCAACTATGATGATCGGTTTCATCACGGGCGCGGCTGGTATGTTTACGGGTGACTGCGGCGTATTCCTTTACACGCAAGGTCAAAACGATACTGCTACGATGGGATTCTATATCTACTGGCAGACCTTCCTAATTTCAGGCGCGGAAAGCGGTGTTTATAGACCTGTTTACGGCTATCCTGCAGCACTAGGCTTACTTTTAACCTGTGTAACGATTCCGATTGTTTTACTCGTTAGAAAGCTTGGCGACAAGATACTTGAAACGGTTACGTACTAAGGAGGTTGAAAAATGTTTGCTGATATTAAAAGAAGAATTACAGATAAAATCTCCGAGTTCAAAATGAAGAAGAACTACCACAAAAATAAGAGTGGCCAGGCGAAGGCGGATACCAGTAAAATGGTAATATTTATCATATTTTTCGTGTTGTTTATAATTCAGTCGTTCATAAGCGTATATCCACTTTTCTGGTGTATTATGAACTCTTTAAAAACTAACGTAGACTACCTTGAAAATATGAACGGCTTGCCTACCGTATGGATGTGGGAGATTTGGAAAGATATAGTACCGTCGTTCACTATAATAGTGCGTGGTGGAAAGAGAGTAACTTTCTGGGGTATGATTTTTAACTCTATTTGGTTTGCGTTTGGAACGCAGTTCATGAACGTATTAGCAAGTATATGCGTAGCATATCCCTTGGCTAGATATAACTTCCCAGGCAAAGGTTTCCTTTACGGAATAATCATTTTCCGTATTACAATCCCGATTATCGGAACGGGCTCTGTTGGCTACAAACTTGAAAGAGCACTTGGAATGATAGATAATCCCGTAAGATATACTCTCGGTGCTTTCCAAGGCTTTGATATGAACGCTCTTATAATGTACGGATATTTTAAGGCGGTAAGCAAAGAATACTCAGAGGCGGCGTTTATAGACGGCGCAGGACCTTTGAAAGTTTTGTTTAGCGTAGTAATTCCACAGGCGTTCCCTTGCGTATTAGCACTTTACGTCAATTCGGTTATGGGACAATGGAACAACTATGGGGCACCGCTTATTTCCTTGCCGAGTTATCCTAACCTTGCGTTTGGTATATACATGGCTGACCAAAGTTCGTCTTTCCTTGGCGTAAATAACAAGGCGAAGTTCTTTGGCGCAGTTCTACTTTCAAGCGCAGTACCGCTACTTTTGTTCACGATTGCACAAAAGACGATGATAAACAATATGTCGGTTGGAGGGCTCAAAGGCTAAGCGGAAACGCTTAGCCCTTGTGGCTTAAAATAAATTTTCCAAAACAATAATAAAAGGAGGAAAAGAAAATGAAACTAACGCGAAAGATTAAAGCGATAATAGTTATGGCAGTTATCGCAATAATCAGCATAACGTGTGTAGCGTGCGGCGGTGGCAGCAGCGTTGAATTTAAGTATAAAAAAGACGTTCCCACAACTGCGCTTTACGGCACAGAACTGTATTTCAAGGACTATCTGCCGAGAGAATACGGTCAAGAATATAAGCTCTACGCGACCTATCACGATAACGAAAACGATAAGGACGTTACGGAGCAATTGCACGACTCGCTTGTGTTTAAGTTTGAAAACGTAGGTGAGCATAAGTTTAAGATTGTAAGGGGCGAAGAAGATACATTGGAATGTACGGTAAATTGTATGCCCGAAGTTCCTAGGTTTATTGAAAAAGGTATTTCGTCAAAAAAACTCGGCTATAAAATTGACTTAAGCGATATGGTTTTCGAGGCTTTCGGTAGCAATCCGCTCGAAAATAAAGCCATGGTAGAGTGCGACCCGTCGTACAATATCGAGCTTACTCAGGTAGACATTTATAGCGTTGAAGTTGACGGAACGGACCAACTTAACTACGATTTTAAGAACAAGAATCAGTTAGTTCTAGACAAGGACGCGTCCTATACTTTCACCTTTAAGGCAACCACCGTTGCTGGTTCTGCAACAACGCAGGTAACTTTCAGCACGTCCGATACTACCGCGCATAGCACTACCTTAAACGGTTACGTCTTGGAAGAAGATTTAGACGATAATAAGAAAGGCTTATATTTTACTATCCCCGGTATGACCGCACCAGCCAACGGTGAATCGGTTAAAGTTAGGTTTGGTCCTACTGCTGATAAGAATATTTATTCGGCTGTTTATAACGAATATACGGGCAAGTATTTCGTTGCGGATTTTGCTCACAAAATAGCAAAGGGCAAGGAAGAAAGATTATACGTTAAAGAAACGGGTACTGATGGCAAAAACTTCTCTACCTATATCGCTAATGCGGATATAATCAAACAAGAAAACGCCGATACGCTTTCTAAAAAATCCGACGGTTACGTTCTTTTGGGCGATGATATTGAGTTCGCAACCAAGGGAATTTACGTTGACTGGACTAGTGACGATAAAAACGTGTTTAGCGGAACGCTTGACGGAAACGGCCATACTATAAAGAACCTAGAGGGAACGCCTATCGTTAACGCAAGCGGAACTCGCACCGCAAAAGGTACGTCACTCTTTTCTCAAATCGACGGCGCAATCATAAGAAACGTTGCTTTTGAAGACGTCGTAGGTACGTCAGGTATTATCGTTGCAAGGACTGAAGGTGAAAACCTTATTGAAAACGTAGTAATTAAAGCCAAGGGTTATACGGGCGCATACTCGTCTATAATAGGATTTCACGTTGACAGTCAGTTGTCTACAACTATTCGTAACGTAGTATATAATTCGGCAATAGATAATAGCGAACTTTCTTATAAAGGTATGATAAGTACCCACGCAGGTGGCAGTTGTATCGTTGATAACTTTATTATAATAGGTGGTAACGACAGATTACACGCAAATAACGGACAGCATGCAACTTATATTCCTAATCACGTAAATAAGGATTATGACGAAGTAGTTAAGGATAGAGATTATTTCCGTTATAATACGGCGGAAGAATACGCTATATCGGGTGGAAAAGAAAAAGTATCCGACTTTGTAAACGATATGCTTGACAACGTAAACCTTGTCGTTGCTCTTGACCATACAAATATTCAAAGACTTAGCGGTGCTACCAACGGTTACTATTATCTAACCGAAGATATCAATATGAATGGCGGTTCTATAGTTTATCCTGTATACGAAAAAGTGACGTCCGCTAACGCTCAGCAATTTACTGGCGTACTAGACGGCAAAGGCTATGAGATATCTAATTTTACCGCACAGAACGGCTACTTTGGTTTGTTCCAGTGGACTGGCAATGGCGCAACTATTAAAAATCTTGATATTCACGCAACAACAAACACGACTAAGGGTGCTATAATAGGTCAAGTTAGAGGCGCAACGCTTATCCAAAACGTAAACGTTACGCTTGACGAAATGAAAGGCGCGACGCACTCAAGCGTTATATGTAGCGTATTGCAAGGTCAATTAACCTTAAAAGACGTAAACGTTTTACTCAAACTCGGTGTGGCAGGTGGAACTAATGGTATTCTCTGTGGTTCTGAGTCATCAACTGTTCCTACCATACTTGATAACGTAACGGCGATAGATGCAAGTGGAAAACTCGCCAACGTTTGCACGACGCAAGGTTCTACTATTACGGGAACAGAAGAAAGGTATGACGTAACACCATTAGGCGTTGACGGTGAAGTGGCAGTCGACGGCGAAGATTATATTCTATATAACGGTATTAACGCAGTAGGTGAAGCAATACTTGCAGAAACCATGAACGCCGAGGCGGAATCAATGGTTAAAGAAGAAAACTTATACGTGGAACTTTCTGCTAGCAACATATCCGATCTTCTAACTGCAACAGCAGGGTATTATGTATTAACCGAAAACGTCGATATGAAAAACGTTGATATAAACGGCGATAAGACTATTGACAGTAACGACGTATGGGCACCTGCCGACGCAACTGTTTTCACAGGAATACTTAACGGTTGTGATCATAACATTAAAAACTTCACTCCTTGCGGAACGAACTGGATAGGCTTTTTTGCAAGAGGAAATGGTGCAATTGTTAAAAATATAAGTATAGATTTCTTGAATACTGGTACAAGAGCAGGTGTGTTTGGAAGATCGCAGGGATCTGGTGTTCACTTTGACAATGTAAATCTAACTTTTGCAACTGCAAGCAGTTACAGTGGTGTCGCTTTAGCTGGTATTGCAAGCGCACCTATTGAGGCTAAAAACTCTAAGATAATATTTTACGCAAAAACGAACACTTCGCCGTATTTAGTTACTAATGAATCGGGTGCTGCTAACGGTCAGACGATTGTTTCCAACGTAACGGTTATTGATTTAAGCGCAAGCAACAAAGATTTAGCACCAGAATTTAGTTCTCATTCTAAGCCAAACGCAATGGGACTTTACGGTACGGACAGAGAACTTGCCGTAGCAGGTGAAGACTATACTTTAGTTAGCAAAACGCCGCTTGACTTATACAAGGCGAAAGCTGATAATCAGTTAGACAAAGCAGTTCTAGATTTAATAGTTGAATTTAATCTTTTGAGTAGCATAACAGAACTCACTGAAGAAAACTTTGCATTGTTGCAGACTGCAACGAGTAGAAACTATATCTTAAAAGAAGATATTGACATGACTAAAGTTGACTGCAACGGTTCCGCTGAAGGCTTGGGAACATGGACGCCTTCTGCAACATTTACAGGAACGTTTGACGGTAACGGCAAAAAGATAACCAACTTTACCGCTCCAAGTGGATACGCAGGATTATTCCAGTATGTCAATGGAGCAACTATTAAAAATCTTGATCTCCACGCAAAAACCAACACGTCTAAAGGTGTTTTGATTGGTCAGGTAAAAGGCGCAACTCTTATCCAAAACGTCAACGTAGTCGTTGACAAGCTTGAATCTCCTGTTGATTCAAAGGGAAATAAGGTGTTGTATGCAAGTGCAATTTCTAGCGTATTGCAAGGCACGTTAACCTTAAAAGACGTAAACGTTCTCGTTAAAGACGTCGATAGTGCCTTGTCAGGTAATAGTGGAATTATTGCTACTGGTGAAGCTGGTACTAAATCAATGATATTAGACAACGTTACTGCAATAGACGCAAGCGGAAAACTTTCAACGGTTTGTCCGAATATTGGTGCTGTAATTAAGAGTGGCGAGCCAGACAGATACGATATCACACCTTTGGGTACAGATGGTAAAGCGGCTGTCGATGGCGAAGATTTTGTTTTGGTTAAAGACATTATTGATTTAAATCCAGAAGCGTTCTCGAGCGAATTGTTCAAGTCAGAGGTAAAAGCTATAAGAGACATGGCGTATAATGCTGCGATAAAAATTACTAAAGCAAACATTGTTGAAATGTTACAAGACGCAACAAGTGGATATTATATCTTAACCGAAGATATTGACATGACAGGTATTTCCTTTGCGCCTAGTGATGCTACAGTATTTACTGGAACGCTTAACGGTAACGGCAAGAAGATTACAAATTTCACACCGTGTGGAGCTAACTATGTAGGATTATTTGCAAGAGGTGACGGCGCAACAATAAAGAACCTTACTATTCACTATACTAAATCGGCAACAAGGGCAGGATTATTTGGACGCGTTCAAGGTGCCGGAACTACCGTTGTAGAAAACTGTAATATTATTGTTGACGTATTAAATACTTATTATGGAACAACGATAGCCAACGCGATGTCTGCACAGTTAATTGTAAGGGATACTTTGGTTTACATCAAGGATTCATCAAGTGCAGATGTTAATAATAGTGGTGCGCTTGGTTCTAAAGAAGCTAGTACGAAGAAGATGATCGTTGATAACGTAGTCATTGTTGATGCTAAAGGAAAGTTTACAAAACTTATACCAGACGCTAATAGTACTTACGATTTAATCCCTGTTGGTGTAGGTGGAAGTAACGCTGTTAACGGTACGGATTACTTCTTGTACTCTTCTGTAGAAGCAGTAGAAACGGCAAGACAAGGTAAAACACTTCCCGATGGCTTTGAAACTCGTTTAATAGACGCAGGCGTTCTTACTGCGGCTAGCAACGGTTAAGGAGGAAAAACTATGAAAAAATCTAATAAATTTTTAGCGTGCATACTCGGGGCAACAATGCTTGCTTCGTCGGTTCTCGGCGGCTGTTCAAATACAGCCGATACCGAGGGCGCGCCCGATTACAGCGCAACTGAAGAAACGTTCAGAATTTGGTCTTACGGTCAGGTTATGGACGATAACTATATGAACAAGGGCGAGACTTATTACTTCTATGACGAAGACGGCAATAAGATATCCTTGCAGACCGAAGAGCGTACTAAATGGTTAAAAGATGCAAACTTTAACGTCGTATTCATAACCCTATTTGAGGGCTCGTTCTCTAAACGTGATGCCGACGGAAATACCGATTTTTCTACTTCGGAAATGAAAGCCGTTATGGATATGTGTCATAAGTACGGACTTAAAACTTTCTGTCATGGTCAAGAATTCTACTCGCTATCAAACCTAGACAACGGACAGAGTAGAATAAATGAAATCGAAGCAAAGAAACTTGAAGAGCAAGCAATTAAGTCTTTCAAAGCCGCTAAGGAATCAGAGTATAACCAAGTCGTTCGCGACGAGTTTACTGCAAAGTTTACCGCAGAAGCGGACGAAAAAGGGTTAACGGGCGAAGATAAAGAAAAGTATATTAGCGACAGAGTAACTTCGGAAGCGGTAGCAGCAGAAGTTGATAAGCGCATTACTGAATTAATGGGCAAAACCGTTACGGGAAATTACTTAGAGAAAACTTATAAAGGGGATAACCCCAACATTAAGGGCGGCGCACCTACCGAACTTGAGTATTATATTTGGACGACTACTTCGTCGGCAAATATGTACTTTAAGACGATGGACGATTTTGCAAGATATTCAGCGCATTGCTTAGTGGACTTTAAGGATCACCCTGCATATATGGGTATTCGTATTTGGGACGAACCGGGATACGGCAGATTCCAAGCATGTAGCGACGTATGCGAAGCGTATAAACTTGCAGACCCCGACGGTTACGTTCAGTTAAATATGCTACCTATGAGTTCGAGCCAGTCAATACAGAACCTTTACTGTGAGAACGGTGCTAAGCTTGGCATGCAACAGTCATACGCAGAATATTTGAAAGGTTATAAAGAATATTTAGCTGATTCGCTTGACTATTATCTCTACGACGATTATCCTGTACTAGAAAGTGGTGTTTTAGGAACGTATCTTAGATGTCGTCAAATGGTATCGGAATTCTGCGCAGAGAACGGTCTTAGAAAATGTATAGTTCAGCAGTCTTATGCGGGCGATGGTTCACACAGACTTTGTGAATATGAAGATATGTTGTGGCAAGCAAACGTAAGTATGGCGTTCGGTGTAAAAGAATTCTCATATTATACTTACTGGCCGATACACAATAGTACGGCAAATCTTCCTGACGAAACCAAATATCCGTTAACTAGACACGGTGAAAGGAACCCCTTATGGTGGCACATAAAAGACGTCAATCAAGAGATTTTATTTAACGCAAAGGCACTCTGGAATTTTGAGTATAAAGGCGTAACTTATTACGATTCGGAAGTTCTTCCTTCGGGCAAGAGTTTCCTTGCAAACGTAGTCAAGAACGACATGGAAAAACTCACTAACGTCACCTATGAAGTTAAGAACCAACAGGGTGGATTACTCTTAGTAAGCGAACTTTACGACGAGGCAAACGATCAGTACGGCTATTACGTTGTAAACGCAGGCGATCCCTATTACGATTCGGAAATCGTAGCGACTTTAACCTTTGATAAGTATAAGAACGCTCAGATTTATCAGTCTGAAGAGATCACTAACGTTGCACTTAAAAAGAATGCTGTAACTATCGAAGTTGGTACTGGACGCGCGGCGTTCATAATGCCTTACTAAAAAATTAAACTTGTTCCGTGGCGCGTAAAACGCGCCACGGAAACAAATTAAAAAAACAAAACGGAAAACTCACTATGAATTTTGAACAATATTTTAAAAACGCGGCTTACGTAAGTTCGCTAGGCAACTACTATTTTCCGTATATCAGGAAAAAATTTGATATCAATAAACAGATAAAGAGCGCGACTCTTTATTTTTCTGCGCTCGGCTTTGCGGAAATTTATCTTAACGGAAAAAAGATAACCGAAGATAAATTTATAACACCGCATACCATGTACAATAAACAAATACCCAACGAGTTTTATATTAACCCCGGCGCGTTTGACGAAGAATATTTTAGCGACGAGTTGGGCTATTCAATCGCAGTTTCACGCTTTGACGTCACCGACTTATTAAACGACGGACTCAACGCTTTCGGCGTGATTTTGTCGGGCGGTTGGTATTATCCGCAATGCGACAAATACCTTAATTATAGAAATTTCGGCAGACCTAAAACCTGCTTTAATATACAAGTAACTTACACGGACGGCACGGAAGAAAACTTCGTTTCCGACGCAAGATGTTCGTGCTACGAAAGTTTTATAATTCGCGGCAGTATTTTTAGAGAAGAAATTGACGAACGCAAAGAAATTCACGATTTTTCTTTAGCAGACTTTGACGATTCTAAGTGGATGAGAGTAGGAGTTTATGCACCACCGAAAGAATCAAAGTTTAACTTAAATACTTGCCCTGCGGATAAAATCGTAAAACATCTTAAACCCGAACTAGTAAAAGTTGCGGACGGCAAAAAAATCTACGCTCTTAAAGAAAATACTACGGGTTATCCTATTATCTTAACAGATAATTCGGTAGGTGATACAATAATCGTTAAATACGGCGAAGAACTTGATGCCGACGGCAACCTTGACGAGTTTCATTGCTATACGCAAGAATCTACTTGTATTACCGACGGAAGAACAGAACACCATATCCGTTTTACTTGGTACGGTTTTCAATATTTTTCTATCGAAACTACTGGAAATCTCGACACAGTATCTTGTGACAGCGTTGCCGTTATAAGGGCAGACATTCAGAATACTTCTGAGTTTAAGTGCAATATTGACGTCGTAAACTATCTCTACGATACTTATATCCGCACTCAACTATTGAACTATCATTGCGGTCTTCCTTGCGACTGTCCGCAGATCGAAAAGCGTGGCTATACGGGTGACGGTCAACTCTTAATGCCCTTGGGATTAAAACTGTTCGATAGTGAAAACCTTTATAGAAAATGGCTTAACGACATATCCGACGTTCAAGATAGAAAAAGCGGATTCGTGCACAACACCGCGCCTGTATACGTTTCGTGCGCCGGCGGTCCCGGTGGTTGGAGTGCTGCTATTATTAACGCGCCCTATTACTTTTATTTGCAGTACGGCGATAAATCGGTGCTTGAACGTTTCTATCCACAAATGTTAAAGTTCGTTGAATTTATCGAAGACGAGGCGGTTGATTCGTTAGTCACTATACACAAGAGAAAAGCGCATTGTTTGGGCGACTGGAGCGGGCCTTATAAACCGTATTTGCCTGAGCCGTTTGCAAACACTTGCCTTTACGTAGACGCGCTAAGAAATCTTATTGCCGTTTCCGAAATCTTGGGCGAAAAGAAAGAAATTCAAAGACTTAACGCCTTAATTGACGAGCATAAAAAAGCAATTAACGATAAGTACTTTGACGAAAAAACAGGCAATTACTGTGGTAACGAGCAAGGCTCTAACGCGTTTGCTTTGGATATCGGCTTGGGCGACGAAAGAACGCTTATTAACTTAAACGAGAAATACGACAAATACGGCGGTTTTGATACGGGTATTTTCGGCACGAAAATTCTTCCTAAAATTCTCTTTGAAAAGGGATACGGCGATACCGCGTTAAAACTTTATACGTCAGAGAACGAAGCATCGTTCAAAAAGTGGATGGACTGGGGTGAAACTACTCTAAGAGAGAGTTGGTTTAACACTAGAAGTCACAACCACCCAATGTTTGGCGCGCCCGTACTCTTCTTGTTTGAACAAATTCTCGGTATTAGACAGAAAAAAGATAGCGTTGCTTATAAGAGCGTGATTATTAATCCGCAAGTGTTAAGGGATATCACTGACGTTTCGGGAAGCCTTTTAACACCGCAAGGCAGAATAAGTGTTTCATATGCTAAAAAGGACAAAAAGACTGAGTTTACCGTGGTTATTCCTGACGGAATAGACTGCGAGTTTAACTACGGCGGAAAAGAAGTTAAACTAAATAGCGGAAAGAACGAGTTTGTTTTATAAAGGAGAACCAGATGAGAAAGCACTTTGACTTTTACGGATATAATGCGCCTACTTGCGGCAATTATTATATGGATAATGAAGTTTACACCTTTGGCGAAGATTATAGAAGTGTAAAGAGATATAAAGAGTACAAAAATATAGGCTTTACGATGGCACTTTTGCAACACGATAACAGCTATAACGGCGAGAAGTGGGAAACGTCGTCGGCTAAAAAGTGCCTTGATATCTGCTCCAAGGTCGGCTTAAAAGTAATTTTGGAAGACAAAAGGATCAAAGACCTTTCAAAAGAAGACGTGCTTATCGGCGAAAACGGCAGGTTTAAGACCGAAGAAGAGCTCTTGAAATTTATTGACGACACTACGTCAATATATAGAGATCACCCAGCGTTTTACGCTATTCAACTTCAAGACGAGCCTGCTTATAAATACCTTAAAAATTACGGTACGGTGTATAAAGCGGTAAAAAAGATTTTCCCAAAAATGGAAATGCAATGTAACCTATTAAATATGGTACTGCACTCGCTTATCGCGCCCGATCCCGAAAACTTGCAATCAATGCATAAAGACTACGAAGACTACCTTAATCGTTTTGCAAAAGAGAGTGGTATCGACTATCTTATGACCGACGAATACGCTTTTCGTGGCAATAACGTGCTTAGCGCGTGGTCAATTCCTACCTTTCAAGTACTAGCAAACGTTTGTAGGGATTTAGGGGTCGAACTTCGTCTTGTGCTACAATCTTTCTGTCAAGAAGGTATGATAGTAAATAGAGAAAACCCCGAACTCGTAGAAGGTAGTTGCCATTGGCGTAGAATTACCGAAAAGGAAATGTACTGGCAAATGAATATAGCGTTAGGCTTAGGGTGCAAGGAATTTTCGTATTTTACATATTTTACCAAGGCGAGAAAGGCTTTAAGAACACAGAGAGCGGTGAGCGACGGCATTGACGGCGGCGCGCTTGTAAACCTTGACGGAACGAGAACAAAACTTTGGTTTGCGACACAAAAAATAATCAAGGAATTTAAGGCGTTCGAACCTGTAATTATAAATTATAATTACGACAATTCTTATCTATTCTTCCCTGAAGGAACGGATAAAGATTCGTTCTCGTATACTAAAGAAGCGGTTATTTCCGATACGAGCAAACTACCCATATCGGTAACGACTACAAAATGTCCGATTTTCGTAACCGAAATGAAAAACGGCAACGCAAGAATGTATACGGTTCAAAACGCAGGCAACCCCATTGATGAAACGCTTTATAAAAAGAGAGTTCCCGAAATTGAAATTAATCTTGGTAAACTTGCTGATAAAGCAAAGTTCTACTATAAAGGTAAGCTTATAGAAAAGCAAGTTAATGACGGCGTGGCGAAATTAAAACTCGCTAGGGGTCAAGCAATCTTTATCGAGATTAAATAAGGAGAACGGCCATGAGAGAACATTTTGATTTTTACGGATACAACGCGCCCACTTGGGGTGGATACTACCACGACGGACAAACTTACTTTCTCGGCGAAGATTTTAGAAGTGTAAAGAGATATAAAGAATATAAATCAATCGGCTTTAACATGTGCTTGTTGCAGCACGAAAACGGTTACGACGGCGAAGAGTGGAAAACATGTTCCACAAAAAAATGCTTAGACGTTTGCCAAAAAGCCGGTATTGATAGGGTTATAGTTGAAGATAGACGCCTTAAAAGACTGTGCAAAGAGATACCCGTAGTTGGGGAGAACGGGAGATTTAAGACCGAAGAAGAGCTTTTAGCCTATCTTGACGAGTGCACTAAACCGTATAGGGATCACCCTTCGTTTTATGCTATTCAGTTAGAGGACGAACCAGCGTTCAAATATTTAAAAGGTTACGCCGTCGTTTATAAAGCACTTAAAAAACTTCTACCGAAGGTGGAATTGCAATGTAACTTATTGAATATGGTGCAGCAAACGCTTATAGCGCCCGATCCCGAAAATTTACAAACTAAGGAAAAGGACTTAGAAGATTATCTTCGCTACTTTGCAAAAGAGAGCGGAATAAACTATCTAATGACAGACGAATATGCTTTCCGTGGCAGAAACGTAGTCAGCCCTATTTCAATTCCAACCTTTCAAGTGTTTGCTAACGTGTGCAAGGATTTGGGTATCGAATCACGTATCGTATTGCAGTCATTTACTCAAGAAGCGTGTATAGTCGATAAGACTAAACCAGGGTTTTTAGAGGGGAGTATCGCTTGGCGAAGAATTACCGAAAAGGATATGTACTGGCAGATGAACCTTGCATTAGGTCTAGGTTTTAAGGAGTTTTCTTTCTTTACTTATATGGTAAAAGCAAAAAAGGACTTCCGTGGAAAGTGGGTAGGTGGCGCAGCCATTGACGGCGGCGCGTTACTAAACTACGACGGAACGAGAAGTAGACTTTGGTATGCAACCCAAAAGGTTATAAAAGAAGTAAAAGCGTTTGAGCCTGTAATCATTGATTATCAGTATGAAAACGCGTATTTCTTCTTCCCTGACGGAAAGAAAAAAGAAGACTTTGATTCAACGTCAAATGCAATACTTTCAGACGTTAAAAATCTTGCTATATCTGTTAAGACGCCTAAATACCCCGTAATGGTATCAGAACTTAGAAAGGGAAATAGTAAAATGTATATGGTTCAAAACATAGGTAATCCTATCGACGAACTAATGTATAAAAAGAGAGCAACCACGTTAGAGATTGATCTTGGCGAACTTAAAAGTAGAGCAAAGTTTTACTATAAAGGAAAATTAGTTGAGAGAAATCTAGACGGCTCGATCTTAAAAGAAAAGCTAGGTATCGGTCAGGCTATCTTTATTGAGATTGAATAAACGTTAACTGCGCTGGAAAACAATTTATCAGCGTTATTATAAGGAGAAATTATGATTAACGATCTAAACTTTGTTTCCCCCGAATCTGAAGGGATATCGTCTAGTAACGTCCTAGAATTTATAAAGCAAGTTGAGTACTATAAAATTAATATGCACTCATTTATCCTTGCAAGAAACGGCAATATCATTGCTGAGAGTTATGCTCAGCACTTCGATAAGGATTTTAAGCACAGAATATATTCGTCAAGTAAAAGTTTTGTTGCATTGGCGGTGGGGCTTGCTGTAACCGAAGGTAAAATGAAACTTACCGATAAGGTAGTTGACCTACTTAAAAACTACCTAAAAACCGAGCCGACAAAACGCGTAAAACAAGCTACCGTTTACGACTGCTTAACAATGAGTTTAGGACATACTGGTAACTCTAACCCCGAAAATCCCAACAACTGGATTGAGAACAACCTTAACAACGCCAACGATTATTGTGCACCGGGTACTAGGTTTATCTACAACTCAGGCGCAGAACTTATGGCTGCGGCAATCAAAGAAGTTACGGGCAAAGAGTTTTTGGACTATCTTCGTCCTATATTCGACAAAATCGGCGTTTCTAAGGACGTATGGTGCGTTAAGAACGCAGAGAATATAAGTTGGGGTGGTAGCGGTGTTGTCATTACGCTTAGAGACTTTGCAAAGGTTGGTGAGTTCGTGCTTAACCTTGGCGAAGTAAACGGCGAACAACTAATCGACAGAGAATACTTAAAACAAGCAACTAGCATGCAGATATTTAACTGCGTCACAAACAATTACTGTCCGCTAAAAGGCGGTGGGTACGGCTATCTTATGTGGATAACGCCAAACGCCGCATGTTTTAGGGGAATGGGACTTCAACAGTGTTTTATGTTTATGGATAAAGGTTTGCTTTTTGTTTGTCAAGGCGACACCCAAGGCGCAGGCGTTGACTACCAAGACAGCGTGGTTTACGACCTTGTAAAATATCATATTTACGACAAGATAGGTAAAGTAAAGAAAGAAGGCAAGGCATACGAGCGACTAAAAGCAAAACTTGCTAGCGGTATAAATCGTCCTATGTACGGAAAACCCCACGCAGATTACGAGAGCGTTGTGAACGGAAAGACTTACGAGTTCCCCGAACCCAACCCCGTTATGGGTTGGAAATGGTTTAGGTTTGACTTTAACGGCGACGAAGGAACTATAACTTATGAAAATAAGCGAGGCGAAAAGCAGATAAAGTTCGGCATGGGTAAGTTCGTTAAATCGACCTTTCCTGAAACGCATTATTACGACGTTAAGCGTGATGAGCCGTCGGGAAGAGAACAAGATTGCGAGGCGGTTGTCGAGTGGGTTGAAGATAAAAAGATGCTTCTAAGAGTTCATATTATAGACACGAATTTTGGCAACACTTTTGGACAGTTTAGTTTTAAGGGTGACGAAGTAACGCTTATATTTAACGTAAGGGGCGAATTCTTCCTTGAAGATTACGTAGGCAGCGCAAGTGGCGTATTAAAAGGATAAAGGAGTAAAAAGATGAAAATTATTATCGGTGCAGATATCGTATCTACCGCTGGTAACGAAAAAGAATTTATAAGCGGCGACGCAACCAAACTCGTCGGCAAAGAACTAAAACAAATTCTTGACGACGCAGATTATATTATAGCCAACTTAGAAGTTCCGCTATGCAGAGAAGAACAACCGCTCGTTAAATCAGGGCCTTGCTTAATTGCGAACCCCGACACCATTAACGGTTATAAAGCACTCGGTATAAATCTTTTGGCACTTGCAAACAACCATACAATGGATCAAAGCGCGCAGGGCTTTATATCAACTATGAAAACTCTTGACGACGCGGGCATTCCTTACGTAGGCGGCGGTATGAACCAAGAAGAAGCCGCAAAACCGTATATATTCAAACTAGGTGATAAAACCATAGGCGTTTACGCTTGCGCTGAACACGAATACGGTTGGGCGCGTGATTACGGCTTAGGGGCTAACGGTTTTGATCCGCTAGACAGCCTTGACGAAATTCAAGACCTTAAATCTAAGGTCGATTACTGCATAGTTTTATACCACGGCGGAAGAGAACACCACCGTTATCCCACGCCAAGACTTCAAAAAGTGTGCAGAAAGATAGTAGAAAAAGGCGCGGATCTAGTTTTATGTCAGCATACTCATTGCGTAGGTGCAATGGAAGAATATAAAGGCGGAACGATAGTTTTCGGCATGGGTAACTTTCTTTTTGATTACGTTCGCTGCGAGTGGTGGGAAAACAGTATTTTGGTATCGGTAGATTTTACGGAAAACGGTGTAAAAATCGACTATATTCCTATTGAACAAGTAGATAATAGTTTTATAAGACTTTCGCACAATAAAGATATTTTAGAAGGATTTTACCGCCGTTCTGAAGAGATAAAAGACCCTGAATTAGTTCAGAAAAAATTCCACGAACTAGCAATGGAAATGCAGAAGAACTATTATTACGGCAATATATTTAAGCATATTATGATACCTACAGCCGTATCTGGTCCGTACAGAAAACCCATAGAGAACTGTATCCGTTGCGAAGTCCATCGCGAAATGATTTTGGAAAGCCTAAGGGAAGAAACTCAAGAACCACTAAAACTTCAATAATCTAAAAAATCTTTCCGCACTATGCGAAAAAACGCTTGACAGTAGCGCGGACTATATGTATAATATCAAGGTGTAAAGCAAAAAATCTTTACACCTTTTATTTTTAGGCTATGGAAAAAGATTTAGAGTATATTGAACTTTTTGAAATATATAAAGACTTACTTACCGAAAAGCAAAGGGAATTGTTTTCATCGCATTACCTATACGACTTGTCGCTGTCCGAGATAGCAGAAGAAGAGGGCGGTAGTCGGCAAAGCGTGTACGACGCGGTAAAAAAGGTCAAGAAAAAGTTATCAGAATACGAGAATAGCCTTAAAATCAGAGAAAAGAATAACCTATTAAAAGCGTTATCAGAAAAGACGAAAGATGGCGAAACTGCAAGGGCAATAAGGGAGATAATTGAAAGGTAATGGCGTTATTTTCAGGACTTTCAGAAAAACTTAATCACATCTTTTCAAAACTAACCAAGCACGGCAGACTTACCGAACTTGAAATTAAGACTGCAATGCGTGAAGTTCGTATCGCGCTTTTAGAGGCGGACGTAAATATCAGCGTCGTTAAAGAGTTCGTATCAAAGGTTAGTGAACGCGCGGTCGGGCAGGAAATCTTAAAGAGTTTAAGCCCCACTCAGCAGGTAATAAAAATCGTAAACGAAGAACTCATTGCGTTAATGGGTTCTACCAACAATAAACTAGCCGTAGCAAGCACACCGCCAACCATAATAATGATGGCAGGTCTTCAAGGCGCAGGTAAAACGACCTTGGTTGGAAAACTTGGTTTGCACCTAAAAAAACAGGGCAAGAAACCCCTTTTGGTTGCTTGTGACGTTTACCGTCCAGCGGCAATCAATCAACTAAAAGTAGTTGGCGAAAAGGCTGGCTGCACGGTCTTTGAAAAGGGACAAGGCAACCCCGTTAAGATAGCAAAAGAAGGCGTTAATTACGCTAAGTCTTACGGCTTTGACACGGTTATAATCGATACTGCGGGTAGACTTCAGATAGACGAAGAGTTGATGAAAGAGCTTGAAAAGATTAAAGCCGAAGTAAACCCTGCGGAAATCTTGCTTGTCGTTGACTCTATGACCGGTCAAGTAGCAGTTGAAGTTGCAGATACGTTCAATAAACGACTAGAAGTCACGGGTTTAGTCTTGACTAAACTTGACGGTGATACAAGGGGCGGCGCAACCCTTTCAATGAAAGCGGTTACGGGCAAACCCATAAAATTCTGTTCGGTTGGTGAAAAACTCGGTGATTTAGAGCCGTTTTATCCCGATCGTATGGCAAACCGTATACTCGGTATGGGTGACGTGCTGTCGCTGATTGAAAAGGCGCAAGAGGCGGTTACCGAAGAACAGGCTAAAAAAATGGAAAAGAAGTTTAGGGAAAATTCTTTTACCCTAGACGACTATCTGACCCAGTTTGAAACCATGAACAAAATGGGCGGTATGAAAAATATACTTTCCATGCTTCCGGGTATGGGCTCTAAGTTCAAAGTTAAAGAAGAAGACATTGACGAAAAAAAGATGATCACAATGAAAGCGATAATCCAGTCAATGACAATGAAAGAAAGGGAAAACCCCAACCTTATCAACTCGTCTAGAAAGAATAGAATAGCCAAGGGTAGCGGCACTAGCGTTCAAGAAGTCAACCGCGTATTAAAGCAGTTCGAGCAGACGAAGATGATGATGAAACAGATGAAGAATAATAGAATGTTCAGACCTTTTTAAACGTCTGAAATGCGGCGTATCTCGTCGTTGCGTTCCGTGTTGCTTAGGTTGCGTACAGAAAGTACGCGCCCTGTCGCAATACTCACGCGCCTAGACCTACTTGCATTTGAGCCGTTTGGATTAGCAATAGCTGAAATGCGGCGTATCTCGTCGTTGCATAAAAACTTAATTGACAAAAAATAAAATTATATAAAAACCATTACAAGGAGAAAAGAACAATGGCAGTAAAAATGAGATTAACCAGAATGGGCGACAAGAAATCACCCTTCTACCGTATCGTTGTAACCGATTCGAGAAATGCGCGTGATGGAGCGTACATTGACAAAGTAGGTCACTACAATCCTACCACCGTACCTGCGGAAATCGTTATTGACGTAGAAAAGGCAAAAGATTGGCTCGCAAAAGGCGTTCAGCCCACCGATACCGTAAAGAATATTCTTGTAAACACCGGCGTTATGCCCAAGCCCACCAAGCTTTCACCTGCAAAAACCAAAGTCCGCAAATCTTCTAAGTAATTAGAGAGAAGGAGCGGATATGATAGAACTTATTAAATACGTTATAAACTGTTTTGCCGAAAAGACGGACGAGATAGAATACGATATCGTTGAAAACGGCAAAAACGTTTCGGTAACGGTAACTCTTTCTGAGAGTGATATGGGCAAGGTTATCGGCCGTCAAGGCAAGATTGCTAAGGCTCTTCGCACGCTCGTTCGCGCTGGCTCTCTAAAAGAAAACAAAAAGTACAATATCGAAATAGTAGAACGTGGGGAAAAGGAATAATTTCCCCCGTTTTCTTTCACGGCAGGTATTATGGAAGATACACTTAAAATCGGTCTTATAGTCAAGCCGCAAGGCATAAGGGGCGAACTAAAAGTTCAACCTTTAACCGACGATATTAATCGCTATAAAGGGCTTAAAGAAGTCTTGATTGACGACAAAACCTATCGCGTAACGAATACCGTTATAAGCGGCGACATGGTTTTTTTAAGCCTTTTCGGCGTTTCGGACAGAAATGCCGCGGAAACTTTCCGCGGTAAGTTTTTGCGTGTAAAAAGGGAGAACGCTATTCCGCTTGAAGAAGGGCGTTATTATATCGTAGATATAGTCGGTTGTGAAATTAAGACGGACGACGGGCAAGACGTCGGCAAGGTTTTAGAGATAACTAGCGCAAGAACGGATATCTTTACCGTTAAATGTCAAGACGGAAGAGTTTTGCGTTTTCCTTTCTTAAAAGACCTTGTTTTAAGTGTGGATATTGATAATAAATTGATTACCGTGAGTGGAAAAAGACTATTAGAGGTGAGCTGTTATGAAGATTGACGTGCTTACCCTTTTTCCCGAGATGTTTACGCCCTTAAAAACAAGTATAATCGGCAGGGCGGTGGACAGCGGAAAACTCGATATTAATATCGTGGATATACGCGACTATACGCTAGACAAGCACAAAAAGTGCGACGACACGCCTTTTGGCGGCGGAGCAGGTATGGTTATGATGCCGCAACCGATAGCAAGCGCAATCGAAGCGGTTGATCCCGACCACGAGGCTAAAAGGATTTATCTTTCACCTAAGGGTAGAACGTTTAATCAGCAGATAGTTTTAGAGTATTCTAAGGCTGAGCGACTTCTTCTTTTATGCGGTCATTACGAAGGTGTTGACCAAAGGGTACTAGACCTATATATAGACGAAGAACTATCAATCGGCGATTTCGTTTTAACGGGTGGGGAAATTCCAGCAATGGCTGTCGTTGACGCTGTAAGTAGATACGTTGACGGCGTTATAAACGGCGAATCCTTAGAACAGGAAAGCTTTGCTAGCGGTATGCTTGAATATCCACATTATACTAGACCGCAAGAGTTTAAAGGACTTAAAGTTCCCGACGTACTACTCAGCGGACACCACGCGAATATCGATAAGTGGCGGCTTGAAAAATCCAAAGAGATTACTAGGAAAAACCGCCCAGATCTTTTAACGGATAAATAAACGGATAGATTATATGCAACATTTACAATGGTTTCCCGGGCATATGACTGCCGCGATGCGAATGATGGAAGAGAACTTAAAGTCGGTAGACGGCGTTATGGTCGTCTTGGACGCTCGCGCCCCAAGAGCATCAAGGAACAATAAGCTTGCGAAACTCTTTAACAACAAAAAAGTATTATATGTACTTAATAAAACCGACCTCGTATCACCTGTGGACGTAAAGCGTACGGTGCAGGAATTTTCCGACGAGGGTTTAGAAACGGTGGCGGTAAGCGCAATGGATAAGCGCGCCGTCGATTTGTTGTATAATCGTATATTCGCGCTGTTAAAAGAAAAACTCGACAGAAATAAAGAAAAGGGCGTTTTTAAGCCTATAAGGATAATGGTTGCAGGTATCCCGAACACGGGAAAATCTACCATAATAAACGCGCTTTGCGGCGGTAAAAAGGCTGTTACGGGAAACAAGGCAGGCGTTACCAAAGGAAAACAATGGGTAAGACTAAGAGAACTTGAACTTCTTGATACGCCAGGCACTATGCCCCCTGCGTTCGAGAATCAGACCTTAGCCAAACACCTTGCGTATATCGGCAGTATGAACGACGCAAACATTGATTTTAACGATCTAGCCTTTGAACTTTTGAAAGAGTTAAAAGAAAGTTATCCCAACCTTTTAAAGGAAAAGTACGGCATAGAAAACCTTGACGTAGAACCGCTTGAACTGTTCAACGCCATCTGCGTTAGAAGAGGCTTTTTGCGTCGTGGCGGTGAATACGATTACGACCGCTGTTCAGTTGCAATCGTGGACGATTTTAGAAAGGGAAGAATAGGCAAGATTATTCTTGATTAATATGGATAATTTAAGTTACGAAAGAAAATATTTAGAAAAAGGTTTAAAGTTTATTGCAGGGGTTGACGAAGTGGGCAGAGGTCCGCTTGCAGGGCCCGTTGTGTGCTGCGCGGTGATTATGCCGTTAGATAATCTTATCGAAGGGGTTACCGACAGTAAAAAACTTGCCGAAAAGAAAAGAGAAAAACTTTCTGAAATAATAAAAGAAAAGGCTCTTTCTTGCTCGATAGCCGAGATTTGGCAGAACGAGATTGACGAGATTAATATATTAGAGGCTGTTAAAAAATGTATGACTAACGCCGTTGAAGGGCTTAAAATAAAACCCGATATAACCTTAGTTGACGGCGTGGATACGCATTTAAGAATAAACGCAGAGTACGTCGTTAAAGGTGATTTGAATAGCTATACGATAGGTTGCGCGTCGATAGTAGCCAAAGTGTATAGGGATAACCTTATGAAAGAGTTTAGTAAAGAATACCCTGAGTACGGCTTTGAAAAACATAAAGGGTACGGCACGAAAGCGCATATAGAAAAAATCAAGGAGATAGGACCTTGCAGATTGCACAGAAAAACTTTTATAAAAAATTTCTGGGTAGAGTAGGCGAAAAGAAAGCCGCCGAATTTTTGAAGAAGAAGGGCTATAAGATAATTACGACAAACTATAAAACTCACTTAGGCGAAATAGATATAATAGCCGAGGACGACGGCGTTACGGTTTTCGTAGAAGTCAAGACGAGATCTGGCGACGGATACGGCGCACCGAGTGAGGCTGTGGACCGCAGAAAGCAGGAAAAATACTATAAAGTAGCAAGCGAATATCTCGTTAGAAGTAAAAAACAGGACGAGCCTTGCCGCTTTGACGTGATAGAAATTGAAAAAGGAGAAATAAATCATATTTTTGATGCATTTTCGGTGTAAAACGCTTGCCAAGCAGTTAAAAATATGATATTATATAAAACGCTTTGGGCGTTCCTCTTGCATTATATATGACAATGAACGTTTAATAAAACGGAGGTAAAAGCAATATGAGTAGCATAATCGACGCTATCAATCAGGAAAACATCAAGACAAGCATTCCCGCGTTCAACGTAGGCGATACCGTTAAAGTAATGGTAAAGGTTATCGAAGGTGACAGGGAAAGATTACAGGCATTTGAAGGAATCGTTATCGCAAGAAAACACGGTGGCATTTCTGAAACCTTCACGGTAAGAAGACTTTCTTTCGGTGTAGGCGTAGAAAAAACCTTCCCGATCCACTCGCCAAAGGTTGCGGATATCCAAGTCGTAAGACGTGGTAAAGTTCGTCGCGCAAAACTCTACTATTTGAGAGCGAGAACCGGAAAGGCTGCCAAAGTTAAAGAAATGGCAAGATAACAAACTGATGATTAAGGACTTACCTAAATTAAGGTAAGTTCTTTTTTTCTAATCTAGTTTTTGCGATTAAAAACGTTTACTTTTTAGAGAAAATATTATATAATACAATAATAGGATAATAGGGTAGTGTGCCCGAAAGGAAGAACATAGGGTAGGTAGAATGATTGCAAAGGTCAATGGCTTTACGCTAATGGGATTAAACGGAATACCCGTGGAAGTTGAGGTGGACGTGAATAACGGACTGCCTGCTTTTGAAGTTGTTGGGCTTGCAGACACGGCGGTTAAAGAATCAAAAGAGCGCGTACGCTCTGCCATTAAGAATAGTGGAAGAAGTATGCCGACGCGCAGAATAACCGCAAACCTTGCGCCTGCCGATATAAAAAAGGAAGGCTCTGCGCTTGATCTTCCGCTAGCAATAGGCGTGCTTAAATCAAGCGGTCAATTAGTTGCGGATACCGACGGAATAATATTTATCGGTGAACTATCCTTGGACGGATCTTTGCGTAGGGTAAACGGCGTTCTGCCAACTATTATCTCAGCGAGGTCAAGGGGATATTCTAAGTTTATAATCCCTAAGGGCAATGAAAAGGAAGCGTCTTTCGTTGACGGCATAGAAGTCATAGCCGCTGAAAGTCTTTTGTCGGTTATTGACCACTTATCGGGACTAAAAGTATTAGAATCGGTTAAAAAGTGCGATTTCGTTGCTGAAAAATGTAAAAACACCTACGATAGCGACCTATCGCTCGTGAAAGGTCAAGCGGTTGCTAAACGCGCTTTGGAAGTTGCCGTGTCTGGTGGACACAATATACTTTTCGTCGGCGCGCCGGGTACGGGCAAAACTATGCTTGCAAAGTGTATTCCTACCATAATGCCCGACATGACGTTTGAAGAAGCGTTGGAAACTACAAAGATACACTCGGTTGCAGGTGTGCTTAGAGATTCGGACGGATTGATTTTTTCACGTCCGTTCAGAAGTCCGCACCACACGGCAAGCACCGTGTCAATGACGGGCGGCGGAAGCCATTTAAGACCGGGCGAAATTAGCCTTGCGCATAACGGCGTGCTGTTTTTGGACGAGATGCCAGAGTACACTAGGTCTGCGCTTGAAGCCTTGCGTCAACCCCTAGAAGACGGTGATATTACCGTGTCAAGAGCGGTGGGTAGCGTAGATTATCCTGCAAACTTTATGCTATGCGGAAGTATGAATCCTTGTCCGTGCGGAAACCACGGTTCTAGTGATAAAGTCTGCACCTGTACGCCCGCCCAAATATCTAAATATAAAGCGCGCATATCAGGTCCGTTACTCGATAGAATCGACCTTCAAGTTCAGGTTGACGAAGTTAAGTACGCAGAACTTACTAGCGACGGAAGGGCAGAGACTTCTGAAACTGTAAGGGCTAGGGTTAATAGAACTAGACTTATACAAAAAGAAAGGTTTAAAAACGACGGAATACTTACCAACGCCGATATGGGTGAAAGGCAGATAAATAAGTACTGCGCGCTTGATGAACAATGCGAAAATATACTTAAAAACGCATACGAAACTCTGCATTTATCACCAAGAGCAAGAAGTAGAATAATAAAGGTGGCAAGAACTATTGCGGATATGGATTTGTACGACAATATTCGTCCCGAACATATCTTAGAGGCGATAAGTTATAGGCACTCGTGATAAGTATGAAAACGTACACTAACAGCGAATTATGCCTTATTTGGCTGGACAGCTTTATCGGACTGGAATATAAACACAAGATAGAACTGTATAAATATATAAACGGAAAAACCGATTTAAAATCGCTTATAGAAAAGGGCGAGGACTATATAAAAAGTAGAGTAGGAGAAAAGGAATTTAAGACTCTATTAAGTTCGGCAAATCCCGTGTATATGGACCACGTTATAAACGGACTAAATAAAAGGGAACTCGTGGCGGTTACGCTAGAATCAATAGATTATCCCGAAAGCCTTAAAAACACACCGTGTCCACCGCTAGTGCTTTACGCCAAGGGCAACGTAAAATTACTAAACGAAAAATGCTTTTCAATAGTTGGCAGCAGAAAGAGTTTACCGCTGTCTATAAAGATAGCCGAAGACTTTTCCGAACGGCTGATTGAAGGTGGTTTTACCTTGGTAACGGGAATAGCCGAAGGCGTTGACTCGGCAGTTTTAAGAACGGCTGTTCAAAAGGGAAGTAAGGTTATATCGGTTATTGCAGGCGGAATAGATAACGTCTATCCCAAAAGCAATTTTGAACTTTTATCAAAGGTCGCAGAAGTTGGTTTACTAATAGCCGAATATCCGCCAGAAACCGTACCTATGCGCTTTCACTTTCCCGTGCGCAACAGAATTATTGCCGCACTATCGGTTGGAACGCTCATAGTTAGCGGCGGACGAAAAAGCGGAACTATTTACACGGCTGAGTACGCAATGGAATACGGCAGAGAACTGTTTGCTATTCCGTACAGCGTGGGTATACCGTCGGGCGTAGGTTGTAACGAACTTATAAAGCGTGGCGCAAACCTTGTTGACGCGCCAGAAGATATTTTGGAATTTTTCGGCATAAAAACCGAGAAGGAAAAAAAATTAGAATTAAATGAATTAGAAAAAGAAATTGTGAACGCGTTAAAGGGCGGAGAAATGCACGTAGAAAAGCTATGCCAAACGCTAAATAAGCGCGTGTTTGAAATAACGCCGCAACTGTCTATCTTGGAAATGAAGAAACTGGTTTATAGAAGCGGCAACGTCTACGGTATTAGCCGAGGCGATTTGGAGGAATAAATGCAATTAATTATAGTAGAGTCACCCCACAAAGCAAAAACCATAGAGAAGTTTTTAAAGGGGGATTATAAGGTTGACGCGTCCAAAGGGCACGTAAGGGATTTGCCCACAAACTATATGGGCGTAAGCATAGCCAACAACTTTGAGCCGCATTACGTGGTAGCCCCCGAAAAGAAACAGGATATAAAAAGACTTTCGGAAGATGCGAAAAAAGCCGATAAAGTATATCTCGCAACCGACCCGGATAGAGAAGGGGAAGCGATATCGTGGCACTTAGCAGAAGTTTTGGGACTTGACGAAAATCAGGCGAACCGCATAGAATTTAACGAAATTTCCGAACAAGCGGTAAAAAAAGCACTTGCAAGTCCTAGGAAAATAGATAAGAACTTGGTTGACGCACAACAGGCAAGACGCGTTCTTGACAGAATAGTTGGTTACAGCATATCACCTGCGGCGTCGTCAAGATTAAACGACAATCTTTCGGCAGGAAGAGTTCAGTCGGTTGCATTAAAAATGGTCGTGGATAGAGAACGTGAAATCAAAGCGTTCGTTCCGCAAGAATACTGGAACTTAAAAGCAGACGTAAATCCTGAGAATAAGAGCAATTTTAAGGTTTTACTCGTTGAAAAGAACGGCAAAAAATATAAACCTTCAAGCGCGGAAGAGGCGGAGGCAGTAGAGAACCAACTTAAAAATTCAGATTTTGTAGTAAAGAACGTTAAGCGCGCACTTACCAAATCACACGCACCTGCACCGTATATAACTTCAACATTGCAGCAGGACGGGTCTATAAGACTAAACCTTACCGCGCCGCAAGTTATGCAGATAGCGCAACGCCTTTACGAAGGTGTGGAAACGCCTAGGGGGCATATCGCGCTCATAACCTATATGAGAACGGACTCGGTAAGAATCTCTCAGGACGCGCAAAAACTTGCCCTTAACTATATCAAAGAAAACTACGGCGACGATTACGTTCCGTCAAAACCCAACGTTTACCGCGCAAAAAAGGACGCGCAGGACGCGCACGAGGCTATCCGTCCAATAGATATAAGAAGAACGCCCGATAGCGTAAAAGATCTTCTTGACAAAAATCAGTACAGACTTTATAAACTTATTTACGACCGCTTTATTGCGTCGCAGATGTCCGAAGCAAAATACGACGGCGTGTCGGTCGAAGTCGGCGCAAGCGATTATACCCTTAAAACTAGCGGTAAAACCTTGGTGTTCAAAGGCTATACCGTAGTGTATGACGACACCAAAAAGGAAGAAGACGAAGAGAGCGGAAACGCGCTTTTGCCTGCTCTTACCGAAGGTGAAAAATTAAACCTTAACGCAATAACAAAGGAACAAAAGTTAACCAAACCCCCAACGCGTTATACCGAAGCAAGCCTTATCAAGAATATGGAAGATAAGGGTATCGGTAGACCGTCTACTTACGCAACGATAATGGCTAAGTTGTCGGATAAAAAACGCGAGTACGTCTATAAAGATAAAAAGTATCTAGTTCCAAACGAGATAAGTTATTCACTAATAGATTTCTTGGTCAAGTATTTCCCCGACGTAATGGATATTTCCTTTACGGCAAAGATGGAAGACGATCTTGACGATATCGGTGAAGGTGGAAAAGACTGGCATAAACTTATCGCAGACTTTTACGCGCCGTTTGAAGAACAGCTTAGAAAGTCTAAGGTAACTGAAGTGCTTTGCGACAAATGCGGCGCGCCTATGATAATCAACAGCGGTAAGTACGGTAATTATTACGCTTGCTCAAACTATCCTACTTGCCAAAACATCAAGGCAGTAAACGAAAAAGTGGTTATACCTACTGATAAAATTTGTTCAAAGTGTGGCGCAATGATGGTGGAAAGGGAAGGTAAGTTCGGAAAATTCCTTGCTTGCTCGAACTATCCTAAGTGTAAAAATACGGTGAGTATGACCGAAACGGTTGGCGTTTGTCCCGACTGCGGAAAACCGACTAAAAAGATGACTAGCCGCGGCGGCAAACTGTTTTATGGCTGCTCTGGCTATCCCGATTGTAAGTTTATGAGTTGGGATATCCCGACGGGTGAAAAATGCCCGACGTGCGGAGCGTATTTAATAAGCGTTGACGGAGCGGTTAAGTGCTCGTCAAAGAAATGTAACTATACTAAAAATGCAAAAAATTAAGGTAATAGGCGGTGGCTTAGCAGGGGCGGAAGCGGCGTATTATTTGGCTACACACGACGTAAAAGTTGAACTTTACGACATTAAGCCAAAATCGTTCACACCTGCGCACGTCAGCGAAAAGTACGCGGAACTCGTATGCTCAAACTCGTTAAAGAGCAACGACGTTTACGGTAACGCAGCAGGACTTTTGAAAGAAGAAATGCGCGCTCTTAATTCGCTCGTCATTGAGGCGGCGGACAGTACCAGAGTTCCAGCAGGGAACGCGCTTGCCGTTGATAGAGAAAAGTTTGCAGACTTTGTCACCAAAAAAATTAAATCAAACCCAAATATAGAGTGTATAACCGAAGAAGTCACGGATATCAATCCCGATGAATTTACTATCGTCGCGACTGGTCCGCTTACCACCGATAAACTGTCGAAAACTATTCAAGATATGGTCGGCGGAGCGTTTAGTTTTTACGATGCGTCCGCGCCCATAGTAGACTTTGAAAGTATAGATATGGAGCACGCCTTTTTCGGGGATAGATACGATAAAGGAAACGGCGATCACGTAAACTGTCCTATGAACAAAGACGAGTATCTCGCTTTTATAGATGCATTAAAGACCGCCGAACGCGCAAAACTTCACGACTTTGAAAATACCGCCGTGTTTGAAGGCTGTATGCCCATTGAAATTATGGCGGCTCGTGGGACGGATACTTTAAGGTTTGGTCCGTTAAAACCAGTAGGACTTACCGACCCTAAGACGGGAAGATGGGCTTACGCGTGCTTGCAACTGAGAAAGGAAGACGCCGACGGAAAAATGTATAATATGGTCGGCTTTCAAACAAACCTTACTTGGGGCGAACAGAAAAAGGTGTTTTCGCTTATACCAGCCTTAAAGAACGCCGAGTTTTTAAGATACGGAGTTATGCACAAAAACTCTTTTATAAACTCACCTAAGGTGTTAAATCCCGATTTTTCCTTAAAGGATTACGAAAAGGTATTCTTTGCAGGTCAGATCACGGGCGTTGAAGGATACGTTGAAAGCGCGTGTTCGGGACTTATGGCAGGTATCTACGCGCTAAAAAAATTAACCGAACAAAAAATCACGCCTATATCCGAAAACACGGTAACGGGCGCGCTGATTAAGTATATTACTACCGAAAATAAAGATTTTCAGCCTATGAACGCCAACTTTGGAATACTTCCACCGCTCGGTCAAATCATAAGGGACAAGGCGGAAAGAAAACGTCAAATGGCAGAGAGAAGTTTAAGAGAGATTTCGGTTTTTAAGAAGGAGATATAATATGAACGAATTTAGGGGAACGACCATTTGTGCCGTTAAAAAGGACGGCAAAACGGCTATTGCAGGCGACGGACAGGTTACCCTTTCCGAATCTGTAATATTCAAAAACAACGCGGTAAAAGTTAGACGCATTTATAACGGCAAAGTGATTTTAGGTTTTGCAGGTTCGGTATCCGATGCCTTTACGCTTACCGAACGCTTTGAAGAAATGCTCAATAAATATTCGGGCAACCTTATGAGAAGCGCGGTTGAACTAGCAGAACTTTGGCGACTTGATAAACTCGGCAGAAAGTTAGAAGCAATGATGATAACCGCCGACAAAGAAAACCTTTTAATCGTTTCGGGCTCAGGCGAAGTTATTGAACCCGACGGCGGAGTATGCGCTATCGGTAGCGGCGGAAACTATGCCTTAGCAGCAGCAAGGGCACTTAGACAAGAAACCGATTATTCGGCTGAAGAAATTGCGACTAAAGCGTTAAAGATCGCAAGCGAAATATGCGTGTTTACTAACGACCATATCACATGCGAAACCATTTAAGGGGGGAGATTATGAATTTAAGTCCTAAACAGATAGTTACCGAACTAGACAAATACATTATCGGACAGCCCGAAGCCAAAAAGGCGGTTGCTATTGCGCTCAGAAATAGATACAGAAGAAGTATGCTATCTCTTGAAGAAATGGAAGAGATAACGCCAAAGAACATAATAATGAAAGGTCCGACGGGCGTTGGTAAAACCGAGATTGCAAGGCGTCTAGCTAAACTTGTTGGCGCACCGTTTATTAAGGTCGAGGCGACCAAGTACACCGAAGTCGGCTACGTCGGCAGAGATGTTGAGTCTATGATAAGAGATTTAGTTGAGTGTTCGGTTAGGCTTGTTAAGGAAGAGCGTTTTAACAAGGTCAACCAGAAAGCCGGCGCGGTAGTCGATCAAAAATTAGCAAAGATAATTGCCGATGTTCGCAGACTTGACCGTGGCGAAACACCACAGGATATCTTTGAAAAGAACATTTTAGAAGGTCTTAAAAAAGGCTACTACGATAACGAAGTTATCGAGATAGAAATAGCAGATAACCCCAAGCCTATGGAACTCGTTCCGGGTGGCGCGGAAATATCCATCGGAAGCATTTTCGGGGATATGATGCCTAAGAAACGTAAGAAACGTAAACTTGCAGTTAAAGAGGCAAGAAAAATCCTTATTCAGGAAGAAGCGGATAAACTTATTGACAAAGACTCGGTAAACGAAGAGGCTATACGCCGCGCGGAAAACGAAGGTATAATCTTTATCGACGAGATAGATAAGATTGCGGCAAAAGGCAGTAAGGGCGGCGGACAAGACGTTTCAAGGGAAGGCGTTCAAAGGGATATTCTTCCCATAGTCGAAGGCTCAACCGTCATGACCAAGTACGGCGCAATCAAGACCGATTATATACTGTTTATCGCGGCAGGTGCTTTCCACGTTTCAAAGGTGAGCGACCTTATTCCGGAATTGCAAGGAAGATTTCCCATACTTGTTGAACTGCACAGTTTGTCAAAGCAAGACTTTATCGACATATTGACCACGCCCAGAAACGCTATAACCTTGCAGTACGCAACGCTATTAAAGGTGGACGGGGTAGATCTTAAATATACAGACGAGGCAATAGCAGAGATAGCGGCGATCGCAGAAGATATGAATACGACCAGCGAAGATATCGGCGCAAGACGTCTTCACACGGTTATGGAAAATCTTATCGAAGACATATCTTTTAACGCTGGTGGCGACACTATGGCAAGAGAAGTGGTTATAGACCGCGAATACGTCGTTAATAAACTCGGCGTAGAAAAGAAGAGCAAAGATCTCAAAAAATATATTCTTTAAGGAAATTCAAGTAATGATAAGCGTACCAAAAGGAACAAAAGACGTTCTGCCACAGGAAAGTTATAAATGGCAGTATATAGAAAATGCAGCGCGAAAGGTGGCTAAAACCTTTGGGGCGGCGGAAATTCGCACCCCGACTTTCGAGCATACCGAAGTGTTTTTGCGTGGCGTAGGCGAAACGACGGATATCGTCAATAAAGAGATGTATACCTTTTTGGATAAAGGTGGTAGAAGTATCACCTTAAAGCCTGAGGGTACGGCAGGGGTTGCTAGGGCGTTCGTGGATAACGGACTATTCAGCAGCGCGCTTCCAAGCAAACTCTTTTATATAACGCAATGTTTCCGTTACGAGCGTCCGCAGGCAGGTAGACTTCGTGAATTCCACCAGTTCGGTATAGAATTTTTAGGCGCGTCGGACGCTAATATCGACGCGGAAGTAATACTTCTTGCCGACAGTTTCTTAAAAGAAGTTGGAATAAATAACGTAACACTTTATATAAACAGTATAGGCTGTAAAGAGTGCCGTAAAAAATATCAGCAAGCATTGATTGAATATCTCGGCAAAAACGCAGAAGATTTATGTCCTTTGTGTAAAGACCGCCTTGCTAAAAACCCGTTAAGAGTTCTTGACTGCAAGAACGACGACTGTAAAAAAATAACGGCAGGCGCGCCCAAGATTCTCGATTATATTTGCGACGACTGCTCAAAGCATTTTGAAAAGGTAAAACGTTTACTAACGGTTGCAGGCGTTGATTATAAAGTTGATGCAGGAATAGTAAGGGGACTTGACTACTATACGAGAACGGTGTTTGAGTTCGTTTCTAATAATATCGGCGCACAGGGTACTGTTTGCGGTGGCGGAAGATACGACGGACTTATTGCAGAACTAGGCGGAAACGACGTTCCGGGTATAGGTTTTGCGGTAGGTATTGAAAGAATATTGATGCTGCTTGAAAATACGGGTGTGGAAATTCCTAACCCCGACAAGGTAAAAGTTTACCTTGCGCCTATGGGCGAAAAGGAAGCGGAAAAAGCGTTTGAACTTGCCTCTCTTTTAAGGGCAAGAGGCGTAGCCGCAGACTTTGACCACATGGGAAGGGGCATAAAAGCACAGTTTAAGTACGCAGATAAAATCGGCGTTAGATACGTTGCGGTTATCGGCTCTGACGAACTAAATAACGGCGCGGTAAAACTCAAAGATATGACCGACGGAAAAGAAGAGATACTTAAATTTTCCGAACTGGTTAATAAGGAGTTTTAAATGAACGAAATCGGCGTCGTAGTAAAAACCGATAAGACGAGAGCGACCGTAAAAGTGGACAAAAAAGACGAGTGTAGTAAGTGCGGAATGTGCTTATTCCCAAAGAACGCAAGCAGCATAGAGTTTTCGTCGTCCAACCAAATAGGCGCGGAAGTCGGCGATACGGTTATGATAGATATGAAAGAGAGTGGAAAACTTCTCGGCGCAATTTTGGCGTTTTTAGTACCACTTCTTTTGATAGGTTTAGCCGTTGCCGTAACCAAAATATTTTTCGATAGCGAAATTTGGATACTCGTTTTCAGTTTAATATTTATAGTTTTGTGGTATACTATCCTAGCGGTTATCGACAAAAAGCTGAAAAATTCGTTAAACTTCAGCCCGACTGTCGTTAGAATAATCCGCAAGGGAGAACAAAATGAGTCAGGTGACTGAAATATTAGGAGACAAAGAATTTTACGGTGAAATAATAGAGGGCGTAACACTAGTCGACTTTATGGCAAGCTGGTGCGCGCCGTGCAAAATGCAAGCCCCGATTATCCACGAGTTTAATGAAGAGATAAAGGGCAAAATAAAGATTATAAAAGTTGACGTAGACCAAAACCCAACGCTTGCAGAGCGGTATGGTATTAATTCAATACCGACGCTAGCGGTGTTTAAGGACGGTGAACTTCAAGAAAAAACGGTTGGGCTAACCGCGAAAGCGCAACTTTCGGAAATGCTTATAAAATATTTGTAAAACAGGGCGAAAAGTCCAATGATAAATTGTAAAAAAACAAAAGGAGAATATAGAAATGATTGACCTTAACTCTATTAAGATGCAAGACCCCGAGCTTTATGAAGGCTTAGAAAAGGAACTAAACCGCCAGAGAAACAATATCGAACTTATTGCAAGCGAGAACTTTGTTTCTGAAAACGTAATGATCGCAGCTGGCAGTATGCTTACCAACAAGTACGCAGAAGGCTATCCCGAACACAGATATTACGGCGGTTGTCAGTACGTTGATATCGTTGAAAAACTCGCAATTGAGCGTGCTAAAAAATTGTTCGGCGCAGACCACGCAAACGTTCAGCCCCACAGCGGTGCAAACGCAAACTTTGCGGTATACTTTGCAGTATTGCAACCGGGTGATACCATTATGGGTATGAGCTTAGCGCACGGCGGACACTTAACTCACGGTAGCCCCGTAACCGTTTCAGGTAAATACTTTAACTCGGTTGGCTACGGCGTAAAGGAAGAAACGGGCACGATTGACTACGACGATTTAGAAGCACAGGTATTAGAAGTTAAACCTAAAATTTTCGTTTGCGGCGCAAGTGCATATCCCAGAATCCTTGACTTTAAGAGAATAAGGGAAATCTGTGATAAGGTCGGCGCGTATATGATGGTTGATATCGCGCATATCGCAGGCTTAGTTGCAACGGGATTGCACCCCAGCCCCGTACCTTACGCAGACTTTGTAACCACGACTACGCACAAGACTTTAAGAGGTCCGAGAGGCGGTATGATTCTATGCAAAGAACAGTACGCAAAAATCATTGATAAAGCGGTATTCCCCGGAACTCAGGGCGGTCCTTTAATGCACATTATCGCAGCAAAAGCAGCAGCTTTTGGCGAAGCGTTAAAACCCGAATTTAAAGCTTATCAACAACAGATAGTATTAAACGCAAAAGCAATGAGCGAAAGATTCTTAGAACTCGGCGTTAAACTCGTTTCAGGCGGTACGGATAACCACTTGATGCTACTCGACCTTTCCGACAAAGATATCAGCGGTAAAGATTTAGAGAGAATGCTTGACGAAGTAAACATCACCGTAAACAAGAACGCAATACCCTTTGACAAGAAGAGCGCGTTTGTAACGAGCGGTGTAAGAATCGGTACGCCCAGCATAACCAGCCGTGGATTTGATGAAGAAGATTCAAGAAAGATAGCAGAACTTATCACAATGATAATCAACGATAAAGAAGCCGCATACGACACCGTACGAGAAGGCGTTAAAGCACTTATAGCAAAACATCCGCTTTACGAAGGTGTAATTATTTAAGGAGCAATATAATGAAATATAAATCTGCGCTTAACCTTATTGAAACGGAAGTCGCAATAAAATTCATTAAAGATACTTTTGAGCGTGAGCTTGCAAAAGTGCTAGGTCTTACGCGTGTTTCCGCGCCCCTTTTCGTTCAGCCCGAAACGGGACTTAACGATAACCTAAACGGGTATGAACGCGCGGTAAGGTTTGACGTATTAACACTCGGCAAGGAAGTTGAAATAGTTCAATCGCTTGCTAAGTGGAAGAGAATGGCACTTGCAAAGTACGGATTTGAACCGCAAACGGGGCTTTATACCGATATGAACGCAATCCGCCGTGACGAAGTTTTGGACGAATTGCACTCGGTCTACGTCGATCAATGGGACTGGGAAAAGATTATAAGAAGAGAAGATAGAAAACTTTCTTACCTAAAAAAGACGGTAAAGAGCATTTATAAAGCACTACTAAAACTATCTTTTGCAGTAAACAAAAAGTATCCTGAACTTACTCACGACCTTCCTAAAGAGATAACCTTTATCTCGACTAAGGAACTAGAAGAAATGTATCCCGACCTTCCCAGAAAACAGAGGGAGGCGGAGGCTGCAAAAAAATACGGCGCGATATTCCTTTATAAAATAGGCTATCCGTTGTCCGACGGTGCACCGCACGACGGCAGAGCAGCCGACTACGACGACTGGAACCTTAACGGCGACATAATTTTATGGTACGACGTTTTGGGTATAGCAATGGAAATATCTTCAATGGGTATAAGGGTTGATGAAAAGAGTTTGGTTAAACAGCTCAAAAAGAGAAAGGAATTACATAAGTTAGACAACCCCTATTGTCAGGACATATTGAACCAAAGACTTCCGCTTACCATCGGCGGCGGTATAGGTCAGTCAAGGCTGTGTATGTTCTTCCTAAACAAGGCGCATATCGGGGAAGTTCAGTCATCAGTTTGGTCGGACGAGTGCATAAAACAAAATGCCGAAAAAGGCATATATCTTTTATAAATGAAAGCTTTTGACAGGGTGGAAATGTTCCTTGGAAAATCTGCCTTAGAACAACTAAAAAAAACAAGCGTAGCAGTGTTCGGCGCAGGTGGTGTCGGCAGTTTTTGCCTTGAATCGCTCGCAAGGAGCGGCGTGGGCAAACTTACCGTCGTTGATGCGGATACGGTTGATGAAAGCAACCTTAATAGGCAACTCATTGCAACAGAAAGTACGGTTGGGAAATCAAAGGTTGACGCCGTAAAGGAAAGGCTTTTAAGTATCAATCCAGAACTACAAGTGGAAACGATAAAGTTATTCTATCTACCCGATAACGCCGATAGTATTGACATGTCGCAGTTTGACTACGTAGTCGACGCCGTTGACACGGTTAGCGCGAAAGTTGAAATAATATGCCGCGCGGTAAAAGCAGGAGTTAAGGTTATAACCTGTATGGGCACGGGTGGAAAACTTAAAATTGAAAGTTTAAGAGTTTCCACGGTGGAAAAGACTAGCGGTTGTCCGCTTGCAAGGGTTATGAGAAGAGAACTAAAAGCGCGTGGAATAACGGGCGTTAAAGCCGTCTGGTCGGAAGAGAGTACCGTGCAGAACAAGGAAGAAAATAGCGCGGTAAAAGCCGACGGCAAAACCGCGCCGCCAAGCATGATTTTTGTGCCGGGCGCAGCAGGGCTAATGCTTGCAAGAGAAGTTGTTTTAGATATCGTATCCTATAAAGAGGGATTATAAATGAAAATACTTATAGCGTCGGACCTTCACGGCTCAGCATATTATACGAAAAAACTTATAGAAAGGTTTGAAAAGGAAAACGCGGATAAACTCGTGCTTTTAGGCGATATTTATAACCATGGACCGAGAAATCCATTGCCGAAAGAGTACGCGCCGCTTACCGTTGCAGAAACACTCAATTCAATCAAGGAAAAATTGATAGTAATAAAAGGTAACTGCGATAGTCAGGTGGATACGCTTATATCCGAGTTTTCGTTCGTCGAAGATATGGTTATTATAAGTGGTGAAAAGACGGTGTTTTTGACACACGGACACGTTTATAATAAGGATAGTTTGCCCAAAACGGCTTTTGATGCGATAATATACGGTCATTTTCATACGGGATTTATTGAAGAGAAAGATGGCGTTATAATAGCAAACGCAGGTTCTATATCGCTACCAAAGAACGGCACCAAAAACAGTTATCTGATCTTAGATAACGGAAGTTTAACCTTAAAAGACTTAGACGGAAAAGAAATTTAACGATAAGGCAATCAAAAACTAAAACGCTTGCAGAAAAATTGCGAGCGTTTTTTATGTGTATAAAATATTGCAAAACGCGTCGTTTTATGGTATTATTTATCGGTAAGGGAAAAAATTATGTTATCAATAAAAGATTTAGTAAAAGTGTATCAAACAAAAACGGGCGAGAGTGTTCGTGCGCTTGACGGAGTAAGCATAGACTTTCCGAAATCGGGAATGGTCTTTCTGCTTGGAAAGAGTGGATCGGGAAAGTCCACCCTTTTAAATGTTGCTGGCGGTTTAGATTTTCCGACAGAGGGCGAGATAATCGTTGACGGTAGGAGCAGTAAAGATTTTTCCATTGCTGATTTTGACGGGTATAGAAATTCGCATATAGGGTTCGTGTTCCAAGAATTTAATATGCTCGAAGAGTTTACCGTCGGGCAAAATATCGCTCTTGCACTTCAACTTCAAAACAAGGAAAAGGACGATAACGCCGTAAAAGAAATTCTAGATAGCGTTGACCTTAGCGGTGTGGAAAATCGTAGACCGAACACCCTTTCGGGCGGACAAAAACAAAGGGTTGCTATTGCAAGAGCACTCATTAAAAATCCCAAGATTATTATGGCGGACGAGCCTACGGGCGCGCTTGATTCCACGACGGGAAAACAGATTTTTGAAACGCTTAAAAAACTTTCTTCAACTCGCCTTGTCTTAGTAGTAACACACGATAGGGATTTTGCCGAAGAGTACGGCGATAGAATAATCGAGTTAAAGGACGGAAAAATTTTATCCGATATGACAAAGGGCGTAACGGAAAGCGCAGATAAAAACGTGACCGTTATATCAGAAGACACGGTTAAAATTAACGACTGGGATAAGGTTACCGAGACCGACTTAAAAGAGATTGCAAAAATAATGAAGAGATCGGGATCAACGGTCATAACCACCAGAAACAATCTAGCCGAAGACAAAAAGGCGGTTTTGGAAAACGTCGGTTGCAGCTCGTCGGGATTTACACCTACCGTTAAAACGGAAAGGGGTGAATATAACGGCGAAAATGTGGACTTTATTAAGTCGCGATTGCCTTTTAAGAACGCGTTTAAGATGGCGTTCGAATCGTTAAAGTTAAAACCCATAAGGCTTGCCTTTACTGTGATACTTTCTATCATTGCATTTATCTTTTTTGGTGTGTCGGCAACCTTTATGCTGTACGATCCCAACTATTCGGTAGCGACGGCACTAACTAATTCTGAGTATAAGAGCATTGTTTTAGAAAAGCAATATGGTGCAGAGTTTTCCACCAAGGAACTAGGTAGCGACGGCAAAACGGTGCAAGAAAATACTTACACGGAAAAACTTAACGCCGCCTTTACCGCAGAAGAGATAGAGCGATTAAACAGAAACAATCAAGACTTACGCTTTGCAGGGATTATGGATTTAGGCGCGTATGAAAACAACGCCGAGTGTGTTAAAGGGTATAAAGCAAGTACGTTATTGCAACTCATGCATGTAAGTGTGGACGACAACTATAAAAATTACTTTTCCGTGCGTGGGCTTTGCGGATATTCTGATTGCGGTGAAGAGTTCTTAAACGATTGTGGCTTTAATTTAATAACGGGTAGATACCCAAACAACCACAGCGAGATTGCTGTAAGCAACTATATATATTTAATTTATAAGTACGCAAGTGAAGATTCAAAAGAGATAGGGAACTTTGATTATCCCACGGTAAATTCTTTTATCGGCGCAAAGATAAGGATAGATAACTTAGTGTTTACCGTTAGCGGCGTTTATAACGTCGGTGAAATACCCGAAAAGTATAACGAACTTTTCGAGCGTAAAAGCGGTCTTGACGGATACGGCACGAATAAACTTAAAGAAGAGTTTGCAGACTTTATTAAATACAGTTTTCATACGGTCGGATTCGTTAGTAAAGACTTTTACGACTATCATAGGTACGATAACGTAGAACTCGGCAATAGAACGCTAAACGGCGCGTATATAACCGACGTTAAACCTATGGGACTGGTGTCGTCAACCAGCAAAAATGCTGTGTTTACACCCAAGTCTATATGGCAATACGACGAGCTTATAAGCTGTTACGACTTTAACTGCGAAAAGATAGACTTTGCAATCGACGATTATAAAATTTATCTTCCCATAACGTACGTACTAAATTCTTTGGAAAAATACGCTATAAAAATTCAAAATAGAGAAGAACAAAAATATAAGGATATTTACCAAGTATATCTAGATTACAAGTACAATCGTTGTACCGAAGAAGAAAAAATCTTCTTGACAAAGACGCTCATTGAAGATTATGAAAATGTTTTAGGCGTGCCGCTAGATCTTCCCAAAGTAATGTATATAAAAAACGCAATGGGCAATGAGAGAGAACTGCAAGTTGCAGGGTTGTACTTGGTAACGGACGGAAAGTCTGAAACGAGTAGAAACTATATTGTATCCGACGGATTATGCGACGAGTTTTCTTTAACGAAAAAAGCAATTTATGTCGGTTCGGATTCTACACAAGATAGGGTATACGTAACAGCCCACGTCTTTAACGCCGACGTAGAGCGTTACGGCAGAATAATTACACTCACCGATAACGATATGGATCAGTCAATGTTTATGCTTAACGCGGGGAAGAACGGCGACTGGTACGCAATGAAGAATAAGGCGTATATCGACGCAAACGAGATAGCAGAAGGCGTAGATATGATGAAAGGGATATTCTACGTCGCAGGCGGAATATTTGGTCTTTTTGCAATACTGATGCTGTTTAACTTTATTTCTGTAACCGTATCGTCTAAACAAAAAGAGATAGGTATACTTAGGGCGATAGGCGCAAGAAAATCAGACGTGTTCAAAATTTTCGTTATAGAGGCCTTAATGATAACTCTTACTTGCTTTGTTATAAGCGCGATATTAAGCGCGGTCGCATGTACTGTTATAAACGGATACTTATTAACTTCTGCCGTCGGTGTTACGGCGTTAGATTTTGGCGTGCTAAGCGTTTTATGCTTATTGATGTCAACTATTGCAGTCGCGGCGATAGCGACGGTAATACCCGTATCTAAGGCGGCAAACAAAGCCCCAGTCGAGAGCATTAGACAAATTTAGGCGCAGAGATAGTGATAATTAATAGATAAATAAAATCGGTGCAAGACTAACGGTCTTGCACCGATTTTTACGTTATAAATTTATTAAAGTTCTTTGATAGTTTTTCTAGGACACTTGGAAATGCAAACCTTGCAACCTGAACACTTTGAGTAATCAATAACGGGAAGATTTTCTACCATAGTGATTGCGCCTTGCGGACAATTTTTGGCGCATAATCCGCAACCGATACAGCCGACTGAACAAGCGTTCATTACTTCTTTTCCTTTACACTTAGAAGAGCACGCAACGTAAACTACAGCCGTTTTTGGAATAAGTTCAATAAGGTTCTTTGGACACTTTTTGATGCACGCGCCACAAGAAGTACATAGAACTTTGTCGGTAACGGGGACGCCGTCAACAATGGATATTCCGTCGTTAGTGCAAGCCGCTGCGCACGAGCCGTCACCAAGACAGCCGTCCTTGCAAAGTTTTGCGCCACCCATAACTAAAATTTGGTTTTCGCAACCTTTGTTGCCTATGTACTCGAATTTGTTTTTGGCGTTAATACCGCCTGCGCATTTGACGACTGCGAACGTTTCCGCGCTAGCAGAAAAGGGGATACCAAGGATATCGGCGATTTTTTGTTTTGACTCGTTATCGGTTGCGCCGCAATCAGATATGCTTGCTTTGCCTTCGGATAGAGCCTTTGCAAAGTCCGAGCACCCTGCGTAACCGCAGCCGCCACAGTTTGCCCCTGCAAGGTTTTCACTTATGGCTTTTGCCTTTTCGTCTTCTTTGACGTAGCATAGTTTTGAAACCAAAACGATAAGAGCAGCAAAGACGATTGCGATAACGGCAACAATGCCGATTACCCACAGAAATGATGTTATATTAATAGGTTGTAAAAGTAAACTTAACATTTTTTACTCCTTAAACTCGTTAGATAAGCGCGAACACGTAGAACGCCATAGCGATAAAGCAAGCAATAATCATAGCGATAGGGAAGCCTTTTAAGTGTTTGTTCAGCGGTAGTCTTGAAACCTTTTCACGCATACCGCTCATGAGAACGATAGCAACGGTAAAGCCTAATCCAGCGAATAATCCGTATAAAACGGCAAATCCCATATTCATTGCAGCGACTTCAATGCCTATAAGCGAAGCGATCTGCGCGCTGTCAATAACTAATTCCGCAACGCCTAGCACCGCGCAGTTAGTGGTGATAAGGGGAAGATAAATTCCCATAGCGTTATAAAGTGTTGGTGAGAACTTTTTAAGTGCCATTTCAATCATTTGAACGATAGACGCAATGATGAAGATGAACACGATAATTTCCATATACTGAATTTCAAGCGGAACTAAAATGAACGTGTAGATGGGGTAGGTTATCAAACAAGTAATGGTCATAACGAAAGTAACCGCGAGCCCCATACCTAGCGCGCTCTTAAAATCTTTGGAAACGCCAAGGAACGGACAAATTCCCAAGAACTGAACAACGACGAAGTTGTTGATAAATACCGCTGAAACGATAATCATAATAAATTCAGCCATCTTATTCTACCTCCGTACTTTGTTGTTCGACTTGACAGGTTATGCCGATCGCACTCTTTTCGGCGAACGCCCTTTTCTTCTTTCTGTCTGAAAGAACGCCAGATACCAAACTAAATACTGCAATAAATACAGCGTAAGTAAAGAATGCGCCTGCGCTTGATGCGAAAAATCCGACTTGGAAAGACCAAAGTTTAATTCCGAATACTGCGCCCGAACCGAGTATTTCTCTAACTGCACCCATTAGTGTTAGCGCAAGTGTAAAACCTACGCCCATAAACAATCCGTCTGCCGCCGACGGAAGAATACCGTTTTTGCTAGCAAAACTTTCTGCCCTAGCAAGGATAATACAGTTTACGACGATAAGCGGTAGATATAATCCAAGCACGGCGTAAGCGTCGGGTAAAAGTTTATCGAGTAGTAGTCTAACTATCGTAACGAACGTTGCTATAATTAAAACGAACGCAGGGATACGAACTTGGTTAGGAATAATTTTTCTTAAAAGAGAAATTAAGACGTTACTGCATATTAAAACGAAAGTAACGGCAATACCCATATAAATACCGTTCATTGCAGCCGTGGTAAGCGCAAGGGTAGGGCAAGTACCGAGAACTAGTTTTAGTGTGGGGTTATTTTTAACTACGCCGTCAACGGCTATCTTTTTATAATTAGTTTTCATTGTTTTCCCCCAAATACTTTATTACGCAGTTTACAGCGTTGTTGCCAGCGTTAGCCGAATAAGTTGCGCCGCTCACAGGGTTAGATAAATCGTTGCCGCTATCAGTGGTGAAAGACTTGCCGTCTTTGTAGGCGTCGGTAATATCGACTAGGAAAACGCTATAATAATCGTTGCCAAGTTTACCCATAAGCGTTTGTTTATCGTAACTTTCTAAAACGACTTTGTTTATGGAAATTCCGTCCGCCGAGTGCGTTACTTGAACCCAAAGGGTAATCGTTCCGTTTTTATAGCCTTCGTAACCGGTGGTCTGGAAGAGAGTGTCGTAACTTCCGCTATTCTTGTCACCAACCGTGTAAATCTTGTTGATTTTTCCAAAATCGTATTCGATAGCAGTATTGATAGAACTGTCGTCGTTATCTACGTCAAGAATAATCGAATAATCTTTACTCTCTGCGTAAATCTTTTTTATTGCTCTATCCGTTCTGTCCTTAGGTGAAACGTAAAGCACGTCGTTAAGTATTGCAAGCGTACCGCCGAGAACAATTGCTAGAACAAGAAGAACGCTTATGCATCTAAACCAAATATTACTGAAAAATTTATTAGCCATTTTTGTTCTCCTTTACTTTTTTAGCGCGGATAAAACCGAAAGGCTTATTGATAACGAACTTGTCGATCAACGGGACGAATAGGTTGCCTAGAAGTATTGCAAACGAAACGACTTCCATATGCGTAGCCTGTCTTAATCCTGCGGTTATAAGTCCTAAGAAAACGAAATAAATAACGTTACCAAGGGTGGTGTTCGGGGTGGTGGTGTAATCGGTTGCCATAAAGATAGCACCGAGAATAAGTCCGCCCGATAGGATTGACGGTAAAAAGTAGGCAAAATCAAAACCGTTAAGAGCGACGGTGAAAAGACCTGTTACCGCTATGTAGATTATCGGATATCCTATATTGATAATACCTTCAATCGCGAGGTAAACGCCACCAGCGATAAGCGCGATTTTGCAGGTTTCGCCGATACAGCCGGCAAGCCCCGTGCCGAGAAGCAAGTCAAGATTAGACACGCCGTTTAGGTTAGAATTAAGCACGCTACCTAAAACGGTTGCGCCCGATTCAACGCTAAGACCGCCTACCGCACCGATATTTGGAATTACCCACGCGCCGACTACCGCTTGAAAGGACATAAATATAAAAATTCTTCCTGTTACTGCGGGGTTTACGACGTTTTTACCCGTTCCGCCGAACAACATTTTAACGACTACTACTGCAAACGTACTGCCGAGTATAGGCGCGTACCAAGGATAATTTACGCCAATAGACAGACCTACTAAAAGTCCCGTTACGGCAGAAGTAAAGTCAAACTGCGCGATAATTTCTTTAATGGTCTTTTTGCCTATTAAAAGGTATACCGCCTCACTTGCTACTGCGCTGATTAAGGATAGGGCAATAATAAGAGCGGCTTTAAGTCCAAAATAAACTATACCCATTATTGCGGCAGGAAGTAACGCGATACAAACGCGAATCATAATTTGCTTTGTAGTTCTTGTTGCTTTTACGTGTGGAGATGAAGAATACTGATATAATACTTGATCGTTTGCCATTATATTTTCAACTCCTTTATCTTTGATTTAGCCATGGAAATGCTCTGAACGAGCGAACGTTTAGCAGGGCAATTATAGGCGCAAGACCCACACTCAATACAGTTCATAGCCCCGTATTTTTTAGCGTTTTCATAATCACCTGCTAGCGCGTAACTTTCAATATACATAGGCATTAACCGCATGGGGCAGTTTTTAGCGCACTTGCCGCAGTTAATGCAGTTTGACGGTTGCTCACTATTAGTTTCTTTTTCGGTAAGGAACAAGTATCCTGAATTAGTTTTTCTAGTATAGGAATTAGTTCCGATCATGCCTTTACCCATCATAGGGCCACCGGCAACGATTTTAACAACGCCGTCCGTCAAACCACCGCAAAATTCAATTATATCTTCTAGTGGTGTACCTATTTGAATACGCAGGTTCTTTGGCTCTTTTATTCCATTGCCACTTACCGTAAGAACGGTTGATGATAATGCTTTGTTGTCGTCTATAGCGTGCTTGATTGCAATAAGCGTTTTTATGTTTTGAACACAGCACCCAACGTCAAAAGGCATCTTGCCGATAGGCACTTTTTTCCCCGTCGTGCAATAAATCAAATGTTTTTCACTGCCCATAGGATATTGTTTTTTAAGTACTACGACCTCGATATCGTCGTATTTGGAAAGAGCCTCGATGGCTTTTGGCTTATTCGCTTCAATACCTATAATAATTTTTTTTATGCCGAGAGCCATAGCGCAATATTTTGCGCCTTTGTAAATATCTTCCGTGTTCTCTATCATTAAGCGATAGTCGCAGTTAAGATACGGCTCGCATTCTGCGCCGTTGATAACAAGATACTCTAACTGCGTTTTGGGCGAAAGTTTAACTGCTGTTGGGAATCCTGCGCCACCAAGACCGACAATGCCCGCAAGTCTAATACGTTCAATGATAGTTTGCGGCTCAAAATTTTCAATATTGTCAAAGAAAATCTCGTCGTTTCTTCCATCGTTTTCGATTACGATGTGCGTCATTTTAAGACCGCTCGACGTGACGATATCTTCAATTGCCGTAACCGTTCCGCAGACAGACGAGAAGACGTTTGCAGAAACAACCCCGCTCGCTTTACCGATAAGTTGCCTTTTAGTTACTTTGTCACCAACGTTTACCACAGGGATAGCAGGTGCGCCAATATGTTGAGACATACTTATGTACACCTTTTTAGGTGCAGGCATCTTAACGATAGGTGATTCTGCACACAGTTCTTTCATATCCTTAACGTGTATGCCGTAAGGATAATTTTTGCCTTTTCTAATGCTCAAAATATTTCTCCTTATATGTTAGTCTTTGGCGAAGAGTTTTCGCCGTATTTAACTTCTAATTGATTTTCCGTTTGAATTTCAAAGTTTGATATTGTTTTTGGTAACGGGATTTTTTTAACCGCTAGATAAACGGTAAATCCAACAACCACCCCTGCGATGATTCCGATAAGCGCAAGATAGGGTATATAGGACAGATATTCAATGGATTCACCAACCAAGCAAAATATCAAGTTTTGCGCAGTTACGTTTATCACCGAGCCAAAAACGCTTATAGCAACGATACTCACCCGTTTGGTAAAATAAATCAAAACAAGTTCAATTGTTAAAGCGATAAGCCCAGACGGAAGAGAATACATAACCGCAGATATGTTTCCGCCGAATAGACTACCCAGCACGGTTTTAATTACTAGTACCACTAAGGCGTACTTCGCACCGAGAAAGTATATTGCAACGAGTATAAACACGTTTGATAGTCCCATACGCGCCCCGGGTAGGAACAGCGGAGGAAACAAGCCTTCGAGAACGAACGCTATCAAAGCGAACGCTGAAAGAAGTGAGCAGAGTGAAATTTTATAGGTAAGCCTGTTCTTCATGTTTTTACCCCGTAATAGGCTCGGTTGAGCCGTCGCTTAGGATAGGTACTATTTTAAGAGAGTGCGGCGCGCATATTATTGCACCACTATCGGTTATCGCGGGGGAAAAGGTGCAGTCTTTAGACAGCGAACAGTTGCTTTCTACAACCTTTGCCGATTCGTTGGCGGTGTCTAATAGGATTTTATTGTAATGACCGTCGTTTGACGAAACGGTTAATAAATAATTTCCGTCGGTGTTATCAACTTCCACTACGTATCCATTAAGTTCTTTAATCACGTACTTGTCGCTAGCGGTATAATAAGTGAATACTTCATTGCCGCTTACAGTTACCTTAAATCCGCTGACGTGGTTGCTTTTAGGAAAAACAACCAAAAAAAGGAACAAAACCGCTACTAAAAGTAGGGTTAGACTATAAACGATAATATCGCCGAACTCAAACGGCTTTAAGTCTTTTGCTTTTGCGTGAACAGATTTTTTCAACATAATCACCCATTATCAGTAATATTTTAACAAAAAACACAGAAAAAGTCAAGATGAGTTGCAAAATAAAAGTATAGTAAATAATAACAAAAAACTTATAGCATATATAAGTAACTATAATCACATAAAATATTATACAGTATTCGGTGATATAATTCTAGTATAATTGTTTTAAAATTGCTTACAATTACACAAATCGTAAACTAAATAAAAAAGCCCCCTGATCAAGTTAGTCAAGGGGAGATAAAGAATAATTATCTTTTGGTAGAACAAATTCTTATAATGCTAGCAATTATTGAATAGCCACCTAACGAGGCAACGACGTAAAGACAATAATTTGATGGGAAAAGGTAATAGACGCCGCCACCGAATATCGCGGAGAAAAAGCAAGTTAAGAGCAAGAAATCAGCCGTGCTAACTTTCTTTAAGCCAAGCGAAAATAGTGACGATAAAATCCCAAGAATAATAGGCGTAGTCGCGGTAATTAAAATTACGGATATAGCCGAAGTTATTAAAAGGTCGCTGCTTGGGAAATTTAAGATATAACTTTCCACCGCCGAAGTTTTTAATGCGATTATAGCGCAGATAGCGATTATACCTGCAATCGCCAAGGCTTTTAATATTCCGTGTTTATAAGATACTCTGCCGTAATAATTAGCGAATTTGTTGTTTCTAATTGTGTATGGCTTTGGCAAGAGATTAAAGCTTGAAAATTTAATAAAGCAAAGTACTAGCCAACAAAGCGCGACGCTTAAAACGGCTATGGTTTTTGTTTCGGGAAAGGATAAAAGAGCAACGTCAACGACCAAGATAGGCATTGATATAAAGCCTGATATCAGCGTGGCGTCGAACAGACCAACGCGCTTTTTTACCATACTCATAATAACGAATATCACCGAAGGGATAAGCAAAACCCCTATAACAACTAGAAGTTTTTTGTCGTTATAGATAAGGCTAAAAAAGTCGGTGTTTATTATAAGATATCCTACGGCAACCGTCACTATGGCAATGAGTGCAACGCCGATAACGGAATATTTATCTTTAATAGTCCCGAAATAATCTTTAAGTATATTTGAGCGATAAGTTTTCGTTTGGTCGCCGTTAAAGTAATAGGAGCGGACAATCATAAGTACGCCGCCGAAAAGGATAAGCGAAAGGCAAACGGCTGATTCTATTTGGCTTACCGATTTAACGGTGGCGGTGAGATAGATCAAAAATCCAACGCCAGATATTGCCATTGCAAAGTACACGGCGTCAGCAAGCGTAAGGGCTTTATCTTTTATGCCTAGTATAAATCCAAAACCAACCATGCAGACGAATATTAAGGTTGCAACGAGTATAAAGTTAATACTACTTAGCGACTGCAAGCGTTTAAGAACGGAAAACTCTTGGGTGGCAACCAACAAAGTTACTAGCGCGCATGCAAAAAATAGCGACGTAACGATCGTCGTGAAACTTTTGAATATTTCTTTAAAGTACCATTTTTTGCCGTTCATAATAAACTCCGATAGGGATTTTAATTAACCTTTTATTAAATTATATAGCATAACCGAAAAAATAACAAGCGATTTTTAGACGGATAACACTTCTAAAATTATAAAAAGGGACTTAAATGTTATAAAAAAAGATTAATGTAATATAAATTCCAAAAAAACAGTTGATAAAAGTTTAAGTTTTAGTTAAAATATATCTAATCAAATTAAACGCTAGGCGTTTAGAGATAAAGGAGTACCGATAATGGTTGACGGAAAAATTTTAGTAGAAAAACTTTTGAGATACGCGGAAAAATTTTTGCATTTAAGTAAGCGTGACGAGATATATTTTAGAAATATTCTTCTTCGTGAATTTAAGTTGGACGAGCCCACCGAAGAAAATATTGACTTAAGCTTTATTGACACGCTCGACGTTCCCGACGTTATCGTGAACGAACTTGAAACTTTTGCCTTAGCGAGCGGTTTGATTGAAAAAGGCTACGAAAATCTTTACAGCACGTATATTTTCGGTATACTCTCACCATTGCCGTCTGAAGTTAATCGCGCTTTTAATGAAATCAAGGAAAAAGACGGTATCGAAAAGGCATGTCAATACTTTTATGACCTTTCGGTTAAAAATAATTACGTGCAAAAAACTGCAATCGGCAGAAACTTAAAGTGGGAATATCAAGACGGGGATAGAATGCTTGAAATCACCGTTAATTTAAGTAAGCCCGAAAAAGACAATAAAGAGATAGCAAAACTTTTGACCGCGCCTAAAAAATCAAAATATCCGGCATGCCTATTATGTAAAGAAAACGAAGGGTATCAAGGCACGCTTACCCACCCTGCAAGGGAGAATATAAGGACTATATCGCTAACGTTAGGCGGTGAACCGTGGTTCGTACAGTATTCGCCGTACGCATACTATAACGAGCATATGATAGCCATATCCGAAAATCATACGCCTATGCATATCGCAGCGGATACGGTGGATAAGGTTTTAGATTACGTTGACTTTTTCCCCAACTATATGATAGGTTCTAACGCCGCGTTGCCTATAATCGGCGGATCAATATTAAATCACGAACATTTTCAGGGTGGCGGACACCTTATGCCCATGCATAAAGCACCCGTAAAAATAAAATGCGTAAGTGATAAATATCCCGAAGTTAAAGTAGGTGTGGTTGATTGGTATAACAGCGTAATTCGTTTGGAAAGTAGTTCGAGAAAGGCAATCCGTGATTTAGCGGTTGATATCATAAACGCTTGGGAAACCTTTACGGACGAGCCTTGCGGAATTTACGCCGTAACCGACGGAGTTCGCCATAACTCATTGTCGCCCGTTTGCAGAAAGACCGACGACGGTTATATAATCGATATGATACTTAGAAATAATAGGACGAGCGAAGAATATCCCGACGGAATATTCCACGCCCACCCCGAATATCACAACATAAAGAAGGAAGGTATCGGCTTAATAGAGGCAATGGGATTGTTTATTCTTCCGGGAAGATTGAAAAAGCAACTTAATATGATAGCGGAAATTCTTTGCGGAAAAGAAGAATACGACTATGAAAAACTTTCTAATCCGGAAAACTATTTGTACGCGCATAGGGACATGATAAAAGAACTAGTTGCTAGCGGAATTGCGCCCGATATGAAAACGGCTGAAGAGCGCGTTACCGATAGGGTAAATAAGACGTGTAAAAACATATTATATAATACGGCAGTATTTAAGCCCGACGAACAAGGCATGGACGGATTTAAGCGTTTCTTGTTGGTTGCAGGCATAAGATAACTTAAAAGATAGATAAAAGGAGAAAAATTATGAACGTATTAGTTACAGGTGGAGCAGGATACATAGGTTCACACACTTCGGTTGAACTTCTTGACGCAGGACATAACGTGGTGTGTATAGACAACTTTATGAACAGCAAATACGAGGCTGTTAAAAGGGTAGAGCAAATCACGGGCAAAAAGGTAAAGTTTTACGAAGGCGATATTCGCGACAGAGCAATTTTAGATAAGATATTTACCGAGAATAAAATTGACGCAGTTATAAACTTTGCAGGCTTAAAAGCCGTTGGCGAATCTTGCGCTAAACCCTTAGAATACTATGAAAACAATATTGAAGGACTTTTGGTTTTATGCTTTGCAATGCGTGACCACGGCGTAAAAAATCTCGTATTCTCGTCGTCGGCAACCGTTTACGGAAAGCCAAAGAGCGTACCGATAAAAGAAGATTTCCCGCTTTCAACGTCAAATCCTTACGGCAGTACAAAACTGTTTATAGAATATATGCTCAAAGACTTGTTCAAGGCAGACCCAAGCTTTAACATAGCCATACTTAGATACTTTAACCCCGTAGGTGCGCACGCGTCGGGCATGATAGGCGAAGATCCCAAGGGTATTCCTAACAATCTTTGCCCGTATATCACTCAGGTTGCGGTTGGAAAGAGAGAATATCTCGGCGTATTCGGTAACGACTACGACACGCACGACGGAACGGGCGTAAGAGATTTTATCCACGTAGTTGACCTTGCAAAAGGTCACGTACTTGCAGTAAATAAACTTGCTGAAAATCCGGGATTGATTATCGTAAACTTAGGCACGGGACACGGTTATAGCGTTCTCGATATGGTTAAGGCGTTTGAAAAGGTAACGGGCAAACCTATTCCTTATAAAATCATGCCGCGCCGTCCAGGTGATATCGACGAGTGCTACGCAGACCCAACTTTAGCAAGAGAAATTCTCGGCTTTAAGGCGGAAAAGACTTTGGAAGATATGTGCCGTGACGCAATGAACTGGCAGACTAAAAACCCCGACGGGTATACAGAATAATTAAGACAATGAAACAGCGATTTTTTGTTATTTTGCGAAAAATCGCTGTTTTTATAATGTCAAATTATTGCAAAAATGTAAAAAATGGTGTAAAATTAGAAATATAAAAACTCATTTTTTATAAAAAAGGATAATTTTATGAAATTGAATTACTTAAAAACTGCAACGTTTGCACCCGAAATAAAAGTGTGTGATACTGAATATAACGCAGCTAAGATAATCGACGCTATTAAACTTGCCGACAAAGAAAAGGTTGAACTTTTAGTTCTTCCCGAACTTTGCGTTGTCGGCTGTACGGCAGGTGATCTTATAAAGTTTTCAACCCTTTTAGACGGCGCAGATAAAGCAGTTAAAGATATTGCCGCTGCAACCGCAGGAAAAAACCTTATCGTTTTCGTCGGCGCACCCGTAAGGCATGACGGCGCGGTGTTTAGTTCGGCAATATGTATTCGTGACGGAAAGATTCTAGGAATAGTTCCAAAATCGTATAATTTTAGTAACGTAGTGTTTATTAATGCTTTCGGTCAAGACGATATCCCTATGGGTAAAAACGTTACGTTTAAAGCAAGTGGCGTTAATCTTAAACTCGGCGCAGAGATAGGCAGCGAACTGTTCGATAAATATCCACCGTCAATCGACCTTGAAAACGGCGGTTGTAACGTAATCGTCAATACCTATTCAGAGTACGAATATTCGGGCGCGGTGGAAAAACGCGCCTTGGCGGTGCGCGCAAATTCCGAGCGTTTAGGTGTGGCGTACGTTTTATCTAACGCAGGAAAAGGCGAGTCTACAACAGACGGAGTGTTTTCAGGCCACGGTATAATCTGTGAACGCGGAGAAGTGGTTTCGGAGAAAAAGCCGTTTGAAAGCGGACTTAACGTAAACTATATCGACCTTGACGGCTTTGCAGAAACCAATAGAGAAGTTTATAACAACGAAGTATACGAAGTAAAATTCCATCTTAAATTAAACGGCGAAAGTGAAAGAGGTTACGAAAGATTGCCCTTTATTAAAGACGGGGAAGAAGAGCTGCTTTTGAATATTCAGGCGCGTGGACTTGCTAAAAGAATAGAGCATACCCACTCAAAGACCTTGGTGCTTGGACTTTCGGGCGGACTTGATTCAACACTTGCGCTTATTGCGTGCGATAGAGCAATGACTATTTTAGGTCGCGATAAAAAAGACATTATAACGGTTACGATGCCGTGTTTCGGAACGAGTTCAAGAACGCTTGATAACAGTATTCGTCTAGCAAAGGCTTTCGGTACGACACTTAAAAAGACAGACCTAACCAAAGCCGTTAAAAGACATCTAAAAGATATAGGGCACGACGGCGAAACCAAGGACGCCGCATACGAGAACGCTCAGGCAAGGGAACGCACGCAAGTGCTTATGGATATGGCGAATATGTATAACGGCTTAGTAGTCGGGACCGGTGACCTTTCCGAACTAGCCTTAGGCTTTGCAACCTATAACGGCGACCATATGAGTATGTACGCGGTCAACGCGTCTATCCCAAAAACACTCGTCCGTCATCTATCGGCATATTCTGCTAACAACTTAAAGGGTAAGGCGAAATCTACCATCATGGATATCATTGATACACCCGTGAGTCCAGAACTTATTCCGTCGGGCGATAAGACTATCGTTCAAGTAACCGAAGATATAGTAGGTCCGTATATATTGCACGACTTCTTTTTATATAATATGTTAAAGCGTGGCTTTTCACCCAAAAAGATTTATACTGCGGCAGTAAACACCTTTAATGGTGAGTTTGACGGTCAGACCATATTAAAATGGCTTAAAGTTTTCGTTCGCCGTTTCTTTACCCAACAGTTTAAGCGTTCGTGCATGCCTGACGGCGTAAAAGCAACCGAACTTTCCTTATCCCCAAGGTCAGGCTTTAAGATGCCGTCCGACGCGGTGTTTACTCTTTGGCAACAAGAACTTGACGATATTAGAGTAAACTCATAAAAATCTAAATACAACATAAAAAATTCACGGCAAAATCACGCCGTGAAATTTTTTTAAAATTTTTTAATTTTTTTTGTAAAATCTCTTGACAAAACTAAAACGGCTGATTATAATAATAGTAATCATTACTGATAACGCTTTTGCGGACGGCAATGATTAAAGAAAGCAAAAGGAGGTGGATAGCGTGAGATATTCAAGGCAAAGGGAAATAGTATCGGATATCTTAAAGGGTAGGAAAGATCACCCTACGGCAGATATGATATATACGAGTGCAAGAGAGATTGAGCCGAATATAAGTTTAGGAACGGTTTATAGAAATTTGAAACTTCTTGCAGACGAAGGTCAAATTCTTACGCTAGAAACCGAAGATAAAAGATTGCATTACGACGGTGACACTTCTAGGCACTCACATTTCATATGTAGTAGGTGTGGAAAAATAATAGATTTGTTTAAGCCTGCAAAAACCCCGACCGAGATAAACGAACTTAACTTAAGAGTAACGGGTGAAAAGTGTGTGTATTACGGATATTGTACCGATTGTCTTGACGAGGCAGGGCACAACGCCGATGCAAACTAAAAAACAATAGACGAAAAAATAAAAAATAAAAAAATATATATGGGGAAACCCAAGAAAAAGGAGATTAGTTATGAAAAAATTTGTATGTACTGTATGTGGTTACGTTCACGAAGGCGATGCTGCCCCTGCAAGATGCCCGCTTTGCGGCGCACCTGCTACCAAGTTTAAAGAGCAGGCAGAAGAACGCGCATGGGCTGCTGAGCACGTTGTAGGCGTTGCAAAAGGGGTTGATCCCGAAATAATCGAAGGACTTAGAATGAACTTTAACGGTGAATGCACCGAAGTAGGTATGTATCTTGCAATGGCAAGAGTAGCGCACCGTGAAGGGTATCCTGAAATCGGACTTTACTGGGAAAAAGCGGCGTACGAAGAAGCGGAACACGCAGCAAAATTTGCAGAACTTTTGGGCGAAGTTGTAACCGATTCTACCAAGAAGAATTTGGAACTTCGTATTGATGCTGAAAACGGCGCAACCGCAGGTAAATTCGAACTTGCTAAAAAGGCAAAAGAATTGAACCTTGACGCTATTCACGACACCGTTCACGAAATGGCACGCGACGAAGCGCGTCACGGCAAAGCGTTTGAAGGTCTCTTAAAGAGATATTTTGGAAAATAATAACGGTTTATAAAAAAAGAGGTGAGTCCAATGAAATATGTATGTAAAGTTTGCGGATACGAATACGACGAAGAAGCGGAAGGCGTAAAGTTTGACGAACTTCCCGACGACTATGCTTGCCCATTGTGCGGCGTAGGTAAAGACGAGTTCGAACCTGCATAATAAATAAAAAAATTATAAAAATCAAATGTGAGCAAAAAATAGCGACGGTGAATACACCGTCGCTATTTTCGTGTTGACGGCAATCAAAAAACGCAAAATGTCAAATATTCATAATTTTAGGTCAAATTTTCAACTTGAAATATCATGATAAATATAATATCATATATGAGATAAAGCATAAAAAACAAGGGGAATTATGAATAAAACGATTAAGAAAATTATATGCCTGTTGCTTGTAGTGTTTAGTTTTTCCTTTATATTTCAAGCGTGTAAGCCTGAGCCTGAAGAAGAAACCCCGCCACCACACGTTCACGAATATGAGAACGGGACTTGTGAGTGCGGTGAAATAGACAAGCAGTTTACTACTGACGGCGTTAAAATGGAACTAGTTAATGAAGAGTATTACAAAGTAACCGAGTATACGGGGACTAATAAGCGCGTGTTTATAGGCGAAACGTATCAAGGAAAACCCGTCAAGGAAATAGCAGACGGCGCATTTAAGTCTAAACTGTTATTGAGATTGATAAATATTCCCGACGCGATCGAAGTTATCGGCGAGAAAGCATTTTTCGCTTGCACGGCGATAGAGAAGATAAAAGTTCCTGAAACAACTAGAAAGATAGGCAATAAAGCATTTGCCGAGTGCACTGCCGTTACCGAGATAGAATATAGAGCAAAAACTATTGAAATCGGAGAAAATCCGTATCTATATCTTTTCGATAACGTTGGAACGGCGGGGAAAGGCGTATCGGTAGTCATAGGAAATTCGGTTGAGAGTATTCCCGATTATTTTTTCTATCCTGAAAAAACCGAAGACGGGAAATATCCAAGGGCAAATATAGCAAGCTTAAAGTTTGAAGATAATAGCGCATGTAAAGAAATAGGCGACGCTGCCTTTTACGCAATACGTCAAATCAAGGAAATCGACTTTGGCGCAAATTCGGTCTTGGAAGTTATAGGCGATTCTGCGTTCGGGTCTTGTAACGGCGTAGAAACGCTAACCTTACCAGCAACTATGAAATATATAGGTAGGTATGCTTTTGGAGCAATGCAAAAACTCACCACTCTATATATAGGCGAGGCTGACGGTTGGCAATTGAAAAGGGGTAAGAGCGATAATCAAGAGATTGTAAAGGTAGAAGATCTCAGCGCATACTTAAAGAGTTCTAGCGAGTTTAATACGATTGCTATTGACCAAGAAACAAAACTTTCGGATTTAGAATTTTCCAACCTTTCCGACCCTGAAATAAACGCACGACTTTTTACTGCGTTAGGTAAGTTTGCTTGGGAAAGAGTATAAAAATTGAATAATTAAACGGCGGCGGAAAAAAACTTTTCCGCTGCTTTTTTTCGGTATAAATATCCTAAACGATTGTAATTTTTTGCAAGTTGTCGTATACTTATTAGGTAGAGAAAATTTAGGTTAAAAGGTATAAATGACAAAGCTTAATCCGCAAACCAAACAGGTAATAATAAAACTTCTAATATCAGCCGCGGTTATCGGCGCGATACTCGTCGCGTCGTACTTTGTTTTCCGCGCGCTTGGTTGGTCGGAACTAACCAAAGAACAGTTGCAAGAATACATTAAATCCACGGGCGTTATTGCCCCGATAGTATTTATTGCAGTAACTTTCGCGCAGGTGACCTTAGTTCCTATTCCGGGCGCGGTAACCATACTTGCAGGAAACTATCTGTTCGGGTTTTGGCTTGCCTTTTTGTATTCGTATATAGGTATGATGATAGGATCGGTCGCGTCATTTGCGCTCGGCAGAATAATAGGAAGACCTTACGTAAACTGGGTGGCAGGCGGGAAAGAAAAGGCGGACGAGTGGATTAAAAAACTTAAAGGCAGAGAAACGGTGTTTTTATTCTTTGCGTTTTTATTGCCGCTTTTTCCCGACGATATTCTGTGCGCAATCGCAGGCGCATTGCCTATAAGATGGTCAACTTTTATGGCAATGCAGTTTTTCACTAGGGCAACGTCCATATCGTGTACGCTTTTATTTATGTCGGGTGAAATAATTCCCTTTGCAGGCTGGGGACTTGTAGTGCTTGCGGTAGTTGGCGTTCTTGCGATAGTTGCGTTTATATTGAGCCTAAAATACGCCGAAAAAATCAACGCCTTTTTTTCGGATTTTATAGATAAAATAGTGAGCAAGTTCAAAAAATCTTCAAGCGAAGAAAAATAACGAAAGAATAAAGATTATACGATTATGAAAAACCTTGTTAAGATAGAATTTTCAGCAGAATATTTTAACGTAAAAGACACCCTAGAGTGCGGTCAAATTTTTAGATTTATTCCGTATAAAGACGGATTTAAGGTGTACTCTAAGGACAAGTGCGCCTATTGTTACAATATGCAAAAAAACGCAGTAATAGAGTGCGATAGGCAAGACGAAGAGTATTTTTATAACTTTTTTGACTTAGATCGCGACTATTCTGAAATTTACGAACAGGCAAAAGTGCAAGGCGTAGATATACTAAAAAAGGCGGCAGAGTACGGAAAGGGCATAAGAATACTTAATCAGGATAGGGAAGAAACACTTTTTTCCTTTATCGTATCGCAGAACAATAATATTCCTAGAATAAAGGGGATTATCGAAAAACTGTGCTTATATTTGGGCGATAAAAAAGAGTTTATGTGTGAAGAATATTTTTCCTTTCCAAAGGCGCAAAAAATGTCAGAGCGTAGCCAAGAGTTTTATAAAAGCATAGGCTTAGGCTATCGCGCCGAGTACGTGAGAAGACTTGCTGAAAATATTAATAACGGGTTTAACTTAGAAGATTTGGACAAGTTAAATACAGAAGACCTAAAAAAAGCCTTGCTTAAAATCCACGGCGTAGGTGGAAAGGTAGCAGACTGTGTAACCCTTTTCGGGTTTAAAAGGAGCGACAGTTTTCCCGTAGATACTTGGATAGAAAAGGTGTATAGGGAAGACTTTAACGGCGCGCTTACCGACAGAAGAAAAATTACCGAGTACTTTAACGAACGGTTTAAGGAATATGCCGGATATTTTCAGCAATATTTATTTTTTTATAAACGCAGCGGCGAAAAAAATATTTAAAAGCCCAAAAAGGGAATAAAAAGTCGATTAAAATAATTGTCAAAAACAAAAGAATTGTGTTATACTAAGAAAAGTGAGATTATAAAAAATATTTGGAGGGCATAGATTTATGCAGTATTCAACTGAAGTTAAAGAAATGACCTGCGTTTGCAAAGGACCTAAGCACGGTCCTGCTCCTATCCCTGAAGAGGGCAGATGGGTAGAGGCAAAGGAAATCAAAGATATTTCCGCGTATACGCACGGTGTAGGCTGGTGCGCACCCCAACAGGGCGCGTGCAAATTGTCGCTCAACGTTAAGAACGGTATTATTGAAGAAGCACTCGTTGAAACCATTGGTTGTTCAGGTATGACCCACTCTGCGGCAATGGCAGCAGAAATTCTTCCGGGCAAAACCCTTTTGGAAGCACTTAATACCGACCTTGTTTGCGACGCAATCAACACGGCAATGAGAGAACTTTTCTTGCAGATCGTTTACGGACGTTCACAGTCAGCGTTCTCAGAAGACGGTTTGGTAATCGGCGCAGGTATGGAAGACCTTGGTAAAGGCGAACGTTCAATGGTAGGTACTATGTACGGTACTAAGGCAAAGGGCGTAAGATACTTGGAAATGACCGAAGGTTATTGCACGAGAATGGCACTTGACGAGAACAACGAAGTTATCGGTTACGAATTTGTTTCACTCGGCAAAATGACCGACTTTATTAAGAAAGGTATGGAACCCAATGAAGCGTACGAAAAGGCAAAAGGCACTTACGGTCGCTTTAAGGAAGAAGACGGCGCGGTTAAGTACATTGACCCGCGTAAGGAATAATAGGGAGGTACAATATCATGGCACAGTTTGAAGGTTATGAAAGACGTGAAGCCAAAATTCTTGCTACGTTAAAAGAATACGGCATTTCATCAATTGACGAATGTAAAGAAATCTGTGATAAGTACGGTATTGATCCCTATACTATCACACAGGAAACCCAGCCTATCTGCTTTGAAAACGCAAAATGGGCATACACCGTAGGTTCTGCAATCGCATTAAAAGCAGCAGAAAAAACCGGTGATAAGTCGGCTGCAACCGCAGCAGCAAATATCGGTATCGGTCTTCAGTCTTTCTGTATTCCCGGCTCGGTTGCTGAGAACAGAAAGGTTGGTTTAGGACACGGTAACCTTGGTAAAATGCTTTTATCTGAAGAAACCGAGTGTTTCTGTTTCTTAGCAGGCCACGAATCTTTCGCAGCAGCAGAAGGCGCAATCAAAATCGCATTGAACGCAAACAAAGTTCGTGTTAAACCTTTAAGAGTTATCCTTAACGGTCTTGGTAAAGACGCAGCGTATATCATTTCTAGAATAAACGGCTTTACTTACGTTGAAACAAAGTTCGATCCTGCAACCGAAGAAGTAAACGTTTTGGAAGAAAAACCCTTCTCTAAGGGCGCAAGAGCAAACGTAAAATGCTACGGTTCGGATAGCGTACCCGAAGGCGTTGCAATCATGAGATTAGAAAACGTAGGCGTTTCTATTACCGGTAACTCTACTAACCCCACCAGATTCCAGCATCCTGTTGCAGGAACTTATAAGAAGTGGGCAATCGAGAACGGCAAGAGCTACTTCTCTGTTGCATCAGGCGGCGGCACGGGCAGAACCTTGCACCCCGACAACATGGCAGCAGGCCCTGCATCTTACGGTATGACCGACACTATGGGAAGAATGCATAGCGACGCTCAGTTCGCAGGCTCAAGTTCAGTTCCCGCTCACGTTGAGATGATGGGTTTAATCGGTGCTGGTAACAACCCGATGGTTGGTATGACCGTTGCTTGCGCAGTTGCTGTTCAAGAAGCATTAAATAAATAAGTAAATCTAAAAATCAAAACACATCCTTTTTTGCTAAGGGTGTGTTTTGTTGTAAAGGTGGTAAAATGTATAACGGAAAAATGAAAGCATTGACTTTTAGTTTTGACGACGGAGTAACTCAGGATAAAAGACTCATAGAAATATTTAATAAATACGGCTTAAAGTCAACCTTTAACCTTAATTCGGAGTGGTTGGGAATGAGTGGGAGTCTTTCAATAAAAGACTATAAAGGGAACTATATAGTCCATAATAAGGTTGACCCTAAAGAAGTCGGAGAGTTGTATAAAGGGCACGAGATAGCCGTACATACACTCACGCACCCAAATCTTACCTTGATAGAAGACGATAAAGAAGTTATACGGCAAGTAGAACAGGATAGGTTGAATTTGAGTGAACTTTGTGGTTACGAAGTAATCGGTATGGCGTATCCTTGCGGTGGAGTAAACTGTAACCAAAGGGTTGCAGATTTAATAAAGAACAACACAGGCGTAAAGTACGCAAGAACGATAACACTCACCGAAAGTTTTGAACCGTATCTTGATATATATCAGTATAAAGCGACGGCATACCATAGAGCAATGGGCTGGGATAAAATGTTTGAACTAGCCGAAAAATTCGTCGCCCTTAAAACTGATACGCCAGCCGTGTTTTACGTTTGGGGACATAGTTACGAGTTTGATATAGAAGAAAACGGCTGGGAAAATATAGAATGTTTTTGCCGTCTAGTAAGCGGAAAAAGTGATATATTTTACGGCACGAACAAAGAAATCTTATTAAAATAACACAAAAAAATGCTCTTTAATTTCAAGAGCATTTTTTTATACACCGTTTATTCTTCATCAAATATAAGCATAACGCTGCCTTGCTTTGCTTGGCAAAGGGGACAGGTTTCCCACGCCGATTTTAAGGTCGCCTCATACCCACAGTCGGCGCATTTCCATTTTACGGCTTTATTCTTTTTATACATGGTATTGTTTTTGAACTGTTTATGAAGTTCTTTAAATCTCATAGCGTGGCAATTTTCCACTTGAGCGACGTTCAAAAACAGTTGTTCTATTTCAGGGAAACCTTCTTCTTTTGCAGTTTCAGCAAACTCTTTATAAAGTTCGATTTCTTTCAATTCGTCTTCTGCGGCAATCTTTAAATTTTCTTCTAAGTCCCATTTTTGTTTAAATGGATATCCTGCGCAGACGTCAATATTTTCAATGGGGGAATTGCTTGCATCTTGCAATTTCATATAAAACATTCTTGCGTGGTTAAACTCGTTATACACAACTTTGTCAATGAGTTCAGCAAGCTGTTTATAGCCTTGATTTCTCGCGCCGTATTCCATAAACTCGTATCTAGTGCGAGCTTGGCACTCACCAGCGTAAGAGCGCGCTAAGTTTTGATAGGTTTGACTTTCGATAAGTTTCATTTTTAAATCTCCTTTTTTACTGAGTATAACCGCTAGTGCAGTTTTTATACTGAAAAAAGGAAATTTTATAATGCTTTAGTTATTCCCAAGTTTCAAAGGCGAATTTTCTGTACCGCCTTGGGATAAAGTGATTTTGTTGACGCAGGTTTTTGCGTTCTTTAATATTGATTTCGTTATAGTACCGTTTCCACAAATCGTTCATAACCTTTTCTTTTTCGGACGGAGTAAAGGTGGGCGGTAGGTCGGTTACCATGCTTTTAAGGCTAGTTCCGTTGGACATACAAATAACGTTCCTTTTAACGTCGTGGATAATAAACGGAGTATTGCCCAGCCGTCTTAAAAAGTGCGGTGCGATAAGGTCTGTGATATCGTTATCGGGTGAATACTGGGCGTATAAAACGCCGCGTTCAGATTCGGAAAAGCGCAAAAATCCCGTCATAATATGCCGTTCGTGCAAAACCTTTTGAACGGTATAAGAAAAGTCGGAAACAGCCTTTAAGGAGAGCATTTCAGAAACGTCTTTGCGCTCGGATAATATAAGGTGCGCGTAATTAAAAGCGACGGTTAAAGCCGACGGTGAGCAGGACTTTATGCACACGCGCATGAGCGCGATAACGTCGTCACCAGCGTACCTAACTAGCGCGGATTTAACGCGTTCCAAACTTTTAAGGTCGGTTACGACGTCGATAGCAACCGAGCCGATTTTGGGCTGATAAACACGCCTATCTTCAACCGTATCGGGTATAATGTTTTCCGTAAAACTAATAAAAAGCGCGCTTAAAACGCCGTTTACATGGTTATCAATCAAAAAAGTTTTCATAATTCACCGTTAAGCGCAGACGTTGCGGCGTACACGTTGTTGTCGAACACCGATAACTGTCTAGCGTTTTCGTTCCACTCGGCAGCGGAAAGTAGTCCCTTTATCGTGCTAGTTTTTCCGCTACCTATAAATTTGCCTTTACACGTTATAAAATGTACCGCCCTTTTAAGCACCACGCGAAGTCTTTTAAGGTCGCCAAAATCAAGTTTGGCAGTTTTTCTTGCAAGCATAATTCTATACGCGCTCTTAACACCGATACCGGGTACGCGAAGTAGCATTTGTGGGGACGCCGTGTTTATCTCAACGGGGAACAGTTCGGGGTGGCGTATAGCCCAAGCGCATTTGGGGTCTAGTTCCAAGGATAAAAATCCGTCGTTTTCGGTAATCTCTTCGGCGGTAAAACCGTAAAACCTAAGCAACCAGTCGGCTTGATAAAGTCGGTGTTCTCTAATTTGCGGTGCTTGTTCGTAGGGAAGTAAGGACGTTGAAAAGTTGGTGGGTGAATAGTTAGAATAATACACCCTTTTTAACCGATAGTTGTGGTACATATATTCGGTAAGTTTTAATATATGAGCGTCTGACTCTGGCGACGCACCTATAATCATCTGCGTGGTTTGACCCGCCGGCAAAAAATCTTTTCTTCTGGTAAGGCTTTTAGGATCGGCGTAATACTTGTCGTGAGCAAGTGTTTTCATAGGCGCGATAATGGCGTTTTTATCCTTTTGCGGAGCGAGAAGTTTAAGGCTTTTCTCGCTCGGCAGTTCAATATTAAAACTTATTCTATCTACGTAAAAACCAGCCCTTTCAATCAAGATTCTATCCGCGCTAGGTATACCTTTAAGATGAATATAGCCGTTAAAACGATACTTGGTTCGCAAAAGTTTTACGGTATCGAACAGCCTTTCCATAGTATAGTCTGGCGTCTTAACCACGGCAGAAGATAAAAATAACCCTTCGATATAATTGCGCTTATAAAAATCAATCACAAGTTCGCAAATCTCTTCTGGTTCAGCCGTAGCCCTTGGAATAGGGTTAGAACGGCGGTTGTTGCAGTAGGCGCAGTCGTAATAACAGTCGTTGCTCATAAGTATTTTAAGCAGCGAAATACACCGCCCGTCCTGAGTAAACGAGTGACATATCCCACCAAAACACGCGTTTCCGATACCGCCCTTTTTGTTTTCTCTTCGCGATCCGCTTGACGAGCAAGATACGTCGTACTTTGCCGCCTCGGATAAAATCGCAAGCCTTCTTTCGTCTAACATAATTTCACCTTCGTAAGTGTATTGTATCACAACAAAAACCAAAAAGCAAACAAATGTTCGCTTTTTTAAAAATAAAATTCAATCAGGTTTTTATAGGCAAGTGGATTGACAATAAAATTTTATAGTTGTATAATCAATTGTAAAATAAAATCAATACGAGGTAGTTTATAGTGGGAAAGGGTTTTAAGCTAATAGCTACTGGCGACGCATTATTTACAGCAGACGTTCCAAACGAGTATTTTTCGGGCGACTTTAAGAAGATACAAACGTTTATGTCAGATGCGGACGCAAAGATGACAAACCTAGAAACCAACGTTTCAGCGTTCGGTGAGTTTCCTAATCAGTACAGCGGCGGAACGTGGCTTAACGTCACGCCCGAAGAGTTTGACGATTTGGTTAAGTTTGGGTTTGATTATTTTAGTACGGCGAATAACCATTGCATGGACTATTCGTATCACGGCTTGCTTTCAACGATAGCAGAACTTGACAAAAGGGGACTTAAACACTCAGGTACGGGAAAGAGTTTGAAAGACGCTGCTGCACCAGCAACCCTTAACTTTAACGGCGGTTCGGTTGGCATAATAGCGGTGGACACAAGTTTTAAAGAGCCGTCCAAAGCAGGCGTTGAAACTAAGACTATGAAGTCGCGACCGGGCGTAAACTACGTCGGGTTTGAGCAGTATTTCCCGATTGATTTAGTTCAACTTGAACAGCTTAAAAACATAGCGGCAACTAGCAAGGTCAACGCGTATAACGACTTGCTTACGGCGGACGGGTTTTCGTTAAAGGCAGAAAACGGCGTTTATCAGTTTGGCAACACTAAATTCTGTTACGACGGTTCAAAGAAGAAAACCGAGTGTAACAAAAAGGACAAGGCAAGACTGATGCAATCAATCGAACAGGCAAAAAAGGTTTACGATTACGTCGTGCTTGCGGTGCATTGCCACGAGATAGGCGATACTAAGCACGAAGAAGTTCCTGAATTTTTAAGTGAACTTACTAAAAGCGCGGTTGATGCAGGTGCTAACGCCGTTATCTGTAACGGAACGCATCAACTTCGTCCGTTAGAGATTTATAAAGATAGTCCTATTTTCTATTCGTTAGGCGATTTTATATATCAAGGTATGCGCGTTAAATATTTGCCTGCGGATTTTATGATAAAGTACGGAATAGACGTAAACTCAACGGCGTACGAAGGACTTATGGCAAGGTCTGAAGGCGGCAAGAAAGGACTTCAAACCAAACGTTGTAATTTCTTGACCGTTCTCCCCAAAATGACCTTTGAGGGCGGAAAACTTAAAACTCTTGAAATGTTACCCGTGGTTGCAGGGTTTAAGCGGCAGGGCAAGATGGACGGGCTTCCTTACGTTGCAGAAGGCGACGAGGCGATTGAGATTTTCAATATCCTAAAAGAACTCAGCGCACCGTACGGCACAGAACTTGAACTTAATAACGGGATTATAGTATTAAAATAAGGTGACGAAATGATAGAACAGATTAAGATTATAGATAAATACAGAGAACTTATACTTAACGCAGAACAATATATTTGGAAAAATCCTGAAACAGGTTATAAAGAATATAAAACCAACGCGTATATGATAGAAAACTTTGAAAAGCTCGGCTATACCGTGAAAAAGGCAGAAGGGATTACGGGGTTTTCTGCCGAAGTTGATACGCAAAAAGCAGGACCAACCGTTATGGTTATTGCAGAGCTTGACTCTCTGATAAATAAATCACACCCCGATTGCGATAAAGAAACGGGAACGGTGCACTCTTGCGGACACAACGCACAATGCGCGGCAATGTTAGGTATAGCAGCGGCACTAAAACATAAAGAAATATTAGATAACCTTTGTGGAAAGGTTAGACTTTTGGTTGTTCCCGCTGAAGAAGGCGTTGAAGTTGCTTATAGAAAACAGCTTATAGAAAAAGGCGTTATCGAGTTTACTTCGGGAAAACCCGAGTTTATCAAAAGAGGATTTTTTAAAGGCGTTGATATTGCGTTCATGGTGCACGCCCACTCAAATTCTGAAACCGAACAGGGCAAAAGATTTTTACTTGGTACGGGCAGCAACGGCAATGCGAGAAAGTTCACCGAATTTCAGGGTGTTTCTGCGCACGCGGGTAGCAACCCTCACGACGGTGTAAACGCGCTCAACGTAGCGTCAACGGCAATCACTACCGTCAATTCTTTAAGGGAAACGTTCAAAGAGTGCGATAATATAAGATTTCACTCTATAATAACTAAGGGCGGTGATGCGGTAAACGCCGTACCTGACTCTGTGGTTATGGAAAGTTACGTAAGAGCATCATCAGCTAAGGCATTAAAAGACGCAAACGAAAAAATCAATAGAGCGTTATCGGCAGTAGCCGCGGCTTTCGGCGCAAACGTAAAGATACAGGATATGGCAGGTTCTGTCGCTCTACACGACGATCCTACCTTAAACGGCTATGCGAGAGAAGTTTTAACCGAGTTCGTTGGCGAAGGTGCGTTTGGGCAGAGAGAGTTCTTAGCGTCATCTACCGACATGGGTGACGTCAGCGCGCTGTTCCCGTGTATACACGCTTACGCTTGCGGTTGTTCGGGAACTTTGCACGGCAAAGATTTTAGAGTGGCTGACCCCGAAGCGGTGTGCGTAGACAATGCAAAATTCCAGCTCGGTCTTTTGATTAAACTTTTATCTAACGGAGCAAAAGCGGCTTACGACGTAATTAAAAATTATAAGCCGGTATTCAGTTCGATAGAAGAATACTTAGCGCATAAGCGTTCGTTTAACATAAATAAGCAAACGGTAAAGTACAATCAGGACGGAACGCTTACCTTAGATTTTAAGGCATAATAAAATCGTATCTTTACTGACAACAAAATAGAGCACCTTTTAGACAATTTCGTATATTTACAAATTCGGCGCGTGATATTATAATAATTCGGCAAATAAAAAATTAAAAGAGGAATAGTTGTGAAAACTGAGATCCCCGAATACTGGAAAAAACATATAGACTTAAAACTTGAAAAGATTAACGCAATCCGCGATATGGCGGAAGGAAAGATTGCAGAGTTTATATTTTCAACCGATACCCACGTCGAAGTAGGGGAAAACAGAACGCCCGAACTTTGTAGATATATAATTGAAAAAACGGGTATTGATAAGGTTGTTTTCGGCGGCGACTTTATGGACGGCAGAAAGGATAAGAACGAGGCGCTAAAAAACTTAAAGCGTTGGCGTGATCTGTGGTGTGATTTACCTGTTTACGGGGTTAGGGGAAACCACGATACTAACACGGCTGGCGATTTTACCGAAGAGAACAGAATGACTGACGAAGAGTACCGCGAACAGATATATAAATATTTTAAAAACGAGAATAACGGCAAGGGATTTTATTCTTACGTCGACGATGAAAAGAACAAAATAAGATACTTTTTATTGGATACAGGCGCGAAGTATTCTCAATTTTTTGGCGAAGGACACGAAAAAGATTTTATACTTTACGGCGCGCCTATCCCAGCGTATAAAGAACAGCTCGATTTTGTTTGGGAAAAGTCAAAAGAACTCGGAAGGAACTGGCACGTCGTTGCAATTCAGCACATTATAATAGGCGGTCAAAACTGTAAAAATCCACGTCCTGTATATTTAATGCCGCAAGGCAAAGACCTACTGGTTACGCTGGATAAAATACAGGAAGACCCCGAAATGCCGAGAGTTTTAGTTGCAATGTGTGGACATAACCATATAGATAGAGAAATGCTTGGCATGGGTGGTTACCCCGTTTTATCCACTACTTGTGATAGTGGAACGCTGGCGGCAAAGCATAGCCAAGAAAATCCGTTAAGGGAAGTTGGAACAACCGACGAGCAAGCTTTTGACGTTGTTCAATTAGATTTGACTAATTATAGATTTTATTCAACCAGAATAGGCTACGGCAAAGATAGAACGTACAAAATGTTTTTGTCGGTAACTCAATAATTTGCATAGGTGATTTAACAAAAAAGGCTTTTAGAGAAAGTTCTCTAAAAGCCTTTTTTAACGTTTTACGTTAGTTTGAAGTGTTAAGTTTTCGGTATTGTGACGGGGTCAAAGAGTATTTTTTGTAGAAAAGTTTGTGGAAATAAGATAAACTGTCGTAACCCACTCTGTCACAGATTTCCCTTAAACTGAGCGACGTGCTGACAAGATAAAAGGACGCGTGCTTTAATTTTATCTCGTTTGCGTATTCGGTTATGGTCATGCCCGTTTCTTTCTTGAAGTAATGGCAGATATACGACGGGGAATAGTGGAATTTATTTATTATACCTTGCAACGGGTTGGTTATGTTGTGATTCATGTTTAGAATCTCAATGATGCGTGAAATAAGTTGCGGTTTGGCAGCGGACTGTTCGACGTTGTGGCATGCGGCTAAAAACTTGCTAAAAAACATATATAAAAAGATTTGCCCGCTTGAAATTTTAATATTGATGTCGTTTTGAAGTTGTATATTACTTAGATTTTTTTCAATAAAGTCCACTTCGTCTTGTGAAAAGTTGACGATAGTGCGCTTGTAGTTTTCGTGAATTTTTTTGTGTAGCCCAACCATGTTGTCGCATTGTTGCTTAAAGAAAGATTTGTCAACCAAAAAGTCACGCTTATAATAATAAGACATTTCGCCGTAAAAGGTATGCGAAACGCCGGGGATAACGATAATACAATCTCCGGCTTTTAGTTTTTCGTATTTTTTTCCGTCGTACGAGTGGAAGAATTCGCCTTTTATAACGTAAATAATCTCATAGAAATCATGAAGATGAGGCTGGCTTTTGCTGTAAGTATTGACAAGTGTGTAAAAGTGCGTGCCTTCGCTTATAAAAAAATTCTCTTCGTACTGTGTAGTGTTGTGTCCCATAGTCGTATGATAACACAATAAACAAGTTTAGTCAAGCATATCCGAATTTTTTAAGTTGAAGTTGAGCAAAATAAAACAATATAGAGTTTAATTTGAGATATAAAATAACCGATAAAGGCTTATGTGAAAACAAACAAAACACCTGTGAAATTACAAAAAAATCAAATGATTTTATAAAGTTAAAGTGGCTAAAATTGTATGGAAATACTTGTAATAAACGATTTTTATAAAAAATCAAAAAACATTAGGTAAAAGTTAAACGGTAAATTAAATGCTGCTATTGTTTTTATAAAACAACAAAATTGAGCACATCTGGAACAATTGCGTATATTTACTAAATAAATCGGTAGATGTATAATAAAAACGCATACTAGAGAAGTGTGTCGAGAAAGGGAGATCTCCCTTTCTGCAAACCGGTTTGCAGAAAGGCGTATTGATGGATTTAATATGCTACGGCATAAATAACATAATCAAAAGGAGAACAAGATGAAGAAAAGAATTTGTGTTTTATTGATGGCTGCGCTTTTAGCGGTCACGGGCGTGTTTACTTTTGGCGGTTGCGCGGCAAAAGAAGAGCTGACTGGCGACTCTAAAACTCTTAACGTAAAGATTAAGAGTTCGGGTTACGGCACGGATTTTATCCATGCGCTAAAAGAGCAGTTTGAAACTACGTTTGCTGAAGAAGGGTACAAGATCAACGTTCTTGCGCCGGATACGGCTCTTAGTGAAACCAAGATTTTGCAGACCGTTTATACCCAAAAGGGCGATAGCGGTGTAGATATCTTCTTTAGTTCGCTGAACGCTAGAAACGGCGTTGAAGGGAATTACGGTCAATGTATAGCAGACCTTACCGAAAACGTTTGGAAGAAAACACCTATTAAGTTTGACAAATCTACCGAAGACAAAACGGTTGAAGAAAAGGTTGCGGGCATGGATTTCCAAGGCGCAAGCGAATATAACGGAAAGTATTACGGCGTACCTTACGCTTTGGCGTTCGGTGGACTTGCTGTTAATAAAAAGGTTTTAGAGACGTTTAAAGATGCAGACGGTAAAACGCTTGAACTTCCCAAGACGTCCAACGAACTTTTCGAATGTGCAAGGGTAATTATGAGCAAGGCGACCAAGCCTACCGACGTAAAACCTTTTACCTATTCGACTAGTGGTAACAACTACGCGATATCTACCGTTAACCCCTGGCTTGCTCAGTACGAAGGTTACGATAGATTTAATCAGTTCTGGAGTTTTGAAGACGAAAACGGTCCTATGGTTGATGGGGAAGACGCTACTAGATGCGCAGAAGTCTTTGCTTTTGAAGGCGTAGAAAAAACTTTCGAAGCACTCTTTGAAATGTACGACTATAACGTAGCGGCTCAGGGCGCAAACAGCCAGACCTTTAATCAGGCGCAAGGTCAGCTTATGAACGGCGACGCCGTATTCTATTCGGTTGGTAGCTGGATGCTTAACGAAGAATACGTTCGTTGGAAAGACAACATTAACGACGTAGTATTTATTAGAACCCCCGTATTATCCGCGCTTGGGACAAAGATGTTCGGCGAAGGAACGGATTACGCTATGAGCGACGCCGATTGCGAAAAAGCACTTAGAATGATAATTGACGGTGCAGACGAAGATAAAGCGCCTGAAGATATTAAACCTACAATTGACGCAGCATTTGGTAAGGATTTCAAAACTGATGATATTTTAAGAGTATGCGAAGCGCGTGGCTACGCAAAGAACAGTTCGGGCAACGGCGCGTATCTCAATGAAAAATCTAACAAAAAAGAACTTGCGTATACCTTCCTTCGCTTTATAGCAAGCGAAGATGCTGGTAAACTCATTGCGTCAAACACCAGAACCCCAAGTCCCTTTGCAAAGGAATGCTTGAAAGATAGCGAAATAGAATACTTGCGTAACCTTGACGAGATCGCAAACAGCAGATACTTTAAGATGATTACCGCAGATTCTTCGGGATACAGAAAAGAAATGGGCGTAAACTCAATGTTTATGTCTTACGCAGGCGAATATTTTGCAAACAAAGTTCGTGACTGGCGTGTAAGTATTTATAAAGACGACGTTTACACGTTTAAGGATACCGTATCGGTAGCAAACGGCGATACCAAGCATTCTGCTAAAATCGCAGATATAACCATTAACGGCAAATATTCAAGAGAACCGTATACTATTTGCGCAGAAGCATTTGCAAACGAAATATATAAAGTAGCAATAGAAAATCTAAAATCAGGTTTGTGGAAAGTTCAATAACTTTGGAGAAGAAAGATGGCTGATAATAAAAAGAAAGGGATATTAAGCAAGTATTCGGTTTGGGATAGGAAAAAATTCTCGTTCGTATACGTTATTCTAATCTATCCCGTAATACACGTTTTACTGTTCTATTTTTACGTTCATATCGATTCATTCCTTATGGCGTTTCAGGATACAAAGGGTGACTGGTCGTTCCAGTCGCTAGAAAGAGTGTTCAACGGATTTTTTAAGGGTGAAGACCCAGTTTCTGGTATTAATCTTCTAGAATACCTTTGGAAATCTCTTCTTATTTGGGTAAACGGCACAATCGTTACAGACGTTATATCGCTCGTGATAGCCTTTATGTTAACCAAACATATGGTAGGTAGTAAAGCGTTCAGGGTTGTGTACAGTATACCGGGTCTTGTTGGCGGCGTTGTATTTTCAAGAATAATGCAGAATATTTACGCATATAACGGACCTATGATAGCACTTCTCGACTCAATGGGCGTAGAACTTAGCAACTTCGTTAGAAACGACGGATTACTTGGTGCGCAAGAAACGGCTTATGCAACCCTTTTAACTCAGTTCTTTATTTTCGGCATAACCGGCGGATCAATGATTATAGCAGGCGCGTATATGAAAGTGCCCGAAGAAATTTTTGAATCGGCAAGAATGGACGGTTGCGGCTTAGTAAGAGAGTGTGTCAGCATTGGTATTCCTTGTATTTGGCCAACTTTCTCTACCTTGTTGACTTTCTCGCTGTGCGGAATGTTCGTTGGCGGCGCAGACTTCTATCTGTATTCAAACGGTACGGGCGCAAACGGTCTAGTTTCAATAGGCTACTATATGCATAGACTTCAAGTTGCTATATCGCAAAACGTCGGTAACAACCAGTACTTGTTCGGATTTGCGTCTGCGTTCGGTATGGTTATTACTATGTTTACTATACCTGTCGTTTTAATCGGTAAGAAAATTCTTTCCAAGATTAACGACGTGGTTGATTTTTAATAGGGGGGACGACTATGAAAAAAATGAAAGCTAAAACAAATCCCTTCGTTAAATTTCACAATTTGCATTTGGGAACGAAAATAATACTTATCGTATTCTTCTTGTACTTTATGTTGCAAGCGTTTATCCACCTTTATCCGTTCGTGTGGGTGTTCAATAACTCACTCAAAACGACTAAGGAATTTGCAACTAGCACTATGGCGATAACCCAAAGTTGGTCGTTTGTAAACTACTTGAAAGTTTTCAGCGACTTTAAGGGCAACGGCGTAGTTGGATACTGGAGTATGTTTATGAACTCGGTATGGCAGACTATGACTTATTTGCTCATTAACTTAGGTTCTAGTATGCTAGTTGCTTATGCAATAAGTAAGTTCAAATTCCCAGGAAGAAATCTTTTGTACGGATTTATGATCTTTACCCAAACAATTCCGATTTTCGGTGCAGGCGCAGCAAGCTTTAAATTGCAGTACGCTTTGGGTTTTTATAACAACCCTTGGACTATATGGCTTGGCTGGGGTATGGGCTTTGACTATTCGGCGTTTATACTTTACGGAACGTTTATGTCCATAAGCAACTCTTACGCAGAATCCGCCTCGCTTGACGGTGCAAACGAATATCAAATATTCGGCAAAGTAATACTTCCTCAGGTTGCGCCCGTTATGGCAGCATTAGTCGTTCAGAACTTTATCGGAAGATGGAACAACTACGGTACGTCGCAAGTATATCTTCCTGCGTATCCCAACCTTGCTTACGGTCTTTTCACTTTTGAAAAGCAAGCAATGTACACGGAAAACGCCGACGGCGTATATTTTGCCGCGCTATTAATCGCAGCAATACCAGGAATACTTATCTATTCTTTCTCACAAAACCTTATTATAAAGAACATCTCTGTTGGTGGTCTTAAAGGTTAATATTCGGAGGGAAAAATGAAGTTGAAAAGAATTTTAACCCTAACTTTAACCGCGGTTATGACTATGTGCGTACTTTTTTTAGTTGCGTGTGGCTCAACTAAAAACGTGCAAATAAATTTCCGCGATACTAAAGCAGTATATAGGGTAGGCGAAACCATTGACCTAAAAGATATAGTTGAAACTGAAAAAGGTTTAACTTATTCTTTTTCGTACTCAATCGACGGCGGTGAAACCGTCGACGTTGAGGCAAGAACGTTGTTTGCCGCAAAAGCAGGCGAATACACCATTAATTGCAAAGCTATAAATCAAAAGGGAAAAGAAGTCGGTAATAACAGCACGTCTATATGCGTTTACGACCAAGAACCGTTGATGTTTATGACCAACACAACGTATAGCTTTGTATACTTGGAAAAATATTACCTAGAAAAACTCATACCCCTTTACGATATGTTTTATCAATCGGAAGGTGATTACGAGTTTATTATAGATTATTGTTATCACTATAAAAATCCTTACGTAACCGAAGGCGTAAAAATCGAGTTCGGTGAAACGCCGTCAACTGGCGAATACGAAGGGTTTTACGACGGAAAAGATAGCGTCACCTTTATCAAGGAAGGAAAATACGAGTTCCACTTGATTATGAGAAACGGCGGCGGCGAAATTGACGATACGTTTATTGTGACCGTTCGTGAAAATTTCGAAGCGTTTGAAGATTTATTAAACGATAAAGATTACCAAGGTCAATATACGCTTGATTACGACGTAGCAACGGGTATAGCAAGTTGGACGCCTTTTGACGGCGCGTCTTGGTATAAGGTTAAAATCGACTACGAAACCGTTTATACGCAGAGTACTAGCCTTGATATAAGACCGTACTTTGTCCCGGCTGAAGAACGCGATAGCAAGGGCAACGCAAAGATTCATTTCCAACTCTTTGATTTCACGGTTATACCGCTTGACGAAAATAAACAGCCTGTTCGTACGGGTATTCAAGAAGATAACGTTTTAGGATACAAATATCAACTTAAAGACTTCGTTGTTGCGCCCGAACAATGCGGAGCTGCCGTATTGTCAAAGGGTACTACCGTAACCGAAAAGGACGGAATTTATACTGCAAGCCTATTAGGCGGAAAATCTAGGTCTAAGGGTTGGAGTACAGGCGTTCATATGCTTGACAACAACTACGTCGCTTGGCTTGGCGAATACGGAACGGGTACTTACGTTGACTTTACCTTTAAGGGCAACAACCTACCGCAAATGATGTTCTTTGCGGATAAAGTAAACGGCGACATGAGTATGGGTAACGAGAGTGATCCTAACCAAGGTGTGTTTATCAATAACGGTATGTACTGCGCGATCGTAGATACGAGTTATCAGTTGTTTAGCGCGGACAGAATCACCGTTTGGGGGCCGAACAGATTCTACGGTTCTTCAAGTTCGACGGCAAAGACGTGGTCTGGTAGGGACGATAACGGCGTTAATCACAGAATAGCGCACGAACTTACCTATCCTGCATTTACTCAAAACTATCTTATGAGTAAAGAGGTTGAAAACACTAACTTCAAATATACCGTCGGTACTTACGAAAAGGGTGGATTATTGTGGATCAATATGGCACTCTACAATCTTGATAACGGCAGTGAAATAAGCGTTGCGCATATAAGAACTACGCTTACGCCCGACAAGGTGAAAGCCGGCAATATCATAGCGTACGCAAGCGTAAAAGTAGATGCGGAAGACTCGCAGTTTACCTTTACTAAACCTTACCAGAGTGAACCCGTTTACGGAAGTGTTTATCTCGGAACGGTCGAAAAGACAGGCGAAAATACCGGTAACGTTTTACTAAACGGTATAAGACCTGTTCACGCAGGCAGCGGCTCTGGCGTTGGTGCTAACTCGTCAATAGGCGTTCAAGACAGTTACTTACTCTTTAAGGGTGACTACGGCGTAGGCAATTACGTTGAGTTTACGTTTAAGGGCAACAATATGCCGTATCTTAATATGTTCTCTAACGATATCGACGGTTATCTAGGTGATAACGGTTTAGGTGGTACAGGTTTAGTACTTATAAACGGTATAGTTGACAGAAACAACAATAAAGATGCAACAAACGTTAACGTCGTTAAAGATGGCAACTATATAGATAGAGAAGTTTTATGCGATAAACTTACCGTTTGGGGACCCAACAGATACAGAGCGCAGCACGACGGTTCTAACGGTACTGGTGACGGCGGAAAACCGCTATTAACGTTCACTTACGAAGATTATCCGTTACTCACTCAAAAAGGTCTAAAAGAAGATACGTCGGGCAGAACTTATAAATATAGAGTTGGTACGTATTATGACGCAATCGGCAATCTATACCTTGATATTACCTTGTCTGATGCGTCGAACAACTCAGTAATTCACAGTATTAAAGAGATAACAGGGCTTTCGTCGTTAGATATAGTTGAAGGCAATATCCTTGCCCTTGGTTGTATGAAAGGCGAAAACAACCCGACGGAATTTAGTTTCGTTGCGCCTAAACTCGATAAACCCGACACCGAAACCAACGTCGTTGCAAGAGACGCTATTCTTAATGCAGACAGTTCGGTAACGCTTAAAGGTGTTCGTCCTGTCAACTCTCAGGGAACGAAAGGCGTGGGCGCAGTTGGAAGTATCGGAAAAGAAGACAGCTATATCGCGTTTAAGGGCGATTACGGTGTAGGCAACTACGTTGAATTTACGTTCAGCGGAAATAATATGCCGTATCTAAACCTGTTTGCAGATACCGTTGACGGTTGGCTCGGTATTACCGATTCTGAAATGGTCGGTGAAGGCGAAGAACAGCAAGAAGTCGGTATCCCAGGAAAGGGTATAGTTATCATAAACGGTATAGTTGACCAAGGCAACCAACGCAAAGACGATACCGTAAATAGGGAAATCCGCTGCGAAGAATATAACGTTTGGGGTCCCAACAGATACACGACTACTAGACAGGACGGAGCAAACATAGGCGAACATAAACCCCTATTATCTCTGTCGTATAGCGAGTATCCGCTACTTACACAGAAAGGCTTAAAGGAAGATACGTCGGGTAAGACCTATAAGTACAAAGTCGGAACGTATTACGACGTTATAGGTAATTTGATTTTAGATATTAAACTTTCCGATGCGTCGAACGACCAAGTAATATACGATATTCAAGAAGTACTAGAACTCGGCACGACAGAAATCGGTACGGGCAATATCGTAGCCCTTGCGCCTATGAAAGGCTTAAATCAAGACAGCACGTTTAAGTTTAGTGCGCCTGTAAAAGAAAAATCAGACGTAAAACCCGCAATCACAGCATCTGGCGCAGCAGTAAATGCTGATAACTCTGTAACCTTAACGGGTATCTCTGTTACAAATGGTCAAATTGGCACATGGAAAGCAGTTAAAAATAACTATATCGGTTTTGATAGTTTGTATGGTTTAGGCACTTATATTGACTTATATTACACTGGCGATAACGTACCTTACGTTACTTTCTTTGCAGACCAAATTGACGGTTGTATGAACGCTTATGATTCTACTGGCAGTAACAGTATTGACGGTTTTAATAGAGTAGGAATAATGATAGCATCAGGCGGTAGAACTTATACAACGCCAGGAACGAGTGGAGCTCAAGTTGCGGCAAACACTGAGAATAATTTATTTTTCTACGGTCCGTATAGATATCATTATACTAGCTCTTATTATACCAAATATGACGTTGCGAATTATACAAGTGTAGAAAATAGCAACTTTACAGAAATACTTCATAATAACGCTGTTGATAATAAGCAGTATAAGTTGACCTACGGTATGATTGACGTTGACGGAAGTATTTACGCGGATATAACTCTTTCGTATCTAAAAGAAAACGAAACCGAATATACGCCTATTTGTTCATTAAAATTAGATACTGGAGTAACTGTAGAAGAAATGAAGACTGTACTCGGCATAACTAATGGCGAACTTAAAGGCAAAATTATTATCTACGCTGCTATTAAAGGCGCAGGCAACGATACGACTTTCTCGTTTAGTCAGCCGTATCAACCGCAACAAGGAGAATAATTATGAAGAAAATATTAATAAAAATCATAACGCTTATGCTTTGCGCGGTTTTGTGCTTATCAACCCTTATCGGCTGCGCAGGTGGCCCGAAAGTAAAACTTCCCGATTATACTGGTGAAGAGTTTAAGTTTTTCGCTTATACTTCGCCAACCTCAGGCGAGTGGGTAAAGGACGGCGAAATCTATTATACTGAAGACTATCAAACGGTAGAAAGATATAAAGAGTACAAAGAATCAGGTCTAAACATCTTAATGCTTACGGGTGATTCAGGTTTTACTAACGAAGGTCCGTGGAAAGAAAGTACCGCTTATAAGTGTATGACAAACGCGTACGCGGCAGGTATTGACAAAATCATTTTGGACGATATTCGCCTAACAACTTTGGTGTATTCACAAAGTTTGGTGGGTGGCGAAGGTGCTATTTATAGCCCGGAAGACGCTGACGGAGACGGCGTTTCAGACGCGTTATATAGAGACGTTAAATCGTACCTTGAAACATATTATAAGCAGCCCGGTTTTTATGGAATAAGACTTGGCGACGAGCCCGATTGTAAATATCAAGAATCGTTCGGACACGTTTATAGGGCGGTAACCGCGGCGTCAAAAAAACTGGGTATGGAAGACATTTACATCTTCTTAAATCTATTCCCGCACTTTGCCCCGGGCGAAAACACCTTTTCAGAAGAACCGACTAGCACTTTTGAACAGGCATATATGAGTTATTTGGAAGGATTTTTGGAAACGACCAGAGCACCTAGACTTTGCGTAGACATCTATTTCTTCAAGGGTTACGGCATGACTAGGGGGAATTACGCTTGCTTACAACTCTTTGAAAGGGCGTGCAAGAATTACGGAGCGCGTACGACTTTCGCTCTTCAATCATACGAAGGGTGGTCGGGCAACACCGTAAACTACGACCTTATGGATAGAGCAATGATGAACTTTGAAATGAACAGCTGTATCGGCATGGGAATGACTGAGTTTGCCTATTACACCTATATGCCAGGTAAATCCTATTCGACTACGGGCACAAAGGCTTTGGAGCGCGGCTCTTTCTTAACTAGAAACGGCGAAAAGACTAATATCTATTATTACGCTCAGGAAACTATGGCGATAGCGCAGAAACTTGCGCCCATCATTACTAACTATAAATTCCAAGGCTCTAAACTCTATACTTGCGACGATCCTTGGACACAGGATAACCCGATTGTTGCAAACTTTGATTACACTAACTATTTCCGCAGTTCGGTTGACGAAAAAACGAATACCGCAATCGAGTTTGACAACAGCTACAAATTTAAAAAAATCAATAAGGTCAATATAGATAACGACATAGCATTTGTTACCGAACTATACGATCAGACTAACGACCTATATATGTATATGGCTCAAAACGTAATTGATCCTAGAAGCGGTGCGCTTGGTAGAACGGATATGAACGTTTCAATTGACTTTGGCGATTACGAATGGGTTGCTCAAATAGAAGACGGTGACGTAACTTACGTAAAGCTTGAAGACGGCATATATAACAAAGCACTCTCGGCTGGTTATGCGGTATATTTAGTACCGTTAGTATAATTAATTTGTTGACACATAGGGCGGACGGCGTTCGCCCCATTGTCGTACAATAATGGCAAAAACGTGAAAACGTTAAAATACAATTCATACGGACAGAAAACTATAAAATCTCAATAAAGGAGAAAAGAGATGAAAAAGTTTTATGAAACAATTTTAGCAGAACTCACAGAGTTCAACGCGGACGACGTTATAATGGCAAGTCCGGCAACAGGCGATGGGGATAACTATCTTGGCGATTCAGGCGACCTAAAAGGCATCGGCAGTATAGGCGATCTATAAGGGGGAAAAGAAAATGACTAAAAGAATTAGAAATTTATTCGTAGCAATACTTTCTTGCTTGTTAGTAGCCGTAGCGTGTGTTGGTATGGTAAGTTTAGTAAAAGCAGACGTTACCGTTATCACAATGACAGGAACAGCCGAAGCAAACGTTAAGACGGCGGAAAAGTCAGGATTGAGATTTTCAGCAGTTATAAATAAGAGTGAGTATCAAACGCTCACCCAAGACAAAGATGCAAAAGTAGGTATGATAATAGTACCTACCGACCACTTGAACGCTGCAATATCGCAAGGCTTGGATTTTACAATAGAGGAACTAAGCACTTACGCACCGTTCGAAGGCTATGCGTTTTACGACTATGCAGAAACCGTAAAGGATAACGGAGACGAGTATCAATTTTGGATGACCGTTCCAAATATATCGGGGGCAAACTATAACAGAGATTTTTCAGCAAGAGCGTTTATAGAGATAAACGAAGGAAATAGCGTGTCGCGCGTATATGCAGACTATGACGCAGAAAACGCAAGGAATGTATACGAAGTAGCGTATAGCGCGTATACCGATGGAACGATAGAAGATCAAACTGGAAAAGAGATTGCAAAGACATTTATTGATGGTGTAGCAGTATTAGAATACGACAGTAATAGTGGCAAAGTAGTAATCGCAAACAACCAAGGTGATTATACTTCACCTTATACCATAGAAAAAGACGGCTTAGGCAATTATATTATAAACGGCAGGGGCGTTAATCCGTCTGCTATGACCTATGGTTTAGAACGCAAAACATCGTTCACTTTCACCGACACCACGAATAGTGCTACCGTCAATACGATTCTTACGCAAGAAGCAAAGTTTGGCGAAAACAACTCAGTATCCTTACAGAGCGCACAAGTTAATGGTAACAGTACAAAAGCAAATTTACAGGCTGTATCAGATTATATCGGATACGTTGCATTTAATGGTAGTTACGATGTTGGAACTTACGTTACCACAACCTTTAAGGGTAACAACATGCCGCAAGTAATGTTCTTTTCTAACGTTATTGACGGCGACTTAACAGGTGTTGCCTATGATGATGAGACAAGACAAGGTGTTGTCGCAATGAACGGCGTTGTTGGTTATGGTGGTGCAAACCATGCGACAAATCTATATAAGGTTATAGGTCCGAATAGAATGTCTGTTAGCAACTATACATCAGAATATTATATTAACCTAAATATTTTAAACGGGGATAGTTATCCACTTCTCACGCAAGATGGGTTAAATGTAGATACTTCCGACGTTACCTATAGATACACTGTAGGAACGTATCTTAACGATTCAAATGCAATTATTTGGGAAGTTTTCTTATATAATAACGATACTGATGCACTAATTTATCACGAAGAACTTGCTCTAAGGAATACTGCTGCGGGATATAATCCTTTGATGAGTGACGATATCACGGCAAGTAATATTGTAATATATTCTTGCCTAAAAGGGACTAAAGATTTATACGATACTGATTTTACTTATTCAATGCCGTTTAGTAGAGATATATTGCTTGAAGACATTAAACATAGTGGTGCAACGATAAATGATCGTTGTGACACGGTAACCTTAACGGGTATCTCTGTTACAAATGGTCAAATTGGTACGTGGAAAGCAGTTAAAAATAACTATATTGGTTTTGATAGCTTGTATGGTTTAGGTACTTATATTGATTTCTATTATACTGGTGATAACGTACCTTACGTTACTTTCTTTGCGGACCAAATTGACGGTTGTATGAATGCATATGATTCTACTGGCAGTAACAGTATTGATGGTTTTAATAGAGCCGGAATAATGATAGCATCTGGTGGTAGAACGTATACTACTCCGGGATCTGGATCTCAAGCTACCGCAAACACTGAGAATAATTTATACTTCTACGGTCCGTATAGATATCATTATACTAGCTCTTATTATACCAAATATGACGTTGCGAATTATACAAGTGTAGAAAATAGCAACTTTACAGAAATACTTCATAATAACGCTGTTGATAATAAGCAGTATAAGTTGACCTACGGTATGATTGACGTTGACGGAAGTATTTATGCAGATATCGCTCTTTCGTATCTAAAAGAAAACGAAACCGAATATACGCCTATTTGTTCGTTGAAATTAGATACTGGTGTAACTGTAGAAGAGATGAAAACCGCTCTTGATATAACTGAAGGTGATCTTGTAGGTAAGATCATTGTGTATGCAGCGGTTAAAGGCGCAGGCAACGATACCACTTTCAGATTTAGTCAACCTTACACCAAGACCAACGGTTAAATAAATACAAAAAACAACAGCCTACCTAGACAGAAACTGTCTAGGTAGGGGTTGTGTTATCAAAATTCAGAGTTTTTAAGGACGAAAAGGCATATATTATGGACAAAAAAATAAAAGATAAGTTTCGCGTTTACGCGTATACCGCACCAGGGTCGGTTGGAATATGTCGCCACGACGATTCGGTAATGAAAGATTTCGTTGATGCAGGGTTTAACTGCTATCTTTTAACGGGGCTTAATCAATTTAACGGCGGCGATTATCAAAATTCTGATGCTAAAAAGACTATCGAACTTGCAAAAAAACACGGCATAAACGAATTTATTATGCGTGACGGTAGGCTTATCGACTTAATTTTCTTAAAAGACAAACTTTTAGGCGAAAAGGACTGTAAATTTAAGACGGAAGACCAACTCGACGAATATGTTCTAACCTGTCTAAACGACTATTTATCGGACGTAATCGGCGTAGATTTAAGGGACGAGCCAAAGTATTATGAAACGGATAGTTTTTGCACCGTTTACCGTTCGATAAGAAGGGTTACGGATAAACTCGGCATAGAAGATTTTTATATTCACATAAATCTTCTGCCTATAAACTACGAGCGACTAATAACAGTAAATCCCGATAAATCGAGGACGTATATAAACTCAAACGTCTTTGTTCCCGACAAGGAATATGAAAGCATAAACCAAGCGTTTAGAACGTATATTACAAGATATTTAGACGGTTGCAAGGCGAATAGACTTTGCGTGGACGATTATCCTTTCCGTAGGGGAAGATTTTTATCTACGTATTTTACTTCTCTGCAAATTTTAGCCGAAGAGTGTAGAAAGCGCGACGTAGAATTTTCCTTTATTCTACAAGCGTACGACACTAAAAACTGCATATTTAGAGAAGTCGATAAGTTCAATATGTACCTACAAATGAACGCCGTCGTTGGGTTTGGCGCAAAAGATATCGGATTTTATACCTATATGGCACACGGTGGGTCTGACGATAAGTACGTTGCGAAGTCGTCTTTCGTGCGTGCTAACGGCGAAAAAAATCCCACTTATTATAACGGTAAAAAGGTAATAAAAGAATTTCAAGACTTTGCAAAGGTAATTCAGCCTTTTAATTATAAGGGCGCAAAGTTCTTCTATAACACCGACTTTTACTACTTATCAATAACAGAAAACTTCGATAATGGTTACGAGTTTAAATACTTAAAAAATCTTTCGGTAGATAACGACCTTATTTTAACAACCGAGATGGCAAAATATAATTCGCAGTATTTATACATGATATCTAACGCAGCGGATACCGTATATAATCTTGGTGAAGTAAATTTCACGGCAGAGTTTGACGGAGAATTTACACACGTTGAAGAATATTATTTCGGAACGCAAGAAGAGTGCGGATATAAGGGCAAGAAAGAACTTAAAGACGGCAAATACACAAAGACACTCGCATCGGGAGCGGCAGTATATTTAATCCCGACAAAGTAGGAGATCATCATGAAAAAATTAAGTTGTTTCGTTTTGGGCTACGGCGCAAGGGGTAAAGTATATTCAAGGTATGCAATTAAGCACCCCGACCTTTTAGAAGTTAAGGGCGTAATAGAATTAGACCCCAATAGGCGCGAAGAAGCTCGTGAAAAATACAATCTAAAAGAAGAAAACATATTTTCTTCCTTAGCAGATTTTTTTGCGGCAAAAAAGACGTGTGATTTTATAATCAATGCAACGATGGATCAAATGCACTATGAAACGGGTAAGCAGGTTTTAGAGCACGGCTACAATATGCTCATTGAAAAACCCGTTACTGCAAACTATGAAGAACTTTTAGACCTTGAGAATATAGCAAAAGAAAAAGGCTTAAAGGTTGCAGTTTGTCACGTTTTAAGGTATACTGAATTTTATCGTCAAATAAAAACGCTAATAAATAGCGGAGAACTCGGCAAAATCGTAAATATCCAGATGAACGAACACATAAGCCACCGCCACTTTATAAACTCTTACGTAAGGGGAAAATGGCGCAGCGAATTAAAATGCGGTTCGGGACTGTTGCTTGCGAAAACCTGTCACGATATAGACCTTGGTTGCTGGATAAACAACACAACCAAACCTGAGTGGATTCAAAGTTTCGGTTCAAGAAAACAGTATTGCCCAGAGAACGCACCAAAGGGAAGCGCAGAGTATTGCGTAGACTGTCCGCTAAAAAGTGATTGCGACTACGAAGCGGTGCACTTCGAGTTCAAAAACGGCAGTATTCCGTACACCGCGTATTACGATTTGGGAAAACCCCTAGACCAGATTACCGATCAAGAAAAACTTGAATACTTAAAGTATAGCGACTTCGGCAAATGCGTTTATAAAACCGACATGGATATCGTTGATAGACAAACGGTAAACGTAAGTTTTGAAGATGGTTCGTTATTAGTTTTGACGGTAGTCGGCGGAGCATGTAAACCCGATAGACACATACACATAGTATGTGAGCGCGGTGAAGTCGTAGGGTACATAAACGAAAACAAATATACCGTAAGAAAATATAGAAGAGAAGACGCTCGTTGGAGCGAAGAAACGATTGATTTAAGCGGTGTAGTTGACCTTGGAAAAATCGACAACGCAACTATCGGTCATTATGGCGGCGACTATAATATTATGGTTGACCTTGTTAAATTTTTCGGTGGAGAACAGACGTCACCGTCAACTACGGTGTTGTCCGATTCGATTAGCGGACACATGGTTTGTTATGCGGCTGAAAGGTCAAGAAAAGAAAACCGCATTGTAAACATAAAAGAATTTTATTCAGACGAGCAGTAAAAGGAAACGAACGTGCAAAGTACAGTATTTGACAAAAATACCAAATGGATATGGAAAACAGGTGGCGCATACAAGGACGAGTACGCGGAGTTTAACACGGAATTTAACGTAGAAAACCCGTCAGACGTATTCTTAAAAGTGTCTTACGACGGCACCTTTTGCGCCTACTTAAACGACCAAATAGTGGCGTTTTCAAGGTGTTCTGATTATCCTTACTACAAATTTTACGATCAAATAAACTTAACTAAGTATTGCAGAAAAAACAACGTATTAAAAATCCAAGTTTGGCACAACGGCGAAGAGTGTATGACTTACGTCGGTGCAGACGCAGGGGTTATTTTTGAAGTGGTTCAGGACGGAAATATTCTTGCATTTAGCAACGAACAAACCCTATCCAGACAAATGAACGAATACAAAAACGGATACTTAAAGACTATTACAATCCAGCTAGGGCTTAGTTTTTGTTATGATTTGAACACGGTAAAAAGCAAGTATTGCGAGAGTGTAGAAGTTGAAAAACCCTTGCTGTTTACAAAGCGACCCACAAAGCAACTATTAATGGGTGAGCGTGTAAATACGGCGGTGGTTTTCAGTTCTGAAAGCACCGCGCTTATCGACCTAAAAAGAGAAAGCGTAGGCTTTTTAGATTTGGATATTGAGAGCGAAGAAACGCAAAAAATAACCATTGCTTACGGCGAACATATTGCCGACGGGGGCGTAAGACAAATAATCGGCAACCGCGATTTTAGCGTGGAAATAATCCTTAAAAAGGGCAGTAATAAGTATACCAACTGTTTTAGAAGATTAGCAGGAAGATACTTGCAGGTTTTCTTTGAAAAGCCTATAAAAATCAACTATCTAGGACTTAAAGAAGTTTATTACGACGTGGAGCGTAAGGACAAAAAATTTAGCGATAAACTTATTCAGCAGATATACGACGTTTCGGTACATACCTTGCGTTGCTGTATGTTTGAGCATTACGAAGACTGCCCGTGGCGTGAACAAGCACTTTACGCTTTGGATAGTAGACACCAAATGATGTGCGGTTATTATGCGTTTAAAGGGTACGACTATCAAAGGGCAAATCTTATTTTTATGAGTAAGGGTATGAACGAATACGATCTTCTTGATATTTGTTTCCCGATAAAGCACGATAGAACGATTCCAAGCTTTTCACTTTTTTATATTCTCGCCGTGTGCGAATATCTTGAAATTACGGGCGATATGACCTTACTTGACGAAGTAAGACCTGCAATAGACAAGATATTAGATAAATATTTTTCAAGCATAGACGATACGGGCTTATTACCAGAGTTTGGTAAACCGCAATGGAATTTTTACGAGTGGAATCAGTTTTCCAACGGTTTCCGCCCACCCGAGGATAAAACGACGTACAGTATTATTTTGAACTGTCTGTTAGTATACGTCGTTGAAAGGTATAACGAATATCTTTCAATGCCCGTAAAAGTAGACGGCTTAAAGGAAAACATTGCCAAGTATTTTCGTCTGCCTGACGGAACGTTTAAAATATCTAGCGAAAAGGACAACAGAAGTCAGTTAGGCAACGCGCTTGCTTTGCTTATAGGTCTAGGTGATAAATCGCTTGCCGAAAAACTTGTAAAAGATGATACCTTGGTTGAAGCAACGCTTGCAATGCGTGGATTCGTATACGACGCGTTGTTGACTTTTGGCGACGAGTATAAAGAGTATATAATCAGCGATATTAAACGGCGTTATAAAAAAATGTTAGATGCAGGTGCAACCACGTTTTGGGAAACCGAAGAAGGCTTATCTGCTTTCCGTGGCGCGGGTAGTTTGTGCCACGGCTGGTCGGCTTTGCCCGTGTACTATTTTTCAAAACTGCTAGATTAACGAGCATTTAATAGACTTAACAAAATCGGAGAACGAAGAGAATAATCGTTTTCCGATTTTTTGTTTTTGATTGTTGACACAACTTATATTTAATGCTAGAATATTCTAGTACCAAAGAGGAGAGAAAATGAAAGACAGTAGAGTAAAAAGTTTTATAGTAGTAGGCGTTATTTACGCCCTAGCAATTGCCGTCGGGATAGTGTCGTATATACTTTTGCCGATAGAAAGCGTGTTTCTAAAATTACTTTTAGCAGACGTTATCGCAACGGTATTTACGTTTATATTCAGCGTAATATTAAAAAACGCGTCGGTTTACGACCCTTACTGGAGCGTTCAACCGCTAGTTATTGTCTTATGTTTTGCAATAGGTAAAGAATTGACCGTTATGCGTATCCTAATTTTGATTGCAGTATTCTACTGGGGGATAAGGCTAACGGCAAACTGGGCGTATACCTTTCACGGACTTAACCACCAAGACTGGCGATATACTATGCTCAATGAAAAAACGGGCAAGTTATATCCGGTTATAAACTTCTTAGGAATACATATGTTTCCGACGCTCGTAGTTTACCTTTGCTGTTTACCGGCAGTCTACGCGTTTATAAACGATTTGGACGTCACGGTGTTTAGCGTATTATTTATACTAGTGTCGTGCGGCGCAGCCACCTTGCAACTCGTTGCAGATATTCAAATGCAATCGTTTAGAAACTCTAAGGTGGGCGGGTTTATCCGCAAAGGTCTATGGAAATATTCTCGCCACCCAAACTATCTTGGCGAAATACTTATGTGGTGGGGAATTGCGCTTGCCGTGATATGTGCAGTACCGTCCGCGTGGTATTTAGCACTAGGCGCACTAGTAAACACGCTTATGTTCTTAATCGTAAGTATTCCTATGGCAGATAAGCGTCAGTCAAGAAAAGACGGATTTACCGAATATAAAAAGGCAACGCGCATGCTTTTGCCCATAAAAAAATAACGTGTTAAAAATTGATAGGGAAAAGATATATGGATAACCAAGTAAAACCCAACCGAGATGAAGTGGGGAAAAGTACGAGTATAATAGGCATTATAGTCAATTCTATTCTTGCCGTTGGAAAAATAGTTCTAGGCATAATAAGCGGCGCAATATCGGTGCTAGCGGACGGGCTTAATAATTTAACCGATTGCGGTAGCAGTATAATATCTACGATATCTTTTAAGTTGTCGTCAAAACCTGCCGATAAAGAACACCCTTACGGACACGAACGTATAGAATACGTCTGTTCTTTGGCGGTTGCGTTTTTGATACTTTTAGTGGCGTTTGAAACCATAATGGAATCGGTCAATAAAATTATCGCACCGATAGGAGTGGACTTTTCTATCGTGTTAGTTTTGGTTTTAGTGGTGTCGATATTAGCAAAACTTTGCTTGTTTATTTATTATAGAGCAGTTGCTAAACGGATAAATTCCGACATATTAAAAGCAACTGCAACCGACAGTTTAACAGACAGCATTTCAACCTTTGTGGTATTAGCGTCGTTATGCGTGTATAAATTTACGGGCGTAAACGTAGACGGTTACGCAGGGATCTTGGTCGCGGCGTTCATTGCCTATTCTGCGGTAGGGATACTTAAAGATATGTTTTCAAAACTCATAGGTCAAGCGGTAGACGAACAAATGCTTTTTGAGATAAAAAGAAAGATAATGACCTATACTGGGGTTTTAGGCGTTCACGACTTGTCCGTTTATAGTTACGGACCTAATAAGTACTTTGCCAGCGCGCATATCGAAGTTGATGCAAGTGTAGACGTGTTAGTTTCGCACGAACTCGTTGATTTTATAGAGAAAAGTTTTATTGAAGATACGAATATAGTTTTAACAGGACATTTAGACCCGATTGTAGTCGACGACGAAAGGGTAAACCAACTAAAAGAAAAGGTGGAAACAATAATAAATGAGATAAACGAATGTTTTACAATCCACGATTTTAGGGTGGTGTTCGGCGAAAACCGAACCAACGTTTTGTTTGACGTGGCTGTTCCGTATGCGCTTATTGAAAATAAAAATCAAATAAAACAAACTATAGAAAAAAGAATAAAAACTCTTGGCGAACAATACTACGCCGTAATCACGGTAGAGCCGACCAACTGATACAAAGAAAAATCATATATTATGCAAAAAAGAGCAAGCCACCTTGCTCTTTTTGCATAATAATTTATTTAACTTGTAAAATAATATTCAGTTTTTTATAAATCGGGATTATCTATTGACACCTTGTTTTTTATAATCTATAATTTAATAAAGTTCAGCGAGTAAAATAAAAAAGGTGTAACTAGCAAATGAAAGATAAAAAAGAATTTGGATATATTTTAAGATATTATTTGCCCGTAGAGCCTAATTTTAGTGCAGAGTTTACTAAAAAGCGGTTTGATGAATTGCTAAGTTTTTGCAAAGAAAACAAAGTGGGGGCAGTAATCTTTTACGTCGCATTAGACCCTAACTTTTATTATATGCCCGATACCCCCGAATACGCAAAATCTTGGCGCGACCAAATGTTGCCGTATATAAAAGAGATTAAAAAACATGGAATAAGTTATCAACTCAACTTCCAAAATCTGTTGGGTGCAACGACGGCAGGCGTGGATTTTAGATATAAATACGACTGGGAACATCTAGTTGACCAGCACGGCAATCAGTCGGCTTGCGGCTGTCCTATCGGCGAAAAGTTTAGGGCTAAGTCTAGCGAGCGGCTTAAAGTTTGGGCAGAAACCGATCCCGACGTTATTTGGATAGACGACGATATAAGACTTCACGGTCACGGCAATCCGCAACTGTATAACGGCAATTATATCGACCATTATTGTTTTTGTGATAACCACCTTGCATTGTTCAATAAGAAATATGGCGTAAACTACGATAGAGAAAGTTTGATTAAAGAAATACTTCAAAAAGGCCAACCAACTTTTGCTAGGAAAGCATACCTTGAATTTTTATCTGAAACGATGGCTGATACCGCAAAATGGATTTACGAAACCGTTCACGACGTAAACCCTAGAATCAAAATCGCGCTTATGACCAGCGCGCCCGATTCGCACTCGGCAGAAGGCAGGGACTGGGGAAAGTTTTTATCCGCGCTAGGCGGTGGAGATACCGTTATGTTACGCCCGACTTTCGGACCGTATCAAGAAGGAAATCCAAAAGACTTTACTTCGTGCTATTCCCTTTTATCGCAGATGAGAGCGCACGTTAGGGAAACTTTCGATGGATGCGCAGAGTTTTGTCCCGAAGTGGAAAACACAAGGTTTACGGTTTATGCAAAGTCAAGAGCAGCAACGTCTTTTCAACTTGCCTTGGCGGCGTTTACAGGCTGTAAGGATATAACTCTTTCTCTTTACGACTTGGAAGGCTGTGCGTTATCTGACGAGCCGAATTACGGCAAAATGCTTAAAGATGAAAAGGAATTTTTAAATAAACTTCGTTCGTTAAATCTAGATGAATTTTCAGAGTATGGCGTAGTAATTCCTACAACTGGAAAAGGTGGGTATAGGTACAGCGCAAATGACGGCGCAACCTATTCGCATTTACGTGGCGGAGAGAGATATATTCACTCGTATTTATTAAAGGTCGGTGTTCCTTGCGCGTTTAAAAACGTCGACGAACTAGATTGTAAAGGCGTGGTTGCGCTAGATGCGTATACTGCTAATATTTTAACTGATACCGAACTTAAAACAGTTTTATCGGGCGGTGTGCTTATCGACGCTGGCGGTGCGGAAAAATTGATTGAAAGGGGATACTGTGAGTATATAGGTATAAATAAAGTAAGCGTTCAAAGTTCAAACGCGCAGTCGGAAATAATAAACGCATTTTCAAGAGCAGACGGAACGAATATTAAAGTCCCGTCAAGAGCACCGGCAGGGTGTTGGTACTCGGCAAAATTGTGCGAGAAAGCGGAAGTCCTTTCAGAGTTTATGTCCCCCGAAGGGAAGAAAAGCGCAGGTTTTGTAAGCTATAAAAACGCGCTTGGCGGAAAGGTAATAACATACTTATGTAAAGGCAACTGGGGTGACGGATTTTATACGCATTATAGGGTTAAACTGTTAAAAGACTTGCTTAAAAATCTTGGTTTAAAGAATAGGATAGACGGCGTGGTATACTCATTGTTTGCAGTCAAAAAACTAGGCGAAAAGGAGTATTATTTAGTCACCAACCTATCTGCGGATACCGTAAAAGAATTTATCATTGATAATATAAAAGTTAAAGATAACCTAAAACTCTATCAAACGGGAGTGTATGAAAGGACGAAAAACGGCATAAAAAAAGTAGGCAAATTAAACTTATAAAAAATCATAACAACTTGCAAAAAAATAAGCGGAAAACACCGCTTATTTTTTTATTTACTGCAAAAACTATCATAAAAGTATCACACTTTTTCATTAAAATCTTAACTATTTGAAAGGCTATTGACAACGATAAAATTTATGCTATCATAAAAAATATCAATAAAATGGTGCAATAGGATTAAAAATAAGGGGAAAAACAGATGACCAACGTAAACGTAACTGATAAATACGGTCTTAATCATCAAGAAATAAATATATCGACAAACCTTGTATCGGCATATATAAGTATTGCAAAACCGTCGTTTAAGGGAAGTTATAACGATTACAAAAAAGCACTCTGTTGGCAGAACGATTTCGTGGGATATGTTCGCACTATAAAAGGTTGTGGAAAAATAGTTACGACCAAGGGTGAATACGAATTGAAAGAGAATTGCGTTATATTCGTTCATTATCAGAGCTGCATAAACTTTATTGCAGGGGAAGACGGTTGGGAGTTTTATACGGTATGGTTTAGGATAAACAACTTCAAAGTTAAACTAGACCAAATCTTTGAAATACCGCTATCGGATACCGAAAGGAATTCAATGGAGTCCATTGTGTGGCTGTTAAACACAAACAACTACATCAACTGTTGTAAAGCAAACACTTTTGCTCAGTCAATAATCTTGGACGTGCACTCAAAGATAAACGATTACAGCGATTCTTCGCCGTACGAAGAGAGTATGAAAAAGGTTGCACTCTACATCAGTCAAAATATAGATAAGAACTTTTTAGTTGCCGACCTTGCAGAACTGTGTTCCTTTTCAAAAAATCACTTTTTCAAGGTGTTTAAGCAGTTTTTTAAGATGTCCCCGAAAGCGTATATTCGCCGTGAAAAACTTAAAAAAGCCGCGTTTTTACTGTCAAGTTCGTCTATGCAAATAGAGGCGATAGCAGAAGAATTATCTTTCTATTCGCCTGCGCATTTCTCAAACTGTTTTAAGAAAATCTACAAAGTGACGCCGTCGGAATTTAGACACGACAGCGGAATGAAAGGAGAACGATAATGAATATAGGTGTTTTAATCCGCTACGAAGGCGAATTAAAGGAAAAACTTAATTTTAAGGAAAGATTTATCGAAGCCCAAGAAATGGGCATTTCAAGCTGTCAGTTATGCTTTCCTACAGGTGAAGGCTATACCGATCAAGTGGCTGAAAAAATAGTCTCGGCAGTAAAAGAAACGGGATTTAACGTGTCGCTTTTATGGGCTGGTTGGTCTGGAAAAAACGAGTGGAACTTCACCGAAGGACCGATAACCTTAGGTATCGTACCTAAAAAGTTTAGAAAGATAAGGGTTAAAGAATTAGAAGCGGCATCTGTTTTTGCAGAGAAGATAGGTGTTAAAGATATTGCAACCCACGTTGGTTTTATCCCCGAAAACCTTACCGATAAAGAGTACGAACCGCTCATAAAAACGCTCAGAAAACTTTGCTTGTCATATAAGAGCAGGGGGCAAAACTTCTTGTTTGAAACAGGACAAGAAACACCCGTAACACTTCTTAGAACGATAGAGAAAATCGGTACTGGCAACGCATTTATAAATTTCGATATGGCAAACCTTATCCTTTACGGTAAAGCAAACTCGGTTGACGCCGTAAGAGTTTTCGGCAAATACGTCCGCAATACGCACGTAAAGGACGGCTTGTACCCAACGGACGGCATGAAACTCGGCAGAGAAGTTAAGGTGGGCGAAGGTCTTGCTAACTTTCCAGTGTTAATTCCTATGCTGATAGAGTGTGGGTACGACGGACCTTTTACCATAGAAAGAGAAATTAGTGGGGATAAGCAAAAGAGCGATATAGCAGACACCGTTACGTACTTAAAGAATATAGTAGGCGAGAAATAAAAACTTTATAAAAGGGACTAACAATGAAATTATCGGTATTTTTCTTGTATTTAATAAGGCTAGCAGAACAGGAAAACTGGACGTTAGAAACAGCCGTTAAGTACGCAAAAGACCTTGGATATACGGCAATCGATATTGATAAAGACGAAATAGACGCTTACCCTGACGCTCTTGACCTTTTTAAAAAACACGGTTTAATCGTGCGCAACGTATACGGCGCGTACGACTTAATTAGCGGTAAAGACGCCGACGCGACTGAACTTATCGATTACGCAGTAAAAAGCGGCGCAAAGGTAGTAATGTTGCTAGCAGGCTTGTTTGATAATGACGAGATCACTTCTTTTATGAAAGAGAACGAACAAGCCATGGTTGAATTCTTGGAAAAAAATAAAAAGGCTAAAAGAACGCTTTTGGCAATAAGGCGCACGGCTGAATACGCAAAAGAAAAGGGCGTAACTTTAACCATAGAATCGTTTGGAAGTCCCAACAGCATAACTTCGTATATAAGCCAAATAAAGTGGCTGATCGATAACGCCGACGGGTTAAAGTTTACTTTTGATATAGGCAATTTTTACTTGAACGGACAAGACGTATTTTACGCATATCAACTTTTTAAGGATCATAGCGTACACGTTCATTGTAAAGATTATTTAATAGAGCCTAAGGTCGGGTCCAACGAGTTTTCGTATGCAAAGATTTCCGTTCCCGTAGGTGAAGGTAAAGCACCGACTAAAGAAATAGTAAATAACTTTTTATCAAACGGTTACGACGGATATTTTACGGTAGAGTATTTAGGTGTAGAAAACGTAAAGAGTATATTAGAGCGTTCGGCAAAGTATATGCTATCGCTTAGATAACGGAGGGAAAAATGAAAAAGGTAAGAATAGGAATTTTAGGTTGTAATTATATGGGTAAAATGCACGCCGATTGTTATTCAAACATAGAAGGTGTCGACGTAGTAGCCGTAGCAGATATTAACGAAGAAACCGTGCGTAAAGTTGCAGAAAGTTGCGGAGCAAAAGCATTTACTGACGCAAAAGAACTAATAGATACGGTTGAACTTGATGCGATAGATATTTGCTTGCCTACCTTTTTACATACCGAGTATGCGGTTAAGGCAATGGATAAAGTGCCATACGTGTTTATTGAAAAACCCGTTGCGTTGAATATGGAACAATGCAACACCCTGCTTGAAAAGCAGAAAGCAACGGGCGCAGAAGTGCAGGTAGGTCAGGTTATAAGGTTTTGGGACGAATACGCATTCCTTAAAAAGGTAGTGGATAGTGGCGAGTACGGCAAGGTAGTAAACGCCTCGTTTAAGAGAATAAGTCCGTCACCAAACTGGAGTTCAAAAGGCTGGATTAAAAACAGTAAACTTTCGGGCGGAGCGATAGTGGACTTGCATATACACGACGTGGACTTTATGCTTTATCTTTTCGGCACGCCTAAAACAAAGAACTTTATAAAGAATACTATCGGCGAGCACAATTCTTACGTGACTACCATTTGTAATTATGAAGATTTCTGTGTAAGCGTAGAGGCGACTTGGTATTTGCCGCCGAGCTATCCTTTTAATATGTATTATAGGGTAGTGTTTGAAAAAGCCGTAGTCGAATACGACCGTGGGAAATTAACCGTTTACGACGATAACGGCGCGTTCTGTCCTAGCCTAGAAAAGAGTAGCGAAACTCTGAAAGGTTTTAAGGGCGGTAACGTTTCCGAACAGGGCGGATACATAAACGAACTCAAATATTTTACCGATAGAATACGTTTAAAGGAAAAGGTGGAACGGGCAACCCTTTCGTCAGCCGTTAATTCGCTCGAATTTATACTCGATTTAATAAAAGAAAACTAAGCGTTTTTAGTTGCAGTTTTTGAACGAAAAACGGAAGGTATTTATAGCGATACTATTTTGCAATAAGTTAAGATTTATGTGTATGGAGCTTTAACGCTTGGTATGGTAAAATATAAAGGTGGAATATCGTGCGAAAAAATTGCGCGGTTTAGAAATATGGATAGTAAACACTTTAACGTATATATTCCCATAAATGCAGATAATACGGTTTTAAGCGCGGCGGAACTATTTAAGTCGGCAATCTCAAAAACGCTAGCAAAAAATGCTGTAATATCTAGTAGTTTAGAACTCGAAAAAATAAACCAAGGTTTTGTTTTTTCGACATTTTCTTGCGTTAAAAGCAAAAAGGCTGAAAGCCTTTCAAAAAAGGTAAAAGGCGAGGACTTTGCAGTTTATAAAGAAAGCGGCGCGGTGTACGTTTTATCGCACCTTTCGCGCGGCGTGTATTACGGCGTGTGTGAACTTATTGAAAGAAACTTGCCCGTCGTGTTTTCAAGAGGCGCAAAAGAAGAGAGCCTGCAATACTTAAAAGTAGATGCGTGTGATTTTACAGATACCGATTTTATATGTAACTGTGATTTTTCGGTTAGGTCGTTTAATCTTTGCGGTTTAGGTTCGGACGGGGTAGGACATATAGACTACGGCACGGCGGAAAATCTTGCAAGGAACAAATGCAATTCATTTTTTCACAGTATAGACGACGAGTGGCGAAACTTCGGTGTGTTCCATAACGGCAAGCGCGTTAGAAGTTTGCAAGTGTTCGACGACCTTATGACAGAACACCCAGAATATTTTATGACGGGTATAGACGGAAAACCTAAGTCTGCGTTCGGTGGGTACGAGAGTTTTCCAAACTATTTTAATAAGGACCTGCCGAAGGTGTTAGCACAGCGTGTCGTCAAAGATATGGGCGAACTAAAAGGTGAAGATATTTTACATTGGACTATGCCCGATAATTCTTGCTTTTTCGTTATGGGAAACGGCGTAAAGTTACACGAACAACCCTTTACTTGTGACGACGGAACGGTGGTTTATCCTAGTCAGGCTAACTATAAGTCCACCGTGTATTTTAATTTTGTAAACCGACTTATTAAAGAGATAAATAAGCTTAGACCGGGAACTAGTTTGCAGGTGTTTAGTTATATTTACACAGAGCTTGTCCCAGCAATAGATATAGATAAACGCTTAAAGATTTTATACGCGCCTATATTCACTAACGAAAAATATCCTTATACGGATTTGACGGATAGCAGTAACGCTGGAATAAGAAAGAATTTAGAAGAGTGGTCGAAAAAGACCGACGAGCTTTACGTATACGCCTACTGGCAAACGTTTAGCGGCTCAACTTATACAAGACCTATTCTTAAAACGGTCAAGGAAAATCTTAAATGGTTTAGGACTATCGGCGTTAAAGGCATAACCGTGGAAATGGTTACCGATTGCAGTTTTATTGAAAACCTAAGCGATAGTCAGAAAAACCAAATACAGTTTTTCGATATGAACGAGGCGTACGTTTGGGCGGTGAGTAAACTTATGTGGAATCCCGACCTTGACGTTGATGAGCTTTTAAGAAGATATACGAAGGTCGTGTATAAAGAATGCGCGCAAGAAATCTTTGAATACTTTAAGTTGATTGAAAGCGGTTGGGATAAAACCCCTGCGACCGTATGGTATACGACGGGCGGCGACGTTTATTACTTGCAAATGGTAGTAGGCGCAGGGATTGACGATAAGGTCTTAAGTGTGCTAGCCACCGCAACAAAAAAGGCGACGACACCGTCGGTAATAAGAAAGGTTAACAGCATATACAAGGTTGTAAGCGTAGAGATTGAAAAGTATAAAAACTTCGTTGCTGAAAATGCCGAAGTCAGCTACTTTGATGGTGACGGACGCACGCTTTTAACCAAGACAGAAATGGACTATGAGAATAACCCTGAAAGTTTTTGGAACAATGTAAAACCCTTAACCGTGCTTAGAAACGCAAGGACACTTCAATTTTATCCCGAAGAAACTAAGTTTTCTTTAAGAATAGTTTATGACAAAGAAAACCTATATTTTGGATATACCTTGCACGATAGAGAACTAAGCCAAGTTAAAGTCACCGATAGCGGAAGAAAACTTTATTATAGAGAGAATGGAAAGCAAATAGTTGCGCTGTCTGAAACGTATATAGGCGGCGACGTTGTAAATCAATCGGTGTACTACGGCTACACTAGTGGGTTTACCGACGCAAACAAAAACGAACAGGGCGATTTTTACGTAAATAACGGTGAAATAAAAAGCATCAAGATACCCGACGGAGTTTATACGAAAAACTTTGCGCGTTTGGATAAGGATAAAGACAAAAGATACCTTTTCCACGTTCAAGTTATACCTTTCGCTGTTTTGGGTGAAAGTGTAGACACGGCAAAACCTTACGGTTCTTTTGCCTACGTTTCGGACAAGTTCGGCGTTGCAGGCTGGCAGGGGTTCGGACTGTGGAGCAAACAAAATTTCAAGGAGTTTACGCTAGTAAACAGCACGGAGGCTAATAAATGCAAAAGTTAGACAAAGAAAATCAAACCAAAACAAAAAAGCCTATCAACTATTTTAGAAGAAAGCAACTTGCCTTTTTCTGGGGGTGGTTGGCGATTCCGCTCGTCAGTTGGCTAATATTTTACTGGTACGTAAATTTTCAGTCGTTCGTACAAGCGTTTCAAGATCCTATAACTAACGAGTGGTCTTTGATAAACTTTAAGGACGTTTGGAAGAGCATAACCGCAGGTATGGACTCGCCAAACTCACTAGCGGTAGGTTTTGTAAACACAATGAAGTATTTCTTTTTGGGGATACTAGTTCACTATCCTATACAGATTATCTTTTGTTATTTTTTGTATAAGCAGATTTTTGGTTACAAGGCGTTTAGATATATATTCTATCTTCCTGCAATAATCTCAGCCGTTGCAATCAGCGGTGTATTTAAACAGTTTATTGCAGCGTCTGGTCCGATAGGTGAACTTTTAACCAGTATCGGCGTGGAAATTCCTAAGGGCGGATTTTTGGGTAATCCCGATACCGCAACTAATACCATTATGGTGTATACGACGTGGCTTTGCGTACACGGACACTTGCTTTTAGTCTGTGGCGCAATGAACAGAATCCCCGTTGAAGTATTAGAGGCAGCGCGCCTAGAGGGCGTTAAACCGTTCGGTGAACTTTACTACTTGATTTTACCGCTTATATGGCCGACCTTATCGACCTTACTTATCCTTTCGTGTACGGGAATATTAAATTCCAGCGGACCGATACTACTACTTGCACCAGAAACTAACGTTTTAAGGACAACAACGCTTAACTACTGGATATTTGAACGCGTTTATGCAGGCGGTATATTTGCAAACGGACAGTTTAACTTGGTTTCTGCAATGGGGCTTGTTATGACGCTTGTATCTTTCCCTATAGTCATGCTGTTCCGTAAACTTTTAGACTACGTTCCCACGGTGGAATACTAAGGAGGTGCGACATGAAAAAAGTTAAAGATACTAGTTATATATTTATGAAAAAAACCAAGAGTGAGTTGGTCGTTCATACGTTTATGTTCGTGATTTTCACTCTTTACGCTCTGTCGCTTATCGTGCCTTTAATATGGCTACTACTTCAATCCTTTCACGATAAAAGTTTATACAGTATAACCATACTTGAAAACGGTTCGTTTGCAATCCCGACTGTATGGCATTTTGAAAACTATATTGATGCTTTCGGGCACATGGAACACAACGGCGTAAACTTTTTCGGTATGATAACCAACAGTCTTTGGTACATACTTATCGCTAATACGTGGTGCTTGTTTTGGCCGGTTACAACGGGGTACTTGTTTGCTAAATACGACTGTAAAGGTAAAAAATTCCTACACGCATTAATACTGTTTACGCTAATGGTTCCCGTCGTTGGAACAACGGGCGCAACCATGAAACTTATTGATAAAATGGGGATTTACAATAAAGGTCCGCTTTTCGTCATCTTGACGGGTGTAAGTGGGTTCAATAGTTCTTTCCTAATTTACTACGCAATATTTAAAGGACTTTCATGGGACTATGCGGAATCGGTTTTCGTTGACGGCGGTGGAAACTTTATGGCGTATATATACGTTATGTTACCGCTTGCGCTTCCAGCGATTTCGGCAATGATGGTGCAGGGTGTTATAGGGCAATGGAACGAATATTATCAATTTATGATGTATATGCCGTCCACACCACCCGTTGCAATGGGACTTTATTTTATCTCATTAACCATTGATAGATTTGGTCAGCCGCTATATTACGCAGGACTAGTAATAAGTATGATACCTGTTCTAATTATCTACGCGTTCATGGCTGAAAAAATGATGAAAAATTTGACCATAGGTGGTCTTAAAGGATAAAACCAAAAAAGGAGAGAAAATTATGAAGAAAAGATTAACCAAATTTATAGCGTTATTAATGTCTTTAGTTGTTTGCTTTAGCGCAACTGCATGTAGCAGTAAAAATGCGGCTGGATCGGACGATCCGCAAACTCTCGACATCTACCTTTTATATAAAGGGTACGGAAAAGAATGGTTAGAAGGGAACATTGAACTATTTAAAAACCAAGACTGGGTAAAGGATAAATACCCTGATTTGCAAGTTAATTTTCTTTACGATGCAAACGATATCAACGCGAGAGAAAAGATAACCAACGGCGCGTCGGTAAATAAATTCGACGTACTGTTCGGCGTAAACTTAAAAGGTTTTGAATCAACTGGTCTTGTAGCAGATTTGACCGACAGCGTATATTTAGCGGAAGTACCTGGTGAGAGCGGCGTTAAGGTTATTGACAAAGTACCAGATAACGTAAAGCAATTTATGTATAGGGTAGATGCACCTGCGCGTGCGGACGGTAACGAAAGTTTTTACGCCGTAAATTATATAGACGGACTTATGGGAATGCTATATAATCACGACATTTTAGTTGAACAACTTAAAATGGAAATACCTTTAACTACCGAACAATTCCTATCTGTTGGCGCGGAAATACAGAGCAAAAAATATAGTTCTCACCGTGGCGAAGGACTTGATACGGTTATTATATCATGTCCCGACAACGGTTACTGGAAAACTACGTTTAACGTTTGGTGGACTCAGTACGAAGGCTATGAAGGATACGTAAACTATTTTGACGGTTACGACCCAGTTGAAGATAAAAAGCCGTCTACCGCTATATTCGACCAAGAAGGAAGACTTGAAGCCTTAAAAACTATTGAAACGATTTTATCTAAATACGGCTATGAGAATAAGAACTCAGCCGCGTATAAGACTATACAGACCGACTTCTTATACGGAAACGGTGTATTCCACTATAACGGCGACTATTTTTCGAGCGAAATGCAGATAGAAATTGAAACTATGGAAAAAGAAGGCAAGAGATACGATATCCGTTATATGAAGATGCCTGTTATAAGTTCCATAGTTGAAACGCTAGATCTTTATACTCACGGAGATAAAGACTATTACAATGATTTAACCGATCAAGAAAGGGCTGCTTACGACAAGACTTTGCAATCTATCATTAAGGAAATTGATGCAGACAAACTTTGGGCGGATTCTCAATCAAAGATTGACGGCATTAAAAAATCCGATTATGAAAAGGTTGCAGAAGCTCGTCAGGTATCGGCATCTTCTGCTGCTAGCGGACAGGTTGCGGTAGTTCCCGAATATTCGCCAGCAAAAGCACTTGCTGCGGACTTTTTAAGATTTATGTATTCTGATATGGCAATAGAAAATTTTGCTAGAACAAGTAAAGGCATAATTTTCCCAACCACTTACGATATCAAGGGGAATACCGAATTATACGATTCGTTTGATCCTATAAGCAAGAGCAAACTTGAACTCGCCGCAGGAACAAGCAACTATCCGATGTTAAGACTTCCAGCAAACGACGCAACTAAGCTTGGTTCGGCAGGTTTGACAGCACTATTTTATAACGGTAAGTTTGAAGTAAACTTTATTCTTGACGAAGATCAAAGAATATCGCCTGAAGATATCATAGCCGCAGAAAAAGACCACTGGAACGGTACGGCTTGGGAACAGATGATAGGCGAGGCAAAATATTAATCTATCACATAAAGAGTTTATTATGAAAAATAAAGTTCTAAAACGAATACTGCCGTGTGCTTTGGCGTTTACAATGCTGCTGTCGGCGTGTGACAATAAAAAATCCGACGGCAACTTTGCTAAAATCGGCGACGTGGAATTTTGGTCAACCTATTCGACTGAAAAGGTGTTACAAAACAATATCGACGCGTACGCCGAGATAAAAAAGAGCGCAGAACTCAACGTTTCCGCCGTTAAGGGCGAAGAAGAGGCAGCGCAGATAATAATGACGACCAAGGAAAAAGCGGTCGATTCATACGACGTAACCGTAGGCGATTTGACTAGTGGCGATAATACCTTTTCAAAAGATAACGTCAAGGTTTATCACCAAAAATACGTCGAGATAACGGGTGCGGACGAATACTATATTGACCAAGGCTTTTATCCCGATTGTCTAGTTCCGTTTGACGGCGTAAAAAAGGTAAAGGAAAACCAAATTCCTGCAAACAGCAATCAGGGATTATACGTAAGTTTTGACGTCCCTGAAAATCAGGCGTCTGGAACGTATACTGGACAAATTACAGTAACTATCGGTGGAGAAAATAAATCCATACCGCTAAGTTTAACCGTTGTAAACGCTGCAATAGGCGCAGAAACGCATACCAAGAGTATATTCCTTAACGAATGGTATTTTTACCGTGGCGAACTTGACGAAACCGAAGAGATGTACGATGCGTACAATAAATTCTTGTTTGATTACAGGGTGGGGTGTAACGACGTTATCTTAGCAAGCTACGACGCAGAGTATTACGCGGAAAGGGTTTGCGAATACGCAAAACTTAAAGAGTGCCCAACCTACAATATACCTTACTTTGCAATGAACTGTAAGGGCGGCGGAGTATATCTTAACGGCAGAGAACTAAAAGGACATCACGTTTATAACCCAACGCTTTTGAAAAAATATTTTAAGGCGATTGCCTACGAAGGGTTTAAGGAAAACGTAGATCCGTTTGCAAAAGCGGTTATTTACGGTTACGACGAGCCTGAACTTAACTTTGTTAAGTATAACAACTATACGATGGATTACGTTATAGAGTGTATAGACGAGTGGGCGTACGTAGTAAGACAATGCAAAAACAACGTTATTGAAGAACTGAGAGCAGATCCGTCGGTAAATGGCCACGCAATGTTCGACCAGATTATAACTAGCCTTGATAACGTTCCGCACGTCGTAACGCAATGTACCTATCTAAATCTTGACCTAGATTTAGAAAACGAAGATTTCGTGTACTCACCCGAGTTCCAGTTTATGAGTTCGGAAGAGGCGAGAGAAAAGTATAGACTTAGTGAAGATAACGAACTTTGGTGGTACGGCTGTACTGCCCCCGAATATCCTTATCCGACCTATCACATAGACGACACCTTGCTTTCAGCAAGAGTTTTATCATGGATGCAAAAAGACTATGATATTCAAGGCAATCTTTACTGGTCCACGTCTTCTTATCAATCGGTAATTAACGGACAGAGTACGATGCCAGAAGACTATTACGGCGGAATAGTTCCCACCGACGGAGAAGGGCTACTTCTTTACCCGGGCGCAAAATACGGCGTTTACGGACCGTTACCGTCAATGCGATTAGAGCAAATTCGCGACGGACTAGAAGAGTATGAAATGATTTATTCTATGTCTGAAATTTATAAAACGGTGGCAAAAGAAATAGGCGTAGACTTTGATGAAAAAGCGGTTATGTTCTACCTTTACGATACTATGTATTCGGGAACAAAGGTAAATACGACAAGTAAAAACTTTGAAAAACAACGCGCGCTTTTATTAGACTTGTTTGAACTTGCAAGTTCGTCTAGTAGAGTTTGCGTAATGGACGTAAAAGAAATAGCGGGAAAATACGAGTTTACTGTATATTCCGACAATAGCGACCTTAAAAACAAGGGTGAAGTTATAACTAGTAAAATAGCAAAGGGCAACGGCTACGTTTACACTATTACTTCGTCGCTTGATAGCGGTGACGAACTAGACCTTTCGGTAACTGCTGACGGCGCAAGTTGTGGCGTTAAGTTTAATCTGGGCGATTCTGCGATAAGTTACGACGCAGCGTACGCTTATGACAACGAGATTATAAATAGACGTAGCGATAAGTCAACGCCTGTGGAAGTGGGCGAACTTATAGACGCTACCACGGTTAATCCTAATGCTGCGGCAGGCGAAAAATATCTGCCTATAAGTTTAGGAGAGGCAAAAGATGCAGCGCAAGACTTCTTACTTATTGATAAAGACGTCATTAAAAAACTAAGCGCGAAAGATAGGAAATTCGTCGTAAGACTATATAGCACGGCGGAAGAAGAAATAAGCGCAAGTATACTCTTAAAGTATGCTAACGGCGAATCGGGATACTCAACTTACGACAACTCGATAAAGATTAAACCCGGTGAAAACATCTTGATAATAAACAACATTGACGGATTCTTGTGGAGAAGGATAAAGGGTATAGAAAATATCCGTATCCAGATCGGAAGTAAAGGGGACGCAGCGCGCAGTTGTATCTACTTTATAGATATGTCGGTTTATAGTTAAGGGGGCACGGTGATGAAAAAGATTATTAAACTAATATCGTTGCTTTTGTCAGTAGTGCTACTCTTTGGCGTAACTGCTTGCTCAAAATCAAAAGACCAGGAAAGCGATAGGGTAGTTATCAACGACTTTGAAGTGTTTGATAGAGATATCCAACTTATAAACGTATTCAATCGTTTCGGAAGATTAGAGCAGAATACCGATGCTAAATTCGTTAAGAGCGGTGAAAACTCTCTGCATATCCAACCGTTTGGCGGTAGGATAATAAACAACACGGCAAATCCGTTTATGGTAATACCTACCGTTTCAACAAGGTTTTCTGAACTTGCTTACGGTGACTTTTCCAAAGTGGATACGGTATCCTTTTGGCTCTATAATGAAGAAGAGTATGAGTACGAAATCGGAATAGGTTTTCAGGCAGGTAAAATTAGTTCGTCAAAAGATAGACCAAGACTTGACCTTGTCAAAAGAACGCCGACCGAATATTACACCGTAAAACCCGGTTGGAATTTTATAGAATACAAAGTCAATACTGCAAGGCTTAAACTTCACGGACTTAACTTAGAACAAGTTTTAGGTATAGCGATTGAGTTTGATTACGTTTGGTCTAACGACTTTAACGACGCGCCCGATTTATATATGGACCAACTGTCTATTAAATACACAGACGAAGAAAGACCTACCGAGTTAGAAGTCCCTATAAAGAAACAAACCACCGCCGACGGAAGAGATAGTTTCGTCATCTGCGACTTTGAAACGCCAGGGCAGTCTTGGTACTTCTTTACAGGTACTCTAAGTAGCGCAATCGGTGCAGGTTCACCCGTGGTTAAACAAGTATTTGCTGGCGATTACGGCGCAGTTTGCGATTTAGAAAATTCGCAAGCGTTGCTAATACAAAAAAAGCACGGCGCGCAACAGTATGCTGAATATATCGGTATGTTTATGTACGGCGAAATAATGAAAGCGGCAATCGACTTTATAGGCGAAGATATCGATAATCACCCCGAAAACTACGTTTTCTGTATGGACGTGTTTAACGGTTCTAGCGTTACCGATTCAATGAGCTTAGCGTTTATCAATACTGAGAAAATAAAGGACTATTCAAGTACGTCTATAACCACTAAGGCTAAAGAGTGGAACTATTTTACTTACCACTCTAACTTTAAAGCAATGTCGGAAACGAAGAGCGCGATAGATAATCAATTGCCCAGTTACGTTTCTGATCCAGGATACATCCGCTTTGCTTGGAGCGGTTACGCTAAAAGTGGCGACTATGCAGATAGATATATCCTTATAGACAATATAAGGATAGAAAAAGTAGTGGCTGAATAAGGGGGGATTTATATGAAAAACTTACGTTTAATCAAAATAAGTCTTGCTTGTATTTTGGCGGTTTGCATATCTGCTTTTGTGGTTAGCTGCTCAAACAAAGTTGAACTTAAAAACTGGGAGAACACCACTCAATCGGTAAGCTACGGCACAACTTTCAATTTGGAAACTACTGCGGAAGATACCGACGGCAATCTTTATGAAATGACCGCATCTGTTACCGACGCAAACGGCGACGCCGTCAGTTACGAAGGCGCAAAGTTCGTGGTTAAAAGTTACGATGGCTACACCGTCAACTATTCGGTAAAGATAGGAAAAAAGGACTTTGAAAAAACGGTGACCATAACCGTTACTGCGCCTGCACCCGTGATAACGACGGCAGTAGCATCAAAGTACTACGTTGGCGGAACGTACTCTATTCCTACTTGTACGGTAGCCGACTATGAAGACGGTGAAATTAAAGATTACACCGTGGAAATGTTTTTGATAACGGAAAATGGTGAGCAAAAACAGGAATATAACGTAGCGGATATGACCTTTACACCTACGACGGCTGGCAGTTATTACTTTATATACCGCGCGGTAAATAGCGCAGGGGTAGAAGGAATAGCAAAGCTTGAATTTGAAGTTGAAGACCTTGCAAAATATCTTCCTTACGTCGTCAAAGCCAACGACGAAGAGCAGATAACTAGGATTTATCACGAAAGTAATTCAAGTAGGGTGAGCGTGGTTTCTACCGATTCAGGACTATTTGAAACGTATAGCGGAAACTATGACGGCAGCGCGGCAAGGTTTACGGCGCAGCACGCCTATAACGGTGAATATAGGGTTAAAAACGTTTATCCTAAAGAAACGCTAGATCAAGTCAAGAAAAGCTATACCCACGTTACACTTTGGTGGGCGTTTGACTTAGTAGAACTTGAAAACCAGAACGGCGAAATATATCTGTTAAATAAAAACACGTCGACAGGTCTAGAATATCAATGCTTTTTCGGCAAAGCGAACGCGCTTAAAACCTATTATACGGCGCAAGGCAAAACGTGGCGAAAAATTTCAATAAGTATCGACGATTATATCGCTTTAGTTGAAGAAACCGATTATCAGTATTTTATACTTTTCGGGCTTGCAAATAGGGGCACGAAGATATCTGACACTAAGTCGGCAATATTTATCGGTGATATATTCTTTGACAACGTCGTTGCCGAATCGTTTATAGTCAATCAAGACAATTATAGTTACTATAACTATAACGGATATTCAAACTCTAATTACGTAAATTATCTGCCATTAGGTTCAAGCGAGCTTGAAACGCTTAGCGGAGATTATACGGGTAACGCCGTTAAAATGAAAGTTGCTGCTGGACACGGCGGACAGTATAGGATTACAAACAACTACACCAAAGCGCAGTTGGAAAGTGTTAAAAATCAATATAAATACGTTACGATATACTGGGCTTTCAGTATTACGCCTACTGCGGGAAATTCAAGTTGTTACTTAAATTTCTTGCCAGAAACTAGCGGTAACAGTATCTTGCTAAAAGGCGGAATTTTGGGCATGAAGAACGACAGTTCGGAAACAAACAAGGCTTGGCAAAAAACGACTATATCGTTTGAAGATTATTTAGCGTTACTGGAAGAAAATGATTATAAATATGCAGTTTTATTCCGTACGGGCGACGTCAATACGATAGACGTTCCAAACTCTGCGTTCTATTTGGGCAATATAATTTTCTCAAAAACCGAAGATCCTAACGCGCCAAATGAGCCAACCCCTGCGCCGATAGTTCAAGACGTTGATCAGGATAACGGCGACCATATTCAATACTGGCAATAATCGACCTAACCTATGGACTAGTTAAAAAAAATAAATAATTCATAGATAAAGGAGGATATTTCTATGAAAAGAAAGTATTTACCCCCAACGGCATACCTAGATATGCTTGAACCGCTCGACGTGCTTACCACATCAACTACAGGTCAAAGCGTCGACCAAAGTAACGGCGACCATATTCAATACTGGTCGGACGACGTAATTTAAGGAGGAAAAAGTCATGACTAAGAAAAACGTATTGTTAAAACTTCTAGTTTTCTGTTCAGCAATCTGTATGGCGTTATGCGCGTTTACGTTTATACCCAAACAGACCTTAGCAGCAACCGACCTTCCTTCTGTATCCACAATCTATATGAGCGAGGGCGCAGAAGTAAGATTAAAGTCCACTGATGGTGAATATAAAGACGTTACGGGTATTCGTTTTACTATGCTAGTAAATAAAGATTACTATGATGAATTAACCGATTCTAAACTAACTATTTACGTTGACGAAGCAACCGTAAAGACCGAAGCCGATATGAAAGATAGTGCAAAAGCATCAACTTCACGCTTTACTTATAACTGCGAAAAACTCGTTACGCACGCGGCAGGCGAAAAGGCGCAAGAGGCAGTTTATAGCTTTAACGCTGTCGTTGCAGGTCTTCCGTCAGAAAACTTCGGTACTAAACTTATAGCAAACGGCTGTATTAAAGTAGGTAATAGTGAGCCTGTTTTTGCAACTAATCCTCAAACCAGATCAATATCACAGGTTGCAAGTAGCGCGCTTGCAGATAATATCGCAGACGACGAGTTCGGCACGTTAAAATCATACGTGGACGGAGCAGTTGACGTATCCAACTTTAAGTTTGGCAACACTTCTATTACTACCGACCTTTATAAAACGGCAGAACCCACCGTCAACGCAACTATACCCGAGAACTTAACACCTATTTGGACTAGTAGCGACACAGAAGTTGCAACGGTAAATCAAAACGGTGAAATAACCCGTGGCGAAAAACTTGGCACAACGACCATAACGGCAAAACTCGGCACAATAAGCCGCACGGCAACAGTCAAGGTTGGCGAACCTAACGTCAATAAGGTTGTAAATGGAACACATAAAAATTATAGTGTTAATAATGACACTTCTTTACTAGGTTTTGCTAGTGCTGATACATTGACAGACTTTACAGGTGAAACCTACATGGGAAATGCCGCAACAGTTAAGCCTGTTTCGTCCTATTCTATAGGATATAAGGTTAAAAACAATTACACGTTAGACGAACTTAATAGAATTGCAGAAGATTATAATACTGTTACGTTATATTACGCTGTAAATCTTACTGAATTAGCAAGTGGCGGATATCTAAATTTCTTGACTTCGAAAAACTATAATTCTTTCACGGAAAATAGCTTTTTTGGTAAGGCTGGTATTTATGGGACAAAGTATGTAAGTGCAAATAAAGTATGGAACAAGGTTTCTATAAGCATATCTGATTATATTGCTATAGCAACAGAAAGCGAAGGAGTAGCAACGTCTTCCGTGGTCTTATTTGGGTTAGGTAATCCAAGCAATATAAGTGCGGATAGTTCAAAAATCTATATCAGCGACATTATTTTTGAATTAGTTGTTTCTCCAGAAATACTTACTGTAACTTCAGCTAACTATAAAACGTTTAATTATAATGGAAACACAACTACAACTTATTTAAATTATGCAGCGGCAGGATCTACTGAATTGAGTGCTATAAGTGGTGACTATGAAGGTAATGCGGCTAGATATAAACCAGTAGGTGCTTTTAACGGAGAGTATAGAGTACTTAATACTTTGACACAAACAGATTTTGCTACGTTAAAAAAAGTATATAATAGCGTTTCTTTATGGTGGGCGTTCAGTTTAACTAAAACTGCAGACAGTCATTATATAAATTTCCTTGCTGAATCTGGCGGCGGCAAAAGTTTCCTTTTGACTGCGGGAATATCAAGTACGAGGTCCACAACTTCTAATAAGCATCAAGTGTGGCAAAAGGCAACTATTTCAATAGATGATTATATAGCTCTTTTAGAAGCGAATAATTATACTCATTGCGTATTATTCGGATTAGGTGGACCTGTTGGAATTGATCAAAGCAATTCTGCTATCTACATCGGCGATATATTCTTTGAAAACGTTTAAGAATAATAATAACAATTAATTAAAAGCACGACCGACCGTGTAAAATAGCACGGTCGGGTTTGGTGCGCAAAATATCACAAAAAATCTTAGCAAAAATTAGGAGAAAAGGACAATGAAACGTTACGGCGTGATGCTTGACTGTTCAAGAAACGGAGTTATGAAAGTAAGCGAAGTCAAGCACATGATTGATGCCTTAAGTAAAATGGGCTATAATGCGCTTGAACTTTACACCGAAGATACTTTTGAGATTAAGGACGAGCCTTACTTTGGTTATATGCGTGGTAGATATACGGCAGAAGAAATTAAGGAGATTGACGCTTACGCTATAAGTAAAGGCGTTGAGTTAATTCCTTGTATACAGACCTTAGCGCATTTTACCAGCCTTGTACGCCATCGCGAGTATAGGGACGTTTTGGACGTCAACGATATTTTGCTTATTGACGAGCCTAAAACCTACCAACTTATAGATAAAATATTTAAGACTTTAGCGGAGAATTTTTCATCAAGGCTTGTAAATATAGGTATGGACGAGGCGCATATGATGGGCAAGGGGAAATTCCTAGATAAGTATGGTTATCAAGACCGTTTGGAAGTTTTCGTTCGTCACCTAAATAAAGTAGTTGATATTGCAAAAAAATACGGATTTACTACGCATATGTGGAGCGATATGTTTTTTAGGCTTGCAAACAACGGTGAGCCTTACGGAAAAAATATAAAGATACCACAGCATATAGTAGACAAAATCCCCGAAGACGTAACGCTAGCGTACTGGGATTATTATCACTACAATAAGAGCGATTACGACAGCATGTTCAAAACCTATTCAGAAATCGGCGCGCCCGTATGGTTTTTCGGCTCGGTTTGGACGTGTTGTGGATTTGTTCCTCTGTGGGATAAAGTTTTCGACACCATGAAACCTGCGATAGAAAGCGCGATTGAGCACGATATAGACAATATCTTTTTCTGCGCTTGGGGCGACGGTGGAAGAGAGTGTTCGTACTTTGCGTCTTTGCCGTTATTTTATGCGTTAAAACAATTTTCCGACGGCAACTTTGATTGTCAGAAAATTAAAGATGGCTTTTACAATTTGTTCGGCGTAGATATGGACGATTTTGCTCTATTGTCAAAAGTGAACGGCGCAAAGGACAGAAGAGAATATATAAGTTCAATGCATCTTTATAACGATTGTCTTTTAGGTCTTAACGACGAATACGTTAAAGATAACGGGGCGGTTAATTATGCAGAATACACTAAGCAGCTTACCGCAGCCGTAGAGAGAACGGGCGAATTTTCTTACATATTCGATTGTATTGCAGCACTAAGTAGCGTTTTAGAATTAAAGTACGATTTCGGTGTTAGATTAAGAAATGCGTATGCGTCAGGCAAACCCGCGTTAAAACCGTTTATAGACGAGTGTGACGAGATAATTAATAGAATTGAAAAGTTCTATTGGAAACTAAAAATTATGTGGCATAAAGAAAACAAGTCGTTTGGGTTTGAAGTTCAAACGGTAAGGATCGGCGGTGTTATTCAAAGGCTTAAAGACTGTAAAGAGCGTATAAGCGATTATCTTTCTGACGTGGTTGACAGTATCGAAGAACTTACGCAAGATACGCTGTCACACCCCGAATACGATACTCAGTATTTTACTCTAATGAGCGCAGGCACCATTTAGCGATATTAAAGGGAAAAGATATGGAAAGAATAAACGTAACACCTAATGACGGATACGAATACTTTTTCGGTTATTACGATCTGCAACCGTTTGACAAAACTAATTCAATGCACCTAGCGCATAGGGTAAAATTTCGCGATAGACTTCCCTTAAAAACTGATATTGCAGATATCGGGTATATAAATATAGCAGAAAAAAAGTTTTATAAAATAGCCGAAACTTGTTCGTGGAACTTTCAGCAAGGCGCACTACTTAGTTGGTTTGAAGACGGAAAAAGCGTTTTATTTAACGACTTCGACGGTGAAAAATTTATTTCTCGCGTGGTCGGTATCGATGGAAAGGAAATTCGCAGATATTCTATGCCGCTCGGTGCGGTAAGTAAAGACAGAAAGAAAGGTTTATCCATTAACTTTGCTAGAATTTTTGATTTTAGACCAGGTTACGGCTACTCTAATATTAAAGACGAGTATTTTTCGGATAACGCGCCGAAGACCGACGGTATTTTTGAAGTCGATTTAATTTTAGGCAACAGCCGTTTGGTTTCGTCATACTTTGATATGAAAAAGATATTTTCCGAACCGCCCTTTACGGATAGCAAATTAGTGGTAAATCATATAACCTTTAATCGGTCGGGAACAGAGTTTGTAATCCTATTGAGAAACTTCCCCGAAACAGGCAAAAAATGGGGTACGGTGCTTGCTGTGGGCGACTTAAACGGCAATTTCCGTCAAATGACAAAATTTCAGGTCAACTCTCATTATTCTTTTAAGGACGATAAAACTCTTGCTATATGGTCGGGACTTCCCGAATACGGTGTGTATTTTTTCGATCTGATAAGTGGAGAGAAGAAAAGACTAAGAAACCATATAACTGATAAAGGCGATATTCACGTCAATTTTGCGCCCGACGGCAAGTCGTTTATAGGCGACGGATACGTCGAAGAAGGCGGCGTCCGTTCGGTTTATAGGTATGAAATGGAATCTGACCGCATGGAAAAACTTTTTTCGGTGTATAGTGAACCAGCAAAAAATACTGACGTTAGGTGTGATTTGCACGCAAGATTTTCTATTGACGGAAAATTATTGTCGTATGATACAACCGAAAATTCAAGAAGAGAAATTTACGTATGTAAATAAAAACAGAATAGTTCAAATAAAAAAACCAACCGCTTAGCCTTTTGCTAAGCGGCAAAAAAGGTCGGTGATAAGTTTATCACCGACCTTTTTTATGTATAACGTTATTTGTTAGAGAACTTTTTTCTGAATTGTAATGGGGAAAAGCCTGTGCGTTTTTTAAATATTTTTATGAAATAATTGTAATTCGGGAACCCTGTTTCAGAAGCGATAGTATCTATTGTTTTATTACTTTTACTAAGTAAATTTTTGGCTTTTTCAATGCGTTTTTTAATGATATAGTTGTGGACAGAATCGTGGAAATTTTCTTTAAAAATACTATGAAGTTTTTGCTTGTTTGTAAAGAAAACGGTGCATAAATGGTCGGTAGTAAGATTTTCTGATAGATTGTCTAAAATATATTCTTTAATCTGTGCAGAAAGTTCATTGCTTCTAACTTCTAAAAAATGTTCACGAAGTATATGCTGTATGCAAATATTTAAAATATTAAGCGCAGATTCTACGGTAGACTTACTTAATACTGGTAATTTACTGTATAAGTTAAGTAGCGTCGTTTGGTCTAAAGAATATTTTTTAGCAGTTTCTTTAATTTTTTCAGTTGAAGAATATTTTCCTTCGGCATCAATAAACATACCGCACATAATGTAGCCTACGATAACGTTATCAAGAAAGATGGGGGTGATGATTTCGCATAATCCAGCATGACAGGTTATGATAATCGTTCGCTTTTCTTTTTTAGCTTGGTTTAAATAGAACAGGTCGTTTTTACGACAAATGTCTTTAGAAACGTTTTCGTGAATATAATGACAAAAATGCATTGACGATGCGTCGTATGAATTCGTTCCTACTTGAATAGAGTCGTCGGTTGTAAAAGTTGTAGACTCAAGTAAAACGTCGTCAAAAGCAAGACTTGCAGTTAAATTGGTGCAGTTAGAAAAGTCGTTTAGTAGTTTTAAAATTTTCGAATGATTGTATTTTATATTCATATTTGGATTATAACACTAAGTAAATAACTTGTCAATTGATGAGGAGAAATAATGTCTTATTTGATAAAAATATACAAAAGTGCAGTTTTTTGTTTTGATTTGATATATAAATGGAAAAAATTTAGAGTTATAATCAAAAAAACAATATAAAATGGTGTAATAGGATTTTAAGATTTTATGGAGCAAATTTTCAAAGAATTAGTTGAGATAGGCTATGTATTTCCAGCTGAAACAGAATTTGTGTCGTCAAAAAACCGATTAAAAGTCAACGTTTTAAACGGGCGCGTACGCATAGACTATGCAAATATTCGTGACGTTGCGCGTGCAGGCTTGATACTCAAAACTTACGGCACGGACAGCGACTACGTTATTGAAGAAAAAAATGAATTTAAAGACGTATGCTTAATGGTGGACTGTTCGAGAAACGCAGTAAAAAATATTCAAACGGTAAAAAAGCTTATTCGTAATCTTGCAATGATAGGCTATACTAGCTTAATGCTTTATACGGAAGATACGTATGAAGTAGAGAATGAGCCTATGTTTGGATATCTTCGCGGCAGATACACGAAAGCCGAGATGAAAGAGTTAGATGCGTATGCTAATCAATGGGGAATAGAACTTATCCCTTGCATACAAACGCTAGCGCACTTAAATCAATTGACAAGATATAAATACTCGCATTTTAAATGTTTTGATTGCGAAGATATTTTGTTTGTTGGAGAAGAAAGAACGTACGCGCTTATCGACAATATGTTCAAAACGTTATCCGAGTGTTACGCAAGTAGAAGAATACATATCGGTATGGATGAAGCGTGGCTACTTGGACGTGGCAAATATCTTAATAAAAACGGGCTTGCGCCAAGGTTTGAAATTTTATGCGTACATTTGCAAAAGATATGTGAGATCGCAAGAAAATACGGCTTAAAACCGATAATGTGGAGCGATATGTTTTGGCGTACTGCTATTGAAGGTAGAAACGGTCACGATAAAAACGACGAAGTGTTAATACCGCAAGAGATACTAAATAAAATTCCTAAAGAAGTCACACTGTGCCATTGGGATTATCATTACGTAAACGCTGAAGAATATGGCAAATTATTAGGAATACATAAACAATTCAATAACGAGATTTGGTTTGCTGGTGGCACGGTGGAAGATATTAGAGGATTTATTCCACACCTTACCTATTCAAATAAGGTAGCCAAAGCAGCGATAGAGGCGGCGAAGAGTTTTAACATAAAGAGTTTAATGGAAACGGTGTGGGGAGATAACGGTGGAGAGTGTTCGCTTTTTGCAACTCTGCCTGCTATTATGTGTTATTCATATACGTCGCTCGGTTTGTCTAATGAGCGATTGGAGAGAGAATTTCAAGCGTTGACAGGTTATGACTATAACGAGTATATGCGTTTAGAAGAAGCGCAAACGTTTGGAAAATACACCGAAGACCTTGGTAATCCGTCTAAATACGGTTTATATAACGACGTGTTTTTAGGTTACGCGGATACGGCAATAAGCACCGAAGATAAAAAGTATTTCACCAAAGCAAAGCAGTCAATAGCGAATTTAAAAAATGGTCAGTATGGATACGTTTTTGAAAGTGCGTATGACTTAAACGCAGTTTTGGAACTCAAATACGATATGGGTCTTAGGCTTAGAAAGGCATATCAAGAGAAAGATAAAACCGAACTCAATAACTGTGCCGACGACTTATTGAAAACTATCGGCTTATTAGAAAAGTTTATTGAAAGTTATCGCAAACAATGGCTCACAGAAAACAAACCCAACGGCTTGGAAGTGCAGGAAATCCGTTTGTGTGGCTTGAAAGGGCGTTTAATAGGTTGTAGAGAAAGATTGATAGCCTACTTAAATGGCGAGATAGAAGAAATTCCTGAACTTAATGAAACGCTATTAGAACAAGCCGTGTCCAGAAAGTGTGCAGGAAATCGTTTAGATTTGTTTTCGCACGAAGCGATAGCAAGCGTTGGTGCATTCGACGGGTACACGGAAGTAGACGTATAAACAACGTGGATACTTTGAAGATGAAAGAAAAGGGCTAGCCCTTTTCTTTGACGAAAAAATCGTCAAAGAAAAAACTCTTGGCGGATTTATAATGCGGATTTATAATAACGCATGAAATATAAAAAGGAGAAAATATGACGGCAACAGAAAAGAAAAACGAACAGTCGTTCGAGTATCAACGAACGAAAAAAGAGCGAGTCGGAGATTTTTTATACGAAACTTCCCGAAAACTCTTTTGGAAGAACGGCAAAAAAACAGCCACAAATATGAGTGTAAAACGCGGTGATCAAATTTTTATCATAGCTATGCTTATTTTGCCTATTATTAGTTGGGGAGTGTTTTGGCTTTACACGAATATTCAATCCATTTTTATGGCTTTTGAGCACCCGACAACGGGAGAATTGAGTTTTATTAACTTTAAAAACGTTTGGAACTTGATAACGAACCCTGCCAATACTACTTATTCTTTAAGTATTTCGATTATAAACACTTTGAAATATTTTGGGGTTATGATGCTTATCAATACGCCGGTTTGTTTGATTATCGCGTATTTCTTCTATAAGAGAATAATGTGCTACAAACTGTTTAGAATTGTATTCTATTTGCCTGCGATTATTTCAGCTATTGTATATGTAACGGCGTTTCAGGAATTTATCAATCCTATTGGACCTCTTGGTCAAATTCAAAGATGGTTTGGTATAACGCCCGACCCCGTTGGATTGTTGGCGAAAAACGAAACGGCAACCAATACCATTATGCTCTACTGTATATACACGGGTATGACTACCAACGTCTTGCTCTTTTCTAGCGGTATGGCGCGTATTCCCATTGAAGTGTTAGAGGCGGCTAAATTAGACGGTGTAGGTCCAGCTAGGGAATTAATGCAACTTATTTTCCCATTGATATGGCCTACGTTCTCTACGCAAATGGTGTTTATGCTGACGGGTGTGTTCAGTTCGTCTGGACCGATTTTGCTTTTTACTAACGGTGCATACGACACGTCCACTATTTCGTACTGGATATTTAGACAATTGTATGGAAGTGACGGAAACGGCGGTGGCGAAGGCGCATATTCGCTTGTAGCTTGCGTAGGGTTATGTTTCACAATGTTAGGTGTACCACTTATTTTGTTGGTTAGAAAAATTGTTGAACGCATTGATCCTATAGAATACTAAAAGGGGGAGAAGGAAAAAATGTCTAAGTTAATAAAAAAGAAGAAAGATGATACTGCAAACGTTTTGACAAGACGTACAGGCGGAGAAAAAATACTATTTGGCGTTGTTTTTGTTATTTTTCTATTATATGCCATACTTCTTCTCTATCCCTTGGTTTTCTTGTTTATAAATTCTTTTCAAGATGCGTTGACGTACGTTTTAGTGCGAACAAAACCAGGTTATAATCCCTTTGCAATGCCTGAGGTTTGGCATTTTGAAAACTACGTAAAGGCGTTCGGAATGTCGATAGTTGATACAAAAGGCAATCCCATTAATTTATTCCAAATGCTACTTAACAGCTTGTGGTTTTGTTTCTGCCGTGTATGTTTCCCTGTGTTTACTTGTTGTTGTACGGGGTATGTGCTTTCTAAATATAATTTTAGGTGTAAGGAACTTATTTACACGATAATTATTTTTACAATGACCGTACCTATCGTAGGCAATACGGCATCTAGTTTAAGACTTGCGCACGCAATAGGAACGTATAATAATCCGATTTTAATGTTGATAACAAACTTTACGGGCTACGGATTTAATTTTATGGTTATGTACGCCTTTTTCAAGAACATTTCTTGGAGCTACGCCGAAGCCGTATTTTTAGACGGCGGCAATAACTTTACTGCGTTTTTTAAAGTAATGATACCTCAAGCAAAAATGGCGATAGTAACCCTTTGCGTTATCGCGTTTATCGGGGTGTGGAACGATTATGAAAGCGCATTATTGCTTTATCCCGATTATTTACCGCTTGCCGCTGGTCTGTATCGCTTGCAACTAACTGCGACGCGTTCGGGGGATATTCCGTATTATTATGCAGGACTTATGATTTCTACCGTTCCGTTGATCATAGTGTATGCATGTTGTTCGGATATTATCTTTAAGAACTTCTCTGTAGGTGGCTTAAAAGGCTAATTAAAAAAGGTTTAATTTAAATAAAACAATTAATAAAAAACAAAATACATAATAAGGAGTATGTGTTATGAAAAGAAACTTTGTAGCAAAAATTATGGCAATTGTCTTGATCGCAGCAATGCTTTTAACAGGTTGTGGCGGCGGGAAGACAAACGAAGAAGGGAACAACGAACAACTTCTTGAGATCTACGTTTTGGAACAAGGGTATGGCTCAGACTGGGCGCGAAACACGGTTGAAGCGTTCAAAGAACAGGATTGGGTAAAAGAAAAATACCCTGAATTGCAAATAAAGACTACGTTTAACGATCGCGTATATTTTGCAAGAGACCAGTTGGCGTTAGGCGAAAAGGATAATACCTTCGATTTGCTCTTTGGATATGGCTTTGATTCTTACTGCAATGCTAAGGATCTAGTTGACCTTACCGAAGTGGTTTACAATGCAAAAGTACCAGGGGAAGAGATTACCTACTCGGAAAAACTTAACGATTCACTAGAAGCGGGTATGGCTACCATAGACGACGAAACAGGTGAAACTAGTTATTTTATGGCACCTTATTATAGTGGTATTTATGGGTTTATTTATAACGAAAACGCATTGAAAACTTACGGAGAAGTTCCGAGAACAACCGACGAGTTTATTGCAATTTGTCATAAAATTAAGAACGAAAATGCAAGCAAGTACGCAAACGAAGATCCTACTGCACAATACGTATTTATGCAATCTAAGGACGCGCCTTATTGGGAAAAGGAAGGCTCTGCGCTGGAAGCTTGGTGGGCGCAATACGAAGGCGTGCAAGGCTACGACGATTTCTTTAACGGAATTGTAAACGGACAACGTTCTAAAGATATCTTTAAGCAAAAAGGTAGATTAGAATCCTTAAAAGTTATTGAAACCTTGCTTGATTACGACAACGGATTCATTAATCCTCAATCGTTTAGTCAAGAATTCATGGTTGCTCAAACTGGATTTTTGCAAGGTGCTGCCGTATTCCATTATAACGGCGACTATTTCGTAGACGAAATGAAAGAAACGGTAGATCGTTTGGTTGCTGCAAACTATGAAGTTCCTACTATCAAAATGATGAAGACACCAATTATTAGCAGTATTATTGAAAAGTGTACGACCATAGAAAACGATGCCGAACTTTCAGCACTCGTTAAAGCAATTGACGCAAACAGCAACGAGCCTAAAGGCGAAGGTTATGACGTAAGTAAAAAAGACTTTAACAAAATAAAGGAAGCAAGAAGTATTGTATGTTCAGTAGGTCCTGCACAAAGCGTTATTCCTGCTTATGCCAAGGGAAAAGATATTGCAATAGATTTCTTGAGATTTATGGCAACCGATAGGGGTATTGTAGAGTATGCAAAAGGCACGAGTGGTTCTACCCTTGATTTCTATTTTGATTTACAGGAAACTGCACCCGAAGTTTATGAAACGCTATCACCTTTGCATAAAGATCGTATTGCATATATGAGCAACAAAGATCAGCCTATTAACATTTTGAAGAAAGGCAGCTCTTATAAACTTTGCGCTGTTGGTGGAGTTAAACCGTTTGTAAACGACGGGCATTATACCACTTTATCTAACTCAACTAATACGGTAACTGCACAAGATTTTTATGATGATACTATTAAACATTGGACGGATAGTGCTTGGTCCATGGCGTTATCACTTGCAGGTTTAAGTAATTAAAAAATCAAAGGATAAAAAAATATGTGGAAAAGTAGAATAAGAAATTTATGTATAATTCTTGCTTTGGTGATGAGTTTTAGTTGTTTTAGCTCTTGTGGGAAGAAAGACCCAAACTCTGTTTCTGCGGATAACGTAGATATCTGGGGTTGCCATGCAAGTATTAAAGTGTTACAAAGCTTTTTAGATAAAAACGGCGAAGAGTATAACGATGCAACTTATTACGACGACGTAAAGCAAGACGCAAAAGTTTCCATCGTTATGGCACGAGGTGAATACGAGGGCGCGCAAATTATTATTACGCCCGAAGTGGACGTTGACTATTACGACGTAAAAGTTAGCGACCTAAAAACTTCTGACGGCTCTGCTGTTATTAATCAAGATCAGATTAGTGTATATCACGAAAAATATCTTATCGTAGAAAAGAACGGTGAAAAGAACGGCGCGCCTTTGGGATATTATCCCGATGCAATAGTTCCTTTCGATAAAATTATAGAATATAAAGAAAATAAAATCGTAAAGAACGAAAACCAAGGCGTCTATATGACGGTGGAATCAGCACTTGACCAAAAAGTAGGAACGTATACGGGCACAATGACGATTGACTTTAAAACGTATACGAAGGACGTACCTATTAGCGTAGAAGTGGTTGATTTTACAGTCAATCCAGAAACCCATGCAAAAAGTACCTTTCTTACCAACTGGAACGCACATCACGCTGAATTAGATACGTCACAAAGAATGATAGACGCTTACACGGATAAGCTTATCGAATACCGACTTGCACCGTTTGGTATCTATAAAGAAAATGACCACAGCGACCAAGGTATTCAAGCTTGGCTTGAAAAAGCATACGCTTTGCTCAAAAACCCAAGACTTAGTTGTTTAAGTATTCCTTATAAGGAAGTAGCAGGTTCAAAGGGTACTGTTATTGATAGGGGAATTTTTGAGAAGTATTTGTACGCGATTGCAAAAAAATCTTTTGAAGAAGATTTTAATATGTTCAAAAAGCTTATTGTATATAACGTAATTTTGGACGAAGCAATACAACGCAAACTTCCCGACGAGCAGATTTTGGAAAACGGTGAAATATTTAACACCACGGTAAAAAAAGTGGCAGATGCTTTGGAAACGGATACTACAATCACTTCTTCAGTTAAAGCAGAGGCGATTGCATCACTAAGAGTGATGCCGCACGTATGCACTTTTTGGTATCAGGATAAATATTCCGATTATAATACTGATGCTTACATTAATGCTTACTGTCCAAAGTTCTACTTTGTAGATACGGAAGGTGAGAGAGAACAATATCGTCTAGATGAAAAATCAGTAGAGCTTTGGTGGTACGGCTGTAACGACCCGATTCATCCTTACGTCGATTATCATCTTGAGCACACGACCAACTTAAACACTCGTTTGCTAAGTTGGATGCAAGCCGAATACGATATCGCAGGAAATTTATATTGGGCGGTAAACGACTACGGCTTGAAAGAAGATTATTATGATAATTATTGGGATGATCGTTTGGCTGTAAGTAATGAAGGTGTACTTTTCGCACCTGGCGGACAGTACGGTCTAGACGAGCCGGTGGCAACGTTGAGACTAGAAGGCATTAGGGACGGCATGGAAGAATACGAAATTCTCTATGCAATGAAACAAAAGTATAAAGAACTAGGACTTCCTGCAGACGAGTTCGTTTCTGCACTATCTTCAAGTTTATATAGCAGCGCGCAAGTACTAGCAAGCGTAGATAACTTTGTAGATGCAAGAGAAGCGTTGTTAGCGGCGGCGGTTGCAGCGCATTCTCCGGCAGAACTTTGCATTATAAGTTCGACGGATAATGGCGATGGTACGATAACGACAAAAGCTTATATTAAAGATGGTTATGAGTTGAAAAGCAATGGTAAAACGCTTACCGACCGCATAGCGCACGGTGAAGGTTGGATTTATACGACCACGACTAATTTAGACCAAAATGAAAACTATATCGACCTTTCATATGAAGCAAACGGAACGACCTATTCTTACACAAAATACGTAGGCGGCAAGGCGCAAATCATTAGCGCAGAGAATTTCTATGACTGTTTTGAAGAAGATACGGCGGCAGTAACGCCGACGCTAGTGGACGGGGAAACGATCGGAATGACCGGACAATACGCAAGACTAGCGATAGACGCGCTAGACGGATCTTCGCAGATGATATCGTTCATATCTTCTGAATTAAACGAAGCGGCAAATAAAAATGCCGAAAAGGTTATTTTCACAATATATAACGATAGCGCGAAAGAGATACCGCTTACCTTATCAGTCAAGTATAAAAAACAAAGCATTTATAGCGCAAGACCTCAAGCGATATTAAAACCGAAAACGACGACGCTAGTAGAAATACCGTTAGCAAACGTTCAATGGGCGACCATGGGCGCAATGGAAAAGGTACGTTTGTGGTTTGGCGATACGGACAATGAAGACAGTAAGGTCGTATACGTAAAGAACGTATTGATTTATGGGAAATAAGAATAAAGGAGTGAACTAAAAATGAAAAAACTAATATGTTTATTGTTAGCATTGATAACGTGTTTTACTTCTTTGTTCGTTGTTGGCTGTAAAGATAAAAAAGCCGAAGAAGTCAAAGACGACAGTAAAATCATGTTTGCTGATTTTGAAGAGTGGGGACCGAACTTTCAAACAATGGCACTGTACGGTTATTTTGGTCGTATAACAAGAAATACCGACACTAAGTTTGTAAAAGGCGGTAACTATTCGGCAAAGTTGCAACCAGTCGGTGGAAGAGTTTCTATAACTTCACCTTGCTTTGTAATGCCCTTAAAATCAGATCTGTTCGATTATGATTATTCCGATTTTACCTATTACGAAGAAGTAAGCGCGTATTTGTATAACGATTCAGAAAAGGCCATTACAATGACGTTTGGTTTAGCAGCATCGCACAACAATTCAACAGCAACGCTTATGGCTGGCGAAAAAGTAGTGCTTGCGCCCAAAACGTGGACGAGGGCGAGCTATCTAGTAGACTGTACGTTTTTAAGTATTGCAGGTGACCCAACGGCAATATCGGGCGTATACTTCCAGTTCCCTGACACGGGAGTGGAATATCCCGATCAAGCACCAAGTATTTATCTAGATAACGTAGTGCTTACCAAGGCAGCTGAACAAGCAACGATTGACGGTGGCTTAGAACTAGATAAGACGGATACGACGACGGAAATTTGCGACTTTGAAAAAATCTGGCAAAAATACGCGTATAGAGCAGAAGTTCGTGAAGAAATTGGCGAAGTAAAAATCGTAAAGGCAGCCGACTATGATATTACTGCTAGTTCAGGTGAAAACGTATTGCGCGTAATGCGTACAAATACCATACAAACCAACTTCAACGTAACCATACCCGCACAACTAATGAAAGCGGCAGGGCTAGATAAAGTCCCTGAAGAAGACTGGGCAAGTACTTACTTCTGTTTCGATATGTATAACGATTCTGATAAGTTCGCTCAATATCACGCAATTTGGGCATATACGGAATCTGGAACTCACATTATCCCAAATAAATGGAAAGGATCTAAGGATAAGAAGGAATATGATTGGGCACCCGTTAATGGCTATTATACGTGGCCACGTCCCGAGTATGGAAAATGGACTAGTTATAAGATTTCTCTTTGGGAACTTTCACGAGGCTTAAACGCAAAAGAGTACGTAACAAAAACTGGCGGATTTGCAATGACGTTCGCAACGCTACCAGCAGCGGACGGCGAAGAATGGGTAGTATTCCTAGACAACTTCCGTCTAGAAAAGGGCGAGAAACTTGAAGGCGTAAATTAAGGAGATGAGAATATGAATAAAATCAAAAAATTATTTATCTTAATTTTAAGCGCGATAACCTTGATTTGTGCAGCGTTAGGACTTGTAGGCTGTAAGGATAAAGACAATGCGATTGAACTTGTCGGGTTTAACGACGTAACGGTAGAAGGCGCGCTATACGAAGATTTCTCGGTGTCAAGTTACGTTATGGTAGTTGATACGGAAGATAACGTGTATAAAGGCACGGTGGAAGTAACCGATCATGAGAACAATCCCGTAGAGCTAACGTTCAACCGTTTTGAACTTAATTCGTTAAATCCCTATACTATTAAAGTAAGCGTACAATTGCCGAGCGGAGAAGTAAAGACGCGTGTAATTACCATAGAAGTAAAAGATAAATCCGCGCCGAAGTTTATATATTCGTCTAAATTGTATACTGGTACGGTAGGCTCTGTCTATACCTTGCCGACAGTAACGGCGACAAAGGTAACGGGCGACGTACTTGAACCAACTATAAAAGTATATTTTATGGACGGTGGCTCGGAGAAAGAACAGACGATAACGGACGGAAAATTTACACCGCAACAAGCAGGAAAGTATACTTTGCGTTCAACTGCAATCGATAAATATAACGACGAGTACGTGAATGAAAAAACGATTGTTGTTCGTCCTCAAATGCCTGAAAAGATGCTAGAAGACTTTGGACACGCAAACAGCGTAGAGAATGCGACAGGCGGACTAAGCTTTTTGAGCGGACCATCTACCGGAACTTATCTTGCGACCAAGACTGATAGCGAAGAAACGACCGCAAACGGCGTAGTTGCGTTTTCCATTTGGTACAGTAACCAAGTTGCCGCAGGAAGATTTAATAAAACCCAAGCGGAATTAACGGAAATAATTAAGAAAGTTGACGCAATCACCTTGCACTTTATGATTGAAAGAGAGGGCTTTGAAGAATTTGCATTTAGATTCTTTGGCGTACAGCAAACTGTTCCCGTTGGCAAATGGACGGCAATTTGTGTTTCCAAGGAACAAATTTTTTCCAAAATGCAAGGCGCAACAGAAGAAGAAAAGATTGCGGACTTTGCCAAGGCATATAGCGTTACAGGCTCAGGCGTATCCAAAGGCGGTTGCCGTATATTCGGTGCGCCTATCGGTGATATGACGGGCAAAGGTCTTCCAGTTTGGGTTGATGCAATCTATTTAGGTATGCCCGAACTTGCTGAAAACGTATTAGACGATTACACGTACGGTTTAAGCACGAATAACGTCGCTTCTGGCGCAGTAAGCTTCGCGCAAGATCGTAAAGGTACGCATTATGCAAGTTTTACTGACGGCGAAGGAACGGTAGCAAACGGCGTTGTTTACGGACAAATGTGGTACACAAATCAAGTTCTTCCAGTACGTTTCAATAGAACGGAAAGCGAACTATTAAGCATTATGCAAGACTTGAAAACGCTAACTGTTAGACTTCTTGTCAAACATGGTGAAGACCAAACGATTGTTGTAAAACTGTTTGGTGTAGCAAAAGAAATCCCCACGAACAAGTGGACGGAAATTACCGTTACTAGATCGGAAATATTATACGCTATGTCAGGCGCAACGCAAGAAGAAAAAATTGCAAAGTTTGCTGAAAATTTCTGCTCGACAGGCTCTGGCGACGCACCAAGACTGTTTAGCGCAGCTATTGCTGGATCTGGTGTAAGTTTAGATATGTATTTTGACAGTATCACTTTTGAAAAAAAGGAAATACAGGAAGATAACCCTTACGATCCGTCTTTAGACGACGTGTATATTCCGTAAGGCTATAGTGGGGGGTGGAAATGATGAAATAAAGAAAAAAACCAACTAAAAAAAGTATTACAAAGCAATCACAAATCTTATTAGAAAAAAGACAAACTCAAAACAAAAAATTAAAAATACGCTAAAAGCGTAAGGGAGAAGACAATGACAACAAAAAAGAGTTATACTCCCGCAATAATTAACCTAGTATTGTTGACAAAGGACATTATGAACGAATCACAGACACCACTTAATTACGATCCGTCCTTAGACGACGTATATCTTTAAGGTTAATGGGAGGTAAGAAAATGAAACAAAGAAAAAATAAACTTATTAAATGGTTAGCAGGGGTTGCGTTGTGCACCGCACTCATAAGCACGGCAACGGGTGTTGCTATTGCTGATACTGCTACACCGATAAGTGAAGCGGATTATAAGATTGAAATGGTTGGCGCGGAAATTCGTACCGACGCTCACTATGGTATCCGTTTCAAAGCAACAACAAAAGCCGTTAGACCTGGTTCTAAATACTACGTTATGATAGTTCCCGCAAAATGGCTAACGGAAACCGATTATGATCTTCAAAACGCAGCAGACGGCGATTACTACGCTCACTTAATAGGTAAAGGTCTTAGCGACGTGGACGATCCCGCAACTGAAGACGTAAACGAACGTGACTTTATCACTATGCAAACTGAGCCCGAGAAAATAGGCGACAACTTGTACGAATTGAAAGGCACGATTAGTAACGTGCATTTCACAAACAGCAACACTAAGTTTTTCGGTATAGCATACGAAGAGATGGCTAACGGCACGCGCAATTACGCTGAAAGAAATGATAAATCTGTTAGAAGTATTTGTTGGGTAGCAGGTGCTGCATTAAACGACGAAAACTTTGATGGCGATAAAACAAACCTTAAACCCACCATTGATAGAGCATACGATCTTATCACCAACGGCACAGAAACTGGCGCAACGCTCGACCTTTCTAAGGTTGGATTTAAACAAAACGTATACTATACGCTAGATAAAGGATCGGTAACCCCGTTGGAAATGGTTGGTCTTCCCAAGGAGGAAAAACTTGATCTACCTATCGAATATTCGGTGGATGGAACTTCAGCCATCACGGAAGACGGCGTGTTGACGGTCAATGATGAAACTGGTTACTCTTTCGTGAAAGCAAAGATCGCAGGGGAAACCAAAAATCTTATCGTTTACCACACTCCCAAAATGGCAGAGGGTATGTTGCAAGATTTTGCCGCTTCGCATTACGAGAATGAAAATGGCTCTACAAGAACGTACGATATCAACACCTATGAAATTATTCCAACAACTAGTAGCGGTGAATGGGTGGAATCGTATACCGATGCTCACGGCAATATAGGATATGGTGTTGGTAAGGCGACGAAAGATAAGACGTACTATTCATGTGGATTAAGGTTGAATGCAAGCAGAGCGGAACTTGAGGCAATGAACATTGAAACGATTACCGTTCGTTTTTGCGCAACTAGCCCTAACGCAGTTGCGAATTTGAGTGTACGGTTTTTCAATGGAGGATATACGGCGTATCCCGTTAACACATGGAGTTATTACACTGTTACGAAGGCAAGTCTTATTAGCGGACAAACAGGTAGTACGGACGAAGAAAAGTGGAATTCTTTCTTGGACCTGTATTGCAATACGGGTACGGGTAAGATCATAGGTGGCAATGATGGTGGCTGTCAAAATTATGATAGTGGTACGCAGGGAAAAGTAACGTTCTATATCGATTACGTAAGCGTTGGTACGATAAGAATGGAAGAGCACGAATTAGAAAACTTTAATCTTCCAAAAAGTGTTGCGTTAAATAATTACATTACTTCTAACATGGCATTACCGGGTAATGCAAATAATATCAGTCTTGTTGAAACTCAAGCTGACAGCAGTGGCAAGACTGCTTATAACGTTGCAAAAGTAACGATCACGTCAGGTAGTTCTGGCTATGCTACGATGCGTTTTGCAAGAACGGCAGAAGAGCTTACGGCTATGATGGGAACGTTAGATTCAATAACCTGGCGTATTATGGTGGATAAAGCCGTAACGTTGAAGATTTTAGGTAATGAGATTACGACGCTTACTGCAAATAAATGGACGGACGTAACGCTTACAAAAGCACAAATACTTACAAACTTTACGGGTGCTAATGAGGCGGAAAAAATTAGCAAATTTGCATCAGCGTTCTGTTCAACAGGGACTGGAAATGCAGCAGGTAGAATGTTTTCTGTGCCTTCAGCGGATTGTCCAGTTAATTTATATGTTGACGGCGTTACCTACACGACCACTACGGCTGAATAAATTTTAGAAAAGTTTTGAGTTTTGTTGTTTATTAAAGATAAGATTATTTGATGTACATCATAGGTAACTTCTACCGCTGGATTTTTCCAGCGGTAGGAAGTTCCCTAATATAGCGTTTATTTTAATTAAGGGAAATAAGATGAAGAAAAAAATATTGTTGATTATGATGGCGGTTTTATGCGTTTTAACGTGCGCATTTTCCGCTTGTAAACAAGATAAGCCTGACGTAGAGAGTCCGCCTGTTGGGGAATATAACGACCCAGTAATGGACGATATTTACGCATAAGGAGAAAAATATGAAAAGAGAACAAAAGGTTATTTTAACTTGGCTTTTGTCCTTTATTGCAACTATTTGTTTGTTGCTTGGTTTTTTTGCGATTTTACCGCAAAAAGCGGTGGCATCGTCGGAAGATTTTTCTATGACCAAAGCAGAAGTTCGTTTGGACGATAATAGCGGTATACGCTTTACGGCAAAACTAACTGCATCTGCTTACGAAGATAATTGTGAATATTACGTTATGATAATCCCTTACGATTGGTTTGACGAATATAACTTATCGTTCGGTGATGATTATTATGACGTTTTGATAAATGAATATGAAATAAAGCCTGAAGACGTGTTGATTATGCGCTCGTCGCCTGTTCAGCAAACTTCGGGAGACTATCTCATTTCAGGTAGTATTTCTAAGGTTTTATATAAAAACAGTAACCGTGAGTTTTTCGGTATTGCGTATAAACAGGATAGCGACGGAAAAAGAACTTATGCAACGGAAGATAAGTCGTACATAAAAAGTCTTGCAGCTGTTGCCGTTGCGGCTACAAAGGTAGAGAACGCTAATTACACTCAAAGTGAAAAGGCTGAGCTTGATTCTATGATACGCCGTGCGTTCAACCAACTTTCTGGCAAAAAAGAAAATAACCAAGGCGCGATTGTTTTTCAGATGAATACGGCAAAAATGAGCCTTTCTCAAGGTGATACGGCTAATTTAAGCGTACGATATGCCGAAGAGTTGGGATTTGACGTTGTTTGGGAAAGTCAAGATAAAAGTAAGGCGACGGTGGACAAAAACGGAAAAGTAACCGCGCTTGTTTCCGAGGGCGTGTGCAGCGTTACGGCAAAAGTATACGGACAGACTTGCACTACCGTGATAATGTTCCGTCCTAAAATGGCAGACAACTTTTTGGAAGATTTTTCGCACGAAGGTAGCGCGCTTAATATGAACACGAGTAATTGCGGCGACCTAAAACAATCGGGAACGTGGCTAGCAAGTTTTAAAGGGGCGCAAGGCGTTGGCTATTGTCTTGCTTATAAATCCATGAACGCTTTGGCTGTGCGTTTTGGGCGTAGTTTAGAATACCTAAAGAACTTAGACTTTGATAGTATTACCGTTAGGCTTTATATGGATTGGGAAGGCGTGGATAAAAAAACGGGTGAGCCTATAAGAAAACATTCGCTTTGCATCGGAACTAAACGTGAATTAAATGTTCCCACTAAAGAGTGGTATGATTTTACCGTTACCAAAAACGAACTGTTATCTAATCGCGAAGGGAATACGGCAAAAGAGCGGCACGAAAATTTTTGTAAAACCTTTAACAATGCAGGTTCGGGACAATTTTTAATGAGTTTTCACGACGGTAATAATTCCATTCCTATTTATATTGACTCAATAACTTTCGGGTTTATTGACGTTGAAAAAAAGGCTGCCCCAACGTCGGCAGGTGAAACGTTTATATTGCCAACGGCAAAGCTTTTAGCTGGTGAAACGATATTATCAGAAGAATATAGTGTAAACGTTAAAGTTGGTGAAACCGAAGTCGCTGTAAATAACGGTGAAATTATAACGCAAAACGGAACTACGGTAGTAGAATATACTTTTATATACGACGGTGTTACTTATAAAAAAACGTACGTCTTTGACGTGAATTAAAAAGATAAAAAAGACGGCTAGAATTTATTTGGCTAAAAGTGAGTGAATTATGGAATACAACGTTTTAAAATACGGTGCGGTCGCAGACGGTAAAAGTCTTGACACAAAAGCCGTTCAAGCGGCGATAAATGCTTGTTCTTTGACGGGTGGGCGCGTTTTCTTCCCAAAAGGAACTTACGTTCTTTCAAGCGTGTTTTTAAAAAGCAACGTTGAGATTGTTTTTGATGACGGGGCGCAGATTTTAGGTAGCCTAGATTTTAACGATTACTGCCCTGACGAAAAATTAGATTATCCGTTATATCAAGATAAATCGCATTCGTGCTTTCATTGTTCAATGTTTATAGGCATTGACTTAGAGAATATCAAAATAACAGGAAATGCCAAGATTGATATGCGCAGCGTTTGGGACGAAGAAAACGTTCGCAACATGGCGCATAGGGGCGCAAAATGTATTGCGCTAAAGAACTGCAAAAAAGTAGTGCTTAGCAATTTTGAATTGAATTTTGCAACCGACTTAGCCATTTATTTTGCTGGGTGTGAAGACGTCGATATTTACGGAATTAAAATGCGTACTTATATAGACGGAATATCACCTGATAATTGCAAGAACGTACGTATTCACGATTGTGAAATAGAAGCAGGGGACGATGCGATAGTATTTAAAAGTTCGTATACTTTAAACCGTTTGGATATATGCTCAAATATAAATGTATGGAATTGTAAATTGAAAAGCCGTTGCTATGCAATTAAATTCGGTACCGAATCAAACGGTGGATTTACTAATATTCAAATTGATAATATTTATATATGCGATACTAGAATATGTGGCGTTGGGATTGAAAGTGTTGACGGCGCAATTATAGACGGAATATCTATTAAAAATATTAAAATGAAAAACGTAAACGTACCGTTATTTGTATTTTTAGGCAAGCGCATGAGAGGGCCTAAAGGCCGAGCAATAGGTCGGATACGCAATATTCTCTTTGAAAATATAACGGCAACGGGCGAGTATGGACCTTATGAAATTGTTCCTTGCTTTTACGATACTTTTAAAGCTAACGACTGGTTTCAAGATCCTAAAAAATTCGGTATTGCTGCAGGACTTTTTGCTGAAGAATATACTGACGTTTGGCAAATGACGTCTAATGTTTGCGGATTGCAGGGAATACCGCTTGAAAATATAACAATTAGAAATGCTTATTTTGAACTTGACGGTGGCGTTACAGCTTATAACAAAGACGTTCCCGAAGAGTGTCAAGATTATCCTGAAGTGTATAATTACGGGCGGATTTTACCTGCAAAAGGTATTTATTTTAGGTACGTAGACGGTTTAACTCTTGACAACGTAACGGTAAAAGTTGATCGAAAGGATATTCGTAAAGATTTTGTTTTTGAAAAATGTGAAAACGTAAATGTACAAACAAACGAATAACAATATATAAAAAATTAAAAGGAGGGTGCTTTAATAGCACGAAAGAATAAAATGAAAAAAATTAGATTAGGAATGTTTGGCGTTAACAGAGGAAGTGCTTATTATGATATCGTAAGGGCAAACGAGGGTGAACTCGTCGCAATTTGCGAAAAAGACGAGGAAAGATGCCAACAAGCAAAGGAATATTGGGGCGAAAATCTTGCTATTTATGATAATTTCGACGAGTTTATCAAACACGATTTGGACGCGGTGTTTATTTGTAATTATTTTCATGAACACGCGCCGTACGCTATTAAATGTATCGAAAAAGGCATACCTGTTTTAAGTGAATGTACTGCCGCAGGAACGATTGCCGAAGCCGTAGAGCTTGTTAGGGCTGTTGAAAAGTATAAAACAATCTATATGCTCGCAGAAAATTATCCCTATATGTTATTCAACCAAGAAATGCGCAGAATTTATAGAAAAGGCGAACTTGGAACACTGTTATTTGCCGAAGGCGAATACAATCACCCTGCGAATAAATTAGACCCTAATCCTGAAAAAACTGCTAAAACTTTACACCCGTTTTTAGAACATTGGCGTTATCATTTGCCGCGTACTTATTATTTGACTCACTCGCTTGCGCCGCTTATGTGGATTACTGGGGTTCGTCCTACGAAAGTAACTGCTATGCCTATTTATAAGCCAGAAGTAAATGGCGGACCTTATGTTGGAGATATCGGTGCGGCAATGCTTATCACTAATGATGATAATTCGGTTTTCCGCGTATTTGGGCACGCAAGTTTTGGGTTTAGAGAAGATTCTTATAGGATAGTCGGTACAAAAGGTCAGATTGAAAACATTAGAGGCGGTGGTAACAAAGTTGCTTTGAATTTCAATCTGTGGGATATCCCGGAAGGCAAACAAGAAAACAATATATATTTGCCAGAATGGGGTTCGGAATGGGAAGACGTTGATATTGAAACCTTGAAAAAATATGGGCACGGTGGTAGTGACTATTTCACGATACACGAATTCTTTAAATGCATAAGGGAAAATTGTCAGCCGGAAATGGACGTTTACTTTGCTACTTCTATGTCGGTTGCAGGGATTCTTGCCTTCCGTAGTATATTAGAGAACAAACCTTTTGATATACCGAATATGAAAGATGAAAGTGAAAGAAGTAAATTTGAAAACGATAGGGAGACGCCTTTCTATTCAAGTGACGGCGGTGTGCCTACGATAAGGTGCTGTTCAAATCCTGATCACGGTAAAAACAATAAATAATTTTTCTTTTTCTAGACAAAATTAAATAAATGTTGTATAATAATTTGGCATATGTAAATGTTTGCATGTGCCAAATTATTTACATTAAAATAGTATTGTAGGAGAGTAAAATGCTTGTTTGTATTGCAAAAGGGTTTGCGCTATTTCGTACTTATTTTGACGAGAAATACGATTTGATACAAAAATTTCGCGGCGTTGAATTAAGCTCTAATCGTTATAATCAGCCTGTTGATTTTATGGAATCGGGGCTTATGCAAAGGGATAAATGGGACTACTGGCACATTGACGTTCCTTTTGCACTTAACACCGACGAAGCTGCGCCTGTTTTCATAAATGATAGTTATATCGGGGCAAATCACGGACACAATGGTGCGGTACAAGTTTATGCGCCAAAACATAATAAAACGTTTGCCGACGTAGGCTCGCTATGGCAAGATGATTTAGGCAATAAATTCACGCTTTTGACTATTGTAAACGAAGATTATTTAATATTTGTATCAGAAAACGTAGGCGAGAGTGTTGAAAACTATTCTTTTGTTAAGAAGATAGTCGGAAACTTAATATATCTTGAAAATGGTAACGATACGGAAGATATTTTGCCTGAAAAGCAAAATGCAACCGATTTATGTAGGGCAATCAGACACAAAGCAAAAAACGTTTACGCTTTTATAGATGGTAAAGACCGTGTAGTAAACGGTGAAATAATTTGCGACTATGCTGAAATTCGTGAAGAATACGACATAATTAATCCAGCAACCGTTGCGGAAGATTTGCGTAAACAAAGACCTAACGGCGGATATAAATGTCAACCTAATTTAGCCGAGTACGGAAAGCCGATGATGGCGTGTTCTTTGGTTTATCGCGTTTTAGACGACGGAACGATTCTTACTATTTTTAACTATAAAAAATTAATGAACGTCCGAGTTCAAAAATTTATGGGCTTGATGAATCAAGAAAAACTTGACGTCTACAGCGGCGGTATTTGGAGATATTTTCCAAAGATTTTGCCGTTTGATACGCCTGAGGGGCACTTTGATTATTCTCAACCTTCAAATATTACGGCTGGGAATAATTACCCTAGAAATATTGTTTTAAATAGAGAGTATTTTAGAGACAATAATTCCCCCTGTGAAAGAGTCGTAGATTATTTTAGAGATAGGACAGGGCAAGATAGATTAGGCTTTGCTAGTGGATTTTTGCCTGTGTATGACGGTGAAATAAAGGTTCGCGATAAGAGCGTGTCTAACGTCTTGCATTTAATTCTGACACGCAAACATTATCCAACTTTTACAGACAAAGATTTTAATGAGATTAAGGGCGTAGCGTATAAAAAATACTTTATACCTAAGCAAAATAAAGGCTCTGTATACACAGTATCGTTTGAAGATAAAAAATATTTATATATTGACGTATTTGAAAATAAAGAAATAAAAGTTCCATATCAAGGCGACGCCACTTTATTAGAAAAAGGCGAAAGTATAGATTATAATATAGAAGACGATACTATTATAGTGTCTGGCGAAAAAGGCTATGCCGTATTTGTTTTGCAATGAGTGAAAAATTAAATAAACAGTCAATTTGTAAAAAAGAAGAGAACCCAAAAGTTTAACAAACTTTTGGGTTCTCTTTATATCTATCACCGACTTTTTTGCTTTAAAAATATTGCGAAACAAAACGCTCTAATTTTCCATTAAAATGAAAGTATTAAATAACGTCTTACGATTTGATCTATTTGTTTTATGGGTATCGTAAATTAAAAAATCGAATGTATGTCAATTTAAAGTATAAAAAATTTTGATGACTTTTAATTTTTAGTTGCATTTGTTAATAAAATATATTATAATCAAAAAAAATAAATATGTAATTGTTGGGTGATAAAAGCGGAAGAGAACGATTATTCGTCACCGAAGAAGTAATGCTTTCAGGTAAAAGGACCGCTTTTTGACAACACTTTGGAGAATGCGTTAACGCTACCGAAGAAGCAATTTGTTTTATAGCAGAGAATCTTTCAGGTAAAAAGACAAAGATGTGTTTAGGAGTAAACATGGACTCTGTCTTTTTTTGTTTGGAAATTTTAGGAGTAATCGCATTTTCTATATCGGGGGCATTAGTTGCTATAAGAAGTAAATTTGATATTTTCGGTGTTTTAGTGGTAGGTGTTATTACTGCTGTGGGTGGTGGAATTACAAGGGATATACTAGTAGGTCAGCTACCACCGAAAATATTTGATAACGCCTATTTGGTAGCGGTTGCAGCTCTGTCAGCCGTTTTAACATTCGTGCTTGCATATTTTAAGGGGAGAAAATTTTCCATTATCCAAGAAAAAATTGAAGAGATAAATAATTATTTTGATGCGCTTGGACTGGCGGTATTCACTGTGATGGGAGTGGAAACGACTTTAAATTATGGGTTTTCATATAATATACTTATTTGCGTAACAATGGGTGTTTTAACAGGAGTTGGCGGGGGATTGATGCGAGATATTTTCACTAGGTCAAAAATCAGTATATTCACAAAGCATGTTTATGCATTAGCGTCTATTGTTGGGGCGACTGTATTTTATATATTACGAATCAAAATTCAATTTGCGACAATATCGACTTTAGTTGGCGTATTAGTAATATTTGTTTTAAGATTGTTTGCAACAAAATATCACTGGGAACTTCCGAAGGCACACATTGAAGAAGATAAAGGAAAATAATGTAAACAAACTTATATGAGAATTTAATACAATATCCACAATGAATAACAAAAAAGGGTTAAATAAAATTCTCTAAAAAATATAAAGTTTTCCCTAAAAAATTCTCCAAAAAGTAAAAATTTAAAATTCGTTATTTATTCAAGGTAAGTATTGTAGCTAAGTATTACAAAAGCCTGTAAAAGAAATATTATATTAATAATATATTTTTTGCTATTATATTAGCAATTTATTGACAAATATTAAATTTAATGCTAAAATATTAGCACTATGAAAAATAATTTTGATATAAATGAGTTTGTCAGCACTCCAACTATTCAGTCAATACTAGTATCTTTAACTGATAGGGTAAAAGAAAGACGGAAAGAAATCAAACTGACGCAAAAACTTCTTGCTCAAAAATCAGGTGTATCGTATGCTTCTATTCGTAGGTTTGAAAACACTGGTGAAATTTCTTTGGTTTCACTATTGAAAATCGCAAAAGCATTAAGTTGTTTAGAAGATTTTAATATGCTGTTTGGTAATAAGATTATTACTAATTTGAAGGATTTTGATTTATGATTAAAGAAGTTAAAAAAGTAACTGTTAAATATAATGAGAGGATAGTTGGTTATCTTGCTGAAATTAAACCATCAACAATTGCATTTCAATATGACGATGAATGGATAAAAAACGGCTTTTCAATCTCTCCATTATCTCTGCCATTGGATAATAAAGTATATGTAAGTAAAAAAGAACAGTTTAATGGATTATATGGCGTTTTCTGGGATTCTTTACCTGATGGCTGGGGAGAACTATTAATGAATAGAGTTTTACAGAAAAAAGGCATAAATCCAAACCAACTACCTATTTTAACTAAATTATCACTAATTAATAATAATGGTTTAGGTGGGTTGACTTATGAACCTAATCAATCGTTTAAGTCCACTTATAATGATTTAGATTTTGATAAATTGTCTGATGAAGTCAAAAAAATATTAAATGACGAAAGTGAATCTGTTGATTTGGATTTTATTTATAAACTGGGTGGTTCTAGTGGTGGGGCAAGACCAAAGGCTCATATAAAGATTGACGATGAAGAATGGATAGTTAAGTTTGCGTGTAGGATTGATCCGCCGAATGTTGGGGTAAAAGAATTTAGAGCGAATGAAACAGCCATGCGTTGTGGTATTAATGTCAATGAGCATAAACTGTTTCCTTCAAAATTGTGTTCAGGTTATTTTGGAACCAAACGTTTTGATAGAATAGGGGAAAGACGTATACACATGATTTCGCTTGCGGCTTTATTAGAAACGACTCATAAAATTCCTAACTTGGATTATATGCACTTGTTTCAAGTAATTCAAATAATTAGCGCAAGACCAACTGAAGATTTATATGAAGCATTTAGACGTATGTGTTTTAACGTGTTTTATAAAAATAAAGACGATCATGGCAAAAATTTTGCTTTTATTTATGACGAGAATTTATGCGGTTACGTTTTGTCACCGGCATATGATTTAACGCGTATAGAAGATAAATTTGAGCATGAAATGACGGTTAATGGTAATGGAAATCCAAATAAAGAAGATATGTTTGAGGTGGCAAAGAAATTTAAATTATCTATAACTAAATGCAAGGATATTATGACACAAATTGATAAAATTTGTTCAAGTACTAACAACAAAGATTAAATTATAAGAATAGACAGTAAAGGTTTGCTAAAAGCAGACCTTTTTTCTTATTTTAAATGCTTATACTAAAAGAAAGGAGAATTAGTGTGGTTGCAGTTATAAAGGAAGTATAAGTTTAAGGTTTATCAATATATAGTTGGCTATATTATTAATGTTTTTGACTTCTTTCTATATTCAAATAGACATAGAGATGTGATAACATATTGTAGTAAGTATGCTATTCCACTATTAAAAAAAGTGGGTGGTGGTAGTATAATAAATACTTCGTCAAGTGCTGGAGTAATAGGTGTACCACAGTGTGATGAATATACGGCATCAAAGGGCGCAACTATATCTTTAACGCGCTCTATGGCGGTAGAATATGGTCCGTTTAATATCCGTACAAATTGTATTGCTCCTTGTTCAATAATGACGCCTATGGTTTACGAAAGCAATTTAAATGATCCTAACTTTGATGAAAATAAACTTTTAAACGTTGATATGCCATTGAGAAGATGGGGAACATCAGAAGATATTGCAAACGTTGCGGCGTTTTTAGCAAGTGACGAGGGTTCATACATGAACGGAGCGATTTTGGTTGCTGACGGTGGGATAACCGTTCACGTCCGTGAGGGCAAGAAAGAAGTGGATTGATATAGGATTTTTTATTTAGAATTAAAGGTGAAAAATGTTATTAAGTAAAGAAAAAATAGCCAAGTATTATGGGAATATAAAAAACTTATGTTCGGTAAAACACGTAGAATATAAAGAAGGTAAAGAAAAAGGCGTTGAGGCGTATCAAGTGAATAATGGAAGTGGGTTATTTATGGAAGTTTTACCATCAAGATGCATGGATATTTCCTATCTTTCGTATAAAGGTATTCCTGTCAGTTATCTTGCACCAAGTGGCATTGTTGCCCCAGAAATGTACGATAAAGAAGGCTTTGGTTGGCTCAAAGGCTTTTTTGCTGGCATGCTCACCACATGTGGTCTTGATAATGTCGGGGGCCCTGCCGTATATAATAACAAAACTATCGGAGATATTTATTGTGGTTTGCATGGCAGTATTGCAAACACCCCAGCCGAACAATTAGGTTATACTGAAGGTTATGATGGAGAAGATTACAAAATGACTCTTTCTGGCAGTATGTGCAATGGTTTTTTGCACGGCACAAAGGTAACCCTAAAAAGGGATTATGAAATTATCGCTGGCAAAAACGCAGTCAAGATTAAAGACACTATCTTAAACGAAGGAGTGAGAGACTTTTATCTAACACTTTTATATCACATAAACGTCGGCTACCCAATTTTATCAGAAGACGCAAAACTTTATTGCAAGGAAAAGACGGTAAAGGGTAATGATGATTTTGCTCAAGATGATATTAAAAACTTCAAAAACTTCCATAAGCCAACTATAGACATTGCTGAAAAGTGCTATTTTATAGATTTTGAAGACGATAACGTTGAAGTTGCAATCATAAACGAAAAAATCGACTTGGGTTTTTACGTTAGGTATAACAAAAATCACCTTCCGCGCTTTTGCGAATGGAAGATGATGGGAGAAGAAGAATATGTTTTAGGTATAGAACCGGGACTTTGCAATCCTTTAGGTCTTGATAAAATCAAAGAGTTATTGTAATTTAACTGAAAAGCAAATGTTAGACGGCGCACAAAAGATACTAAAAGTGTCAAAATCGGGCGTTGGAAAAATCATAAACGGACTATATATGGAAGGTCCGTATATGAGCGGTTTTGGCAGCAACCAAAACAGTATACTTTGGAACGGTGAGATAGATAAAAAAGAATACAAACAAGTAGTAGATAAGCTTAAAGACGTTGCAAGGATATGGGCAATAGATCCCGCAAGAAAAGGGATAGAAGGGTTTATGCAGTATGTTAAAGAACAAAATCCTAACGCCATATTTGCATTAGGACATTCAACGGCAACTGCAAGAGAGTGCAAAAGCGTAAGCAAGTACGGAGTAAAAGTACAAACGCACCACGGCGATTCAGGTAAAGCGAAAGGCTTTGCGCAAGGAACGATAGGCGCAGGTTGTGACGAATACACACTGTATAACCCCGATATGTATGCAGAGATAATATGCGACCAAGTAGGAGTACATTTACCTGCGGATATGATAAAAATGATCGTAAGGACAAAAGGGATAGAAAAGGTAATATTAATAAGCGACTCAATGCCACAAAGCGGAGATTACAAGAATAACGAAGAAGACGGCATTGCTTATGGACCAGACCTAAACTATGACTATGAAGGGCATTTAGCAGGCAGTCACTTAACGCTAGATAATGCGTGTAAAAACCTTATGACGCATACGGGATACGGGCTATGTCACGCCGTAAGATGTGCAAGCCTTAACCCAGCAAAACTGCTCGGTATAGATAATGAAGTAGGTAGCATTGAAGTAGGAAAGACGGCAAACCTAATCTTAATAGACGACAAGTTTAACGTTAAAAAAGTGATGCTTAAGGGTGATTGTGTGTTTTAATAATATTTATCGCCATTTAATCCATAAAAAACTATAGAGGGAATTTTATTGGTATAGGGTGTTTGCCTAGCAAACAAGATTAAAGACTATGGAAGAAACGAAATGGATAATCTGCCCAGAATGTGGCGGTAAAACACGAGTAAAGATTAAGCATGCAACTATAATGAAAGACTTTCTATTGTTCTGTCATCATTGTAAAAAAGAGTTTACAGTTGACGTAGAAAATTTTATCGTAAAAGTAGTAAAAGAAAATTGACAAACAAAGTCAAAATTCGGCAAGATTTTTTCAGGCACTATATTTTTTAAATGATATAATGTATACTAAACCAAAAGTAATTATTGGTAAAAATAAAAAGGGATAGGTATACACTTTAATTAAATAGAATGATTGACCATCATAGGGATTAAAAAATCTAAAGACGGTTAAAAGTCGGTGATATATCTATCAGCGGCTTTTTTGATATAAAAATACTGCGAACTAAAATGGTTTGAATTTTTCCCCAAATTTTCCCCCGAAAAGTCGATTTTTTGCAAAAATAAAACACAATATATCGTGCCTACATAAAATCTAAAACTACAATATATTGTGTTTTTGGCGGAAAGAATGGGATTCGAACCAAAAACAGTATGTTAAAAAACATTTGTAAATCCCTAGTGATTTCAAGATTTTATCCCCCAAAAATCCCCCAAACAAAAGATGATATTAGATTGTCTTTTTTACAAAAATATACAAATTTCCTATTGACTTTTTATCTTAAATATATTATACTTATTACGGAAAAAGATGACAAAACTAATTTTATTGAAGCAAGGAGTGCGTTATGGGAGAATTTGTTATAAAACGTGATTTATATCTAAACAAGCTTATTCGCAAGAAAAACAACGGTAGTATAAAAATTATTACCGGACTTCGTCGTTCGGGCAAAAGTTATCTTCTTAATAACCTCTACTACGAATATCTTTTAAGCGAAGGCGTTAAAAAAGAGCAAATTATTAAACTTGCCCTTGATGATGACCGCAATAGAGAATATAGAAATCCCGATAATCTTTCTAAGTTCCTTTACTCTAAAATAACTAATGAAACTGATAAATTTTATTTCCTTTTAGATGAAGTGCAATTTGCAATTTCTGATGAAGAAATAAAATCTAAAGAGCCTATTCGTCTTTACGGAATATTAAATGGTTTGTTAAGATTAAAAAACGTTGACGTTTACGTAACGGGTAGTAATTCTAAGTTCTTATCTTCTGACATCGCTACCGAATTTCGTGGTCGTGGTGACTTAATTCACGTTAATCCGCTTTCTTTTGCTGAGTTTTACTCGGTATATAAAAACGGCGATAAATACGATGCTTGGGATGAATATTCCGCCTACGGCGGAATGCCTATGCTTTTGGGTTTAGAAACCGATGAAGAAAAAGCGGAATATCTAAATAACCTTTTTAAGAACACTTATATTAAAGATATTATAGAGCGCAACAACTTACGTGGCGACGTTGCTATTGATACTTTGGTTGATGTACTAGCATCTTCTATTGGTTCGCTTAACAACCCAACCAAAATAGCAAAAACCTTTGCTTCAAATGGAATTAAAACCGCTGACAAAACTATATCAACCTACGTTGATTATCTTTTAGACGCTTTCTTAATACGTAAAGCAACTAGATACGATATTAAAGGTAGAAAATATATTAACTCACCATTTAAATATTATTTTAGCGACGTAGGACTTCGCAATGCAAGACTTAATTTCCGACAACAAGAACAAACCCACATAATGGAAAACATCATTTATAACGAACTCGTTATGCGCGGTTTTAACGTTGATGTTGGTATTATAGAACACGTTGTTAGAGATGAAAACGGAAAGCGCACTACCAAACATTTAGAAATTGACTTCGTATGCAACAAAGGAAATCAACGCTATTACATTCAATCGGCGTTCTCTATCCCGAATATTGAAAAAATGGCGCAAGAGCAAGCATCGCTTGACCGTATAGATGATTCCTTTAAGAAGATTATTATTACCCAAGATAGAACTAAACTTTGGAGAAATGAAAAAGGCTACGTTATTATGAACGTTTTAGACTTCCTTCTTAAAGAGAATAGTCTTGAATTATAAAATATTTCTTTGTCTATAACAAATCATATCTTCTCTCTGTTTCACTACGGGGGCAAAGCCGAACCGCAAAATGAAAGTATTAAATCATTAGATATTGTCAATTGAAGTTCAGGTTTTTGCTCCCCAAATTTTCCCCTAAAAAGATAGACTTAAAAATTCGTTATTTATCCAACAAATAAAAAAGTGTTAATCTTTTAATGAACTAAACAAGTAAAAAAAGAAGTCTTAAAAACAAGGCTTCTTTTTTTGTGTGTTTTTATCTGTTATTAAAGTATATTTAATAGATAACTATGATTTAAATGTTTTGTTTTCTGTATTGAGAGGGGGTAACCCTTTCAATTTTTTTAAATACGTGATTGAAGTGAGAAAGTGAATCGTAACCGATTATGCTTGAAATGTGTAAAGTTGTATAGTTGGTATGCTTTAGTAGGTTGCAAGCATAGTTGATTTTAAGGTTTGTTAAGTATTCAACAGGTGTTTTGCCTACGTACTTTTTAAAGGATTTTATTACCGCTGGCACAGACATAGGAAATAGTGAATATATGTCTTCTGGTGACTTGTCTATAAAGTCTTGTGAGTTAATTGTGTTAATTATACTTGCGAACCAATCGGGAAATGAATTTTGGTTGGTTTTTATATAGTTATATATAATAGACGTGCAAGATAAAAATAAGGAAACAACGTTTGGTGATGATTGCTGCTCTTTTTCTATAAAGTCTAAATTGATTTTATTAACCCAGTAATTTATTTGAGCTGTTTCGGCTTTGGATAATTGAAAATAAATTTCAGATTCAGTTTTATTAATATTTTGAAATAGTGAGCCATAGAAGTTATTGCAAGTATTTTCAAAATAACTAGGTGTTACCGCAAGATTAACGTGTTGGGCAGGACTAGTTTTATCAAATAAAAAGCTATGCTTATCACTTGGCTTTATTAAAGCCAAACAGCCAGGTTGCAATATGATGCTTTTATCATTTATCAAATGATTAACAGGGGCTTTTTGGAAGAATAAAAATTCATAGTATTCGTGTTTGTGCATTGCAACGGGATTGTTTTTCCAAATATGAAAATCCAATGGCGAATTGGGGTTTGAAAATGAAGTTTTAGGTGTGAAAACTATATTACTCATGCCTTAATTATAGCGACTTAACAGTATTATGTCAACACATTAATAAAAAATAAATTTAAAAAATCGCAACGGATTATTAAAAAAATAGCAATGATTGTTTAAAAAAAAACAAGATTTATAAATTTATCGTGTGATAAACTTGTAGTGAAAACTGGACTTTGGCAGATATTAAGGAGATGCGTGATGAATGCTTTTGTTATTATGTTTATAAACGTAATAATATTTACGGTGCTTGCTATACCGGGCTATTTGCTGACAAGATTTGGTGTGTTTAAGCAAGAACATTCAAACACCCTTTCAAAACTGTTGATTTATGTAGGGCTACCGTTTTTGGTCTTGTCAGGAACGTTAAGTGTGCAACTGAACGTGGAAGATTGCCTTAACATTATTTGGACAACTATTATAGGTATTGTATTAACTTTTGCGTTTTTTTTCGCGTCGAAGTTTACTACGACTAAAAATAAGAAGATATACGATGAACTTGCTGATGAAAAAAGAAAGGGGATGGAAAGGTTTTGCGAAATTTTTTCAAACAATGGGTTTTTAGGTGTTGCGCTCGTCGTAGCTGTGTTTGGTGGCGAAAGTAAAATATTTATTTATCTAATCATACTTAATATTATTACAAATGCGCTTGCGTATACCATTGGTGTGTATCTTGTGTCAGCGGACAGAAAATTATTAGTTTTTAAAAAAATATTATTAAATCCAGTATTGATAGCTTTTGTTATAGGAATTATTCTAAATCTAATTGGTTTCAATAAATTAGTGCCTCAATTATTAACCTGTTCGGATTATTTTAAAAATATTGTAATACCACTTTCAATGACAATACTGGGTATGAAAATGGCGACTGTTGATTTTAAAAAAGTTTTTTCCTCATGGAAGATGTATTTTGTTTCATTTATAAAGCTTATAGTTGTTCCAGTTGTTAGTGTATGCATAGCAATTTTACTCAATAAAATTTGTCAACTTAAAGAAGACGTAGTTGTGTCAATATTTTTTGCTTTTGCAATGCCTACAGCTGTCTTGGCACTTGCTTTTGCTGATGAGTACAATGGAGCTGTTGAGGAAGCAACGACATTTACACTTTGCAGTACAATAGTGTTATCTTTTGGATTATCGGTAAAAACGGAAGATAGAAAGTGTGGGATTAAGTGGTTTTTAATTAGCATAACTAGTTGTCTTTTTTCGGGAAGTTTAGGTTGCTTTCAAAAAATGTTGAAATTTGAATATCCTAATGTTAAAGTAGAGAATTTTGTTCAAGTTTCATTTTTCTTCATGCTTATAATCAGTTTATTTATCGTGTTGTTAATTTGGTTTATAAAACGCAAGAAACATGTTGAAAAAGAAGATGAGTTTGACCATAATACGTTTAGCCTAAAAAAAATACAATGGAAATATTTAGTCTTTATCGTTGCAACTGGCGTAATTATGGGGTTAATGAATAGTATTAACGTCTTTTTGGCAGGGGCATTACCAAGCGTAGTTGTTTTTCCTTCTGTAAATGGTGGTGGCATTGTAGCAACGACAATCTTATCAATTATTATATTTAAAGAAAAAATAACAAAAAAACAAAAATTAGCATTATTGTTTGGGTTTTGCGGAATTTTGGCTATCGGGTTCGGTGGTTTGTTTGTATAAAAATAATAGGAGTTAAATTATGTATATTTACAGTTATGAAAATTTAAGTAAAATGTCACAGACAGAAAAAGGAAAAAAATATATTGAAAAGTTTAAGACTTATTATCAAGATAATATCAAAGATAAACCTATTAATAACCTTTCTTTTTCAAATTATAAGCTTTTCTTTTCTGCTGGAGATAGAAAAACGTTTGAGACACAGTTTTTTGGTAAGCGTGCACGATTAACCGTATTGCAGGTTTTAGCAATTTCTGATGATAAATACATAGAAGAACTAGAAGAAATCATAGCGTCAATTTGCGACGAGTTTACTTGGATTGTTCCCGCACATGCATATTTAAAACTTGAATTGTTTTCTACCGAAACGGCTAGAATGCTGGCAGAAACACTATATGTTTTTGGTGATAAATTATCAAGAATTATTCAAGACAGAGTCAGAGAGAGCGTTTTTAATAAAGTTATTCAAGTGTATGAGAACAATTCCTTTTGGTGGGATTCTACCGATTGTAATTGGGCGGCAGTTTGTGGATGTGGCGTAGGACTTGCATATCTTTATCTTTTTCCTGAGCGTTTTGAAAGTGTTAAAGATCGTTTATTTAATACATTTAAATCTTTTTTGTCAGGTTTTGATGAAGAAGGTTATTGCTATGAAGGTGTCAATTATTGGCAATATGGTTTTACGGCATTTTGTGCGTTTTTTGAGATTTATGAGAAATTATGTAATATTCGACCTGATTTTATTGATTCGGAAAAGGTTAAGAATGTTATTTGTTATGTTGAAAATGCTAAAATGAGCGAAGATATTTATTTGCCTTATGCCGATGGAGGTTATCCAACGTGGAATATGGATGCAAACAGCGCTTATACTATTAAACTGTTATATGTTAATGATTTTGCATTTAATAAAGTATCGGAATTTTTGCCAAGCCATGCAGGTTTAGGTTTGCGTGGGTTGGTCGGAACAGTAACTTTTGATAAGCCTGAAAAGAATTTATTTAAGGAAAGCAGTATTTATTATAAAAAAGCTGAAGTGTTTATTCGTAAGCGCAAAAAGTATTCTTTTACCACGCATGGCGGTAATAATGGTATAATACACAACCATAACGACGTTGGTGCTTTTCAAATTGTAAAAAATAATGAACGAATAATTTGTGATTTTGGTGCCGGGCTTTACACTAAAGAATATTTCGGGATTGATGAGCAAAGGTATAAAATATTTGCTTGTAACTCTCTTTCGCACAGCGTTCCTATTGTCGATGGAGAATTGCAAATGTACGGTAGTCAGTACAAAGGAGAAATATTAAATCAAAGCGAAAATTCTATTGTAATAGACATTGCTAAAGCCTATGCGAATAATCCGAAAAACATAATTGTAGAGTATCAAACAGAAGAGGATTGTATTTTTGTAAAATATAAATGTAAAGGTATTAAAGAAAAGATAACGTTTCACTTTGTTAGTGATATTGAGCCAACCGTAAAAGAAAGTTGTGTTTGCATAAAAGATGTGCGCCTTTTGTGCAATCTGCCTATTAAACCTGAAATTTCACACAGGAAAGAGAGACCTCATAATCCTGCACGCAAGGAAACGGATAATATAAGAGATGTTTATTTAATAGATTATGAAGTGTTTACTAATAACGAAATAATAGCGGAGTTTACGTTTCAACTATAAATAAAGGAAGGTGTGAATATGTTTCACATGATATTAAATGATAATAAGGATTGGATAGATACAGTTTGGAATAAATTAGATAAAAAATTGTCTAAAACAGCGATTAAAAGTAGGTACAAACTTCCATACACAACAATTAATGGTATTCATGATGACAGTAAAGATAACATATTGAATTGGACCAACGGGTTTTGGGGCGGATTAATGTGGCTTATGTACGTTGGTACTGGAAGAGAATGTTATAAAATTACCGCTGAAACGTCTGAAAAATTATTAGATGAAGCCTTTAAGCACATGCAAGAATGGCATCATGACGTTGGGTTTATGTGGCATTTGACAAGTGGAGTGAATTACCGTTTGACAGGAAATATCGATTCAAAAAACCGCAATCTAATTGCGGCAATGTCGCTTATGAGTAGGTATAATATATCGGGCGATTACATTCGTTGCTGGAATGATGGAACATGGGGAGAAAAAGTTGCAGGATGGTCTATAATTGACTGCATGATGAATATTCCGATACTTTATTGGGCGAGCAAAGAAATCGGAGATGCTCGATTTGCAAAAATAGCTATGCGCCATGCAGATATGACTATGCGTGATCACGTTCGTGCGGATGGTTCAGTAAACCATATAGTTGTTCACGATACGGAAAAACCTAACGCCGTTTTAGGGGTAAGAAAAGGACAAGGATAAGGTACTTTGATATGATACTTGCCGATATGGTCGGGGAAACTAAAGACGGCGTTTTGACCTTTAAGTCCTTTTGCGGCGGCGCGCCCTTTAACGTTGCGGTAAACGCTAAAAACGCAGGTGCAAAGGTTGGATTTATCGGTA
>SVHN01000015.1 GCA_015055805.1 Clostridiales bacterium
CTACTGCTCTTTAAGTCATTTAAAACTACGTCGTATGACGGAACGTCTTCTTTTGTCGCCGTCATTATTATTTGATACGCCTCTTCTTCACCGCGGATTGCAGTAACAGAAACGGACGGATCTTTCTTTATATCGTCGTAAATATCGACCACGTCTTGCAACACTTTTTCCGAAGAATACGCGCCCCAAAACTCTACGCCCTCAACCGATTTCTTTTCTTCGTTCTTGCACGCGCAAAGACTGAACGTCATCATGCCTGCAAGCGAAATTGCCAAGAGCTTAACAAGATTTCTCTTCATTATTTTCTCCTTGTCAAATCTATCAAACACCGCTTGGCTATTCACGGCAAGTGAATAGCCAAGGGCGCGCCCTTTAAAATTAAACTAAATTTTTACTGAACGGACGAGTTTACCATCTGCGTCCAGTTACTCTCACTCCAATATTCTGCCTCTGCTGCTAAAATATCTTCGGCGGTCATTCTGTTAGCGCCCGTTTGGCGGAACATAACTTCAAATCTTCCGTCGAAGTGAAGAGACGTTAAGCCTGCTTTACCGAGAGTGGTTGACGCTGCTGGTGGGATACGAGTAAACTTGTAATTGCTAGTGCCTTTAAGCATTTCTATACTACTTCTACTTACGTTGTCGAACTGAGCCACAAGTTCAGCGTCGCCTGCAACGTCGTAATTTGACGGGAAGAGTATTCCCTTGCTTGCAGATGCGAAAGTTTTTATCGCATTATCGGTGAACATAAACCTTAAGAAGTCAGATGCAATACCCTTTGCAGGTGAATATTCAGGTACAACTACCGCGTGACCGCCTGAGCCTGCGTTACCTGCTATGCAACGTGCGGCAGCAACGATATCAAAGTCGTCTTCAGATATGCCTGCTGCTTTTGCAGCGGATTCGTCGTAAGTCTTATCAGCGTCAACGTCGGCAATAATAACGCGCAACTTTTCGTCATACGCTTTTTTCTTCGCAGCGTCGAGATCGTTAAATTCAACGTCTTCGTCTTCATAGAGTTCAAGTTTTTCTACGATAGAACTGATAACAGGCATCTTCATAAATCTAATGTCGTAATTGCACGATTCAAGTTCAATCGCCATTTCTGACGCAAAGTATGAACCATTATAATGGAATATACCCCTTCCTTCTAAGAAGAAAGTCTGCGCTCTCTTATAGTCGATACCCGACTGAGAGAATTCGTAACTATACCCTTCTAGGATATCTTCAACTACCTGCAAAGATTCAAGTCTGCCGTGCTGAGAAAGAACTTTACTAGAACCTTTTAAATCGTTCTTTTTATCGTAGCCTTCGTAGTAGGCGTTTACGTTCTCAATACCTTCATACTGCGCCCACCACACGTCGTAAGAACTTCTCCAATAGTCGTCGTTGGCGTTGTTCATAATAACCGTCTTTTCGCCGTCGGCAAGACTACTCTTATAGCCTTTTTCCATTATAGCGTCACCTACTTCCTTAAACTGTTCGGTGGTTAAAGGTACGGGAAGATTTAGTCCGTCTTTATCGGTCAATATGTCGTGGTTATAAAGCAAACCGTACATACCGTCGATATAAGAAACTACGTGATAAGTGTCGTAGCCGTCTTCTCTTTCAGGGGCTTTTGCGCGCCTTATTCTGTCAAGAACACGCTGCGGAACTTTATCTATTACCTTAACTCCGCTTTCACCCGGAACTTCGGTTAGATATACGCTGTCGGTAAGGTCTGCTATAAGTCCCCTATCTTCATAACCTTGAAGGTTTACGCCAAACATAAGGTCGTATTTATTGATTGATTCACCAGAATTTAGTTTGTTGTACTGGTCGGCATCTTCCGAGTTAGAAGTGTAAGAAATGTTCTCGCTAGTAATTCCAGGGTATTTTTCTTTAACCCAGTCTTGCTCAACGAAGTCTTCCATTAAGGGTTTAAGCCAAGCGTCGCCAAACCCTTTATAGAGAAGATATATGTCGAGATGATCTTCGCCCGACGAACCGCTCTTTCCAAAGCAAGCCGATGTCCCGAAAGCAATGAATATTGCTAATACAAGGGATAAAAGTTTAGTAAGTTTTTTCATAATTTTTCTCCTTTTTTATATCCGTGGGTTTCCCCATAATTAACCTTTAAGTCCGCCGATTGATAAGTTTTTCATCATCTTTTCAGCCATAAACCCGTAAAGAATAAGAACGGGTATCATTGTCATAACTAAGCCTGCGTAATATACCGGCTTACCTGCCCTAGTTGCAAACTCTCTAACCTTGTAGAGTCCTGACGCAACCGTCGGCGTACTCGGCATATACATTAGGAACTGAAAATATTCGTTCCAATAGCCTATAAGCGCTTTAACCATCATTGCCGCTATTGCAGGCATTGCTTGCGGCAACATTACTCTAATAAACGCCGTAAAGTTCCCGCCGCCGTCAACGAATACCGCTTCTGCATAGTCCCAAGAAAGCCCTTTAAATATTCCGTAATAAATAAGGAAAGAACTTGTAAATCCGTTTACGCCCGTGACGATAACAAACAGCGGTCCTTTATCGTAAATACCAAGGTTATCAACAAGCCTTAACATTGCGCCCATCGTTCCCATAACGGGAATAGTAAGGGTGAAAATAATTACCGAATAAAAAATTTCCTTACCCTTAAACTTATACTTTGCAAAAATGTACCCAGTCATTACCGGCCAGAACAAACACCAAGTCTCTGCAATAAGAATAAACCACGCGCTGTTCATAAACATACCGATAATGTTTACGTTACGCTCTTTCATAGTGGTAAGTGCGCTCAAATAATTTTCAAAATGCAAACCATCGGGAAGAGCAAACGGTCCGTTTTGAATCATTGCGTGTTCGTAACTGTTTGCGCCCGTCGTGGGGAACACAGATTGAACCACAAGCCACAAAAGTGGGAATACGAGCGTCAACGCGTAAGCCGCGAAAATAACGAACATTATTGAGTGAACGACTTTTTCCGCCCCTGTCTTTTCCATGAATATATAGGCGGTATCTTTAGTTTTCTTTTTCATTTCAACACCCCCTTAATATTCAACGCTTGGAACAAGATCCAAGAGTTTACGGATAGCAAGTATGATAGGAACAGCAACAACGGTCAGCATTAAGCCTGCCGCAGACACGAGATTGTTTACGCCGTTATCAATGTTACCCGTGCTACTAGTCGCATAGACTTTATCCCAAATCCAGTAACTTATGGTGGTTATTTCTAAGTCGGCTGCCGAAGTGTTAAATAAAAGTATCGGACCAGACGCACTCAAAAATCCCGTGCAAGTAAGGATAAGAAGTGTTGATAGAGTCGGCCAAATAAGCGGCAGAATAATATTTATAAGTTCTCTGCCAGGACCTATTCCGTCGAGACGAGCCGCTTCCAGCACGTCTACGGGAATTCTATTCATTGCACCGCACACTAAAAGCATATTTCCACATACGCAAGTCCAAATAACGTACGTCATAATGGTTTTGGTTGCAGTATCAGGCGAACCCATTAGGGTTGGCATTTGGAATTCGGGATTGAACATTTTAACGATTTCCTGTATTGCGCCGATATCGGGGTCGATAAAGGCTTGGAATACCGTAGTCAAAACTATGCCCGAAATTATTGCTGGAAGATAAAATATATAGCGGAAAAATTTATAACCCCAAATCTGCTTGTATAAAAAATAGCAAGTTACGATTTGGATAGGAAACTCCACGCAAATGGTAAGCAAAAAGTACGAAAGGGTGTTTTTAAAACCAACCGCTAACGAAGAACTTCTTGCAAACTGCGACGGATTGAATATGTCAACCCACACGTCCTTAAAGTTCTGCAAGGTCCAAAATCCGTCCCTGTCCTGAAACGCGCCAACGAACGAACTTAGGTTCAAGTACCAGTAGAACACTGCCCAAGCTATTATAGGAATAGCAAGCCAGCCCCAAACGAACATAAGCTGTTTGCGTCTATAATCGTTTATAGGCTTTTTCTGTCTTTCTTTGTCCATCATCTGTCTCCTTCTTTTTTGTCTTTTTTCAAGTGGAACTGAGAGAAGTTTTGTTTACTCCACAGCCCGTACCCTAGCCAACCCGCTCTTTGGTATCTATTTGTGTAATACACGAACGAGCCGTAAGGGTTTATAGTTATCTTATCCACGCCTAGCGCATTAAACGGAATGACCTGAACGTGGAAATAATACCTTTTTCGTTTGTCTTTATCTAGGCTAATAAACTTTACGTCCCTCAGTCCGTCGGGGATCGGTTGCCGCTTTGGAACGCCTGCGTTTTCATAGAACTGACCGCGAGGGTCTTTTTCACCCATAAATCCGCTTATATAACCGTAGTAGACCGACTGATTGAAAAGATTGCCGCCTATATACGTTTCCGCATAACTTATAAGTTCGCTACCGTCTTCCCTATACACCCTAACCGTTCCGTTATGGTCGGTCACGGTTTTTTCTATCCCGTCGTCGAACACGGTGTAACCCACGTATACATTCTCGTCGTCGTACGCCATCTTGCACGAGAACTTCGCTTCTCTTGGATAATATTCCATCGTGTCGTAATTCCTTAGCACGGTGAGCGGTTTACACTCGTTCCAAACGCTATCGGGATTGTTTATATAGTCGAGGCTTTCTTCTGACAGAACGTCTTTCCCCTTAACAAAACTAACTTCCGCCTTTTCCACAACGAAGTCTTTATACCTTGCAATCTGTTCAAAGACAGTCTGTTTTATCGAACTTATCTTTCTCTTAACGGCAAGACTTACGGCTTTTTCTTCGGCGGTTTTTAGAACGCTTTGAATTTCTTTATCAACGCCTGCGCCGATTATCAGTTGCAAGTAATATATGTCGCCGCCCGTCGTATACCAAACCATTGCGTCCTTATTGTTCCAACCCTTTTCAATGAGTGAAAAGTATTCTAGCATTTGGTCTTCGCACTCTTTATAGACAAGCCTTGCGTACCGCCTTAAAAGTTCGTCTATATCCAAATCGGGATTCCATAAAAGTTTTTGTAATGCCCATATGTGCGCTTCGTTCATATCGTAGAATTTAACGCACGCCTTTTGCGCCGCCGTAAGGTTTTCCATTTCAGTACAGTCAACCTTTCCTTCGATTATGAGTTTCTTTATTCCTAACTCTCTGAACCATTTAAGGTTTTCCTTGACCACTTTTAATATCGGTCTTGTGTAAATCGTACCCTTAAAACTGTTCCAATAAGTATAAATTCCAAGACTTTTAGTCTTTTTAGACCACTCGATTATATTATCGCGTATCCCGTCGTTATCGTGGTTAGATTTATCGGCATACGAATATTTGTCGTTAGTAGATATGGGCGCAAGATAAACGTCAATCCTTTCGTCTACTTCTATCGCAGGCGCAAGTTCGGTATAGGTGTAAGCAAACACCGAAAGACGAGTACCCGATCGAATTTCATTTATTCTTTTTATAGCGCGGTTTAGAAAATTAAAGTATACCGTTGACCTATAATTAGCGTTCTCGGGATAAACGGTTACGCCGCAATCGGTCGTAAACGGCTGTTCGTGAAGCCTTACACCACCGCTGACCATACAAAAGTAAGGATTATCAGGCATGACCCAAAACACCGAATCTTCTTCGCCTAAATTTTCTTGCGTCTTTGCTATGCGCTCTGCAAAAGCGTCCACTATTCCGCTGTCATAATAATTTAAGAAACTATCGTACCCACCAAGCGCAGGCATAGGCTTTCCGCCAGGCGCAGTCATAAAATACTCGGGGTGCTCGTCAATTAAATCGTCAAAATTATTACACCTATCAAAATGCAACCCCGCGCCGAACAGCCCGAACTTTTTCCATTTAGCGTCAAGATAATGTGAAACTGAATTGCATTTATTAAGGGCGATATATTCCGTCGTGCCGTCGTCTGCGTGCGTTTTGCCTTCCGTTCCCGTTCCGCAGAGATTAAACGCCCTTACGGTAAACGGACTGCTTTCTGCATAACCCGTCGTAGTAATACTAAACTCGTCACTACCTTCACAAGCGATACTCTCTTTTTTATTTCCCCTGCTAAAAATTATTCCTAAGTTTTTTTCGAGCAAATCGCTAACGCCGTAAAGCACGCCGCGCTCGGTCGGTGAAGTAACGACTATAACGCCCGATTTTTCATAGACGGCAAAACCGTCTTCACTAAGGTTTTCAGTTAAGGTTTTATCGGTCAAACGCTCGTCTAGATTTGAAAGGGTTTCAAGCAGTATTCCGTCACTTAAATTTTCAAGCGAAGTTACCTTTTGAATTTTTACGGTGCTTTTAGTAAATTCATTTACAAGTTCGGAAAATTTTCCAGCCGCAAACTCAATTACCTTTTTAGAACTATCCATTAGGTAAATCACGCTAACCTTTTTTCCTTCTTTTTCAATATGCATTTTCCGCACCTCTTAACTTTTCGCCCGAACCAGTCTTTCCGCCACGTAAACTTACTTTTTCACTTTTTGCCGTTTTCCTAGGCTTTTGCTGTTATATTTATGATAATGTATATATAAAAAAGTAAAGTGACGCCTATTGTCATTATAATTATACCATACGGCATAATTAGTGTAAATACACAAAATAAACCAAATATTGCAAAAAACGAACCTTAACGATTTGACAAAGTGGTGTTTTTTTTGTATAATTTAGATATAAATTTTAGTAAAAAAACAAGGAAAATCCCGGTCAAAAAAATGAAAAATCACCAACTTTTTTCCACTTCAAACAAGCCGCATATAGTCGCTACAAGCCTAATTTCTGTATACAATTCACACGTTTACGGACGGTATAAAAACACCCTTTTGCCCGAAAAAACTGATATGCATTGCGCTATTATTACCTTAGACGGAACCGCCAAAATCATAATGAAAAACGGCGACGAAATACCCGTAAATAAGATGCAAATTTTCTTCGGACAACTATCCAGTATTCTATCCCTTTCAAGCGATTGTGAGCATTGGCATTTTTTGTGCTACTGGTTTACTCCGCACAATATCAGTTTGCCTTTAAACGAAAGTTTTATTATAAAAAACCTTAACGTTTTAGAAGAAGACGAAGACGCTAACAAAATCATAAGATTACTTCAAATGCAGCTGGACAGTAAAACCAAGCATGCAAACTCTATGTTTTGCTTTAAGCTTTTGAGTTATCTTGAAAAAATAAACCCGATAATCCAAAAGAGTACCGAACTTACCGACCAGATTATAGACTACATAAATAACCACTTAGAAAGCGACGTTCAAATAAACCAGATAGCCGAAACTTTTCATTACAGCGAAAAGCACATACGCACGCTGTTTAAGACCACGCTTAATATAAGTCCTAAACAATACGTCGACAAACTCCGCTTAGAAAACGTTTGTCACTTACTTTTAAACACCAAGATGACCTTGCAAGAAATCGCAGAAAAATACTGCTACGCATCGGTCAGTCATTTAGTCAATTCGTTCAAGAAAAAATACGGCGTTTCACCTAGCAAATACCGTACCGTAAAATAGCTTAAACAACAAAAAACGCAGTCTCAAACTAATGAGCCTGCGTTTTTTATCGGTTATTATTTCTTATTTAACGGTAAGGCGCAAAGAAAATTCAAGCGTCTTATTGCCTTTTATTCCGCCGTATTGCCCCATTTGTTGGGCATTATAAACGGTGTCGTAACCCCTTGTGCAAGGCTCTAAACCCACACAGCGATAGCCCTTAAAACCACCGTCGTCTATCCATAGTCCAAGGTATTTTAACTCTTCACTAAACTGCATAGAAAGCGTTACACCGTCAGCATACTTTACCCCGACTTCTCCACCGTCTAGCATTTGCGGAAAATAAAGTTTATAAGTACAGTTTCTCGGTGTATCCGAAAATTTTAGCATTTCTCTATCAAACTTTATTCTCGTTCCTTTCTTGCCGTAAAACTCAGTCGGGTCACTAACTAGGTCAACTAAATCTCCGTCGCTAAAGGGCGTAATTATTTCCGCACCGTCGTCGACTACCGCCAAGGCATGCCCTGCCCAAATGCAGTTAAACTCGTCGTCGGACAAATTATCCACCCTATAATCTATTTTTATGTCGCCGTCAGCATCTACGCATACACGCTTTTCATAACTATAATTTAAGCGTGAAGAATAGGTTTTCATTACCAAACAATCGCTATCTATTTGATAATCAAATTTTAGTCTTGAAACTTCGCCGTGGTCGTTATAAAGTAACCCCTTTCTGCTACCTTCTTTTATCTCGGTCGGGTCAATGGTTGGGAACATGTCGTCAAAGCCCGCGCATTCAGTCTGTTCAAAACTGCCGTCTAGGCTTAAATGCAAAAACTTTTCCGACGGATTTTGCACTAAAAATTCCTTTCCGTCACTTTTAAGCGACGCCATTTTTCCGCCCTCAGTAGGTAGAAAAACAGCCGTAAGTTTGCCAGTATCAACCACTACCGATTGTATGTCTTTAAACGTAGACTTATATATTTTCATACTATTCTGGCAAATATCTCTTTAGGGGGATATGTCCCGTATGCTTGCAGAAAGTAAAGCCTTCAACGTAGCCAGTACCGCATTTAAGCCCCAACGATCTGCCGTGCGCTCTAATGCTTTCGGCAAGGTCGGCGTTGTCGTGAACGGCAAGCCACTCTATTTGGCTCTTATGCTGTAAATACATTTCTACCTTGGTATCAATGGTGTCCGTTATATCTACTAAAATTTCAGCAGGCGGACAACATATACCTTTATGTTCCATGTAAAATATAGGCGTAAACTTAGTAAATACAGGGTACTCTGGGTGATCGGTTGGATAATGGTAAACGGTTGCTGCCATTGACGCGTCGAAAACGATAGTGTTGGTTATGCTGTGGTCAACCATATATTCGTCTGGTCCGTGGGTTATTATAAAGTCGGGCTGAACCTTTCTTATAACGTCGGAAACGCGCTTTACAAGCAAGTCGTAATTTTGGCGAAGAAACATATCGTCAACGCCTAAATTAATATATTCTGCGCCGATTATTGCTGCGGATTTCTTTGCTTCTTCAAGTCTTACCGCTGCAATTTCTTCCATTGATAAAACCTTATGCCCTGCGCTGCCGTTGCCAAGTACGCACATAGTAACCTTGTCGCCGCGCTTAGCGCACTTTGCAAGCGTTCCACCTGCGTTAATTTCTAAGTCGTCGGGGTGACAACCTACTGCTAAAACGTTCATACTTATTATCTCCTATACTTATTCAATATATCCATGTTGAGTTCTACGCCGATACCGGGAAGATCGGGAATAGTAACGTAACCTTCTTTATCGAGCTGGAAGTGGTGCTTAACGAGATTTTTAGAAAGCACGGTTTCCTGCGCGCAGTATTCCAAAATATCAGCGTTGGGGATTGCTGCGATAAGTTGCAAGGTCGCGCCGATTAAGATACCCGTCTTAAATGCGTGCGGTATAAGTTTTTTACCGCGAAGGTATGCCATATCGGCAATCTTTTTAGCCATAGTAATACCGCCGCAACGGCTCATATCAGGTTGAACGATATCAACCTTGCCGTTATCTAACATATCTTGGAATTCGTACATAGTGCCGAACTCTTCACCCGATGCAAGCGAGATGTTTATGTTGTCTGCCAAACGTCCAAAATCGGGCGTTCTGTCGGGTGCAAACGGTTCTTCAAGCCAGTATATCTTTTGCTTTTCGTATTCTTTTGAAACCCTTAAAGCGTATTTATAATCCGTCCATCTCATACCGATATCAATCATAAGACGATTGTCACCAACCGCTTGACGACAGTATTCAACAAGTTTGATATCCTTTTCTTCAGATTCGCCGAGCGCACCCCAACCGAATTTATAACCGTGATAATTGCAGTCTGCCTTGTGGTGAGCAACCAACTCGTCGATTTCTTCCTTAGTTCCCGGCATAAGCACCGAACAGTATGCAGGGATTTTTTCTCTAAATCTTCCGCCGATAAGTTTTGATACGGGCAGTCCGTACTTCTTACCCGTGATATCCCAAAGCGCGATATCGATACCACTCATTGCGTGGATACCAACGCTTCTTCTGGTGTAATAGTAGCTGTAATGATACATCTTGTGCCAGAGATATTCAACGTTAGTCGGGTCTTCGCCGATAAGAATTTCCTTAAGTCCCCTGCATTGATCGTGCGACGCAGGCGTTTCAACGATAGCCTTTACTACTTCGGGGGACGAATCGACTTCGCCGATACCCGTTATCCCTTCGTCGGTATGAACTAAGATTACGGCGGTGTCTTGACTGCCGTCACCTATCATTTTAACTTCGTCTTGTCTTACAACAACAACTTCAACGTCTGTAATTTTCATATTTATTCTCCTTAAAATTAAAATTTAATTACTGCTTTAATAAGTTTTCTGTCGTGCGCTCTATATAAGTCGAACGCTTGGTTAATATTGTCTAGCGTAAACACGTGCGTTATCATGCGCTCTAAATAAATTTTTCCGCTATCAATCATTTCCACGAGCGGATACCACGCCTTGGTGTTTCCGACCGCACCTAGATAAGTTATTTCTTCACACACGGTTTTCTTGACCGGAATATTGACCTTTTCTTCGTCACCAGGTATGCCGTACTGTATAATCGTTCCGCCCTTAGCGCAATAATCAAAGGTCTTTTCAATAACCGCCGCCGCGCCCGTCGCCTCTATCACGACGTCGGCTTTCTTTCCTGCGGTAATCTCTATAATTCTTTTTTCAACGTCTTCTTCCTTAGAATTTATAGCGTGCGTTGCGCCGAAAGATTTGGTTAGTTCAGCTTTAACTGGGTCACGAACGACGGAAATAATCTTGCCTGCGCCCATAGCCTTAGCGACCATAATATACGCAAGCGCAGCAGGACCGTTACCTGTTATAGCGACCGTGCCGTTAAGCGGTATTCCCACGCGCATAAGCGATTCGGTAGGGCACACGCAACTCTCTAATATCGCGCCGGCAAAATCCGAAACCTTTTCGGTTATAGGCACAATTGCAGAAACTGGAACTTTAACGTACTCTGCGTATCCGCCGTTGTGCGGATAATAGCCTATTTCGGAATTTTCCGAACAAAGATACTGCTTGCCCGCTCTGCACATATCGCAATGACCGCAGCCGAGCGACGTTGCAATAACGCATCTCTGCCCGACTTTTATATCCGTTCTTGCCGTCTTTATCTCGTAAACTTCACCGCAGATCTCGTGACCTTGAACGTTCGGCGGCTCACCTATTTTGAGTTTACCCGATATAACGTGATAATCTGTAACGCATACGCCTGCGGCTCTTACCTTGATTATCGCCTCTTCGTCGGATATTTCGGGCATAGGTAAATCTTTTATTTCAATACAGTCGTTACCCGTCCATACTGCCGCTTTCATTAATTTACCTCCTTATTTCCTATCTTTACGCCCATAACTTTACCGAGTAGTTCTTTATAGCCGAACGGAAAGGTCTTGCTATCCGCTTGGCGTAAAAGCGGCATAAAGAATTCTTGAATTTCTCTTGCCTTTTTATAGTCTCCCCTATCCATAGCGGCGTAAAGTTCGGATATCTCGTTGGGGAATATTGCAGCAAACGCCGTAAAACTTCCCACGCAACCAGCAAACAACGCCGAGATAAGTATATCGTCCGTCCCGGTAAGAACGGCAACGTCTTTATCCTTTGCAACGTCAAGCTGATGCATAAGCCTTTTCATATTTGCGCTGCTATCTTTCGTTCCTATAATATTTTTGTGGTCGAATAATTCGTAAACGCTCTTCAATTCCATTTCTTGGGTAAAGAAAGGAATATTGTATATAACCACGGGTAGTGGTGAATTATCCGCTACGTCAAGAAAATACTGTTTTTTCTGTTCGGTAGTATAGGTAAAGTAATAGGGCGGACAAACAAGTATCGCGTCACCGCCTACCGATTTAGCGTAATTTGCAATATCTAGCGTATCAACTGCATTACCCGTGCATGCGCTCGCAATAAGCTTTTTATCGGCGTCCTTGTTGTCTGCAACAAGTTTAATAGCGCGCTTTTGCTCTTCTAACGATAACTGAATAAACTCAGCCGTACTGCCGTTGACAACGAACCCCGACACGCCCGTGCCGTTGATTCTTTTGATCTGCTTAATAAAGGTTTCTTCGTCAAGCTTGTTGTCCTTAAACGGCGTCATAAGCACCGCGAACGGACCTTTCAAAAATTTTCTCATTGTAAAATATACTCCTTTATGTCAAGCGGCAGCAAATCCTCAAAGAGATTTTCTGCTCCGCCATGATTTATGAAATAATCGTTTTCTAACCGTATTCCGCACCTGTCGTAAAGCCCCGACTCTATGGTAAAATACTCGCCTTTTTTAATCTTTTTTGTTTTATCCAAAAGCAACTGCGGCTGCATAAGCGCGCGCGTTCCTATTTTGTGCCCCGCATGATGAACAAGCGTGTATCCGCTTTTTATAAACTCAGCGTTTACCGCCGAATAAATATCGCACGCTTTAACCCCTGCCTTTAACGCCTTTTCGCCCGAACGGATAGACCGCGTTATAAGTTCGTACTTTTTTATCAAATCTTTAGTCGGCTCGCCTATAAAGAAAGTTCTGCACACGTCCGACCAACCGCACTCTGTTCTAACGCTTATATCAATAAGCACGGTATCGCCTATTTTAGGAACGAACCCTTTAGTGACGCCGTCGATATTAAGCGTTTCTTTTCCACACAAAAAGTCGTACTTTACCGCACAGTCGCCCAAACAATCTTTAATAGCCGATAAAAAAACTTTACGCATTTTATCGGAAGTCATACCCAAAACGTATTCAGATTTTAACTTGCGGTAGGCGTCCGCCACCACCTTTAACTGCTCTTTAATCATTATTAATCCTTAAAATTAGATTTTAGAGATAACACTTAGTGTTATTTTAGTTGATTTGGAAAAATAAATATAGTATAATTTATACAAAAATATGGTAATTTCTTACCGAAAAAAACTATAATTGAAATTATGGAAAATCTATTTCAAAAAAAGACCGAAGAACTTTTATCCAACTTTTATAACCTTACGGGCATAAAAATATGCCTTTACGACGGTGGTGGGAACGAACTTTATTATCACCCGAAAAAACTTTCGGGGTTTTGCGAACTGTTAAGGAAAGACCCCGTTATGGACGAGCGGTGCAAAGAGTGTGAAAAAAGGGCGTTTTCCGAGTGCAAAAAAACCCAGCGACACCACGCTTTCACGTGCCACGCCGGGCTTTTAGAGTGTGTAACCCCTATTCTTTACGGTCAAAATATTTTAGGGTATATAATGATCGGGCAAATGCGCAAAAAGGAAGACGATTTTTCCAGCATCAAAAAACTTTTGCCAAAGGACAACCAAGAACAGCTAAAAACAGAGTTTTATAATCTTACCAAAATCAGCCTTGACAAGGTAAATTCCGCCGTGTGCATACTAGACGCGCTAGCAAGTTACGAATACCTAAAAAAGATAATGAACGACAGCGAACAAAAAATAGACGTCTTGATAGCGAACTACATTAACTCTAACCTTATTGAAGACTTATCCGTACAAAAATTGTGTTCGGTCTTTCACCTTTCAAACAACGAACTCTATTCTATCTTTCGCGAATATTTTATGTCCACCCCTGCCGAATACGTCAAGAACCGCCGCCTAAACCGCGCTTGTGAACTGCTTGGTGAAACAAAATTAAAGGTAAATTCGGTGTGCAAAAAGGTGGGAATTTACGATTATAATTATTTTTCTAAAATATTTAAAAAATCTTTCGGGGTATCCCCCACAAAATATAGAAAGCTTTTCGGTTAAATACCGAAAAGCTCTTTTTCTATCCTATCAATAGACGCCATTGTATCGTCTAAAATTTCCACGTATCCTAAGTCAAGGCACTTTTGCATTTTATCCTTTTCTATCTCACCCGGATAAAACACCTTTTCCACTCCGTCGGCTTTTTTTGCCGATTTTATTTTATCCACCATAACGTCAACTTTGTTCTTATATTCTTCGGGATCGCCTAGTTTTGAAAGGTCTATCGCCATAAAGAAGTGCCCCGTATTTCCGCCCTTTTCGGGGTTGGTGTTCCATGCGTGAACGTCTTCGGTCACCGCCGCGCCCGACGTTACCGCCGCCAACAGTTCAACCATCATTGCTAAGCCGTAACCCTTATATCCACCGAACGGCAAAAGCGTTCCGCCTTTCAAATACTCGGCTGGATCAGTGGTCTGATTACCGTCTTTATCAATTATCCAGCCGGACGGTATAGGTTCGCCGTCCTTTGCCGCGCGGATTACCTTTTGGTCGGAAGTATGGCTCATTGCTATATCGTACACGACCTTGCCGTATTTACTTGCGGGATACGCAAAGGAAAAGGGGTTGTTACCAATTGTCTTTTCAGCGCAGCCCGTCGCTGCAATAAGGATATCGCCGTTACTCATTGCCATACCTATCATATTATTATCTGCGCACATGGACGTATAATACCCTGCCGCACCGAAGTGGTGGCTGCCCTTAACGTTGACTATACCTACGCCCGTGGTCTTTGCCTTTTCCATTGCCAAACTCATTGCTTTATATGAAATAACTATTCCAAGGTTGTCGTTTCCGTCGATAGATGCCCAACTAGGACTATCGAAGAGAACGCTGTATTTTCCGTCCGCCTTAATTCCGCCACTCTTTATGCAGTTAATATACCTTTCCAAACGAATAAAGCCGTGCGTAAACACGCCGCGCATTTCCGTTTCAAGTAAAACTGCGGTTATAATCTTAGCGTCGTCTTGACTTAACCCTGCTTTAATAAAAATTTTCTCTGCCCTTGATTTTATATCGGTTATTGATACTTTCATATTCCACCCCCAAAGTGTGATTTTATTTATTACGATAATTATATCACGGCGGTTATTTTCATAATATACACTATTTTGATATTTTGCGCCTATAATTTTGATATTTAAGGGTTTTTTATAAACAATTCTTGACACATAAAGTATGGCGTGCTATTATTTAACTAAGGAGATAGGTTATGCTCAAATATTATTTTAACGAGTGTCTTCCTGAAAACGGCACGGTCCCGATTAACGTTTCCGCAAAATACAGAAGCACCACTCATATAGTTAAACACACTCACGATTTTTACGAACTTATTTTGGTTTGTAAAAATACGCTTGTGCACACGCTTAACGATCAAAAACGGCAGATGCAAAAGTACGACCTTTGCATTATATCCCCCGAAGATTGCCATTTTTCCATTGCGGAAAACCAGCAAGAGTCGCCGTGCTATTATACTATTTCTATTAGAGCGGAATATCTTAAAAACCTAACCGACGCAATAAGCAAAAACTTTCTCGACTCGATACTTTCCATGCGCTACACTACGGTAAAACAACAGGTTTTTGATCAATGCAAACAGCACCTTAACCGCGCGCTCTTTCTCACCGCCGAAGATATGGATAAAAAACAGTTTTTATACCAAACGGTAATAACTAAACTACTCACCGAGTTTACATTAAACGTCGTGGAAAAACAGGCTGGGCGGTCGCTTGTTGAACGGGCGTATTCGCTTATGACTGACAACGAGAATATGAGCCTTACTATAAAGGATATAGCCGAAAAGCTAGGCTATTCGGAAGAACACCTTATCAGGACTTTCAAAAAGCACGGCGAACAGTCGCCCTGTCAGGTGTTCACTAAAATCAAACTAGACTACGCTAGAGAACTGCTTATATCAGCCGATTACTCGGTGTCCTATATATGTGATCTCGTCGGGTATTACAGCCAGCACTATTTTAATAAAATCTTTAAGAAACACTTCGGTTGCTCACCGAGTTTTTACCGCAAGAAAAACTCAATACCGTTCTAACCGATAAAGGAGTTAATATGAATCACCTAATCCAACCGAAAATCAAGGGTATTTCCATCGTAAACCCTGACGAAGTAGAAAGAACTTATCTTCTTCGTTGCGTTGATTACGCCGTTAAAAACGGCTTTAATCATATTCAGCTTACAGGCCCTATCCACGACGGCGTTAAAGGCAACGTTGACGGTATGACCTTTAACAAGAAGTACGCTGAGTTTAACTACGAAAAAGACGCCGACTATATCAATATGTGTATGAACGTCGTAAACGAAGCTTTGGAAATCTCTAACGCCGCAGGGATTAAGACCTTTATGTGGCACCACGAACTCGTTCTGCCCACCGATTTTGGCAAGCGTTTTCCCGAAATACTCAACGAGAACGGGGATATGGAAGTAACCCACCCACTAGTTAAGGATTATTTAGAAAATAAGATTTACGACTTTTTTGAAGCGTATCCCAAGATGGACGGTATAGTCTTAACGCTACACGAAACCAAGATACCGCTACTTAAACTTAAAAACCAAAAGCTTGGAAAAATCGAACGCGTTAAGTACGTGACCGAGATATTGTTTAACGCTTGCTCAAAGCTTGGCAAAGAAATGGTCGTTCGTCCGTTTGCAAGCCTTGCTGAAGATCAGGATATGATGCTTAAAGCGTTTGCCGAGATATCCCCTAAACTTATCGTTATGGACAAGTGGACTAAGTACGACTGGTCGCTATCTCTTCCCGACAACGACTTCTTTAAGAATATTAAAGGCAATCCTTTTCTTGTAGAAACGGATATATTCGGCGAATACTTTGGAAAGGGCAGACTTCCTATAATGTTTAAAGAGCATATCGAACATAAGTACGAGCATTGCGGACAGTTCCCCCACTCGGGGTTTGTCAACAGAATAGACCGCAACTATCAAAATCCGTTCGGCAGCGTAAACGAAGTAAACCTAGTCGTTATGCACGCCCTAACCAATGACCTTGACGTTGAAGACGCAGTAAATAAGTTCTTTACCGAGCGTTACGGAAAAGCTGGCAACGCCGTTCGTGAGATTATGGAAAAAACCGAAGAAAATCAGAAAAAAATTTTCTATATGAACGGATATTATTTTACTCAGGGCAGTTACTTTCCTGAAGTCAACCACGCCAAAAACCACTTCTTCTTTGAGATAATGCGTGAAGATTACGCAATCGCGTCTAACGAGTGGTTTATCCCAGTAGGTTGGAAGAGAAAATCAATAGAGAGTATTTTAGCCGAAAAGGAAGAGGCTAAGGTCGAGGCGGCGGAACTTCTAGAAAAGATAACCGCGCTCAAAGGTCAAATGAGCGACGACGAATACGACAAGATTTTGTTAAAGTTCAAAAACCTTGATTACGTCGCTAAGATTTGGAGAGAACTAGCCTACACCTTATATAATTACGCTAAGTACTTTGAAACCAAAGCTGAAAGTTATGAAACCGCGCTAAACGAGTGCTTAAAAAACATAGACGACTTGCACGCACAAGGTCGCAAAGAACTCGGCGAAGCCTTTTATAACTATCTTGGCGCAAGGGGTTACACCAACTCTATCCCCGAATTCGGCGGTGATTTCTGCGCTTGTTTAAGGGCGAATTTCGCAGCTGAAAAGGCGGCTACCGCAGAACTTGAAAAACAAGATTTAGTTGACTTTATCGTGTGCGGCGGCGCAATGGAAGGGCATAAACTTCAAAAGGAAGTCAATTTCTCGGACACTTTGCTTATCGACGGTATGCAATGCCGTATCCCCGGCAATAAAGCAGGCGCAAAGTGGAGCACTATTAATGCGCACGGTTGGTTTTCTTACCTATTAAAAGTTAATAAGGATAAAGAAAACGTCGTTACCTTTAACCTTGGTTCGGCAACCGATAAACTTTCTATATCTCTTGATATCGGCGGCGAAGTTCACACTATAAAGCGTGAGCCTATACAGGGAAGAAAAGATTTCAGTTTCACTTTAACCCCAACGTCTGACTTCGTTCGTATCCGTATAGATAGAATAGACGAGAATACGCCGTATATTTTCAGTATTAAAATTAAGTAAATCTTTAAGGAGTATTATTATGAATAAATATGAAAGCTTAAAAAACAAATTTGACAAAGCGGAAAAAGTTGTAGGAACTTCAATGGTAATGTTCAACAACACGCTAATTTTAGAAAAAATCGCTAAGCGCGACGACGTTGACTTTATCTTGTTCGACGCTGAACACGGCGTGTTTGATGCGCAGAACATTATTCCGTCGCTACAAGTAATGCGTCTTTTGGGTATTCCATCTATCGTAAGGGCGCAAGATAGCGAATATTATTTGGTCGCAAAACTTATAGATATGGGCGCGGACGGTATTATGATACCTAGAACGGAAAGTTTAGAACAATTAAAAACTGCCGTTGACGGACTTTTATTTGCGCCTGACGGAAGAAAAGGTATGGGCGGTGTTGCACAGATGCGCGCAGGCGAAAAATACGCAGACTTTCCAAAGACTAGGTTCCTTCTTCCCCAGATCGAATCACCCGAAGGCATAAAACTTCTTCCCGAAATGCTTGAAAAGTACGGCAAGTATATAAGCGCAGTTATCGTTGGACCTTACGATATGTCGGTTGCAGTAGGCACGCCTTGCGATATTAAAAGCCCCGAAATGACTTCGGCTATACAGCAGGTATTCGATACTTGTAAAAAATACGGCAAGTCAACGGGTATATTCTGTGACGACGAAGAACTCGCTAAAAAATACAGAAAAATGGGCGCAAACGTTTTGTGGATGGCAACCGACAGAGATTACTTCGTTCGTGGCGTAAACGCTTTCCTTGACGGTGTAAAAGATATTTAGGAGAATAGGATATGAAAATAGTTGTTCTTGATAAACCCCGTGAAAACAAGGGCGAAATTGATTGGAGCGAATTAAACAAACTCGGCGACGCTAGAATTTACGACGATACGCCGCAAGAAGATATCGCTAAAACTATCGGCGACGCAGAAATAGTTATGCTTAACAAAGGCAAGATTACCAAAGAAATATTAGACGCTTGCCCTAATATTAAGTTTATCTCGGTTATTGCAACGGGATTTAATAAGATTGATTTGGAAACGGCAAAGAAAAAGGGTATTTTGGTATCCAACGTTCCTTCTTACGGCAGCAAGGCTATCGGTCAACACGCCGTTGCCCTACTTCTTGAAATCACCAACCACGTCGCGCACCACGACGGCGAAGTTAGAAAACTTCGCAAGAGTTCGGACACCGACTGGTGTTTCTGGGATTATCCGTCGTACGAACTTGAATATAAGACTATGGGCATAATCGGACTTGGCAGAATCGGTCAAACGGTTGCTAAGGCTGGACTTGCTATGGGTATGGACGTCATTGCTTACGACGCGTTTATTAACCCCGAAATGCAAAAACTCGGCATCAACTACGTTTCGCTTGACGAACTCTATAAGAGAGCGGACGTCATAAGCTTGCATTGCCCTGAAACCGAAGACAATAAAGATATGATAAATGCTGACAGCATTGCAAAAATGAAAGACGGCGTAATTATTTTAAACAACAGCCGCGGCGGTTTGGTTGACGAATACGCGCTTACAGACGCGCTTAAATCGGGCAAGGTTTACGCAGCAGGGCTTGACGCCATTAAGGTTGAACCTATAACTGCGGATAACCCCTTACTCACCGCGCCTAACTGCTTTATCACACCACACATAAGCTGGGCGGCTTTGGATTGCAGAAGAAGACTTATAAGACTTGCTATCGAAAACGTAAAAGCTTTCCTTGACGGAAAGCCCATAAACGTGGTAAACTTATAAAAAACAGAGGACGATAAAATGAATTACTGGGATTATTACTTAGAGCCTACGCAATACACCGACGATATTTATCATATCGGCTCAAAGAACGCGCCGTGCTGGCTTATAAAGAGCCTTGACGGACTTATTCTACTTGATACGGGACTTCCTAAAACGCTCTATCAAATACTTGAAAACATCAATAAGTTAGGCTTTGATTATCACGATATTAAACACATTATCCACTCGCACGGTCATATCGACCATATCGGCGGCACTCGCGCTTTGGTGGAAATGACGGGCGCAAAAACTTATATCGGCGAAGGCGACGCGGATATGGTAAGGGGCGTTAATCAGTTGCAATGGACAAACGAGTTTAATATGCCCTTTGAAGAGCCTTTTGAACCCGACGTTATAATTAAGGACGGCGACGAAATCACTATCGGCGAAAAGACCTTTACCTTTTACGCTTGCCCCGGTCATACCCAAGGCACGCTTACTATTTTCTTTAACTGCTACGACGACGGAAAAGAATACCGCGCAGGTATGTTCGGTGGCGCAGGGTTATTATCAATGTGCAAAAAGTATCTTGATAAATACTCTCTTCCCCACTCGTTGAGAGAAGAGTTTATTCAAGGCATAGACCGCATGATGGACGAAGTTATCGACGTGCATTTAGGCAATCACTTAGGCGACAATAAGCACGCTGAAAAAATGGCGGCAATGGGCGGAGAAAAAAATCCGTTCCTTGACGGCACAAGTTGGAAATGGTTCTTAGAAAAACGCCGTGCCGAGGCAATCGAAAAATTCAAAACAGAATAAGAATTTTATAATTTAGAAAAAAAGAACAACGACTTAAAAAAATCGTTGTTCTTTTTTTTTCGCGACTATCGAGATTTGCTGATTGACTGTATAATTATCTTATATAAAATAAAAAGTGCGCAACCGAAAGGCAACGCACCGAAAAACGTATTGCCCACAGTTGCAACACAGTTCCACACTTACAGCATAGGAATACAGGGCATACGCTTTTACCAAAGTAAAGTATGCCTATACTGTAAAAAATTAAACTGTGTTGCGACATTATTATATCACACGCAAAAATTTTTATCAAGCCGTTTTATAAAAAAATAAAAACTCAACTTATAAACCAAGTCGAGTTTTATGTATTTTATATTCCGTTAAATTAAGAACGGCGCTTTATTCGCCCTATGAACGTTGATTTCGTCTATTACCGCGTTTGTGCGGTGGGTTAAAATAAACGTAACGATATCTGCGATATCTTCGGGCATAATCATTCCTTCCGCTGTTAGATCGGGACGTGATATTTTTACCATATCGGTATAAACTCCGCCAGGTGATATCGCATGAACTCTTATTCCGTCTTTATAAACTTCTGCTGCAAGCGATTTGGTAAAGCCTAAAAGCGCGTGCTTTGACGCGCTATACGCGCTTTGATTGACGTAGCCTTGATGCGCTACAACTGATGCGATATTTATTATGCTTGCGCTCTTAGATTTTTTTAGGTACGGTAAAGCCGTTTGAGTTAGCAAATACGGTGCTCTTGCATTTATATTCATTATTTTGTCAAACGTTTCTATATTCGTACTTTCAAACGGTGAATTAAGGGTTGCGCCTGCGTTGTTTATCAATATGTCGGGTGCGCCAAACTCTTCCACCGCCGCTACAAAATTTTCGGTTATAAACTTATCGTCGGTAAGATTACCTGCTTTCACATAGCACTCTCCGCCACAAGCCGTAACGGCTGATAAAGTTTCATTAAGTTTTTCTTTATTATTTCCACCAAACAAAACTAGTTTTGCGCCTTCTTTTGCTAGCGCGACTGCTATGGCTCTACCTATTCCGCCGCCTGCGCCCGTAATGAAAGCCGTAAGATTTTTAAGTTTCATACACTTTACCTTTTTTATTTTAGTATAACATTTATTCTAACTTTAAGTCAATTAGATATGCAAATCTATTCACTTGTACATATCGTGATATGCTAAAACAAACATTTCACCACGCATACAAAAAACCGAACGATAAACGTTCGGCTTTTTGCTATATATGTTAAGGTTCTATTCTTTAAGACTAAAGTGCCTACTTTTTATTTACAGTTACTTCCTTACCAAAGAAATATACTGCAAGCGTTCCCGGACCTGCTGATGCGCCTACGATAGGTCCGATATAACCCATTGTTATATCCATCGGTTTTTTAAGTTTGCTTTCTACCGCTGCTTTTAACTTCAAACCGTCTTCAAGGTTATCTGCGTGGCATACGCAAACGTTTTGATAATCAACGTCTTCAACTTCTTCTGCAAAACGCTCTGCTAAGCGTTCGATTGAAGTTTGTCTACCCTTAACCTTTTCTACCGCATGGTTTTGACCGATAGCGTCCGATATGATTATAGGTTTAATGTTTAAAAGTCCACCGAAAAACGCGCTTGCTGCGCTTACTCTTCCAGCCTGCTTTAAGTAAGAAAGTTTTTCAACCGTGCATTCTTGGTTAGCTGTGAGTTTTTTCTCTTCTAACCACTCGGCAACTTGGTCAATGCTCTTGCCTTCTTCACGAAGTTTTGCCGCTTGTATACAGAGTATGCCTAGTCCGAAAGACGAATTCAAGCTATCAATACAATAGATTTTTGCATCGGGGTACTGCTCTAACAACTGTTCTCTTACAACGCGGCTTGCGTTGATTGACGCAGAAAGTGCAGACGAGCAAGAAATTGACAAGACGTCGTAGCCTTTTTCTATCCACTCGGTAAACGCCTTTTTATAATCTTCGGCTATTACCTGCGCCGTCAAAAAGCGTTTGCCGTTACGCATGTGGTTATAAAACTCGCTTACTGAAAAATCTTCCCAGTCAAGGCTTGCCTTATAATCCTTTCCGTCCATAGAAAAGTGCATGGGCACGTATTCAATATCGTATTTCGTTCTAAGTTCTTTATTAAGGTCGCTACAAGAATCGGTTATAATAACAAATTTTTTCATTAGTTCACCTTTTTCGTTTTTTCTTTTATTATAAAATTATAGTTTCAAATTTATATCAATCTTTGTTCAAATTTACTTGAAGTTTATAAAAGGAAACCCTGCATAACTATTGCTATGCAGGGCAAATCTTTTATTCAGCAAAATCAATAAGGGTTTTCGCGTCGAGTTTATCGTACTGTTTAATAAACTCTGCAAGTTCCCCTGCAATTTTCTTTGCGCCGCCAACGTCGTTACTTTCTATATTTAAGGGAAGTAACGGGTCGTGAAGTGATAAGCGTAACAAGAACCAACCGTTGCCGTGGTCTTTATCAAGGTTTACTCTTACGCCCTCAAAGTTATCGGGCGCAACCGACCAACCACTCTTATTTGCAGCGTATTCGTTGAGCGCGGTTATAACGTCCTGACCGTAAGACTTAAAGTCTTCAACCAAGATATTCATACGGAACTCAACGCTCTCTTTGGGCTCGCCAAGGTCTGCTATTAGAGATTCTAAGGTATAACCTTCTTTCTTTCCCCTTGCAAGTTCAATGAGAAGTTTGGTTACTATATACGCGCCGTCGTCAAGGAAATAGTTTTCCTTAAACGCGCCGTGGCCAGACGTTTCGATTGCGAGTTGGCTATCCTGTCCTAAGTTATTCAATCTTATAGATTCGTTAATAACGTTTCTGTATCCCCTTTTAAAGCGGTGGTGAATACCGCCTTTTGCTTTAATAAACTCTGCTAAACCTGTTGAAGTTATTGAGTCGGTAACGATAGTCGTACCGGGGTGTTCGCGAAGAAGTATAGCAGACAGCATTGCTATAATGCGGTTACGGTTAAGTTCGCTGCCGTCGGATAAAACTGCGCCCGCGCGGTCAACGTCGGTATCGAAGATTATGCCGAGATCTGCGCCCGTTTCTTTAACCGCCTCGGTAATACTTTCCATAGCCTCTTTATTCTCAGGGTTAGGAATATGGTTGGGGAAACTTCCGTCGGGATCGAGATAACGGCTACCATTAGTGTCTGCGCCGAGCGGTTCTAACACCTTAGATACGTAAAATCCGCCCGCGCCGTTACCAGCGTCAACGACGATTTTGAAGCCTTTTAAGGGTTGCTCTTCACCCGTTGCCGCGCGAATCTTATCGGCAAGAATTTTGGAATATGCGTCCATAAATTCGCCGTCAGTTAAACTACCTTTATTAAGTCCCGTATTCTCTTTGCTCTCTGCATATTCGAGAATTTCTTTTATATCCTGCTTTTCAAGCCCGCCGTTTGCGGTAAAGAACTTAAAGCCGTTTCTATTGAAAGGAAGGTGGCTTGCGGTAATCATTACCGAGCCGTCGTAATTATATCCGTCGGTAACCGTAGACATAAACATTGCAGGGGTTGACGCCATCTTAAAGTCGGTGACTGAAACGCCTGCATCAACTAACGCCGAACACAACCACTCGGATAAATCCGCGCCCGAAAGACGTGAATCACGGCCTACTGCAACGCGAAGGTCTTTCTTGCCCGTCTTTTTGATAAGCCACAATGCAAAGCCTCTACCGATATCCTTTGCTACCTGTTCGGTAAGGTTTACGTTCTGCCCTTCGATACCCTCAAGCGCAACGCCGCGGATATCACTTCCGTTCTGTAACTTTTTATAATCCATTTTTATAGCTCCTAAAAGTTATATTTTGTATAGGAAAATAATAACATATTACGCGTGATTTGTCAAAGAAATATAACTTTTGACTAAAAATTATAATCCTTTTAATTTTACTTGTTTTTAATATATCAATTATGATATACTAAAATATAATTTAGAAGGTTTATATCCGTTTAGATATACGAGGTTTATATGAACATACTACACATCAAATACGCAGTCGAAGTTGCAAACACGCGTTCTATAAGCAAGGCGGCAGAAAATTTATACACTTCTCAGCCCAATTTAAGTCGTGCAATAAAAGCGTTAGAGAGTGAACTTAAAATCAAGATATTTAAGCGTTCGTCAAAGGGGCTTGAAATTACCATAGACGGCGAAGAATTCTTGTTATACGCTAAAAACGCGCTTTCTCAGATAAAGAAAATCGAGTCCATATACGAGACTAGAAACGAAAAGAAGTTGCGTTTATCGGTGAGCGTGCCGAGAGCAAGTTACTTTTCCTATGCGTTTTCCGAGTTTTCAATGGCTCTAAACAACGAAACTCACGCGGAAATTATATATAAAGAAACCAACTCAATGCGCACCATTATTAACGTCGTTAAGGAAGAATACGACCTTGGAATCGTTAGATATCAAAGCACTTTTGAAAAGTATTTTAGTACGCTCTTTGAAGAGAAAAAACTTAACTACGAAGTCTTGAACGAATTTACTTACGTTATGGCGGTGTCAAAAAACAATCCCCTTGCAAAGAAAGAAAAAATCGTTGCAGAAGATTTGTCGGGGTGCATAGAGATTACTCACGGCGACCCTTACGTTCCGTCCCTACCGCTTATTGACGTTAAGCGCGCAGAACTTTCGGAATTTGCTAAAAAGCGCATAATGGTTTTTGAACGCGGTGTTCAGTTCACGCTTTTAGAACAAGTCCCAAACACCTTTATGTGGGTATCGCCGATCCCGAACGACCTTAAAGACAAATTCAATCTAGTAGAACTAAAATGCGATTTTAACACCAAGACGTACAAAGACGTTTTGATATACAGAAAAAAATATCATCTAACCAAACTCGATACCGAGTTTATTTCTAAGGTAACCGAGGCAAAAAGCAAATATTTTCCAGCCAAATAAAACTTACTACAAGGGAGCATTACTTTGAGAAAATTCGACACTAAAGTTCAACACTTAAAATACAGAGTATTAAAGGAAGTTGCTAGATTTTCTTGGGCAGGTACTCTAAAAGAAAATCTAGCTAGCATACCCAAAATAATCGTACCTGGCAAAACGCCCACTATGCGTTGCTGTATATATAAAGAGCAAGCAATAGTTATCGAGAGAATAAAACTTGCTATGGGCGGAGATAAACAAAATAAGAACGTTATTGAAGTTATAGATATCGCGTGCGACGAATGCCCTATGGGCGGTTATGAAGTAACAGGCGCGTGCAGAGGCTGCTTAGCGCACCGCTGTGAAGACGCTTGCAAAAAGGGCGCGATAACGATTGACGCTCAACAGAAAGCGCATATCGACAAGGATAAATGCGTAGAGTGCGGACTTTGCGCCAAGGTCTGCCCTTACAGCGCGATAATAAACCATAAGCGTCCGTGCGAACAAGCGTGCAAGGTCAAGGCTATTTCTATGGACGAAAATAAAGCCGCTAAAATAAACGACGAAAAATGTATCGCTTGCGGCGCGTGCGTTTATCAATGTCCTTGGGGCGCGATAAACGATAAGTCTTACATACTTGACGTCATTGATATAATAAAGGGCAGTAACGACAATAAAGATTATAAAGTATACGCGGTAATTGCGCCTTCTATCGCTAGTCAATTCGTTTACGCTAAACTCGGTCAAGTCTTATCGGGAATAAAAGCACTTGGTTTTTACGAAGTCGTTGAAGCCGCTCTCGGCGCGGATATGGTCGCGCTGTCCGAGGCTAAAGAACTTACAGAAAAGGGCTTTTTAACAAGCTCGTGCTGTCCTGCGTTCGTGTCGTACGTTAAAAAGCAGTTCCCCGAACTTTCCGAATACGTATCGCATAACCTATCACCTATGGCAACCATTTCTAAGCGCATAAAAGAAACCGAGCCGAACGCCAAGGTTATATTTATCGGACCGTGCACCGCTAAAAAAATGGAATTCAAAAAGGAAGAAGTCAAAGATTACGTTGACTCGGTTATAACCTTTGAAGAATTACAGGCGTTGTTTGACAGCAAGGATATAGACATAACCACCCTTGAAGAAGACACCATAAACAGCGCGTCCTACTACGGCAGAATATTCGGGCGCAGTTGCGGACTTTCAGAAGCCGTTGCCGAGGGCATTAAAGAACACGGTATAGACGGATTTGACCTTAAAGCCGTGCCCTGTGACGGAATCGACGCGTGCAGAGTTGCCCTATTAAAAGCGTCTAAGAAAATACTTGACGGTAACTTTATTGAAGGCATGGCGTGCGTCGGCGGTTGCGCAGGCGGCGCAGGGTGTTTAACCCACGGCGATATAAACAAAGTACGCATAGACAAGTACGGTAAAATGGCAGATTATTCGGTTATATCCGACGCTGTTAAATCAATAGATAAAAAATAAAATCTTTCTAAAGATAAGAAGAACTCGGCAATTTTTGCCGAGTTCTTGTTGTATTAATTTATAACATTTTTATTCTAGGACGGTATTTATCGAGCATTGCTTTATTCTTTTGGTCGCCACCGGGCGTGTTTGCGCTACTCCATACGGGTGGTTCTATACCTTGTTCAACACATTTGCGTACGGTTGCTATTTCTAGTTGGTGCGCTATATAAAAATCAACGATATTTGATACCGGTCCGATAGGCGTTTCAAAGCCGTCTACGTTCACAACGGCGTCCCCTACGGGGTTATAATCGTCAATGCAAACGTCTGCAAGTTCAAAAAGGTTTTTACCACTCGGATGACGGATAAAGTGGTCTGACGGCATTTCGTCTTGCCAAAAACTCGACGATATAGCAACTATTTTTGCGCCTGCTTTTTTGGCTTCTAACGCCGCGTCAATGGTCGCTGCATTTATGCCGATATTGTGGAAAATTATGAGTAAATCGTCCTTTTGTAGGTTGTAATACTTAACTATCGACGCGCCAAAATTTACCGTGCGCTCTAACTCTAAATATTTGAGTGCTTGGTTAAATACTGACAAAGCCGTTTCCATTATCGGGTTAATATTTGCTAACCCACCCGCACGGAAAAACATTTCACCAACGGGCAGAGTGGTATGTCCACCGCCGCCGAAAACACTAATTAACTTATCGTTCTTAATGGCTTCCGCCATTAAATCCGCCGCCTTTTCTATGTTTTCTTCCTGATTTGCGTTTACCTTTTCTAAATTCTCAATGATTTTCTTGTAAAATCCAAAATCTTTCATAATATTCTCCTATTATTTTTTCATAACCCTTTTATAATTTTCACCTATGGCGTCCCAAAGTTTAATGGGGTCGGGTGCGGCAACGCTCGTTCCTAAACCGCCGCGATATGTCCAAGTAGCAAGCCTATCCACGCCCATGCTTTCGTACATATCTACTACTTTATCTATCTGTTTAAAGTCTTCCGGTTGCGCGTTATAACCCATTATCCAACGCTCGCTTTGCTTGCCGTACTTCTTAGCAATTTTAACCGTTCTTTCGGTAATTTCCTTAAAGAAACTTTCGGGCAACGACCAGTTGATAATAGTCGTAGAAAACACGTCGAAGTACGGACATGCCGCAACCATATCCCAGTTATCGTAACCGCGAAGTTCGGTGACGTAATAAGTGTTTTTAGTTGCGTGTACGCAACAGGTAATCTCTAAATTGGGATTGACTTCTTTTATGGCTTTTGAGCAGTCTGCAAGCGTTTTAAGTGCTTCACGCCATCTAAACTGCTTGACGTCGTCGTTCATAAATTTGGGCATCTCATACCAGTAATAGTCTTGGAATTTCTTCATGCACTCTGGGCAGCGGCACGACCAGTCGTCACCTGCTCCACCGGTTATCGACGCATACGCTTTGGGATAAGCATAATGCGGTTCGTCCCAGAAAAATCCGTCCACTTCGGTTTCCCTTGCAAGTTTTAAACATATATTAGTAAAGTAATCCCTAAACGAGTTGGTATTAAAGCAAGCGGCGTTTAATACTTCGCCCGTATACGCCGATACCTGACGGTGATGAATATTGTTCTGCAAAAACAAACTCACTTGCTCTCCGCCAAAATATTTACCTATGCCCCAAGTATCCGCTATACACCTTAGCCCTACTTTATGCGCCGTCTTAACTATTTCGTTTATATTAGGAAACCAAAAGTCCATATCGAACTCGGTTATAGCAAGTATAACGGTATCGCAACCGTGTTCTTTCATTTCGATAAAGTCTTTTTCTGCGTGTTCTACGTAGTTTAATCCGTAATAACTTACAGCAGTATGTTTAATAGCCATTTTTCTTCTCCTTATAGTTTCGTTTCTTTAAACACTTTTTCCGCAGGTTTTCCTTGGATAGTAAATCCCCCGTCGCCAGCAGGGTCTTCGTGATAATGTGGACGGTTTTGTGTCTCGTCCCATTTCCACCAGCAAAGCCCCATCCAGTAGGGCACGGCTTTAAACACGTCGAACGACGCCGCCATAAAGTCGGCTTGTTCTTGACCGTCGTATTTGCCGCGGAAAGTAATGTTATAGGGCAACTGAATACAGCCGTGCATAGAACGTGTGCCGTATTCGGTAAACAGTATCGGTTTGTTATTAAACCTAGAACAAATCTCTTCCATTTTCTGCCGTCTATCAAGCATGAATTCAAACATATCTTTCTTGGTATAAGTGGGATTGTTTTCGGGATCTTCTATATGATCGCGCGGACAAGCAGGCGGATAATAACTGTACGCTAAAAAATCTAGTTCGTCAAACCAAGCTAGCGAATAGCGTTTGCGCGACGTACAAGTAAATTCGTAGGTAACCGCGCCGTCGTAAACTTCTCGCACTTTTTTTACTAGTTCACGCCAGTATGGGTCGATACCGTAACCGCCTTCCATACCTAAGAGTTCTGCGCCTATCATAAACCCTTCCGCCTGCATTTTTTGTGCAAGCGTTGCGCAGTAAACTATGCACTTAGTATAACTTTCAAACCACGCCTTGCGGTAATCTACGCGCACCCCTTCTATTTGCATACCTGTTTCGGGGAATTGAACTGCGCCCATTGCCTGACCGTCTAAACAGGTCATACACGGCTTAAAAAGCACCATTATTCCTTGCTCGTGAAGAAGTTTTGCCATCTCTAACAACTCGTCTTCACCAACGCTATACTCAAAGTCTAAATACAGTTTGGTTGAACACCAAGTATCTTGACAAACGTTTAGGTTAAGGGTTACTAAATTAACGCCCATCTCTTTCATAAGCGCAGGCTGTTTTTTTACGTCTTCTCTTTCGTAATATCCACGCTTTGATAAAAATCCAAAGTTCATACCCTTTATGCGCTGTTGAAATAGCGGATTATTTTTTAACTTTTCGGAAATATTTACCTTTTCGTCATATTTAAACATTATCAATTCTCCTTTGATAACTTTGAGTTTACCGCTTGGTCTAACGGCTCTTCGCCGCACCACATATATCCACCGCTGTAAACGACCGTTTTCATTGCCGTTTCAGGTCTATGCCAAGTAGTTTGATTTATGCCTAAACTTTTATTTTTTATGCATTGTTTAACCATATTCCTTGCCCCGTCTTTTCCAAGGAACGGTGAATAAATAGTTTCAAAACCACGAGATTCAAAGAATCCAACGTCTTCCCACTCTCTCTCGCCTATATCGTTATGAGTCCAAATATTCATAAGAATATCTTTGGGCAACTCGTCGGCTACCGTCGGCGCGCATTTCCAGTACTTAACGTCCAATGACGAATAAAGCATATCCGCCCACATAACCATTCTGCTACCGTATTTTTTAAGTTCGTCGTGCAAGAACTTTAAGTGATTTATAAACAACTCGTCTGCTGGCAATACTCTTTCTTCTTCGGTCGAACCGAACCCGAAACACTTATCGCAAGAACAATGCACGAACGGTGGATTGCGGAAAGTAGTTACTAAGTCTTGAATTATATCGCGAAGATAAGCTTTGGTATCTTCTCTTGTCGTTGCAAAGCACCAACCACCGGGAATCCACATGTCCGCTAGGTCTGGGCGTTGATCCAAAACTACGTGCTGACGCGAAGATATCCTACTCCACCCTGCGTGACTAGTTAGGTTTTGAACGGGAATAGGCGTAACGTGCATATCGTCTATTGCAAAAGAAATAATCTTTTCTACGTCCTCACGCGAATAGCAGTTTTTCCAATGCGCATAGGGGTGCTTTTCATAAGGAAACATGCCCCAAAATTCCAAAAGAACGTAGTTATATCCGCAAAGCGCGGCTTTTTTAATTCTATAAATAATATCTTGAACTTCCGTGCGTTCTTTATCCGTACCGTCGTCGGGGCGGAAAATGCAAAAATGAACTGCGCGCATATCTACTTTGGGGATATGACGGTATTCACCAACAGGAAATTCCCCCGCATCATTTTGCATACTGATTAACATTTTTATTCCGTTAGAAACGTCTTGGTGGGTTTTACCAAACACGGCTATCGTGTTTTTAGTCACCTTAACTACACACTCTCCGTCTTTAAGATTAAGTCCGTCTTTGAGAGTTAAATCGCAGTCGCCTATCATTAAAAATTTGTCGCCGTCATTCGTCACTTTTTTTGCTGAAGAATAGCCTAATATCGATAATAGAAAACTATAATCCTTTTCTGTAACGTTCGTAACAGACTGGTTTAATAAACTCAATTTTTCATAACCACTAAAAGCTGAAATCGTTTTTGGTCTTAATAATACGTTTTTAAGCACTTTGTTGCTCCTTTTATTATTTTTCTTAATTATACTATTTAAACTATCGTTTGAAAACCCAAAAATCGATTGTAAAGGTTGAATTTTCGCTACTAATTTTATATTATCTATTGACAAACTTTGCCTTGTGAAATATAATTAATTTATGTTTAATTCTGATAAATTCCCCTTTACAATACTATCAGTTCACAAGTTAAACTTTCCAAATTCCAAAAGATATTCGTCTAAAAAGAGTTATAATACGTTGACTTTTCGCCACTACGGTAGTGCTGAAATCAGCTACGGCGAAAATAGGGTTACACTTAATAAAAACGACCTGACTTTTATCCCAAAAGACTTTGACTACACAATCTGCTCGGAAGATGAGGAAATAACTATTATTCATTTTAATATTGATAATAGCGCGATTTATCCTTTTTCTTATATCAACGCAGCACGACCAGAACTCTTCGTTGGGCTTTTTGAAAAGTTACTTTCCGTTTGGAAAACAAAGCCTTTAGGGTATCAATATAGAGTTGACGCCTTGTTTTTGTCTATATTAGAAAATATAGAAATTCAGTCCAAAACCGATATAACTTCCCGCGTGCACGGTCATATATATACCGCAGTCGATTATATGCACAAGCATTTTACCGACCACGACTTTTCGATAGACAACCTTGCAAAGCAGTCGGGATATTGCGCATCTTATTTTCGTAGAATATTTAAGTGCGCTATCGGCGTATCCCCGCAGAGTTACCTAACCGATCTAAGACTTTCTTACGCCGACAACCTATTATCTTCTGGATATTACAGCGTAAAAGAAGTCGCGTTTTTATGTGGCTTTGAAGATCCTAAATACTTTTCAACGGCATACAAATCAAAGCGCAAAAAGTCACCGTCAAAAGTATGATTTAATTATAATTTAATAATCATAACTACGCGTAAAACGCGTAGTTTGCACAAGCCCTATAAGGGCATGGTACTGGCAGTGCTATTCGCACTTGAATAGTATGCCAACCGCAATCGTTTTCAGGCTGCTGCTTAAGCAGCCTTA
>SVHN01000019.1 GCA_015055805.1 Clostridiales bacterium
TTTTAACTCGTTTTTCCAATACCTGAATATCGTCTTCCTTTTCAACGATTACAATGTCGTAATTGTAATGCAATTTAAGGAAATACTTTTCAGAGCAGTGATAGGGGAAGCCAACCATAGGAACACGGCTTTCTAATCCGCAATCACGTCCCGTAAGGGTTAATTCCAGCTCGTCCGCTATGAGTTTTGCATTATCGCCTAAAACTTCATAAAAGTCGCCTAAACGATAAACAACGATAGAGGACGGGTATTTGCTCTGTATATCTAAATACTTGCTGTAGAACGGACTTAACGGCTTTGCAGGAGCAGGCTTTGTTTCTTCTTCGTGAAGTTCAGCCATAATTTCCTGTATTTCTTTCTCTGACGGCATATCGTCATCTTCTTCGTCAACCGTTGTTTCTTTTTTGATAGTAGGTAAGGTGTCCGTTTCTTCACCGTTAGCGGCAATCATATCAAAGAGAGAAAACTGTGCTTGAGGTTCAGCTTTCTTTTTCGGCGCAGGTGTAGTAACGGTGGTAGTAGTTTTTGTTTTCTTCGTTTCTTTCTTAGGCGGTGTATATGGCGTTCCGTCAAGGTTGAAATAATTACCTTCGATAGCGTCTTCTTCAAAGAAGTGCATTAGCCAGCCGAATACGACCATATCATCAACGTAAGTTCCCACAGCACCTTTTTCAGCTAACTTCTTAGCTTCTTCAAGTGCGTATTTCATAAAACCTTTAAGGTCTTTTTTCATTAAGAGCGTAGTTCCGTCTTTTTCAACGGTAACGCCGTTATTGATTTTTTCTGCAAGGACGTCGCTTGCATTTTCTTCTAAATACTTCAAAAGGCGTAATTCGTCGTTTCCTTTTGTTTCAAGATTGATTTTCATTTAATTACCTCCAGAATTTATTTTTATATATAGAAAAAGCCCTTTCATATTTCAGAAAGGGACTTCACGCCAGATACCTCTAATAACCTCTTTTCGAGTAATGGGGAATATCTGCCATTTAACGTTTATAATTGGTTTGCCGTTATCATCAGGCGGTGGGTATTTATAATACATTTCTTTAATCTGTTTCGCCTGTTGATAAGTTTTTGTTTTGAACTTATGTATGTATTTTTTTCTTGATACGGGATAGCATACTTTATAACCGTATGGATTGTTTAGATTAGGCTTCATAGGCGATCACCTTAATCGTTTTCAGCAAAAACGGCGGTATTTTCACTAAGGGCTAAATAATAATGCCCGTTGCCACAGTTCCTATATTCTTCTGAATACCACGCTTTTTTAAGTTCGGGATTGTATTCAAAGGAAACGTCATAATTAACTGTAACGCTTTCGCTGTGTTTTTTCTTTTCGGCTAAAGCTCTACGGATATTGTCTTTAATGATAGCGTTATCCCATTTGCCAAAATACATAGATTTCAAAGTGCAGTCCGATAATTCCCAGATATAATCGGTAATAATATGTTCTTTGCCGTTTTCATCGGCTCTAATCATAAAGGGATATTTTGCTTTAACGCTGCTTACAAAATCCTTATAATTTTGTTCGCCTTTTTCTTTATTGTATCTATCGCAAGCCCAATATTCTTCGTAAATACGGCGTTTTTCTTCTAAAGAAACGTAGTTGTATAAGTTTTCCCATATCTCTTGAAGATTGTGCCAAAGGTCGTTTTGCTTGCATAGAGCGATAGCCTTTTTAAGACGTTTTTTCCATTTATCGTTTTCCGTTAAACCCGTTTTTACTTCTTTAATTTTGTAGTAATTAAAGAATTGAGTAGGGCTATACCTCCAACCACGTGTTTTACGTTTTGGAGCTAATACGAAGTAACTACCGTCTGATTCAATTACAAAACGGTATTCCTTGTTGTCGTGTAAGTTGATTGCGATTTGTTTATCCATTGTTTTCACTCCTTATAATTCCATATTTGTCATCTGCGTAGAATTGACAGTTATACCAATTAAAAATGGCGGTGCATTTCACACCACCATATTCAACGATATAATTTACGTTATCTTTTTGTTCTAATACTGTAATTTCTCTCATTTCACCGTTAAGTGAATGGATATGAGCTAAAGCAGGGTAAGGTTTCATTGTTTTACTCCTTATATTTCAACGTTGTTTATTTCTTGTGCAAGGTTAAAGCCTATTTTCACGCCCTGAGTAAAGGCATATTCTTGATAATCCGAGTATCTATCTGCGTAATGCGTTAAAAACTCTTGGAAAATTTCAAACTGTTCTTTAGAAAGCATTTTTTCTAATTCGTCAAACAAGTCGCTTTCTTTATCAGAACGCTTTTTATTAGGCTTTTTGTTAGCAATATCAATTTGTCCGTAATATAACTTTGTAAGTAAATTATCCATATTTAATCCTCCTATTTAGGATTTTCGTATAGCTTCCTTTCTTGACTTATATTCAAAGAATTTCGTATCTCTTTTGAGTATTTCGTCAAGTTCAGGGCGGCTTTCCTCAAGGTTTCTACCTATACAAGCGAGTATAAGCATATTTGTATTACGCTCTAAAACTCTGTCAAAGGCGTAATCCAAAAGTTCTCTTATTTCCACGCTTTCGTGTTCACTCAAACGATTGTAGTAGTAGAGGACACAGAGGATAGTATCTAATTCTTTTAAGTTTCTCATTTTAATAACTCCTTCCGTTTAATGCTCGTGCTAAACTGTATAGCATTTCTTGTATCGCATCAGCGTCATCAATAAGCGTTCTTATAGATTGTGGAACACCTCTGACCGAATTTCTGCACTCAACCCACATTTCAGCGTGTTCGTCTGCATCAAAATCGTCAGCGTATTGGTCAACTTCTTCTGCGAAGTTTCGTTTTGCTACAGTAAAGAAAAAATCTTCGCCGGCGGGAGAGTATTGACAAACGTCAACGTCTTTTTCGTATTCCCTTAAAGTCCAGCCAAGATTTTCGCAGATTTTTCTATGTTTTTTATTCATTATTTTCGCTCCTTGTATAGTTGTTTTCAAGTGCAATATATTTTTTAACGCCGTAAATTCCATCACGGCACATAATACCGTCTATATAGTTGCGAATTTCTATTTCAGTCATCATTTTGTCTTTATCACCACCTTTTGCTATGTAGCAGTCAATTATTGTTTTGACAGCCCAATCTATAACTTTTTCTTCCTCGTCATTAAAGGTGTATTTTATGACGCCGTTTTCGTTTTTAATTTCCATAAAAACCTCCTTAAAAAGAAGAATAAAAGTCGTCGAGTATTTCCCAACGGCTTTTACCTTCAAATTCGTTCCAATGTTTGTGACAGTAATCTATTAGCTTATCCAAAGGTGTATCGTTGCTATCACTTAAATAAAGGTCAAAAACTTTATTTACAAATGCTGTTAAGATTTCTTCTTCAACGCCGATGGAAATAGCGTCTTCAAGAATGAATACTTGTGAAGCGTTTACGTATGTATAAGTTTTACCATCAATAATTGCGATATATTTACAGTCCATAAAAGCCTCCTTATGCGGTTCTGCATAAGCCACCGAACTGTGACTTAATACCAATGCCGCCAAATTCAGAAAGAGAGGAATCGTCTAAATTTTCAACGTAGGCGATAGGTGTTCCGTGTTTAAGGTCATCTCTATCGTAACCCCATTCGTCTTCGTGTTGAGAAACGTAGAGGTAGGCAAGCAATTCGCCAAACTCCGTATAACTGTGGATAACGTGGTAAACAACGGCGTTATATTCTTTTTCAAATTTTTCAACCAATGCTTTTTGATTATCGTCAAGCCAAAAGAGAATACCACCGTGTTCGGATTGATTGATAACGTCTTCTTTTTCAAATTCACGAATTACGTTTTCGTGTAATTTGAGCGTTCTCATTCTTGCCAATGCTTCCTGTTTTTGTAATGTTCTTTCCATAGTTTTAACTCCTTTTATTTTTAATAAAAAATTTAGATTCTTGATTGTATTGCTTAATAGCGTTTCTTTTGCTATAAAACATATATTGCCGTGTTCCAATGATGCCTGAGATAACCCAAGCACCTTGAAACGATTTCCTAATAAAAGTGATATATTTCATAATCACCTCCTAATTTCAACAATTCCACCCGAATACTCTCTAAAACCGTCATAGGACAGTTCTTCACCATATCGAGCATAATCAATATAGTTTTCAAGCCAATCGGGGATTTCGTGACAGCAGACGTCGTGAATAAAGTGGTGTCCTAAGTCATACCAATCAAAATCGGGGTAGAGGTACATATCGCTATCCCAATTTTCTTCATCTTCTTCAACACGGCGTTTCCATTCCTGAT